>NZ_JBVIPU010000016.1:0-197364 GCF_055577645.1 Streptomyces sp. NPDC033180 | reverse complement strand
ACTGCAGGGGGGACCCTGTGGGAGAGTAGGACGCCGCCGAACTATTATTGACGGGAAACCCCCGCACCCTCTGGGTGCGGGGGTTTTCTGCGTTCTGGAGTAATTGCTTGACCCCGGGCACCCCCTTGACCCCGGCACCCCGGGGTCAAGCAATTACTCCGGCCTCACCAATTTCGTGTCGTACGCCAGAATCACCGCCTGCACCCGATCCCTTGCACCCGTCTTCGCGAGGATCCGGCCCACATGCGTCTTCACCGTCGACTCCGCGACGTGCAGCCGCGCCGCGATCTCGGCGTTCGTCCATCCCTGTCCGATGACGGTCAGGATTTCGCGCTCCCGGTCCGTCAGCGCCGCCAGGCGAGGGTCGCTGGACGGGCCGGCGTCCGAGCCCGCCCGCGTCGGCAAGTGATCGGCGTACGCGTCGAGGAGGCGGCGGGTCAGGCTCGGGGCCACCACCGCGTCGCCCGTGGCGACCGCGCGGATGCCGGAGAGCAGCTCCTCCGGCAGGGCGTCCTTGATGAGGAAGCCCGAGGCTCCCGCCCGCAGGCCGGCGTACGCGTACTCATCGAGGTCGAACGTGGTGAGGATCAGCACGCGGGTGCGTTCGCCCGCCGCCACGATGCGGCGCGTGGCCTCGATGCCGTCGAGGCCCGGCATGCGGATGTCCATCAGGGCGACGTCCGGGTGGAGTTCGGCCGACATACGGACCGCCTCGCTGCCGTTGCCGGCCTCTCCCACCACCCTCATGTCGTCCTGGCTCTCCAGGAGCATGCGGAAGCCGAAGCGTTGCATCGGCTGGTCGTCGACGATGAGCACGGTCGTCACTGAGTGGATTCCTTGGGGAGATGGAGTTCGACGTGCCAGCCACCCGGCGGGTGCGGCAGCGGGCCTGCCTCAAGTGTCCCGTCGTACAGGGCCGTTCGCTCGCGCATTCCTGTGAGGCCGCGCCCGGGCGGTCCGGTTCCAGGAGATCCGCCCGCTCCCACACCCGTGTCCGTCACCATCGCCCGCACCCCGTCGTCGCCGTAGGCGACCTCCACGTACGCCGTTGCTTCGGGACCGCCGTGCTTGAGCGTGTTCGTGAGCGCCTCCTGCACCACCCGGTAGACCGTGAGCTGGCGGCCCGCCGGGAGCGAGTCCGGCCGGCCGCGCACCGTGCTGCGCACCGAAAGCCCCGCGGCCCGTACCCCCTCGATGAGTTGGTCCAGGTCGGTGAGCGCGGGCTGGGGAGCGCGCGCGGCGGCCTCAGGGGCCTCCTCGCGCAGGACGTCCAGGAGCCGGCGCAGCTCCGTCAGGGCCTGGCGGCTTGTGGTGCCGATGGCCGTGAGGGCCTGGGCGGCGCGCTCCGGGGACTTGGCGGCGGCGTACGAACCGCCGTCCGCGAGGGTCGTGATGACCGAGAGGTTGTGGCCGATGATGTCGTGCATCTCCCGGGCTATGCGCGTGCGTTCGGCGTTGGTGGCGAGCTGCGCCTGCTGGTCGCGTTCGACTTCGAGTTGCCTGGCGCGTTCGACGAGGGCCTGCGTGTAGTCCTGACGGGAGCGCACCGCGATTCCGGCGAGTGCGACGACAACGAAGGACCAGACCTGAGGGACGATCAACTCGTCCCAGCTGTCCCGCGGGTAGGAGAAGACGCAGACCGTCATGGGCAGAGCGGCCATCGCGGCCGCACGGCCCAGGGTCTTCAAGGGCAGCCGCAGGGCGATGTTGAACACGACGATGAACTGGATCAGCGCGGCCTGCAGCCACGCGCCCGTCCAGTTGCTGACCGCGGTCACCGCCGCCATCACCGCGAGCACCACCAGCGGGTGGCGGCGGCGCCACAGCAGCGGGGCGGAGAGGCACACGCTCATCAGGTAGATCTGTCCCTGAGCCACCTGGGAGTTGGCCGCGGTGCTGCGCCAGCCGCCGGTGGCGTCGGTGAGGGCGGCGATCACGAAGAACGTGGTCACCAGCACGTCCCAGACCAGCGGGCGGCGCCTGTCGAAGGCGCGCACCCGCTGGGAGGAGCGCTGGAGCAGCTGAGTGAGGGGGTGTGGCTCGGTCACGGCCTCATCCTCGTACAGGAGTTGGGCGAGTGCCCGGGAGTTAGCGGCCGCATGGTCAGACGTCGCGCCGCTTGAGCAGGACCGACGCCGCGGCGATGATCACGGCTGCCCAGAGAGCCAGCGTGAGCAGGGCCGCAGCCGGGGCGATGGTGTTCTCCACCCGGGTGATCGAGCCGAGCGAGGTCGCCGCCTGGGCGGGAAAGTGCCGGATGGCGGTGTCCACGGCCGCGAACGGCAGCATCGTCAGGACCTCCGGCAGGATCAGCACGGCGCCGACGAACGCGCCGATGGCGCCGGGCACCGAGCGGAACAGGGCGCCGAGCCCGAGCGCGATGAGGCTCAGCAGGGTGAGGGCCGCGGCGCTGCTCGCGAGGGCGCCGAGGACGCCGGAGTCCGTCAGGGACAGCTCCTTGTCGGAGCCGGAGAGCCAGACCTGGGCGGCGAGGAACGTGACGACGTTGGTGGCGAAACACATCGTGAAGGCGACGGCCGTGAAGATCCCCGCCTTGGACCACAGGACCGGCAGGCGGTTCGGGACGGCGGTGAGGGACGCCCGGATCATGCCTGTCGAGTACTCGCCCGCGGTGACGAGGATGCCGAGGACCGCGAGGCAGATCTGGGAGAGCTGCGTGCCGAAGAGGGTGAAGACGACCGTGTCGATGTCGGCGTCGTCCCCGTCGTAGGTGACGCCCATCGTGATGCCGACGGCCAGGACGAGGGCGCCGGCGGTGAGCAAGGTGATCCAGGTCGAGCGGAGCGTCCACAGCTTGTGCCATTCGGAGCGCAGGACGCCCTTGGTGCTCAGGCGGTACGCCGACGAGGGCCCGGGGGCCGTCCTGGTGGGGGTGAGAGTGCCGGTGCTCATGCTGCGGCTCCTTCCGGCTGCGGGGTGATCGACGGGGTGACGTACTCGACCGAGTCCCGCGTCAGGTCCATGAACGCCTGCTCCAACGAGGCTGTGTGCGGGGTGAGTTCGAAGAGGGGGATGCCGTTCTGCGCCGCCGTGCGGCCGATGTGTTCGCCGTCCGCGCCGCGTACGTCGAGTACGCCCGGCGCGTCACTCGTGATCTGTACGCCGGGTGCGGCGAGCAGCTCGCCGAGCAGGCCCGCCTCGGGGGTGACGACCCTGACGGAGCCGGTGCCCGACTCGCGTACGAACGTCTCGACCGTGGTGTCCGCGAGGAGCCTGCCGCGGCCGATGATGATCAGGTGGTCGGCGGTCAGCGCCATCTCGCTCATGAGGTGGGAGGAGACGAGGACCGTACGGCCCTCCGCGGCGAGGGACTTGAGGAGGTTGCGGATCCACAGGACGCCCTCGGGGTCGAGGCCGTTGACCGGTTCGTCGAGGATGACGACGGCCGGGTCGCCGAGGAGCGCGGCCGCGATGCCGAGGCGCTGGCCCATGCCGAGCGAGAAGCCCTTCACGCGCTTGCGGGCCACCTCGTGGATGCCCACGAGGTCCAGTACCTCCTCGACGCGGCGGCGCGGGATGCCGTGCGTGTGGGCCAGGGCCATCAGGTGGTGGAAGGCGGTGCGGCCGGGATGGACGGACCGGGCCTCGAGCAGTGCGCCCACCGCGTGCAGGGGCGCTGTGTGCGTGACGTACGTCCGGTCACCGATCGTGGAGCGGCCACGGGTCGGGGCGTCCAGGCCGAGGAGCATCCGCATGGTGGTCGACTTGCCCGCGCCGTTGGGGCCGAGGAAGCCGGTGACAGTCCCGGGGTGGACGGTGAAGGAGAGATCCTCCACGACGGTCTTGTCGCCGTAGCGCTTGGTGAGTTCGTATGCCCGAATCATGCTTCTGATGCTGGCGCCCGCGGGGGTGCGGGGCGTCGGACCAGGGGCGGGATGTGGGTGGGTACGGGTAGTACCGGGGTAGGACGGCGACCCTGAGGCTTCGTCGGCGCCTAACCGGGGAGCTCCGCGTGCGGCCAGCGGGTGCGGGCCTGTTCGCGGGAGCGGAGGAGGGCCAGGGTGGGCAGGCCGCGGTCCGCGCCGGTGGACAGGAGCTCCGGGAGCTGGGGGAGCGGGGCCACGGCGGCCACGTCGTCCAGGACCAGCGTCACTGGTGGGTCGAGCCGACCGGCAGATGACCGTTCGGCCATGCGCCGGCCGTGCTCGACCACGCTTGAGGCGAGCGCCGTGAGGAGGGGCATCGCGCCCGGCCCGTTGGGCGATTTGGGGTCCTCGATGGCTTCACCCACCACGAAAAGCGTGCCCCCTTCATCGATGAAGGAATCCAGGGTGAGGGCATCAGTTCGGTTTGGGGTGCACGATTCGCGTACGTTCAGGGTGAAGAGGGCGGACAGGGCGCGTGCCGTCAACTCCTGGGCCATGTCGCGCCGTTCCGGGTGCGCCGTGAGGGCCGCCTCCAGCTCGCCCGCGGCTCCCGAGGACGCCTTCTGGTGTGTGCGCAGGATCCGTACGGCGTCCTGGACGCCGCTTCCCTGGGCCCAGCGGTGTACGTGCTTGACCGGGCGGCCGTCCACCGCTGCCGCGTGGAGGAAGCTGCGCAGGAGGGTCTCCGCGGTGTCGGCGACGGCGCTGTCCAGCTTGGCGCTCGGCCTTATGGCGGCCAGCAGGGCGGTGGCTCGTTCTGCCGCTGTTGCCTTGTCCTCGCAGTGTGTGGTGGGGGACCAGTGCATTCTTGCGGGGGTGTCGCAGAGGTGGCTCGGGTCGTAGACGAGGACTGGGCCGAGCTTCGCTCTGGCGTCTTTTGTTTCTTCCCACAGGGTGGGGTCCGAGGTGAGTACGAGTGCTGCGCCCTCTGCGTCGCGGATTGCCTCTGCTGCGAGGGGTCTGCGGGTTTCCCTGGGGCCCAGTACCAGGGGCGTACGGGGGGTGGGGACCGTCAGTTTCTCTGTGCTCGGCGGTTCGGTGCGGGGTCCATCAGTGGTCCTGACGCCCTGTTCATCGGCGCCCGGCGGTGTGGGCTGTGCCCACCCGTTCCGCCCTGCGGAACGATTGCCCACAGCGGGGGCAGGGGCGGCCTCGACAGGAGCGGCTGCGGGAGCGATGGGGTGGGCGGCCTCGACGGGTGCCGCCTCGGCCGGAGCGTGAGCCTCTGGAGCCGGGGTGAGCCGCGCCTCGCGCCCGGCTCTCCGTACCGCTCGCCACCGCGTGACCGTTCCCATCACGAAGATCGTGAGTACCACAAGGACCATCAGCTGGCCGATGAGCAGGCCCCAGAACAGGCCGTAGCCCGTGAGTTGGGATGCCGGTGTGGCCGGCCACGCGCCCACGAGGTCTTCCGGTTGCTGTACCAGGTGCCGCATCGCCACCGGCGTATTGCCGAAGGTGACGTTCTTCGGCCAGGAGCCGTGCGAGAAGAGGCCCGCCAGGCCCGTCGCCGACCAGACGAGGACCGTCAGGCCGAGCACGAAGGCGAGGCCACCCACCAACAGGCCGTCCGGGATGCCCCGCTCCCGTGACTCGCGGCGCCCGCCTCGGTAGCGGTACTCGGAGGGCTCCGGCTCCCGGTAGGCCATTCCTCACGCCACCCCGGAACGCGACGACGAGGGACCGTTCATCTGCTGCTCCATGTACGCCGCCCGCTCCTCCGCCTCCAGGTCCGCCGCCCGCAGCGCGTCGTCGCCGAGCAGTTGGTCCGCCGACGACTCCGTCATGGCGCGGTCGGTGAAGACCAGGGGGCGTTCGGTCTCCGTGATCAGGTGCTTGACCACCTGGACGTTGCCGTTCACGTCCCACACGGCGATACCGGGCGTGAGGGTGGGGATGATCTCCACCGCCCAGCGGGGCAGGCCGAGGACCCGGCCCGTCGCTCTCGCCTCGTCCGCCTTCTGGGCGTAGATCGTTCGCGTCGATGCCATCTTCAGGATCGCGGCGGCTTCCTTGGCCGCCGCCCCGTCCACCACGTCGCTCAGGTGGTGGACCACCGCCACGAAGCTCAAGCCGAGCCGTCGGCCGAACTTGAGCAGGCGCTGGAAGAGCTGTGCCACGAAGGGGGAGTTGATGATGTGCCACGCCTCCTCCACCAGGAAGATGCGCTTCTTGCGGTCGGGGCGGATCCAGGTGTGTTCGAGCCAGACGCCCACGATCGCCATCAGGATCGGCATCGCGATCGAGTTGCGGTCGATGTGCGAGAGGTCGAAGACGATCAGCGGGGCATCCAGGTCGATGCCGACCGTGGTCGGACCGTCGAACATGCCCCGCAGGTCACCGTCGACCAGACGGTCCAGGACGAGCGCGACGTCCAGACCCCACGCCCGTACGTCGTCTATGGCGACGTTCATGGCCTCGGCCGACTCCGGCTCCGGATGCCTGAGCTGCTCCACGATGTCCGTCAGGACCGGCTGGCGTTCCACGATCGTCTCGTTCACGTACGCGTGGGCGACCTTGAGCGCGAAGCCCGAGCGCTCGTCGAGGCCGTGCCCCATCGCGACCTCGATGATGGTCCTGAGCAGCGCGAGCTGCCCGGTGGTCGTGATCGCCGGGTCAAGGGGGTTGAGGCGGATGCCCATGTCCAGGGCGGCCGTCGGGTCGAGCCGGATGGGGGTTATTCCCAGCTCCTGGGCGATGAGGTTCCATTCGCCAACGCCGTCCTCGCCCTGCGCGTCGAGCACGACGACTTGGCGGTCCTTGAACCTCAACTGCCGCAGGACGTACGTCTTCTCCAGCGCCGACTTGCCGTTGCCCGACTCGCCGAGCACCAGCCAGTGCGGGGCGGGGAGCTGCTGGCCGTACAGCTGGAACGGGTCGTAGATGTATCCCTTGCCGGAGTACACCTCGCGCCCGATGATCACGCCCGAGTCGCCGAGGCCGGGGGCGGCCGTCGGCAGATAGACCGCCTGGGCCTGCCCCGTCGACGTACGCACCGGGAGTCGGGTCGTCTCCACCTTCCCGAACAGGAAGGACGTGAAGGCGTCCGTGAGGATGGTCAGCGGATCCCGCATGGTGACAGCCCTCGCCTCTAGCGTCGGATGCCGGTCGCGAACGGCAACGTGTTGACGAAGGCCCTGTGGTGCTCGCGGTCGCACCACTCCAGCTTCAGATACGACTTCCCGGCCGAGGCCCGGATGGTGCGCTTGTCGCGCGCGAGGGCTTCGGGGGAACGGGACGAGACGGTGATGTAGCCGACGAGATTGACGCCGGCCGCGCCGCTCGCGAGGTCCTCGCCGCGCTGGTCGAGGCGGGAGTTGGACGCGATGTCACGCGGGTCGACCGTGCGGTTCATCTTGGCCTGGCGGCTCGCCTCGGCCTCGTCGTTCGTCTTCTCCGTCAGCATGCGCTCGATGGCGACCTCGGTGGGTTCGAGGTCCATGGTCACCGCGACCGTGCGGATCACGTCCGGGGTGTGGACGAGCAGCGGGGCGAGGAAGTTGACGCCGACGGGGGTCATCGGCCATTCCTTCACCCAGGCCGTGGCGTGGCACCAGGGCGCGCGGGTGGAGGACTCACGGGTCTTGGCCTGGAGGTAGGTGGGCTCCATGGCGTCGAGCTCGGCGGGCCAGGCGTTGCGCTTGGTCATCGCCTGGATGTGGTCGATGGGATGGTCCGGGTCGTACATGGAGTGCACGAGCGAGGAGAGCCGCCCCTGCCCGAGCGGCTGCCGTACGCGGATGTCCGCTTCCTGGAGCCGCGAGCAGATGTCGGTCAGTTCGCGCGCCATGACGACGGCGAGGCCGGCGTCCTTGTCGAGCTTCCTGCCGCCGTGCGGACGGCTGGCGCGTGCCATCGCCTGGGCCTCGGCGGCCAGGTCGCGGGAGTAGTGCATGCAGGCCACGAGATAGGCGCGGTGCTGCTCGCTGCTGGTGGAGACCATCGACTGGAGCTGCTCGTACGACTGCTGGAGCCAGGGCAGTGCCCGGTCGTCGCCTCGTACGCTGACGTCCTTGGCGTGGGCGTCCGGGTCGGCCGGGAGGGTGCGCGCGAGCATCTGAAGGCGCGTCACGAATCCGTCGCCGTTGGCGACGTGCTTGAGCAGCGTCCCGAACCGGTCGACCAGCGCCTCCTGGTCCTCGGAGTCGCGAAGGCCGACGCCAGGACCCTCGATCTCGATGGCGGCGGTGACGGTCCGCCGGTCGGCGTGCAGAAGCACGGCGATCTCGTCAGGACCGAAGGGGGCGGCGAGCCAGCTGATGCGTCCGATGCCCGGCGGCGGGCCGACCTCGATCTCGCGGCCGTCGAGGTGGATGCCCGCCTCGGGGGTGGCCGAGCGGTAGGCGGTGCCGCGCTTCAGGGAGCGCTTGTAGCTGCGGTTGATCTCGAACCACTTGAAGAACGTGCGGCCCTTGTAGGGGACGTAGACCGCGGCGATCGCCAGCATCGGGAAGCCCATGAGCAGCACGATGCGCAGGGAGAGGACAGGGACCAGGAGCCCGCACATCATCCCGACGAAGGCGCCGGCGATGATCAGCGCGATCTCACCGGTCTCCCGGTTCTTGCCGACGATCGCGTTCGGCCGCGCGCGGCCGATCAGATATGTGCGGCGGGGCGCGACCGGCTGGGACACGTGGGACTGGGTGGTCATGAACGCCCTTCACCTCCCGAGCGATTGGTGCCAGTGGAGCTGTTTCCTGAGCCGCGGTTGCGCGCGTGCGGAGTGCTGGTCGCGCTGCCCCGGGGCGGGGGTGCGGCGGAGGGGACAGATCCGCCGCCGTTCGATGAGCCGCCTCCGCCGCTGGGGCGGCTGCTGTGGGCGGCGACGCCGCCGCTCGCGGGGTTGGATGGCCGCGACTGGTTGTTGCCGCCGCCTCCGCCGCCTCCGCCGCCTCCGTTTCCGCGGGAGCTGTGGGTCTTGATGCCCTGGGAGACGAGGGACGCGGGGGACGTGATGACGGCCGCGGCGCGGTTCTCCGCACCCTGGGAGATGCGGTTGTTCCGGGAGCCCGCGATCTCGTCGCCGAAGCCGGGGACGAAGCGGTAGATCATGGCGCTCGCGAAGATGGCGAGCAGGATGATCGAGAGCCCGGAGACGACCGCCGAGAAGGCGTCGGGCCCGTCATCGGCGGACAGCGCTCCGGCGAGGCCGAGCACGATCACGATGATGGGTTTGACCAGGATCACCGCGATCATGATCCCGGCCCAGCGGCGGACGTGCGTCCACAGGTTCTTGTCGACGAGACCCGCGTACACGACGGTGCCGAGCAGGGCGCCCACGTAGAGCAGGGCGGCCCGGATGACGAGCTCGAGCCAGAGGACACCGGCCGCGAGGATCGACACGAGCGAGACGACGATCAGCATGATCGGCCCGCCGCCGATGTCCTCGCCCTTCTTCAGGGCGCTGGAGAACGTCCCGAAGAACGTGTCCGTCTGCCCGCCGGTGGCCTTCGCGATGACGTCCGTGACGCCGTCGGCCGCGGAGACGACCGTGTAGAGGATCAGCGGCGTGAAGGCGGACGCGAGGACCGTCAGCCACAGGAACCCGATGGCCTCGGTGAGCGCGGTGGTGAGGGGAACGCCTCGCACCGCGCGCTTGGCGACCGCGAGGAGCCAGAGCAGCAGGGTCAGGATGGTGGACGCGGCGAAGACGACCGCGTACTGCTTGAGGAAGCTGGGGTTCGTGAAGTCGACCTCGGCGGTCTTCTTCACGGCTTCGGAGAGCTTGTCGACGGTCCAGGAGGCGGCGTCGGCGCAGCCCTTTGCCAGGGAGGAGAGGGGGTCGAGGGTGGAGTCGAGGGGGGACTCGGTGGGGTATTTGCCGCTGCCGCCTTCTCCGCTGCCGCTGTTTTGGCCTTTTTCGCAGTACTCCTTGGCTGGGCCGCGGATGAGATCGCAGGGGTCCTCGTCGGGCTCGGGCGCGGCGAAGGCCTGCGTTGCGCAGAGGACGGCGGCGGTCTGCACCGCGGTTACTGCGGCGGCGAGTGTGAGGGTGCGGCGGCGGTTGCTAGCGGGCATAAGTGAACCCTCCGTACTCCTCCACAGCCTTCGCCATGTCATCCGCTGTCGAAGCCCTTTGGTCGCGTCCGACGGGGACGGGGCCGTCCTTCTGTTTGAAGTCGGCGACCTTCCAGTCGCCGCCGACCCACCGCAGCTCGTACGTGTTCGTGTACCAGCTTTCGGACACGGGGTTCTTGGTGTTCTCTCCGGCAAGACCGAAGAGCGAGGAGTACCAGATGTCCACGGTCGCCACGTTGCCGCTCAGTTTCTTGACCGTGGTGCCCACAGGGATGATGCGCGAGACGAAGGTCGCACCCTTCGGCGCGCTGCCGTCGGGGTTCAGGCCGATGCCGGTCAGGAACTTCTTGCCCGAGTACACCTTGTCCAGAGAAGGCTGACGCTCGGCGGCCGCCTCCGGGGTGTAGACGGTGTTGACGATGTTGTGGCGAAGCCCAGCCTTGAACATGTCCGCAGAGCCCAGCGCCACCGCGTAGTTCGCGGCAGCGGACTGCGCACCCTGCGCGCTCTTCGTGTATCCGGAGGGAATCCCCGACGTCTTGCCGCGCACAGGCTGCTCCCCGGTAGGGGCGGTGGGATCCGCCCCCGCCTTCTCGCCACCCCCGCTTTCCCCTCCGGAGGAACCCCCGTCACCACGGTTCGCGAAGGCGATAGCCGCAATGAGCAGCACCACCACGCCCACCACCGTCACGAGACTCCGTGACGAAGAACGGCTGGATCTGCGCCCTGCGCCATACCCGTCCTGGCCGCCCCCCTCACCTTCGGGAAGCCGCGTCCTGGTCTCGCCAGAGCCGCCGTAGCGGCTGTCGTTTCGCTCGTCGTCGAGACTCATGCCGCGCACGCCCCCTCAACCTCTCGGAGTACCGCCACGTACGACGGTAGCCGTGCTGGTTCCCGCGCGGGCGCGGTGTGGTGACTCGACATCAGGGAGTTGCAACCTCAGCCGGTGGGCACGACGGATGGGTGGGTCGGAGGGGGACAGGGGGAGGGGACAAGGAGGGGGACGTGGGGAGGGAAGGGGGACGGGAACGGGCGGGGACGTAAGTGGTGGCGGGCTAGACCGCCATGCCGTACACGATGGTGAAGACCGTGCCGAGCGATCCGATGATGAAGACGCCGGTCAGGCCCGCGATGATCAGGCCCTTGCCCTGCTCCGCGCTGAAGGTGTCGCGCAGCGCCGTCGCGCCGATGCGCTGCTTCGCCGCGCCCCAGATCGCGATGCCGAGACAGAGGAGGATGGCGATCGCCATCACGACCTCGATCATCACCCGCGCCTCGTTGCCCAGGCTCCCGAAGGGGCCCCAGTCGGGGGCGATCCCGCCGATGATGGTGGTGATGTCGCCCTTTTCGGCTGCCATAAGCATGTGTAACTCACCGCCCCTAGTGGGTTGTTCTGTCACCTCTGCCTACCGCAGTGCAGAGGACAGCTCATTCTCGCCGACAAACGGGCCAGTGCATGTCGACTTGGCGTCATTCGTTGGCTGAAACGTATGGTCACTCTGTGTATCACGCTGAGTGACGCCGGGCAATGACGGCCCGGCGTGCCCTCTGACCAGGTCTCATTCTGACCGTGTCCGGTGACGGCCCCTCACATCATGGGTCATGCAACCCCGTCGAGACTATCGAGGCTGTCGAGCCCATCGAGCCCATCGAGCCCATCGAGTCCGTCCAGGTCGCCAAGGCCGCCGCCCGTCACGACGTACGAGCAGTCGGTGTAGCGGTAGCCGGGCTGCACCTTGCTGCCCTCGGCGTTGTTGCGGACGCTGCCCACGCTGCTCGTGTCGCGCTTGTACAGGAAGTGGTAGTCGCCGGGGGGCAGGTGGAGCGTCTTCTGCGGGTACCCCTTGCCCGCCAGGCAGGCCTTCTTGCCCTGGGCCTTGCTGGTGTACGTCTTGCAGTTGCCGCACGAGGTGAGCTTGAGGCTGCCGGTGGTGGGGCCGGTGTAGAGGACTTCGAGCGGGCCGGGCCCGCCGTTCTCGACGACGTACGTGAGCTTCGCGCCGCCCGGTGACTTCGTCGGCGGCAGGCTGCGGCCCGCCGCCGGGCGGGCGGCGGCGATCTCGGCGGCGATGGCGATGTCCTTGGCGCGGTCGCGCTTGCCGTTGCTCTTGTAGGTCCCGGCGAAGTCGTTGAGCGTCTTGGCCGCCTGGCCGAACTTACCGTCCTTGAACTCGTCCACCCCGCACGCGTACACCCCGGACTCCACCGCGCTCGTGGCGTCGTCGGAGAGTCCGGCGCCCGCGTCGTCGGGGAGGGCCTTGGCGGTGGAGCCGATGCCGCGGAGTTCCTCGGTGGCCTTGCAGGGGTCGGAGCCCTTCAGGTCCGACGAGCGCGCGTCGATGGCGTCGCGGATGGCGGGCTCGACCTTCCCGGCCTGGTCGGAGTCGGGGAACGTCCGCAGGAGCTCGCCGAATTCACCGCCGCCGGAGCCGGCGCTCCCGGCGGCCGTCGTCGGGGTCCCGAGTCCCTGGCTGCCGCATTCGTAGAGGGAGGTGGCGAGGCGGTCGTCGGGCCAGGTGGCGAGGGTGCCGACGCGGTCCTTGCCGAGGGAGTCGGGGAGGGTGCGGAGGTACTTCAGGGGCTGGAGCGCGTCGCAGTACTTGCGCTCGTCGTACGGGGCGGCGACGGACTCGTAGTACGCGGCGAGGCTGTCCGGGACGCGCTCGGCGGCCTTCGATCCCGGGTGGTCGTCGCCCAGGTCGCGGTAGATGGCGAGGGCGGAGCGGTAGTCGTCCTCGGCCGCGTCGAAGGTGCGCCCTTCGGCGGCGGTGACGATGTTGTCGGCCTTGTCGAGCCGGTCGAGCAGCATCTCCTCGACGGCCTCGTCGCGTGCGGCGTCGTACGCGATGACGCCGCCGGCGGGAACGGCGAGCAGGACGAGCCCGAGCCCGACGGCGAGCGGCGCGCGGAGCGGCCAGTTCTGGTGGGTACGGAGGGCGCGGCGGGCCCCGTCGGCCGCAGCGAGGACCAGGAAGGCCACGAACCCGATGAGTACGCCGCCGGGGACGCCGTCGACCTCGGCGGGGAGCGCGATGAAGAGGAGCGCCGCGGTCGCGGCCCAGCAGAGCGCGGCCAGGAACCAGCGCCGCAGGAGTACGTAGCCGAGGCCGAGGCCGGTGAGATTGAGAAGCCCGGCGGAGAGGGCACGCAGGGCGTCGGGTGCGGGTGCGGGTGCGGGCGGGCCCGCGGGTGGGGTGTAGGTGGGCGGGGCTGTGGGGGGTGGCGGTGGCGGAGGGGCTGTGGGAGGTGCTGCGGGAGGTGCTGTGGGAGGCGGTGGCGGTGGCGGTGTCGGGGGCGCCATCGGGGGCGGTGGCCCGAACTCGCCGCCCTGGCCGGGTGGTACCGCATCGCGTGGCGCGCTGCCGTGCTCGTCTCCAGGTTGCATGTTCGGCTCCCCCCAGCCGTCACAACGCAGCGCGTTGATTTGCGCCCAATTCCCCAACGATCGGCGAAAGTTGGACACCCGTCAACCGCCCGCGCAGCGCTCATCCGCAGGGCTCAGCTGCGGCGCACATGCGGGGCCCTCATGCGGGACTCTCAGCTGCGGCGGCCGAGTGCCTTCGCGTGGGAGTGGGACCAGCCGGTCAGGAGTACGCCCGCGGCGAGCGCGACGGCGTAGGCGATCAGGAGGGGTGCCAAGCCGCCGGGCAGCCAGCCCAGGAAGCCGGTGTAATCGTGGTCGATGAGCAGTCGGATGAGGCCTTGCGCGGAGAAACACATCAGGACTGCGCCAAGGATCTGCAGGATGTCGTATTTCACGTTACGAACGTATCAGTGACATTCGCCGATTCCAGCTGACAGCTGCTATCTACCCTGCATTACGTCACACATTCTGCGCTCTATAGTGGGCAGTGTGCGTGACGAAATAAGAGATCGCTGCACGGTCTGCCGTGCCGGAATCAGCGCCGCGGGCAAGCGTGGCCGCCCCGCTCTCTACTGCTCCCGCAGCTGCCAGGCGAGGGCCTACCGGCGGAGGAAGCAGCCACCCGTCCCGGCGCCCGAGAGCCTCGCGCCCACGTCCGACGCCCGGTCGCGCAGACGCCGTCAGATCGCCGAGGCGGTGTGGCGCATCGCCGCCGAGCGGGGCCTGGACGCGGCGAGCATGCGGGAGATCGCGGCGGAGGCGGGGGTGTCGCTCCGCGTCGTCCAATACCACTTCGGCAGCAAGCACCAACTCCTCGTCACCGCCTTGCACATGCTCCACCGCGAGAACGAACGCCTGGCCAGGACCCGCGTCCACTTCGACCCCGCGAACCTGCGCGGGGTACTGAGCGCGATGCTCGACGAGTTCCTGCCCCTGGACGCCCAACGCGCCATGGCCTTGCGGGTGTTCTCCGCGTACTACGCGCGCAGCCTCACCGACCCCGCCATCGCCGCGGTCTTCCTGAGCGACGACCACCCCTTGGAGGAACTCGTCGCCGGTTTCATCACCGCGGCCCAGGAGAGCGGCCAGACGGCCCCCGGCCTGGACGCGGGGCGGGAGGCGGACCTACTGGTGGCGGCAGCGGTCGGCCTGGGCGGCGACGTACTCCACGGCCGCCGCCCCCTGGACGGCGTACGCGCCACGCTGGACTACCACCTGACGAAGCTCTTCGGCCCGGCCTAGGCGGGGCTCGGGCTGTCGGCTTCGATGATCGCTTCGAGTTCGAGCAGAGGGTTCTCGAAGCTGACGTTCTCGGCGATCTGGTGCATCAGGCTTCGGTACTCCGCGCGCCGGCTCACAGCGGTGGTGCCCAGCGTGAGCACCACCAGGCGTTTGCCGTCCGGGTGCGGGAGATGGGCGAAGACCTGGAGGAGCGGGTCCTGCGGGAGGCCGGACTCGGCATTCGGGGTACGCACGAGCTCACTGAACGACGCGGGGCCGCAGGGCAGTTCGAGGTACTCGATGTTCGTATGCCCCTCGGCGCCGACGACGGCGCGGGCGGCGGTGACGGCGGGCGCGGCGGTGGCGATGTCTCGCCAGGACAGGGTGAAGAGGGAGAGCAGGTGCCCGCCGCTGTTCTCTCCGGGGTCGCTGCCGGAGATGTCGTCGCGGTGCAGGCCGATTGAACAGCGAGTGGTACCAGATTCTGCGAGCACAGCCAACAAATGCTGACCCCGCGCGAGTTGGAACAGGAATTGCCGGCGGGCGAGGTCGTCCTTGACGGAGTCAAGGATCGGAGCTAAGGCATTGCGCAACGCTTCGGCCCCGGGCGAGTCGGGAGGATTCAACAGTGCGTGGAACGGAATCGTGGTGAATCCTGCGGGTTCGACGAACCAGATATCAGCTTCGGGGTTGTGAGCGGATTCATCGAGGAGGAACCTGGGCGCGGTCACAGGGACTTCTCTTTTCGCTCGCGCGAATCAGCGAGCGGGGTGTATCCGGCGAGCCGACCGCGTTCCAAGTCCCCAGCTGTGGCGCCCCACTCTGTTGTGAGGGCGTGATCGGCCCCCGCCAGGCGTTGCCTGAGAATCTTGAAGTGGCCCGGTGCTTTTCCGCTCGGTGAAGGTGCGGCGATGAGGCCGATCATCCGAGGGTCACCTGCGAACCAGATCGTCTCGATCCGGGCTTTCAGCTGCGGCTTGGCACGGGGCGCCATCCTGCGGTGCCACCATCCCACTCGGAGGTGGTTGGAGACGACGAGCGGTAGTTGCTGCTGTCGGTTTGCAGGGTTGGAAAACTCGAACCATCCGTACTGATCACCCAGGATGCCGGGGTATATGTCCAGGCCGTTTGAAATGCCTCGAAGCTCTTGCCATGGGTATGTGCGCAGAATGCGAAGTTTACGCATAGCGTTAGGGAAGTACCCGAACGCTTGGACGAAGAGTCGCCAACTGCCGTAGATGGAATAGGCAATAAAGATCCACACCCCCCAGCCCGTCTCGGTGGAAAGCCAGAGTAGTGCGACCCAGACACTGATCCAGCCGATGAGTCCGGCCACGTTCTTGACCATGAGTAGGATCCAGGCCCATCGCGTTGGCGGGTGCTGCCACGCGGTGGGGTAATCAGCAGGGTTCATTGGGGAGATCCTTCTGCAGGGAGTGTTAGGTGAAGGCGAAACGTGCGATGGACGGGATTCCTGGCAAGTCGAGCAGAAGACGCCCGCCATCAACCCTGGTCGTCGCCTCGACCCTGCCTTCGTCGTCGTCGATGAACCCGTAGCCAGCAGTCGCGAGCCCCAGAGCACCTGAAGTAACAGCCACGTTCTCAGCTGCCGTTTCGCTGGTGACCACCGCGTTAACCAAGGGATTTCCCAGCCTGGCGACTTCCTTGCCTGCATCCAAGGTCTGCGTGCCGTAGGCAGCCAGCTTTTGGCCGAGGCTCATGGGTCCGATTCCCGCCCGCATCGCCTGAGTGGCAGCGCGCCCTCCCTTGACGACAGCTCCGAGGCCAGGCACCACCCCCACGGTATCGGCTCCGACCGAAACCAGATTTCCGAAGAAGTCAGAGTCGAGCTCGCCCTTGGTAAAGCCGTCCATCAGGGACTCCCGCACCTCCGATTCCGAGAGTCGGGATACGAGCGCCGCTGCACTTGTAGCTGACGCCGCCAACAAGAGCGCCGCTGCAACCCCAACCCCCAAAGGGCCGGTGGCCAGGATTGCCGCCAACGCCAGAACCCCGGCAATCGCACTGAGAATATCCGGAAGATTCTCCTTGACCCACTCCCAGGACTTCTCCAGTACACCAGGCTCATGCGGTGCCAGTTTGTTCGTCGCTTCGCGAATCCTGCCCGCGCGGTATGCGGACCTATTCCCGTGCTCGTCTTCCAGGCTTCGCGCCCTCGCCAGGATCCGGTCGAGTTCCGCTTGAGCATCCTCGACCTTGCCGTTGGCGAGCTTCAAGGTTCTTTTCGCGTCGTCTTGTTTGTCGCCCTTCCTGCCCAGGTCCGGATCATCGCCGGCGGTGTCGGCATGCCCCTTTGCGGCCCTCAGCGCCTCCCGGGCGTCCTTGGCCTTCCCGTCAAGAGCTTTCGCCCGGCGTTGGAATTCGTCCAGGTCGCCTTCCCAGCGCTCCAACTGCGTTGCGGCCTTTTCGATGGAGCGTGCGGCGTTCTTCAGATTGAGGGACAGCGGCCCCTCTTTGACGGACTCCCTGAAGGCTACCGCTGCGTCACCCTCCCAGTAGCTGCCGTCCATCAGCTTGGTGACGACCTTGCGGGTGTCGCGGAGGACAGTGACGCAGGTGCCAAGCTTCTTGCGCAGTTCCTTTACGGTGTCGCAGTCTCCAGGCGTCGGATCAAAGCCGAGATCCGGATAGCTGGTCACATCCGTCACTTGGGCACCTCAACGATGTCATCGTTGGTCTTGCCCGCTTTGTGCAACGCCCTGACAAGCGCATCCTCGACCTCCAGGAATGCGTCTTTGCTCTGCTCGACGATCTTGCTCAGATCCTCCGCCTGCTTGCCGATCTGCTCCGCGCCGTACTTCCAGTCCTCTTGGAAGTTTTCGCAGGCCTTGTCGAGGTCGTCCGTCCCGAGGCCGCCCACAGTCGCTCCGGCCAGAGCACTGCGCAGGCCCTTCAGGGATGTGACGGATCCATCGAGCAGTTTCATGAATCCTTCGAGCTCGACCGCGTCGAGCCTCAGCCTCTCGGCCATGCCTACCCCTGGGTTCTGGTCACGCGATTCACGATGGGACATGTCGTGCGCCGTGTTCGAATCCGGTGATACGACGGCGGTCTTGGGGCGACCGACGCTATCTATGGGGGGCGGGTTTCCCTATTGCGAAGTTTGTGTCATAGATGCGCGAACCTGTATTTATCGGGCGGGGTGAGTGTCAACCCTTCGGGGTAACTGTCCGGCAGCCTTGGGGCCTTAGCCCGATCGTGTTGATGTGTGCTGGTGGGGTCACCCGGCGGCCCGCGGACTATGGGATACCTCGGGCCATGGGATACCTCGGCTATGGGCCTCGGGCTATTGGCGTACGTCGACGGGCCCAGAGCGTCCGCGACTTCCGTCCGATTCGCTTGCCGGAGGCGGTACTTAGCGTCGTATCCATGCGAATCGGACTGCTTGGAACAGGACATGTCGCCCGTGCACTGGCAACTGGCTGGCTGGCAGCGGGACACGACGCCGTGCTGGGGTCGCGGGACCCTGAGGAGCGAGGGAGTGCGGAGGAGCTGCGGGGGTTCACCGTCGTCGGGCTCGAGGAGGCTGCCGCGCACGGGGAGGCGCTGGTCAATGCCACGCCCGGGACCGAGTCGGTGGGGCTGCTGAAGGGGATCGGCGCGGCTGCTCTGGCCGGGAAGGTGCTGGTCGACGTGGGTGTCGGGTTCACCGAGAACATGGAGCTCTCCCACCCCAACTACAGCCTCAGCGAGGAGATCCAGGCCGCGTTTCCCGAGACGCCGGTGGTCAAGACCCTCGTCACCATGGACTCGGTGGTGATGACGCATCCCGGGAGCCTGGAGGAGCCGGGCATGGTCTTCCTCTCCGGTGACGACGCCGCCGCCAAGCGGACGACGCGGCAGCTGCTCAGTGACCTGGGATGGCCCGATGCCGCCCAGTTGGATCTGGGCGGCATCGGGACCGCGCGCGGTCAGGAACACGCCGCGCTGCTGTTCATTGGGGTGGGGGATGCGCTCGGCACGTACGGTTTCGGGTTCAAGGTGGTGCTGCCCGGGCGGGCCGCCTGAGCAGGTGCCGGGCCTGGAGCCTGGGCGTGGGCCGGGCCCGGGGGTGTCAACCGACCTTGCCCACCGGGCTGATCTCCAGCTTGACCGCGCCCTCGCCGTCGGAGACCGGGAGCGTGCCCGCGGGCCAGTCGAGGGTGACGTGCTTGGTCTCGTTCGGGGGCGTGACGACGAGGCTGGTGATACGGACGCCGGAGCCGCCCGAGTTGTTGTACGGGAACGTGATGTTGAAGGCGGCGGAATCGCCGTCCTTCAGGACACCGGGCACGGCCTGCTCGCCGTTGCGGTCCACGGAGAGGGTGTCGCCCGTGGACGCCGTCAGGTCGACGCCCGCGTAGCCCTTGATGGAGCAGTCCCGGCCGCCGCCGTTCTTGAAGACGACGGTGACGACGCCTTCCGTCTTGTCGGTGGTGTTGTCGGTGGCGTTCACTTCGAGCTCGTCGGTACGGCAGATGCCGACCTCGCCGTTGCTGTTGTCACCAGTGCCCGCGGCCGTGCCCTGGGCGCCTCCGTCGCCGGACGTCTTGCCGCCGCCGGAGGTCCCGCCGGTGCTGCTGCCGGTACCGGTGTCGGCTCCGGCGCCGGTGTCCGCGTTGTCTCCGCCCTTGTCCGCTGACGCGGTGGGCTTGGTGGTCGTCTCCGCCGACGCGTTGTCGTCGCCGTTGCAGGCGGTGAGGGAGAGGGCGGCGACGAGGCCGATGACTGCCGCGACGGCCTTGCGGGTGTGCTTCATGGGAGTCCCCCGAGTGGTGCTGGTTGTCTGCTGGTGGGCTGTGGTGATCACAGCTAAGGGGAGGGCTCCGGCGGGGACAAGGAGCGCCGGATCATCCGGGACGCTGGAATGGTTCCAATGTTCTGACCTGCGGGAATGTGCCTTGCCTGGAACGGCGGGGTGGGACGCGAGGTGGCCGTCTCGAAGCGCGTACGCACTTGAAGCGCGTACGCATGTGTCCGCGTACGCATGGGCTCAGGGCGTCTGATCCTGTACTCGCCCACGCCAACAGCGATGACCCCGGCGAGCAGTTGGCGTGGCGCCGGCTTACCGCGCGGCACGGTGACCGACTCGGCGAGGTCATGGATGAGGCCGGATGGCCGACGGCGGACAGGGTCGGCGAGGAGGCCGCCCGCCGCGTCCGGCGGAACCGGGTTGCGCAGTTCGCCGATGAGCAGCCGCCCCGCTGGCGCGGACGGGTTGTCCCCCGGGGAGCGGTGCCTTGCTGCCGGCTGCCGGGGGGTGTGTGTCATCCGGTCGGGGCGGGCGTTGTCATTCCACGTCATTCCACGCCCTCTACGAAGTGGTCGAACTCGCCTGCCTGTACGCCCAGTACGAAGGCGTCCCACTTGGCCCGGGTCGTGGTCACGATGTTCTCGGGGTCGCTGGTTTCCCGTAGGTACACGGCGTCCTCAGGGCCGTACGCGATCTCGATCCAGGGGCCTGGTCCTTCTTCCCCTTCCGGGGCCGCACGGATCCAGTCGAGGGTCGGGGGGATGTCGGGGGTGGGGGCGTCGGTCACTGTGGGGTCCTTCGCGGGACTTTCGTGGAAGGGGTGGGGTGGGAGGGGCCGTTGTGTGGGCTTTTGCCCCTGTGCGGGTGGGGGGTGGGGGCGCGGAGTGCAGGAAAGTTCCAGTGCATGCGGGGCGGGTCCTGCGGGGGCCTCCCCCCCCAACCGTACGGACGCCGAGAGTGGGCGTGGGCTGTATTTCGTGCAGGCCTGCGCCGATGCCGCGGGCGCCTACCCCCTCGGTGCCGCGCGGGACGGAAACTGCTCTGGGCGGAGCTCGGCGGTGATCCCCCTCAGGCGCAGGTGACGCCTCTACACTGAGCTCGGCGGACTCCCGTGCGGTGAGGGGTGGTTGACGGTGCGTAAGGCGTGGCTGGTCGCGGCCGTCGGGATCAGCGGGGCGATGAGCTTCATCGCGCTGCTCGTCGTGGGGACGTACATGGCCGCCGGAAGCATCGCCGGCGGTGCCGGTCAGGGGAACGTGGGGCTCGCGAAAGGTGCTGTGCCCGCGACCTACCAGCCCCTCGTGCAGAAGTGGGGCAACCTGTGCAAGGCGATCAACCCCGCCCTGCTCGCAGCTCAGCTGTATCAGGAGAGCGGGTTCAATCCGAAGGCGAAGAGCCCGGCCGCGGCCCAGGGGATAGCGCAATTCATTCCGGGGACCTGGGCCACGCACGGGGTCGACGGTGACGGTGACGGCGATCGCGATGTGTGGGACCCGAAGGACGCCATCCCGTCCGCCGCTTCGTACGACTGCAAACTCGCCAGTTATGTGAAGGACGCCCCGGGAAGCCCGACGGAGAACATGCTCGCCGCGTACAACGCGGGCGCGTACGCCGTCATCAAGTACGGCGGCGTGCCGCCTTACCGCGAGACCCAGAATTACGTGAAGACCATCACGAACCTGGAGAAGAGCTTCGCCCGGCCCACCGGCAGGGTGCAGCCCTCGCAGCAGGCGGCGGGCGCCATCTACTACGCGCAGAAGAAGCTCGGCACGCTCTATCTGTGGGGCGGGAACGGAACCGCCGAGCAGAACGGCCGGTTCGACTGTTCCGGTCTCACGCTCGCCGCCTATCGAAGTGTCGATATCGATCTGCCGCGTGTCGCCAACGACCAGTACAACGCGGGGCCTCACCCGAAACGGGACGAACTGCTCCCGGGCGACCTGGTGTTCTTCTCGGACGACCTCACCAATTCACGGGCCATCCGGCATGTCGGGATCTACGTGGGCGGGGGCTACATGATCAACGCCCCGCGGCCCGGCGCGGTGATCCGTTTCGACCCGATCGACACGCCGGACTATTTTGGCGCGACTCGCGTCACCGAGGACGGGGCGAACGCCGTGCCCGACAAGCTGTCCGCTGCCTGAAGGTTCGCGGACCGCACCGAAACGCGGCCGTTGCGGAGGCGTGAGCGGCGCGTGATGTGGCTTGAACTCTCCGTCAGTACACTTCTCTGAGCTGCGGTGATGTGTCTCTCTTCGATAACGTCTGCGTGATCATTCGGTGGAGAGTGGAACGTAGTGAAGGGGACCGCGCGTTCCACCCGGTAGCGAGCGGCATTGACCACGCAGCAAGCAGCACCGACCACGGGGGTTGATGGAAGGGCGCACGGCAAGGTGCGTCCGAGGCGAGGAGACAAGGGGCCGCAGCACCATGGCTGGACTCGACACAACAGGGTCGAACCCCGACGTCAGCCTGCTCTACGACATCAACGGGCTGGCTGAGGATTCGCCGGCCTGGCTGGCGAATTCGATCGCGTTCTTCGGCGAGTACGGACTGCTGCTCGCGCTTGTTCTGCTCGTCGTCTGGTGCTGGTGGGGACAGCGAAGGCGCGGGACGCTCGATGACGCCGCTTCCTCTGTCGCCGCTGTTGTCTGGGCGCCCTTGGCGGCCGGGATCGCTGTCCTGGTGAATGTGCCGATTCGGGGATTTGTGGAGCGCCGTCGGCCTTTCAAGGACCACGACGGCCTTGAGCTCCTTGTGCACGGAAAGACCGACTTCTCCTTTGTGAGCGATCACGCGACGCTCGCGATGGCTCTCGGTGTCGGGCTTTTCGTGGCCAACAGGAAGTTCGGCCTTGTCGGCATCGCTCTCGCCTTGCTCGAAGGCTTCTGCCGGGTCTTTATGGGCGTGCACTATCCGACGGACGTGGTGGGCGGATTCGCGCTCGGGACGGCTGTCGCGCTGCTGCTCTCGCCGCTCGCGATGGCCCTGCTCACGCCTGTGGTCAAGGCTGTTGGGCGGACGGGGCGGGGTGCGTGGCTGGTGTGGGCGAAGCCGGGTCCGGTGCCGGGGGCCGAGGGTGAGGGTGAGGGTGTGGCGGAGCTGGCGCCGGCGGCCGCCGGTCCGGATGAGCGGGACCTTGCGGCCTAGCCTCTGCCTTGCGGCGCTTCAGCAGCCACCAGCCTGTGGCTGCCGCCGCGGCGGTTACTCCTGCGGAGGCGGCGGTGAGGGCGCCTGCCTCGGGGTGTGCGTCGCCGTCGGCAGCGTTTGCCGCCGGGGCCGCCAGGGCCAGTAGGGCGGCGGTGGACGCTGCGGCTGTGGCTATTCGCGGGTTCATACCCCCAGAGCAGCCGGGTCCCGGTGAATGGGCCACCTGAGGACGTGTCGGGCGGGGCTGTTCGGGTTGTGGGGGCGGCCGTCCGGGGGACGAGATTTTTCCCCGACCCCGCCCTTCCCGAAAACCGTGCCTGCGCCCCGGGCCTACCTGGGGCTCCGCCCCAGACCCCGCACAAGATGTCCTCAAACGCCGGACGGGCTGGAGGTCCAGCCCGTCCGGCGTTTGAGGACGACTCGGCGGAGCCGGTGATCAGCGGCGCCCAAGGCTCAGGAGCCAGTCACAGCGCCTGGGGGAAGTCGAAGAAGCGCTTCGGGTCGTACTGCTTCTTCAGGGTCTTCAGGCGGGCCGCCGCCGAACCGTAGTACGCCTTGCGCCAGTTGGTCAGTGTCGGGTCCGCGTAGTTCTGGTACGCCGCCCCGGACGCGTACCGCCCCATCGCCCCGTGCGCGCTTTTCAGCCACGCCTGGGCCGGCTTGCCGGAGGTGCCGGGGCGCCAGGACGCGATGTACTGCGCCAGCATCCGCGAGCGGCGGTGGACGAAGGCCGTGGCCGTCGGGTCGACTCGGTTGATCGCGCCGCCCAGGGCGGTCAGCGCGATGCTGCCACCGCTCGCGCCCGTCACGTTCTCCACCTGGGTGAGGAGCGTGCGGATCCCGGCCGCCGACAGCGAGCGGTCGAAGAAGTCCGAACTCGCCGCGTACGTCTCGCGGTTCAGGGCGCCCTGCGGGCTCCGGCCCGGTGTCGCGCCGGGCAGGTGGCACTGGGCGTCCGAGGCGAAGGACGAGCAGCCCGCGTACACCTCCATCGACTCCTCGTACGAGCGCCGCTTCAGGGAGACGCTGCGGGCCGGGGCGCCGATCTTGTCGGCCAGGCGGTCCACCGCGTTCTGGAGTTCGCCGTACGTGCCCAGGGAGAAGCACGCCACCGACACCGTGGGCGTGCCGCCCGGCGTGTTCGCCAGGTGCGCCGACGACCAGATCTCGTCCGGCTGGTCGGGGCCCCACTGCTGCCACGCCTTGACGACCGCGGCCGCCTTCGACCAGGGCCAGGTCATGTACGCCGAGACGCCCTGCGGAGCCGCGTGCGTGCGGAAGCTCAGCTCGGTCACCACACCGAAGTTCCCGTTGCCCGCGCCCCGCAGCGCCCAGAAGAGGTCCTTGTTCTCGCTCCTGCTCGCCGTCAGCTGCTTGCCGTCCGCCGTGATCAGCGTCGCCGACGTGAGGCTGTCGCAGGTCAGGCCGTACGCCCGCGACACCACGCCGTGGCCGCCGCCAAGCGTCAGGCCGGAGATGCCGACCGTCGGGCAGGAGCCCGCCGGGATCGTCACGCCCTTCGCGGCAAGGGTGCGGTAGACGTCGATCAGCTTGGCGCCCGCGCCGACCGTGGCCGTCGAACCACTGGCGCGTGTCTTGTTCAGCTTCGATACGTCGACGATGAGGCGGCCCGTGCCGGATGACCAACCCCCGTAGGAATGGCCGCCGTTGCGTATGGAGACCGGGATGTCGTGGGCGCGGGCGTAGGTCAGGGTCGTCCGTATGTCGTCCGGGTTCGCCACGTACGCGACCGCCGTCGGCTTCAGGCTGTCGTAGCGCGTGTTGTAGAGCTGTCGGGCCGCCGCCCATTTCGCCTCGCCCGGCTTGACCAGGGTGCCGTCCAGGTCCTTGGCGAGGGCGGTGAGGTTCGCCGCGGCGGACGCGGCGGCACTCGATGTGCGGAGGGGAGTGCCGGAGCGCGAGGCACCCGTGCCGGTTCCTCCGTCGGACCCCGCGCCTGAGCCCGAGCCGGTGCAGCCCGCCGCCGCCAAGGCGGCCGTGGTCGCCGCCGCCGTGCTGATGAACGTACGTCGTTCCATGACGCCCCTCCCGTTGGTTCCCGGACTACGAGACGGCGTACGGGACCCATGGGTTCCGCTGGGCGGAAAGGGGAGTTGTGCGTGACGCGGCGGTCTATTCGTGGGACGTGTGGGACTCCGCGTCCGTCCGGGCCTTGCTGCGCGCTCTGCGGGCGGGGCCGCGCCAGCCGCAACTGCACGTGGCCGCGCAGAAGCGGCCCTGCTCGACCGTCGTCGTGCGGTGGGGTTCGTCCTGTCGCTCCTCGGCCACGACTCCACCGTACCCACGCCGGGTGACGTACCCACGTCGGGTGAACGCTCTCACGCGTGACCGGGTCAACGTACCGGTCGTTACACGGAACGACAGGGGGCTACAGCACCTCGCGGGAAGGCTTGGGGGTAGTCGGGCGATGGGTCACCAGCACAGGCGCACAGGCGGGGCGGTCGCCACGGCCGCGGCGGTGGGTCTCATGGCCGTCGCCACGGGCTGCTCGGGGGGCGGAGCCGCGGCGGACGACGGCCGCGCCGCCTCCCAGGACGCCGTCGACGTGGTGCGGGACTCCGCCGACGCCCTTGTCCGCGCGGGGAGTTCCAAGGCGCGTACGTCCATGGAGATGGCCAGCGGCGGGACCCGCGTGACCATCCGTGGGCAGGGCTCGTACGACTTCAGGCGGCAGGTGGGGCGGTTCGTGGTGGTGCTGCCGAAGGATCCCGCCGGCGACGAGGAGCACCGTCCCGTCACCGAGCTGATGGCGAGCGGCGCGCTCTACATGAAGAACCGGGGGGCCGGGGTGCCCGCCGACAAGTGGGTGCGGATCGACACGGCGTCGCTCTCGGACGGCAACCTGGTCACGGGCGGGGCCACCGATCCGCTGGCCGCGGCGGAGCTGCTGCGGGGCGTGAGCAAGGCGTCGTACGTGGGGGAGACGGCGGTGGCCGGCGTGAAGGTGCGGCACTACCGCGGGACCGCGGACCTTCCGAGCGCCGCGAAGGCCGCTTCCGAGGGGCAGCGAGAAGCTCTTGAGGCGGCGGCGAAAGGGTTCAGCAAGGGCCGGGTGCCCTTCGACGCGTACCTCGACGAGCAGGGGCGGCTGCGGAAGCTGCGGCAGCACTTCAGTGTCGCGAACGCCGAGGTGGCGTCGACCACGCTGCTGTTCGACTTCGGGGTGCGGGTGGATGTGCGGTTGCCGGCGAGCGAGGACATCTTCGCGGGGAAGATCGCCGAGAAGTAGGGTGCTCGGCTAGTCGCGCCCGGGGGTGTGGAAATGGTCCGTCCGTGCCATGCGCCGTGTGTGGGCCGCTCCCTACTCTAGGAAGTCGGTACCGGCAGGAAGCAAGGTCAGGAAGAGGTGATGAACGTGGCTCTGGTGCGCGGTACGACTGTTCAGGACCACGTTGCCCTTGCCGAGATCGAGCTGTGCGGCGAACTCATCATCGCGGCGTCCGCCGCGGGGGAGGATCGGCTGAGTGCCGACCGCATCGACGAGGTCCTGAACGTCTCCACCGGCGTGGAGCGACGCCGAACCGAGGACCGCGACTGATCCCGGGGCCCTGTGGCCCCGGAGCCCCTGAGCGGGGCGTGGCCCGGACCCTGCCTCCGCCTCGTCCCCCGTAGCTGCCGCGGCTCCGCCGCAAACACCGAGCCCGCCGCTTCGCGACGGATTTCTCCCGCCCACCCACCCGAGCACCCCGCGGGGCTATCGGGTGGGCGGAGGTGATCCGTCGCGAGCACCCCCGCGGGCAATCGGGGTGGGCGGAGGTGATTCGTCGCGAGCATCCCCGCGGGGCTATCGGGGGCGGAGGTGATTCGTCGCGAGCATCCCCGCGGGGCTATCGGGGGCGGAGGTGATTCGTCGCGAGCATCCCCGCGGGGCTATCGGGGTGGGCGGAGGTGATTCGTCGCGAAGCGGCGGGCTCGGGATCTGGTGCCCCAGGCGGGAGCCTTACGTGCGCATCATGCGGGCGATGGCCTTGGTGGCCTCTTCGACCTTCGCGTCGATCTCGTCGCCGCCCTTGACCGCCGCGTCCGCCACGCAGTGACGCAGGTGCTCTTCCAGGAGCTGGAGGGCGAAGGACTGCAGGGCCTTCGTGCCGGCCGAGACCTGAGTGAGTATGTCGATGCAGTAGACGTCTTCCTCGACCATGCGCTGGAGGCCGCGGATCTGGCCCTCGATGCGGCGCAGTCGCTTGAGGTGCTCGTCCTTCTGCTTGTGGTAGCCGTGGACACCCTGGTCGTGGCCGCCGGGCTCGGAGGGCGCTTCGGTGTTCATGGCCACACCGGCCGGCTCGGTGGTCGTCATCGCGTCCTCCTGCTTGGACAGTCACTCTGCTGGGCAGTCATAGGAAAGCCACTGGCTCAACTGGCTTCCTATACCCCTAGAGGGTATAGGATACTCGATTGCTCGGGGGGTGTGCTGATCACTGTGCCCGATGGGCGACACTGGGGTCTGGCCGGTTAGCCGTGGCCGGATGATGCGCCTAGCATCAGCCTGACCGAATCCAAAGCACCCCGAGGACCCCACGTGCGCTTTCGTCTGACCCCCAGGGAGACGAGCTTCTACGACATGTTCGCCGCATCCGCGGACAACATTGTCACGGGCTCGAAGCTCCTGATGGAACTGCTCGGGGCTGACGCCTCCGCCCGAGCCGAGATCGCAGAGCGTATGCGGGCCGCGGAGCACGCTGGAGATGACGCGACACACGCGATCTTCCACCAGCTGAACTCCTCCTTCATCACGCCTTTCGACCGCGAGGACATCTACAACCTGGCCTCGTCCCTCGACGACATCATGGACTTTATGGAGGAGGCCGTCGACCTGGTCGTCCTTTACCAGGTCGAGGAACTCCCCAAGGGTGTCGAGCAGCAGATCGAGGTGCTCGCGAGGGCCGCCGAACTCACGGCGGAGGCCATGCCCAATCTGCGGACGATGTCCAACCTCACCGAGTACTGGATCGAGGTCAATCGTCTGGAGAACCAGGCCGACCAGATTCACCGCAAGCTTCTCGCTCAGCTCTTCAACGGCAAGTACGACGCCATGGAAGTGCTGAAGCTCAAGCAGATCGTCGACGTGCTTGAAGAGGCGGCCGACGCGTTCGAGCACGTCGCCAACACGGTGGAGACCATTGCGGTCAAGGAGTCCTGAGGCCTCTCCATGGACACCTTTGCTTTGATCGTGACCATCGGCGTCGCGCTCGGATTTACGTATACGAACGGCTTTCACGACTCCGCGAACGCCATCGCCACTTCCGTCTCCACCCGGGCGCTGACGCCTCGCGCGGCACTCGCGATGGCCGCCGTCATGAACCTCGCCGGTGCCTTCATGGGCAGTGGTGTCGCCAAGACGGTCAGTAAGGGCCTGATCGAGACGCCCGAAGGCGACAAGGGAATGTGGATCCTCTTTGCCGCCCTGGTGGGCGCCATCGTGTGGAACCTCATCACCTGGTACTTCGGGCTTCCTTCGTCCTCATCCCACGCGCTTTTCGGTGGAATGGTCGGAGCCGCGCTCGCCGGTGGAATCGGGGTGATCTGGTCGGGAGTGCTCGACAAGGTCGTCATTCCGATGTTCATCTCGCCCCTTGTCGGCCTTGTTGCCGGCTATCTGGTGATGTGCGCGATCATGTGGATGTTCCGGAAGTCCAACCCGCACAAGGCCAAGCGCGGATTCCGTATCGCGCAGACGGTGTCCGCGGCGGGAATGGCGCTCGGGCACGGGCTGCAGGACGCGCAGAAGACCATGGGCATCGTCGTGATGGCCCTGGTCATCTCCGATGTCCAGGACGCCGACGCGCCCATTCCGATCTGGGTCAAGATCGCCTGTGCGCTGATGCTGTCGCTCGGTACGTATGCCGGTGGCTGGCGCATCATGCGTACGCTCGGCCGCAAGATCATCGAGCTGGACCCGCCGCAGGGATTCGCCGCCGAGACCACCGGCGCGGGCATCATGTTCACTACCGCTTTCATGTTCCACGCGCCGATCTCCACCACGCACGTGATCACTTCCGCGATCATGGGTGTGGGCGCCACGAAGCGTGTGAACGCGGTGCGCTGGGGTGTTGCCAAGAACATCATCCTGGGGTGGTTCATCACGATGCCCGCGGCTGCCATTGTCGCCGCCGCGAGTTTCTGGATCGTGAATCTCGCGTTCTTGTAGCAGTACGGGAGACGACAACGGAAAGGCCCGCCCCCCGGGAGCCAGGGGGCGGGCCTTTCTTGTTGCCCCTGCGGTGGCACCGCCATGCAGCACCGCGGGGAGTCTGTGCTTTGCCAGGGTTATCCGAAGCGGCCCGAGATGTAGTCCTCGGTCGCCTGGACGGACGGGTTGGAGAAGATCCGCTCCGTCTCGTCGATCTCGATGAGCTTGCCGGGCTGGCCGACCGCTGCGAGGTTGAAGAAGGCCGTACGGTCCGATACGCGCGCCGCCTGCTGCATGTTGTGCGTCACGATGACGATCGTGAAGCGCTCCTTCAGCTCGCCGATCAGGTCCTCGATGGCGAGGGTCGAGATCGGGTCGAGGGCCGAGCAGGGCTCGTCCATCAGGAGCACCTGGGGCTCGACCGCGATGGCCCGCGCGATGCACAGGCGCTGCTGCTGGCCGCCGGAGAGGCCGGAGCCGGGCTTGTTCAGGCGGTCCTTGACCTCGTTCCAGAGGTTGGCGCCCTTGAGGGACTTCTCGACGATGGCGTTCAGCTCGCTCTTCTTGTACGAGCCGTTGAGCCGCAGGCCCGCTGCCACGTTGTCGAAGATCGACATCGTCGGGAACGGGTTGGGGCGCTGGAACACCATGCCGATGGTGCGGCGCACGGCGACCGGGTCGACACCGGGACCGTAGAGGTCCTCGTCGTCCAGGAGCACCTTGCCCTCGACGCGGCCGCCGGTGGTGACCTCGTGCATGCGGTTGAGGGTGCGCAGGAAGGTGGACTTGCCGCAGCCGGAGGGGCCGATGAAGGCCGTCACGGAGCGGGGCTCCACGGTCATCGAGATGTCCTCGATGGCCTTGTGGGCACTGTAGTAAGCGGTCAGGCCCGATACGTCGATTCGCTTGGCCATGGGGATCACTGCCTTAAGGGGGTTACAGAGAGGTCGCTGAGTGGCCGCGGTCAGCGGCCCGTCTTGGGGGCCTTCCAGCGGGCTACGCCGCGGGCCGCCAGGTTGAGGATCATGATGAAGCCGATGAGGGCGAGCGCCGCCGCCCAGGCGCGGTCGTAACCGGCCTGGTTGCCGGCCCCGTACTGCTGGTAGATGTACAGCGGCAGTGAGGCCTGCGAGCCCTCGAACGGGTTCATGTTGATCATGGGGTTCACCCACACCAGGAGCAGGACCGGTGCGGTCTCGCCCGCGATACGCGCTACTGCCAGCATGACGCCGGTGGTGATGCCGCCGATCGCGGTGGGCAGGACCACCTTCAGGATGGTCCGCCACTTCGGGATGCCGAGGGCGAGCGACGCCTCCCGCAGCTCGTTCGGGACGAGCTTGAGCATCTCCTCGGTGGAGCGCACGATCACCGGCATCATCAGGATGGCGAGGGCCATGGCGCCTGCCCAGCCGGAGAAGTCGAAGCCCAGGATCAGGATCCAGAAGCTGAGGACGAACAGGCCCGCGACGATCGAGGGGATGCCGGTCATGACGTCCACGAAGAACGTGACGACCTTGGAGAGCTTCCCGCGCCCGTACTCGACGAGGTAGATCGCGGTGAGCAGGCCGATCGGCACGGCGATGGCGGAGGCGAGGAGCACCTGCTCCAGGGTCCCGATGATCGCGTGGTAGATGCCGCCGCCGGGCTCGTCGTCCGCGACCACACCCATGGAGTGGGTCAGGAAGTAGCCGTTGAAGACGGTCGAGCCGCGCTCGACGGTCTCGTAGACCAGCGAGGCGAGCGGGACGACGGCCAGCAGGAACATGACCCACACCAGCGAGGTGGCGAGGCGGTCCTTGGCCTGGCGTCCGCCCTCGACGGCGACCGCGAGGACATACGAGGCGACGAGGAAGAGGACGGCCGCGATCAGGCCCCACTGGATTCGGCTGTCGAGGCCGGCCCCCATGCCGATGCCGATGGCGACGGCGGCGGATCCGAGTGCGACGACGGCCGGCGTCCAGCGCGGGAGGCGGGCGCCCTGCAGGCTCGTGGGCTTGACGATGGTGGCGCTCATGCGTTGGCCCCCGAGTACTCCTTGCGGCGCGCGATGATCAGGCGGGCCGCGCCGTTGACCAGCAGGGTGATGACGAAGAGGACCAGGCCGGATGCGATGAGCGCGTCACGGCCGTACTCGGTGGCTTCGTTGAACTTGCTGGCGATGTTCTGCGCGAAGGTGCCGCCGCCGGGGTCGAGCACGGACGCGCTGATGAGGAAGGTCGGGGAGAGCACGGTAGCGACGGCGATCGTCTCGCCGAGCGCACGGCCAAGGCCCAGCATCGAGGCGGAGATCACGCCCGAGCGGGCGAAGGGGAGCACCGACATGCGGATGGTCTCCCAGCGCGTGGCGCCGAGCGCGAGCGCGGCCTCCTCGTGCATCTTCGGGACCTGCAGGAAGACCTCACGGCTGACGTTCGTGATGATCGGCAGGATCATGATCGCGAGGAGGATGCCGACGGTCATCAGGGAGCGCGGGGCGCCGCCCTGGTACTCGAAGATGCCGGTCCAGCCGAAGTAGTCGTCGAGCCAGCTGTAGAGGCCGGTCAGGTTGGGCGCGACCACGAGGGCGCCCCAGAGGCCGTAGACGATCGACGGCACGGCGGCCAGGAGGTCGATCACGAAGGCGATCGGGGTGGCCAGCCTGCGCGGCGCGTAGTGCGAGATGAACAGCGCGATGCCGATGGCCACGGGGACGGCGATCACCAGGGCGATCACCGAGCTCACCACGGTGCCGAAGACCAGGACCGCGATGCCGAAGTACGGCTTGCCGCCGGTGGTGGCGCCGGCCGGGTCCCACTCGAAGGTGGTGAGGAAGTTGCCCGTGTCGTCCGAGATCGCGAGGGCCGCACGGTAGGTGAGGAAGGCCGCGATGGCCGCCATGATCACGAGCAGCGTGATGCCGGAGCCACGGGAGAGTCCGAGGAAGATCCGGTCGCCGGGGCGGGTCGCGCTGCGGCGGGGACGCTTCGGGGTGATGCCCGAGGGCTTCACGTCGTCGAGGGGTGGGGGTGCTGTCGTACTGCTTGGTATATCCATAAGATTCTCCGGTCTGCGGAGCCGATCACCGCTTCTTCAGCGGGAGTTGCTCCTGGCGGCGGTGCACCGGACGGTGCGGCCGGCCCTGGATCGCCGGGCCGGCCGCACTCGGTTCAGCTAGCTCAGGCCCGCGACGGTCGTGCGGACCTTGGAGATGATCTCGGCCGGGATCGGCGCGTAGTCGTTCTCCTTGAGGACGTTCTGGCCGTCCTCGCTGGCGATGTAGGTCAGGAAGGACTTGGTCGCGGCGAGGGTCTCGGCCTTGTTGCCCTTCTCGCAGAGGACCTCGTACGTCACCAGGGTGATCGGGTACGCGCCCTCGGCGGTGGGCTTGTAGTTGAGCTCCAGGGCGAGGTCGTTGCCCTTGCCGACGACCTTGGCCTCGGAGATGGCCTTGGAGGCGTTGTCGACGGTGGCCTTCACCGGCTCCTTGGCGTCGGTCTTCAGGTCGACCGTCTTGATGCCGTCGGAGGCGTAGGAGAGCTCGAAGTAGGAGATGGCGCCGGCGGTCTGCTTGACCTGGCCCGCGACACCGGAGGAGCCGTTGGCGGACTGTCCGCCCTTGGCCTCCCAGGACTTGCCGGGCTCGTGCGACCAGGCGGAGGGCGCCGCGCCCTTGAGGTACTTGGTGAAGTTGTCCGTGGTGCCGGACTCGTCCGAGCGGTGGAACGCCTGGATCTTGGTGCCGGGGAGCTTGGTGTCCGGGTTCAGCTTCTTGATGGCCTTGTCGTCCCAGGTCTTGATCTTGTCGTCGAAGATCTTGGCGAGGGTCTCGGCGTCCAGAACGAGGTTGTCCACGCCGGGCACGTTGTAGCCGACGGCGATCGGGCCGCCGACCATCGGCAGGTCGATGGCCTGGCTGTTCTTGCAGACCTTCTTCGACGCCGCGATCTCCTCGGGCTTCAGCGCCGAGTCGGAGCCCGCGAAGGCGGTCTGGCCCTGCATGAACGCGGTGATGCCGGCGCCGGAACCCGTCGGGTTGTAGTTCAGCTGAACGTCCTTGCAGGCGGTCGAGTAGACCTTGCGCCAGGCGTCGATCGCGTTCTTCTGCGCGGACGAACCGGAGGCCGCGAGCTGACCCTTGGCGTCATCGCACTTGATGTTGGCGTTGGCGGTGGACTCCTTGCCGGTGCCCCCGCTGCCACCGCTCGTGTCGTCGGAGCCGCACGCCGTGAGGGCCAGGGCGCCGGAGACGGCGATGGCGCCGAGGGAGAGGGCGCGGAGCCGGTTCTTGCGCTGAAGCTTCACTTTCGGGTTTTCCTTCCGGGAGCCGCCGGCCCTTTGCTGGCGGCGTGCGAGGTCTTCGTCTTCGTTGCGGTCTTACGGTCTTACGTCGTCTTGTAAGGCTGAAATTAGGCAGGGCAGGTGAAGCGGCCGATGGGCATGAGTGAACGGGGGGTGAACCTCGGAGGGCGGCCTGGTTAGGCGGCGTGCTACGGAAAGTAGCGGATCGATCACGCAGGGTTCAGTACCCCGAGCAGAGCGTCGACAAGCTGCTGGTCGCGGGGTTGCGTGAGGCGGTTGCGGGCCGCCGTCGGCGAGAGCCAGAGGATGCGGTCGACCTCGTTGTTGGGCGTGAAGTGGCCGTCCGCCGCCTCCGCCGCCCAGTAGCTGACCTCCTTGGGGCGCCCCTGGGCCAGGTAGCGGACCGTGGGGAGCCGGGCGCCTGGGGTGCAGCGGTGGCCGGTCTCCTCCTCGACCTCGCGCAGGGCGCCCGCGAGGGGCGTCTCGGAGCGCTTCAGCTTGCCCTTGGGGTGCGACCAGTCGTCGTACTTCGGACGGTGGACCAGGCATATCTCCAGGCGGCCGTCGTGAGGGGAGTGGCGCCACAGGACGCAGCCCGCGGCCCGGACGACCTCGTCCCTGTCGGGTGTCATGGCGTGCTCACCGCCTCCGTCTCGCGGAGCCAGGCCTGGTGGAACGCGAAGCGGGCCGCCTCCACCTCGTGGCGCTGGTCGGCGTGCAGAACGCCGAGTGCGTACGCCGTCGCCGGGGCGATGCGGGCGGTACGGGCGGCAGAGGCCGCGGCTGATGCGGCGTCCGCGGCCTCGCGGTGGCGGTCCAGGGCGTGGCCGGCCTCCGCGAGGCGCAGGTCCCCGCCGGGGCCCGGGGTGAGGACTTCCTGGGCGTACCTGTGCAGGCGCAGGAGGGCGCGGGTCTTCAGCCAGGGGGCGTCCTGGGCCTCGGGGGCCTCGGCCGCCGCGAGGCCGTGCGTCAGGGCTTCCGCGTTGTACGGGTGGCCTGCCTGGCCGAGGGGGAGGGCGGCGACGGCTTCGGCGAGGTTCTCCTCTGCGGTTGTGGCCAGGGGTTTCAGGTCCTCCGCGTTGTTGCCTCTGAGAGGGACCTCGCTGGCGAGCACCGCCACGTTGTCCGCCACCGCGTGGAAGCGGGAGGAGCCGAAGGCCTGGAGGGCGGTGGAGTGGGCCCGCGTGCGGGCGAGGGTCAGCTGGCGCTCCAGGAGTGCTGCGGCCTTGGCTGCGCCCACTGTCAGGCCCCTCGGAGTTCCCCCCTGTTCATCGGCCCCCTGCGGTGTGGTGGGCTGTGCCCACCCTCCCCCACTCTCGGCTGCGCTCGAGCGGGGGGACCCCCATCGCCGTGCGGAACGCCTGCCCACAGCCGGGACGGCTGCATGATCCGTGGGCATCGGCACCCCCGGCGTGCCCGAAAGGCGGTGCAGTGCGTCCAGGAGGCGGTCCAAGCGGGTCGCGTACGCGTGTTCGCGGGCCAATGTGCCGGAGAGCCACGCCAGTTCGGGGCGCAGTCCCGACGCCCACTCCTGGTCAAGGAGCGGACGGAAGGTGTGCAGGGTGCCGCCGATGCGGCGGGCCGCGCGGCGCAGGGCGCGTGCCGCCTCCAGGGACGCCTCCGCGCCCTGTGCGTCCGTCGACGACTCGCGGTGCAGCCGAAGCGAGCGCAGGAACTCCGTGGCCTGGCCCTGCAGATAGCCCGACAGGACATCGCCTGTCGTCGTCTCATGGTTTAGCTGTGCCACGCCGGCGCCTCCGGGCGTCTATGAGCATCTCCTGTACGTTCCGCAGGGGCTGGCCCTCCGGGTCCAGCGCGTGCCGGGTCCAGTTGCCGTCCGCGCCCAGGTGCCAGGAGGCGGTGGTGTCCGACATTCCGGTCTCCAGGAGCCGGTTCAGCGTCGCCCGGTGTGCCGGGTCGGTGACCCTGACCAGCGCCTCGATACGGCGGTCGAGATTGCGGTGCATCATGTCGGCGCTGCCTACCCACACCTCGGGCTCGCCCGCGTTGCCGAAGGCGAAGACGCGGGAGTGCTCCAGGAAGCGGCCGAGAACGGAACGGACCCGGATCGTCTCCGAGAGCCCGGCGACGCCGGGCCGCACGGCACAGATCCCGCGCACCCACACGTCCACCGGCACGCCCGCCTGCGACGCGCGGTAGAGCGAGTCCACGACCGCCTCGTCGACCATCGAGTTGACCTTGATGCGTACGTAGGCCGGGCGGCCCGCGCGGTGGTGCTGTATTTCCTTGTCGATGCGTGAAATGAGCCCGTCACGCAGGGACTTGGGGGCCACGAGCAGGCGGCGGTAGGTCTCGCGGCGCGAGTATCCGGAGAGCCTGTTGAAGAGGTCGGACAGGTCGGCGCCCACCTCCTGCTTGGCGGTGAGCAGCCCCAGGTCCTCGTAGAGACGAGCCGTCTTGGGGTGGTAGTTGCCCGTGCCGACGTGGGAGTAGCGGACCAGCGTCTCGCCCTCCTGGCGGACGACGAGCGACAGCTTGCAGTGCGTCTTCAGGCCGACCAGGCCGTAGACGACGTGGCAGCCCGCCTCCTCCAGCTTCCGCGCCCACTTGATGTTCGCCTGCTCGTCGAAGCGCGCCTTGATCTCGACCAGTACGAGCACCTGCTTGCCCGACTCGGCGGCGTCGATCAGGGCGTCGACTATGGGGGAGTCGCCGGACGTGCGGTACAGCGTCTGCTTGATCGCGAGGACGTCCGGGTCGGCTGCCGCCTGCTCCAGGAAGGCCTGCACGGACGTGGAGAACGAGTCGTACGGGTGGTGCAGAAGTACGTCGCGTTCGCGAAGGGCGGCGAAGATGTCCGGCGCGGACGCCGACTCCACCTCGGCGAGGTCGCGGTGCGTGCCCGCGATGAACTTCGGGTACTTCAGCTCTGGCCGGTCCAGGGCCGCGATGCCGAAGAGCCCGGTCAGGTCGAGCGGGCCCGGCAGCGGGTAGACCTCGGCCTCGCTGATCTTCAGCTCGCGTACGAGGAGGTCCAGGACGTTCCTGTCGATGGACTCCTCGACCTCCAGGCGCACCGGCGGCCCGAAGCGGCGCCGCATGAGCTCCTTCTCCAGGGCCTGGAGGAGGTTCTCGGCGTCGTCCTCCTCCACCTCCAGATCCTCGTTCCGGGTGAGCCGGAACATGTGGTGCTCCTGGATCTCCATGCCCGGGAACAGCTCCGCGAGGTGCGCGGGAGCGGCGATGACGTCCTCGATGGGGACGTACCGCTGGGGGGAGGCCTCAAGGAAGCGGGAGAGCAGCGGCGGAACCTTCACACGTGCGAAGTGGGTGTGTCCTGACACCGGGTTGCGCACGACCACGGCGAGGTTGAGCGAGAGCCCTGAGATGTACGGGAAGGGGTGCGCGGGGTCCACGGCCAGCGGGGTCAGGACGGGGAAGATCTGCTGCCGGAAGAGCGTGAAGAGGCGGGACTGCTCCTTCTCGGTCAGCTCGTTCCAGCGGACCAGGTGGATGCCCTCGTCGGCGAGGCCGGGGGCGACGTCCTCCTGGTAGCAGGCGGCGTGCCGGGCCATGAGCTCGCGGGAGCGGTTCCAGATCAGTTCCAGGACCTCGCGGGGCTGCAGGCCCGAGGCCGAACGGGTGGCGACGCCGGTCGCGATGCGCCGCTTCAGTCCTGCCACCCGGACCATGAAGAACTCGTCCAGGTTCGAGGCGAAGATCGCCAGGAAATTGGCCCGTTCGAGGAGCGGGGTGTTCGGGTCCTCGGCGAGCTCGAGAACGCGCTCGTTGAAGGCCAGCCAGCTGCGCTCCCGGTCCAGGAAACGGCCCTGCGGAAGCTCCTGGCCGTCGTGTCCTACCTGGCCGTCCTCGTCGTACGCGTCGAGATCCGCGTCGATGTCGGGGTCGAGGTCGGAGACCGCGGCCGACAGGGTGTGCGGGCGGTGCGCGGCGATGGAGCCTACGGAGGGCTGGGCGTGCTGGACCTGACCTTGGGTGCTGGGCTGGCTCATGGACCCATTCTTCCGCGCGGGGGGCACGATAGGCGCGTCGGAGAGTGCCGGGGTGAGGACGAGCTTCCCGTTCATGGGGGGAGGGTCGGGCACGGCGGGCTGCATTGAGCGAGGGTCGCAAGCCAGTCTGAATCACTGGTTACGGCGACATGACGTGCGGGACATGTGCCGGAGTCCCCCGGACGTCCACACGTCCGGGGGCGGTGCGCAACTCAGGCGGCGCGGCGTCGGAGCACGCGGAATGCGGCGTACGTTGCCGCTGCGGCGAGGGCGAGGACGATGCCGGTCTCGATCAACTGGACGTACCAGAAGTGGGAATGGGGGTGGAATTCGGCGAACCAGCCGGTGATCTTGGTGTCGGTGGGGCAGGGGAAGTCAGCCATTTGATCGGAGGAGCACTGCGCGGCGACGAAGCGCTCACCGGCGGCGTTGTGCACCCCCATGTCCATGATCAGAGAGTCCAGGGGGAGTCCGTGCATCGTGTAACCCGTGATCGTGCCCGACGCGGGCCCCGAGATCGTGTCCACCGGGAACAGATGCCAGCGCAGATTGCCCAGGCCGAACAGGACACCACCAGTGACCAGGCCCGTGAGGGACATGGCGGGCAGTGTCCGGCGCACGAGCAACCCGGTGAGCGCCCCGACGGCCACGGCGAGCAGGGAGTACGCGATCAGCGCGGGGCCCGTCGTCTCGTAGACGCCCCGCTCGCTCCAGGAGAGGTTCCAGCGCCCCAGGATGCCGGAGGCGCCGAGCTGGAAGACGCCCATGAGGGCGAGCGTCCCGGCGACGCCGACGGTCGCGGCCACCGTCAGTTTCGAGGCGAGCCAGCGCGCCGGGGTGACCGACTGGGACCAGGCGAGCCGGTGCAGTCCGGACTCCATCTCGCGGCCGACCATCGGGCCCGCGACGAAGGCGCCGATCAGGAGGGGGAGCACGAGCAGTCCCTTGGACGTCTTCCGCGTGAACTCGTTCAGCAGGTCCTGGGCGCTCGCGAAGCCGAGGAAGGCGTTCTCGCAGGGGCCTGCCCCGCAGCCGTCCAGCGTCTGCGGGTAGGCCGCGGCAGCCCACCGGAAGAAACCGGTCAGCGCCGCCGCGAGCAAGACGAGGCCGAGCCCCGTCCACAGCGCGCCGCGGTGCAGCCGGACGTCCGCCCAGCGGGAGCCGCGCAGGAGGGGGGCGCTCATGCCGTCACCTCGCGCTGAAGCTCGGCGGGCGCGGTGCTCGGCGTGAGGAGTGCCGGGGCCTCCGGCGAGCGGAGATGGGCCAGCAACAGTTCCTCCAGGGACGGTTCTTCGACGTCCCAGCCTTCGTCGACCGGGCCGTCCGGGCGGATCAGCGCGGTCAGGCCGCGCCCGGTGGCGCGGGACTCGACGACGGTGTGCGGGGCGAGGTCCTCGACGGGGCGGCGCCCGGTGACCAGGGCGTGCGCCGAGACGAGGTCGTCGATGCCGCCGCCGAGCCGGACCCGGCCGCCGGACACCAGGAGCAAGTGGTCGCAGGACTCGGCGAGTTCTCCCACGATGTGCGAGGACATCACCACGGTGGTCCCGTGCTCGGCGGCCTCGGCCATCAGCGTCCCCATCAGCTGATGCCGGGCGAGCGGGTCCAGGTCGGCCATCGGTTCGTCCAGGAGCAGGAGTTCGGCGCGCTTGCCGAGCGCGAGGGCGAGCGCGACGCGGGTGCGCTGGCCTCCGGAGAGCGTTCGCACGCGCAGCTTCGGGTCCAAGTCCCCTTCGCGTACGACACGTTCGGCGATGGCGGGGTCCCAGCGCCCAGGGTTCAGCTCGGCGCCGAGCCGCAGGGTGTCGGCGATGCTGAGCTGCGGATAGAGCGGCTTGTCCTGGGCGACGTACGCGATGCGTTCGCGCGCGGCGGCCGGGTCGGTGCCGAGCACGGTGAGCGCGCCCTCGGTGGGCCTCAGGAGCCCGGCGGCCAGAGTGAGCAGCGTCGACTTGCCCGCGCCGTTGGGCCCGACGACCGCGCAGATCCGCCCGGCGGGCAGCCGGAAGGAGCAGTCGAGCAGGGCGTGGCCCCGCCGCCCGTAACTCTTGGCGAGCGAGGCCGCCTCGATGGCGGTGTCGGTCATGCGTGGTCCCCCTTGGTTGCGTGTTCTGGGCGCTCGGTGTGCTCGGAGCGCGTGAACTGCTCTTCGAGTACGGCGCTGAACAGCGCCGCGACGTCGTCCCTCTCCAGACCGGATGCACGGGCACGGGCGGCCCACTGGCTCAGCTCTCCGCGCAGCGGGGAGTCGGTGGGCGTGGAGCCCAGTGACCTCCGCACGAAGGTGCCGAGACCGCGGCGGGCCTCGACCAGGCCCTCGCGTTCCAGTTCGCGGTAGGCCTTCAGGACCGTGTTCGGGTTGATGGCCGTCGCCTCGACGACCTCACGGGCCGTCGGCAGCTTGTCGCCCGGCTCCAGCAGGCCCAGGCGAAGGGCCTGCTGGGTCTGCTGGACGATCTGGAGATAGGTGGCGACGCCGCTGCGCCGGTCGATACGGAACTCGACCATGCCCTTGCACCACCCTTTCACTAATTGAGTAGTGAAAGGGTGGTGCAAGGGGGCCGTTCCGTCAAGAGGTATCTGATCTTGTAAGGTCTGCCGCTCAGCATTGACGTGAACACGTATGGAAAGTCGGGGGACTTACCTTGTCCATGCCTCCGCCGCCTCACGGCGGCTATCAACAGCCTCAAGCGCCGTACGGCCAGCAGCCGTACCAGGGCCAGCAGCCGTACCAGGGCCAGCCGCAACAGCCCTACGGTCAGCAGCAGTTCGCACCGCAGCAGCCCTATCAGCCCCAGCAGCCGCAGCCCCAGCCTCAGCGCCCGCGCGGTGGTGGCGGCTCGTTCAACCGGCAGTCACCCCTGATGAAGGTGGTGACGCTGCTCATCGCCGCCGTCGTCGCGGGCGTCTGGTGGTACAGCAGCCGGGGCAACACCACGAGCCCCGTCAGCAAGCCCGGATCGTCCGCGAACGAGCCCGCGGTCACCGAGGCCGGCGACTGCGTGCGGAACGAGGGGTCCGACAGCAGCCCGGACATGGAGACCGTCGACTGCTCCGGCGCGTCGGCGGAGTACAAGGTCACGAGCACGCACGAGGCCCAGTGCGAGCCCGGCGAGTCCCGCTACGAGCAGACGCGGCGCGGCCGGGTGCAGTACAGCATGTGCCTGGAGCCGCTCTCCCCGAAGTAGCCGAGCGGCCAGGTGGATGTGGACGGGGCGCCCCCCTCGGGGAACGCCCCGTCACGGGGCTATGACTCCGTGCGGTACATCAGGTCCGTCTCGTGCGTGGTGAACCCCAGTCGTTCGTAGACGCTCACCGCCGCCTTGTTGTCCGCGTCCACGTACAGCATCGCGGTCGGCAGTCCCGCCCCGGCCAGGTGGTTCAGGCCGATGGTCGTCAGTGCCTTGCCGAGGCCGCCGCCCTGCGCGCCGGAGCGCACCCCGAGGACGTACACCTCGCCGAGGCCCTCGTCCGCGTGCACCTTGGTCCAGTGGAAGCCGACGAGCTCGCCGTCCTTCTCCGCCAGGAAGAAGCCCTGCGGGTCGAACCACGGCTCGGCCTTGCGGTCGTCCAGGTCGCGCTGGGTGAGCGAGCCCTGCTCGGGGTGGTGGGCGAAGGCGTCCGCGTTCACCGCGAGCCAGGCCGCGTCGTCGTCGCCGGGGACGAAGGGGCGCACGGAGACACCCTCGGGGAGGACGGGCTCGGGCAGGTCGAGGTCGCCCAACGGCCTGCGCATCTGGCGCAGTTCACGGAAGAGGGTGAGACCAAGGACCTGGGCGAGGTGCCGGGCCGCCGAGTGTCCGCCGTGCGCCCAGATCCGCAGCCGCCGCCCGGACTCGGCGAGCAGCGCGGTGCCCAGCGCCCTGCCGTGCCCGCTCCCGCGGTGCGCGGGGTGCACGACGAGCTCGGCGGCCGGCGCCTCGATGGGGTCGGTGTCCTCCAGCTGCGCGTACCCGACGAGCTCGTCGCCGAGGGTGAGCAGCAGATGCCGCACTCCCTCCCGCGCCCCTCCCCGCAGTTGCAGCCGCCCCTGCTCGGACACGGCCTGCTGGCCGTCCGAGCGGGCCGCTTCCGCGAGGAGCCCGAGCACGGCGTCGGCCCGGTCGGATGTGAGGTCGGCGACGGTGTCGATCTGCCGCAGGGTGGCGGGAGGCTGCTGCTCGTCAGTCATGGAGTCGAGGGTACGGCGGCGGCCGGTCGAGGAGCAGATCACCGACGTACTCGAGGTCCGCGGGGGAGTGCACGACGGCGCACGCGCCCTTGTCGCCGCACCCGGCCGGCCTCGCCCCCGTGCACCATCACGCTTGTCCCAAGTGTCCGCAACGTTCCCACGCGGCCTCCGTCGGCAACCACCTCGTAACCCGTAACCCCCTGTCGCGCTACGCGCGTTGACTTTAGGCTGCGCGTTGTCTCACACCCTCAGTCGTCTCACACCTTTCCCAGGGGGACACGTGCCAGCCACTCCTCAGTTGCGTCGGCCCAGACGCCGCGCCACCCGTGTGCTCGCCGCCGCGGCCTCTCTCGCCACGCTCGGTGCGCTGGCCGCCGCGCTGCCCGCGAACGCCGGGCAGGCCTCCGGGCAGGACGCGGCGGGCAAGAAGCGCACCGTCGACGTGCAGCTGCTGTCCTTCAACGACTTCCACGGCAATCTGCAGCCGCCGGCCGGATCGTCGGGCCAGGTGACGGAGAAGCAGCCCGACGGGACCGAGAAGAAGATCGACGCGGGCGGTGCCGAGTACCTCGCCACGTCCCTTCGTACGGCCCGCAAGGGCAACCCCTACAGCGTCACGGCGGCGGCCGGTGACCTGATAGGCGCGAGCCCGCTCCTGTCGGGCCTCTTCCACGACGAGCCGACGGTCGAGGCGATGAACAAGCTCGACCTCGACGTCACCAGCGTCGGGAACCACGAGTTCGACGAGGGGGCCAAGGAGCTGGCCCGTATGCAGAAGGGCGGCTGTCACCCCAAGGACGGCTGCTTCGAGAAGGGCAAGAAGTTCAAGGGGGCGAACTACCCCTACCTCGCGGCCAACGTGACCGACGAGAAGACCGACAAGCCCATCCTCAAGCCGTACTGGGTGTGGAAGAACAAGGGCGTCAAGGTCGGCTTCATCGGGGTGACGCTGGAGGGCACGCCCGACATCGTCTCCGCCGAGGGCATCAAGGGCCTCAAGTTCCACGACGAGATCGAGACGGTCAACAAGTACGCCAAGATCCTCGACAAGCAGGGCGTGAAGTCGATCGTCACGCTCCTCCATGAGGGCGGCTCTCCCGCGTCGCAGAGCTACAACTACGACTGTGACTCCCCGGGCGCGGGCGACGGCATCTCGGGACCGATCACCGCCATCGCCAAGGGCATCACGCCCAAGGTCGACGCCCTGGTCACCGGGCACACGCACTCCGCCTACGTGTGCACCATCCCGGACCCGTCGGGCAAGCCCCGCATGGTCACGTCCGCCTCGTCCTACGGGAAGCTCTACACGGACACGACGCTCACGTACGACCGGAAGACGAAGGACATCGTCCGTACGAGCGTGAAGTCCGCGAACCACGTCGTCAGCCGTGAGCAGGCCAAGGCCAAGGACATGACCTCGCTCATCGGGCGCTGGAACAAGCTGGCCGAGCCTGTCGCCAACAAGCCCGTCGGCTTCATCTCCGCCGACATCCCCGGCCGTGGCGCCACCACCCCGGAGGCGCCGCTCGGCGACCTGATCGCGGACGCGCAGCTGGCGCACGGCAAGTCGCTCGATCCGGAGACGGATCTCGCGCTGATGAACCCGGGCGGCATCCGCTCCGACCTCGTCCACAAGGCGAGCGGGAGCGAGGGTGACGGGGTGGTGACGTACGGCGAGGGCTTCACCGTGCAGCCGTTCAGCAACACGGTCAATCTCGTCGACCTGACCGGCGCGCAGCTGATCACCGGCCTCAAGCAGCAGGTCAGCGGGTCGAACGAGGCATCTCCGAAGATTCTGCAGATCTCGGACGGCCTCACGTACACGCTGGACATGACGAAGTCCGGCGCTGATCGTGTCGTGACGGACTCGATCAAGCTGGGCGGCAAGGCGATCGATCCGGCCACCACGTACCGTGTGGCGATGAACTCCTTCCTGGCGGGCGGCGGCGACGGCTTCGCCGAGCTCGGCAAGGGCACGAAGCCGCTGGTCGGCAGCGACGACCTGAAGGCATTCAACGACTACCTGACCGCCAACTCCTCGGCGGACAAGCCGATCGCGCCGCCCAAGGCGGACAGGATCACCATCGTGAAGTGAATGACGCGTTAACAGACGCGCTCAGAAGGTGGCCTAAATCGGTGGTTACTGGGCGTAAGGCTTGGGGCGGGGTGTGAACGTATGGTGAAATCAGCTGATGCGTTCCCCCCACCGCATAGCCACGCTTCCGCCCGATCACAACCAGGCTAATCCGTCTGATGGTTGGCACGCCGCATCGGTTCCCCCAGAAGCATCAGCAGCACCCTCGGCAGCACCTGAGTCAGGCGCGGAGACGACCGCTCCGCTCAATCCGTACGACGAGCTCGGCGCCCTCGCGGGACCGAACCCGCTGGAGGACTTCCTCCGCGAGACCGACGACGAGGCCGACGACGAGGCCGAGACCGGGGCGGGCAAGGGTGACGCGCCCTGGCAGCCTCCGAACCACCGCCGCGGCAACCGTCGCCGCCGCAACCGCTTCGCCGGACTCCCGCTCGCGGGGAAAGCCGTCGTCGCCCTCGTGGTCCTCGCCGCCTTCCTCGCGCTCGGTGACCGCTGGGCCCTGCTCTACGCCGAGCACGAGGCCGCGGAGAAGCTCAAGGACTCCATGCACCTGAGCGCCGCGCCCGAGGTCGACATCGAGGGCTTCCCCTTCCTGACCCAGGTCCTCGACAAGCGCGTGGACAAGGTCAAGGTCACCGTCCCGGACGTCGCGGCCGACCGGATCTCGCTCGCCCAGGTCTCCGCCACCGCCGAGGACGTGACGATCACCGGCGACGGGCCCACCGACATCAAGGGCGCCCTCATCCGCGAGATGAAGGGCGAGGTGCTGCTCTCCTTCGACGACCTGAACCGTGAACTGGGCGCGTCCCAGGTCACGTTCACCGGCCACGGCCGCGACCAGGTCCTCGCTCGCGGCACCCTGCCCGTCGCGGGCCACGACCTGAAGCTGCGCGCCGACGCCCGCATCCAGCGCAACGGCGAGCGCGGCATCTCCACCGACATCGGCAGGATGAGCCTGCAGATCGGTGACCTGGCGACCTACCGCCCCGGCACCCGCGAGTCCGAGGGCCTGCACCTCAGCAAGGACTCCGCGGACCGCCTCGCCGAGGAGACCGCCAAGGCCAAGGCGCTGCTCTCCGTGCCGTCGATCGTCAAGCGGCTCGGGGTGCCGGACTCGGTGGTCAGCGGCGCCCTGAAGAGCGACACCAAGCTGCACGACCTCGTCGGATCGCCGCGCTTCATCAACGACGTGATGGGCCTGAACCTCATCGACGTCGCGATGGGCCACCCCGAGCTCCTGAAGAAGCTGGGCCTCGACCCGGCGCTCCTCAAGGGGCTCTCCCAGCTCACCCGCCCCGTCCTCGCCGACCGCCTCACGCTCGCCTTCCAGCTGCCGAAGCTGCCGGGCAAGGGGAACGTGTGGCTGCAGGACGTGAGCGTGCAGAAGGACGGTATCCGGGTGCGTCTCACCGGTACGGGGCTCAGCATCGGCAAGTAGGTCACGCCGTGGCGGGGGGTGGGGTGGGCGCTCCCGGCAGGCTGACCGTCGCCACCGTCCCGCCGCCATCGGCGGGCCGGAGCGCCACCTGGCCGCCGGACTGGTGCACGGTGCGGGCCACGATGGACAGGCCGAGGCCCGATCCGGGGAGGCTGCGGGCCGACGGGGAACGCCAGAACCGGTCGAAGACGTACGGGAGCTCGTCGGTGGGGATGCCGGGGCCGTGGTCGCGGACGGTCAGCGCGCCGTCCCTCAGGGCCACCTCGACGGCGGAGCCGGGGGGCCCGAACTTCACCGCGTTGTCCAGGATGTTCACGATGGCCCGCTCCAGGGTCGGGGGCTCAGCGCGTACGTACCAGGGGGCGAGGTCCGCGGTGAACGTCAGCTCGGGCCCGCGCAGACGCGCCCGCTCCAGGGCGGCCTCCACGACCTCGTGCAGGGCGATGACCTGCACCTTGCCGGCCTGTCCGCTGTCCGTGCGCGACAACTCCTGCAAGTCCCCGATCAGCGCGGCCAGTTCGGTCATCTGTGCCGTGACGGAGGAAAGCAGGGCCTTGCGGTCGTCGGGCGGGATGGCCCGGCCGGTGTCCTCGCTGCGGGCGAGCAGCTCGATGTTCGTACGGAGCGAGGTGAGGGGGGTGCGGAGCTCGTGCCCGGCGTCGGCGATGAGCTGCTGCTGGAGGTCGCGGGACGAGGCGAGGGAGGCGGTCATGGAGTTGAAGGAGCGGGAGAGGCGGGCGATCTCGTCGTCGCCGTCCGCGGGAATGCGGAGGTCCAGGTCCTCCGTGCGGGCCACGTGCTCGACGGCCGCGGTCAGCTCGTCCACGGGGCGGAGGCCGGCGCGGGCCACCCACAGGCCGGCGGCGCCCGCGCCGATGACGCCGATTCCGGCGACGACGGTGAGGACCAGGGTGAGATTGCCGAGGGTGTCGTCGACCTCGCTCAGAGGGCGGGCGACAGTCACCGCGAGGCCCTGCCCCTGCGGGGAGTCCAGGGGATAGGTGAGGGCGCGGTACGAGGCACCGTTGGACGTCGTGGCGTTGCGGGACACCTCGCCGGACTGGTGCCGGGCGACCGCGGTGTCCTCATCCGTGACCTTGAGGGACTGGCCGAGGATGGAGCAGCTGTTGCCGTTCCGGTCGACCACCTGGATCGTCGACTTGGCCAGGTCGGTGTTGTTCCGGTTGGGCACCCCCGGCAGGCAACGCCCGTCCTCGTCGATCAGGCTCAACACATCGATGGCCCTGGGGCGATTGGCGCTCAGCGAGTCGTCCAGGGAGTTCACGAGCACGTTGCGTACGACGAACCAGCAGGCCACGGCACTCGCGGCGACCGCGACCGCGACAGCGGCCGTGACCAGCAGCGCCAGCCGCGACCGCAGCGGCAGCGAGCGCAGCCGCCGGAGCATCCTGTTCACTCGCCGCCCCGCAACACATACCCCACACCCCGCACCGTATGAACGAGCCGAGGCTCGCCCCCGGCCTCCGTCTTGCGGCGCAGGTACATGACGTACACGTCGAGGGAGTTGGAGGAGGGCTCGAAGTCGAAGCCCCAGACCGCCTTCAGGATCTGCTCCCGCGTGAGCACCTGACGCGGATGCGCGAGGAACATCTCAAGAAGGGTGAATTCCGTGCGGGTCAGCTCCACCGTGCGCGCCCCGCGAGTGACCTCACGCGTCGCCAGGTCCATCCGCAGGTCGCCGAAGGCCAGCGTGTCGCCCTCCTCGGCCCGGCCCGCGCCGGCGGCGTACGAGCTGCGGCGCAGGAGCGCCCGGATACGGGCGAAGAGTTCGTCGAGCTCGAACGGCTTGACCAGGTAGTCGTCGGCACCCGCGTCGAGCCCCGTGACGCGGTCGCCCACGGTGTCGCGCGCGGTGAGCATCAGGATGGGCGTCACGGAGCCCGTCGCGCGCAGCCGCCGCGCGGCGGTGAGGCCGTCCATGCGGGGCATCTGGATGTCGAGGACGACGAGGTCGGGGCGGTAGGCCGCCGCCTTCTCCAGCGCGTCGGCGCCGTCGACGGCGACCTCCGCGCCGTACCCCTCGAAGGCGAGACTGCGCTGCAGTGCCTCCCGCACGGCGGGCTCGTCGTCGACGATCAGGATGCGCAGCTGTTCGCGGTCGCCTTCGGCGGGGCTCATCGGCTTGGTACTTCCTCGGGTACGGAGTGGTGGACGGGGCCGCTATCAGCCTCGCACGCGCGCGCGGGGCTTGCGGCGTGCGGCGGGCCGGGGCGGCGCCTGGGCCGCGGCCACCTCCGGGGCGCGGGCCGCGGTGGCGCCGTGCAGTTCACCGGCCACGGCGAGGGGGAGGCCGAGGCCCGCCGGGTCGGTGTCCGGGCGGCCCCAGCCGATGGTGACGGCGAGGGCGTGCCGGGCGCGGTGGACGGTGATGGTCGGTCCGGACATGGGGGCCTCCAGGGAGGATGGTTCGGGGTCAGTTGGTCGAGCCGGCCCGCAGGGTGTCGAGGTCGGCCTTGACCGTGTTGATCGGGATGGCGAAGCCGAGGCCGACGCTGCCCGAGCCCGACTGGGCACCGGCCTGCGACGAACTGGGCGAGTACATCGCGGAGTTGATGCCGATGATGTTGCCGTTCATGTCGATGAGGGCGCCGCCGGAGTTCCCCGGGTTGAGCGAGGCGTCGGTCTGCAGGGCCTTGTACGTGGTCTTCGACGAGCCGGTGTCGCCGTTGAACTGCTCGCCGCCGTACTCGAAGGGCCAGTTGCCGCCGCCCTGCTGTTGCTGCTGGCCCTGGCCCTGGTCCTGGTCGGCCGAGACGGTCACGTCGCGGTCGAGGGCGGAGATGATGCCGCTGGTGACGGTGCCGGTCAGACCCTCGGGGGAGCCGATCGCCACGACGTCGTCACCGATCTTGACGTTGTCGGAGTTGCCGAGGCTCGCGGGCTTGAGGTCGGACGCGCCCTCGACCTTGATCAGCGCCAGGTCCTTCTTGCTGTCGGTGCCGACGACCTCGGCGTCGTACGACTTCCCGTCGTTCGTCTTCACCTTGACCGACGAGGCACCGGAGATCACGTGGTTGTTGGTGATGATCTCGCCGTCCTCCGAGATGATCACGCCGGATCCCGTGGCCTCGCCCGAGCCGGACTTCGCGCTGATCTCCACGATGCTGGGGCTGACCGCTTCGGCGACGCCGGAGACGGTGCCCTTCTGGCTGGTGGGCACGACGTTCGTGTTGGTGGCGCTGCTCGACGAGCCGTCCTTGCCGGTCAGCTCCTGGAAGGCGTAGGCGGTGCCGCCGCCGACTGCCGCTGCCGCGATGGCCACGGCGGCGAGCAGGGCCATGGGGCCCCTGGCGCGGCGCCGGTGCTTCGGCGGCTCCTCCGGTGCCGGCGCTTTTGGTGCGAAAGCGGGCGGGGGCGGGTAGGCGCCCTGCGTACCGCCATGGTGCACAGGCGCTGACGACTGGTGCTGCTGGGGGTACTCGCCGCTGGTTGTCATGGAATCCAGGCTGCGGGGCGTTCATGAGAGGCAGCTGAGTGCGCCCTGAGAACACCGGTAGAACCTCGTATGCCCCATATAAAGCCGTCCGGGGCGAGCGGCCCCGCAGGCGTGGGTCAGTTGCAGCCGCAGGACTGGCGGACCACAAGGCGCGAGGGGAACAGCTTCAACCGCTCCCGGCGCGAACCGGCGACCCGAAGCCCGTCGTCCAGGACAAGATCAACCGCTGCGCGAGCCATCGCGGGGCGGTCCGAAGCCACCGTCGTCAGCGGCGGGTCGGTCAGGCCCGCTTCCTTCACGTCGTCGAACCCGGCGACGGCGAGCTGACCCGGCACGTCGATACGAAGCTCCCGCGCGGCCCGGAGGATGCCGATCGCCTGGTCGTCCGTGGAGCAGAAGATCGCCGTCGGCCGGTCCGGCCCGGCAAGCAGCTCAAGGGCCATCTGATACGCGTCGTAGCGGTTGTACGGCGCTTCGAAGAGGCGCCCCTCCACCGAACGCCCGGCCTCCCGCATGGCCCGGCGCCACCCCTCGACGTGGTCGGACACGGGGTCACCGACGGTCGGGGTCTCAGCCATGCCGCCGACGCAGGCGACGTACTCGTGCCCGTGCTCGAGCAGATGCCGCGTGGCCAGCTGCGCGCCGCCCACGTCGTCCGTGACGACGGCCACGTCGTCGATCGCCTCGGGCCGCTCGTGAAGGAGTACGACCCGCGCGTCCCACGCGTCGATCTCGGCGGCGGCCGAATCCGTCAGGCCGTGGCTGACGAGGATCAGCCCCGAGACCCGCATGCCGAGGAAGGCCCGCAGATAGTGGGCCTCGCGCTCGTCCACGTAGTCCGTGTTGCCGACGAGCACCATTTTTCCGCGCTCGGAAGCCGCCTGCTCCACGGCGTGCGTCATCTCCGCGAAGAACGGCTGCCGCGCGTCCGGCACGATCATGCCTATGAGGTCGGTCCGCCGCGACGCCATGGCCTGGGCGACCCGGTCGGGCCGATACCCCAGCTCCTTGATCGCGGCGAGTACACGCTCGCGCGTGGCCGGGGCAACCGGCCTAGGTCCGTTGTTGATGACATAGCTGACGACGGCGGTGGAAGTACCCGCAAGTCGCGCTACGTCATCCCGAGTCACCTTGGCCACGCGCGGAGTCTACGCGGATGGAACTACCGCTGGGCAGGTCGTACGACAGCTTCCTTCGGCGCGGGCGCGACAGGTGCCGCCGCCCGCTGCGGGATCTCCCGGTGCTCGCCCTCGGCCGGCGGAGTCGCCGCCTTCGCCTGCTTCCCGTCGGCGGCGCGCTCGACCTTCTCCGGCGTGACGAAGCGGTAGCCGACATTGCGGACGGTGCCGATGAGCGACTCGTGCTCGACACCGAGCTTCGCGCGAAGGCGCCGTACGTGGACGTCGACCGTCCGCGTGCCGCCGAAGTAGTCGTAGCCCCAGACCTCCTGGAGCAGCTGGGCCCGTGTGAAGACGCGGCCCGGGTGCTGCGCCAGGTACTTGAGCAGCTCGAACTCCTTGAAGGTCAGGTCGAGGACCCGGCCCTTCAGCTTCGCGCTGTACGTCGCCTCGTCCACGGAGAGATCGCCGTTGCGGATCTCCATGGGGGAGTCGTCCGCGGTGATCGACTGGCGGCCCATCGCGAGCCGCAGCCGCGCCTCGACCTCGGCCGGACCCGCCGTGTCCAGAAGAACGTCGTCGATGCCCCAGTCGGCGGTGACGGCCGCGAGGCCGCCCTCCGTGACGACGAGGACGAGCGGACAGCCGGGTCCCGTGGAGCGGAGGAGCTGGCAGAGGCTGCGGACCTGCGGGAGGTCACGGCGGCCGTCGATCAGGATGACGTCGGCACCGGGGGTGTCGACGAGGGCCGGGCCTTCGGCGGGGGCCACCCGCACGTTGTGCAGCAGCAGGCCGAGGGCGGGAAGCACCTCCGTCGACGGCTGAAGGGCATTGGTGAGGAGCAGCAGAGAACTCATCCGCGCCCACCTGCCTGGGTCGTCCTACGGTTGTGCACGTTTCGCTCGCCCATAACGTCGGTTCCTCCTCGGTCCTGCGAGGACGTTTACGGCACTGCTTCGTACTGGTACTACCTGGTACTGCCGTGATTCCGGGGGCCGCGCCCTGGGCCCTGGCGCGCTGTCGATCACAACGCGTCTGAAAGCACGAAAGGACCCGGGGGCTTCGCTGCCCGGATCCTCTGCCAAGGACAATAGCCCACATGAGTTCCGGTCCGGCAGGTCAAGTCGCGCGATCTTCTGTGCGGCCGATCACTCGCGTTCAGCAGAGCGCAACGCTCCGTACACGGGACGGAGTCGTGATTGACGCTCTGTACCAGCCCGGTCCCGACCCGCGCACGGACCTGGCGATCGTGATCGCGCACGGCTTCACCGGAGATCTGGACCGCCCGCACGTGCGGCGCGCTGCCGGTGTCTTCGCCGAGGCCGCAGCCGTGATCACGTTCTCCTTCCGTGGCCACGGGGCGTCGGGCGGGCTTTCCACTGTCGGTGACCGCGAGGTGCTCGACCTGGCGGCCGCGGTGGAGTGGGCGCGGTCCCTCGGCCACGCACGGGTGGTGACCGTGGGCTTCTCGATGGGCGGTTCCGTGGTGCTCCGGCATGCGGCGCTCGCGGGTGCCGCGCACGGGGGGCGCACGGAAGCGCGGGTTGACGCGGTGGTCGCTGTGAGCGCTCCGGCCCGTTGGTTCTACCGGGGGACGGCGCCGATGCGGCGGCTGCACTGGGTGGTGACGCGGCCCGCGGGGCGCGCGGTGGGCCGTTGGGGTCTGCGCACGCGAATCCACCCGCACGAGTGGGACCCCGTACCGCTCTCGCCGGTGGAGTCGGTCCCCCTCATCGCGCCGACGCCGCTGCTGATCGTGCACGGCGACCGGGACCCGTACTTCCCCGTGGACCACCCCCGGATGCTGGCCGCTGCCGCGCGGGGCGGGGCGGAGCTCTGGCTCGAGGCGGGCATGGGGCACGCGGAGAACGCGGCGGACGACGCCCTGCTCGGTCGGATCGCCGGGTGGGCCACGGCATCATGGACGTCGGCAACCGCCGAAGGACCGGCATCCGCCGAAGGAGAGGAGCTGCCATGGTGAACGGCACCATTCGCTACTGGGCCGCGGCCAAAGCAGCCGCGGGCGTCGCGGAGGAGCCGTACGCGGCGACGACGCTCGCCGAGGCGTTGGACGCGGCGCGCGAGCGACACCCCGGTGAGCTGGTACGCGTACTGCGGCGATGCTCGTTCCTCATCGACGGCGACCCCGTGGGTACCCGTGGGCATGAGACGGTACGGCTGGCCGAGGGCGGCACGGTCGAGGTGCTCCCGCCGTTCGCAGGAGGGTGAGCAGCGCTATGAGCGATCCGCGTTATGAGGGGTACGGGGACTACGACCCCTACCGGGGGGACTATCCGCCCGCCGAGCCGCAGGCCTACCCGCCGGAGCAGCAGGCTTACCCCGCTGACCAGCAGTACGCCCAGCAGCAGTACCAGTATCAGTACCCGCAGCAGCAGCAGCCGTACGCCCAGGACGCCTCGTACGCCCAGGACCCCTCGTACACCCAGCAGTGGGAAGGGCAGACCTGGGACACCCAGATCCAGCCCTCACCTGTGGTGGACGTGACGGAGACGGCTTACCTGCCCCCGCAGTCGTATGGGGAGCCGCAGCCGCAGCAACCGCAGCAGCCGCAGGCCGCCGTAGCGGCAGCAGACGAAGAGCCCCCCGCCACCTACGGCCCCGCCACCACCACCGGCAACGCCCGGGTCACCGATGCCCAGCGGGCCCGTGCCGAAGGGCGGTCGCCGATCATAGAGCCGGGGATCCAGCCCGCGGCGCTGACCGCCGTCCTCGGGCTGCTGCTCGCCGGTACGGCCGCCGTCGGGCAGTACGCACTCCTCGTACCGCTGATCCTGCTGCAGGCCGTCACCGCCGCCGGATGGTTCCGGCTCAACGGAATGTGGCCCGCCCGGCAGGGCATCGCGCTCGCCTTCATGGGCGGTGTCGTCGCCGACATCGCGCTGCTGGTCACCGGCAGGGAGAACGCGCCCGCCGCGATCCTCGGCACCCTCGGCATCTGGGTGCTGCTCGTCCTCGTGCTCCAGCTGCGCAGCCGCGCCTCCGCCGACGAGCGGATGTACGGGCTGATGGCGACCGTCGTGTCCGCCGCGCTCGCGATCATCGCCACCGGGCACCTCGCGGCGTCGGACGAAGCCGTGACGGTGGGCGGCATCGCCGTCGCGGTCGCCGTGATCGCCCGCGCGCTGCCCCTGCCGACGCCCGCTTCGGTGGTCGTCGCGCTGCTCGCCGCCGCCGGGGCCGGCATCGCCGTCGGCGGTGCGACGGACGTGGGCAGCAAGGGAGCGCTGCTCGGCCTCGGGGTCGGCGTCTGCGCGCTGATCGGCCACCGGGTCGCCAGTTACGACTTTCCGTCCCGCTTCGTGCACATGACGGCGGGTGTCGCCCTGCCGCTCGCCGCCGCGGCCCCGGCGGTCTACGTGCTCGGGCGTGCCATCGGCTGACCACGGAATCCGATCGGCACCGGCTGATCGTCACAGCTGATCGACAGGTCCCCGGCCGGGCTCTCCCGCCGGGGACCTGTCCTTTAGGCTCGCGGCAACGACAGCCAAGCGGGGGTACAAGGTGGGGGAACACCGGACATGAAGCGCTCCGTACGAATACTTCTGATCGTCCTCGTGATCCTGGGGGGTCTCTTCGTGGGCGCCGACCGCCTCGCGGTGGGCTTCGCCGAAGACGAGGCGGCTGAGAAGCTGCGTACCAGCGAGGGGCTCAGCGAGACGCCCGACGTCTCCATCAAGGGCTTTCCCTTCCTGACCCAGGTCGCGGGCGGCACGCTCGACGACGTCGAGATCGGCATCGAGAACTACGACGCCACCTCCGGCTCCGACAAGATCCGCATCGCCGATCTGAACGCCCGGATGCAGGGCGTCGAGTTCTCCGGCGACTACAGCTCGGCCACCGCCGACAAGGCCACGGGCACCGCCCACATCTCGTACGACGAGCTGCTCAAGGAGGCGCAGGGCGAGCCGCCCGTCGAGCTGCCGCTGGGCGCCACCGGCAAGGTGGTCGGGCTCTCGGACGGCGGCGACGGCAAGATCAAGGTCGAGGTCGAGGTGAGCAAGGGCGGCGCGAAGCTGCCCAAGCCGGTGCACGTGCTGAGCTCGGTCGAGGTCGAGGGCGACACGATCAAGGTGAACGCCGATGAGATCCCGAAGAAGTTCGAGGTCATGGGCGTCTCGATCCCCCTCCCCGAGGGCATGGTCCGCGATGTGACCGACTTCGAGGAGAAGGTCAGCGGTCTGCCGGGCGGCATCAAGATCGACGAGGTGGAGCCGACGCAGGACGGCGTGGACATCTCGGTCAAGGGCACGAACGTGAAGCTCGCGGGCTGAGCACCCGAACGGCCGCGGTGAGCGGCCGTTCCGCAGTACCGTTCCGCAGTACGAGACGAAGCCGTCCGCGCGGTGGATGCGGCAGGGGCGAAGACCGCCCCCCGCTCCCGAACGGGCGGCTTCGCTGTTCCCTCGATCCCGTCCCGATCCCACAATGCGGATGATCGAGTCTCATCATCCGACACGCCGGTGACACGGCAGCCCTTGCGTCCTTACGATCGGACGCATGCAGCGACAGGCGGACCTCACGAAGCGGCGGGCAGTGGACCTGTGCCGCGTCGCCGCCATGCTCTGTCGCACCTTCTGAGCGGGAGCTCCGACTCCCGTATCCCCCGGCCCGTTGACCTCGTCAGGGCCACCCCGTGCCGCGTACGCCGCGCCACCGCGCACTCACAGCCCGTACCCGGTACCCCCTCGCACAGCACCGCAGCCCCGCCGCAACTGCCCCGGAGGAGAAGAAGTATGAGCCGCAGCGACGTCCTGGTAGACGCCGACTGGGTCGAGGCCCACATCGACGACCCGAAGGTTGCCATCGTCGAGGTCGACGAGGACACCTCCGCGTACGACAAGAACCACATCAAGAACGCGATCCGCATCGACTGGACCGACGACCTCCAGGACCCGGTCCGCCGCGACTTCGTCGACCAGGAGGGCTTCGAGAAGCTCCTGTCGGCCAAGGGCATCGCCAACGACACCACCGTCGTCCTCTACGGCGGCAACAACAACTGGTTCGCGTCCTACGCCTTCTGGTACTTCAAGCTCTACGGCCACCAGGACGTGAAGCTCCTCGACGGCGGCCGCAAGAAGTGGGAGCTCGACTCCCGCGACCTGGTCGACGGCTCCGAGGTCCCCAACCGCCCGGCCACCGACTACAAGGCCAAGGCCCAGGACACCTCGATCCGCGCCTTCCGCGACGACGTCGTGGCCGCGATCGGCGCGCAGAACCTGGTCGACGTGCGCTCGCCCGACGAGTTCAGCGGCAAGCTGCTCGCCCCCGCGCACCTGCCGCAGGAGCAGTCGCAGCGTCCGGGCCACGTCCCGTCCGCGCGCAACATCCCGTGGTCGAAGAACGCCAACGACGACGGCACCTTCAAGTCGGACGACGAGCTCAAGGCCCTCTACGAGGACGAGCAGGTCGACCTGGCCAAGGACACCATCGCGTACTGCCGCATCGGCGAGCGTTCGGCCCTGACGTGGTTCGTCCTGCACGAGCTGCTCGGCCAGACCAACGTCAAGAACTACGACGGCTCCTGGACCGAGTACGGCTCCCTGGTCGGCGTGCCGATCGAGCTCGGCGCCAACAAGTAACCCCTCCCGAAGCCCGCAGTGACCTGACCAGTTAAGGACGAACGCATATGTGTGGAGCGAAGGCCGGCGGACCCGACGCCTCGACGATCAAGCCCGGCGAGACCACCATCCAGGGCCAGGTGACCCGCGACGGCGAGCCCGTCAGCGGCTACGTACGCCTGCTCGACTCGACCGGCGAGTTCACCGCCGAGGTCCCCACCTCGGCCACCGGCCAGTTCCGCTTCTACGCGGCCGAGGGCACCTGGACGCTGCGCGCCCTGATCCCGGGCGGCACGGCCGACCGCACGGTCGTGGCCCAGACGGGCGGCCTGGCCGAGGTCGCGATCGCGGTCTGACGACAGCGGATCACTGACGGCTGAAGGGCCGCACCCCCGGGGGTTGGACGCCATCGGATCGGGGTGCGGTCCTTCGGCTTACGCTGGATGTATGTATGCGCGAAGGCGGCACGCCTACTTCGCCATGATGGGGATCTGCATCGGTCTCTTCGTTCTGGCGTGGGGCGTCGTACGGCTCTGGTCCATCCCGGTGGCCGTCGGGATGTGTGTCGTGGCGATGGTGATTCCGCCGGTCGCCGCCATGGTCGCCAACCGGCGCGGGCCCGATGACCGCTGGTGGGACGACCCCTCGGGTGACTCGAAGTCCGACGAGTGGTGGGACGAGCTGGACGGCAGGCGGCGGCCCCGGCAGTAGCCGGTAGCGGGGCTCGGACCCGCTGTCAGTAGCCGAGCGCGCCGTCAGTAGACGAGTGCCTGGACGCCGTCCGTCGTGGCCTCCTGCACGAAGACCTGCGCGCCCGCGATCCGCACCCCGTCGAGCACGTCCTTCTCGGTGATCTCGCGGCGTGCCGCGCACTGCGTGCAGAGGGTGATCCGGCCCGCGGCCAGGACCGAGTCGATCAAGCCGGGGAGCGGTGCGGCGTGCGGCAGTTCGAACTCCGCCGCGCGGCCCGGCAGCGCGAACCACGACGACTCACCGGTCAGCCAGAGCGAGACCTCCACTCCGCTGGCCACGGCCACGGCCGCCACCGTGAAAGCCTGCGAGCAGCGCTCGGGTGCGTCGGCCCCTGCGGTCACCTTGATCACGAGCTTCTTCGCCATGGCCGCATCGTATGGCCATCCGCGCGGTCACCCGTAAGGCCACCTCGCAGAGAGCGGCGGGGCGCGCACGACTACAGTGGGATCGGCTCTGATACCTGCCCCCCTAGCTCACCCCATAGCTCACCGAGGAGCACCCCGTGCTTGAGGCCTTCTTCTCCGCCCTGCTGGTCCTGGTCTGCGTCGGCGTTCTCGCGTTCGCCGGACTGTCCGTGAAGAAGCTGTACCAGGGTCAGCGCTGAGCCCCGTACGTCCCGTACGCCACCTAGAGATCGTCTGAGCTTCCCATGATCGAGATTCCGTCCGACCTGCACCCCGACCTCGTGCCCCTCGTTTGGCTCCTCGGCAACTGGGCCGGCGCGGGCGTCACCGACTTTCCCGGCGCCGAGAAGGCGAATTTCGGCCAGGAAGTGTCCTTCTCCCATGACGGGCGGGACTTCATCGAGTACCACTCGCACACGTGGGTGCTCGACGCCGAGGGCAACAAGGTCAAGCCGCTGGAGTCCGAGTCGGGCTTCTGGCGCATCGACAAGGACCGCAAGGTCGAGACCGTGATGGTGCGCGACGACGGCGTCGTCGAGGTCTGGTACGGCGAGCTCGCCGACCAGAAGCCCCAGATCGACCTGGTCACGGACGCGGTCGCCCGCACGGCGGCCTCCGGCCCGTACACCGGCGGCAAGCGTCTGTACGGGTATGTGAAGGGCGACCTCATGTGGGTCGGCGAGAAGCAGACCCCCGAGGTGCCGCTGCGTCCGTACATGTCGGCGCAGCTGAAGAAGGTCGTCTCGCCCGAGGACGTCGCCGAGATGGCCCGGGGCCTGGGCGACCTGCCGGACGACGGCATCGCTTTCTTCAAGTAGGCCTACACTCCGAGGTGTGGTGAGCACCGACTGGAAAAGCGACCTGCGACAGCGCGGATACCGGCTGACGCCGCAGCGCCAGCTTGTCCTCGAAGCCGTCGACACCCTTGAGCACGCGACCCCCGACGACATCCTCAGTGAAGTGCGGAAGACGGCGTCGGGGGTCAATATCTCCACCGTCTACCGGACCCTGGAGCTCCTGGAGGAGCTGGGCCTGGTCAGTCACGCGCATCTGGGGCACGGGGCGCCGACGTACCACCTCGCGGACCGCCACCACCACATCCACCTGGTGTGCAGGGACTGCACGAACGTCATCGAGGCGGATGTCTCCGTGGCCGCCGAGTTCACCGCGAAACTGCGGGACACGTTCGGTTTTGACACGGATCTGAAGCATTTCGCGATCTTCGGGCGCTGCGAGAACTGTTCCGGCAAGAACGTCGGCGGCAAGGAATAAGAACGCCCGCCACCGGGTCGTAGTGTGGGTGAACATGAAGAGCCCCCTCCTGTCCCTGCCCGGCGCCGTCCCCGCCGAGGGCGTGGACGAAGGCGTCGCCGCCCACTACGGCGACCTGTTCCGTGAGCAGCGTGCCCTCGCCGACGGCACCGGTTTCGTCGACCTCTCGCACCGCGGCGTCGTCACCGTCTCCGGCCCCGACCGGCTGAGCTGGCTGCATCTGCTGCTCACCCAGCACGTGACCGAGCTGCCCGTCGGCCAGGCGACCGAGGCGCTGATCCTCTCCGCGAACGGCCACATCGAGCACGCCCTGTATCTCGTCGACGACGGCGAGACGGTGTGGGCGCACGTCGAGCCCGGTACGCAGGACGCGCTGGTCGCATACCTGGAGAGCATGAAGTTCTTCAACCGGGTCGAAGTCGCCGACCGCACGGACGAGTTCGCCCTCGTGTACCTGCCGGCCGGTTCGATCGCCGTGGTCCCGGACGGTGTCGTCGTACGCGAGACGCCGCACGGCCGGGATCTCTTCCTGCCGCGCACGTCTCTTGAGTCGTACGCCGAGGAGAACGCCCCCGCGATCGGCATCCTCGCCCACGAGGCGTTGCGCGTGGAGGCGCACCGGCCGCGGCTCGGCTTCGAGACGGACCACCGCACGATCCCGCACGAGCTGGGCTGGATCGGCCCGGCGGTGCATCTGCAGAAGGGCTGCTACCGCGGCCAGGAGACGGTCGCCCGCGTCCAGAACCTGGGCAAGCCGCCGCGCCGCCTGGTCTTCCTCCACCTGGACGGCAGCGAGGTCCACCTGCCGGTGGCCGGCACGGAGCTGCGCCTGGCCTCGGAGGGCGAGGACGGCCGGAAGCTGGGCTTCATCACGACGGCGGTACGCCACCACGAGCTGGGCCCGATCGCCCTGGCCCTGGTGAAGCGGAACGTTCCGCTGGACGCGGGGCTGCTCGCGGGGGCGGTGGCGGCGGCCCAGGAGGTCGTGGTCGAGCCGTAGCCTGGCGGCCGGCCTTGAGCGGTGTCTTTTCCCCGCCCACCCGTTGCTCCGGGGTAATCGGATGGGCGGGCGGGAGAAAGTCCGCCGCGAAGCGGCGGTTCAGTTCGGCCCGTCACATCTCCAGAAGCACCGTGAACGGGCCATCGTTCGTCAAAGCCACCCGCATCTTGGCGCCAAAGCGGCCGCAGGCCACCGTCGCGCCCAGTGACCGCAGTTGGGCGACGACCTCGTCGACCAGGGGTTCGGCTACATCGCCGGGCGCGGCGGCGTTCCAGGTGGGCCTGCGGCCCTTCCTCGCGTCGCCGTACAGCGTGAACTGGCTGATGACCAGCAGCGGGGCGTCGATGTCCGAGCAGGACCTCTCGTCGGCCAGCATCCGAACGGACCAGAGTTTGCGGGCCAGTTGGGCCGCCTTCTCCTTGGTGTCCTCGTGGGTCACGCCCACCAGGACGCACAGTCCCTCGCCGTTGATCTCGCCGACCGTCTTGGGGCCGTTCTCGCCGTCGACGACGACGCTCGCCCCGTCCACCCTCTGCACCACAGCACGCATACGGCCCATCATGCCTGCTCGACCGCCTGCCAGACGTCTGCTCCGTACGGCCGTGGTGCGCCGCCGTATGCGCCTCCCATGGGGTGCCCTGAACCCCCCATCTGGGGCCGATTAGGGGCACTCGCTCACATAGCGGCCACCGGGGGTGGCACGATGCTCACACGCGGTGTACCGCGCCGGTCGAGGGGACGGTAGAGCCACATGAGCACACCAAGTACGGGGCAGCCGCCCGGATCTGTGTCGCTGACCCGCATGAGCGCAGCGCGACGTGCGAACGTGCCGCGCCCGCCCATGCAGCGCACGGGCAGTGCGGTGCTGTCCGAGCAGCCCGAGCACGACCTGGCCACGCTGCTCCTGCGCGAGCTGCGTGAGCTGCGCAGGGACGCGCAGCAGAACGAGGCGGACCTGAGCTATGTCCGGCGCCTGCTCCAGGGGCGGATCGACATCCTGCGGGCCGAGGTCGCGCGCCGCAGGGACCCGGCGGCGCCCGGTCCCGCGGGGTCGGGTCCGGAGGGGCCTGTCGTGGACCGGCTCCCGGAGATCCTCACGGACGCCCCCGCCCGGCACCGGTCGTCGGCCAGGCACGTGACGCTGGGCACCCCGCACAGCGCGGAGTACGGACTCCTGGCGACGGAGATGCTCGCCGAGGTCGAGCTCTCCGACCTGGACGCCCGTACGGACGACGAGCTGCACACGGCCATGGGGCGCCTCGTCCGCTACGAGCAGCAGGTTTCCCGGCGCCGCCAGCAGCTGCAGCGCACGGCGGACGATTGCAGCGCGGAGATCGCCCGCAGGTACCGTGAAGGCGAAGCACAAGTAGACGACCTGCTCGCGTGACCCGGTGATCCCGGCTTCCGCGGGCGGCCGCCACGCCACCCCCCGCCCCGGAAGGCCGAAGATGACCTCGCCCGCCGCCGAGTCCGTCGCCACCCCTGTCATATCCCCGGTCCTCGCCGAGGTCGTACGTTCCGGCTTCGTCGAGGGCCGACACAGGGGAAGTCTGGTGCTGCTCGCGGCGGACGGCAGCGTGGAGCTGTCGATGGGGGATGTGACGGCCCCCGTCTTCCCGAGGTCCGCGAACAAGCCGATGCAGGCGGCGGCGGTCCTGCGGGCGGGGCTCGACCTGGCGGGCGAGCGTCTCGCCCTGGCGGCGGCGAGCCACTCCGGAGAGGTGTTCCACCGGGACCTCGTCCAGAAGATGCTGGCGGAGTACGGCCTGACGGCGGCCGACCTGCAGTGCCCGCCCGATCTCCCGCTGGACGCGGTCGAGGCCGAGACATATCTGGCAGCGGGTGCCGTTCGTGACCGGGTCACGATGAACTGCTCCGGCAAGCACGCGGCGATGCTGGCCGTGTGCGACCTGAACGGCTGGCCCGCGGATTCCTATCTGGACCCGGGCCACCCCCTCCAGCAGCTCGTCCTCCAGGTGGTCGAGGAGGCCGCCGGGGAGCCGGTGGCCGCCGTCGGCACGGACGGCTGCGGCGCCCCCCTGATGGCGATCTCCCTGACCGGCCTCGCCCGCGCCTTCCGGCACTTCGTCCTCGCCCCCGAGGAGACGGCGGAGCGCAGGGTCGCGGACGCGATGCGGGCCCACCCCGAGTACGTGGCAGGCACGCGGCGCCCCGACACCTGGCTCATGCGGGAGATCCCGGGCGCCCTCTCCAAGATGGGCGCCGAGGCGGTCCAGGCGTTCGCGCTTCCGGACGGCCGTGCGCTCGCCTTCAAGGTGGACGACGGCGGGATACGGGCCCTTGGGCCCGTCCTGGCCCGTGCGCTGCGTCTGGCGGGCGTGGAGGAGGACGTACTCACCCGCGTCGGCCGCGCGCCGCTGCTGGGCGGCGCCGCCGAGGTGGGGGAGATCCGGGCGGCGTTCTGACCCCGCCCGCAGCCCTCACGGCCCGGAAAACCCGGATGCGCCCCCTGCCCCAGCGGTCCTAGCGTGGGTGTATGAGCGATCTTGACGTCAGGGCCATCACCGAGGACGAACTGCCGGAGTGGATCCGGGCCGTCAACGCCGGGTTCCTGCGGCCGTTGGCGAAGGTCTCGGACGAGGTGGTCGCCCACCGCAGGGAGGGCCTCGACCTCGGCCGCAACCAGGCCGCCTTCGACGGCGACCGTGCCGTCGCGACCTTCAGGTCCTTCCCGCAGCAGCTCACCGCAGTGGGCGGCGCCCCCGTTCCCGCCGACGCCATCTCAGGCGTCACCGTCTCCCCGACGCACCGCCGTCGCGGTCTGCTGAGCCGCATGATGTCTGCCGACCTCACCGCGGCCAAGGAGCGCGGTGACGTCGTCGCCACCCTGATCGCCGCCGAGCACCCGATCTACGGGCGCTACGGCTTCGGGCCCGCCACCACCGCCACCGAGTGGACCATCGATGTACCGCGGGCCGGGCTCGACCCCCGCTGGGCGGGCCCGGACGACGGCGCCCGAATCGACCTCGTGGACGGCGGCGACGTACGCAAGGAGGGCCCGCTCCTGCATGAGCGGCTGCGCGCGGGACGGCACGGTGTCATCAACCGCGACGAGCGCTGGTGGCTGGAGAACACGGGTCAGCTCGTGAGCCCGGAGAACCCGTGGACCGAGCCCTTCTACGCGCTGTACCGCTCCCCGTCCGGCGAGGTCGACGGCCTGGTCACGTACGCGACGGAGGGCAGCTGGAGCGACAGCAGCCAGCCGCGGAACACCGCGACCGTGCAGGGGCTGATCGCCACCACGCCCGCGGCCGAACGCGCCCTGTGGCACTACGTCTGCTCGATCGACTGGGTCAGCGTCGTCAAGACGGGCAACCGTGCCCCCGACGACCTGCTCCCGCTCTTCCTGCCCGACCCGCGCGCCGCGCGCCTCAGCCGGCAGGCGGACTGGATCTGGGTGCGGATCCTGGATGTCGTACGGGCCCTGGAAGCGCGTACGTACGAGGCGTCGGCGTCCCTCGTCCTGGAGATCGGCGACCGCGCGGGCCTTGCCGGCGGCCGCTACCGCCTTGACGCGTCGCCCGGCGGCGCGGTGTGCGCGCCGACCGCGGACCCGGCCGAACTGTCCCTTGGCGTGGGTGAGTTGGGGACGCTGTGGCTCGGTGACGAGTCCGCGGTGCGGCTCGTGGCGGCGGGGCGGGTCACGGAGGAGCGGGTGGGCGCCGCCGCTGTCGCCGACGCCTTGTTCCGTACGTCCCGGCGCCCGTGGTGTCCGGACATCTTCTGATCCGGGCGTGTGAGGGGCGGGTGCTGTGCGGGTGCTGCGCGGGTGATGGCTGACCGGACTCCCGGCTCCCCTCCGGATGGGAGCCCGGTCAGCCGGCTCTGTCAGCCCGACTGGGCGAGCAGCAGGACGAGGAGCGCAGCCCCGACGCCGCTGATTCTGGTGCTCCTGGCCTTGATGCCCACGGTCAGCAGGACGAAGGCGACGATGCCCATCGGTCCGTACTTCCACTGGATGAGCTGCTCGAATCCGATGGCGAGGGCGGCGATGACGATGGCGATGAGCGGCATGACGTTCCCCCTTTCGGGACGGGCATGCTGACCCGTCCCATCCGGTCGGCAGCCATCCGACGGCCAACTTCTGGCGGCCAACCCCTGGGGGTTCCTGCCAGGTTGCCTAAGTTGGCTACCAACTTCATTTGAGTTATCTCCGCGGTGGCTCGTTTTATAACCACCTTCCGAGCAACTCCCCAAAGATGGCGCGAAGTTGTACTGTTTGGTTGTGAGCCCGGAACCTGCACCCGTCAACGGGATGAAGAGGCCGCCAAGGTCGCATCACGAGGTGGCCGACGAACTGCGTGACCGCATCAGGTCCGGGGCGCTGCGCCCGGGCCAACGCATGCCGACTCAGGCCGAGTTGGCCGACGAGTTCGGCGTCGAGCGCGGTGCGATACGCGAGGCGCTGCGCACGCTGCGGGGCGAGAACCTGCTGGCGAACATGTCCAAGGGGAGCCCCGCGACGGTCGCCGTGACCTCGAAGCAGGTGCTGTCCGGGTCGGGCGGTGCGAAGCCGCAGCCCACCATGGTCGGCCTCGCCCCGCGCATCGCCGCGGCGTTCGAGGCCCCCCATGTGGAGATCGACGCGCTCTGTCTGACCTCCATCTCGCTCACCATGGCGATCGGGGAACCGCTCCGTCAGATTCACGCCGGACAGCGGAAACCGGCCAAGGTCGACGTACGGGTGCTGCTGCCGAGCCGCAGCATCGATCTCGCTTTTCCGGCGCCGGTGGACAGTGGGGACGACGAGAGCGGCCAGGTGCACAGGCGCTGGCTCGACCAGCGGAACGCGCAAGGGCAGGTGCTGCGCCACAACCTGCGCGCGCTGCGGGCCTCGCACGGCATCGACGTACAGGTCTCGTTCCGCGCGCTGCCGTTCACACCGCCGGTGAAGCTGTATCTCCTCAACGGCTCCGAGGCGCTCTTCGCGTACTACACGCTGGCCAGGCAGAGCGAAGAGATCGACCACGAGTACCTGGAGATGTACGACGCCCAGGGCGCGCAGTCGATGCTCTTCCCCTTCCACCAGGGTGATGGCCTGCGGGACACGACGTTCGTGGAACAGTCCCATCTGTGGTTCAACGCGCTCTGGGGCACGATCAGTCAGGACCTGGAGCTGGCACGCGGCTAGCTTCCCGTACTTCTGCCGGCTAGAGCGCGGGCCCGGTCATCATCAGTGCGAGGACGACGGCGCCGATGGAGCTGCAGGTGGGACTCTTGGCCTTGATTCCGACGGTCAGGAACAGCAGTCCGACGATGCCCACGGGCCCGTACTGCCACTGCACGAACTGCTCGAAGGTGACGGCGAACGCTGCTGCGAGGAGGGCAAGGACAGCCATGATGGTTCCCCCTTCTGCCAGCTCGGGTGAGTTGGCAACCAACTTAACTTGAGTTGTCCCCACTTGGTCCCACAACATAAACAACTTCAAGACAACTGCCCTGAGATGGCGTGGAGTTGTATCGTCTGGTCGTGACCCAGGAGAACGTTGCAGTGAACGGCAGCAGAAAACTCACCCCCCAGGACATCGCAGACGCCCTTCGCGACCGCATCCGCTCCGGCGACCTCAAACCGGGCGACCGCCTCCCCACGCAAGCGGTGCTCGCGGAGGAGTTCGGCGTGGAACGGGGGACGGTGCGCCAGGCGCTGAAGACACTGCAGGGCGACGGACTGCTCGCCAACGTGAGCAAGGGCAGCCCGCCACGGATCGCGGCGGAGCCGCCGGGGGTGACGTCGGCGGGCGTGCAACCCCAGGCGTCGATGGTCGGCCTGGCACCACGGCTCGCCGAGGCGTTCTCGGAGCCGCAGGTGCGGATAGACGTGGTGTCGTACACGGCGGAGACGCTGATGATCGCGCTGGGGGAGCCGGTGCGTCTCGTCCACGAAGGCCGTATCCGCCCCGATTCCATCGACGTACGCATCCTGCTGCCCAGCAGCGACATCACGCTCGCCTTCCCCCGGCCGACGGAGGGGCAGGACGACGAGGGCCGCGTGCACCAGCGATGGCTGGCGCAGCGCAACGCCCAGGGGCAGGTGCTGCGCCACAACCTGCGCGCGCTGCGGGCCTCGCACGGCATCGACGTGGACGTGTCGTTCCGCGCGCTGCCGTTCACTCCGCCGGTGAAGCTGTACCTCCTGAACCAGCGGGAGGCGCTCCTGGCCTACTACACGATCGAGCGCAGCACGCTGGACTTCGGCAGCGCGGAGGCGGGGATGGAGGCGTTCGACGTCTCCGGACTGAAGTCGCCCCTGTTCTCCTTCGCGAAGGGCGCGGCTCCCCGGGACGCCGCGTTCGTGGAAGAGTCCCAGAAATGGTTCGACGCGCTCTGGGCAACCATCGCGACGGAGCTGACACTCTCTTAGTGACTCCTGATACGACGCAGACTGAGTGGATGGCAGAAGAGACCGAGAAACTGCGGGAACTGATCGAACGCGCCCGCTTCGTACTCTTCGACTTCGACGGACCCATCTGCAGGCTGTTCGCCGGCCACTCGGCCGAGTGGATCGCGAGGGAGCAGGTCCGCTGGCTCGAGGAGCGGGGGCTGCGCGGCCTGCTGACCAAGGAGGAGCGTGCGCAGCCCGACCCCCATGCCGTCCTGCGCGCGGTCGACCGCAGGCACTCGGGCAGCGATCTGGTGACCGAGCTCGAGGAACGCCTGACGCATCAGGAGCTGACGGCGGTCGCCTCGGCGTGGCCGACCCAGTTCGCGGACCCCCTCATCATGACCTGGCACGCCATGGGCTCTCGTCTGGCGGTCACCACGAACAACTCCGCTCGGGCCGTGAACAGCTATCTGGAAGGCCGGCGCCTGGACCACTGCTTCGCCCCGCACGTCTACGGCCGCACCCAGAACCTCCACCTCCTCAAGCCGCACCCGCACTGCCTCAACCGCGCCCTCAGCGCGATGGGCGCGGAGCCCGCGGCGGCGCTGATGATCGGCGATGCCCCCACGGACTACGAAGCGGCGGAGGAAGCAGGAGTGGGCTTCTTGGGCTACGCGCGTAACGAACGGAAGGCGAAGCTGCTGAAGGACGCGGGTGCGGCGTGTGTGGTGGGTTCGCTGGAGCCGGTGTTGCAGGTACTGCGCGAGTCGGCCTGAAGCACCGAACGTCAGGTCGTCACTTCTGGCGAAGCCGTGAGCGAAACGCCCCGGGCGGAAGTTCATCGAACGTCACGACCCCTTGGAGTGGCGCCTACCTCGTTGAGCCCATCGTTTACCGGCCTCGCGTCGTCCCCGGCCTCCTGCGCCACTAGGGTGTGCATCACTTTCGCCTTCCTCGTGTGACTATCCAGGAGCAGCCTGTGGGCGTGCCGACTGTGCCCAGTTCCCCGCCCCTGGGCGCCAAGGCCTCCGCGTACGAGCGCTTCGTCGAGCACGCCCTGCGGCACGGCAAGATGAGTGGGGGCCACCACAACCGGAATTACGTGCTTCCACTGACAGAGTCCATGGCCCAGTGGTACGACCGCTTTCCCGGCCGCCCCGTCACCGTGCGCATGCGGAGGCAGGACGCGCTGCCGGTCGTCATCCGGACCTGGCAGGACGAGTCGGAGATCCTTCGGGCGATCAAGGGCGTGCTGCCCCATGTGCCCGAGTGCCTGGCCAAGGGTGGCGACTCCGCGGTGCACAGCTACGTGGAAGGCGTGCCGTTCTCCAGCATCTGCCAGAACGGCAAGCCGGTCGACTCCATGCTGATCAAGGCGCTGGCCGTACTGCTGGCGCAGATGACCCAGGTGCGGAGGGAGGCGCTGCCCCCACTGCCTGCGGACTGGCCTCGCGTGGACAAGGGCGGGCCGACGTTCCTGCGGACTCTGGCGCAGCTGGCGGAGCGTCAGATCCGGCAGCCCAATTGGGCTGAGTTCGGTGGCCTGTTCGCCGCCCTCGGCATTCCCGATGACGCACTGCTCAGGCTGGCGGAGCGGGTGCCCAGCATGGCCCGCCGTCCCTACAGCCTGCTCCACACGGACCTGCACCGCGACAACGTGATCTTTTCCTACGGTGGCGATCCACCGCTGATCTGCGTGGACTGGGAACTCGCCACCTATGGCGACCCGCTGCACGACCTGGCCACGCACCTCGTCCGTATGCAGTACCCAAGAGATCAGTGGGACGAGGTGATCGGGGCCTGGGCCCAGGTGATGGAGTCCGTCCGGCCCAGGGCGGCCAACGGTCTGGCCCGGGACCTGGAGCATTACGTGGCGTTCGAGCACGCCCAGTCCGTCTATCCGGACGTGATGCGCGCCGCCAAGTCGCTGGGGGGCTCGCCCGACCAGAAGAGCCTCGACGAGGCGACCCGCGCGGTGCGCAAGGCGCTGGAAGCCGCGGCTGTGCCGCTGCAGTTGCCGGGTGTGCCGGACGAGGCGGAGATCCAGCGGGTCCTGTTCCGATGGTGCGCCGCCCGGTTCGGCGGAAGGGCCGAGGGGGTCCGGCAGGCGACCCCCATCTCCTGGGAGCCGGACGAGCGCGTACCGGAGCACCCGGCGTTCCCCCGGTCCGCCGTGCTCGACGCGCTGATCGCCGAAGGTGCCGCTCCGGCCTCCCGCGTCTTCAAGGGCACAGCCCACCTCAATACCGTGGTCAGGGTGGACGGGACCGGCTTCCCGGTCGTGGTCAGGCGCGAACTGAGCTCGGCCGACCGCCGCGAGCGCAGCATTCTCAGTGAACACGCGGTACTGAGGGTCATCGAGGAATCGGGCGAGCCCGTGCGTGCACCCCGCGTACTGGCCCTGGGCACAAGCCACTTGAAGGATGAGTTCGCGATCCATTCCTACGAGGGGCCGGGCGCCGGAGACCTGCCCCCGGACCACCCCGTGGACGGTCTGCGACCCGCCGAGGCGGACCACCTGGTCGACCAGTTGGGCGCGCTGGCCCGGATCGGTACCCGGCAGCTGGACCCCACGGCCGGTAAGACGGTGTTCTACGACTGGCTCTGCGATGAACTGGCGCGGTTGGTCAGGGATCTGCCCAAGGAGTCGCAGAAGCTGGCCAGGGAGCTCGGTCTGCCGGACAGCTCCCTCCTGTGCCGGATCCTGAGACGCCACCAACTCACCCGTCGCCGCCCGGTGTTGCTGCACGGAGACCTCAACCCCTGGAACCTCGTCCGCCGAGGCCAGCGCGGCGGGCCCCTCACTGTCATCGACTGGGAGATGGCGATGATCGGTGACCCGCTGTACGACCTGGTCCGCCACTTACATCTCACCCCGACCCGTCCCGAGATCAGGCAGCGCATGTTCGCCCGCTGGACCCGCCGCCTCCCCGAGGAGTGCACGAGGGGCTGGGAGGGCGAGTGGAAGGTCTACCGGTGGATCGAGGTGGTCCGGTCCGCCTACGTGGACCTTGACCGACTGGTCACCGGCACGGGCCTGGACGCCCCCAACGTGCAGCGCGCCGTGGACTCGTACGCGATGACGCTCGCCGAGGCGAAGGCCTCTCTGGGGATTCGGCGCAGTCCAACGGCGAATCCCTATCTTGCCCGCGCCCTTCCGCATGGCCAGCATGGATGGATGAGGGCGAAGCCGTAAGGCGGGCAGTGGCTTGGGCGGATGGCTGCGCCGGTACCGGGCTGACCGGTCGGCTATGTGCTGTACGGCGCGGTCCAGGAGCTCGCTGTCTCGGCCCGGCCTCCCGACCGCGGCCTGGTCAACTCCCGCGATCTGGGCGGTCTCGTGGGCGAGGCCTTTCACTCCAGGGAAGTGGAGATCTGTTTCCTCGGGTATACGGGCGAACTGCTCGGCGCGACCGGACTGATCCTGCCGCCGCTGACCGGTATCGATCCCCTCGCTGGCGCCGGCCGCGGCCATCGGCTTCGTACTCCTGCAGATCGGCACAGCGCAGTCACCTGGATGCACCCGACGGCCGGCCGGCCCACGGCCGCTGTCATTTCGCGTGTTCCGCTCACGTGCTCCGCGCGGCCTCCGCGTACCCCGTCAGTCCCGACCGCAGCTGCCCGAACGCTCCGTTCGCCGCCGCCACCGCTGCCGGCCGCACCGCTTCCGCGCTCTCGCCCGCGTCGATCCGGCGCCAGTTCTCCAGGGCGAGGATGCGTTGTACGGCGATGATCTGGCCGGCGGCCAGCCGTGCGGTCAGTGCGTCGGTGGCCCGCGGCTCGGCCGTCGCCTCGCTCAGCGCCTCGCCCAGCGCCCTCTCCGACCGCTCCTGATACGCGTACAGCCGCGCCACCAGTGACGGCGTCCCGTACAGCAGGCGGTGGAAGGCCAGTACGTGGACGTTGTCGCACAGGCCGGTCACCGGGTCCTGTCGCTCCAGGCCGTCGAGGAAGTGGCGCCGCAGGGCGTCAAGCGGGGAGCGCTTCGCGGGGCGGGTGGCCACCACCCGCGCCGCCTCGTCCACGTGGTCGGCGAACCGGTGGAGTACGAGATCCTCCTTGGCCGGGAAGTACCGGAACAGGGTCGGCTTCGAGATGTCGGCGGCCGCCGCCACCTCCGCGACCGGCACCTTCTCGAAGCCCTTTTCCAGGAAGAGCGCGATCGCCGCGTCGGAGACCGCCTGGTACATCCGCTGCCGCTTGCGCTCGCGCAGGCCGGGGCCACCGCTCTCGGAGTCGGCAGCAGAGGCCGTGGCCACTTCGTCGTCCTTCATGGTGGGAGCCTATCGCATCGTTGATTCTCGGTAACAAATTTAACTCGGTTACATTATTCTCGACCGTATGCGCCCCCTCGATACGACTTCATCCCTCGATGCGACGTCACTGGACGCGACTCCACTCGACGAAGCCCTCGCCCGAGAACGCCGCTACCACGACACCTGCCGTACCGCCCTCACCGGCATGGTCGACGGCGCCGAGGAGCAGGTCGTCAACGGAGCCGACGTCTCCGCGTCCGGCGCCGACGCCGAAGTCCTCGGCTACCAGTTCCGCAGCCACGCCAAAGCGATGCGCGAACTACCCGAAGCCCCCCTCTTCTTCGGCCGCCTCGACTTCGCGGCCGAGGGCCCCGAAGCCGCCGAAGCCGGTGATCACCGCGGGCAGAGCTACCACATCGGCCGCCTCCGCATCACCGAACACCCCTCGGCCCCACCCCTCGTCGTCGACTGGCGTGCCCCCGTCTCCCGCGCCTTCTACCAGGCCGGAGCGCGGGCCCCCCAAGGCGTCGCCGTCCGCCGCCGCTTCGGCTGGGCGCCCGGCAGCAAGGGTGACTCCGCCGACCTCACGGGCCTGGAGGACGAGCCGCTGACCGGCGGCGAACAGAGCGCCCCACCCGTGCGGGGCAGCCGCATCCTCGCCGGCGAGATCGAGCGCCCCCGCGTCGGCCCCATGCGCGACATCGCAGCCACCATCCAGCCCGAGCAGGACGACCTCGTCCGCGGTGAACTCACCGCGTCCGTCTGCGTCCAGGGTGCCCCCGGCACCGGCAAGACAGCCGTGGGCCTGCACCGCGCCGCGTACCTCCTCTACACCCACCCCCAACGCGTGCAGCGCGCCGGACTCCTCATCCTCGGGCCGAACCGCACCTTCCTGCGTTACATCGCCGAGGTGCTCCCCTCCCTCGGCGAGACCGGCGTGCGCCAGTCCACCGTCGCGGACGAGATCGCGAGGGCCACCGCGCCCGTGCGAGCCCAGGACGACGAGGCCGCGGCGAGCGTCAAGCACGACGCCCGCATGGCCCGGGTCCTGCGTCGCGCGCTCTACTCGCGTGTCGCGCCGCCCACCAACTCCGTTGCTGTGCCCGACGGTTCGTACACCTGGCGGGTCGCTCTCGATGACCTGGAGCGGATCGTCGCGGACGTGCGCGCCGAGGAACCCCCCTACGCCGTCGGCCGTGAGCGCGTGCGCACCCGTGCCGTCCGGCACATCCGGGAGCAGGCCGAGCGCCGCGCCGGCACCGTGAACAACGCCTGGCTGCAGAAGATCTCCCGTGCCCGCTCCGTCTCGGCCTTCGTCGACGAGGCCTGGCCGAGGGTCGGGCCGGAGGAGGTGCTCGCCGCCCTGCTCGCGGACCCGCAGGCACTCGCAGCCGCGGCCGACGGCATCCTCGGCACCGACGAGCAGCGGGCGATCCGCTGGAGCAAGCCCCCACGCTCGTACAAGTCGGCGCAGTGGTCCGCCGCCGATCTCGTGCTGCTCGACGAGATCGGCGGACTGCTCGAACGGCCCGAAGGCTATGGCCACATCGTCGTCGACGAGGCCCAGGACCTCTCCCCGATGGAGGCCCGCGCGATCGCCCGCCGCGCGGACTTCGGCTCGCTCACCGTCCTGGGCGATCTCGCCCAGGGCACCACCCCGTGGGCCGCCCGCGACTGGCCCGAGCTCCTCGCCCACCTCGGCAAACCCGACGCATCCGTCACCCCTTTGACCATCGGCTTCCGCGTCCCGAAGGCCGTCGTGCGCCTCGCCAACCGAGTCCTCGCCTCGCTCGACGTCGACGTACCGCCCGCCCGGTCGCTGCGTACGGACGGCGAGTTGAGTATCCGGGAGGTACGGGACGTGGGCGCCGCCACCGTCGAAGCGGTGCGTGCCGCGCTGGCCCGCGAGGGCTCGGTCGGCGTCATCGCCGCCGACACCGACGCGGCCCGCCTGCGCACGGCCCTCGCCGCGGCCGGTATCGACAGCGCGGGCCCGGACGACCTGGGCGCGCGTGTGACGGTGCTGCCCGCGTCCGAGGCGAAGGGGCTGGAGTACGACCACGTCGTGGCCGTCGAGCCCGCCGCCATCGCGGAGGCGGAACGCCGCGGGGCGGGCCGGCTGTACGTGGTTCTGACCAGGGCCGTCTCCCGGCTCGATGTGCTGCACAGCAGGGCGCTGCCGTGGGAGGACTGATCTGTCGACGAGCGGGCATGCATGCTGTTGCGGTTATATAGCCGCGGGGTTATGTTCGATGCATGCCCATACCGTTCGACGTACTCGCCGAGCCGAGCCGCCGGAAGATTCTCGATCTGCTGCTCGAGCGTCCCCATCTGGTCGGTGAACTCACCGAGCGGCTCGGTCTGAGCCAGCCCGGTACGTCCAAGCATCTGCGGGTGCTGCGCGACGCGGGCCTGGTTCGGGTGCGGCAGGACGCGCAGCGGCGCTGGTACGAGCTGCGGCCCGAGCCCCTCGCCGAACTCGACGCGTGGCTCGCGCACTACCGGCACCTCTGGACGGGCCGGCTCGACGCCCTCGAACGGCACCTCGATGTCATGGACGGTGACTCCTCATGAACCCGCACTCCGACACGCTCACCGGCGACGACGGCCGGAACGTCCTGCGGATGGAGCGCCGCCTCGCGCACCCGCCCGCCCAGGTCTGGGCCGCGATCACCCGGCCCGAGCACCTCGCCCAGTGGTTCCCCTCCGAGGTGACGCTCGAGCTGCGGCCCGGCGGGGCGATGGGCTTCCACTTCCCCGGCGACGAGGGCCCCGGCATGACCGGCGAGGTCACCGACGCCGAAGAGCCCCGCCTCTTCGCCTTCAGCTGGGGCGACGACCACCTGCGCTGGGAGATCACCCCGGAGGGCCCCGACGGACGCGGCTCGCTCCTCACCCTCGTCCACACTTTCGGCGACCGCTTCGGCGCCCCGAGCTTCGCCGCGGGCTGGCAGCTGTGCATCTCGGCGCTCGGCCAGTTCCTCGACGGCGGACAGGCCGAGGTGAGTCAGGACGCGGGCGAGCTGCACGAGGCGTATCTGGAGCAGTTCGACCTCGGGCAGGGGGCCGTGACCGACAGCGGTATCCGCTTCGAGCGGCAGTTGGTGCGGTCCGCCGATGCGGTGTGGGCCGAACTGTGCTCGGGAGAGGTGCCGTTGGAGGGGGACACCGCGCCCGACGGGTTCCTGGCGGACGGCGTCTCCGCGGGGCCGGTCACCACGCTGCGGGCGCCGGTGGTGCTCACGTACGCCGTGCATCCCAAGGGCCAGGTGCGCTGGGAGTTCGGCGAGGGCACGGGCTATGGCACCCGGCTCGTCCTCACACAGACGGGGCCCTTCGACAGCGCGGCGGCCACGGACGAGGCGCTTGCCGCCTGGCACGCGCGCATCGAGCGGTTGGCCGGGCAGCTCCTGGAGGGGTGACCTGCTAGTCCTCCAGCACGGCCTCCATCACCGCCTTCGCGATCGGCGCCCCGAGCTTGCCACCGGCGATCTCCGAGCGCGGGAGGTCCATGTCCTTCGGGTCGACGAACACCGCGACCGCGACCGGCGACGAGCCGTCGTCCTGCTTGGCGTACGAGACGAACCAGGCGTACGGCCGCTCGTCGTTGACGTTCGAACCGTGCTGGGCGGTGCCGGTCTTGCCGCCGACCGTGACACCGTCGATCTGCGCCTTGTTCGCCGTACCCTCCTCGACGGTGTGCTCCATCATTTCCTGCACCTTGCCCGCGGTGTCCTCGGAGACGGCCTGGCTCAGTTCCTGCGGCTTGCCCTTCTCGATCGTGGAGAGGTCGGGGCCGCGCAGCTCCTCCACCATGTACGGCTTCATCACCTTGCCGTCGTTGGCGAGGCCCGCCGCGACCATCGCCATCTGCAGCGGCGTGCTGGTCAGGCTGCCCTGGCCCATGCCGGTCAGGGCGGTCTGCGGCTTGTCGAGGCCGTCGGGGTAGCTGCTCGCGGAGGAGCGCACGGGGACGAACTGCTGCTTGTTGAAGCCGAACTTCTCCGCGGTCTCGCGCATGTCGTCGTCGCCGACCTTGAGCGCGGTGTCGAGGAAGACGTTGTTGCACGACCATTGCATGCCGACCTTCAGAGAGGCCTTGTCGCAGGGGGCGCCCGGCACGTCGTTGCCGATCGTCGTGGAGCTGAGCGGCAGTTTGTAGGGGGCCTTGGCGCCGGTGGACTTGTCGATGTCGTCGACCACGCCGTGTTCCAGGGCGGCAGCCGCGGTGAGGATCTTGAAGGTGGAGCCGGGCGGGTAGATCTCGCGGAGCGCACGGTTGGAGAGCGGCTTGTCCTTGTTCTTGCTGAGCCGCGAGAACTCCTTGCCCTCCTTCGCCGAGATCCCGGCGAAGACGGAGGGGTCGTACGAAGGAGTGCTCGCCAACGCGAGCACCTTCCCGGAGCGCGGGTCGAGCGCGACGACCGCGCCCCGGGCGTTGAGGTCCACCAGGCCCTGGTAGGCGGCCTGTTGGGCCTTGGGGTCGATGGTCGTGATGACATCGCCGCCCTGGCGCTTCTCGCCGGTCAGCATGTCCAGGGTGCGGCGGATGAAGAGGCGGTCGTCGTCGCCGCTGAGCACGTCGTTCTCGACGCCCTCCAGGAAGGTCGCGCCCTGGGCCTGCGAGAAATAGCCGGTGACCGGCGCGTACATGGGGCCTTCCTTGAAGGTCCGCTGGTACTTGAAGTCGGTGCCGCTGACTTCCTTCGAGCCGGTGATCGGCTTGCCGCCGACGATGATGTCGCCACGGGGGTGGGAGAAGGCCTCGATCTGGACGCGCCGGTTCTTCTCGTCCTTCGCCAGCGACTCGCCCTGGGCGAACTGCACCCAGGTCGCGCGCAGGAGCAGGGCGAGCGTCAGCACCCCGCAGAAGACCGCTATGTGGCGCAGCGGCTTGTTCATCCGGCCCCCCAAGACCCAAGACTCAAGACCCAAGACCCGTGACATCAGGACGTGACGACCGATGCCGCTTCATCATGCGCCAGGGTGCGCGGTTCTCCTCCCCTTTGTTGCCGAATGGTCACACTCGAATCGCGTTGTGCCGCTCCCCTCGGAGGACCTCGATCACGCTCGCGTAGCTGTCGGAGCCGTGCCCCGCCGCGCTCGCCCGCTCCATCGTGGCCTTCAGGAGTTCCGGCAGCGCGTTGTCGACGCCGCGGTCGGCCGCCGCGTGGATGAGGTGTCCGATCGTCGTGATCTGTACGTCGACGGTGGCGTCGTCGCCCGGATAGTGCCCGGCGTCCACCTGGGGCGCGTAGGTGTCCAGGAATCCGGCGACCGCGTGCGTCATCCAGCGGATGGCGACCGGCGTGAAGTCGGTGGCCCTGGTCGCGTCCGCGCCGACCAGGGCCGTGCCGTGCAGCCAGCCGGTGAACGCGGACCACATCAGGCCGAGCAGGGCGACGTCGTAGAGCGAGGCGCGGCCGGGCTCCGCGCCCAGGTACAGCGGATCGCCCAGCGCGGCGAGGGTGGGGCGGTACGCCTCGAACACCTCGGCCGAGCCGCTGTAGAGGAACATCATCTCGGGATTGCCGACGCCCGGCGGCGTGGTCATGATCGCCCCGTCGAGATAGCCGAGCCCGAGGGGAGCGGCCCACTTCGCCGCGTCGTCAGCCTGCTCCGGGGAGCCGGAGGTGACGTTGACCAGGGCCTTCCCCGCGAGGGATTCGGCGACGGGGTCCAGGACGGCGTGCAAGGCGTCGAGGTCGAGCACGCAGGCGAGGATCAGGGGACTTGCGGCGACGGCCTCTTCGGGGGTGGCGGCGAGGCGGGCACCCAGGGCGACGAGGGGCTCGGCCTTGGCGGGGGAGCGGTTCCAGACGGTGGTGGGGTGGCCGTTCTCCAGGAGGGTGGCGGCGAGGGCGGTGCCCATGTTGCCGAGGCCGATGACGGTGACGGGGGTCTTCTTCGCTGCACTGGCGTTCTCTGCGGTCATGGGGACCACGCTCGCAGCGGGCGGCGGCGCCGGACAGTGACAGGGGTGACGGCGGCCACCAAATTCCTGCCACGCGCTGCCGCGCCCCGTATGCGGCCTAGTCTCACCGTATGAGCGCTGGTTCCGTGGCCCTGGTCGTCACCGAGGAGATAGCGATTCCCTCGTGGGATCTGTACGAACTGAGCATCCCCTGCACGGTGTTCGGAAAGCCGCAGCCCGATCTGTCGGACCACTGGTACGACTTCCGGCTGTGCAGCGCGTACGAAGGTGAGGGCGCGGGCGGTTCGCCCTCCGGCCTGACGGTGCGTACTCCGCACGGCCTGGAGGACATCGTCGGGGCGGACACGGTCATCGTCACGTCCGTGCCGGACGCCTGCGTGGAGGAGGGTCGCCCGCTGCCGGACGGCCTGACGGCGGCGCTGCGCCGCGCGTACGACGCGGGAGCCCGCATGGTCTCCCTGTGCACCGGCGCCTTCGCGCTCGCGGAGGCGGGCCTCCTTGATGGCCGCAGGGCCACCGCGCACTGGATGCACACGGCCCAACTTGCCGCGCGCTACCCGAGGGTGGAGGTCGACGACTCCGTCCTGTACGTGGACGACGGCGACGTCCTGACCAGCGCGGGCGTGAGCGCGGGCCTCGACCTGTGCCTGCATCTGGTCCGCCGCGACCTGGGCGCGCACGTGGCCAACCAACTGGCCCGCCGCATGGTCGTACCCTCCCACCGCCCGGGCGGTCAGGCCCAGTTCATCGATCTCTCCGTTCCCGCGACGGACGACGAGGGCCTCGGCCCCGTACTCGACTGGGCGCGCGCCCGCCTCGACGGCCCTCTGACGGTCGACGACCTGGCACGCCGCGCGGCGATGAGCCCGCGCACTCTCTACCGCAGGCTCCATGCAGCCACCGGCACGACCCCGCTCCAGTGGCTGCTCAACCAGCGCCTGGCCCGCGCCCAGAGCCTCCTCGAATCGACAGCCGCCCCGATCGACAAAATCGCCGAACTAAGCGGCCTGGGCACGGCGAACAACCTCCGTCACCACTTCCTCAAGCAGGTGGGAGTGTCGCCGGGGGACTACCGGCGGGCGTTCGGCGGGGCTTGAGTGTGTGAGGGGGCATGGCTTACTCCTTGCGCGGCTGGTTGATCCGCAGCATGTTCCCGGCCGGGTCGCGGAAGGCGCAGTCGCGGACGCCGTAGGGCTGGTCCATCGGCTCCTGAAGAACCTCGCCGCCGGCGGAACGGACCCGTTCGAACGTGGCGTCGACGTCGTCGCTTCGGAAGATGACGCCGCGCAGCATGCCCTTGGCCATCAGCTCGGCCACGGCCTGCCGGTCGGCGTCGGTGGCGTTCGGGTCCGCGAGCGGAGGTTCGATGACGATCTCGACGTCCGGCTGCGAGGGCGATCCGAGCGTCACCCAGCGCATCCCCTCGAAGCCGACGTCATTGCGTACTTCGAGACCGAGAGCGTCGCGGTAGAAGGCGAGCGCCTTGTCGTGGTCGTCGACGGCGATGAAGCACTGCGCAAGTTTGATGTCCATGCGTTTCACGCTACGGAGTGGCCGGGGGTTTCGCTTCTCCGTTCCTGATCGGTCCGTTCGCGATCGGTCCGTTCGCGGCCGGCCCGTTCCTGACCGGCCTCGTGCGGATCTTGGCGATACACGCCGGGATGTCGGCGCTGCCACCGTGGTCGCGGGCGCGGTACGCGCTCGGGCTCTCGCCGACCAGCTCCGTGAAGCGTGAGCTGAAGGAGCCGAGGGACGTACAGCCGACCGCCATGCAGACCTCCGTCACCGACAGATCCCCGCGCCGCAGCAACGCCTTGGCCCGCTCGATCCTGCGGGTCATGAGATAGCTGTACGGCGTCTCTCCGTAGGCGGCGCGGAAGCTGCGCGAGAAGTGCCCCGGCGACATGAGGGCGGCCCAGGCCAGCGCCGGCACGTCCAGGGGCTCCGCGTAGTCGCGGTCCATCCGGTCACGGGCCTGGCGCAGGCGGACGAGGTCGGGGAGAGACACAGACACACGATGAACGTTACCGACCGCCGGGAGAGGCGGAGCGGGGTCAGGCCGCGGGGCAGAGCTCGGCGGGGGCCACGGTCGCGTGCACGGGGTGCACGGGCCGGGCGGTGCGGGCCGTGACCGTGGCGTGCGAGCGCTCCCGGGCGAAGACGACCAGGCGCAGTACGGCGAACCGTGCGACGCCGGCGAGCGCGGAGGCCGACAGGTAGACGACCTGTTCGAGCACCGCGCCGGGCGCCGCCACCAGCTGCTGGAGGACCAGCATCGCCAAGCAGGTCACCGCGTACGCGGCTGCCGCGGACCCCGCCGACTGCGCGTGCTGGCGCCCGGTCGCGCGCCCGCCCGCGCCGAAGGTGAAGCGGGCGTGCAGCTCGGTGGCCAGGAGCGTGGAGACCACGGTGATCAGGGCGTTGGCCAAGGCCCAGGGAACCCAGGAGGCCAGGGCCGCCACGGCGAAGCTGGAGGCGACTCCGACCCCGCCGCCGCAGAGCACGAAGCGGGCGAAGGCGGTGAAGGCGCCGGGTCCCGCCGACTGCTGACTCTGTGCTTTCGCCATGATCCGACCCCTCCCTGGTTCTGTCGCGCTTGCTTCGATGGCGCCATCGTGGCACACGAGTGGCGCCATGTCGAGTCATTATTGGCGTCGCGATGGCGCAGGGGGTGGCGGAAAGCGATTGTACGTTGCGAAAGCGCAGGTCAGAGGGTGGCTCTACTTGGTGCCAACGCGTTCAAAATCCCTCGGGGTGGTTCACGCGCGACCCGCACGGAGGGGGTGTGTGGCGTCGTGTGGCGCACCTAGGCGCCACACATGGCGCCAAGTCGGGGGCGCGCGCCGACTCGGCCTCGCTCACATGCGGCAGGGCGTGAGTGTCACGCCGACGGGCAGGCGAGTCTGCCGGCCACGGCGTCGAGGACCCAGTCCAGGCCGGTCGCGAAGGATGTCTCGGCGTCCACGTCCGTGCCGTCGTACACGGCCCTGGCCAGCGCCGGGAAGCGGCCGGTGGCCAGCATGCTCGTCACGTGCGGGCCGTGGGCGCGCTGCCAGTCGTGCTTGGACAGGCCCGTGGCGCGCTCGGCCCGCAGGTTCGTGATCTCGCGCCTGATGGCGCCGATGAAGTAGGCGCTGACGGTGTCCACGGCGCGCAGGACGGTGTCGATATCGGCGAGGCCGTCGAAAGCGGCCAGCGTGGCCTCGGTCACGGCGAGGCCGTTCGGACCCAGCGTCGGGCGACCGCCGAGCAGGTCGGCCGGCCATTCATGGCGCAGGGCGGCCTGCCTGGTGCGCTGGGCGAGGCCGCGCAGGGCCTCCCGCCAGTCACCGGGCTGCTCATCGGGGAGGGTCTCAGCCTGGACGGGCCGGCCGCTGGGCGAAGATCACGACGGCCGGTCTGGAACGCCTCGTGAGTCCGGACCCCGCCGAAGCCCTCGCCCGTTTCGACCAGGTCCAGCCATCCTGACCGGCGACCAGGTCCAGCCATCCTGACCGGCATGGGCACGGACTTCCCGCCCCCGCGGCGCGATCAGTGGCGTGGCGCACTTTTGCAAGCAGGCGCTTGCAATAGTTAGCAAGGCGTGTGCAGTATCGACGCATGGCATCACTCAACGTCGGCAATCTCGGTGAGTATCTGCGTGAGCAGCGGCGCAACGCGCAGCTCTCGCTCAGGCAGCTCGCCGACGCCGCCGGGGTGTCCAATCCGTATCTGAGCCAGATCGAGCGCGGCCTGCGCAAGCCGAGCGCCGACGTGCTGCAACAGGTGGCCAAGGCGCTGCGGATCTCCGCCGAGACGCTCTATGTCCGGGCCGGGATCCTCGACGAGAAGGAGCGGGACGAGCTGGAGACGCGCGCCGTCATCCTCGCCGATCCCTCCATCAACGAGCGGCAGAAGCAGGTCCTGTTGCAGATCTATGAGTCGTTCAGAAAAGAGAACGGCTTCGAGGTCTCGGAGTACGCGGACGACGTGGACGCCACCGCTGACGGCCCCCGCACGGCCGACGGCAGTGATGCCGACCCGAAGGACCCCAAGGACCATCCCTCAAGCTGACGCGAATCCGGGAGGACCATCGCCATGGCCATCAAGGACGACCTGCGCAACACCCTCACCGACACCACCCCCGCCTACTTCGTCGTCGGCACCGCCGACCTGGCGTTCCAGCAGGCGAAGAAGGTGCCGGGCGCCATCGAGCAGTTGATCGCCGAGGCGCCGGCCCGTATCGACGCCGTGCGCAACACCGACACCAAGGCCGTCCAGGACAAGGCCGTCGCCCGCGCCAAGGAGGCGCAGACGACCCTTCAGACCCGGGTCTCCGAGCTGCTCGGCTCGCTCGACACCGACCTGAAGAAGCTGGGCGAGAGTGCCCAGGGCTTCGCTCTCAGCTCGGTCGGCGTGGCCGCCGAGTACGCCGTGAAGGCGCGCGAGAAGTACGAAGAGGTCGCCGAGCACGGCGAGCAGGCCGTGCGGACCTGGCGCGGCGAGGCCGCCGAGGAGATCACCGAGCTGGCCGTGGCCGTCGAGCCGGACGCGCAGGACAAGCCGGCCTCCGCCGAGTCGGGGACGGCGGGCTCCGCCGAGCCGAAGGCTGCCGCCGCACCGGCGAGCAAGCCGGTCGCCAAGAAGGCCCCGGCCGCCCGCAAGCCGGCGGCCAGGAAGACCCCGCCGCCCGCCAAGTAGGCGCGCGGCAGGGCGGTTGTCATGTGAAGGGGCCGGGCACTCTCGAAGTGCCCGGCCCGTTCTCCGGGTAGCGGGTACGGTGTCCGCGTACTCAAGAGCCGAGACTGGTGGTGGACGTAGTGCTGATGCAGGGGTTCGCGAACTTCATGTGGCTGCTGTCGTTGGCGCTGATCGTCTTCAGCGGCTTCGCGCTCGTCGACGCCGCCATCCGGCGTGAGGACGCCTATCGCGCGGCGGACAAGAAGACCAAGCCGTTCTGGCTGATCATCCTCGGCCTCGCCTTCATCGTGAACCTGATCTTCAACATCCTGTCGTTCCTGCCGATCATCGGGCTCATCGCGACCATCGTCTACATGGTCGACGTGCGGCCCGCGCTGCGGCAGATCACCGGCGGCGGTGGCGGCGGCGGACGCCGCGGCTCCAGCAGCGACGGTCCGTACGGGCCGTACAACGGCGGCCGGTAGCCCCCGAGGTCCCGCGCCGCCGGCAGGCGTCGCAGGCGGCAGGCGCCGCCCGCGACTAGCGGTCCCGGTCCAGCAGGAGTACGGCCACGTCGTCGGTCAGATCGCCGCCGTTGAGCTCACGCACCTCGTTCACCGCGGCCTCCAGGAGCTCGTCGCCCCGCAGGCCCGCGGCGATCTGGCGGCGCAGCATCTCCACCATGCCGTCCTGGCCCAGACGCTGGTTGCCCTGGCCGATGCGCCCCTCGATCAGGCCGTCCGTGTAGAGCATCAGGCTCCACTTGCCGCCGAGCTCCACCTGGCGGCGCGGCCAGCGGGCGTTCGGCAGGAGTCCGAGCGCCGGACCGTTGTTCTCGTACGGCAACAGCTCGGCGAGGTGGCCGTCGCGGGCGATCAGCGGTGACGGGTGGCCCGCCAGGCAGAGCCCGGCGCGGCGGCCGTCGGGGGCGATGTCGACCGTGCAGAGCGTCGCGAAGATCTCGTCGTCGGCGCGCTCGTGCTCCAGGACCTTCTGCAGCGTGCTGAGCAGTTCGTCGCCGCACAGGCCCGCGAACGTCAGCGTCCGCCAGGCGATGCGCAGCTCGACACCGAGCGCCGCCTCGTCGGGACCGTGGCCGCAGACGTCGCCGATCATGACGTGCACGGAGCCGTCGGGGGTGCGCACCGTGTCGTAGAAGTCGCCGCCGAGCAGCGCCCGAGAACGCCCCGGACGGTAGCGCGCGGCGAACCGCAGCGGTGAGCCGTCCAGGAGCGGCGTCGGCAGCAGGCCGCGCTCCAGGCGGGCGTTCTCCTGGGCCCGCAGGCGCGACTCCGTCAGCTGGCGCTGGGCGGCGTCCGCGCGTTTGCGCTCCACGGCGTACCGGATGGCACGGCTGAGCAGCCGCCCGTCCAGCTCGTCACGGAAGAGATAGTCCTGGGCGCCGACCCGTACGGCCTCCGCGCCGCCCTCGGTGTCGCCGCTCGCGGTGAGCGCGAGGACGGCGTGCCGGGGCGCGAGGCGCAGGACGTGCTTGAGCGTGGCGAGCTCGTCCTCCTCCTCTTCGGGGGTGGCGGCCGGGACGGCCAGGGCCAGGTCGAGCAGGATGCAGTGCACGTCGTCGGTGAGCAGCCGCTCGGCCTCGGTGAGGTTGCGGGCGGTGCGGACCCTGATGGGCTTGCCCGCGGAGTCGAGCATCTGGGGAACGCTCAGGGAGCCCACCGGGTCGTCCTCGATCACCAGGAGGCTGAGGCCGGGGCCGCTGGCCTGCTGGTCCATGGCGCTGGACGTGGGTACGGGCTCCACGGTCTCCACGGGCGTGGGCACGGGGTCGGGCGCCTGCACGGGTACGGGCGCCGTCCTCGGCAGAGCGTGAGCCTGACCGCCTTCCGCGGCCGGGATCGCTCTCTGCCGCGGTATGGGTACGGGCATGGCTTCGGTTTCCTTCCCTCCCCCCGAGGGCATGGTGGATCGACGGTCGAACGCTCCACCGACGGGGACCATAGCGTTAGCCGAGGCCCGATTGGAATGGCGCACGGAAAACAGCCACCGTCATATGCCGCATCACGGACCGCAATTGGGCACTACGGCCCCCGACAGGGATGACGAACATCACGCCCGAGGGGTTGAGAGGCGGGCCGAGGGTGCGGTGGGTCACATGACGTACGGCACAGGGCGGCCGGCGGGGGCGAAAAGGCTGCTTCGGGAGTCGAGAACCCCTACTTGTCGGGCCGCACGACCCCGAGGATCTTCATCGATCCCGCGCCCGCGACGGTGACATCGCGTCCCGGCCGCGGCGCGTGCACGATCGCGCCGTCGCCCACGTACATCCCGACATGGCTGGCGTCCGCGTGATAAATGATCAGGTCACCGGGGCGCATGTTCTTGATGTCGATGCGCGGCAGCTGCTTCCACTGCTCCTGTGACGTGCGCGGAATTCCCTTGCCGGCGGCGGCCCAGGCCTTGGACGTGAGTCCGGAGCAGTCGTACGAGGACGGGCCCTCGGCGCCCCAGACGTACGGTTTGCCGATCTGCGCGGTGGCGAACTCGATGGCCTTCCTGCCCGGCCCGGTCGCCTTGCCCTTGATGTCCTTCAGGACGCCCGAACTCACCCACGCCGACTGCTTCTTGAGCTGGGCCGCCTCCTCGAGCTTCCGGAGCCGCTCGAGCTCCTTCTTCTCGAGCTTGGACTCCATCCCCTCGGCGGCCGCGATCTTCTTCTTGATCTTCTTCTTCGACTCGGCCTTCGCCTTGCGGTTGGCTTCCAGCTTCTTCCACTGGGCGGTGGCGTCCTTGGCGTAGATCCGCAGGTCTTCCTGCGTCCGCTCCATCTCGGTCATCATGCCCTTGGTGGCCTTCTGGCCCTGCCGCATCCGTCCGGCGCCGTCCAGGAACTCCTGGGGGTCGTCGCTCAGCATCAACCGGGCCTCGGACGACACCCCGCCGCTGCGGTACTGGGCGCGGGCGGCGGCGCCCGCGCGGGACTTGAGCTTGTCCAGCTTCCGCTGGCCGTCGGTGATGGACCGGGCGAGCTTCACGATCTGCTTGGACTGCTTCTCGCTCTTCTCCTCCGCCGCGTTGTACGCGTCCGTGGCGACGCCCGCGTCGTGGTAGAGCTTCTCGATCTCCTTGCGCAGGCCCTCAAGGGACGTGGTCGTGCCGGGCGTTGGCTTCGCCGGACTCGCGTGGGCCGCGCCCGGTGCGCCGAGCACCGCTGCCGCGCAGATCAGCGCCAGGCCAGCCACAGTCGAACTTCGCTTGCCGGTCACGTCCGCCTCCCCCAAAGCTGATTTACCGTCAGTAACATACGGGTGCCCCGGGGATGGTGCCATGCCGACGCGCAATGCGACAGAGCGCAGCGGCAACTCCGATCCCCAGCCGCCCCATGTGACGAACGGCACGCGTAGATCGTTCCCTTCGCGGCGTGCCGCACGCGGAGTTCACCCTGCGCCGCCTCGCGAATTCACCCGTAGGCACCCCGGGCGTTCACCCCTGATGCGGCTGACGCGGCGCCAACGCCGCCCACGGCACCGTCACTTCGCCCTGCCGCCACCGCGGGGGGCGGTCCGCCACCGGCCAGTCCGCGGCCAGGTCCCGCACCGCCCTGATCCACCGCTGGCGGGCGCCGTACGAGGCGTAGGGCGCGGCGGCGGCCCAGGCCCGGTCGAAGTCGCGCAGGAACGCGTGCACCGGCTCGCCCGGCACGTTCCGGTGGATCAGCGCCTTGGGCAGGCGCTCGGCGAGGTCGGAGGGCCGGTCCAGCGATCCGAGGCGGGTCGCGAAGGTCACCGTGCGCGGCCCTTCGGGCCCGAGCGCGACCCAGACGTGCCGCCGTCCGATCTCGTCGCACGTCCCCTCGACGAGCAGCCCGCCGGGCGCGAGCCGCGCGCACAGTCGTTCCCACACGGCGGCGACCTGTTCCTCGTCGTACTGCCTGAGCACGTTCGCGGCCCGGATCAGCGCGGGCCTGCCCGGCAGCGGGATCTCGAAGCCGCCGTGCCGGAAGGTGAGCCCTTCCCGCTCGTAGGGCTTCGCGGCCGCGACCCGCGCCGGATCGATCTCGACGCCGACCACGCGCGCGTGCGGGGCGGCGGTCCTGAGCCGCAGGAGCAGCTCGACGGCCGTCCAGGGTGCGGCCCCGTAGCCGAGGTCGACGGCTACGGGGTCGGGGGAGCGCCGCAGCCCGGCGCCGTGCGTGGCGGCGATCCAGCGGTCCATGCGGCGCAGGCGGTTGGGGTTGGTGGTCCCGCGCGTCACCGATCCCACGGGGCGGGAAGGGGTGCGGGAAGCCATGAGGGAAAGGGTATGCGCCCTGGTGGCGGGGGTACGTGCCGAGCCGCGCGAGGTCGTTGGTTGGGCCTCGACCGGTAATGATTTGGCAAAGAGGAAATGGAGCCGTCCCCTCCGATGTTCTCCCTCTGGAGGACCGTGCACGCCCTCCGTTATGCCATGCCCGCGCGCACAAGGAGGACCGCCACGTGAGCCAATACGTGACCAGGCTCGGCCGTCGCTCGCCGGCAGCGCCGAGCAGGCTCCGAATCCCCGGTACACACCGGCGCCCCCGCCGGGTGGCCATGCTCAGCGTGCACACGTCCCCGCTGCACCAGCCCGGCACGGGCGACGCGGGCGGCATGAACGTCTACATCGTGGAGCTGGCCAAGCGACTCGCGGCCATCAACATCGAGGTCGAGATCTTCACGCGCTCGACGACGGGCACACTGCCGCCGGCCGTCGAACTCGCCCCGGGCGTCCTCGTGCGCCACGTGGACGCCGGTCCCTACGAAGGCCTGGCGAAGGAGGAGCTGCCCGCCCAGCTCTGTGCCTTCACGCATGGCGTGATGCAGGCGTGGGCGGGCCACCGCCCCGGCCACTACGACCTGGTCCACTCCCACTACTGGCTCAGCGGGCATGTCGGCTGGCTCGCCGCCGAGCGCTGGGGCGTGCCGCTGGTGCACGCCATGCACACGATGGCCAAGGTCAAGAACGCGGCGCTCGCGAAGGGCGACGCCCCGGAGCCCGCGGCACGCGTGATCGGCGAGACGCAGATCGTGCGGGCGGCCGACCGGCTGATCGCCAACACCTCCGAAGAGGCCGACGAGCTCGTACGGCACTACGAAGCCGACGCCGGCAAGGTCGCTGTCGTCCACCCGGGCGTGAACCTCGACCGCTTCCGTCCCGCCGACGGCCGCGCCGCCGCCCGCCGCCGCCTCGGCCTCCCGCAGGACGCCCTTGTCCCGCTCTTCGCGGGCCGTATCCAGCCCCTGAAGGCGCCGGACGTCCTGCTCCGCGCGGTCGCCGTCCTCCTCGACCAGCGCCCCGAGCTCCGCTCGAACATCGTCGTACCCGTCGTGGGTGGCCCGAGCGGCAGCGGCCTCGCGAAGCCGGAGGGGCTGCAGAAACTGGCCGCGAGGCTGGGCATCGCGGACGTCGTCCGCTTCCAGCCGCCGGTGGGCCAGGAGCAACTGGCGGACTGGTTCCGGGCGGCCTCGGTCCTGGTGATGCCGTCGTACAGCGAGTCGTTCGGGCTCGTGGCCATCGAGGCCCAGGCGGCAGGCACCCCGGTCCTCGCGGCATCGGTGGGCGGTCTGCCGGTCGCCGTACGCGACGGCGTGACCGGCTTCCTGATGGACGGCCACGAACCGGCCCACTACGCGCGCGTGCTGCGCGATTTCGCCGAAACCCCCCACCTCGTGGATCGCATGGGCGACGCGGCCGCCCGGCACGCGCAATCCTTCGGCTGGGACACGGCGGCTTCGGCCACGGCGGACGTGTACACGGCGGCCATGCACGAGCACAGGCGTCGCGTACGCTCGCATCATGGCTGATGAGGCGGGCGCGGCGGAGATCATCGAGGGGACGCTGACGGAGGCGGACCTGGAGTGGGAGAGCCCGGAGCCGGGCTCGTACGTGGTGAAGCTGCCCGGCACGCGCAAACTGTCGACGACCCTGTCCGTGAAGCTCGGCAAGCACGCGCTGTCCCTGACGGCGTTCGTGATCCGGCACCCCGAGGAGAACCACGAGGCGGTGCACCGCTGGCTCCTTGAGCGGAACCTGCGCCTGTACGGCGTGAGTTACGCGATCGACCCCCTCGGCGACGTCTATCTCACCGGCAAGCTCCCGCTCTCGGCGGTCACCCCGGACGAGCTCGACCGCCTGCTCGGCTCGGTCCTGGAGAACGCGGACGGCTCCTTCAACACGCTCCTGGAGCTGGGATTCGCGTCGGCGATCCGCAAGGAGTACGCGTGGCGGGTGTCGCGGGGCGAGTCCACGCGCAACCTCGACGCGTTCACTCACCTGACCCAGCCGCGGGACTGACCCGCAGAGCTAAGAGGCTCAGTACGACTCCTTCCCCCTAGGGGGCGCTCGTGGCATGCTCGCGCCATCGCAGAGTGAATGGCGTTCACATCCATGGAAGATGGTGGCGGGCATGGGCACGGAACTCCCCAGCAGACGTGGCGTACTCGGCGGCGCGATGGCCGTGGCGGCGGTCGCCGCGACCGGCGGGGCACAGGCACACGCGGGAGCAGACGAAACCCCTGTTCTCTGGCGGGAGTTCACGGCAACCCCGTACACGCACCCCCAGATCCCCTACGTAGCCCGAGCGGGCGCCCACTCCGGCACCCGCCATCTCCCCAGCCCCCAAGTGGTCGCCAACGTGAGGGACTACGGAGCGAGGCCGGACGGCACGCAGGACGCGGCCCCCGCGATCAACCGGGCCCTGGCGGAAGCGGGCGCGAGGGGCGGCGGCACGGTGGTCATCCCGCCCGGCAGGTACCGCGTCGACGGCATCATCCGCATCGCCCACGACAACGTGGTGCTTCGGGGGGCGGGCAGCGCGCGCACCACCCTCCACGCGACGAGGAACCTCACGGAACTGATCGGCCCCTACGGCTCCCGCTACGGCGGCGACAAGTCGAGCTGGTCCTGGGCGGGCGGCCTCATCTGGCTCTGTCCACAGCCTCGTTGGGAGTCACTGACGACGGCCATCAAGGCGAAGGCGTGGCCCTTCGAGGGCTGGACGGGCAACAAGCGCGACGCATGGCAGACGCTCACGACGACAGCCGCCGCGAGCCGGGGCGATCGCACCCTGAGGGTCAGCGACACCTCCCGCCTCCACAAGGGAGACCTGGTGCTCCTGCGCCTCGCGGACGACGCGGACCACACGCTCCTGGAGCACATGGCGGGCGGAGGGCCGGGCGCGGAGTCCTACACCTGGGACGACAAGACGAAGCTCACGTCGTACGTCCCCTACGAGTGGCCGGTACGGATCACTTCAGTAAAGAAGAGCACGGTCACCCTGGAACGCCCGCTTCCGTTGGACGTGCGCGAGGAGTGGGACCCGCGACTGACGACGCACGTGAAGGCGCTGACGGGCGCGGGAGTCGAGGCACTGACGCTGGAGGCGGTCGAGACCCCCCAATCCCCCCACCTCCTGGACAAGGGCTACAACGGGGTCACGTTCCAGTGCGCGTACGACTGCTGGGCGGACGACATCGTGGTCCGACACGTGGACAACGGCTTCGGCCTGGTGAGCGCGTCGGCCTGCACCCTGCGCCGCACGCGTGTCGCGGGCCGGGGCGCGCACCACCCGTACTTCTGCCGGGAGGGCTCGCACGACAACCTGATCGAGGACTTCCACATAGACCGGCGCACGACTCCGGCCCCCTCGGGCACCCAGCTCCACGGCATCAACGTAGAGGGCCTGTCCTCCTACAACGTCTGGTCCCGGGGCGTGATGGAGATGGGCACGTTCGACAGCCACAGGGGCATGCCCTTCGCGAACGTCCGCACCGACATCACGGTCGACAACAACGGCCGCCACGGGGGAGACGCCAGCGCGGGCCCCCTCTTCGGAGCCCGCTTCACGCACTGGAACATCCGCGTCACCAACGAGCGCGCGGGCCTGATGAAGATCGACGGCCTGGCCTCGTACAGCGCGACGGTGGGCCTCAACGAAGTCCGCGAGTTCGACCAGATCGACGTACCGGACTTCTCCGGAGACCTCCATGCGCGACTGGAGCTCTACGGGACCACGGGCACGGTCCGCCCGCGGAACCTGCATGAGGCGCAGAGAGAGCTGTAGCAGCCCTCGGCGGCCCCGGCACAAAGCCCCCCGCCGGCGAGAAACCGCAGGCAGGGGGCTCGGCTCAGTGAAAATGCAGGGCTACTTCTTCTTGCCCTGGTTCTTGACCGCCTCGATGGCCGCCTTCGCCGCGTCCGGGTCGAGGTACGTGCCGCCCGGCTTCACGGGCTTGAACTCGGCGTCCAGTTCGTACGCCAGCGGGATGCCCGTCGGGATGTTCAGGCCCGCGATGTCCTCGTCCGAGATGCCGTCCAGGTGCTTGACCAGGGCGCGCAGCGAGTTGCCGTGGGCCGCGACCAGGACCGTCCTGCCCGTCAGGAGGTCCGGGACGATGCCGTCGAACCAGTACGGGAGCATGCGGACGACGACGTCCTTGAGGCACTCCGTCTGCGGGCGCAGCTCCGGCGGGAGCGTCGCGTAACGCGGGTCCTCGAACTGCGAGTACTCGGCGTCGCGGTCCAGCGCCGGCGGCGGGGTGTCGTACGAGCGGCGCCAGAGCATGAACTGCTCCTCGCCGAACTCGGCGAGCGTCTGCGCCTTGTCCTTGCCCTGCAGCGCACCGTAGTGACGCTCGTTCAGGCGCCAGCTGCGGTGGACCGGGATCCAGTGGCGGTCGGCCGCCTCGAGGGACAGCTGCGCGGTGCGGATCGCGCGCTTCTGGAGCGACGTGTGGACCACGTCGGGGAGCAGGCCGGCGTCCTTGAGCAGCTCACCGCCGCGGACCGCCTCCTTCTCGCCCTTCTCGTTGAGATTGACGTCCACCCAGCCGGTGAACAGGTTCTTCGCGTTCCACTCGCTCTCGCCGTGGCGGAGGAGGATCAGCTTGTACGGTGCGTCGGCCATGCCCCTGAGCGTAATCGAACCGCCGGGTGCCCCGCGCGCCCGCCCGCGGCCCGGACGGCGGGCCGGTGGATTGACGGGTTTCGCTAATCCGCTGGCTCTCCGGGACGGCCAGGTCGTAATGTTCGATCGGCGCTAGAGACACTTACAAGAGGCGCTGACGCGAGACGCTTGCACGTCTGCCCGAACCGTGGGGGAAAACCGATGTCACTCGCCGCCCTGAGACGCGCCGCCAAGGAGTCCGTCTCCGGTCTTCCCCGCGAGTTCTGGTGGCTGTGGACCAGCACCCTGGTCAACCGCCTCGGCGCCTTCGTCGCCACCTTCATGGCGCTCTACCTGACCCTCGACCGCGGCTACTCCGCGACGTACGCCGGTCTCGTCGCCGCCCTGCACGGACTCGGCGGCGTCATCTCCTCGCTCGGCGCCGGCGTGATGACGGACCGTCTCGGGCGGCGGCCCACCCTCCTCATCGCCCAGGCCTCCACCGCACTCTCCGTCGCCCTCCTCGGCTTCATGAAGGACCCCCTGGCCATCGCGGCCGTCGCCTTCCTCGTCGGCATGGCGAGCAACGCCTCCCGGCCGGCCGTCCAGGCGATGATGGCCGACATCGTCCGCCCCGAGGACCGGGTGCGGGCCTTCTCGCTCAACTACTGGGCCATCAACCTCGGGTTCGCGATCTCGTCCACCGGCGCGGGCTTCATCGCGGAGTTCAGCTACCTCGCCGGGTTCCTCATCGAAGCCGTGATGACCATGGCCTGCGCCATCGTCGTCTTCATGAAGCTGCCGGAGTCGCGGCCCGTGCGCACCGCCCTGGAGAAGGCGTCGGAACCGGACGTCGGCCTCGGGACCGTCCTGCGCGACGGGCGCTTCATGGGCGTCGTGGGGCTCTCCTTCCTCCTGGCGCTGATCTTCCAGCAGGGTTCCGTGGGGCTGCCCGTCGCCATGGGCGAGGCCGGGTTCACGCCTGCCGACTACGGCATGGCCATCGCCGTCAACGGCGTACTGATCGTCGCCCTGCAGATCCCGGTCACACGCTTCATCGAGCACCGCGACCCGCAACGCCTGTTGGTCATCTCCGCGCTGCTCGCCGGCTACGGCTTCGGACTCACCGCCTTCGCCGGGTCCATCGGCGTCTTCGCCCTGACCGTGTGCGTCTGGACGCTGGCCGAGATCGTCAACGCCCCCACGCAGACCGGCCTCGTCGTACGGCTCTCGCCGACCCACGGCAGGGGCCGTTACCAGGGCATGTACACCCTGTCGTGGGCCGTCGCCGCGCTCGTCGCCCCGCTGATGTCCGGCTTCGTCATCGACCGCTTCGGGGCCCAGTGGCTCTGGGGCACCTGCGCGGTCATCGGCACGGTCGCGGCCGTCGGCTACTGGTCGCTGATGAGGGGGCTGCGCGCCGAGGGGGAGGCGGTGGAAGCGGCCGCCGTGCCCACGGCTCCCGCGTCCGGCGAGGCCGTCGATGTTCCCGCCCGCGCATAAGGGTCGCGCCACTGCCTGCCCGTCAACACCCGCGCGCGTGTGCGCCGTTGCTGCGCCCCTTCCAGTGGGCATGGAATGGGCATCAGGCAGTACGCCTTCGAGGAGGAGTCCCATGGCCGAGTCCCCCATGACCGAAACCGCCCCCGAGCAGTCGGCGAAGACGCCCGGCCTGCCCGAGCTCGTACTCCTTGGCTCCTGCGGCTGCGGCTCGGGCTGCGGCTGCGGCTGCCAGTCGGGCGGCCCGTGCCAGTGCGGCGGCTGCTGCGGCTGACCCCGCCTCGAACACAGCTGTGCCCCGCACGAACTGACCGTGCGGGGCGCACCCCTGCGCGGGGACAGCCTCAGGCGCCCTCCACCGGCGTTCCCGGCAGAACCATCCTCGTGCGTCCCTCGCACTGCTCGGCGCCGGGGCGCCTCCCAGGCTTCGGGACGCTGCGCCGGACTCCGTCCGTCGACGGGCGGGAGGCGCGGTCCGTCACCGGCGGGGGCGTTGGGGCGGGACCGGTGACGTCGGCCTCAGGCGCCCTCCACCGGCGTTCCCGGCAGAACCTTCCTCGTGCGTCCCTCGCACTGCTCGGCGCCGGGGCGCCTCCCAGGCTTCGGGACGCTGCGCCGGACTCCGTCCGTCGACGAGTGGGAGGCGCGGTTCTCAGGCGCCCTCCACCGGCGTTCCCGTCTGCTGCATTTCGTCGGCGTGTTCGCCGGTGACCAGGTAGACGACCCGCTTCGCCACCGACACCGCATGGTCCGCGAAGCGCTCGTAGTAGCGGCCCAGGAGCGTCACGTCCACGGCCGTTTCGATGCCGTGCTTCCAGCGGTCGTCCATCAGGTGCTGGAAGAGCGTCCGGTGCAGCAGGTCCATCTCGTCGTCGTCCTGCTCCAGCTGGAGCGCCAGGTCGACGTCCTTGGTGATGATGACCTCCGCCGCCTTGGCCATGAGCCGCTGCGCCAGCTGACCCATCTCCAGGATCGTCGCGTGCAGGTCCTGCGGAACGGCCGACGCGGGGAAGCGGAGGCGGGTCAGCTTTCCGACGTGCTGGGCGAGGTCGCCCGAGCGCTCCAGGTCGGCGCTCATCCGCAGCGAGGTGACGACGATGCGCAGATCCGTGGCGACCGGCTGCTGCCGTGCGAGGAGGGCTATCGCGCGCGCCTCCAGCTCGTGCTGCAGATCATCGACCTTCTGGTCGGCGGCGATCACGCTCTCGGCCATCTTCAGGTCGGCGTCGAGCATGGCCGTGGTGGCACGCCCGATCGCGGACCCGACAAGGCGGGCCATCTCGACCAGGCCCTCGCCGATCGAGTCAAGTTCCTCGTGGTACGCGTCCCGCATGTGGATGTCCCTCTCTAAGTACGTCCGGGGGGTGACCCCCACGCTCCCACGGTGGGGGTCGCACGCGTCCGTTTCCGGCATCCCGAATGAACCATCCCTGTCACCCAGGTGAACTGTGGGCGACGGGGAGCGCCCCGCCCGGAACCGCCCCGGCGCGGGCCGGAGTAACCCGTTCGGCCGAAGTGAACCATCACCGTCCCCTCGGTGAACTCTGGGCGACGAGTGTTCGAGTGGGCCCCCGTATGGCTGTGGCCCGCGCGTAAAGGACGCATAACCTGGAGGCATGGACGTGAACGCGGCGGTCGCCGCAGCGGCAGCGATCGCCGGAGTGTGCACCGGTGTGATCGCCATGCTGGCGTTCCGCTGGAGCGAGCGCGACCTGAAACGCCCCACCCGGACCTCCCTGCACACCGACCCCGTACTCCCGCCCGGAGTGGACACCGTCCTCTCCGTGCTCCGCTCCTCCGCGGTCGTCCTCGACGAGGCGGACAGCGTCGTGAAGGCCAGCTCGGCGGCGTACGCCCTGGGCCTGGTCCGCGGCGGCAAGCTCGCCGTCGAGCCCATGCTCCAGATGGCACGCGACACCCGCCGTGACGGCGAGATACGCCAGGTCGAGCTTGACCTGCCGCGCCGCGGCACCGGCCGCGGCGAGGCCCTCGCCGTCTCCGCCCGCGTCGCCCCCCTCGGCTCCCGCCTGGTCCTGCTCCTGGTGGAGGACCTCACCGAGGCCCGCCGCATCGAGGCCGTACGACGCGACTTCGTCGCGAACGTGAGCCATGAGCTCAAGACCCCGGTGGGGGCACTCTCCCTGCTCTCCGAGGCCGTCATGGACGCCTCCGACGAGCCCGAGGCAGTCGAACGCTTCGCGGGCCGCATGCAGATCGAGGCGACCCGCCTGACCAGCCTCGTCCAGGAACTCATCGACCTCTCCCGGGTCCAGAACGACGACCCCTTGGAGGACGCCGAACCCGTCCGTGTCGACGAACTGGTGGCGGAGGCGATCGACCGCAGCCGTCACCAGGCCTCCCACAAACAGATCACCATGGCCGCGGGCGGCACCGCCGACCTGCAGATATGGGGCAACCGCGGCCAGCTGGCCGCGGCACTGGGCAACCTCGTCGAGAACGCCGTGAACTACTCGCCCGCCCGCACCCGGGTGGGCATCGCGGCCCGCCGGGTCACCGCACCGGGCGGAGACCTCATAGAGGTGGCCGTCACCGACCAGGGGATCGGCATCTCCGACAAGGACAAGGAGCGCATCTTCGAGCGCTTCTACCGAGTGGACCCGGCCCGCTCCCGGGCCACCGGCGGCACCGGCCTCGGCCTCGCCATCGTCAAACACGTGGCCGCCTCGCACGGCGGGGAGGTCACCGTGTGGAGCTCCGAGGGACAGGGCTCCACCTTCACGCTGCGGCTGCCCGAAGCAGCCGCGAACCGCGACCGCGGATCCGGTCACGGCGGAGACGGCAGCGAAGCCGACACCGCACGGCCCGAAGAGACCACTTCGTACGAACCCATTCCTGCCCCGGAGGTCCTTCCGTGACCCGAGTGCTCGTCGTAGAGGACGAGGAATCCTTCTCCGACGCCCTGTCCTACATGCTCCGCAAAGAAGGCTTCGAGGTCGCCATCGCGGCCACCGGCCCGGACGGACTCGACGAGTTCGAGCGCAATGGCGCCGACCTCGTCCTGCTCGACCTGATGCTGCCGGGCCTGCCCGGCACGGAGGTCTGCCGCCAGCTGCGCGGCCGCTCCAATGTCCCGGTGATCATGGTCACCGCCAAGGACAGCGAGATCGACAAGGTGGTCGGACTCGAAATAGGAGCCGACGACTACGTGACGAAGCCCTTCTCGTCCCGCGAGCTCGTGGCCCGCATCCGCGCGGTCCTGCGCCGCCGCGGCGAGCCCGAGGAGGTCGCGCCGCAGGCCCTGGAGGCGGGCCCGGTCCGTATGGACGTGGACCGTCACGTCGTCACGGTCTCCGGCTCCAAGGTCGACCTGCCCCTCAAGGAGTTCGACCTCCTGGAGATGCTCCTGCGCAACGCGGGCCGCGTCCTGACCCGCATGCAGCTCATCGACCGCGTCTGGGGCGCGGACTACGTGGGGGACACCAAGACCCTCGACGTCCACGTCAAGCGCCTGCGCGCCAAGATCGAGCCCGACCCCGGCGCACCGCGCTACCTGGTCACGGTGCGCGGCCTGGGCTACAAGTTCGAGCCGTAGACGGCCCCCCGGTAGACCCGGCAGACATAGGAAGGGCGGGAACCCGGCACCGGGTTCCCGCCCTCCCGTGTGTACGTCTCGTACGTACGCCGGTCAGTGCTGGACGGCGTCGCCCGCACCGTGCGACTGGGCGCCGCCGCCGGCCGGCGACGAGGCCGCCCCGGACGGCTCGGTGTTCGCACCGTCGGCGGGCGTGCCCGAGGGGTTCGTGGACGGCGAGCCCGACGGGTCGGCCGATGCGCCGCCGGACGGCTTCGACGACGGCTTCGCGCCCGGAGCCTCGGGAACCTCGGTCGGGCCCCACTTCTTGAAGTAGCTCTCGGCCGGCACGACGAAGGTCTTCATCTTCACGTCGCCGGTCTTGCTGAAGGCGAAGGTGACCGGCTGCGCGTCGCCGTCCTTGACGGCCTCGCGGCTGCTGGCCAGGACGGCGGAGGCGTTGTCCTTGCCGCCGATGATGACCGAGCCGCCGGCGGGGATGGTCAGCGGACCGCCCCGCTTGGAGGTCTTGTCGTCCTTGGCCGGCGTGATCTTGGCCTTCTTGCCGGTGCCGTTGACCGCGATCTCGTCCAGCGTCTGGTCGGTGCTGCCGTTGTTGAAGATCGTCGCGGAGATCACCGCGGGGCCGGTCGACTTCAGGTCGGGCTGGGTGATCACCATGGCGTTCTGGATCTTGATGTCGCCGACGGCGGTCGCGGCGTTGTCCGGCTTGATCTCGTGCGTCTGGGCGTTGTTACCGGCGCCGCACGCGGCGAGCGACGCGAGCGAGAACGCGATGGCGGTGGCGGCGATGGCGCCACGTCGAAGGCTGCGGCTCACGGCGGCGGCAACTCCTTGAACGAGGGCGGAACGGGAGGGGCGGGCGGCCGTAAAGCCGCCCTAAGTGTGTGTCAGCGGGCTTAGGTTACCGAGCCGTTCCCGCGCCACCGCACCCGACCCGCCCCTACGGGTGGTGAGCCTGGCTCCCGCGGCTTGTGTCCCGACACGCGCGCCCCTGCCGTCACGTCCGCGACATTGGCCTCTCGTTCACCATTCACTTAAGTGCCGTCAAGAGTCATCGCGGCCCGTCCTGCGGATTTCCGGTAAGGAATGCATGGCGGTCCGGGGAAGTCGGGGAAATTGATCACCGGGGACACTTGATCAATTCCGGATTCCTGCCGAACGCGGGCCCGCATGCCTCTCCGGTCGCCGAACGGAGTAGCGGAAGTTCACCGCTTGGAACCCGGCAAACCGGGACGTTCAGCCTCGTGGAGCGCTCTCGAAGGGGGTGTGACAGGCGCGTTTCTGCTTCCCCGGAGAGCCGCTCCCACCTGCGAATACCTCGCTCCGGAAGCCCTTCGCAGCACGTTCCTGTTGCTGTTGTCAAGCCCCGAGATATGCCCTGACCTGCGAAAACGCCATTCAGAAGAGGCGGTTCTCGTGTTAGGATGGATAGCCACGGAAGGGGTACCTGTCACATGACGTTCAAGGTTGGCGACACCGTGGTCTATCCCCATCACGGGGCCGCGCTGATCGAGGCCATTGAGACTCGCCAGATCAAAGGCGTGGACAAGACCTACTTGGTGCTGAAGGTCGCCCAGGGCGACCTGACGGTACGTGTGCCTGCGGACAATGCGGAGTTCGTCGGCGTGCGTGATGTGGTCGGTCAGGACGGGCTCGACCGGGTCTTCGAAGTACTGCGCGCGCCGTACGCCGAAGAGCCGACGAACTGGTCCCGTCGCTACAAGGCAAATCTCGAGAAACTCGCATCGGGCGATGTCATCAAGGTCGCGGAAGTCGTGCGTGACCTGTGGCGTCGTGAGCGTGAGCGCGGACTGTCCGCGGGTGAGAAGCGCATGCTCGCCAAGGCTCGCCAGATCCTGGTGAGCGAGCTCGCCCTCGCGGAGAACACGAACGAGGACAAGGCCGAGGCCCTGCTTGACGAGGTCCTCGCGTCCTGATCGCGTCCTGACACAGGCATACGTCTCGGCGCCATGAAATGCCGCGGTGCCCGCTGACCCTCAATGGTGTCGCCGGGCGCTGCGGCATGTTCGTACCCAGACGTCATCCCTGAAGTGCCAGATGTGATCAGCGCCAGATGTATTCCCTGAAGCGTGAGGCGTGAGTGCCGGGCTCGGGCGGCTGGCTCGACCAGATGTCACGGAAGGGTCCGGTCAAAGGCCCGCGCCCGGCGTCGCTGTGGCCATACCCACCTCGGCCGAGCGCACAAACCTGAACGGAAGCGATGTCTGAGGAATCCCGCACCGCGGTCGTGATCCCCGCCGCCGGACGCGGCGTGCGGCTCGGCCCGGGCGCCCCCAAGGCGCTCCGCGCGCTGAACGGCACGCCCATGCTCATCCATGCCGTACGGGCCATGGCCGCCTCCCGCGCCGTCTCGCTCGTCGTCGTCGTGGCCCCGCCGGAGGGCGCCGCCGAGGTCAAGTCCCTGCTCGCCGATCACGCGCTGCCCGAGCGCACCGACTTCGTCGTGGTCCCCGGCGGCGAAACCCGCCAGGAGTCCGTGAAGCTCGGCCTCGACGCCCTGCCGGACGGCATCGGCGTCGTCCTGGTGCACGACGCGGCCCGCCCGCTCGTGCCCGTCGACACCGTCGACGGAGTCATCGAGGCCGTCCGCGAAGGCGCCCCGGCCGTCGTCCCCGCGCTGCCCCTGACCGACACCGTCAAACAGGTCGAGCCCGGGGACCCCGAAGAGCCTGGCCGGCCCGAGCCCGTGGTCGCCACGCCCGAGCGGTCCCGCCTGCGCGCCGTGCAGACCCCGCAGGGCTTCGACCGCGACACCCTCGTCCGCGCCCACGAGACGGTCACCGACAACGTCACGGACGACGCCAGCATGGTCGAGCAGCTGGGCCTCCAGGTCGTCGTCGTACCCGGCCACGAAGAAGCCTTCAAGGTCACGCGGCCCCTCGACCTCGTCCTGGCCGAGGCCGTGCTCGCCCGCAGGAGGGCCAACGATGGCTTCTGAGAACCAGCCACAGCAGATCCGCATCCCGCAGGTCGGCATCGGCACCGACGTGCACGCCTTCGAGGAAGGGCGCGAGCTGTGGTGTGCCGGGCTCCTCTGGGAGGGCGAGAGCGCGGGCCTCGCAGGCCACTCGGACGGGGACGTCGCCGCGCACGCCGCCTGCGACGCCCTGTTCTCCGCGGCCGGCATCGGTGACCTCGGCGCGCACTTCGGCACCGGCAGGCCCCAGTGGTCCGGCGCGTCGGGTGTGACGCTGCTCGCAGAGGCGGCCAGGATCGTGCGCGCCGAGGGCTTCGAGATCGGCAACATCGCCGTCCAGGTCATCGGCGTACGCCCCAAGGTCGGCAAGCGGCGTGACGAGGCGCAGAAGACGCTGAGCGCCGCCGCGGGCGCCCCGGTCGCCGTGTCCGGCACGACGACGGACGGGCTCGGCCTCACCGGCCGCGCCGAGGGCCTCGCCGCGATCGCGACGGCACTGGTCGTGCGGACGGACTGACCGGCGAACCGGCGACGGGTGAAATGCCGCTGCGGTGGGGTGCGTTGGAGGAGTATCGGGAACGCACCCCGCAGTACCTCCACACCTCCACGTCAGTCAGCGACGTACGAGAGAGAGGCACCCGCCATGGCCGCCGAACTGTCCGACAGGCTCAAGGCCCTTCTCGACACCCCCGTCTTCATCAGCGTGGCCACCGTCCAGCCCGACGGCAGCCCTCAGGTCTCACCGGTCTGGGTGAAGCGCGACGGCGACGAACTGCTCTTCTCCACCGTGCTCGACCGCCGCAAGGAGAGGAACCTGCGCCGCGACCCCCGCGTGACGGTGCTGCTCCAGCCCTTCGAGGCGCCGTACACGTACGCCGAGATCCGCGGTGAGGTGACGATGACCACCGAGGGCGGGCAGGAGCTGATCGACGAGCTGGCGCTGAAGTACACCGGCCTCAAGTACGTCGAGTTCAATCCGTCCTCCGTGAACGAGAAGCCCCGCGTCGTCGTCCGCGTCACTCCGCGCAAGGTCGTCGGCCGCCTCTGAGGCCCTCTCGCGCCCGCGCATGCCACAGTTCCGTGCCCTGTCGACCCCGGAGGTCGCAGGGCACTGTCCTTGGACCACTACCCTGGTGTGGTGACGATTCGCCTGTACGACACCAGCGCCCGGCAGATCCGAGACTTCAGCCCGCTCACCGACGGCTGTGTCTCGATCTACCTGTGCGGCGCGACGGTGCAGGCGGCCCCGCACATCGGCCACATCCGGTCGGGCCTCAACTTCGACATCATGCGCCGCTGGTTCGACTACCGCGGCTATGAGGTCACCTTCATCCGCAACGTCACGGACATCGACGACAAGATCATCCGGAAGTCGGCCGAGCAGGGCCGTCCATGGTGGTCGATCGGGTACGAGAACGAGCGGGCCTTCAACGACGGCTACGACGTCCTCGGCTGCCTGCCGCCCACGTACGAGCCGCGCGCCACCGGGCACATCACCGAGATGGTCGAGATGATGCGCGGCCTGATCGAGCGCGGCCACGCGTACGAGTCGGACGGCAACGTCTACTTCGACGTGAAGTCCTTCCCGGGCTATCTGGAGCTGTCCAACCAAGAGCTGGACAACCTGCTGCAGCCGTCGGGCGAGGGCGAGACCGGCAAGCGCGACCCGCGTGACTTCGCCATGTGGAAGGCCGCCAAGGAGGGGGAGCCCAGTTGGGAGACCCCCTGGGGCCGCGGCCGTCCCGGCTGGCACCTGGAGTGCTCGGCGATGGCCCACAAGTACCTCGGCCGTGAGTTCGACATCCACGGCGGCGGCATCGACCTGATCTTCCCGCACCACGAGAACGAGATCGCGCAGGCCAAGGCCTTCGGCGACGCGTTCGCGCGGTACTGGGTGCACAACGGCTGGGTCACCATGAGCGGCGAGAAGATGTCGAAGTCGCTCGGCAACTCGGTCCTCGTGTCCGAGATGGTCAAGAAGTGGCGCCCGATCGTCCTTCGCTACTACCTGGGCACCCCGCACTACCGCTCGATGATCGAGTACAGCGAGGAGGCCCTGCGCGAGGCCGAGTCCGCGTTCGCGCGGATCGAGGGCTTCGTGCAGCGCGTGGTGGAGAAGGCCGGGGGCGTCGTGGAGCCCGCCGCCGATGTGCCGCCCGCCTTCGCCGACGCGATGGACGACGACCTGGGCGTCCCGCAGGCGCTCGCCATCGTGCACACGACGGTCCGGCAGGGTAATTCCGCCCTGGCCGCCGACGACAAGGAAGCCGCGGTGGAGCGGCTCGCCGAGGTGCGGGCCATGCTGGGCGTCCTCGGCCTCGACCCGCTCGACCCGCAGTGGGCCGGCGAGGGCGACCGCGGCGAAGACCTCCACGGGGTCGTCGACACGCTCGTCCGTCTCGTGCTCCAGCAGCGGGAGGCGGCGCGTGGCCGCAAGGACTGGGCCACCGCCGACGCCATCCGCGACCAGCTCAACCAGTCGGGCCTCGTCATCGAGGACGGCCCGACCGGACCGCGGTGGACTCTCGGCCCGCGCTGAGCGTCCGACCTCGCGATGTGCCGCCCGGCGACCCAGGCGGCACACTTCATATACGTACGCAGTCACGCCGTGGGCAGCCATGCAGCAAGCAGGCAGCCGCACGCAACACAGAGACAGGTAGGTCATGGCCGCTAACAACCGCCGCATGTCAGGCAAGAAGGGCGCGCAGGTCGGCAGCGGCGGGAACCGGCGCCGCGGCCTTGAGGGCAAGGGCCCGACGCCGCCCGCCGAGGCGCGCAAGGGACACAAGAAGAACCGCATCGCCAACGCCGCCGCCAAGAAGGCCTCGGGCGGTCCCGGCGGACGCCGTCCCGCCGCCGTGAAGGGCCGCGGCAAGGGCACGTCCGAGATGGTCGTCGGCCGCAACTCGGTCGTCGAGGCGCTGCGCGAGGGCGTGCCGGCCTCGATGCTCTACGTCCAGCAGTTCATCGACAACGACGAGCGCGTCCGCGAGGCGCTGCAGATCGCCGGTGAGCGCGGCGGCATCCACCTCATGGAGGCGCCCCGCCCCGAGCTGGACCGCATGACCAACGGCCTCAACCACCAGGGCCTCGTGCTCCAGGTGCCGCCCTACGAGTACGCGCACCCCGAGGAGCTCGCGGCCGCCGCGTACGACCAGGGCGAGGACCCGCTGATCGTCGCGCTCGACGGCGTGACGGACCCGCGGAACCTGGGCGCCGTGGTGCGTTCCGCCTCCGCCTTCGGCGGGCACGGCGTCGTCGTCCCCGAGCGGCGTGCCGCCGGGATGACCGCGGGCGCCTGGAAGACGGCCGCCGGTGCCGCGGCGCGTACGCCCGTCGCGCGTGCCACGAACCTGACCCGCGTCCTCGAGGCCTACAAGAAGGCCGGGCTCGCGATCGTCGGGCTCGCGGCGGACGGCGAGCACGAGGTCGGCGACCTGGAGGCGCTGTCCGGTCCCGTCGTCATCGTCATCGGCAGCGAGGGCAAGGGCCTCTCGCGTCTGGTCGGCGAGACCTGCGACTACCGCGTGCGGATTCCGATGCCGGGCGGGACGGAGTCCCTGAACGCCGGTGTCGCCGCGGGCGTCGTGCTCTACGAGGCGTCCCGGCGCCGGAGTTAGCCGTCATCCCGGACGTCGGCCGGCCCGGATTCAATGGGCCGGCCGACGTCGGTGCCGACGTCCGTAGGAGATCTTGACGCGGTCCGGACATTTCCGCGCGGTCAAGGCAGTGTCCTAAACACACATCACTCGGTTAGATGAGTGTGGACACCAGAACGCCCCGCAATCCCACGGGGGGAAGCTCGTCAGGGTTCGACGAAGCTCCCGCGCTGAGCATGGTGAAGGTGCCGAGCGACCCGGCGCAGGTCATCGTGAATCACGCGAGCTTCCGCGTGCAGCTCCCCACCGCGCAGCGGACCCAATCCCCGCGTATCGCACGGCACTTGAGAAATGCCGATGACAGCGTGCGTATCCCCGCAGCCGGCGCCGCCGCCCGGCGCCGCTCGCCCGTCGTCTGGAGCGGGAAGTCCGAGCCGGGCGACCCCGGAGCCACCGGACTGCTGCAGGCGGTGCGTGGAACCGGCGTGCGCCATTCGGCCGAAGCCGGCGGCTCCTCCTACGACGACGGAGGTGCCACGCAGGTCATCCCCCGCATCGACGTCGACGACGACCTCGAGAGTACGCAGGCCACGCCTGCCGTCATCGGTCCTCGTCATCCCGGCCCCGGCACCCGGCTCATTCCGCGCATGCCGATGCCGGAGAGCGACCTCGACGAACAACTCCCCTACGGGGGCGACGAGTTCGACCAGGACTACGGCGACACGGACGACCGCCAGGTCGTGCGGCGGCACGGGGCCGACCCGGTCCGGCACGCCTACTACCCCGGCCGCCGGATGAACCTCGGCGTCGTGCTGCTTCCGCTGCGCGTCTTCCTCGGGTTCATCTCCATCTACGCCGGCATGGGCAAGCTCTGCGACCCCGTGTACTTCGACGGCGGCGACCGCGGCTCCATGGTCAAGTGGCTCAACTCGCTGCACCCCTGGGCGCTCGCCGAGCCACTGCGGGACTTCGCCCTCTCGCACCCGGTGGGCGCCGGGCTCTGCATCGCCTTCCTGCAGATCATCGTCGGCGTGCTCACGGTGCTCGGTCTCTGGCAGCGGGTCGCGGCCGGCATCGGCGTGCTCCTGTCCGCCGCGCTCATCGTCACCGTCAGCTGGAAGACCGTCCCCGCCTACGACGCGCCGGACATCATCTATCTGGCCGCATGGTCGCCGCTGATCATCGCGGGCGCACCCGTCTACTCCGTCGACGGACGCCTCGCCGGTGAGGCGTGGCGGACGCTCGGGCCGCGCGTGGACATCTGGGAGCTCCGGCGCCGTGTGCTGCGGCGCGGGGCGCTCGTCGGGGCGCTCGTCGTCGGGCTCACACTGCTCATCGGTTCGATGCTCGGCGGCGCCGTGCGGGACGCCGACCGTGTGACCGTGCCGGGACCCGGCGAGGCCCCGCGCAACGAACTGCCGGGCTCACCGCTCCCGGGGGAGCCCGGGAAGAAGCAGCAGCAGCGCCAGGGACAGTCGCAGAGCCCCACGGACACCGGGTCCGGGGCGCCGACGCGGGGCAGTTCCGCGAGCCCCACGCAGGGCGCCGCGGCGACCACTCCGGGCGCGGCGCGCGAGTCCGCCGCGGCGGGCACCGGCCAGGGGCAGCCCAGCCAGACACAGGGCGCCACCGGTCAGGCACCGCCACAGCAGTCCTCGCCCCAGCAGCCTCCGACGTCGGCCACCGCGGGACCCACGTCCAGCGGCGGCGGCAGCGGCGGCGGAGCACCCGAGGGCGGCACGAGCGGCGGCAGCGGCAGCACGGGCGGCGGCAACAGCCGGCTCGTGGGCGGCCTGCTGGGCGGCGGCTGACCTCCCCCCTCCGGATACGGCGACGGGGCCCCGCACAGACACTGTGCGGGGCCCCGTCGGCGTACGTAGGCGGGGAGCGGGTCTCAACCCTCCTTGCCCGCCAGTTCCTTGGCCGCCTCCGTGAGGTCCTTCGCGGTGTCGATCGCCCGCCAGTAGGCGCCCTGCGGCAGCGGGAAACCCGCCAGGCTCTTCTCGCGGGCCAGGCGGGGGAACGTGGTGCGCTCGTGGTCGCCGCGGTCCGGCAGGAGCGCCGTGAAGGAGGCGGAGAAGACGTACACGCCCGCGTTGATGAGGTAGGGGGACGGCGGGGACTCGATGAAGTCCGTGATGTGGCCGAACGCGTCCGTCTCGACGGCGCCCCACGGAATGCGGGGGCGGGCCAGGGCGAGGGTCGCGGTGGCGTCGCGCTCGGCGTGGAAGGCCGCCATGTCGCGCAGCGAGAAGCGGGTCCAGATGTCGCCGTTCGTCGCGTACCAGGGGCGGTCCGCGTGCGGGAGGTGGCGGGCGGCGTACTTCAGGCCGCCGCCGCGGCCCAGGGGCTCGTTCTCGACGACCGTGGTGACGTTCAGGGGGAGGTCCGCCGACTCCAGCCACTCCTGGAGCACTTCGGCGAGATGGCCGCAGGAGACGACCGCGTCCGTCACGCCCTCGGCCGCCAGCCAGGAAAGCTGATGGCCGATGATCGGGGTCCCCGTGCCGGGGATCTCGACCATCGGCTTGGGCCGGTCGTCGGTGTACGGACGGAGGCGCGAGCCTTGGCCTCCGGCCAGGACAACGGCTTGGACAGGGTGCGGGTCAGAGGTCATGTACCGCACGATATGCGGATGTCGCGGGACTCCGACCCGGCCCCCTGTCCTCGGTCTCCGGGCGGCTCAAGACGACTGTGCGGCGACACCTGTCGCGAAGGACGTGTCGCAGACCGGGCGGGCGTACGACTGGGCGCGTGTCGGGCCGTACGCCCGGACGGCCGCGCGGCCGAGAGCACGGGCGATGGAGACGCAGTGCTTGGCGAGCGACGGGTGGCGGTTCACCTCCTGCTGGAGGTGGGTGAGCGCGACGCCCGGGTTCCTCTCCTGGAGCTCCAGGAGCAGCCGGTCGCGCAGGATGTCCTGCGGTGCGCGGGACTTGGCCGGTACGGAGAGGTCGTCGGCGGATGCGGTGAGCATCGATTCCGAGGAGCTCTGGGACCAGTTGACGCTGGTGACCGCGAGGGTCCCGGAGAGCACCAGCATCACGGGCAGGACGAGGGCGAGCGTGCGGCCGATGCGGCGGGCGGGGCCCCGGTGGGCTCGGCGCGGCTTCTGGGTGTAGTTGGCGGAGTGCGTCACGCGAGTGAGCGTAGCGGTCGGTGATGATTTGGCGACATTACGTCACTCGGTCGAGCGACGGAGAATGAGGTTTCTTTGGAGCGGTGTTGACGAGCGCGAGGCGAAATGACCGGTCTGCCGGGGTATTTGTCGACAACGTGGGTGCACGCGCAGGGCCCCGCACCGGAGTGCGGGGCCCTGTCCTTGCTGGTGAGCGGGATCGTCAGTCGGTGAGGCGCTCGCCCGTCGACGTCGAGAACACGTGGATCTCGCCCGGACGGGGTACGACGTGCAGCTGCGTGCCCTTCTCCGGGACCCGGCGGCCGTTCACACGGACCACGAGGTCCTTGTGCTCGCCGCCGACCTCCGCGGAGCCGTAGACATAGCCGTCGGCGCCGAGCTCCTCGACGACGTTCACGGATACGGCGAGGCCCGCGGGGGCGTCCTCGGTCTCCTTCGAGAGGGACTTCGCCGTGGCGCCGTCCTGCTCGACGATGTCGAAGTGCTCCGGGCGGACGCCGACGGTGACCGTGCGGTCGCCCTTGTCGGCGGCGGCGGACAGCGCCTCGCGGTTGACCGGCACGACGGAGTTGCCGAACTTCACGCCGCCGTCGGTGATCGGGACCTCGACGAGGTTCATGGCGGGGGAGCCGATGAAGCCCGCGACGAAGAGGTTGACCGGGCGGTCGTACATGTTGCGCGGCGAGTCGACCTGCTGGAGCAGACCGTCCTTCAGCACGGCCACGCGGTCGCCCATGGTCATGGCCTCGACCTGGTCGTGGGTGACGTAGACGGTGGTGATGCCGAGGCGGCGCTGCAGGCTCGCGATCTGCGTACGGGTGCTCACGCGGAGCTTGGCGTCGAGGTTCGACAGCGGCTCGTCCATGAGGAAGACCTGGGGCTCACGCACGATGGCGCGACCCATGGCGACACGCTGGCGCTGACCACCGGAGAGCGCCTTCGGCTTGCGGGCCAGGTAGTCCGTGAGGTCGAGGATCTTCGCCGCGTCCTCGACCTTCTGGCGGATCTCGGCCTTGTTGACGCCCGCGATCTTCAGGGCGAAGCCCATGTTGTCGGCGACCGTCATGTGCGGGTAGAGCGCGTAGTTCTGGAACACCATGGCGATGTCCCGGTCCTTGGGCGGCAGGTGCGTGACGTCGCGGTCACCGATGCGGATGGCGCCGGCGTTCACGTCCTCCAGGCCCGCGAGCATGCGCAGGGAGGTGGACTTTCCGCAGCCGGAGGGACCGACGAGGACGAGGAACTCGCCGTCCGCGACGTCGAGCTCGAGCTGGTCGACGGCGGGCTTGTCGCCACCCGGGTAGATGCGGGTCGCCTTGTCGAACGAAACAGTGGCCATGGTGAGGGCCCCCTTCACCGGCAGGAACGTGCCGGACGATCCGTTGTAAAGAGAGGAGTGGTGTAGTCCACCTGAGCGAACTGCTCGGACGGTACCCCGGGGGGGACGGGTCTGTCAGTAGTCCTGCGCCCGCGACCTTCGAGGAAATTTTCGACAGGGGCACCGTCGGTGTTGGTTACACTGCTCGGGCACGTCAGTGCATGCCTCCTTAGCTCAGATGGCCAGAGCAACGCACTTGTAATGCGTAGGTCGTCGGTTCGAATCCGACAGGGGGCTCTTGCGTCCGGCACCGTTTCACTCGGGTACCTCGGCGGTCACCGCCCACCGCGTGTCGCCCTCCAGGCGGTGGGCGACGAGTGAGCCGCCGACGAGGGCCAGGCGTTCGCGCATGCCCGTGAGGCCGTAGCCGGGGGCGTGGTCCGGGTCGGGGAGGCTCGACGTCGGCGTGGCGTTCTCGACGGTGAGCCGCAGTCCGTCCGCGCGGTACTCCACCGTCACCCCGACTGTCTCGCGGGGGGCGTGCTTGGCGGCGTTGGTCAACGCCTCGCGTGCCGTCTGCACCAGCGAGACCGTGGCCGCGGGTGAGATCGGCCGCAGGTCGCCCAGGATGTCCACGTGGACCTCGCTGAGGTGGTTCGAACGGTGTTGCACGGCGAGGCTCTTGAGCGCCTCGGGGAGTGAGGGCACGTCCCCCCGCAGGGCCGCCACCGCGTTGCGCGCCTCGACCAGGCCCTCGTCCGCCAGCCGGTTGGACCGGCGCACCCGGGTCAGCGCCCCGGCCGCGTCGCCCTTCTCTATCAGCGCGGTGGCGACCTTGAGCTGGACGCTCAGCGCACCCAGGGAGTGCGCGAGTACATCGTGCATCTCCCGTGCGATCCTGCTGCGTTCACCCAGCGCGGCGGCCCGCGCCTGCTCCTGCTGGATCAGCTGGTTCTGCGCCAGCAGTTGCTCGGCCTGTTTGGCGCGGCCCTCGTACTGGCGCCGGTTGAGGCCGAACAGCGTCAGCACTAGGGCGAGCAGGGTGTAGCCGAGTACATACGTGAGCGGCTGCCCGGCGAGCGCGCAACTCAGCCAGATGGCCACCACGCACGCGCACGTCACGACCGTGAGCATGCGCGCCGAGGAGGCGATCATCGAGGTGAATCTGCCGAGGAGTACGCACAGCATGATCACCGCGGTCGCGTCGTCGGAGTACCCCACGACCAGCGCCGGCAGCAGCGCGCTCGCCGCCAGCATGGCACTGGCCGCCTCGGGCCGGACGGGATGCAGGACCATGAACAGGGTCCAGCACAGCAGACTCGCCGCGTACACGCCCCAGACCCAGAGCGTGTCCTCCCTCGCCGTGACCATGGCCACGACGAGCACGGCCGTCCCGAAGAACTGCACCACGAGCCAGGCAGGCGCCAGCCGGTCCACGAGGCGCCAACTGCCGCGTGCGGATGCCTTGTTCACCTTGCTCCAACGATGTCGTGCGATGACCCCGGGCGGTATGGGCAAGCCTATTTGGGGCCCGTTCTCCGATAGATGATGATCATGGCGGTCAGTACGAGAATAACCGCTGCCACCACGATGCCCATCTTCCACAGCCGGTCCAGCAGGACCGCGAAGAGGATGTCTCCCGCCTCCTCGCCATCTGCCTGAACGGACATGGCCGGCTGCCCCGCCCGAACCGTCCAGCTCATGGCCGGCCGCCGCCTCCGGTGAGGCGGTCCAGGGCCCAGAGAACCCCTCGGCGCCCCGGCGCCGCACGGTCGGCGGGTAGTCCCGCGGCCCGTCGGTCCCGGAGCTGAGACCTCACGGCGCCCTCCACCCGCCTTCTGACGGCGGCGAGTTGGCCGCCGCGCTTGAGGACGATCAGGATCACGAAGGCGATGACCACGAGCACCGAGACGGCGGCGACGATCAGGGCGAAGCGGATCAACAGGATGGTCATGACCGTATCGAGGTCCAGGGCCAGGCTCATGTGCGTTCCTTCCGGGGCATGCCCAGAGGGTAGGAACGAGGGGCCTTTCCGCGGGTCCACCCTGTGGTGGAGATCAGGGCGCAGATCCTCGCTTGCGCCCTTCCCCGCCTGGCCGGTTGCGCATCCGCGGTCACACACCGTGCCTGGCCGGCCCGGGGATTGCGGGTAGGTTGGGTCGCCGAAGGAGAGCGGGGGACGCCTGGTTCGGCGGCCGCGCTCGGACCGCAAGAGGTGTGTGTGGGGGGTCGCCGGCGTGGATGCTGAGCCCGGATCGGTGCGGATTCGCGTCATGGTCGTGGACGATCAGCAGATCGTTCGTGAAGGTCTGATGTCACTGCTCGATCTGATGGATGACATCGAGGTGGTGGGAGGCGCGGCCGACGGCGCTCAGGCGGTGCGGCTGGCCGGTGAGACCTCGCCCCAGGTGGTGCTCATGGACTTGCGCATGCCGGGCATGGGCGGGGCGGAGGCCACCCGGAGGATTCTCTCGGAACACCCGGACGTGGCCGTGTTGGTGCTGTCGACGTTCGCCGACGACGAGTCCCTCGTCGACGCGCTGAATGCCGGGGCGTGCGGCTATCTGACGAAGGACGCCAATCAGGAGCAGATCGCGGTGGCCATCCGCAGCTCCGCCCACGGCCAGTCCACCTTCGATCCGGCGGTGACCCGCCGGCTGGCCGCCGCGCTCAGCGTGCCCGGTGCCGCCCCGAGTCGGGCCCAACAGCCCTCGCCCGCACCGGCCCCGGTCCGGCGCCGGGTCAATCCCGACGGCCTGACCGGCCGCGAGGTCGATGTGCTCAAGCTGATCGCCCAGGGGCTGAGCAACGGGGAGATCGCCTCGACGCTCTTCATCGAGGAGGCGACGGTCAAGACGCACATCAACAACGCGTTCGCCAAGATCAACGCACGCAACCGGGCCGATGCCGTGCGCTACGCCTATCAGCAGGGGCTGGCGCACCCCTGAGCCGCCCGCCACGGGAGGGGCGTGTCCGGCGGGCGAAGGCTCCCTGCCGGGCCGCCGCTCGTGGCGGTGGGGCACCCGCGGGTCGTTGCCCCGGACCTCGTTCTGCCTGTCATGGGAAGGCGGGCGGAGCGTCGAACCCCTACTTTTTGAGGTTTATTTGAGGTTTGGGGGCCCGCAGGGGTGGGCATGGCGTAAATCACGTCCGCGCCGCCTTGATGTCGCCCGACGGGGGCGCATCCCTCGTGGAACTCGGCTTTTGTGCCGTCGAACCCCTGCGCCGCCCCCAATGCCGGGCGCCGCAACCCCTCGACGCGGCCGCGCAGCCCCTAAATAGGGGTACCCCCTACTTTGATCAAGCTGTCTACTATTGCTGCTTCCGGCGGGTACGTCGCACCGAGCTCCTAATTGAAGGCGGAACGGCAGCCAATGATTGAAACGCTAACCAACACGCCCTGGTTGATACGGTTCCGGGCCGCCCCGCAGGCCCGAACCCGCCTCATCTGCTTTCCTCACGCGGGTGGCTCGGCATCATTTTACTTTCCCATGACCCGGATGATCGCTGCCGATGCGGACGTTCTCGCGGTGCAATACCCGGGACGCCAAGATCGTCGGTCCGAACCCTGCATCACGGATTTGGGAGCGCTCGCCGACGAGATCGCGTCGGCCCTCGAGCCGGGGCTCGACCTGCCCACCGTCCTCTTCGGCCACAGCATGGGGGCGACGCTCGCCTTCGAGGTGGCGCGACGGCTGGAGCGGGACCCGGGGTTCACTCCGCGAAGGATCGTCGCCTCGGGGCGGCGCGCGCCCTCCGCGCACCGTGACGAGACAGTCCACAAGCGCGACGACGACGGCATCATCGACGAGATGCGCCTGCTCAGTGGCACTGACGCCCGCATCTTGGCCGACGAGGAGTTCCTCCGGATGGCGATGCCCGCCATCCGCGGCGACTACACCGCCGTCGAGACGTACCGGGTCGAACCGGGCGCCACGGTGCGGGCGCCGATCACCGTGCTCACGGGCGACACCGACGTACGGACGAGTGCGGAGGAAGCCGCCGCGTGGCGGCAGCACACCAGTGGCGACTTCGAACTGCACACCTTCGCCGGCGGCCACTTCTTCCTGACCGACCACCAGGAGCGGGTCGGCAGAATCGTTTCGGGTTGCCTGCTCTAGAACCCTTCGTCTGCACGACCGGCGCGCGAGGGTGTTTTTGCGGTTCGCATTCACTGACATAATATTCACCGTCGGGCTTTCCGTTTCACCGCGAAAGCCCCGGCGGCTCGGGGGAGAAATATGTTCTTGGAGGCACACTATGTCGAGCGGGAAAATCAGCGGGGCCTGCTGAGAGAGCTCCTGGAAAGCGCGGGCGAGGGGCGAGGACAGGTCGCACTGCTCAGCGGTGCGGTCGCCAGCGGGAAATCAGCGCTATTGATGAATTGCGCCGACCAGGCATTGGCGGAAGGCGCCATCCTGCTGGATGCGGCGGGGGTCCCCGCCGAGCGTGCCCGGCCGTTCGGTCTCCTCGGCAGGATCTTCGCGAGCGCGCCGCTGACCTCGGCGGTCCACGCCGAAGTGGCCCGGCTGATCGACGGAGCGTCCGGGGACGAGTCATCGGTTCACGACCAGATGCTGGCCATGCCCCAACTGAGTGCGGCTCTCCTCGACTTGGCGAAGAGCGACCTGGTGGTGATCGCGGTTGATGATGTTCATGACAGCGATCAGGCATCTCTTCGGTTTCTGCTCTATCTGACCCGCCGCATTCGCCACGTCCGGATGCTGGTCGTGCTGACCGAACCCGCCCGACTCGAATCGAGCAAGCGTGGATTTCACACGGAACTCGCGCATCTGCCGCACTGCACCTTGCTGCGGCTGAAGTTGCTGTCGCCGATCGGCACCGTGGGACTCCTGAGCGAACATTTCTCCCCCTCGACGGCCGCGCGCCTCGCCCCGGAACTGCAGGACATCACCGGCGGCAGCCCGCTCCTGCTCCGGGCACTGGTCGAGGACCGCCTCACCGCCACCGAGGCGGGCGACCCGTACCAGCCGCTCGAACGGGGCGACAACTACGCGCAGGCCGTGATCGACTGCCTGCACCGGTGCGGCCCCGAACCGACGGAGATCGCGCGGGGCATCGCCGTCCTTGGGCCGCACACCGGACCGGGGCTGCTCAGCCGCCTGCTCGGCCTCCACCTCAGGGCTGTCGAGCAGGCCGTCGCCGACCTCGGGCAGTGCGGGCTCCTGAGCGAGGGCCGCTTCCGCGACGAACAGGTCGCGTCGGTCGTGCGGGACGCCATGCCGGCCGACCGCCTCTCGCGACTGCACACCCGCGCCGCCGAACTCCTGCACCAGGACGGCTCAGCCGCGAACGACATCGCCCACCACCTCGTCGTGGCCCGGGACACGGCGGACCTCTGGACGGTTCCGGTGCTCCAGGAGGCCGCCGAGTACGCGCTGGCGGACGGCGACAAGGACTTCGCCCGCCGCTGCCTCGCCCTCGCCAGGGAATCCTGCCGGGACGACCGCGTGCGCGCCTCGCTCACCGTCAAGCTGGCCGGCGTCGCCTGGCGCACCGATCCGGCGGCCGTCGACATCAAGGCTTCGACGCTCCTGCTGGACGCGAGGGCGGCCCGGCTCTCGCCCGGCGACCTCGTGGTCTCCCTGTCGTATCTGGCCTGGTCGGGTCGGCTGCACGAGGCGAGGGAGGTGCTGGAGGCCCTCGAGGGGGACGACGGCTGGTCCGGGCGCGAGGAACGGACGGCCCTGACCGCCGCCCGCCGCTGGCTGACCGTGCTCAGTCCCTCGCTGGGCATGGAGCCGGGCGGTGAGGAGCCGATGCGCCCCGGCCCCGCCGACACGCTCGCCGGAGACGCGGAGATCGCCCATCTGCACGCCTCGTCCGCGGTGTCGGCCGCCCTGTCGGACAGCCGGCGCGAGGACGCGGTCTCCGAGGCCACCCGGGTCCTGCAGCGCTACCGGCTCGACGACGGCTACGTACAGCCCCTGGTCCTCGCCCTCTGGGCGCTCGTTTACGCCGACCGGCTGGATCTCGCCATCCCCTGGTGCGAGCGGCTGCTCAACGAGTCCGCGGACCACCATGCCCCGCCGTGGCAGGCCATGTTCACCTCCGTACGGGCCGAGATAGCCCTGCGCCAGGGCGACCTGCCCGGGGCGAAGGCGCGCGCCGAAGCGGCGCTGCGGCAGCTGGGGCCGCGAAGCTGGTCCCTGGCCCGCTCCTTCCCGCTCGCCACGCTGATCCAGGCGCACACGGGCATGGGGCAGTTCGACGAGGCGGAGAGCCTGCTCGGCCAGACCGTGCCCGAGGTGTTCCTGCACACCCTGCCCGGCCTGCACTACGCACGCGCCAGGGGCCGGTGGAACCTGGCCACCGGCCGCCACCACGCCGCTCTGGGGGACTTCCTGGCCTGCGGCGAGGCCCTCGAGGAGTGGGGTGTGGACGCTCCCGAGCTGGTGCCGTGGCGGCTCGACGCGGCGGAGACCTGGCTGGCCCTCGGCCACCCCGAGAAGGCCCGGAGCCTGGCCGAGCAGCAGCTGCTGCGCAGCCCCGGCCGGGCGCGCGGTACCGCTCTGCGGCTGGTCGGCGCGACCGGCGACGGCCGCCGCGGCCTCCAGCAGCTCCAGGAGGCGGTGGAGCTACTGGAGAACGGCGGAGACCGGCTTCAACTGGCCCTGTGCCTCGGCGATCTGGGGCGGCTCCACCGGGTGATGGACGATGTCAACCGGGCCCGGATGCTCGTACGCAAGGCGTGGCATGTGGCCAAGTCCTGCGGCGCCGAACCGCTCTGCCGTCAGCTGATACCGGGCGGCGCGGAACCCGATCTGGAGACGCCGCGTCATGAGCCGGTGCTGCCGCAGAACACGGCCTCGCTGACCGAGGCGGAGAGCCGGGTCGCCGTGCTGGCAGCCCACGGCAACACGAACCGGGAGATCGCGGCCAGGCTGTATGTCACCGTGAGCACGGTGGAGCAGCATCTGACGCGCATATACCGGAAGTTGAAGGTCAACCGGCGGCGCGAGCTGCCGACCCGGCTGGTGGGCGGCAGCAACGCCCAGTTCGCGCTGAACGGCAGGCAAACAGTCGCCGACCTGGTTCCGATGGAGGTGACGTCCTGTGGAACCGGCCGTCGCAGCTAACCGAATCTGTACATGACCTGGACACCTTTCCGGTGTCCTGACCGGAGATGATGCTCCGGTCACCCCCGCTCCGCCGGACCGCCGCGGAGCAGTCGGGGGCAGTACCCCCGCACCGCGGGGAACGCAACGGGGAAGCGCAGCGGCAGTCGTGTCCCGGCCTCGGCCGGGACAGCGGTCACGACCGGCGCGGCGCACATCGCAACGGGGAAGCACGAAGTGCGGGCATGACCGGTCGACCGCCGGTGTGTCCGTACCTCATCGCCCCTCGCGTGCGACGGAGGGGAAGGACACGTGGCCATGATGGTGCATCGGGGCGAGGAAACGGCGCGGCTCCGCGAGTTTCTCGGGATGGACTCAAGAGCGGCGAGACCCTGTCCCCGCCTCGCGGTCATCAGCGGCGCGGCCGGCATCGGCAAGAGTGAACTCCTGCACGCGCTCGCTGACTTCGCGGCGGCGAACCGGATCACCGTCGTGAGCGCCGTGGCGGCGCCCACGGAACAGGGCCTGCCGTACGCGGTCCTGGAACAGCTCCAGCAGGGCATGCCGGGCGAGCCCGAGCCGGCGCACCGGGCGGCCCCCGGCCGTTCCGGAGCCACCGAGCCCCCGGCCCCCGTCTCCCAGGTGCCCCTGCGGGTCCTGCGGGAACTGACGCGCAGGCTCGGCGCACCGGCCGCCGCGGGGCAGGTGCTGATCACCGTCGACGACATCCAGTTCGCGGACGTCCAGTCCCGCCAGGTCCTGCGGTACCTGCTGCGGCACTCCGGTCTGACCGGGCTGTCCGTGGTGGTGACGGAAGGGCCCGCGGCGACCGGGGCGCTCTTCTCCGCCGACGCGTTGCCGGAGCCCGGCCGCGTGCTGCGCGTGCCGCTCGGCCCGCTCGGTGTCGAGGGCGTCGGCCACCTGCTCGCCGACCGGCTGCCCTCCGCCGATGCCGGCCGCCTCGCCCCGGACTTCCACCGTGCGACGGGTGGCAGTCCCATGCTGCTCGAGGCGCTCGCCGCGGACCAGCTCCTGCTGCCGGCCGCAGACCGGGGTGACGGGACGCCCCGGGCCGGTGACCTCTTCCGGCAGGCCGTGCTGCGCTGTGTCCAGCGCAGCGGTCACCACGCCCTCAACGTCGCACGCGGTCTCGCGCTGCTCAGGGAGCCGTCGACCTCGCCCAACGTGAGTCTTCTGCTCAGCGTCGAGGACCGGACGATCCGACAGGCCGCGACCGCTCTGGAGGAGGCGGGCATCCTGCATGGCCGGCAGTTCCGCCATGAGGCGATGGCGCAGGCCGTACTGGAGGACCTGCCGGCCGAGGAGGCGGCGCAGCTGCGCTACTGCGCGGCCAAGGTGCTGCACCAGCGCGGTGCGGACCCCGTGCGGGTCGCGGTCCAGCTGCTGGACCAGGACCTGCGAGGGCCGGCGGATGAGGCATGGGTGTGGCAGGTCCTCCAGGAGGCCGCCCGCCGGACGTCGGCCGACGGTGAGGCGGACTTCGCGATGCGGTGCCTGCAGATGGCCGAGCGCTGCTGCCGCGACGAGCCGACCCGGTTGTCCATCAGGGCCCAGCTGGCCGAGCTCAACTGGCGTCATCAGCCGGCGACCGCCGCCCAACAGGTCCAGTCACTGGCCCTGCCGGCCCGCGGCGGTCAGCTGACGGTGGGTCACACCCTGCGGCTGGTGCCCAAGTTGATGTGGTACGGGTACGTGGACGAGGCGACCGCTGCCCTGCGGGCGGCGAGCACGACGGCCGCCGAGACGCACGCACCGCGCCTGGACGACGAGGTCACGGCCGCCCGGCTGCAGGTGGCCGGCACCTGCCCGGGCGCCCTCACGGAGAACGACCGGGCCCCGTACGACGAACAGTGGCCGGAGCTAGGGACGGCCACCTCCAAGGCGTCCACCTCCAAGGCGTCCACCTCCAAGGCGTCCACCTCCAAGGCGTCCACCACCGAGGCTCCCACCACCGAGGCTCCCACCACTACTGCGACCGTATCCACGGCGACCGAGCCCGTGGCGGCCGAGTCCGCGTCGACCGCACCCGTCACGACCGCACCCGCCACGACCACACCCTCCCCGGCTGCCAAAGTCAGTGCGCCGGTGCGGGCGTTCAGCGCTCTGAACTCCGTCCTGGGGCTGCGGGCGGAGGCGACGGCGGTGGCGGACGCCGAGCAGACGCTGCGGTCCACCGTCCTCACCGAGGCCACCGTCGAGACGTTGCTGGCGGCGCTTGCCGCCCTCATCCTCAGCGATCTGCTCACCACATCGGCCCGCTGGTGCGACCGGCTGTTCGGGCAGGCCCGCAGCGGGCGTGCCCCGGCCCTGCTCATGGCGATCCGGGCGCACATCTTCCTGCGGCAGGGCAACCTCACCGCGGCGGTGGAGCGAGCCGAGTCGGCACTGGCGCGGCTGCCGACGCACGGCTGGGGCGTCGGCATCGGCCTGCCCCTGTCCGCGCTGGTGGAGGCCCGCACGCGCATGGGGCATCACGAGGCGGCGGCGGAACTGCTCGAACGGCCCATACCCGACGCGATGTTCCGGACCCGCTACGGACTCTCCTACCTCCACGCACGGGGTGGGCTGCAGCTGCGGACCGGGCGTCATCATGCCGCTCTCGCCGACTTCCTGCGGTGCGGCGAACTCATGACGGCCTGGGGCATGGACTCACCCACCCTGACGCCGTGGCGCACCGGCGCGGCGCAGACCTGGCTCAAGCTGAAGCACCCCGAGCGGGCCGCGGCCCTGGTCGACGACGAGCTGTCCCGCACGCATCCCGAACACCTGCGCACCCGGGGGGCCGCTCTGCGGGTGCTGGCGGCAACCCGCCCCCTCCCGCACCGGCCGGCACTGCTGGAAGAGGCCGTACGACTGCTTCGCGACGTCGGTGACTCCTACACCATGGCCCTGGCCATGACCGACCTCGGCCACGCCTACAAGCGGCTGGGCGAACCCGCCAAGGGGCGCGGGCTGGTCCGGCAGGCGGGCCAGGTGGCCGACCTCTGCGGCGCGTACGAACTGTTCCGGGCGCCCCAGCCCGCCGCGGCCCGCGTCGCCCCCACCGCGGACCGAGTCGCCCCCGCCGAGCCCGAACCCCTGCCCGACAGGCCGGAGCCCACCACCGGGACCGGCGTCCGCGCGGAGGAGGCACTCACGGAGGCCGAGCGCCGGGTCGCCAGGCTGGCCGCGCTCGGCCACACCAACCGCGAGATCTCCAGCAAGCTCTTCATCACCGTCAGCACGGTGGAGCAGCACCTCACCCGGGTCTACCGGAAAATCAACATCAGGCGCCGACAGGACCTGCCGACCAGTTTGGAATTCGATGTCGCCGACTGCGCCTGAACTCCCCGCCCACGAACCCGCCCCCGCCCACGACCCCGCTCCGGCCAGTGGCGCCGGACGGCAGCTCCTCGCGGTGAGCGACCTGCATGTCGGGATGGCCGACAACTGGCCCATCACCGAGTCGCTGCGCCCGGAGGGCGACGACGACTGGCTGATCGTGGCCGGAGACGTCGCCGAACTGACGCAGGACATCGAGCGGGCACTGCGCATGCTGGCCGACCGGTTCGCCAAGGTGATCTGGGCGCCGGGCAACCACGAGCTGTGGACGCCGCGCGAGGACCCGGTCCAGTTGCGCGGCGAAGCCCGCTACCGGCATCTGGTGGAACTCTGCAGAAGCCTCGGCGTGGTCACGCCGGAGGACCCCTACCCGGTCTGGGACGGCCCGGGCGGGCCCGTCGCCGTCGCCCCGCTCTTCGTGCTCTACGACTACACCTTCCGGGTACCCGGCGCGACGACAGAGGAGGAGTCGCTGGCGCTCGCCTACGAGGCGGGCGTGGTGTGCACGGACGAGTTCCTGCTCCATCCAGACCCCTACCCCGGCCGGGCCGCGTGGTGCCGGGCGCGCGTGGCCGAGACCGAACGCCGACTGGCGGCGCACGACCCGGAGCTGCCCCTCGTACTCGTGAACCACTTCCCGCTGGTGCGCCAACCCACGGACGTCCTGTGGCACCCGGAGTTCGCCCAGTGGTGCGGGACCGAGCTGACCGCCGACTGGCACACACGCTTCAACACCGCCGCGGTCGTCTACGGGCATCTGCACATCCCGCGCACCACCTGGTACGACGGAGTCCGCTTCGAGGAGGTCTCCATCGGCTACCCGCGCGAGTGGCGCAAACGCGGCCACCCGCGCGGGCTGCTGCGCCGGATCGCTCCGTTCACACCGGAACCCGGGGCCCAGGAGGGCGCCGCCGACCGACTGAAGGCGCGGGCATGATCGGCGGGTTGCTGCCGGGGACGGTCGTCTGCGCCGAGGCCTTCGAGGACGGAGAGCGGCCGGAGGCCGCCCTGTTTCCGCAGGAGGCGGCCCTCGTCGCGTCCTCGGTGGCCGGGCGGCGCGCGGAGTTCGCGACCGTACGGGCCTGCGCGCGGCGGGCGCTCGCCGGTCTGGGGCTGCCGCCCGCACCGGTGCTGCCGGGGGTGCGCAACGTGCCGCAGTGGCCGCGGGGCGTGGTGGGCAGCATGACGCACTGTGCGGGCTATCGCGCCGCGGCGCTGGCCAGGGGCGACGACGTCCTGGCCGTCGGGATCGACGCGGAGCCCGACGGGCCGCTCCCCGACGGGGTGCTGGGGGCGATCGCACTGCCGCGCGAGGCCGCGTGGGTGCGCGCGCCGGGGCCAGCCAGCGGCGTGCACCGGGACCGCTTGCTGTTCAGCGCCAAGGAGTGCGTCTACAAGACCTGGTTCCCGCTCACCCGGCGGGAGATCGACTTCGACGACGCGGAGATCACCTTCAGCGATACCGACGGGACGTCCGGGATGTTCTCGGCGCGGATCCTGCGCCCGGGGCGGCTGCCGGACGGGGCTCCGCTGACGGGGTTCACCGGACGCTGGCTCGCCCGGGACGGGCTGCTCGTCACCGCGATCGCGCTGGAGACTCAGCGGCCTGCCCGGCCTTAGGCACGGCGGCACGCGACAAGAGACCGGAACGCCAGAAGGGACGGGCGCCGGCTCCGATGGTCGATCGGAACCGGCGCCCGCCGGACGCTGCCGGACGGGGGGCCGGCAGCGGGCTCAGGTGGACCTGTCGTGAGGTCAGATCCTGGTCACAGTCACAGTCACAGTCACAGTCGGAGTCCCAGTCACAGTCACGCGGTGGCTGTGGCGACGAGCGATTCGAGGTGGGCGACGACCTCGCCGATGCCGGCAAGGCCGAGCATCTGCCGGTGGGCGCTGCGCATGCCCGCCTTGATCCGGTCGTCGCCGAGCACCTGCTTGCAGGCCAGGGCGACACCCTCGGCCGTCACGTCCGTGACGTGGGCGCCGAGGCCGAGCTCCGCCAGCCGCTCGGAGTTGTGCAGATGGTCGCCGAACTGCGGCAGCGACACCATCGGCACACCCTGCCGGATGGCCTCACGCACGCTGTTGTACCCGCCGTGCGTCACGAACAGCTGGGCGCACTCCAGGAGTTGCTGCTGGGGCAGCCAGTCCGTCACGATCACGTTGTCGCCCACCGTGACGCCGTCGACGGGGAAGCCCGCGGTGCCCACGACCGCGTAGCAGTCGAGTGCGGAGAGCCCCTCGATGATGGCCCGCAGCGTCTCGGAGGGGTGGAGCATGCCCTCGGGCGGTTCGACGCCCTGCTCCTTCATGCCCATCACCGTGGGCAGCGCGCTGCCCACCGACGCCACCACCAGCGGGCGGTCGCCCGGCAGTTCGGCCAGCTCGGCGGGCAGGCCGCGCGTGCCGTGCAGCGCCGCGGGCTGCTGGTAGGCGAACGCCTCCGGCGCCGGGTACCGGGTGAAGGAGAACGTCCCGGGGACGCAGTCGATGCGGCCGTAGGGGTAGACCGACCACGGCTCCGTACGGGGCGGGAGGCCGACTTCCGCGCGCCGCTCGTTCAGGAAAGGCAGCAGACCTTCGGGATCGGTGACATTCGTCGGCCCGGAAGGGCAGGAGACGTGCGGAATACCGAGCGCTTCTGCGACCAGTACGCCGGTCAATTCGCCACCGTCCCGCAACACCAGATCGGGATTCCATTCCCGGGCGATCGGAATGATCCGCTCGAAGGTGGTCGTGATATGCGGTCCGCCGCCCCACAGGATCATCTGCAGCCTGTTGTCGACGACGATCTCCTCGCCGGGATTGCTCTCCGTGAAGCGGTCCCGCAGGGAGAATATGGAGTGCATGATCTCCGGAATGCCCGGCATGACGGGCCGTACGGTGACCGGCGTTCCCTCGAATACGGGGACGAGATGCTCGGGCACCGTGGCGAGTACCTCGTGGCCCGCCTCGGCCAGCGCCCGCGCCAGCGGCAGCACCTCATTGGCATGCCCCTGGGTTCCGGTCACCGTACAGAAAACTCGCATTTCCAGATCTCCCTGAGGTTCAGTGTGTGCCGTGCCGGCCCAATTTCCTGGAGTGAATATTTCCGGCCGGCGAGAGGCGGCGACAACCCCTACCCGCCCCACCCGTCACACGGTCAGACCGTGCTGGTCTGCCTGGTCCGCGGCGCCGGCGCCACGGGCCGCGGGCGCCGCATCCAGCGGATGGCCACGCCGACCGTGCGGACCAGGACCATGGCCATGGCCATCAGGACGAAGAAGGCGGCGACCCCCTCGGGGTCGATCTGCTGCTCCACGGTCCACTTGCCGAAATCGGCGCGGAAGGAATCGATGTTCTCCAGCGACCAGATGAAGCTGAGCCGGCCGACGAGTACCACCATCCAGATGGCCAGGTATTTCCAGCCGGCCCTGGTGTAGGTCTTTCCGGTGGCCGCGTCGTTCTCGACGCGCATGGTGTAGAGAAGTCCGACACCGATGGCCGCGCCAATGGCGATTCCGATACCCGCCGACGTGAGATTGGGCTGCGACGTCTTCATGTTGTGCAGCATGTCGTAGGCGAAATACGCCACCAGCCCCAGCGGCATGAGCAGCTTGAGGAGTCCGAAGCGATGCCGCCCCACCTGGGTGGTAAGGACGATGGTGATCAGGATCCCGCTCAGGAACAGAGCATCCAACATGGCGTCAGTCACTGCGTACCTCCGATTCGTTCTAGTGCGTATAAAGAAGACTAGGAGCCGCGCGATTATCGGTCCTGAGGTCACGGGTGGAGAAAGGGGGTGGAGACCGAGACTTCGGTTTCCACCCCCACATGCCCCCCGCAGGGAGGAGCCGGCCGACCGCTACGCCGACGGGTCCAGCCGCGACAGCCACTCGTGCACGGCCCGCGCGGTCTCCCCCGCGTGCTCCTCCATCATCGAGAAGTGGTCGCCCCCGGTGTCGAGCACGCTGTGCTCAAGGCGCCAGGAGGACTGCCAGTCGGCTGTGTGCCGCCAGTTGGGCAGCGGCTCCGAAGCCCTCACCAGCAGCGTGGGCGTGGCGATCGGCTGTGGCTGCCACCCGCCGAAGACGCGGAAGTACCCCGCCATCGCGGTGAGCCGCACATCACCGAGCGCCCCCAGGCCGCCTGCCGCCGCGCCCGATCCGGCCCCGGAGTCCGGCCCTTGCGCGTCGTCCGGATTCCCGGCCCCGCCGATCCGCGTCTGGACGCCCGCGAACGCCCGCGCGTCCAGCGGATAGATGTCCATCAGGACCAGCGCCCGCGGCCGTACGCCCAACGACTCGAGCCGCCTCACCAGCGCGTGCGCCAGCATGCCTCCGGAGGAGTGCGCGGCGAGCACGAACGGCTTTCCGTCCGTGTGGGCGAGCAGCGATTCGGCGTGCGCCGCGGCCAGCGCGTCCACATGCGCGGGCAGCGGCTCCCCGGGGACGAAGCCGGGCGCCGGCAGCACCGACACAGTACGGACATCGCGGAGCGCGGCGGCGAACCGGGCGTACTCGTGCGGTCCTGACATCGGCAGGACCGAGGGGATGCAGATCAGTTCGGCGCCGGACTCGCCCTTGGCGAGCCGGACCACGTCCAGCTCTCCGGAGAGCTCCGCGGACGACGCGAACGACGGCCGGAACTCCGAGGCGGTGGTGAGCAGCGTGACGAACTCCTGGAGCCGCCCCATCTCGCCCGCGCGCCGCGCCATCGCTCCGAACACGCTCTCCTGGCCGGCCGCGGCGGGCGCGGCCCCTTCCTCGGGACGCGGCTCGGCCGATGCCATGGCCCGGGTGAGATAGCCGGCAAGCGCCTCCGAGGTCGGGTTCTCGAAGGCGACGGTCGCCGGCAGCCGTACACCGGTCGCGGCGCCGAGGCGGTTGCGCAGTTCGACGGCGCTGAGCGAGTCGAAACCCATCTCCAAAAACCGCCGGGTGGGCGCCACCGCGTCCGCGTCGGCATAGCCGAGGACCGAAGCGGCCTGGGTACGGACGTACTCCAGCATCGCCGCGCCCCGCTCGTGCTCCGGCAGCCCGGCCAGCCGCTCCGTCAGCGACGGGCCCGTGGCCCCCGCCCCGCCGGCGGAGCGCCGGGCGACAGCCTTGACCAGGCCCCGCAACAGCGGCGGCACACCCTCCGGATCCGCCTGGGCACGCAGGCCCGCCAGGTCCAGCCGCATCGGCACGAAAAGGGTGCGCTCGTGGTGCCACGCCGCGTCGAACAGCTCCAGACCCTCCTGCGAACCGAGGCCGGGGATACGGCTTCGGGTGCGGGTGGCGGCGTCCTCACCATTGGCCTCACCGATCACACCGAGGCTGTCCAGCCACAGGCCCCAGGCCATCGAGGTGGCGGGCAGGCCCCGGACGCGCCGGTGCTGGGCGAGGGCGTCGACGAACGCGTTGGCGGCCGCGTAGTTGGCCTGGCCCGGGTTGCCCATCACGCCGGCCGCGGACGAGAACAGCACGAAGGCACTGAGGTCCAGTTTCTCGGTCAGCTCGTGCAGATGCAGCGCGGCATCCACCTTGGGGCGCATGACCTTCGCCAGCCGCTCGTGGGTCAGCCCGTCGACGACGCCGTCGTCCAGCACTCCGGCGCTGTGCACCACCGCCGTCAGCGGATGGTCGGCGGGCACATCGGCGAACAGCGCCTCGAGCGCGGACCGGTCGGAGGTGTCGCAGGCCGCCAGCCGTACATCGGCGCCCAGCGCGGTGAGTTCGGCCGTCAGCTCGGCGGCTCCGGCCGCTTCGGCGCCACGCCTGCTGGTCAGCAGCAGACGGCGCGCGCCGTGCTCCGTCACCAGGTGGCGGGCCACCAGGGCGCCCAGCGTCCCAGTGCCGCCGGTGATCAGCACGGTCCCGTCGGGGTCGAGAGCCGTGCCCGGCCCCGCATCCCCGGCCGCCGGATCCGTCCCCGCTCCGCTCGCGCCGGCCACCGGGACCCGCGCGAGCCGAGGTGCCAGCGCGCTGCCCGCACGCAGCGCGATCTCCGGCTCCTCGGAGGCCGCCGCGGCCCACAGCGCATCGGCCGAGGACCGCTCACCGTCCAGGTCGACGGTGACGAACCGGTCCGGATTCTCCGCACGCGCGGAGCGCAGCAGGCCCCATACGGGGGAGTCCGCCAGGCCCGGTACGTCCTCGTCGGGGCCGGTGGCGACCGCGTTCCGGGTCACCACGACCAGCCGGGCGTCCGCGAGGCGCGGCTCCGCGAGCCACGCCTGGACGAGGTCGAGCGCTTCGCGGGCCGCGCGGTGCGCGGCCGCCGCGGTCTCGGCCGCACCACCGGTGCCGCCCCCGGGGGCCAGGCCCAGCGGCGCGAAGACCAGCTCAGGGACGGGCGTGCCCGCCGCCAACTCGGCGGCCAGCGCATCGAGATCGGCGTGGCTCGGCCCCGTCGCGTCGGGCAGAGCGGCACCGATCACCGCGTACGATGCCTTCCCGCCGGCCGCCGAGAGCGACAGCGGCACCCAGTCGACCTGGAACAGCGACTCATGGTGGCGCGTGCTCGCCGCGCTCAGCTTCTCCGCCGAGATCTGCCGCACCACCAGCGCGTCGGCGGCCACGACCGGACGCCCGGCGGCGTCACCGACCTGAAGGGAGAGCGCGTCCTCGCCCTCGACCGGCGCGAAACGCACCCGCAGGGCCTTGGCGCCCGTCGCGTACAGGCTGACGCCTCGCCACGAGAAGGGCAGCCACAGCCCGCCCGCATCCGACCCGTCCGCTCCGTCGCCGACCGTCCCCGCGGCCACGGCGTGCATCGCCGCGTCCAGCAGAGCGGGATGCACACCGAACTCCGTTGCCGCGGAGTGCAGTTCCTCCGGCAGGTCGATCTCGGCGAAGATCTCCGCACCGCGCCGCCACACCCCGCGCAGCCCCTGGAACGCCGGTCCGTAGCCGATCCCGGCGGCGTGGAACTCGTCGTACAGGCCGTCCACCGGCACCGCCTCGCCACCCTGGGGCGGCCACGCCGTGAAGTCGAACGACGCGGGCGCGGCGGCTCCGGCGAGGGTTCCCGTGGCGTGTCTGGTCCACGGCTGCTCGCCGGTGGCATCGTCCGGCCGGGCGTGGACACTGACGGCGCGGCGCCCCGTACCGTCCGGCACGCCGACGACGAGCTGCACCGCGACGCCGCCCTCCGCGGGCAGGATCAGCGGGGCCTCGAACGTCAGCTCCTCCACCACCCCGCAGCCCACCCGGACACCGGCATGCAGGGCCAGCTCCACGAAGGCCGTACCCGGCAGCAGCACGGTGTCCAACGCGGCATGGTCCGCGAGCCACGGATGGGTGCGCAGAGAGAGCCTGCCGGAGAGCAACAGGCCGTCCTCGTCGGCCCGTTCGATCGCTGCGGCCAGCAGCGGATGACCGGCCGGAACCAGCCCCGCCGATGTCACATCACCGTCATAGGGCCCCGGCTCCAGCCAGTAGCGGCTGCGCTGGAACGCGTATGTCGGCAGCTCGGCCCGCCCCGCGGGGCCAGGGCTGATCACGGTGTCCCACGCGGGCTCGGCCCCCGCGGCGTGGGCGGTGGCCAGCGCGGTGAGGAAACGCCGCGCGCCTCCCTCACCGCGTCGCAGCGTGCCAAGGACAGTGGCCTCGCCGCCGGCGCTCTCCAGGATGCCCTGCAGCGGCACCGTAAGGACGGGATGCGGGCTGACCTCGATGAACATCTGGTGACCTGAGGCCAGCAACTCGCGTACCGTGCCGTCGAACTCGACCGTCCGGCGCATGTTCTCGTACCAGTACGCGGCGTCCATCGTGGCGGTGTCGAGCAGCCCACCGGTGACGGTCGAGTACAACGGCACTTGAGCAGGCCGCGGCACGACCGGGCCGAGATCGGCGAGGATCCGCTCGCGGAGCGGCTCGACCTGCGCGGAGTGCCCGGCACCCAGCGCACCCGGCACGCGCCGGACCCGTATCTCCGCCGCTTCCATCGCGGCGACGAACTCGTCGACCGCGTCGGGCACCCCGGCCACCACACACGCGCCGGGTCCGTTGACCACCGCGACCGACAGGCGGTCGCCATGGGGTGCGATCCACTCCCGCACGGACTCCACCGGGGCGAGGACGGATGCCATCGCGCCCTTGCCGATCAGCGCGAGCAGAGCCTTGCTGCGCAGCGCGACGATGCGGGAGGCATCCTGCAGCGACAGCGCGCCTGCGACGTACGCGGCGGCGACCTCGCCCTGCGAGTGGCCCACGACGGCAGCGGGCCGCACGCCCAAGGACCGCCACAGCGCGGCCAGCGACACCATCGTGGTGAACAGCATCGGCTGCAGCACATCGAGCCGTTCCGGGTCCGGTGTGCCCTGCGATCCGCGCAGCGCGTCGGCCACCGACCAGTCGAGGAACTCGGCGAAGGCCGCGTCACACTCGGCGACGGAGGCCGCGAACACCGGCGACGACTCCAGCAGCCCGGCGGCCATGCCGAGCCACTGCGAACCCTGACCCGGGAAGACGAACGCGATCTTCCGGTCCGGCCGGGCCATGCCCTGGACGATCCGCGCGTCCTCGACTCCCTCACCCGTCTCCGCGGAGCCATCCGCGAGCGCCGCCAGGCCGCGAAGCAGCCCGTCACGGTCGTCGGCGACCACGGCGGCCCGGTAGTCGAACGAGGCGCGCGTGGTCACCAGGGAGTGCGCCACATCCGCCGGGTCCAGGTCGGGGCGGGCGGCGATGTGGGCCCGCAGACGCCCGGCCTGACCGCGCAGCGCCTGCTGCGACTTGGCGGACAGGAGCCAGGGAGCGGCGGCATCCGGCAGCGGCCGGACGACCGCCCGCGGGGAACCCTCCACGGAGGCGGTCCGCGCGGGGGCCGACGGGAGGGCCGCGGCGTCCACCGGCTCCGGGTCCTGGTCCGGTGCCTGCTCCAGGATCACGTGCGCGTTGGTGCCACTGACACCGAACGACGAGACGCCCGCGCGGCGGGGCTCCTCGGACTCCGGCCACGGGCGGGCCTCGGTGAGCACCGCCACGGAACCACCGGACCAGTCGACCTTCCTCGTCACCTCGCCGACATGCAGGGTCTTCGGCAGCACTCCGTGCCGCATGGCCATCACCATTTTGATGACGCCGCCGACACCCGCCGCGGCCTGCGTATGCCCGACGTTGGACTTGAACGAGCCGACCCACAAGGGGTGTTCGGCGTCACGAGCCTGCCCGTACGTGGCGATCAGCGCCTGCGCCTCGATCGGGTCGCCGAGCGTGGTCCCGGTGCCGTGCGCCTCCACCGCGTCCACCTGCTCCGGCGCGAGGCGGGCGTTGGCCAGCGCCTCCTGGATGACGCGCTGCTGGGAAGGGCCGTTCGGGGAGGTCAGGCCATTGGACGCGCCGTCCTGATTGACCGCCGTACCCCGAATGACACCCAGCACCCGGTGGCCGCTGCGGCGCGCGTCGGAGAGCCGCTCCAGGAGCAGCATGCCCGCTCCCTCGGAGAAACCCGCGCCGTCCGCGTCCTCGGAGAATGCCTTGCACCGTCCGTCCGCCGCCAGCCCCTGTTGCTTGCTGACCTCGATGAAGGTGCCCGGCGCGCACATGACGGTCGCGCCGCCTGCGAGCGCCATGGAGCACTCGCCGCTGCGCAGCGCCTGAACCGCCAGGTGCAGGGTGACCAGCGACGAGGAGCACGCGGTGTCCACGGTCACGGCCGGACCGACCAGACCGAAGGTGTACGAGACCCGGCCCGAGGCCACGCTCCCGGAGGTTCCCGTGCTGAGGAAACCGCCGACACCCTCCGGCAGCACGGGAGCCTGCGCCAGATAGTCCGTGTTGTTCATCAGGCCCGCGAACACACCGGTCCTGCTGCCCCGCAGCTCGGCCGGGTCGATCCCGGCGCTCTCGAACGCCTCCCACGACGCTTCGAGCAGCAGCCGCTGCTGCGGCTCCGTCGCGAGCGCCTCACGCGGCGAGATACCGAAGAACGCCGGGTCGAACTCGGCGGCACCGTGCACGAACCCGCCGTACACGGTGTCGGAGGTGTATCCCTCGCCCTCCTCGCCGGAGCCCTGCAGCGCCGCGATGTCCCACCCTCGGTCGGTGGGGAACTCCGTGACGCCGTCACGGCCCTCGCGCACCAACTCCCACAGCCCGTCGGGGTCTTCCACCCCGCCCGGGAAGCGGCAGCTCATGCCGACGATCGCGATGGGCTCGTGCGCGCCGGCCTCCAGCTCGCCGAGGCGCTGACGGGTCTGGTGCAGATCGGCCGTGACCTGCTTAAGGAAGTGACGGAGCTTTTCCTCGTTGGACATGGTGACGTCTCTTCTCCTAGCGGGTCAGGAAATGCCGAATTCTCGGCCGATGAACTGGAACATCTCGTCGTCGCTCGCGGAGCCGATCGCGTCCGCCACCGACTCCGTCTCCCCGGCGCCCTCGTCGCCGCGGCCCTCGCCCAGGCGGGCCAGCAGCGTCTGGAGACGGGTGCTGATACGGACCCGCTCACCGCCGTCCGGTTCGAGCGAGGAGAGCAGCGACTCGAGCGCGTCCAACTCGTCGTGCACGCTGCGCCCGGCTCCGTCGCCGTCGGGCAGCGCGCCCAGCAGGTACTCGGCGAGTTCGACCGGGTTCGGGTAGTCGAAGATCAGCGTGGCCGGCGGCCGCAGTCCGGTCGCCTTGCCGAGCTGGTTGCGGAGCTCGACACCGGTCAGCGAGTCGAACCCCAGCTCCCGGAAGGCACGGTCCGCGGGAACCTCCGACACACCTGCGAAACCGAGCACCGACGCGGCCTGCTGCCGTACGAGGTCGAGCAGCGCGGCCCGGCGGTCCTCACGCGAGAGCCCGGCGAGCCGCTGGGTGAGCGTGTCGCTCTCGGCCCGTGAAGTGGCCTGGGCCGTCCGGCGGTTGGGGGTGCGGATGAGTCCGCGGAGGAGTGGGGGTGTGCCGTGTGTGGTGGCTTGGGTGCGTACCGCGGCCAGGTCCATGTGCATGGGTACGAGCAGGGTCTGCTCGTTGGTCCACGCGGTGTCGAGGAGGCGCAGGCCCTCGGCGTGGGTGAGGCCGGTCATGCCGCCGCGGTTGATGCGGTTGGCGTTGGCGTCGCCGAGGTCCGCGGTCATGCCGCTGGTTTGTTCCCAGGCTCCCCAGGCGAGGGAGGTTGCGGGGAGGCCGAGTGAGTGGCGGTGGTGGGCGAGTGCGTCGAGGAAGGTGTTGGCGGCGGCGTAGTTGGCTTGGCCGGGGTTGCCGAGGATGCCGGCTGCGGAGGAGAAGAGGACGAAGGCGGAGAGGTCGAGGTCCTTGGTGAGGTGGTGGAGGTTGAGGGCGGCATCGGCTTTGGGGCGCAGGACTGCGTCGAGGCGTTCGGGGGTGAGGGAGTTGATGACGCCGTCGTCGAGGACGCCTGCCGTGTGGATGACGGCGGTGAGGGGGTGCGTGTCGTCGATCGTGTGGAGCAGTGTTTGGAGTGCGTCCCGGTCGGCGGCGTCGCATGCGGCGATGTCGACGGTGGTGGCGCCGAGTTGGGTCAGTTCGGCGGCGAGTTCGGGTGCGCCTTCGGCGTCGAGGCCGCGGCGGCTGGTGAGGAGGAGGTGGCGTGCGCCGTGTTCGGTGACGAGGTGGCGGGCGACGAGTGAGCCGAGGGCGCCGGTGCCGCCGGTGATGAGAACGGTGCCCGAGGGGTCCAGGGCGGTGGCGGCCGGGTTGTCGGTTACGGGCACGCGGGCCAGGCGCGGCACGCGTACGCCGCCATCGCGCAGTGCCGCCTCCGGTTCGTCGGAGCCGAGGAGCGCCCACAGCCCGGTGAGTTCCGAGGCCTCGTCGAGGTCCAGGAGGACGAACCGGTCGGGGTTCTCGGCTTGCGCGGCGCGTACGAGGCCCCAGACGGGTGCGTTGGCCAGGTCGCTGACGGTGTCGTCGGGGCCGGCGGCGACGGCGCCGCGCGTGACGAACACCAGGCGGGAGGCGGCGAAACGGTCTTCCGCCAACCAGTGCTGGACCAGGGCCAGCGCGTGGTGCGCGGCCCGATGCGCGGCGGCAGCCGTGTCCGTACCTTCGTGGGCAGGGGCAGCACCTTCGTGGGCAGGGACAGTACCTTCGTGCGCAGGGGCAGCACCTTCGTGCGCAGGGGCAGCGGCGAGAACGACCTCGGGAATGGCGTCGGACCCTGCGATTTCCGCCAGGTCCATGAAGGTCGCCGCGTCGACACCGGAGCCCTTGAGCAGCCGCTGGAGTCCGTCATCGGTTCCGACAACGGCACAGGAGAGTGCCGGAGCGGCCGGAGCGGCCGGAGGAGTGGTGAGTTCGGTCCAGTCGATGCGGAAGAGAGCGTCGTGCGTGGCCTCGCGCCCACCGGCGAGCTGCTCGGCCGCGAGCGCGCGCAGCGTCAACGACTCCACCGACGCCACGTGGGCGCCTGTCTCGTCGGCGACCGTCAGCGACACCGCGTCGGCGCCGCCGGAACCGTTGGCCGCGGCCGGGGACAGCCGCACGCGCAGGGCGGATGCGCCGGTCGCGTGCAGGGACACACCGTTCCACGCGAAGGGCAGCCACGGGCCGCTCTCCGGCCGGCCCTCGCCCGGCGCTCCCACGAAGTCGCCCAGGGCCACGGCGTGCAGAGCGGAGTCGAGGAGGGCGGGGTGGAGCCCGTAGCCGCTGGTCGCGGTGTCCTCGGGCAGCGCCACTTCGGCGTAGACGTCGCTGCCGAGCCGCCAGGCCGCGCGAAGGCCCTGGAAGACCGGGCCGTACGCGAGGCCGGCCCCGACGAGGTCCGCGTAGAGGCTCTCCGTGTCCAACGACTCGGCGCCCTTGGGCGGCCACACCGACAGGTCGGAAGAGGCGACCGGCGTGTTCTCCGCCAGGAGGCCGGAGGCATGGCGGGTCCACGGCTCCGTGGCGTCCGCGCCGTCCGGGCGGGAGTAGATACCGACCTGGCGCAACCCGTTCTCCTCGGCGGCACCCACCGTCACCCGCAGGGCGACACCGCCGCGCTCGGGCAGGACGAGGGGGGCTTCGAGCGTCAGCTCCTCGACCTGGCCGCAGCCGGCCTGGTCACCGGCGTGGATCGCGAGCTCGACCAGCGCGGTACCCGGGAGGAGGACGGTGTCCATGACGGTGTGGTCGGCGAGCCAGGGGTGGGACTGGAGGGACAGCCGGCCGGTGAGCAGGACGCCGTCCGAGTCGGGGAGAGCGATCGCGGCCCCGAGCAGCGGATGGCTGGTGGCGGACTGGCCGAGCCCCGACGCGTCGCCGGTGGCGGACAGCGACTGGAGCCAGTAGCGCTGGTGTTGGAAGGCGTAGGTGGGGAGGTCGATGCGGTGGGCGCCCCGGCCCTCGTATACGCCGTCCCAGTTGAGTTCGGCGCCGTGGACGTGGGTGTGGGTGAGGGCGGAGGTGAGGGTTTCGGTTTCGGGGCGGTTTTTGCGGAGTACGGGGCTGAAGAGCGTGTCTTCGGGGGCTTCGGTGAGGGTTTGCTGGGCCATGGCGGAGAGGGTTCCGTCGGGGCCCAGCTCGATGAAGGTGGTGACGCCTTGGTCGGCGAGGTGGGTGATGCCGTCGGCGTAGCGGACTGCCTGGCGGACGTGGCGGACCCAGTAGTCGGCGGTGCAGAGGTCTGCGGTGTCGGCGAGCTGGCCGGTGAGGTTGGAGACGACGGGGATGTTCGGAGCACCGTAGGTCAGGCGTGCTGCGATGGTGCGGAATTCGTCCAGCATGGGTTCCATGCGGGGTGAGTGGAAGGCGTGGCTGACGCGGAGTTGGTGGACCTTGCGGCTCTGCTGACGCCAGTGCTCCAGGACTTCGACCACGGCCGGTTCGTCGCCGGAGATGACTACGGAGGAGGGTCCGTTGATGGCGGCGATGGCGATCTCGTGGTCGCGGCCTTCGATCGTCGCAAGGACTTCGGCTTCGGTGGCCTGGATCGCGGCCATGGCCCCACCGGCAGGCAGGGCCTGCATGAGTCGTCCGCGTGCGGCGACCAGCGTGGTCGCGTCATCGAGCCCGAAGACCCCGGCCACGTGTGCGGCGGCCAGTTCGCCGACCGAGTGGCCGACGAGGAAGTCAGGGGTGAGCCCCCATGCCTCGACCAGGCGGAAGAGTGCGACCTCGATCGCGAAGAGTGCGGCCTGGGTGAATACCGTCTGATCGATGAGCCCGGCATCCGTGCTGCTGTCCGTACCGAAGACGACGTCCTTCAGCGGCTGCTCAAGGTGTCCGTCGAAGTGCGCGCACACCTCATCGAAGGCAGCGGCGAACACCGGGTACGCCTCGTACAGCTCGCGGCCCATCCCAACCCGCTGGCTGCCCTGACCCGTGAACAAGAGCGCCAGCTTGCCGCGGTTGGTGCTGCCGGTCGTGACCGCTCCGGACGGTTCGCCTGCGGCCAAGGCCCGGACGCCCGCCAGGAGTGCGTCCCGGTCGGTGCCGGTGACGATGGCTCGGTGTTCGAAGCGGGCCCGCGCGATGGCGAGGGAGTAGCCCACATCGGTCGGGCTCAGCTCGGGGCGCTCGTCGAGGTAGGTCGTGAGCCGTGCCGCCTGTGCCCGCAGCGCGTCCTCGGTCTTCCCGGAGAGCACCCACGGCACCGCGCCACCAACCACGGTCGGCACGGTCGACGGCACTGTCCCGGCTTCAGTCGCGAACTGCTCGATCACGACGTGGGCGTTGGTGCCGCTGATGCCGAAGGAGGAGACGGCGGCTCGGCGGGGGTGTCCGGTTTCGGGCCACGGCTGGGCTTGGGTGAGGAGGGAGACGTTGCCGGTGGTCCAGTCGACGTGGGGGGAGGGTTCGTCGACGTGGAGGGTCTTGGGCATGACGCCGTTGCGTAGCGCCATCACCATTTTGATGATGCCGGCGACGCCGGCGGCTGCCTGGGTGTGGCCGAGGTTGGACTTGATGGAGCCGAGCCAGAGCGGCTGTTCGGTGTTGCGGTCCTGGCCGTAGGTGGCCAGCAGCGCCTGGGCTTCGATGGGGTCGCCGAGCCGTGTGCCGGTGCCGTGCGCCTCGACGATGTCCACATCGGCCGTGGTCAGGTCGGCGTTGGCGAGGGCTTGGCGGATGACGCGCTGCTGGGAGGGGCCGTTGGGGGCGGTGAGGCCGTTGGAGGCGCCGTCCTGGTTGACGGCGGAGCCGCGGACGACGGCGAGGATGTGGTGGCCGTTGCGCTCGGCGTCGGAGAGGCGTTCGACGAGGAGCATGCCCACGCCCTCGGACCAGCCGGTGCCGTCGGCGGCGCCGGCGAAGGGCTTGCAGCGGCCGTTCAGGGCCAGGCCGCGCTGGAGGGCGAAGCTGGCGAACGTGTCGGGCGTCGGCATGACCGTGACACCACCGGCCAAGGCCAAGGAGCACTCGCCCCGGCGCAGCGACTGCGCGGCCAGATGGAGGGCGACGAGGGAGGACGAGCACGCGGTGTCCACGGTGACGGCCGGGCCCTCGAACCCGAACGTGTAGGACACCCGCCCCGAGATGACACTGCTGGAACCGCCCGTACCGAGGAAGCCCTCCACACCCTCCGGGATCTCCGTCGGACGCGAGGCGTAGTTGTGGTACATCACGCCCGCGAAGATGCCTGTTGAACTGCCGCGTACGGAGGCCGGATCGATGCCCGCGCGCTCCAGTGCTTCCCAGGAGGCTTCGAGGAGCAGCCGCTGTTGCGGGTCCATCGCCACGGCCTCACGCGGGGAGATGCCGAAGAAGGCCGGGTCGAAGTCGCCCGCGCCCTGCAGGAATCCGCCTTCGAGGGCGTACGAATCGCCGTCGCGCTCCGGGTCCTCGCCGAAGACCCGCTCCAGGTCCCAGCCGCGGTCGGTCGGGAAGGACGTGATCCCGTCGCCGCCGTTGAGCAGGAACTGCCACATGCCCTCGGGTGACGTGATTCCGCCCGGGTAGCGGCAGGCCATACCGACGATCGCGATCGGCTCGTCATCCGCGGGCCCGGCAGCCGAGGCCTCGATCGCCGCATGGGTGTCGGTGAGCTCGGCCACTACGAAGTCGGCGACGGCCGTCGCGTTCGGGTGGTCGAAGACGAGGGTGGCGGGGAGCCGGAGCCCGACAGCCGTACCGAGCTGGTTACGGAACTCGACGGCCGTCAGCGAGTCGAACCCGAACTCCTTGAACGCCTTCTCAGGGTCCACCGATTCGACATCGGGATAGCTGAGCACCGCGGCGACCCTCGACCTGACCAGCTCGAGCGCGAACGCATGCCGCTCGCTGGGCGCGTGCGCGACCAGTTGCCTCGCCCATTCGCCCTGCGCCACGGCCGGTGTGTTGGTGTGGGCGTTGCGGCGGCTGGGGGTGCGGATGAGTCCGCGGAGGAGTGGGGGTGTGCCGTGTGTGGTGGCTTGGGTGCGGATGGCGGCCAGGTCCATGTGCATGGGTACGAGCAGGGTCTGCTCGCTGGTCCACGCGGTGTCGAGGAGGCGCAGGCCCTCGGCGTGGGTGAGGCCGGTCATGCCGCCGCGGTTGATGCGGTTGGCGTTGGTGTCGCCGAGGTCCGCGGTCATGCCGCTGGTTTGTTCCCAGGCTCCCCAGGCGAGGGAGGTTGCGGGGAGGTTGTGGGTGTGGCGGTGGTGGGCGAGTGCGTCGAGGAAGGTGTTGGCGGCGGCGTAGTTGGCTTGGCCGGGGTTGCCGAGGATGCCGGCTGCGGAGGAGAAGAGGACGAAGGCGGAGAGGTCGAGGTCCTTGGTGAGGTGGTGGAGGTTGAGGGCTGCGTCGGCTTTGGGGCGGAGTACGGCGTCGAGGCGTTCGGGGGTGAGGGAGTTGATGACGCCGTCGTCGAGGACTCCGGCCGTGTGGATGACGGCGGTGAGGGGGCGCTGGTGATCGATCGAGTCGAGCAGTGTTTGGAGTGCGTCCCGGTCGGCGGCGTCGCAGGCGGTGATCTCGATGGTGGTGGCGCCGAGTTGGGTCAGTTCGGTGGCGAGTTCGGGTGCGCCTTCGGCGTCGAGGCCGCGGCGGCTGGTGAGGAGGAGGTGGCGTGCGCCGTGTTCGGTGACGAGGTGGCGGGCGACGAGTGAGCCGAGGGCGCCGGTGCCGCCGGTGATGAGGACGGTGCCCGAGGGGTCCAGGGCGGTGGCGGCCGGGTTGTCGGTGACGGGCACGCGGGCCAGGCGCGGCACGCGTACGCCGCCGTCGCGAAGTACGGCTTCGGGCTCATCGGAGGCGATGATGGGCCACAGCGCGCTGAGCTCGGGCGTGTCGTGGCCGGTGTCGATGAGGACGAACCGGTCGGGGTTCTCGGCCTGTGCGGAGCGCACGAGGCCCCAGACGGGAGCGTGGGCGAGGTCGCTGACCGTGTCGTCGGGGCCGGCGGCGACGGCGCCGCGCGTGACGAACACCAGGCGGGAGTCCGCGAGGCGGTCCTCGGCCAGCCAGTTCTGCACGAGGGCCAGCGCGCGGTGAGCGGCGACGTGTGCGGCATCGGCCGTACCTGTGCCCTCGTCGGAATCGAGGGGAGCGAAGACGACCTCGGGGATCGTGCCGGTGGCGGCGAGTTCGGTCAGGTCCGAGAACAGGGGTCCGTCGGCGAAGGGGTTCGCCCCGCCCAGCACGGCGTGAGACCTGGACTCGGCGGCCGGTAGTGACAGCTCCGGCCACTCCACGTGGAAAAGCGAGTCGTGGAACCCGCCACGCCTGGCGGTGAGTTGTTCGGGGGTGATGGCGCGGAGTACGAGGGCGTCGGCGGTGGCGACGGGTGTTCCGGTCTCGTCTGCGGCGGTGATGGATACGGCGTCGGTGCCGGCTGGTGAGAGTTTGACGCGCAGTGAGGTTGCGCCGGTGGCGTGGAGGGTGACGCCGGTCCAGGCGAAGGGCAGGTGTGCCTGGTCCGATGTCTGGGTGAAGTTGCCGAGGGCCACGGCGTGGAGGGCGGCGTCGAGGAGTGCGGGGTGCAGTCCGAAGCCGTCGGTGGTGGTGTCTTCGGGCAGTGCCACCTCGGCGAACACATCGCCGCCCGATCGCCAGGCAGCCCGCAGGCCCTGGAACACCGGACCGTAGGACAGGCCCGCATCGGCCAAGCCGGCGTACAGACCGTCGAGTTCGACGAACTCGGCTCCCTTTGGCGGCCACACCGACAGATCAGGGGAGGCGGCCGGGACGGTGTCGTTCAGCGAGCCGACCGCATGAAGGGTCCATGGGACATCGGGCTCGGTGTCGTCGGGGCGCGAGTGGATGGCTACGGACCGGCGGCCTCCCTCGTCGGGGGCCTCCACCGTGACGCGTAGCGCTACGCCCCCATGCTCGGGGAGAACCAGCGGTGCCTGGAGCGTCAGCTCGTCCAGGGAACCGCAGCCGACCTGGTCACCGGCGTGGATCGCGAGCTCGACCAGTCCGGTACCGGGTACGAGGACGGTGTCCATGACGGTGTGGTCGGCGAGCCAGGGGTGGGACTGCAGGGACAGACGCCCCGCGAGAAGCACCCCGTCGGAGTCCGGGATCGCCACAGCGGCGCCCAGCAGCGGATGCCCGGTCGCCCCGAGGCCGAGGCTGATCGCGTCACCACCGGGGGCCGGCATGTCCAGCCAGTAGCGCTGGTGTTGGAAGGCGTAGGTGGGGAGGTCGACGCGGTGTGCGTCGTGGCCCGCGAAGACGCTGTCCCAGTTCAGTTCGCGTCCGCGTATGTGGGTGTGGGTGAGGGCCTGGGTGAGGGTTTCGGCTTCGGGGCGGTTCTTGCGGAGTACGGGGGTGAAGAGTGTGTCGTCGGGGGCTTCGGTGAGGGTTTGTTGGGCCATGGCGGAGAGGGTTCCGTCGGGGCCGAGTTCGATGAAGGTGGTGACGCCTTGGTCGGCGAGGTGGGTGATGCCGTCGGCGTAGCGGACTGCCTGGCGGACGTGGCGGACCCAGTAGTCGGGCGAGGAGAGGTCTGCAGTGTCGGCGAGCTGGCCGGTGAGGTTGGAGACGACCGGAATCTGCGGGGTTCCGAATGTGATTCCGGCTGCGATGGTGCGGAACTCTTCCAGCATGGGTTCCATGCGGGGGGAGTGGAAGGCGTGGCTGACCCGCAGCTGGTGGACCTTTCGGCCCTGCTGACGCCAGTGCTCCATGATCTCGGCCACGGCCGTCTCGTCGCCGGAAATGACTACGGAGGAGGGTCCGTTGATGGCGGCGATGGCGATCTCGTGGTCGCGGCCTTCGATCGTCGCAAGGACTTCGGCTTCGGTGGCTTGGATGGCGGCCATGGCCCCACCGGCAGGCAGTGCCTGCATGAGTCGTCCGCGTGCGGCGACCAGCGTGGTCGCGTCATCAAGCCCGAAAACCCCGGCCACGTGCGCGGCAGCCAGCTCGCCCACCGAGTGACCGACGAGGAAGTCAGGCGTCAGCCCCCACGCCTCGACCAGCCGGAACAGCGCGACCTCAATCGCGAACAACGCGGCCTGGGTGAACACCGTCTGGTCGATGAGACCAGAGCCGTCGGCCGCGCCGCCCGTACCAAAGACGACATCCTTCAACGGACGCTCAAGATGCCCATCGAAGCGTGCACACACCTCATCGAAGGCAGCAGCGAATACCGGATAGGCCTCGTACAGCTCGCGACCCATCCCAACCCGCTGGCTGCCCTGACCCGTGAACAAGAACGCAAGCCGGCCCCGGCGCACGACCCCTGCCGTCACTGATCCGGAGACCTCACCGGCGGCGAGGGCCTCCAGCGCGGCCAGCAGCTCTTCGCGGTTCGCGCCGGTGACGATGGCCCGGTGCTCGAAGCGGGCCCGCGCGACGGCGAGGGAGTAGCCCACATCGGCCGGACACAGGTCGGAGTTCTCCCGCACGAACGAGTGCAGCCGCTCGGCCTGCGCCCGCAGCGCGTCCTCCGTCTTGCCCGAAAGCACCCACGGAACGATCCCGCCGACGGCCGGAGTCGCGACGGCGTCGGAGGTCTCTGCCTCCACCGCCGCGGTCGGCGCCTGCTCCAGCACCACGTGGGCGTTGGTGCCGCTGACGCCGAAGGAGGAGACGGCGGCCCGTCGGGGCCGTCCGGTCTCCGGCCACTCCCGCGCCTCGGTCAGCAGCGATACCGCCCCCGCCGACCAGTCGATCTTTCTGGAAGGAGCGTCCACGTGCAGGGTCTTCGGCAGGACACCAGCGCGCAGCGCCAGGACCATCTTGATGATGCCCGCGACACCGGCCGCCGCCTGCGTGTGACCGACGTTCGACTTGAACGACCCGAGCCACAGGGGCTGTTCCGCCGAACGTTCCTTGCCGTAGGTGGCCAGCAGCGCCTGGGCTTCGATCGGGTCGCCCAGTCGCGTACCCGTGCCATGTGCCTCGACGACATCCACATCGCCCGTCGACAGACCGGCGTTGGCGAGGGCCTGTCGGATGACGCGCTGCTGCGAGGGGCCGTTGGGGGCGGTGAGGCCGCTGCTCGCGCCGTCCTGGTTGACGGCGGAGCCGCGGACGACCGCGAGCACCTTGTGGCCGTTGCGCTCCGCGTCCGAGAGCTTCTCCAGGAGCAGCATGCCGACGCCCTCTGAGAAGCCCGTGCCGTCGGCTGCGTCGGCGAAGGCCTTGCAGCGGCCGTCGAGCGCGAGACCGCGCTGGCGCGAGAACTCCAGGTACGTACCCGGAGTGGCCATCACGGTGGCGCCACCGGCCAGGGCGAGGGTGCAGTCGTCGTTGCGCAGCGCCTGAGCGGCGAGGTGCAGTGTCACGAGCGAGGACGAGCAGGCCGTGTCCACGGTGACGGCCGGGCCTTCGAGGCCCAGAGTGTAGGAGACGCGGCCGGAAGCGACGCTGCCGGAACCGCCCGTGCCCAGGAAACCCTCCAGGCCCTCGGGTATGCCCTCCTGCGCGGGAGAGGGCGTGTAGTCGGTGTTGTTCATCAGGCCCGCGAACACGCCGGTCTTGCTGCCGTGCACCGACTCCGGGTCGATCCCGGCCCGCTCGAAGGCCTCCCAGGAGGCTTCGAGGAGCAGCCGCTGCTGCGGGTCCATCGCCAGCGCCTCACGCGGCGAGATCCGGAAGAAGGTGGGGTCGAAGTCCCCGGCGCCTTCCAGGAATCCACCGCGCGGTACGCGCTTCTCACCGGAGCCACCGGAGCCACCGGAGTCACCGGACCCGGCGGAGTCACCGGACCCGGCGGAGTCACCGGACCCGACGGAGTCACCGGACCCGGCGGCCGCCTCCTCGTCGGCGAGCGACAGGGCATCGAGGTCCCAGCCGCGGTCGGCGGGGACCTCCGTGATGCCGTCCCGCCCGTCGGCCACCATCTGCCACATCTCCTCGGGCGTGCTGATTCCGCCCGGGTAGCGGCAGGCCATGCCGATGACGGCAATCGGCTCGCGGTCCTTGTCCTCCGCCTCCTGCAGGCGGCGGCGGGTATCGCGCAGGTCGGCCGTCGCCCGCTTGAGGTAGTCGACCAATTTTTCTTCGTTCGACACTGAGGTCACTCCACTGTGAGGGCTACGACGTGCGGGTTTCAGGACTGGCCAAGTTCGTTGTCGAGCAGGTCGAACAACTCGTCGGCTGTCGCCGACTCCAGCGCGTCGTCCGATGCCGCGCCGTTCGTTTCGGTCTGGGCGTCGGTCCACTTCGACATCACGGCCCGCAGACGGGCGGTGATCCCGGAACGCTCGTCGGCGCCGCCACCGATCTCCGCGAGCAGGGATTCGAGCTTGTCGAGCTCGGAGTGGACGGACAGCGCGGACGTGCCCGTCTCCGTACCGAGCTCCGCCGCGAGGTAGTCGGCCACGGCGACCGGCACCGGGTAGTCGAAGATCAGCGTGGCGGGCGGCCGGAGTCCGGTTGCCTTGCCGAGCTGGTTGCGCAGTTCGACGGCCGTCAGCGAGTCGACACCCAGCTCCAGGAAGCCGCGCTTCGGGTCGATGTCATCGGGTCCCGCAAAACTGAGGACGGCTGCCGTCTGCGTACGGACGAGGTCGAGCAGCAGCTCCGTGCGCTTCTCCGCGGTGAGGCCGGCCAGGCGCTCCGCGAAGGCCTGGGACTCGACGGCCGGTGTGGTGGTGTGGGCGTTGCGGCGGCTGGGTGTGCGGATGAGTCCGCGGAGGAGTGGGGGTGTGCCGTGTGTGGTGGCTTGGGTGCGGATGGCGGGGAGGTCGAGGTGCAGGGGGATGAGGAGGGGGTGGTGTGTGTGCCATGTGGCGTCGAGGAGTTGGAGGCCTTGGGTGGGGGTGAGGCCGTTGAGGCGGTGTTGGTGTGTGTCGGTGAGGTCGGCGGCCATGCCGCCCGCCTGCTCCCAGGCTCCCCAGGCGAGGGAGGTTGCGGGGAGGTTGTGGGTGTGGCGGTGGTGGGCGAGTGCGTCGAGGAAGGTGTTGGCGGCGGCGTAGTTGGCTTGGCCGGGGTTGCCGAGGATGCCGGCTGCGGAGGAGAAGAGGACGAAGGCGGACAGTTCCGTGTCGGCTGTCAGTTCGTGGAGGTTGAGGGCGGCGTCGGCCTTGGGGCGCAGGACTGCGTCGAGGCGTTCGGGGGTGAGGGAGTTGATGACGCCGTCGTCGAGGACGCCGGCCGTGTGGATGACGGCGGTGAGGGGGTGCTGGTGATCGATGGACTTGAGCAGTGTTTGGAGGGCGCTGCGGTCGGCGGCGTCGCATGCGGCGATGTCGACGGTGGTGGCGCCGAGTTGGGTCAGTTCGGCGGCGAGTTCGGGTGCGCCTTCGGCGTCGAGGCCGCGGCGGCTGGTGAGGAGGAGGTGGCGTGCGCCGTGTTCGGTGACGAGATGGCGGGCCACGAGTGAGCCCAGAGCTCCGGTGCCGCCGGTGATGAGGACGGTGCCCGAGGGGTCCAGGGCGGTGGCGGCCGGGTTGTCGGTGACGGGCACGCGGGCCAGGCGCGGCACACGTACGCCGCCACCGCGCAGTGCCGCCTCCGGTTCACCGGTCGACACCACCGAGGCGAGCCGGTCCCAGGCCGGCGACGCGTCGTGGTCGGTGTCGATGAGGACGAACCGGTCGGGGTTCTCGGCCTGTGCGGAGCGTACGAGGCCCCAGACGGGAGCGTTGGGCAGGTCGCTGACGGTGTCGTCGGGGCCGGCGGCGACGGCGCCGCGCGTGACGAACACCAGGCGGGAGTCCGCGAGGCGGTCCTCGGCCAGCCAGTTCTGCACGAGGGCCAGCGCGCGGTGAGCGGCGACGTGTGCGGCATCGGCCGTGTCGACGGACTCGGCGGCTGCTGCCGATGGCGCGAAGACGACATCCGGCAGGGGCGTACCGGACTCGACGGCCTTGGCGAGAGCGTCGATGTCGGCGTACGTCACGGGCTCCGAAGCACCGGGCGGCAGCCCGGCATCGGTGCCGATCACAGCCAGGGCCCTGTGCACGGGTGCCGGGACGGGGATCTCCGTCCAGTCGACCTCGAACAGGGAGTCGTGGAAGGCCTGCCGGTCGGCGGCGAGCTGGGTGGAGTCCACCGGCCGCAGCATCAGTGACTCCACGGTCGCGACAGACGCGCCGCTTCCGTCGGCCGCGCTGATCGATACGGCGTCGGTGCCGGCTGCCGAGAGCTTGACGCGCAGTGCGGTTGCGCCGGTGGCATGGAGGGTCACGCCGGTCCAGGCGAACGGCAGCAGTGCCTCGTCTGACGCTTCGGTGAAGTCACCCAAGGAAACGGCGTGCAGAACGGCGTCGAGGAGAGCGGGGTGCAGTCCGTAACCGTCGGTCGCTGTGCCTTCGGGGAGTGTGACCTCCGCGTAGATGTCGTCACCGAGTCGCCAGGCCGCGTGCAGCCCCTGGAAGACCGGGCCGTAGGTGAGGCCGACACTCGCCAGACCGTCGTACAGCCCGTCGAGTTCGATGGCATCGGCGCCCTTGGGCGGCCAGACCGACAAGTCGGCGCCACCGTAGGAAACTCCTCCGGACAGGAGTCCGGTGGCGTGGCGCGTCCACGGCGTCTCAGCCTCGGCGTCGTCGTGGCGCGAGTGGATGGTGACGCGGCGGTGACCGTCGTCCTCGGCGGCCACGGTCACCCGGAGGGCGATGCCGCCCTGTCGCGGGAGGACGAGGGGGGCTTGAAGCGTCAGTTCCTCGAGTACGTCGCAGCCGACCTGGTCACCGGCGTGGATGGCCAGCTCGACCAGCGCGGTACCCGGGAGGAGGACGGTGTCCATGACGGTGTGGTCGGCGAGCCAGGGGTGGGACTGGAGGGACAGCCGGCCGGTGAGCAGGACGCCGTCCGAGTCGGGGAGCGCGATCGCGGCCCCGAGCAGCGGGTGCTTGGTCGTGCCGAGCCCGAGGCTGGTGGCGTCGCCGGACGAGGCTGTGGCGTGGAGCCAGTAGTGGTCGTGTTGGAAGGCGTAGGTGGGGAGGTCGATGCGGCGGGCGCCCCGGCCCTCGTATACGCCTTCCCAGTTCAGTTCCCGACCGCGTATGTGGGTGTGGGTGAGGGCCTGGGTGAGGGTGTCGGCTTCGGGTCGGTTTTTGCGGAGTACGGGGCTGAAGAGCGTGTCTTCGGAGGCGTCGGTGAGGGTTTGCTGGGCCATGGCGGAGAGGGTTCCGTCGGGGCCCAACTCCAGGAATGTCGTGACGCCTTGGTCGGCCAGGTATGTGATGCCGTCGGCGTAGCGGACTGCCTGGCGGACGTGGCGGACCCAGTAGTCGGCGGTGCAGAGGTCTGCAGTGTCGGCGAGCTGGCCGGTGAGGTTGGAGACGATCGGAATCTGCGGAGTTCCGAATGTGATTCCGGCTGCGATGGTGCGGAATTCTTCCAGCATGGGTTCCATGCGGGGTGAGTGGAAGGCGTGGCTGACGCGGAGTTGGTGGACCTTGCGGCCCTGCTGGCGCCAGTGCTCCAGAACCTCGACCACGGCCGTCTCGTCGCCGGAAATGACTACGGAGGAGGGTCCGTTGATGGCGGCGATGGCGATCTCGTGGTCGCGGCCTTCGATCGTCGCAAGGACTTCTGCTTCGGTGGCCTGGATCGCGGCCATGGCCCCACCGGCAGGCAGCGCCTGCATCAGCCGTCCCCGCGCGGCGACCAGCGTGGTCGCGTCATCGAGCCCGAAAACCCCGGCCACGTGTGCGGCAGCCAGTTCGCCGACCGAGTGGCCGACGAGGAAGTCAGGGGTCAGCCCCCACGCCTCGACCAGTCGGAAGAGTGCGACCTCGATCGCGAAGAGTGCGGCCTGCGTGAATACCGTCTGATCGATGAGCCCGGCATCCGCGCTGGCGCCCGTACCGAAGACGACATCCTTCAACGGCCGTTCAAGGTGTCCGTCGAAGTGCGCGCACACCTCATCGAAGGCAGCGGCGAACACCGGATACGTCTCGTAAAGCTCGCGGCCCATTCCGACCCGCTGACTGCCCTGACCCGTGAAGAGGAACGCCAGCTTGCCGACCGGACTGGTCGAGCCTTCGACGAGTCCAGGGGCCGTGTGTTCGGCGGCGAGGGCCTCCAGCCCGGCCAGCAGCTCCTGACGGTTCGCGCCCGAGACGACGGCTCGGTGTTCGAAGCGTGCCCGGGTGACGGCGAGGGAGTAGCCCACGTCGGCCGGGCTCAGCTCGGGGCGCTCGTCGAGGTAGGTCGTGAGCCGTGCCGCCTGTGCCCGCAGCGCGTCCTCGGTCTTGCCGGAGAGCACCCACGGCACGACCCCGCCGTCCGCCGGAGCCTCTGTCACCGGCTCGGCGTCGACGGTCGGCGCCTGCTCCAGGATGACGTGGGCGTTGGTGCCGCTGATGCCGAAGGAGGAGACGGCGGCTCGGCGGGGGTGTCCGGTTTCGGGCCACGGCTGGGCTTGTGTGAGGAGGGAAACGGCACCCGTCGACCAGTCGACGTGGGGTGAGGGTTCGTCGACGTGGAGGGTCTTGGGCATGACGCCGTTGCGTAGCGCCATCACCATTTTGATGATGCCGGCGACGCCGGCGGCTGCCTGCGTGTGACCGAGGTTGGACTTGATGGAGCCGAGCCAGAGCGGCTCGCTGCCCTCGCGGTCCTGGCCGTAGGTGGCCAGTAGTGCCTGGGCTTCGATCGGGTCGCCCAGTCGCGTACCCGTGCCATGTGCCTCGACCACGTCCACGTCACCGGGCGCCAGGCCCGCGCCCGCCAGGGCTTGGCGGATGACGCGCTGCTGGGAGGGGCCGTTGGGGGCGGTGAGGCCGTTGGAGGCGCCGTCCTGGTTGACGGCGGAGCCGCGGACCACCGCGAGGACCTGGTGGCCGTTGCGCTCGGCGTCAGAGAGGCGTTCGACGAGGAGCATGCCCACGCCCTCGGACCAGCCGGTGCCGTCGGCGGCGCCGGCGAAGGGCTTGCAGCGGCCGTTCAGGGCCAGGCCCCGCTGGAGGGCGAAGCTGGCGAACGTGTCGGGCGTCGGCATGACCGTGACACCACCGACAAGCGCCATGGAGCAGTCACCACGCTGCAGCGACTGCGTCGCCATCTGCAGGGCGACGAGGGAGGACGAGCACGCGGTGTCCACGGTGACGGCCGGGCCCTCGAACCCGAACGTGTACGAGACACGGCCGGACGTGATGCTGCTCGCACTGCCGTTGCCGAGGAAGCCCGCCACCTCGTCCGGCACCTCGGTGAGCCGGGACGCGTAGTTGTGGTACATCACGCCGGCGAAGACGCCGGTCGAGCTGCCGCGTACGGAGGCCGGATCGATGCCCGCGCGCTCCAGTGCCTCCCAGGAGACCTCCAGCAGCAACCGCTGCTGCGGGTCCATCGCCATGGCCTCGCGCGGCGAGATACCGAAGAAGGTCGGATCGAAGTCGGCGGCCTGGTGCAGGAAGCCGCCCTCCAGCGCGTACTCCGACGAGGGCCGGTCCGTGTCACCGTCGAAGAGCCCGTCCAGGTCCCAGCCGCGGTCGGTCGGGAAGGGGGTGATCCCGTCCCCGTCCGCGAGCAGGAACCGCCACATCTCCTCGGGGGTGGTGATTCCGCCCGGGTAGCGGCAGGCCATGCCGACGATCGCGATCGGATCGTCGTCGGTGTTGTCGCGGGTCACCACAACGGCGGTCGCCTCGGGCCGGGTGCCCATGACTTCGGCGATGAGGTACTCGGCGACGGCTGTCGCGTTCGGGTAGTCGAAGACGAGGGTGGCGGGGAGGCGGAGCCCGGTGGCGGTGTTGAGCTGGTTGCGCAGTTCGACGGCGGTGAGGGAGTCGAAGCCCAACTCCTTGAAGGCGCGCGCCGGTTCGACGGTGGCGGCATCCTCATAGCCCAGGACATGGGCGACGCTTGTGCGGACCAGGTCGAGGAGGAGCGTGTGGCGCTCTTCGGACGAGAGCCCGGAAAGGCGTTGCGCCAGGGCACCGGTCTCGACGGTCGCGGCGGAGGCCGTGCGACGGGTGGAGGTACGGACCAGTCCACGCATCAAGGGCGGCACGCCGGTCGAGGTGGCCTGGGCGCGTACCGCGGCCAGGTCCATGTGCATGGGTACGAGCAGGGTCTGCTCGCTGGTCCACGCGGTGTCGAGGAGGCGCAGGCCCTCGGCGTGGGTGAGGCCGGTCATGCCGCCGCGGTTGATGCGGTTGGCGTTGGTGTCCCCGAGGTCCGCTGTCATGCCGCCCGCCTGCTCCCAGGCACCCCAGGCGAGGGAGGTTGCGGGGAGGCCGAGCGAGTGGCGGTGGTGGGCGAGTGCGTCGAGGAAGGTGTTGGCGGCGGCGTAGTTGCCCTGCCCCGGGCTGCCCATGACGCCGGCAACGGAGGAGAACAGGACGAAGGCGGACAGTTCCGTGTCGGCTGTCAGTTCGTGGAGGTTGAGGGCGGCGTCGGCCTTGGGGCGCAGGACCGTGTCGAGGCGTTCGGGGGTGAGGGAGTTGATGACGCCGTCGTCGAGGACTCCGGCCGTGTGGATGACGGCGGTGAGGGGGCGCGCGGCGTCGATCGAGTCGAGCAGTGTTTGGAGTGCGTCCCGGTCGGCGGCGTCGCATGCGGTGATCTCGACGGTGTCCGCGCCGAGTTGGGTCAGTTCGGCGGCGAGTTCGGGTGCGCCTTCGGCAGCAAGGCCGCGGCGGCTGGTGAGCAGGAGGTGGCGTGCGCCGTGTTCGGTGACGAGGTGGCGGGCGACGAGTGAGCCGAGGGCGCCGGTGCCGCCGGTGATGAGAACGGTGCCGGACGGGTTCAGTCGGATGTCCGTCTGGTCGGTACCGGGCGCGGGCACGCGGGCGAGGCGTGGCACGCGTACGCCGCCGTCGCGGAGGGCGGCTTCGGGTTCGTCGGAGGCCAGGAGGGGCCACAGGGTTCCGAGTTCAGGTGCTTCGGTGTCGGTGTCGAGGAGGAGGAAGCGTTCCGGGTTTTCGGACTGGGCGGAACGTATGAGTCCCCAGAGGGGTGCGTTGGCCAGGTCGGTGACGGTGTCGTCGGGGCCGGTGGCGATGGCACCACGGGTGACGAACACCAGTCGGGAGTCGGCGAAGCGGTCTTCGGTCAGCCAGTTCTGGATCAGGTTCAGGGCGTGGTGTGTGGCTTGGTGGGCTGCGGTGGCCGGGTCTGGGCCCTCGTAGGGCGGCAGGGGCGCGAGGACGACCTGGGGGATGGTGTCGTCGGTGGCGGCGAGTTCGGTCAGGTTCGTGTACGAGGGTCCGTCGGCGAGGAGGCCCGAGGCGTCGCCGAGCACTGCCCATGTACCCGACTCGGCCGGCGACAGCGACAGCTCAGGCCACTCGATGCTGAACAGCGAGTCGCTGAAACTCTGTGAGCCTGCGGTGAGTTGTTCGGGGGTGATGGCGCGGAGTACGAGGGCGTCGGCGGTGGCGACGGGTGTTCCGGTCTCGTCTGCGGCGGTGATGGATACGGCGTCGGTGCCGGCTGGTGAGAGTTTGACGCGCAGTGCGGTTGCGCCGGTGGCGTGGAGGGTGACGCCGGTCCAGGCGAAGGGCAGGTGTGCCTGGTCCGATGTCTGGGTGAAGTTGCCGAGGGCCACGGCGTGGAGGGCGGCGTCGAGGAGTGCGGGGTGCAGTCCGAAGCCGTCGGTGGTGGTGTCTTCGGGCAGTGCTACCTCGGCGAACACATCGCCGCCCGATCGCCAGGCAGCCCGCAGGCCCTGGAACACCGGACCGTAGGACAGGCCCGCATCGGCCAAGCCTGCGTACAGACCGTCGAGTTCGACGGACTCGGCTCCCTTCGGCGGCCACGCCGACAGGTCGAAGGACGCTTCCGGCGTGCTCTCCGTGAGGAGGCCGACCGCGTGACGGGTCCACGGCTCCGTGACATCCGCCTCGTCGAGTCGCGAGAAGATCGCGACCTGCCGCCGCCCGCTCCCATCGGCAGCGTCAACGGCCACTCGGACGGCGATACCGCCGCGCTCGGGAAGCACCAGCGGCGCCTGGAGTGTCAGCTCCTCCAGGGAACCGCAGCCGACCTGGTCACCGGCGTGGATCGCGAGCTCGACCAGTCCGGTACCGGGTACGAGGACGGTGTCCATGACGGTGTGGTCGGCGAGCCACGCGTGTGACTGGAGCGAGAGACGGCCCGTGAGGACGATGCTGTCCGTCTCGGGCAGCGACATCGCCGCGCCGAGGAGCGGGTGTCCGGTCTTACCGAGTCCGAGGCTGGTGGCATCACCGGCCGGGGCGGTGGCCCGGAGCCAGTAGTGCTGGTGTTGGAAGGCGTAGGTGGGGAGGTCGACGCGGTGGGCGCCCCGGCCCTCGTATACGCCGTCCCAGTCGAGTTCCGCGCCGTGGACGTGCGCGTGGGCGATGGCGGAGGTGAAGGTTTCGGCTTCGGGGCGGTTCTTGCGGAGCACGGGGCTGAAGACCGCGGTGCGGAGGGCCTCGGGGACGGATTCCTGGGCCATGGCGGAGAGGGTTCCGTCGGGGCCCAGCTCGATGAATGTCGTGACGCCTTGCTCGGCGAGGTGGGTGATGCCGTCGGCGTAGCGGACTGCCTGGCGGACGTGGCGGACCCAGTAGTCGGGCGAGGAGAGGTCTGCAGTGTCGGCGAGCTGGCCGGTGAGGTTGGAGATGACCGGAATCTGCGGGGTTCCGAATGTGATCCCGGCTGCGATGGTGCGGAACTCTTCCAGCATGGGTTCCATGCGGGGGGAGTGGAAGGCGTGGCTGACCCGCAGCTGGTGGACCTTGCGGCCCTGCTGACGCCAGTGCTCCAGAACCTCGGCCACAGCCGGCTCGTCACCGGAAATCACCACGGACGACGGGCCGTTGATGGCGGCGATGGCGATCTCGTGGTCGCGGCCTTCGATCGTCGCAAGGACTTCTGCCTCGGTGGCCTGGATCGCGGCCATGGCCCCACCGGCAGGCAGCCCCTGCATGAGCTGTCCGCGCGCGGCGACAAGCCTGGTCGCGTCATCAAGCCCGAAGACCCCGGCCACGTGTGCGGCGGCAAGCTCGCCCACGGAGTGACCGACGAGGAAGTCAGGCGTCAGACCCCACGCCTCGACCAACCGGAACAGCGCGACCTCGATCGCGAACAGCGCAGCCTGCGTGAACACCGTCTGGTCGATCAGACCGGCATCCGCGCTGGCGCCCGTACCGAAGACGACGTCCTTCAGCGGCCGTTCAAGGTGTCCGTCGAAGTGCGCGCACACCTCATCGAAGGCAGCGGCGAACACCGGATACGTCTCATACAGCTCGCGGCCCATCCCAACCCGCTGGCTGCCCTGACCCGTGAAGAGGAACGCGACCCGGCCACGGCTGACGCTGCCCGAGGTCACCGCCCCCGACACGTCCCCGGCCGCCAACGCAGCGACACCCGCCAGGAGTTCACCCTGGTCGGCCCCGGTGATGACGGCCCGGTGCTCGAAGCGTGCCCGGGCGACGGCAAGCGAGTAGCCCACATCGGCCGGACGCAGGTCGGAGTTCTCCCGCAGGAAGGCCACGAGCCGCTCGGCCTGTGCCCGCAGCGCACCCTCCGTCTTGCCGGAGAGCACCCACGGCACGACCCCACCGGTCACCGGCGCCGCACCCACCGGCGAAGTGGCCACCGTGTCGGGGCTCTCGGTCGGTGCCTGCTCCAGGATGATGTGCGCGTTCGTGCCGCTGATGCCGAAGGACGACACCGCTGCTCGGCGCGGACGGTCGGACCCGGACCACTCCCGCGCCTCGGTCAGCAGCGAGACATCACCCGCCGACCAGTCGACGTGTGGGGAGGGCTCGTCGATGTGCAGGGTCTTGGGCATGACGCCGTTGCGCAGCGCCATCACCATCTTGATGATGCCGGCGGCTCCGGCCGCAGCCTGCGTGTGACCGAGGTTCGACTTGATGGAGCCGAGCCAGAGCGGCTCGCGGCCCTCGCGGTCCTGGCCATAGGTGGCCAGCAGCGCCTGCGCCTCGATCGGGTCGCCCAGTCGCGTACCCGTGCCGTGTGCCTCGACCACGTCCACGTCGCCCGGTGCCAGGCCCGCGACTGCCAGGGCCTGGCGGATGACGCGCTGCTGCGAGGGGCCGTTGGGGGCGGTCAGGCCGTTCGACGCGCCGTCCTGGTTGACGGCGGAGCCGCGGACCACCGCGAGCACCTGGTGGCCGTTGCGCTCCGCGTCCGAGAGCCGCTCGACCAGGAGCATGCCCACGCCCTCGGACCACGCGGTGCCGTCCGCGGCGCCCGCGAAGGCCTTGCAGCGGCCGTCGCCTGCGAGGCCGCCCTGGAGGGCGAAGTCGATGAAGGTGTCCGGGTTCGGCATGACGGTGACGCCGCCGGCCAGCGCCAGGGAGCACTCCCCGCGACGCAGCGCCTGAACAGCGAGGTGCAGGGTGACCAGCGAGGACGAGCACGCGGTGTCCACGGTCACGGCAGGCCCCTCGAGGCCGAACGTGTACGAGACGCGGCCGGACACGACACTGCTGGAGTTGCCGGTGCCGAGGAAGCCGCCGACCCCGTCGGGGATGTCCGTCACGCGAGCGGCGTAGTTGTGGTACATCACGCCGGCGAACACGCCGGTCGAGCTGCCGCGTACGGACGCGGGGTCGATCCCGGCCCGCTCGAACGTCTCCCAGGAGGCTTCGAGGAGCAGCCGCTGCTGCGGGTCCATCGCCAGCGCCTCACGTGGCGAGATCCCGAAGAAGCCGGGGTCGAACTCGGGGGCGTCGTGCAGGAATCCGCCGGCCAGCGCGTACTTCGTGCCGGGCCGCTCCGGGTCCTCGATGAACTGGTCCTCGACGTCCCAGCCGCGGTCGGCGGGGAACCGCGATGTGCCGTCGCCGCCCCGCATCAGGAACTGCCACATGCCCTCGGGCGATGTGATTCCGCCCGGGTAGCGGCAGGCCATGCCGACGATCGCGATCGGCTCGTCGTCGGTGAGCACCACGGCGGCGGGCGCCGCCGCCTGCGGGGTGTCCGCACCACCGAACTCGGTGAGCAGGAAGTCGACCAGGGACAGAGGGTTCGGGTAGTCGAAGACGAGGGTGGCGGGGAGGCGGAGCCCGGTGGCGGTGTTGAGCTGGTTGCGCAGTTCGACGGCGGTGAGGGAGTCGAAGCCCAACTCCTTGAAGGCACGGGCGGGTTCGACGGTCGCGTGGTTGTCGTAACCCAGGACGTGGGCGACATGCGTACGGACCAGGTCGAGGAGGTGCGCGTGGCGCTCATCGCGGGTGAGCGGGGCCAGACGTTGTGCGAGGGCACCGGTCTCGACGGCCGCGGTGTGGGCGGTACGGCGTGCCGGGGCGCGGACGAGACCGCGCATCAGAGGCGGCACGCCCGCCGAGGCGGCCTGGGCGCGCACGGCGGCCAGGTCCATGTGCGCCGGCAAGAGCAGGGCCGCGCCGGTGGACCATGCGGCGTCGAGGAGGCGCAGGCCCTCGGCGTGGGTGAGGCCGGTCATGCCGCCGCGGCTCATGCGGCCGGCGTTGGTGTCGCCGAGGTCCGCTGTCATGCCGCCCGCCTGCTCCCAGGCACCCCAGGCGAGGGAGGTCGCGGGGAGGCCGAGTGAGTGGCGGTGGTGGGCGAGTGCGTCGAGGAAGGTGTTGGCGGCGGCGTAGTTGCCCTGGCCGGCGTTGCCCATGACGCCGGAGGCCGACGAGAAGAGGACGAACGCGGAGAGCCCCAGATCCCAGGTGAGTTCGTGGAGGTTGAGGGCGGCGTCGGCCTTGGGGCGCAGGACCGTGTCGAGGCGTTCGGGGGTGAGGGAGTTGATGACGCCGTCGTCGAGGACTCCGGCCGTGTGGATGACGGCGGTGAGGGGGCGCGCGGCGTCGATCGAGTCGAGCAGTGTTTGGAGTGCGTCCCGGTCGGCGGCGTCGCATGCGGTGATCTCGACGGTGTCCGCGCCGAGTTGGGTCAGTTCGGCGGCGAGTTCGGGTGCGCCTTCGGCAGCAAGGCCGCGGCGGCTGGTGAGCAGGAGGTGGCGTGCGCCGTGTTCGGTGACGAGGTGGCGGGCGACGAGTGAGCCGAGGGCGCCGGTGCCGCCGGTGATGAGAACAGTGCCCGACGGGTCCGGAACGAGGGCGGCCGCTTCACTGTCGGAGACGGGCATGCGTGCCAGCCGGGGAGCCCGTACGACGCCGTCGCGCAGGGCTGCTTCCGGCTCATCGGAGCCCAGGAAGGGCCACAGCGAGCCAAGTTCGAGAGATGCGCCGTTGGTGCCGGTGCCGGTGTCGGTGTCGGTGTCGGTGTCGGTGTCGAGGAGGACGAACCGGCCGGGGTTCTCGGCCTGCGCGGACCGTACGAGGCCCCAGACAGCCGCGTTGATCAGATCACGGACGGTGTCGTCGGGGCCGGCGGCGACGGCGCCGCGTGTGACGAACACCAGCCGGGAGTCGGTGAACCGGTCTTCGTCCAGCCAGTCCTGGATGAGGGCCAACGCGCGATGCGTGGCCCGATGCACGGCAGCGGCAGCGGCAGTGCCCGTATCCGTGTCCGTCTGCGCCTCCGTACCCTTGCGGTCGGTCAGCGGGACGAGCACGACCTCGGGGACCGTCTCGACGTCGGCGAGCTCGGCCAGGCCGGAGAAGACCCGGCCATCGGCGAGAGAACCCGGCTCCCCGAGCACTGCCCAGGTCGACGGCTCGGCCGACGGCACGGAAAGCTCGGGCCACTCCACGCGGAACAGCGAGTCGGTGAAGCCGCCTTGGCCCGCCGAGAGCTGCTCGGCCGTGACCTGGCGGAAGACGAGGGAATCGGTCGAGGCGACCGGCGCACCGGCTTCGTCCGCCATGACGAGGGCCACACCGTCGGGTCCGGTCGGCGTCAGCCGTACGCGCAGCATCGACGCGGCCGTGGCGTACAGGGACACGCCACTCCACGCGAACGGCAGACCCGTCCCCGTCCCCGTCCCCGTCTCCTGCTCCGGCGACGTGCTCAGCGATGCGGCGTGCAGGGCGGCGTCGAACAGCGCGGGGTGGAGCCCGAAACCGCCGGTCGGGGTGCCCTCGGGCAGGGCGACCTCGGCGTATACGGCGTCGTCCAACCGCCAGGCGGCGCGCAGCCCCTGGAAGACCGGCCCGTAGGACAGTCCCGTGCCGGAAAGGTTCTCGTAGAGATCCTCGACCTCGATGGACTCGGCGCCCCTCGGCGGCCATACGGACAGGTCGAAGGAGGCATCCGGCGCGGTCTCCGCCAGGAAACCGGCGGCGTGCCGGGTCCACGGCTCTTCTTCCGCGCCCTCGGGCCGGGAGAAGACGGCCACCGGACGCCGCCCGAGCGTGTCCACGGCCTCCACGGTCACGCGCAGGACGACGGCACCGCGCTCGGGGAGAACCAACGGGGCCTGGAGCATCAGCTCGTCGAGGTGGCCGAAGTTCACCTGATCACCGGCATGGATCGCCAGCTCGACCAGCCCGGTACCGGGCAGCAGAGCCGACCCCATCACGAGGTGGTCCGCGATCCACGGGTGGCTCTGCAGGGAGATGCGCCCGGTGAGGACGAGCGTGTCCGACTCGGGCATCACGACGGCGGCACCGAGCAGTGGGTGCTCGGTCGCGGACTGCCCGAGCACGGAGACGTCACCCGCGGGGACGCCCATCTCCAGCCAGTAGTGCTGGTGCTGGAAGGCGTAGGTGGGGAGGTCGACGCGGTGGGCGTCGTGGCCTGCGTATACGCCGTCCCAGTCGAGCTCCGCGCCGTGGACGTGCGCGTGGGCGAGGGCGGAGGTGAAGGTTTCGGCTTCGGGGCGGTTCTTGCGGAGTACGGGGCTGAAGACCGCGGTGCGGAGGGCCTCGGGGACGGATTCCTGGGCCATGGCGGAGAGGGTTCCGTCGGGGCCCAGCTCCAGGAATGTCGTGACGCCTTGGTCGGCGAGGTGGGTGATGCCGTCGGCGTAGCGGACTGCCTGGCGGACGTGGCGCACCCAGTAGTCGGGCGAGGAGAGGTCTTCGGTGTCGGCGAGCCGTCCGGTCAGGTTGGAGACGACCGGAATCCGCGGAGTCCCGAACGTGATCCCGGCTGCGATGGTGCGGAATTCGTCCAGCATGGGTTCCATGCGGGGGGAGTGGAAGGCGTGGCTGACCCGCAGTTGGTGGACCTTGCGGCCCTGCTGACGCCAGTGCTCCAGAACCTCGGCCACGGCCGGTTCGTCGCCGGAAATGACTACGGAGGAGGGTCCGTTGATGGCGGCGATGGCGATCTCGTGGTCGCGGCCTTCGATCGTCGCAAGGACTTCGGCTTCGGTGGCCTGGATCGCGGCCATGGCCCCACCGGCAGGCAGTGCCTGCATCAGCCGACCCCGCGCGGCGACCAGCCTGGTCGCGTCATCGAGCCCGAAGACCCCGGCCACGTGCGCGGCGGCCAGCTCGCCGACCGAGTGGCCGACGAGGAAGTCAGGGGTCAGCCCCCATGCCTCGACCAGGCGGAAGAGTGCGACCTCGATCGCGAACAGCGCCGCCTGCGTGAACACCGTCTGATCCAGCAGACCAGAGCGGTCGGCATCCGCGCTGGCGCCCGTACCGAAGACGACATCCTTCAACGGCTGCTCAAGATGCCCGTCGAAGTGCGCGCACACCTCATCGAAGGCAGCGGCGAACACCGGATAGGCCTGGTAAAGCTCGCGGCCCATCCCAACCCGCTGGCTGCCCTGCCCCGTGAACAGGAACGCGACCCGGCCACGGCTGACACTGCCCGAGGTGACCGCCCCCGACACGTCCCCGGCCGCCAACGCAGCGACACCCGCCAGGAGTTCACCCTGGTCAACCCCGGTGATGACGGCCCGGTGCTCGAAGCGTGCCCGCGCGACGGCGAGGGAGTAGCCCACATCGGCCGGACGCAGGTCGGAGTTCTCCCGTACGAAGGCCGCGAGCCGCTCGGCCTGTGCCCGCAGCGCACCCTCCGTCTTGCCGGAGAGCACCCACGGAACGACGACCCCACCATCCACCGGAGCCCCAGCGACCGGCTCGGAGGTCTCTGCCTCCACCGCCGTGGCCGGCGTCGGCGCCTGCTCCAGGATGGTGTGCACGTTCGTGCCGCTGACGCCGAACGACGAGATGCCTGCCCGGCGCGGGTGCCCGGTCTCCGGCCACTCCCGCACCTCGGTCAGCAGGGAGACGGCGCCCGCCGACCAGTCGACCTGCGGCGTCGGCTCGTCCACGTGCAGGGTCTTCGGCAGCAGGCCTTCCCGCATGGCCATGACCATCTTGATGACACCGGCGACACCCGCGGCCGTCTGGGTGTGGCCGATGTTGGACTTGATGGAGCCGAGCCACAGGGGCTGGTCCGCGTCGCGGCCCTGACCGTAGGTGGCGAGCAGTGCGCCCGCCTCGATCGGGTCGCCGAGCCGTGTGCCGGTGCCGTGTGCCTCGACCACGTCCACGTCGCCCGGTGCCAGGCCCGCGCCCGCCAGGGCTTGGCGGATGACGCGCTGCTGGGAGGGGCCGTTGGGGGCGGTGAGGCCGTTGGAGGCGCCGTCCTGGTTCACGGCGGAGCCGCGGACCACCGCGAGGACCTGGTGGCCGTTGCGCTCGGCGTCGGAGAGCCGCTCCAGCAGGAGCAGTCCCGCGCCCTCGGACCAGCCGGTGCCGTCGGCGGCACCGGCGAAGGCCTTGCAGCGGCCGTCGCCGGACAGACCGCGCTGCCGGCTGAACTCGATGAAGGCGCCCGGGGTGGCCATGACGGTGATACCGCCGGCCAGAGCCAGATCGCACTCGCCCTGGCGCAGCGACTGCGCGGCCAGGTGCAGGGCGACGAGGGAGGACGAGCAGGCGGTGTCCACGGTCACGGCGGGGCCCTCCAGCCCCAGGGTGTAGGACACACGGCCGGAGATGACGGAGGACTGGGTGCCGGTGAGGAAGTAGCCCTCGGTTCCCTCGGGGGCGTCGTGCGCGTCGATGCCGTAACCCTGGGACCCGGCGCCGATGAAGACGCCGCCCTGGCTGCCGCGCAGCGACAGGGGGTCGATGCCCGCGCGCTCCAGCGCCTCCCAGGAGGCTTCGAGCAGCAGCCGCTGCTGCGGGTCCATCGCCAGCGCCTCACGCGGCGAGATCCCGAAGAACCCGGCGTCGAAGCCGCCGGCGCCGTCGATGAAGCCGCCCTCGTACGCGTACGTGGTTCCGCTGCGCTCCGGGTCCGGGTCGTACAGGTCGTCGATGGGCCAGCCGCGGTCGGTGGGGAACGGGGAAATGGCGTCGCGGCCTTCGAGGACGAGTCGCCAGAGCTCCTCGGGCGTGCTGACGCCGCCCGGGTAGCGGCAGCTCATCGCGACGATGGCGATGGGCTCGTCGTCGACCGCCGGGCCGGCGACGGCGCCGGGACGTGCCGAGTCGGCCGCGCCCGCGTCGTCGGCGCCGAGCAGCTCGGTGAGGACGAGCCCGGCGACGGCGTCGGCGTTCGGGTAGTCGAAGACGAGCGTCGTGGGCATCTTGAGACCGGTCGCGCCGTTCAGGCGGTTGCGGATGTCGACCGCCGTGAGCGAGTCGAAGCCGAGCTCGCGGAAGGCTGAACCGGGCTCGATCGCCGCCGCGTCGGCGTGGCCGAGCGCGGCGGCGGCCTGCGTGCGGACGAGGTCGAGGACCAGCTCGCGCTGTTCGCCCGCCGACAGACCGCTCAGCCTCCGCGCGAGCGCGTTGCCGCCCGCGGGCTCGGTGGGATTCTCCGTGGCCGCGTCCAGGACGCGCCGTACCTCGGGAAGGTCTTCGATGAGGGGACGCCGGCGGATGGCGGAATAGGCGGGGGCGAACCGGTCCCAGACGAGGTCGGACACGCACACCGTGGTCTCGTCGTGTTCCACGGCCTGGACCAGGGCGGAGACGGCGAGTTCGGGGCTCATGCGCTTGAGGCCGACGCGCAGCATGGCCTCTTCGTCGCCATCGGTGCCCATACCGCCGCCGCCCCACAGGCCCCAGGCGATGGACGTGGCGGTACGGCCCCTGGCGCGGCGCCGCTCGGCGAACGCGTCGAGGAAGGAGTTGCCGGCGGCGTACGCGCCCTGGTCGGCGCCGCCCCACACCGCGGCGGCGGAGGAGAAGAGGACGAAGGCGTCCAGGGGGGTGTCGCCGAGCAGGTCGTCGAGGTGGGTGGCGCCCGCGGTCTTGGCCGCGACGACGCCCGCCACGTCGTCGAGGGCGCTGTCCATGAGCGAGCCGGTGTCGCCGACTCCGGCGGCGTGCACGACCGCCGTCAGCGGCCGGGCCTCGTCGGCCTCCAGGTCGGCCAGGAGGGCGGCCAGCGAGTCGCGGTCGCCCGCGTCGCACGCGGCGATGGTGACCTGGGCGGCGCCGAGCCCGGCGAGCTCGGCGCCCAACTCACGGGCGCCGGGCGCCTGATCGCCGCGGCGGCTGGTGAGGACCAGGTGCTCGGCGCCGTTGGCCGCCGCCCAGCGGGCGACATGGCCGCCGAGCGCGCCCGTACCGCCGGTGATGAGAATCGTGCCCCGCGGCGTCCACGAACCGCCGGCCGAGTCGGCGAGCGGCGCCCGGACGAGACGGCGGCCGAAGATCCCCGTCGAACGTATCGCGAGCTCGTCCTCCGCGCCGAGACCGGCCAGGACGTCGGTGAAGCGGGCCAGCGAAGGAGCGTCGACCGTCTCGGGCAGGTCGAGCAGACCGCCCCAGCGGTCGGGGTGTTCGAGCCCGGCCACCCTGCCGAGGCCCCAGACCTGGGCCTGCGCCGGGTCGGCGGCCCGGTCCGACCGGCCGACGGATACGGCGCCGCGGCCGGCGAGCCACAGCGGAGCCTCGACCCCGGAGTCACCGAGGGCCTGGACGAGTTCGAGCGTTCCGGCGAGCCCCGACGCCACGTGGGGGTGGCCGGGGTGCGGGGCCGTGTCGAGCGCGAGCAGCGAGAGCACACCGTCCAGGGCCTGGTCGCCCGCGGCCGCACGGATCAGCTCGGCGAGCGACGCGCGGTCCGAGCCGGTCGCGCTCCACGCCACCCGCACCGTCGCGACACCGCGGCCGCGCAGGGCCTGCTCGGCCGCGGGCACCCAGGCGTGGGTCTCGTCCCCGGCCGGGACCACCAGCAGCCAGGTGCCGGAGAGGCGCTTCGCCGGGGAGACGGACAGGGGCTTCCAAGTGACGCGGTACCGCCAGGCGTCGACGGTGTTCTTCCGCCGGTTCTGGCGCCGCCACGTCGACAGGACCGGCAGCGCCGCTTCGAGCCACTCGGGCTCTACCTCACCGTCGAAGTCGAGCGCGGCGGCCAGCGCGGCCGTGTCCTCGCGCTCCACGGCCTCCCAGAAGCGCGTCTCCTCGGGGGCGGCGGCATGGTCGGCCGCCGCCTCGTCGGGCTGCGCGGCTTCGAGCCAGTAGCGCTGGTGCTGGAAGGCGTAGGTGGGGAGGCCGACGCGGTGTGCGTCGTGGCCCTCGTATACGCCGTCCCAGTCGAGTTCCGCGCCATGGACGTGTGCGTGGGCGATGGCGGAGGTGAGAGTTTCGGCTTCGGGGCGGTTCTTGCGGAGTGCGGGGCTGAAGACCGCGGTGCGGAGGGCCTCGGGGACGGATTCCTGGGCCATGGCGGAGAGGGTTCCGTCGGGGCCCAGCTCGATGAAGGTGGTGACGCCTTGGTCGGCGAGGTGGGTGATGCCGTCGGCGTAGCGGACTGCCTGGCGGACGTGGCGGACCCAGTAGTCGGCGGTGCAGAGGTCTGCAGTGTCGGCGAGCTGGCCGGTGAGGTTGGAGATGACGGGGATGTTCGGGGCCCCGTAGGTCAGGCTGTCTGCGATGGTGTGGAATTCGTCCAGCATGGGTTCCATGCGGGGTGAGTGGAAGGCGTGGCTGACGCGGAGTTGGTGGACCTTGCGGCCCTGCTGACGCCAGTGCTCCAGGACTTCGACCACGGCCGGTTCGTCGCCGGAGATGACTACGGAGGAGGGTCCGTTGATGGCGGCGATGGCGATCTCGTGGTCGCGGCCTTCGATCGTCGCAAGGACTTCGGCTTCGGTGGCCTGGATCGCGGCCATGGCCCCACCGGCAGGCAGGGCCTGCATGAGTCGTCCCCGTGCGGCGACCAGCGTGGTCGCGTCATCGAGCCCGAAAACCCCGGCCACGTGTGCGGCGGCCAGCTCGCCCACCGAGTGGCCGACGAGGAAGTCAGGGGTCAGCCCCCATGCCTCGACCAGCCGGAAGAGTGCGACCTCGATCGCGAAGAGTGCGGCCTGTGTGAACACCGTCTGGTCGATCAGACCAGAGCGGTCGGCATCCGCGCTGGCGCCCGTGCCGAAGACGACGTCCTTCAGCGGCTGCTCAAGGTGTCCGTCGAAGTGCGCGCACACCTCATCGAAGGCAGCGGCGAACACCGGATACGTCTCGTACAGCTCGCGGCCCATCCCGACCCGCTGGCTGCCCTGGCCCGTGAACAGGAACGCCAGCTTGCCGGCCGTGCTCGCGGAGGCCGTACCCTCCACGACCCCCGCGGCGGACCGCCCGGCGGCCACGGCTTCCAGACCGGCCAGCAGTTCCGCACGGTTCGTACCCGAGACCACGGCCCGGTGCTCGAACCGCGCGCGCGAGACGGCGAGTGAGTACCCCACGTCGGCCGGTCCGAGGCCAAGCCGCCCCGCGAGGAACGAGGTCAGGCGCTCGGACTGGGCCCGCAGCGCGGCCTCGGTCCTGCCCGAGATCACCCAGGACACGGGGGCGTTCTCCTGCTGCGTCCCGGTCGGGGGCTCCTCGGCGGGAGGCTCGGCCGCCGCCTGCTCCAGGATGATGTGCGCGTTCGTACCGCTGATGCCGAACGAGGACACCGCGGCCCGCCGCGGACGCCCGGTCTCCGGCCAGTCCCGCGCTTCGGTCAGCAGGGAGACGGCACCCGCCGACCAGTCGACCTTGGTGGAGGGCTCGTCGATGTGCAGGGTCTTGGGCATGACGCCGTTGCGCAGCGCCATCACCATCTTGATGATGCCGCCGGCGCCCGCGGCGGCCTGCGTGTGCCCGACGTTGGACTTGAAGGAGCCGATCCACAGCGGTTGTTCGGCCGGGCGCTCCTGGCCGTAGGTGTTGATGAGCGCCTGGGCCTCGATGGGGTCACCGAGCGTGGTGCCCGTGCCGTGGGCCTCGACGACGTCGACCTGGTCGGAGGAGAGCTGGGCGTTGTCGAGGGCCTGGCGGATGACGCGCTGCTGGGAGGGGCCGTTGGGGGCGGTGAGGCCGCTGCTCGCGCCGTCCTGGTTGACGGCGGAGCCGCGGACGACCGCGAGCACCTGGTGGCCGTTGCGCTCCGCGTCCGAGAGCCGCTCGACGAGCAGCATGCCCACACCCTCGGCGAAGCCGGCACCGTCCGCGAGGTCCGAGAAGGCCTTGCAGCGGCCGTCGGGCGAGAGGCCGCCCTGGCGTGCGAGGTCGATGAACGCCTCGGGGGTCGACATGACCGTGGTGCCGCCGGCGAGAGCCATGGAGCACTCGCCGTTGCGCAGCGCCTGGACGGCCAGGTGCAGTGTCACCAGCGACGAGGAGCAGGCCGTGTCGACGGAGACGGCCGGGCCCTCGAGCCCGAGGGTGTACGAGATGCGTCCCGACGTGACGCTGTATGCGTTGCCGGTGCTGAGATATCCCTCTACGCCGTCCGGGATTCGGTCGAGCCGGGTGGCGTAGTCCTGGTACATCACGCCCGCGAAAACTCCGGTCTTGCTTCCGCGCATCGCGTGCGGGTCAATTCCCGCGTGCTCGAAGGCTTCCCAGGCGACTTCGAGGAGCAGTCGCTGCTGCGGGTCCATCGCCAGCGCCTCACGCGGCGAAATTCCGAAGAACGCGGGGTCGAACTGTGCGGCGTCGTAAAGGAATCCGCTCTCACGGTTGTAGAAAGTTCCCGGCTTTTCGCGGTCGGGGCTGTAGAGCCGATCGATGTCCCAGCCGCGGTCGGTGGGAAGGTCGGATACGGCGTCCCGGCCGTCCGCGACCATCTGCCACAGATCCTCCGGGGAGTTGGCTCCGCCCGGATAACGGCAGCTCATGCCCACGATCGCGATGGGCTCGTGTGCCCGCGAGTCGGCCTCGCTCAACAGCTGCTTCGTCTGCTGCAGATCGGCCATTACCCGCTTGAGGTAGTCGCGAAGCTTCTGCTCATTCTGCATCTAAAGCAACCTCTTGAGGACGGACAGCACTTGGGCACCTGGGCAATACATGAGATCGCGCCGCACGCGAAACCCCGGCGGAAGCCCTTTGCGACGTGACTCCCCGGCTGGGAGACCCATTCGGCGATGCCTCGAACCGGCTGGGGATGAGCACGGGGGACACATCGACAAGACTTCACATATGACGCTAGGAGATGGCCACCCGACGCGGCACCCCTAACCTTCCCTAACCGCCCCCCTACGCCCCCCAGGGCCGGCCACGCTCCTTTGGGGAGGTGACCGGCCCTGGGCCGGAAGGAATTGCCGTGGGTCAGGACAGACCGAGCTCCTGGTCGATCAGGGCGAACATCTCGTCGTCGCTCGCCGCTGTGAGGTCCGTGGCCACGGCAGCGGCGCCGCCGCCCACGACGACCTGGCGGCCGAGGACGGCCAGTAGGGCCTGGAGCCGGCTCGCGACCTTGTCGCGGTCCTCGTCGGACAGTTCGGCGGTGGAGACGGTGGCCTCGAGACGGCCGAGGTCGACATGGACGGGGGTGGCTCCCGGCCCCGCGGCGTCGGCGGTGAACCGAGTGCCGAGATACTTGGCCACCGCGCCCGCCGACGGATAGTCGAAGATCAGGGTAGCCGGGAGTCGCAGGCCGGTCGCGCCGTTGAGCCGGTTTCGCAGCTCCAGGGCGGTCAGCGAGTCGACGCCGAGGTCCAGGAAGCCGCGCTCCGGCTCGACCTGCCTGCTGCCGGTGAAGCCGAGCACCTTGGCGACGTTCAACTGGACCAGTTCCAGCAGCACGGCGGCCTGCTTCTCGTCGGTGAGACCCGACAGCCGTTGCGCGAGCGAACTGCCCTGCGGTTCCGCGTCCGGCGCGTTCGACGTGGCACGGCGTACCGGCGCCTTGACCAACCGGTCCAGCAGGGCGGTGAGTTCACCGGACGAGGCCTGGGCGCGCAGCCGGGGGAGGTCGAGCCGTACCGGCACGGAGACGGCCTCCCCGGTGGCCAGCGCGGCATCGAGCAGGGCGAGTCCCTCCGTCGAGGAGATCGTGGCCAGGCCCGAGCCCGTGATGCGCCGTACGTCGCCGGTGGCCAGGTTCGCGGTCAGATCACTGCGCTGCTCCCACAGGCCCCAGGCCAGTGAGTGGGCGGTGCGGCCGGCGGCCCTGCGGTGCCGGGCCAGTGCGTCGAGGAACACGTTCGCCGCCGCGTAGTTCGCCTGGCCGGGGCCGCCGAAGACACCCGCCGCCGAGGAGAAGAGCACGAACGCGGCAAGATCGATGTCCTGTGTCAGCAGATGCAGATTGACGGCTGCGTCGACCTTCGGACGCATGACCGCCTCGAGTCGCTCGGGGGTGAGCGAGCCGACCACACCGTCGTCGAGTGAGCCCGCCGTGTGGACGACAGCGGTCAGCGGACGGTCCGCGGGCACGGCGGCCAGGAGTGCCGCCAGAGCCTCCCGGTCCGCGGCGTCGCACGCGGCGACGGTCGTCTCGGCCCCGAGCGCGGCGAGCTCGGCCACCAGTTCGGTGACGCCCGCTGCCGCCGCCCCGCGGCGACTCGCCAGCAGCAGGCGGCGGGCTCCGTACTCGGTCACCAGGTGGCGGGCCACCAGCGCACCGAGAGTGCCGGTACCGCCGGTGATCAGGACAGTGCCCTCGGGATCGAGCCGCGGGCGGGCGGGTTCGGCAGGAGCCTCGGTCCTGGCGAGCTTCGGCACGTAGAGGGCGTCGCCGCGCACGGCGAGCTCGGGTTCCTTCGAGCCGGCCGCCGAAGCCAGCAGGTCACGCGTCACGCCGTCCGCGCCGTCCGCGCCGTCCGGATCGAGGTCGAGGAGGACGAACTGCCCCGGGTTCTCCGCCTCTGCCGAGCGGATCAGACCCCATAGGGGTGCGTGCACGAGGTCGGTGGGAGCCGCGTCAGCGCGCCCGGCCGTGGCCCCGCGGGTGATCAGGACGAGCCGCGACCCGCCGAACCGCTCGTCGGCCAGCCACGCCTGTACGGTCTCCAACGCCCGGACGGAAGCGGCGCGCGCGTCCTTCGCCACGCTCGTGAGGCCCTTGGCGCCGAGCGGCGCGAAGGGCACAAAGACGATCTCCGGCACGGGCAGGCCCCCGTCGACGGCAGCCGCGAGACCGGCGAGATCCGCATGGACCGCCGACTCCGCCGCCGACTCCGCCGCACCGTCGTCGGCACCCCCCAGCACACCGTGCAGACCGAACCCGTCGCTCCCCAGGGCTGCCCACCGCCTGCCGGCGGACGCGATCGGCGCCGCCGGAGCACTCGGGGCGCTCACCCAGTCGACGTGGAACAGCGACTCGTGCCACGCCCCACCGGCCGAGGACAACTGCCCCGCCGATACGGGACGCGTCGCCAGGCCCTCCACGGAGACGATCGGGGCGCCGGTGGTGTCGGCCGCCGCCAGAGTGATCCGCCGGTCGCTGTCGACACTGAGCCGCACCCGCAGATGCGAGGCACCCTCGGCGTGGAAGCTGACGCCGGCCCACGAGAACGGGAGCCGCACCTCGGCCTCCTCGCCCCCGCCGCCGCTTCGCGCGGCGTGTTCGGCGCCGACGATGACAGCGTGCAACGCGGCGTCGAGCAGCGCGGGATGCACGGCGAACCCGTCGGTACCGGTGCCCGGGGCCAGCGCGACCTCCGCGAAGATCTCCTCACCGCGCACCCAGACCGAGCGCAGGCCCTGGAAGGCGGGCCCGTACTCGTAGCCGTGCTCGACCAGACCCTCGTACAGGCCGTCGAGCGCGACCTCGTCGGAATCGGCCGGCGGCCAGGACATCAGGTCGGCGTCCACGGTCGCCACGGCCGGTGCGAGCGCGCCCACGGCGTGCGGCGTCCACGGCTCGTCGACGGCGTTGTCCGGGCGTGAGTAGATGCCGACCGTACGGCGCTCCGACGCGTCGGGAGCACCCACGACCACCTGCAACTGCAACGCCCCGGCCTGCGGCAGCACCAGCGGAGCCTGAATCGTGAGCTCCTCGACCTGACCGCAACCGACCTGGCCGCCGGCGTGGATCGCCAGCTCGACCAGCCCGGTGCCGGGGAGCAGCACGGTGCCCATGACGGCATGGTCGGCCAGCCACGGGTGCGTGCGGAGGGAGACCCGTCCGGTGAGCAACAGGCTGTCGGAGTCGGCTGGGGTGACGGCGGCTCCGAGCAGCGCGTGCTCACTCCCCACGAGGCCCAGGCCGGCGGCGTCATGGGCGGATGCGGGGCCTTCGAGCCAGTAGTGGTCGTGTTGGAAGGCGTAGGTGGGGAGGTCGATGCGGTGGGGGGCGTGGCCTGCGTATACGCCGTCCCAGTTGAGTTCCGCGCCGTGGACGTGCGCGTGGGCGATGGCCTGGGTGAGGGTTTCGGCTTCGGGGCGGTTTTTGCGGAGTACGGGGGTGAAGAGTGTGTCGCTGGGGGCGTCGGTGAGGGTTTGTTGGGCCATGGCGGAGAGGGTTCCGTCGGGGCCCAGCTCCAGGAATGTCGTGACGCCTTGGTCGGCCAGGTATGTGATGCCGTCGGCGTAGCGGACTGCGTTGCGGACGTGGCGGACCCAGTAGTCGGGCGAGGAGAGGTCTTCGGTGTCGGCGAGCTGGCCGGTGAGGTTGGAGACGACCGGAATCCGCGGAGTTCCGAATGTGATTCCGGCTGCGATGGTGCGGAATTCGTCCAGCATGGGTTCCATGCGGGGGGAGTGGAAGGCGTGGCTGACCCGCAGCTGGTGGACCTTGCGGCCCTGCTGACGCCAGTGCTCCAGAACCTCGACCACAGCCGCCTCGTCACCGGAAATCACCACGGACGAGGGTCCGTTGATGGCGGCGATGGCGATCTCGTGGTCGCGGCCTTCGATCGTCGCAAGGACTTCGGCTTCGGTGGCCTGGATCGCGGCCATGGCCCCACCGGCAGGCAGCGCCTGCATGAGGCGTCCCCGCGCGGCGACCAGCGTGGTCGCGTCATCGAGCCCGAAAACCCCGGCCACGTGTGCGGCGGCCAGCTCGCCCACCGAGTGGCCGACGAGGAAGTCGGGGGTGAGCCCCCACGCTTCGACCAGTCGGAAGAGTGCGACCTCGATCGCGAACAGCGCAGCCTGCGTGAACACCGTCTGATCCAGCAGACCAGAGCCGTCGGCATCCGCGCTGGCGCCCGTACCGAAGACGACATCCTTCAACGGACGCTCAAGATGCCCATCGAAGCGTGCACACACCTCATCAAAGGCAGCAGCGAACACCGGATACGTCTCATACAGCTCGCGACCCATCCCAACCCGCTGGCTGCCCTGACCAGTGAACAGGAACGCGACCCGGCCGCTGTTCACGCTGCCTGAGGTCACCGCCCCCGACACGTCCCCGGCCGCCAACGCAGCGACACCCGCCAGGAGTTCACCCTGGTCGGCCCCGGTGATGACGGCCCGGTGCTCGAAGCGTGCCCGCGCGACGGCAAGCGAGTAGCCCACATCGGCCGGACGCAGGTCGGAGTTCTCCCGTACGAAGGCCGCGAGCCGCTCGGCCTGTGCCCGCAGCGCACCCTCCGTCTTGCCCGACAGGACCCACGGAACGACGACCCCACCATCCACCGGAGCCCCGGCGACCGGCTCGGTGTCGACGGTCGGCGCCTGCTCCAGGATGACGTGGGCGTTGGTGCCGCTGAGACCGAAGGACGAGACACCGGCCCGGCGCGGGCGCCCGGCCGACGGCCAATCGCGTGCCTCGGTCAGCAGCCGGACGTCACCCGCCGACCAGTCGATCCTTCGGGAGGGCTCGTCGACATGAAGGGTCTTGGGCATGACGCCGTTGCGCAGCGCCATCACCATCTTGATGACGCCGACGACGCCCGCAGCGGCCTGCGTATGACCGAGGTTGGACTTGACCGAGCCGAGCCACAGCGGTTCCGCGCCCTCGCGCCCCTGCCCGTAGGTGGCTATGAGGGCCTGCGCCTCGATCGGGTCGCCCAGCCGCGTACCCGTGCCGTGCGCCTCGACCACGTCGACTTCCGCCGACGTCAGCCGGGCGTCCGCGAGTGCCTGGCGGATCATGCGCTGCTGGGAAGGGCCGTTCGGGGCGGTGAGTCCGTTGGAAGCGCCGTCCTGATTGATGGCCGAACCGCGTATCACGGCAAGGATGTCGCGACCGTTGCGTTGCGCGTCGGAGAGCCGCTCCAGGAGCAGCATGCCCACGCCCTCGCCCCAGATCGTGCCGTCCGCGCCGTCGGCGAACGCCTTGATGCGGCCGTCCGTCGCGAGGCCCCGCTGCCGGGCGAAGTCGGTGAAGGAGATGGGCGTCGCCTGGACCTGGGCCCCGCCGGCGAGCGCAAGCGCGCAGTCGCCGCGGCGCAGTGCCTGCGCGGCGAGGTGCAGCGAGACCAGGGACGACGAGCACGCGGTGTCCAGCGTGATCGCGGGCCCCTGGAGGCCGAGGCTGTAGGCGATCCGGCCCGAGGCGACGCTGTTGACATTTCCATTGGACAGGAACGGCTCGACATCGGCCGGCACAGTCGGGAGAATGCAGCCGTATTCGTTGTGGATCATTCCCAGATACACGCCGGTCGAACTGCCCTTCAGCGAAACGGGGTCGATCCCCGCACGCTCCAGTACCTCCCATGAGGTCTCCAGAGCGAGCCGCTGCTGGGGATCCATCGCGACGGCCTCGCGCGGGGAGATCCCGAAGAACGCCGGGTCGAACGCGTCGGCGTCCTCGATGAAACCGCCTTGGCGCACGTACGTCGTGCCGGGGCGGTCGGGGTCCGGGTCGTACAGCGAATCAAGTTCCCAGCCGCGGCCCTCGGGGAACTCGGAGATCGCGTCGACCCCGTCCGCCACCAACCGCCACAGGTCCTCGGGTGAGGCCACTCCGCCGGGGAATCGGCAGGCCATGCCCACGATCGCGATCGGCTCGTGCTCCGCTTCCTCGACCTCGACCAGGCGATGACGGGTCCGGCGCAGCTCGGCCGTCACGAACTTGAGATTTTCCAGAAGTTTCTCGTCCTGCGCCATCAGATTCATCACCTATCGAAGTCAAATACCGTGCGAGGGCCGGAGATGCCGGTACCGGGATTTCGCTGGATCCCGGTACGCGGCGGATTCTCAGGCCTTTCCGAATTCCCGCTGGATAAGGGCCAGCATCTCGTCGGCGGTCGCCGATTCGAGATCGTCGTCACTGTCCGCGGCAGCCCCGGACGCGGCGCTCTGGATTTCGCTCCACTTGGACAGCAGGCTCTGCAACCTTTCCGTGACCCTCGCCACCCGGTCGCCCTCGTCGCTGTCGACGCCCCCTTCTCCTTCCGCGCTGAAGTCGCCGGTGCCGGTGCCGGTGCCGGTGAGCGCGACGCGGGACATCGCCGACTCCAAGCGGTCGAGCTCGGACAGGACCGAACCGACCGGTGCGGCAGCGTTCGCGGCAGCGGCTGTGTCCGCGGTACCGCCGACCACCTCGGCGCACAGGTACCGCGCCAGGTCCAGCGGGGTGGGGTAGTCGAAGACCAAGGTGGACGAGAGGCGGAGCCCGCCGCTCGTGCCGATACTCGCGTTCAGGCGGTTGCGCAGCTCGACCGCGGTCAGCGAGTCGAAGCCAAGCTCTCTGAAAGTCCGTTCGGCGTCGACCGAGCCGGCCTCCGAGTGCCCGAGCACCGTCGCCACGTTCGACGTCACCAGCTCGAGGACGCTCCTCATCCGCTCGGCGGGTGACAGTCCGGCGAGGCGATCCGCGAAGGACAGAGCCTTCGGTCCGGTGTCGGCACCGGCGTTCGCGTGTGCCACTCGCCTCGCCGGCACCCGTACGAGCTTGCGGAGGATCGCGGACGCCGGGCTGTCGTCCACCCGCAGCCGCGCCGGATGCAGCCCCATCGGAGAAACGGCCGCCAGCCCCGATGTGCGTGCTGTGTCGAGGAGTTGGAGGGCTTGGGTGGTGGGGAGGGGGGTCATGCCGGAGCGGTGGATGCGCTCGATGTCGGCGGTGGTGAGGTGTCCGGTGATGCCGCTGCGTTGTTCCCACAGGCCCCATTGGAGGGAGGTTGCGGGGAGGCCGAGTGAGTGGCGGTGGTGGGCGAGGGCGTCGAGGAAGGTGTTGGCGGCGGCGTAGTTGCCCTGTCCTGGGTCGCCGAAGAGGCCGGCGGATGAGGAGAAGAGGACGAAGGTGGAGAGGTTGAGGTCCTTCGTCAGGTCGTGGAGGTTGACGGCCGCGTCGATCTTGGGGCGGAGAACCGCGTCGAGACGCTCGGGGGTAAGAGAGGTGAGCAGGCCGTCGTCGACGACGCCGGCGGTGTGGAAGACGCCGGTGAGAGGACGGTCGACGGGGATGTCGGCGAGGAGAGCCGCGAGCGCCTCACGGTCCGCGACGTCACAGGCGGCGAACTGGACACTCTCCGCACCCAGTTCCGCGAGTCGGTCGGCCAGTTCGCGCGCGCCGTCCGCGTTCTGCCCGCGACGGCTGGTGAGGATCAGGTGCCGTACGCCGTGCTCGGTGACGAGATGGCGGGCGACGAGACCGCCCAGCGTGCCCGCTCCGGTGATCAGGGCTGTTCCGTCCAGGTCCGGCGCTGCGACCTCAACGTCGTCATCGGTTCTGGCGACTCGACTCAACCGCGGTACGTGCACCGCTCCTTCCCGCACGGCGATCTGCGGCTCAGCGGCTCGGAGTACCGGCCACAGGGCCGCGAGCCCCGCGGATTCGTCGGTGTCGAGGAGCAGGAAGCGATCGGGGTTCTCGGCCTGCGCGGAACGTACGAGTCCCCAGATGGGCGCGTTGGCCAGATCGGTCACGCCTTCGCCGGGCCGGACGGCGACCGCACCTCGGGTGGCGAGGACGAGTCGGGACGCGGCGAAGCGGTCCTCCGCCAGCCAGTCCTGGACGAGCGCGAGCGTATGGCGGGCGGCCCGGTGCGCGGCGATGGCCGTGTCGGCGTCCCCGTATCCCGCCAGGGGCGCGAGTACGACGTCGGGAACGGTGTCTGCGGCAGCCAGTTCGGCCAGGTCCGCGAACTTCGGGCCGCCGACGGTGAAGCCCTCCGGCTCACCCAGCACCGCCCACGTGGCTGGGCTCACCGAAGGGAGAGACAGCTCCGGCCATTGCACGTGGTAGAGGGAGTCGTGGAAGGGGCGGTGGGTGGTGGTGAGTTCGGCGGGGGTTGTGTGGCGCCAGGTGATGGTGTGTGCGGTGAGGACGGGTGTGCCTGTGTTGTCGGCTGCGTGGAGGGAGCCGTTGGTGGTGGAGAGTTTGATGCGCAGGGTGGTGGCGCCGGTGGCGTGGAGGGATACCTGGTGCCAGGTGGCGGTGGTGCGTGGCTGTTCGTGGGGGTTCAGTGGCAGGGCGTGGAGGGCGGCGTCGAGGAGTGCGGGATGTAGTGCGTAGCCGTCGGTGGTGGTGCCTTCGGGGAGGGTGACTTCGGCGTAGACGTCGTCGCCGAGTCGCCATGCCGCACGCAGGCCCTGGAAGACCGGCCCGTAGGTCAGCTCGGCGTGTGCGAGGTCTCCGTAGACCGTGTCGACGTCGATCGGCACGGCCCCCTGCGGCGGCCACACCGACAGATCGGAGCCCTCGCTGTGGACATCGCCCGTGAGCAGGCCCACGGCGTTCTTCGACCAAGGCGTGTCGGCCCCGGCGCTCTCGGGCCGCGAGTGGATCGCCACCGCCCGGTGCCCCCGGTCATCTGCGGCATCGACCGTCAGCCGGAGCACTACTCCGCCCTGCTCGGGCAGGACGAGGGGGGCCTGGAGCGTGAGCTCCTGGACGTGACCGCAGCCGACCTGGTCACCGGCGTGGATCGCGAGCTCGACCAGTGCCGTGCCCGGCACCACTGCCGTGCCCACGAGGGTGTGGTCGGCCAGCCACGGGTGCGACTGCAACGACAGCCGGCCGGTGAGGAGCACGCCACCGGTATCGGGGATGACCACGGCGGCACCGAGCAGCGGATGCGCTGTCCCGTCCAGCCCGAGGCCGGCGGCATCACCGGCCGGGGCGGTGGCCCGGAGCCAGTAGTGCTGGTGTTGGAAGGCGTAGGTGGGGAGGTCGACGCGGTGTGCGTCGTGGCCCTCGTATACGCCGTCCCAGTTGAGTTCCGCGCCGTGGGTGTGGGCGTGGGCGATGGCGGAGGTGAGGGTTTCGGCTTCGGGGCGGTTCTTGCGGAGTACGGGGCTGAAGAGTGTGTCGCTGGGGGCGTCGGTGAGGGTTTGCTGGGCCATGGCGGAGAGGGTTCCGTCGGGGCCCAGCTCCAGGAATGTCGTGACGCCTTGGTCGGCCAGGTATGTGATGCCGTCGGCGTAGCGGACTGCGTTGCGGACGTGGCGGACCCAGTAGTCGGGCGAGGAGAGGTCTGCAGTGTCGGCGAGCTGACCGGTGAGGTTGGAGACGATCGAGATGCTCGGGTTCCTGTAGTCGATCCCGGCTGCGATGGTGCGGAATTCTTCCAGCATGGGTTCCATGCGGGGTGAGTGGAAGGCGTGGCTGACCCGCAGCTGGTGGACCTTGCGGCCCTGCTGACGCCACTGCTCCATGATCTCGACCACGGCCGTCTCGTCTCCGGAAATGACCACGGAGGAGGGGCCGTTGATGGCGGCGATGGCGATCTCGTGGGCGCGGCCTTCGATCGTCGCAAGGACTTCGGCTTCGGTGGCCTGGATGGCGGCCATGGCCCCACCGGCAGGCAGCGCCTGCATCAGCCGCCCCCGCGCGGCGACCAGCGTGGTCGCGTCATCGAGCCCGAAAACCCCGGCCACGTGTGCGGCGGCCAGCTCGCCCACCGAGTGGCCGACGAGGAAGTCGGGGGTGAGCCCCCACGCTTCGACCAGTCGGAAGAGTGCGACCTCGATCGCGAACAGCGCAGCCTGGGTGAACACCGTCTGGTCGATCAGACCAGAGCCGTCGGCATCCGCGCTGGCGCCCGTACCGAAGACGACATCCTTCAACGGCTGCTCAAGGTGCCCGTCGAAGTGCGCGCACACCTCATCAAAGGCAGCAGCGAACACCGGATAGGCCTCGTAAAGCTCGCGGCCCATCCCAACCCGCTGGCTGCCCTGCCCCGTGAACAGGAACGCGACCCGGCCACGGCTGACAGCGCCCGAGGTGGTCTCCCCGGCAGCAACAGCCCGCAGTCCGGCCAGCAGCTCCTCACGGCTCGTGCCCGCGACCGCGGCCCGGTGCTCGAACCGTGCCCGCGACACCGCCAGCGAGTACCCCACGTCCGCCGGGCGCAGCTCGGGCCTCTGCTCCACGAAGGAGAGCAGCCGCTCGGCCTGCGCCCGCAACGCGCCCTCGGTCTTGGCCGAAAGGACCCATGGGACGGGACCGCCGGCAACCGGCGTCCCTCCGGCCCCGAGTTCCGGCGTAGGCGCCTGTTCCAGCACCACGTGGGCGTTCGTGCCGCTCATGCCGAACGACGACACCGCTGCCCGCCTCGGCCTGTCGACCTGCGGCCACTTGCGTGCCTCGGTCAGCAGGCGGACGTCACCCGCTGCCCAGTCCACCTCGGGGGCCGGCTCGTCGACGTGCAGGGTCTTGGGCAGCAGGCCCTCCCGCATGGCGATGACCATTTTGATGATGCCCGCGATGCCCGAGGCCGCCTGGCTGTGGCCGATGTTGGACTTGATGGAGCCGAGCCAGAGCGGCTCGCCGCCCTCGCGGCCCTGGCCGTACGTGGCCAGCAGTGCCTGCGCCTCGATCGGGTCGCCCAACCGCGTACCCGTGCCGTGCGCCTCGACCGCGTCGACATCGTTCGTCGACAGCCCGGCGTTGCTCAGCGCCCGCCGGATGACGCGCTGCTGCGAGGGCCCGTTGGGTGCCGTCAGGCCGTTCGACGCGCCATCCTGGTTGAGGGCCGTGCCCCTGATCACCGCCAGTACCTGGTGGCCGTTCCGGCGGGCGTCGGAGAGGCGTTCGACGAGGAGCATGCCCACGCCCTCCGCCCAGCCGGTGCCGTCCGCCGCACCCGCGAAGGGCTTGCAGCGGCCGTCGGGGGCGAGGCCGCGCTGCCGCGAGAACTCCACGAACGTGTCCGGCGTCGACATGACCGTGACGCCACCTGCGAGCGCGAGCGAGCACTCTCCCCGGCGCAACGACTGGACCGCCAGGTGCAGGGCGACGAGCGAGGACGAGCACGCGGTGTCCACGGAGACGGCGGGCCCTTCGAGGCCGAGCACGTACGAGACACGACCCGAGGCGACGCTGCCCGAGTTGCCGGTGCTGAGGTAACCCTCGAGACCCTCCACGGACTTGGTGAACTCGGAGTAGTAGTCCGAGCTCATCACTCCGGCGAACATGCCCGTCTGGCTGCCGCGCATCGCCTCGGGATCGAGACCGGCCCGCTCGAAGGCCTCCCAGGAGGCTTCGAGGAGCAGTCGCTGCTGCGGGTCCATCGCCAGCGCCTCGCGCGGCGAGATCCCGAAGAACGCGGGATCGAAGTCACCCGCCTCGTAGAGGAATCCGCCCTCACGCGAGACGATCTTTCCGGGCTTGTCGGGATCGGGGTCGTACAGCCCCTCGATGTCCCAGCCGCGGTCCGTCGGGAACCCGGAGATCGCGTCGGCCCCGTCCGACACCAGCCTCCACAGGTCCTCGGGCGAAGCGGCCCCGCCCGGGTAGCGGCAGGCCATGCCGACGATCGCGACGGGCTCCGTCGCCGCTCCGACGAGTTGCCTGTTCTGCTGCTTGAGGCTCTCGGCTTCCTTGATCGACGCACGCAGCGCCTCGACGAGTTGTGCCTGGGACGTTGTCATCAAGAGCTCCACACATCAGACGTCACGAGTCGGCGTTTCCGAGCGCCATACGGATCAGGTGTTCGGTGTCCATCGCGTCGATATCGTCGATCGCGTCGGCTCGGCCGTCTTCCTCGGGCGCGGGGTCCGCGCCACCCGAACCGGCCAGGTCCATCAGGAGATCCAGCACACCGGCCTCGCGGAAGCGAGCCAGCGGGACCGCCGCGAGGGCGGCGCGGATACGCGCCTCCTCGGGGTCGGCGCCGGTGTCGGTGCCCTCGCCGTCCGGGACCAGCTGGGCCCGCAGGTATCCGGTGATTGCGAGCGGCGTCGGATAGTCGAAGACGAGAGTGGCGGGCAGCCGCAGGCCGGTCTCCCCGTTGAGACGGTTGCGCAGTTCGACCGCCGTCAGCGAGTCGAAGCCCAACTCCTTGAAGGCGCGGCCCGGTTCGAGGCCTCCACCCCCACCGGCGCCCCCGCTGCCGCTGTGTCCGAGGACCGCCGCGACATGGGTGCGCACGGCCTCGAGCAACAACGCGTCCTGTTCCTCACCGCTGAGGCCGGCGAGCCGGTCGGCGAACGCCGCCCCGCCACCGGAGGGGCCGCCGCCCGCCGCCGTGCGCCGGCCGGGCCCACGCCGCAGCCCGCGCAGCAACGCCTCGTCCGAACCGCCCTCATGCGCGAGCAACTTGATGAGATCCAGGCGGACCGGGGCGACCACGGGCCGACCGGACTCGCGGGCCACGTCGAACAGCGACATGCCGAGCTCCGAGGAGATCGGCAGCATGCCGCCGCGCTCCATGCGCTGCACGTCGGCTGCCGTGAGGTGCCCGGTGATGCCACTGCGCGCACCCCAGAAGCCCCACTGGAGGGAGGTGGCGGCGAGGCCGCAGGACCGCCGGTGCTGCGCCAGGGCGTCGAGGAAGGAGTTGCCCGCCACGTAGTTGGCCTGGCCCGCCTCGCCGAAGAGACTGGCGGCGGAGGAGAAGAGGACGAAGGCCGACAGGTCCAGGTCCCTCGTCAGCTCGTGGAGGTTGAGTACGGCGTCGATCTTCGGTCGCAGTACCCGGCCGAGCCGCTCAGGCGTGAGCGAACCGACCGTGGCGTCGTCGATCACTCCGGCGGTGTGCACGACCGCGGTGAGCGGATGTTCGGCCGGCACGGACTTCACCAGGGTGGTCAGCGCCGAGAAGTCCGTCACGTCACAGGAGGCGATCTCCACCTGCGCGCCGAGTCCCGTGAGCTCGGCCGCCAACTCCGGTGCGCCCTCGGCGTCGAGGCCGCGGCGGCTGGTCAGCAGGAGATGACGCACGCCGTGTTCGGTCACCAGGTGACGCGCCACCAGCGCTCCGAGCGTGCCGGTACCGCCGGTGATCAGCGCGGTGCCGTCCCGGTCCAGTCCGACAGGGGCTGCCGTGGGCACCCCGGCGACGGGAACGCGGGCGAGGCGCCGCGCGGACACCTGGCCTCCCCGTACGGCCAGTTCGGGCTCACCGGAGGCGAGGGCATCGGCGAGCAGCTCGGCGGTGAGTTCGTCACTCCGCACGTCCAGGAGCACGATCCGGTCCGGGTTCTCGGTCTGCGCCGAGCGGATCAGCCCCCATACGGCGGCGTTCTCCAGGTCCGGCACGTCCTCGTCGGGGTCGGTGGCAGCCGCTCCCTGGGTCACGACCACGAGACGCGAGTCGGCGAACCGCTCGTCGGCCAGCCACTCCTGGGCCAGGCCGAGCGTCCGGTACAGCGCCGAGTGCGCCGCCTGCGCGAGGCCCTGCGCGAGGTCCTGCGCGCCACCCAGTTCCGCCCCGCCGCTCGTTTCGGGCGTGGAACTCAGGGGCGCGAACACCACGCGCGGTACGGACCGCTCCCGGGCCAGCTCGCTCAGATCCGCGTACCAGGCCGCACCGTCGAAGGGCAACCCCAGGGAGTCACCCCCGAGCACAGCCCACCCGGCGGCGGCGTCCGGCGCGAAGGCGCCGGAGGTGCCGAGCGCCAGTGGTGCCCACTCGGAGTGGAACAGCGCCTCATGGAACCCGGCGCGGCCCGCGGAGATCGCCTCGCCCGTCACCGGCTGCCGCTCCAGCGCGGCGATCGTCGCCACGGGTGATCCGGTGCGATCCGCGATCTGCACGGCAAGGTGCTCGGTGATGCGTACGCGCAGCAGGGAAGCGCCCGTCGCGTGGAGCGAGACGCCGCTCCACGTGGTCGGCAGGGAGACCCGGCCGTCGTCAGTCGCCTCAGTCGCGTTGGTCGCGTCGAGCGTGTCGAGGTGCAGCGTGTGCAGCGCGGCGTCGAGGAGCGCGGGGTGGATCCCGAAGCCGTCGGTCGCGGTTCCCTCGGGAAGCGCGATCTCGGCGTACGTGTCGTTACCGAGCCGCCAGGCATTGCGCAGGCCCCGGAAAACCGGTCCGTAGTCGGCGCCGATATGCGTCAAGTCGTCGTACAGACCGTCGAGTCCGACCTCCGTGGAGCCCTTGGGCGGCCACACCGAGAGGTCGAAGTCGCTGTCGGCGGTGCCGTTCGCGAGCACTCCGTCGGCGTGCCGGGTCCACGGAGCCCGCGCGTCGGCGTCGTCCGGCCGCGAGTAGATCACCACACGTCGGCGACCGCTTTCGTCGGCGGCCTCCACGGTCACGCGGACAGCGCTGCCGCCGCGCTGGGGGAGCACGAGCGGGGTCTGAACCGTCAGCTCCGCCAGGCTGCCGCAGCCGGCTTCGTCGCCGGCGTGGATCGCCAGCTCGACGAGGACGGACCCGGGCACCAACACCGACCCGAGGACCACGTGGTCGGCCAGCCAGGGGTGCGACTGGAGTGAAAGCCGGCCGGTGAGGACGGTCGTGTCCGACTCCGGAAGGGCGATGGTGGCACCGAGCAACGGGTGCCCGGCGGGCGCCTGGCCGAGCCCTGTGGCATCACCGAGGGGAGAGAGCGCTTCGAGCCAGTAGCGGTCGTGTTGGAAGGCGTAGGTGGGGAGGTCGATGCGGTGGGGGGCGTGGCCCTCGTATACGCCGTTCCAGTCGAGTTCGGCGCCGTGGGTGTGGGCGTGGGCGATGGCCTGGGTGAGGGTTTCCGTTTCGGGGCGGTTTTTGCGGAGTACGGGGGTGAAGAGTGTGTCTTCGGGGGCTTCGGTGAGGGTTTGTTGGGCCATGGCGGAGAGGGTTCCGTCGGGGCCCAACTCGACGAACGTCGTGACGCCTTGGTCGGCCAGGTATGTGATGCCGTCGGCGTAACGGACTGCCTGGCGGACGTGGCGGACCCAGTAGTCGGCGGTGCAGAGGTCTGCAGTGTCGGCGAGCTGACCGGTGAGGTTGGAGACGATCGAGATGCTCGGGATGCCGTAGTCGATCCCGGCTGCGATGGTGTGGAATTCGTCCAGCATGGGTTCCATGCGGGGGGAGTGGAAGGCGTGGCTGACCCGCAGCTGGTGGACCTTGCGGCCCTGCTGACGCCAGTGCTCCATGATCTCGACCACGGCCGTCTCGTCGCCGGAAATGACTACGGAGGAGGGTCCGTTGATGGCGGCAATGGCGATCTCGTGCTCGCGGCCTTCGATCGTCGCAAGGACTTCTGCCTCGGTGGCCTGGATCGCGGCCATGGCCCCACCGGCAGGCAGTGCCTGCATCAGCCGTCCCCGCGCGGCGACCAGCCTGGTCGCGTCATCAAGCCCGAAAACCCCGGCCACGTGCGCGGCGGCAAGCTCGCCCACCGAGTGACCGACGAGGAAGTCAGGGGTCAGCCCCCACGCCTCGACCAGCCGGAAGAGCGCGACCTCGATCGCGAACAGCGCCGCCTGCGTGAACACCGTCTGGTCGATGAGCCCGGCATCCGCGCTGGCGCCCGTACCGAAGACGACATCCTTCAGCGGCTGCTCAAGGTGTCCGTCGAAGCGTGCACACACCTCATCGAAGGCAGCGGCGAACACCGGATAGGCCTCGTACAGCTCGCGGCCCATCCCGACCCGCTGGCTGCCCTGCCCCGTGAACAGGAACGCGACCCGGCCACGGCTGACGCTGCCCGAGGTCACCGCCCCTGACACGTCCCCGGCCGCCAACGCAGCGACACCCGCCAGGAGTTCGTTCCGATCGGCCCCGGTGATGACGGCCCGGTGTTCGAAGCGTGCCCGGGCGACGGCGAGGGAGTAGCCCACATCGGCCGGACGCAGGTCGGAGTTCTCCCGCAGGAAGGCCGCGAGCCGCTCGGCCTGTGCCCGCAGCGCACCCTCGGTCTTGCCGGAGAGCACCCACGGCACGACCCCACCGTCCGCCGGAGCCTCTGTCACCGGCTCGGCGTCGACGGTCGGTGCCTGCTCCAGGATGACGTGGGCGTTCGTACCGCCGATGCCGAAGGACGAGACGCCTGCCCGGCGCGGGTGGTCGGCCTCCGGCCAGTCCCGTGCCTCGGTCAGTAGCCGGACATCGCCCGCCGACCAGTCCACCTCCGCCGACGGCTCGTCGACGTGCAGGGTCTTGGGCAGCAGCCCCTCCCGCATCGCCATGACCATCTTGATGATGCCCGCCACGCCCGAAGCAGCCTGGCTGTGGCCGATGTTGGACTTGATCGAGCCGAGCCAGAGCGGTTCCCCGCCCTCGCGGCCCTGGCCGTACGTGGCCAGCAGTGCCTGCGCCTCGATCGGGTCGCCCAACCGCGTACCGGTGCCGTGCGCCTCCACGGCGTCCACGTCCGTCGGCGTCAGCCTCGCGTTGGCGAGTGCCTGGCGGATGACGCGCTGCTGGGACGGGCCGTTCGGGGCGGTCAGACCGTTCGACGCGCCGTCCTGGTTGACGGCTGTGCCGCGCACCAGCGCGAGAACGGTGTGGCCGTTGCTGCGTGCCTCCGACAGCCGCTCGACCAGCAGCATGCCCACGCCTTCCGCCCAGCCGGTGCCGTCCGCGGCCGCCGCGAAGGCCTTGCAGCGGCCGTCGGGTGCGAGCCCGCGCTGCCGCGAGAAGTCGACGAACGTGTCCGGGCTGGCCATGACGGTGACGCCGCCGACCAGTGCAAGCGAGCACTCACGCTGGCGCAGCGACTGCACGGCCAGGTGCAGGGCGACGAGCGAGGACGAGCACGCCGTGTCCACGGAGACGGCGGGGCCTTCGAGGCCGAGCACGTACGAGACACGACCCGAGGCGACGCTGCCCGAGTTGCCGGTGCCGAGGTAGCCCTCGACGCCTTCCGGGGCGGAGTCGCGGCCCGAGTAGTAGTCGGAGCTCATGACACCGGCGAAGACACCGGTCTGGCTGCCGCGTATGGCCGCCGGGTCGATCCCGGCCCGCTCGAGCGCCTCCCAGGAGGCTTCGAGGAGCAGCCGCTGCTGCGGGTCCATCGCCAGCGCCTCGCGCGGCGAGATCCCGAAGAACGCGGGATCGAAGTCACCGGCGCTCTCCAGGAAGCCGCCGACGCGGGCGTACGTGGTGCCGACGCGGTCGGGGTCGGAGTCGAAGAGGGCGTCGAGGTCCCAGCCGCGGTCGGCCGGGAAGTCCGTCAGGCCCTCCTCGCCCGCGAGCAGCAGCCGCCACAGCGCCTCGGACGACGTGGCCCCACCGGGATAGCGGCAGGCGACGCCCACGATCGCGATCGGGTCGTCGTCCGTCGCCGCGACGGTGTCGGTCGGCACGGCGACGGCGAGTGCCGCCCCGTCCCCCTGTCCGAGAACCTCACTGCCTATGTACTCGACGAGTGCGGCGGGCGTCGGGTAGTCGAAGACCAGGGTCGCGGGGAGCCGGAGGCCGGTCTCGCCGCCCAGGCGGTTGCGCAGTTCGACGGCGGTGAGGGAGTCGAAGCCCAGCTCCTTGAAGGCCCGGCCGGGTTCGACCGCGCTCGCGCCGCCGTGACCGAGAACGGCGGCCACGTGGGTGCGTACGAGGTCCAGCAGCGCGTTGTCCTGCTCGGCGCGGGACAGACCGGACAGGCGCTGCGCCAGACCCGATCCGGCGGCCACGGCCCCGGTCCGGACCGTGCGCCGCGCGGGAGCGCCGACGAGCTGGTGGAGAAGCGCCGGGACGGTGCTGCCCTGCGTCCGTAGTGCGGCGAGGTCCAGCGGGATCGGGACCAGCGCCGGCTCCGTGCCGCGGACCGCGGCGTCGAACATCGCGAGCCCCGCATCCGTGGCGAGCGGCACGGTTCCCGCACGCCTCATGCGCTCGATGTCGGCGGCGGAGAGGTGCCCGGTGATCCCGCTGCGCTGCTCCCAGAACCCCCAGGCCAGGGAGGTGGCGGGCAGTCCCTGGGCGCGGCGGTGTGAGGCCAGGGCATCCAGGAAGGTGTTGGCGGCCGAGTAGTTGCCCTGCCCGGCCTCGCCGAACACGCCGGCCGCGGAGGAGAAGAGGACGAAGGCGGACAGGTCCAGGTCCTTCGTCAGCTCGTGCAGATGGAAGGCGGCGTCCGCCTTGGGGCGCAGGACCGCGTCGAGTCGCTCCGGGGTGAGGGAGTCGATGACCCCGTCGTCGAGGACACCGGCGGTGTGGATGACGGCCGTGAGGGGCTGCTCGGCGGGGATGCCGGCGATGAGGGCCGCCAGAGCCTCGCGGTCCGAGGCGTCGCAGGCTGCGATGGTGACGGTGGTGGCGCCGAGGGCGCCGAGTTCGCGGGCCAGTTCGTCGGCGCCTTCGGCCGCACGGCCTCGGCGGCTGGTGAGCACCAGGTGACGTATGCCGTGCTCGGTGACGAGGTGGCGGGCGAACAGCGCGCCGAGCGACCCGGTACCACCGGTGATCAGGGCCGTGCCCCGGTCGTCGATGCCGGTGCCCGGCTCTGCTCCCCCGGTGGAGAAGCGGGCCAGGCGCGGTACGAGAGCCCTGCCCTGACGCAGCGCCACCTGCTCCTCGGTCGTGGCGGCGACAGCCGCAAGGAGTGCGGCCCCGTGGGCCGTCGGCATCGCACCGGCGGCGCCGGTACGGGCGGGGGCAGGGTCGGGGGCGGGGGCGTGCGTGTCCAGGTCGAGGAGGCCGAACCTCCCCGGGTTCTCCGCCTGCGCCGACCGTACGAGGCCCCAGACGGGGGCGTTCACGAGGTCCTCGACCCCGCCATCCGCACCCGTCGCAACCGCGCCTCGGGTCACGAAGACCAGGCGGGACCCGGCGAAGCGGTTCTCCGCCAGCCAGCTCTGGACGAGCTCCAGGACGCGATGCGCGGCCGAGCGGACGGCAGCCGCGATGTCCGTCTCGAAGTGGCCGTCGGTCTCGGCGCCGGCGTCGGGGTCCGGGTCGGTGTCCGTGCCTGCGTCCATGGCCGTCGCCGTGGCGGTGAGGGGGACGAACACCACGGCAGGTACGACGTCCGCCTGAGCCAGCTCGGCCAGGTCGGCGCACAGGGTCGCGCCGGTCAGACCGAGGGAGTCGCCCCCGACCACGGCCGACGTGGTACTCGCGCCCGTCGCAGGAATTGCCGTCTCCGGCCATTGCACGTGGAAGAGGGAGTTGTGGAAGGGGTGGTGGGTGGTGGTGAGTTCGTCGGTGGTGGGGCGGCGCCAGGTGATGGTTCGTGCGGTGAGTACGGGGGCGCCTGTGTCGTCGGTGGCGGTGATGGAGCTGTTGGTGGGGGTGAGCTTGACGCGCAGGGTGGTGGCGCCGGTGGCGTGGAGGGTGACGTTGTTCCAGGTGGCGGTGGTGCGTGGCTGCTTGTGGGGGTTCAGTGGCAGGGCGTGGAGGGCGGCGTCGAGGAGTGCGGGGTGCAGTCCGTAACCGTTGGTGGTGGTGCCCTCGGGGAGTGCGACTTCGGCGTATACGTCCTCGCCGAGTCGCCAGGCGGCGCGCAGGCCTTGGAAGGCGGGGCCGTAGGCCAGCTCGGCATGTGCGAGGTGTTCGTGGACCCTGTCGACGTCGATCGGAGCGGCACCCTGCGGCGGCCACACCGACAGATCGAGAGACTCTCCCTCGGCCATGGCGGACAGCAGGCCGTCCGCATTGAGTACCCATGCCTCGTCCGGCTCCGCCTCCTCGGGCCGGGAGAAGATCCGCACCGGGCAGAACCCGTTCTCGTCGGCCTCCTGCACGGTCACACGCAGCGCGACGCCGCCGCGCTGGGGAAGGACCAGCGGAGCCTGGAGCGTCAGGGTGTCGATCGTGCCGTGCCCGACCTGGTCACCGGCGTGGATCGCGAGCTCGACCAGCGCCGTGCCCGGCACCACTGCCGTGCCCATGACGGCGTGGTCGGCCAGCCACGGGTGAGACTGCAGGGAGAGTCGGCCGGTGAGGATGGTCGTGTCCGAGTCGGGGAGAGCAATGGTGGCGCCGAGCAGCGGGTGCTCGGTGGTACCGAGCCCGAGGCTGGTGGCATCGCCGGACGAGGCCGCCACTTGCAGCCAGTAGTGCTGGTGTTGGAAGGCGTAGGTGGGGAGGTCGACGCGGTGTGCGTCGTGGCCTGCGTATACGCCGTCCCAGTTGAGTTCGGCGCCGTGGACGTGCGCGTGGGCGATGGCGGAGGTGAGGGTTTCGGCTTCGGGGCGGTTTTTGCGGAGTACGGGGGTGAAGAGTGTGTCTTCGGGGGCTTCGGTGAGGGTTTGTTGGGCCATGGCGGAGAGGGTTCCGTCGGGGCCGAGTTCGATGAAGGTGGTGACGCCTTGTTCGGCGAGGTGGGTGATGCCGTCGGCGTAGCGGACTGCGTTGCGGACGTGGCGGACCCAGTAGTCGGGCGAGGAGAGGTCTTGGGTGTCGGCGAGCTGGCCGGTGAGGTTGGAGACGATCGAGATGCTCGGGGTCCCGTAGTCGATTCCGGCTGCGATGGTGCGGAATTCGTCGAGCATGGGTTCCATGCGGGGTGAGTGGAAGGCGTGGCTGACGCGGAGTTGGTGGACCTTGCGGCCCTGCTGGCGCCAGTGCTCCAGGACTTCGACCACGGCCGTCTCGTCGCCGGAAATGACTACGGAGGAGGGTCCGTTGATGGCGGCGATGGCGATCTCGTGGTCGCGGCCTTCGATCGTCGCAAGGATTTCGGCTTCGGTGGCTTGGATGGCGGCCATGGCCCCACCGGCAGGCAGTGCCTGCATGAGTCGTCCGCGTGCGGCGACCAGCGTGGTCGCGTCATCGAGCCCGAAGACCCCGGCTACGTGTGCGGCGGCAAGCTCGCCGACCGAGTGGCCGACGAGGAAGTCGGGGGCGAGCCCCCATGCCTCGACGAGTCGGAAGAGTGCGACCTCGATCGCGAAGAGTGCGGCCTGTGTGAACACCGTCTGGTCGATCAGACCAGAGCCGTCGGCATCCGCGCTGGCGCCCGTACCGAAGACGACGTCCTTCAACGGACGCTCAAGATGCCCATCGAAGCGTGCACACACCTCATCGAAGGCAGCGGCGAACACCGGATACGTCTCGTACAGCTCGCGACCCATCCCAACCCGCTGGCTGCCCTGACCAGTGAACAGGAACGCAACCCGGCCGCTGTTCACGCTGCCTGAGGTCACCGCCCCTGACACGTCTCCGGTCGCCAACGCAGCGACACCCGCCAGGAGTTCACCCTGGTCGGCCCCGGTGATGACGGCTCGGTGCTCGAAGCGTGCTCGGGCGACGGCGAGGGAGTAGCCCACATCGGCCGGACGCAGGTCGGAGTTCTCCCGTACGAAGGCCGCGAGCCGCTCGGCCTGTGCCCGCAGCGCGTCCTCGGTCTTGCCGGAGAGCACCCACGGAACGACGACCCCACCATCCACCGGAGCCCCGGTGACCGGCTCGGTGTCTACGGTCGGCGCCTGCTCGATGATCGTGTGCGCGTTCGTGCCGCTCAGGCCGAACGACGAGATGCCTGCCCGGCGCGGGTGCCCGGTCTCCGGCCACTGCCGCGCCTCGGTCAGGAGGGACACCGCCCCTGCCGACCAGTCGACCTCGGGCGACGGCTGATCCACGTGAAGGGTTCGCGGGAGGACACCCTCCCGTATGGCCATGACCATCTTGATGACACCGGCGACGCCGGCGGCTGCCTGGGTGTGGCCGATGTTGGACTTGATGGAGCCGAGCCAGAGGGGCTCCCCGCCCTCGCGGCCCTCGCTGCCCTCGCGGTCCTGGCCGTAGGTGGCCAGTAGTGCCTGGGCTTCGATCGGGTCGCCCAGTCGCGTACCTGTGCCGTGTGCCTCGACCACGTCCACGTCGCCCGGTGCCAGGCCCGCGCCCGCCAGGGCCTGGCGGATGACGCGCTGCTGGGAGGGACCGTTCGGAGCGGTGAGGCCGTTGGAGGCGCCGTCCTGGTTGATGGCGGAACCGCGGACCACTGCCAGCACTTGGTGGCCCTTGCGCCGTGCGTCCGACAGCTTCTCGACGAGCAGCATGCCCACGCCCTCGGCCCACGCGGTGCCGTCGGCGGCGCCGGCGAAGGCCTTGCAGCGGCCGTCGGGGGCGAGGCCGCGCTGCCGCGAGAAGTCGACGAACGTGTCCGGTCCCGCCATCACGGTGACACCGCTGACCAGGGCCAGCGAGCAGTCACCCTGGCGGAGCGACTGCACGGCCAGGTGCAGGGCGACGAGCGAGGACGAGCACGCGGTGTCCACGGAGACGGCGGGGCCTTCGAGGCCGAGTGCGTACGAGATGCGTCCGGAGGCCACGCTTCCGGACGTGCCGGTGCTGAGGTAGCCCTCCAGATCCTCGGGGACCGACTGGAGACCGGGGAAGTAGTCGGTGGCCATCACGCCGGCGAAGACGCCGGTCTGGCTGCCGCGTACCGAATCGGGGTCGATGCCCGCACGCTCGAAGGCCTCCCAGGCCGCCTCCAGCATCAGGCGCTGCTGGGGGTCCGTGGCGAGCGCCTCGCGCGGCGAGATCCCGAAGAACGCGGGATCGAAGTCGCCCGCCCGCTCCAGGAACCCACCGACCTGGACGTAGGTCGTGCCCGTCTTCGCCGGGTCCGGGTCATACAGGCTCTCGACGTCCCAGCCGCGGTCCGTGGGGAACGGCGAGAGCCCTTCACGCCCGTCGATCAGGAGCTGCCACAGCTCCTCCGGTGAGGACACCCCACCGGGGAAGCGGCAGCTCATGCCCACGATCACGATGGGGTCGTCGTCCGACCCCGCCGAGCCGACCGGGACCGTCGGTGAGGTCACGTCGGTCACGTCGATCCCCGCGGCACCGAGGAGTTCGGTGCGCAGGAAGTCGACGAGTGCGGCGGGCGTCGGGTAGTCGAAGACCAGGGTCGCGGGGAGCCGGAGGCCGGTCTCGCCGCCCAGGCGGTTGCGCAGTTCGACGGCGGTCAGCGAGTCGAAGCCCAGCTCCTTGAAGGCGCGCTTCGGCGCGACGGCGTCCGCGCTGCCGTGGCCCAGAGCGGCTGCGACGTGGGTGCGCACCAGGGCGAGAAGTGCGCTGCTCTGCTCGCCTTCCGGCTGCCCGGCGAGGCGGAGAGCCAGGGACGACGTCTCGGTGTGCGCCGCCTTTCCGCCGGCGACACGGCGGGCCGGAGACCCGGCAAGGCCGCGCAGCAGCGCGGGAAGTGCCGTGCCCTGGCCGCGCAGCGCGACGAGATCCAGCGGCATGGGTACATACAGCGCCTCGTCCGACGACGAGATGACGGTGTCCAAGAGGGACATGCCGAGCTCCGAGGAGATCGGCAGCATGCCGGAGCGCCTGATGCGCTCGATGTCTGCGGCAGAGAGGTGTCCGGTGATGCCGCTGCGCTGCTCCCAGAAGCCCCAGGCGAGGGAGGTCGCGGGGAGGCCGAGTGAGCGGCGGTGGTGGGCGAGGGCGTCGAGGAAGGTGTTGGCGGCCGAGTAGTTGGCCTGACCCGCGTCGCCGAATACACCGGCGGCGGAGGAGAAGAGGACGAACGCGGAGAGGTCGAGGTCCTTGGTGAGTTCGTGGAGGTTGAGGGCGGCGTCGGCCTTGGGGCGCAGGACCGTGTCGAGACGCTCGGGGGTGAGGGCGCTGATGACACCGTCGTCGAGGACGCCGGCCGTGTGGATCACCGCACCGAGGGGCCGCTCAGTGGGGATACCGGACAGGAGGGCCGCGACGGCTTCGCGGTCGGCGGCGTCGCAGGCGGCGATCTCGACTGTGTCCGCGCCGAGTTGGTTCAGTTCGGCGGCCAACTCGGTTGCGCCTTCGGCAGCAAGGCCGCGGCGGCTGGTGAGCAGGAGGTGGCGTGCGCCGTGTTCGGTGACGAGGTGGCGGGCGACGAGGGAGCCGAGGGCGCCGGTGCCGCCGGTGATGAGAACGGTGCCGGACGGGTTCAGTCGGATGTCCGTCTGGTCGGTGCCGGGCGCGGGCACGCGGGCGAGGCGTGGCACGCGTACGCCGCCGTCGCGGAGGGCGGCTTCGGGTTCGTCGGAGGCCAGGAGGGGCCACAGGGTTCCGAGGTCAGGTGCTTCGGTGTCGGTGTCGGTGTCGAGGAGGAGGAAGCGTTCCGGGTTTTCGGACTGGGCGGAACGTATGAGTCCCCAGAGGGGTGCGTTGGCCAGGTCGGTAACGGTGTCGTCGGGGCCGGTGGCGATGGCACCACGGGTGACGAACACCAGTCGGGAGTCGGCGAAGCGGTCTTCGGTCAGCCAGTTCTGGATCAGGTTCAGTGCGTGGTGTGTGGCTTGGTGGGCTGCGGTGGCCGGGTCTGGGCCCTCGTAGGGCGGCAGGGGCGCGATGACGACCTGGGGGATGGTGTCGTCGGTGGCGGCGAGTTCGGTCAGGTTCGTGTACGAGGGTCCGTCGGCGAGGAGGCCCGAGGCGTCGCCGCCGAGTACCGCCCACGTGTCCGGTTCGGCGGGTGCCAGCGTCAGCTCGGGCCAGTCGAGGCGGTAGAGGGAGTTGTGGAAGGGGTGGTGGGCGGTGGTGAGTTCGTCGGGGGTTGTGTGGCGCCAGGTGATGGTGTGTGCGGTGAGGACGGGTGTGCCTGTGTTGTCGGCTGCGTGGAGGGAGCCGTTGGTGGTGGAGAGTTTGATGCGCAGGGTGGTGGCGCCGGTGGCGTGGAGGGATACCTGGTGCCAGGTGGCGGTGGTGCGTGGTTGTTCGTGGGGGTTCAGTGGCAGGGCGTGGAGGGCGGCGTCGAGGAGTGCGGGGTGTAGTGCGTAGCCGTCGGTGGTGGTGCCTTCGGGGAGGGTGATCTCGGCGTAGACGTCGTCGCCGAGTCGCCATGCCGCACGCAGGCCCTGGAAGACCGGCCCGTAGGAGAGTTCAGCCTGGGCGAGGCGCTCATAGACCGCGTCCACGTCGAGGGGCGCGGCATCTTCGGGCGGCCACACCGACAAGTCGAAGTCGGCGACTTGGGCCACTTCGGAGACGCGGCCCGTTGCGTGGCACTGCCATGGCTCGTCGATCGAGGCCTCTTCGGCACGCGAGTAGATCGCGACGGCCCGGTGCCTGTCTTCGTCGGCGTCGTCCACGGTCACGCGGAGGGCGACGCCGCCCTGTGCGGGCAGTACGAGCGGAGCCTGAAGGGTCAATTCCGCCAACGCACCGCAACCGGCTTCGTCGCCGGCCCGAGTCGCCAGCTCCACCAGGAGTGATGCGGGCACCACTGGTACGCCCATCACCACGTGATCCGCGAGCCAGTCGTGGGACTGCAGCGAGAGACGGCCGGTCAGCAGGATGGTTCCCGTCGCGGGCAGCGCGACCGCAGCGCCGAGCAGCGGGTGCGTGACCGACGCCAGCCCGGCAGGGACAAGGCTGCCGGTGGGGGCGGTGGCACGGAGCCAGTAGTGCTGGTGTTGGAAGGCGTAGGTGGGGAGGTCGACGCGGTGGGCGCCCCGGCCCTCGTATACGCCGTCCCAGTTGAGTTCCGCGCCGTGGGTGTGGGCGTGGGCGATGGCGGAGGTGAGGGTTTCGGCTTCGGGGCGGTTCTTGCGGAGTACGGGGCTGAAGAGTGTGTCTTCGGAGGCGTCGGTGAGGGTTTGCTGGGCCATGGCGGAGAGGGTTCCGTCGGGGCCCAGCTCCAGGAACGTCGTGACGCCTTGCTCGGCCAGGTATGTGATGCCGTCGGCGTAGCGGACTGCCTGGCGGACGTGGCGGACCCAGTAGTCGGGCGAGGAGAGGTCTGCGGTGTCGGCGAGCTGGCCGGTCAGGTTGGAGACGACGGGGATGTTCGGGGCCCCGTAGGTCAGGCGTGCTGCGATGGTGCGGAATTCTTCCAGCATGGGTTCCATGCGGGGTGAGTGGAAGGCGTGGCTGACCCGCAGTTGGTGGACCTTTCGGCCCTGCTGACGCCAGTGCTCCATGATCTCGGCCACGGCCGCCTCGTCGCCGGAAATGACTACGGAGGAGGGTCCGTTGATGGCGGCGATGGCGATCTCGTGCTCGCGGCCTTCGATCGTCGCAAGGACTTCTGCTTCGGTGGCCTGGATCGCGGCCATGGCCCCACCGGCAGGCAGCGCCTGCATGAGTCGTCCGCGTGCGGCGACCAGCGTGGTCGCGTCATCGAGCCCGAAGACCCCGGCTACGTGTGCGGCGGCAAGCTCGCCGACCGAGTGGCCGACGAGGAAGTCGGGGGCGAGCCCCCATGCCTCGACGAGTCGGAAGAGTGCGACCTCGATCGCGAAGAGTGCGGCCTGCGTGAACACCGTCTGGTCGATCAGACCAGAGCCGTCGGCATCCGCGCTGGCACCCGTACCGAAGACGACATCCTTCAACGGCTGCTCAAGGTGCCCGTCGAAGTGCGCGCACACCTCATCGAAGGCAGCGGCGAACACCGGATACGTCTCGTACAGCTCGCGGCCCATCCCGACCCGCTGGCTGCCCTGACCCGTGAACAAGAACGCGACCCGGCCACGGCTGACAGCGCCCGAGGTAACCGCCCCCGACACGTCCCCGGCCGCCAACGCAGCAACACCCGCCAGGAGTTCACCCTGGTCGGCCCCGGTGATGACGGCCCGGTGCTCGAAGCGTGCCCGGGCGACGGCAAGCGAGTAGCCCACATCGGCCGGACGCAGGTCGGAGTTCTCCCGTACGAAGGCCGCGAGCCGCTCGGCCTGTGCCCGCAGCGCACCCTCCGTCTTGCCCGACAGGACCCATGGAACGACGACCCCACCATCCACCGGCGCCCCGGTGACCGGCTCGGAGGTCTCTGCCTCCACCGCCGTGGTCGGCGTCGGCGCCTGTTCCAGAATCACGTGGGCGTTCGTGCCGCTGATGCCGAACGACGAGACGCCCACCCTGCGCGGACGTCCGGTGTCCGGCCACTGCCGCGCCTCGGTCAGCAGGGAGACGGCACCCGCCGACCAGTCGATCTCGGGCGACGGCTCGTCCACATGCAGGGTTTGCGGCAGAACGCCTTCCCGCATCGCGGCGACCATCTTGATGATGCCGGCGGCTCCGGCCGCAGCCTGCGTGTGACCGATGTTGGACTTGACGGAGCCGAGCCAGAGCGGCTCGCGGCCCTCGCGGTCCTGGCCGTAGGTGGCCAGTAGTGCCTGGGCTTCGATCGGGTCGCCCAACCGCGTACCCGTGCCGTGTGCCTCGACCACGTCCACGTCGCCCGGTGCCAGGCCAGCGCCCGCCAGGGCCTGGCGGATGACGCGCTGCTGCGAGGGGCCGTTGGGGGCGGTGAGACCGTTCGACGCGCCGTCCTGGTTCACGGCCGTACCGCGGACGACCGCGAGCACCTTGTGGCCGTTGCGCTCGGCGTCGGAGAGTCGCTCGACGAGCAGCATGCCCACGCCCTCGGCCCAGATCGTGCCGTCGGCGGCGCCGGCGAAGGCCTTGCAGCGGCCGTCGGGTGCGAGGCCGCGCTGGCGCGAGAAGTCGACGAAGGTGTCCGGGGTCGACATGACCGTGACGCCACCTGCGAGCGCCATCGAGCACTCTCCCCGGCGCAACGACTCGACGGCCAGGTGCAGGGCGACGAGCGAGGACGAGCACGCGGTGTCCACGGAGACGGCGGGGCCTTCGAGGCCGAGTGCGTAGGAGATGCGTCCGGACGCCACGCTTCCGGACGTGCCGGTGCTGAGGTAGCCCTCCAGATCCTCGGGGACCGACTGAAGGCCGGGGAAGTAGTCGGTGTTCATGACACCGGCGAAGACACCGGTCTGACTGCCGCGTACGGACGCCGGGTCGATTCCAGCCGCCTCAAGCGACTCCCAGGAGGCTTCGAGGAGCAGCCGCTGCTGCGGGTCCATCGCCAGCGCCTCGCGCGGCGAGATCCCGAAGAACTCGGCGTCGAATTCGGCGGCGGAGACGAATCCGCCCCGGCGGACGTATGTCGTACCGACGTGTGCCGGGTCCGGGTCGTACACGCCCTCGATGTCCCAGCCGCGGTCGGTGGGGAACGTGGAGAGGCCCTCGCCCTTCCCGACGACCATGCGCCAGAGGTCGTCCGGCGAGGCCACGTCACCCGGGAAGCGGCAGGCCATGCCGACGATCGCGATCGGCTCGCCGTCGTTGCGCGGCGCGGTGGCCGGGGTAACGGAGCCGACGGTGGCGGACTGGTCGGCGAACGTCTCGGCGAGGAGGTGCTCCACCAGCGCCGACGGGGTCGGGTAGTCGAACGTGAGGGTCGCGGGCAGGCGGAGCCCGGTGAGAGTGTTCAGGCGGTTGCGCAGCTCGACCGCGGTCAGCGAGTCGAACCCCACTTCCTTGAAGGCCCGCCCCGGCTCGATCGCCCGCGCGTCGCCGTGACCGAGCACGGACGCGACGTGACCGCGTACGAGTTCGAGCAACGTGCTCGTCCGCTCCGCGGGCGACAGCCCGGCCAACCGACGGGCCAGCGCGGACGTGCCGCCGGCCGCAGACGCACCGCTCGCGGCCACACGGCGCGCGGGCATGCCGACGAGCCCGCGCAGCAGCGCCGGGGCAACGGCCGAGGGCGCGCGGAAGGCGGCGAGATCCAGGCTCATGGGCGCTGAGACAGGAGCGCCCGATGTGCGTGCTGTGTCGAGGAGTTGGAGGGCTTGGGTGGTGGGGAGGGGGGTCATGCCGGAGCGGTGGATGCGCTCGATGTCGGCGGTGGTGAGGTGTCCGGTGATGCCGCTGCGTTGTTCCCACAGGCCCCATTGGAGGGAGGTTGCGGGGAGGCCGAGTGAGTGGCGGTGGTGGGCGAGGGCGTCGAGGAAGGTGTTGGCGGCGGCGTAGTTGCCCTGTCCTGGGTCGCCGAAGAGGCCGGCGGATGAGGAGAAGAGGACGAAGGTGGAGAGGTCGAGGTCCTTCGTCAGGTCGTGGAGGTTGACGGCCGCGTCGATCTTGGGGCGGAGAACCGCGTCGAGACGCTCGGGGGTGAGGGCGCTGACGATGCCGTCGTCGAGGACTCCGGCCGTGTGGATGACGGCGGTGAGGGGGCGCGTGTCGTCGATCGAGTCGAGCAGCGTCTGCAGTGCGTCCCGGTCGGCGGCGTCGCATGCGGTGATCTCGACGGTGTTCGCGCCGAGTTGGGTCAGTTCGGCGGCCAACTCGGGTGCGCCTTCGGCAGCAAGGCCGCGGCGGCTGGTGAGCAGCAGGTTGCGTACGCCGTGCTCGGTGACGAGGTGGCGGGCGACGAGTGAGCCCAGAGCTCCGGTGCCGCCGGTGATGAGAACGGTGCCCGAGGGGTCCAGGGCAACGGCGGCAACGGCGACCGGGTCATCCTCGACAACGGGCACGCGGGCGAGGCGTGGCACGCGTACGCCGCCGTCGCGGAGGGCGGCTTCGGGTTCGTCGGAGGCCAGGAGGGGCCACAGGGTTCCGAGGTCAGGTGCTTCGGTGTCGGTGTCGAGGAGGAGGAAGCGTTCCGGGTTTTCGGATTGGGCTGTGCGGACCAGGCCCCAGAGGGGTGCGTTGGCCAGGTCGGTGACGGTGTCGTGGGGGCCGGTGGCGATGGCACCACGGGTGACGAACACCAGTCGGGAGTCGGCGAAGCGGTCTTCGGTCAGCCAGTTCTGGATCAGGTTCAGGGCGTGGTGTGTGGCTTGGTGGGCTGCGGTGGCCGGGTCTGGGCCCTCGTAGGGCGGCAGGGGCGCGATGACGACCTGGGGGATGGTGTCGTCGGTGGCGGCGAGTTCGGTCAGGTTCGTGTACGAGGGTCCGTCGGCGAGGAGGCCCGAGGCGTCGCCGCCGAGCACCGCCCACGTGGCCGGGCTCACCGAAGGGAGAGACAGCTCCGGCCATTGCACGTGGTAGAGGGAGTTGTGGAGGGGGTGGTGGGTGGTGGTGAGTTCGTCGGGGGTTGTTTGGCGCCAGGTGATGGTGTGTGCGGTGAGGACGGGTGTGCCTGTGTTGTCGGCTGCGTGGAGGGAGCCGTTGGTGGTGGAGAGTTTGATGCGCAGGGTGGTGGCGCCGGTGGCGTGGAGGGATACCTGGTGCCAGGTGGCGGTGGTGCGTGGTTGTTCGTGGGGGTTCAGTGGCAGGGCGTGGAGGGCGGCGTCGAGGAGTGCGGGGTGTAGTGCGTAGCCGTCGGTGGTGGTGCCTTCGGGGAGGGTGACTTCGGCGTAGACGTCGTCGCCGAGTCGCCATGCCGCACGCAGGCCCTGGAAGACCGGCCCGTAGGAGAGACCACTGTGTTCCAGGCCGGCGTAGACACCGTCGGCCCCGGCCGGGGTGGCACCCTGCGGCGGCCATGCGGACAGGTCGAACTCCGCGTGCTCGGCGGCCCTCGTCAGCGTGCCGGTCGCGTGCAGCGTCCACAGGCTGCCGGGGGCTGCCTCGTCGGAGCGGGAGAAGAACCGGATCGGGCGGCGGCCCGCGTCGTCGGCGGCGTCCACGGCCAGCCGCAGCACCACCGCGCCCTGTTCGGGCAGGACCAGCGGAGCCTGGAGCGTGAGTTCCTCGACCGTCCCGCAGCCGACCTGGTCACCGGCGTGGACGGCCAGCTCGACCAGTGCCGAGCCCGGTACGACGGGCGAGCCCAGCACCACGTGATCCGCGAGCCACGCGTGCGACTGCAGCGACAGGCGCCCTGTCAGAAGCACCCCGTCCGACTCCGGCAGCGCGACCGCCGCGCTCAGGAGCGGATGCCCCGTCGCCGACTGCCCGAAGCCCGTGGCGTCCCCGGAGCGGGTGGGCGTCTCCAGCCAGTAGTGGCGGCGCTGGAAGGCGTACGTCGGCAGGTCCACGCGCTGCCCGCCGCGGCCCGCGAAGACCCCGTCCCAGTCCAGCTCCGCGCCGTTCACGTGCATGTGGGCGACGGCCGACGTGAAGGCCTCGGCCTCGGGGCGGTCCCTGCGCAGCGCCGGGGCGAAGACCACGTCCTCGGCGTCGGGCAGGGACTCCTGGCCCATCGCCGAGAGGATGCCGTCGGGGCCGAGTTCCACGAAGGAGGTGACGCCCTGCTCGGCGAGGCAGGTGATGCCGTCCCGGAAACGTACGGCCTGACGCACGTGCCGTACCCAGTACTCCGGTGAGCACAGCTCTTCCGCGGTGGCCTGCTCGCCGGTCACGTTGGAGACGATCGGGATACGCGGCGCGGAGTAGGTCATCACACGGGCGTGCCAGCGGAATTCGTCCAGCATGGGTTCCATGCGGGGTGAGTGGAAGGCGTGGCTGACGCGGAGCCGGCGGACCTTGCGGTCCTTCTGACGCCAGTGCTCCAGGACCTCGGCCACGGCCGTCTCGTCGCCGGAAACCACTACGGAGGAGGGTCCGTTGATGGCGGCGATGGCGATCTCGTGCTCGCGGCCTTCGATCGTCGCAAGGACTTCTGCCTCGGTGGCCTGGATGGCGGCCATGGCTCCACCGGCGGGCAGCGCCTGCATGAGCCGTCCCCGCGCGGTCACCAAAATCGCCGCGTCCTCGAGATCGAAGACGCCGGCCACGTGCGCGGCGGCCAGCTCGCCGACCGAGTGGCCGATGAGGAAGTCGGGGGTCAGCCCCCACGCTTCGACCAGCCGGAAGAGTGCGACCTCGATCGCGAACAGCGCGGCCTGCGTGAACACCGTCTGGTCGATCAGACCAGAGCCGTCGGCATCCGCCTGGTCCGCACCGAAGACGATCTCCTTCAACGGCCGCTCAAGATGCAGGTCGAGGTAGGAGCAGACTTCGTCGAAGGCAGCGGCGAACACCGGATACGTCTCGTACAGTTCGCGGCCCATTCCGGCCCGCTGGCTGCCCTGACCCGTGAACAGGAACGCGACCCGGCCACGGCCGGCACTCCCCGCCGTCACCGATCCGGAGACCTCACCGGCGGCGAGGGCCTCCAGCGCGGTCAGCAGCTCCTCGCGGCTCGCGCCCGCGACGACGGCGCGGTGCTCGAAGCGGGCCCGCGCGACGGCGAGGGAGTAACCCACGTCGGCCCGACGCAGGTCGGAGTTCTCCCGTACGAAGGCCGCGAGCCGCCCGGCCTGCGCGCGCAGTGCGTCATCCGTCTTGCCCGAAAGGACCCACGGCACGACCCCGCCGACCACCGGAGCCCCGAGGACCGGCTCGGCTTCGTCGGCGGGCGCCTCCTCCAGGACCACATGCGCGTTCGTGCCGCTCATACCGAACGACGAGACACCGGCCCGGCGCGGCCGCCCTGTCCGCGGCCACGGGCGTGCCTCGGTCAGCAGCGCCACGTTCCCCGCCGACCAGTCCACGTGCGGGGACGGCTCGTCGGCGTGCAGCGTCTGCGGCAGCACGCCCTCCCGCATCGCCAGGACCATCTTGATGACACCGGCGATACCGGCCGCGGCCTGGGTGTGGCCGACGTTCGACTTCAGTGAGCCGAGCCAGAGCGGCTCCCCGCCCTCGCGTTCCTGGCCGTACGTGGCGAGCAGCGCCTGCGCCTCGATCGGGTCGCCGAGCCGTGTACCCGTGCCATGGCCCTCGACGGCGTCGATGTCCGTCGCGGCCAGGCCGGTTCCCGCGAGGGCGCGGCGGATGACGCGCTGCTGGGCGAGACCGCTGGGGGCGGTCAGGCCGTTGGACGCGCCGTCGGAGTTGACGGCGGTGCCGCGCACCACCGCGAGGACCTTGTGGCCGTTGCGCCGGGCCTCCGAGAGCCGCTCCAGGACGACGACGCCGACGCCCTCGCCCCAGCCGGTGCCGTCGGCGTCAGCGGAGTACGCCTTGCAGCGTCCGTCGGCCGAGAGGCCGCGCTGCCGGCTGAAGGCGAGGAACCCGCCGGGACTCGACATGACGGCCGCACCGCCCGCCACGGCGAGCGGGCAGTCGCCGCGGCGCAGGGCCTGGACGGCGAGGTGGAGCGCGACGAGCGAGCCGGAGCAGGCGGTGTCGACGGTGATGGTGGGACCTTCGAAGGCGAAGGTGTAGGCGAGGCGTCCGGAGGCCACGCTGGCGGCGTTGCCGGTCAGCAGGTAGCCCTCGAAACCCTCGGCGGCATCCTGCAGGCGCGGGCCGTACTCCTGGTTCTCGACGCCTACGAACACACCGGTCTGGCTGCCGCGCGCGGTCCGGGGGTCGATGCCCGCGCGTTCGAGGGCCTCCCAGGTGCTCTCCAGCAGGAGCCGCTGCTGCGGGTCCATGCCCAGAGCCTCGCGCGGGCTGATGCCGAAGAAGTCGGCGTCGAACTCACCCGCGTCGTGCAGGAATCCGCCCCGGCGGGTGTAGCTCTTGCCCGCCTCGTCGGGGTCCGGGGAGTACAGGTCGTCGAGGTCCCAACCCCGGCGGGTGGGGAAGTCGGAGATCGCGTCGCCACCCTCGGCGAGGAGCCGCCACAGCTCATCGGGGGTGCTGACGCCGCCGGGGAGGCGCACGGCCATGCCGACGACGGCGATCGGCTCGTCGTCGGCCGCGACGGCGCCCAACGGCTCACCCTCGTCGCCCTGGCCCGCGGCGGCGCCGTACAGGAGACGCTGGAGTTCACGCGCGAGCGCGCGCGGGGTGGGATGGTCGAAGGGCAGGGTGACGGGCACGCGGAGCCCGGTGGCCGCTACGAGCCGGCTGTGGAAGTCGACGGCGGCGAGCGAGTGGAAGCCGAGTTCGAGGAAGGAACTCTCGGGGTCGATACCGTTCGGCACCTCGCGGTCCGCGCTCTTGAGCACGTCCTCGGTCAGACCGGTGACGAAGGCGAGCAGGTGGTGTTCCTGCTCCGGCCCGGTCAGTTCAGCCTGCGAACGGAATTCTCCGGACTGGCCTACCATCGCTCGCTCCACAACTCTGCCGACATGGCTGTTCAAAGAAACCGGACTTCACGCGAGAGTATGTGGACGCCGAGTGGCGGTCACACCCCTACGCACCCCTTGGGGGCATTGCCGATATGGGGGTTGGTGATGTGGTGGCATTCGGCGCCGCGACAACAGCGGCCGGATAATTGCGCACCGCCGGGCATCAGCTTTTCGTGGGCTGCGGAGTGGGCTTCGCAGTGGGCCGCAGAGTGGACCGGAGAACGCTTTTCGGGTCGACGGCCACGACGTCGAAGTTCCGGGTGGTGCACTTCACCCGCCGGAACAGATTGTCGGGGCCGGTGATGTAGAGCTTCCGTACACCGAGGCCGAGCAGTGAATCGACGACATCGGGCCAGTTGATGGCCTTGTCGAACGTGTCGAGCAGCATGGTCCGCATGGCGTCCGCGGTGCGCACGACACTGCCGTCCTGGTCGGCGACGACGGTGAGCTTCGGGTCGCGGATCTCGTACCGGGACAGGACTTCCTCATCGGCCTTGCGGCGGAGCCCGCCGAACGCCTCGGCGTGCACGGGCGGACGCATCGTGTACATGGAGTAGCCGCCCATGGCGCCGACGGCCTTCTTCAGGCCGTCCAGGAGGTGTTCGCGTACCGTCACCATGCGGAAGCCCTCGTCGAGCCGGCCGGAGATGTCGTACCAGTCGCCGTTCGCGGTGAGCCCGTCCAGGTACTCCTGGAAGGGCTCCTCCGGGACCCGCACACAGGAGTGGGTGACCACGTCCTGGTGCTCGGAGGCGAAGAACTCCTGTTCACAGCGCGCGAGTTCGGCCGTCATGCGGACGGTGTCCGCGAAGTCGAGCGCCCCGGTCCAGGCGGCGGCGGCCTTCTGCCCGAAGCTCGGCCCGACGCAGTAGTCCGGGCGCATCCCGAGGAGGTCCTCGGCGCGGTCGGCCAGCGCGAGGGAGTTCACCAGGAAGGCCACCTGCGTGTACTCCGAGTAGTCGTCCTCGGCTCCGTGGAACCGGTCGAGGAGCGAGTACCCGAGCGCCTTGTCGGCAGCCGATGTGCGGCGCCTCGCGTACCTGTCGAGAACCATGAATTTGCCGACCGCGGAAAAGCTTGACGGTCCCATCCCCGGAAATACGACAGCTGTCTTCTCTTCCATCAGATTTCACCCACAGTCAGCCAGCGGACAGCATGGCCGACGCTATGGGGGCGGGCGGGCCGTGGGCCACCCCATAGGCCCCCTAATCGCACCCCGTAGACACCCCTTGACGTTCACGAGTACCGGTACGCGTACCACACGGCCTCGTGTGCGGACGCCTTGCGGGGCCGTCCGGTTCCCGTATCCCGTATGTCGCACAGGCAGGGGGGATAGGGGTTGCCTGTGCCTCCCGGCGAAAAATAGCGTGTGGCTGCCGGCGCAGGCGGTCCTCGGCCGACGTTCTCCATTCGGCCGGGCCACGCAGACGGCATCGACATGCGGCTCGCGCGGCGTGAGCGGGCGGAGCCTCCCGGAATTCCATTGATTCCCCGACCAGCATCGCCGAAACGGCCCGAAGGGTTTTCCTGATGACGTCACCCAGCCCGGCTTCAATGAGCATGCTTGTTCCGGACTTTCCCTTCTCCTATGACGACTGGCTGCGCCATCCCGCCGGTCTGGGGGAGTTGCCGCCCGGCCGCGCCGGTACGCCGGTGGCCGTGGTCGGTGGTGGCATCTCCGGGCTGACGGCGGCCTATGAACTGATGCGGCTCGGTCTGCGGCCCGTCGTGTACGAGGCCGGCGAGCTGGGGGGCCGTATGCGCGCCGTGCCCTTCGCGGGCCGCCCCGAATACGTCGCCGAGCTCGGGGCGATGCGCTTCCCGAAGTCGGCGCGGGCCCTGTTCCACTACATCGACCTCCTCGGCCTGGACACCCGGCCGTTCCCCAACCCGCTGGCACCGGACACACCCGGCACGCTCATCGACGTCAACGGCAGCCAGCACTGGGCCCGTTCGCAGGACGACCTGCCGATGCTCTACCAGGAGGTCGCCGACGCCTGGGAGAAGACGCTCCAGGAGATGGCCGAGCTGTCGACGGTGCGCGGCGCGATCCAGCAGCGCGACATCGTGACGCTCAAGGCCGTCTGGAACCGCCTGGTCCGCGACCTCGACGACCAGTCCTTCTACGGCTTCCTGGCGTCCTCGTCCTCGTTCCACTCCTTCCGGCACCGTGAGGTCTTCGGCCAGGTCGGCTTCGGCACGGGCGGCTGGGACACCGACTTCCCCAACTCGGTCCTGGAGATCCTGCGGGTGGTCTTCACCGAGGCCGACGACGACCAGCTCTCCGTCGTCGGCGGTGTGCAGCAGTTGCCCCGGGGGCTGTGGGAGCGGCGCCCCGCGGCACCGGTCCACTGGCCCGAGGGCACCTCCCTCTCCTCGCTGCACGGCGGCGGTCCGCGGCCGGGCGTCGTGGGGCTGCGGCGCAAGGGGTCCGACTACGTCGTCGAGGACGCGTCCGGGGACGTCAGCGTCTACCCGGCGGTGGTGTTCACGCCGCATCTGTGGACGCTTCTGAACCGGATCGACTGCGAGCCGGGGCTGTTGCCGACCGAGCACTGGACGGCCGTGGAGCGCACGCACTACATGGGCTCCTCCAAGGTCTTCGTCCTCACGGACCGCCCGTTCTGGCGTGACATCGACCCGCGCACCGGCCGGGAGACGATGGGCATGACCCTCACCGACCGCATCGCGCGCGGCGTGTACCTCTTCGACAACGGCGCGGACCGCCCCGGTGTGATGTGCCTGTCGTACACGTGGAACGACGACTCGCTGAAGTTCGCGACCCTGTCTCCGCAGCAGCGCCTCGACGTGCTCCTCGACCGGCTCGGCGAGATCTACCCGGGGGTGGACATCCGCTCGCACATCATCGACGAGCCGATCACCGTCACCTGGGAGACGGAGCCCGATTTCATGGGGGCGTTCAAGGCGAACCTGCCGGGCCAGTACCGGTATCAGCGCCGCCTTTTCACCCACTTCATGCAGGACCGGATGGACGCCTCGCACCGCGGGTTCTTCCTCAGCGGCGACGACGTCTCCTGGACCGCGGGCTTCGCCGAAGGCGCGGTGACCACCGCCCTGAACTCGGTGTGGGGCGTGGTCAACCATCTGGGCGGCCGTACCCCGGCGGCCAACCCCGGGCCCGGCGACCTCTTCGACCGGCTCGCACCGGTGGAACTGCCCTACGCCTGAGCCGGCCGTGTTTGTCCATCAATCCCCATGCTCCTCGCGGAACGAGGTATCACGATCATGACCAGGACCGGACCGGATGTGCGGGCGGGCAATGTCTCGACCCTGCCGGAGGCGCTCCGCCTGAGCTGCGAGAAGCAGCCCGACGAAGTCGCCTACGTATTCCTGCGCGACGGTGAGGAGCCCGACGGGTCCCTCACCTACCGGCAGTTGGAGACCGACGCGGGTTCCCGTGCCGCCGCCCTTCAGCGGGCCGGTCTGAGCGGCGGCAACGCCGTGCTGCTCTACCCCTCGGGTCTGGAGTTCGTGCGAGCGCTGCTCGGCTGCATGTACGCGCGGGTGGCCGGCGCCCCGGTTCAGGTGCCCACCCGGCAGCGCGGGGTGGAGCGGCTGCGCCGCATCGCGGACGACGCGGGTACCAGCACCGTGCTGACCACGGGAGCCGTCAAGCGCGACCTGGAGGAACGGTTCGGCGATCTGCCCGAGCTGGCCGGGCTCACGCTCATCGACACCGAGGCCCTGCCGGACGCCCCGTGGACGGGCGAGGGTCCGGGCGCCGAGGACATCGCGCTGCTCCAGTACACGTCGGGCTCCACCGGCGACCCGAAGGGCGTGATGGTCACCCACGCCAACTTCCTGAGCAACGTCGCCGAGACAGAGGACCTGTGGCCGGCCGGACCCGACGGCGTGGTCGTCTCCTGGCTGCCCCTCTTCCACGACATGGGCATGCTGTTCGGCGTGCTGATGCCGCTGTGCTCGGGCATCCCCGCCTACCTGATGGCGCCGGAGGCCTTCATCCGCCGTCCCGGCCGCTGGCTGGAGGCGATAGCGCGGTTCCGCGGCACGCACGCCGCCGCGCCGAGCTTCGCGTACGAACTCTGCGTACGGGCCCAGGAGGACGGCAAGGTCGCCGCGGACATCGACCTGTCGACCTGGCGGGTGGCGGCCAACGGCGCCGAGCCCGTGCGCTGGCGAGCCGTGCGCGCGTTCGCGGCGGCGTTCGCGGCGGCGGGCTTCGACCCCGGCGCCATGAGCCCGGGCTACGGTCTCGCCGAGAACACCCTCAAGGCCACCGGCAGCCGCCTCGGACAGGAGCCGACCGTGCTGTGGGTGGCCGCGGACGCCCTGCTGGCCGGCCGGGCGGAACTGCGCGCCCCGGGCGCCGAGGGAGCCCAGCCCCTCGTGGGATCGGGCTTCCCGGTCTCCGGCACCCGGGTGCGGATCGTCGACCCCGTGGCGCTGACCGAGTGCCCCGAGGGCCGGGTCGGTGAGATCTGGGTGGACGGGCCCTGCGTCGCGGCCGGCTACCTCGGGCGGGAGCGGGAGAGCGAGGACACCTTCCGGGCGGTCGTCGCCGGGCCGGAAGGCACCGGTGGCGCGACGCATCTGCGCACCGGCGACCTGGGCTTCCTGCTCGACGAAGAGCTGTATGTGACCGGCCGGTTCAAGGACGTCATCATCCGCAACGGCCGGAACTTCTACCCGCAGGACATCGAGCTCTCGGCGGAGAACGCGGCGCCGGGGCTGCACCCGAACGCCGCCGCGGCGTTCTCCGTGGACGACGGCGAGACGGAGCGCCTGGTGGTCGTCGTCGAGGCCGACGGCAGGGCACTGCGCGGCACCGGCCCGCAGGAGCTGAGAGAACTGATCCACCGGGCCGTGTACGAACGGCAGCGACTGGAGACGGACGAGGTCGTGATCGTGCGGCGTGGCCTCCTGCCCCGTACCACCAGCGGCAAGGTGCAGCGACGCGCCTGCCGCGAGCGATACCTGAACAACGAACTGAAGCCTGCCGCGGCAGCGGAGCGGAGCGCCTGATGGCAGCGGAAGAGACCCCCGGCACCCCTCCCCGCAACGGGACCGCGTCGCGCCTTGACGAGCTGCGGCGGCGCCGCGACGAACTCGCCGCGCACGCCGGATCCGACGCGGTACGACGCCAGCACGAGAAGGGCAAGATGACCGCCCGGGAGCGCATCGACGCGCTGCTCGACCCGGGGACGTTCGTCGAGCTCGACGCCTTCGCCCGCCACCGCAGCCACGACTTCGGCATGGAGCGCAACCGCCCGCTGGGGGACGGCGTGGTCACCGGTTACGGCAAGGTGGACGGCCGCAAGGTGTGCGTGTTCGCCCAGGACTTCACGGTCTTCGGCGGCAGCCTCGGCGAGAAGTACGGCGAGAAGATCGTCAAGGTGATGGATCTGGCCCTCAGCACCGGCTGCCCCATCATCGGCATCAACGACTCCGGCGGCGCCCGCATCCAGGAGGGTGTGGTCTCGCTCGCCTTCTACGCCGAGTTGGTCAAGCGCCACGTCGAGGGCTCGGGCGTCATCCCGCAGATCTCGCTGATGATGGGCCCCTGCGCGGGCGGTGCGGTCTACGCGCCGGCGATCACCGACTTCGTGGTGATGGTGGAGGAGACCTCCCACATGTTCGTCACCGGACCCGAGGTGCTGCGCACCGTCATGGGTCAGACGGTGGACCGGGAGGAGCTGGGCGGCGCGCTCAGCCACAACACCGTCTCCGGCAACGCCCATTACCTGGCGCAGGACGAGAAGGACGCGTTCGAGTACGTCCGGCTGCTGCTGAGCCATCTGCCCTCCAACAACATGGAGGACCCGCCGGACTACGACGTGACCGAGCCGGGGGACCTCACCGAGGCGGACCTGGCCCTGGACACGCTGATCCCCGACAGCCCCAACCAGCCCTACGACATGCGCAGGGTCATCCGCACCGTCCTCGATTCCGGTGAACTCCTCGAGGTGCAGCCGCTGTTCGCGCAGAACGTCGTCTGCGGCCTCGGCCGGGTCAACGGCCGCAGCGTGGGCGTCGTCGCCAACCAGCCGATCGTCCAGGCGGGCGCCCTGGACATCGACGCCAGTGAGAAGGCGGCACGCTTCATCCGCATGTGCGACTCCTTCCATGTGCCGGTGCTCAGCTTCGTCGACGTACCGGGCTTCCTGCCGGGTCTCGAACAGGAGCAGGGCGGCATCATCCGCAGGGGTGCCAAGCTCATCTACGCCTATGCCGAGGCCACCGTGCCGATGGTCACCGTGGTCACCCGCAAGGCGTACGGCGGCGGGTACGGAGTCATGGGCTCCAAGCACCTGGGCATCGACGTCAACCTGGCCTGGCCGACGGCCGAGATCGCGGTCATGGGTGGCGAGAGCGCGGTGAGCGTACTGCACCGCCGCGCCGTGGCGGAGGCCGACGACCCGGACGCCGAGCGGGCGCGGCTGCGCGAGGAGTACGAGCAGGCGCTCTGCAACCCGTACGCGGCCGCCGAGCGCGGCTACGTGGACGCGGTGATCATGCCGCACGAGACCCGGGTGAGCATCGCGGGCGCACTGGAGACACTGCGCGGCAAGCGAGCCCACCGGCTGCCGCGCAAGCACGGCAACATCCCCCTGTGAACGGTCGGGGCGAGGGGGGCACCACCCCCCACGAGGGAGACGGCCTGCGGGTGGAGCGCGGGCGTCCGACAGAAGAGGAACTCGCCGCGGTGGTGGTCGCGGTGACCGCGCTCCTTACGGAGCGGTCCGCGCGCCGGGGAACCGCGGCTCCGCGTCCGCGCCGCCGCTGGGGTTCGCCCACGCAGCGCATGACGCGCCCGCCCGAGCGAGGCGGGTTCGGTGGCTGACCGGTACACGGCCGGACAGGCCGTCCGTCGCCGCCGGGCGGTCTCCGCCATCAACGACCACATGGGAACCGGGAGTTCATCGTGCACAAGATCCTGATCGCCAACCGTGGCGAAATCGCTGTCCGCGTTGCTCGGGCATGCCGGGATGCAGGGATCGCGAGCGTAGCCGTCTACGCGGATCCTGACCGGGA
>NZ_JBVIPU010000015.1:0-202807 GCF_055577645.1 Streptomyces sp. NPDC033180 | reverse complement strand
GGCTCGAAGATCGAGGTCCACACGGAGTTGTAGTTGACCGAGGAGGCCATCACGGCCACCAGGGCCTCGCCCGGCCCGAGTTCGGGCACCGGGACTTCCATGAGGTGAAGGGACTTTCGGGGGTCCTTGACCTCCGAGTCCAGTCCGTCGAACATTCCGGTGTCAGCCTTGCGGACGGCAATGCCTCGGTAGCTGTCCGGGAGTGGCAGCGCCGCGTAGTCGTCGGACGTCGCCTCGGTGGAGACGACGGCATCGATTATTTCCTTCACGTGGTTTCCTCCAGGGGGCAAATGCGAGATGGGACAGTGCACGCCCTTCTCGCCAGAGATTAGACGGGCTCCTTTTCCAGGGAAATCCCCTACCGCCGGGCTCCGGTTCACGCACCCCCCTACCGCCCCACCTGGTGAAAGTAGGGGATTGCCGCTTTCGCGCCATCCGGGCATCATGTGCAAACGTGAGGCTTCGCCCGGTTCATTGCGAAGAACGATTTGGAGTAGGCGGCGTGGTTGACAAGCCCGTTAAAGAAACTGCCTGGGTGCGCAGGTTTCACCCTTCACATGAGGAGCGATACCAGCTGCTCTGTTTCCCGCATTCAGGCGGATCTGCCAGCTTCTTCTTTCCGTTCTCGCAGAGGCTGGCACCAGAAATCGTCGTGTGGTCCATGCAGTACCCCGGGCGTCAGGACCGCAGGTCTGAAGCCAATATTCCGCACATTCACGAGATGGCTGACCGTATTGTCGATGCGGTGGGCCCGCGACTCGACGGGCCTTACGCCTTGTTCGGGCACAGCATGGGCGCAACGCTCGCTTACGAGGTGGCGCTGAGGTTGCAGTCGAGCGGAATGCATCCCGAAGCCCTCTTCGTCTCGGGGCGACCCGCCCCCCACCGCAACGTCGACAAGGGTCTGCATCGGCTCTCGGACGAGGAGATAGCCGAGGACATCCGGGCACTTGACGGCACTGGCTCAGAAATGTTCGGCGACGCAGACGTACTCAAGATGTTCCTCCCCGCGATTCGCAGCGATTATCACGCCGCGGAGACGTATGAGTACGTACCCGGCCCAGTTCTGAAATGCCCCATACGCGGATTCACGGGATTCGCGGATCCGCGAGTGGAAGTCAGTGAACTGCATCATTGGGGCGATCATACGGAGGGATCTTTCGGACTGGATGTCTTCTCGGGCGGCCACTTCTATCTCGTTGACGGCCAGGAAGACATCGCCCGTGAAATTGAGCGCACCCTATGTGGCGCCGGACGCCGGTAAAGGATTTCGGCATTGGGTACCCATCGGGACGCCGCAGCACGCGTCGGGATATTGGGAACGGGTTCGTACCTGCCGGAGCGCATCGTCGGGAACCGGGAGATGGCCGCCTCGACCGGTGTCACCCCGGAGTGGATCGAACGTAAGACGGGCGTTCTCGAGCGCCGATACGCGGATGGTGATCAGGCGGCGTCGGATCTGGCGGCAGAAGCCGGCCGCCGAGCCTTGGAGAGCGCAGGCGTCGGTCCCTCTGAGCTGACCTGGATCATCGTCGCCACCTCCACCCCCGACCAGCCCCAACCCCCGACCGCCGCCGTCGTTCAGCGTCTGCTCGGCGCCGACCGCGCTGCCTCCTTCGACGTGAACGCCGTATGCGCGGGGTTCGTCATCGCGCTGCGGGCCGGGGTCTGCATGACACTGGAGGCCGGGCGGCCCAGTGGCCGCACGCTGGTGATCGGCAGTGACGTGTATTCGCGCGTCGTCAACCCATCGGATCGCCGAACCGCTCCGCTCTTCGGGGACGGGGCGGGAGCGGTGGTACTCGGACCGGTCGCTGAGGCGGGCGGGTTCCTCGGTGGAAGCGCGGCGACGGACAGCCGGCTGCTCGACTTCATCGGCATTGAGGCAGGCGGGAGCCGGCACCCTTCCTCCCCTGACACCCTCGCCCGTGGCGCGCACTATTTCCGCATGCGTGGGCGTGAGGTCCGTGACTACGTGTCACGGGAACTGCCGCGTGCCGTTCACGCATTGCTTGCGGACCTCTCGATCCCGCCCCGAGAGATCCGCCACTTCATCCCGCATCAGGCCAATGGAGCGATGCTCGGGGACATATGGGGCCACGTGGGCCTGCCCCATGCGCGCCTGCACATGCCGGTCGCCCGACACGGCAACACCGGGGCGGCTTCCATTCCCCTCGCTCTGGATCACGCACACCGGACGGGCCGGCTCAAGACCGGCGACCTGGTCATGCTCGCAGGGTTCGGCGGCGGAATGACCATGGGAACTTCCCTGATCTCCTGGGGCAATCGCTAGTTCGCGCCAGGACAACAACGACGTAAGGACTGACGTGGATACGTTCAAGACACTCGCTCCCTTGCCCGCCGAGCCTCCGACGGGCTGTCCCTTTTCCCCGCCGCAGGAATACACGCAACTACGTATCGAACATCCGGTGAGCCGTGTCTCCATGGCTGACGGGAGCTGGGCCTGGCTACTGACGCGGTACTCGGACATCCGCGGCGCTCTTTCAGATCCCCGGTTCAGTTCCGACGTGAGCGCTCCGGGATTTCCCCGCAGCGGCATGGTGACCGCAGGCGAACGCAGCAGTCTCATCCGCACCGACCCGCCTGAGCACGGTCGCCGTCGCCGAATGCTGACGCACTCCTTCACCGTGAAGAGCGTGTCCGCGCTGCGCGGTCGCATCCAGCAGATCACCGACCAACTGTGCGATGAGATGGAGGAGCAAAAGCGCAAGGACGGCTTGGATGGGTCCGTGGACCTGGTGCGGTCCCTAGCGCTCCCGCTTCCCTCACTCGTCATCAGCCTGTTGCTCGGCGTGCCGTATGAAGACCGGGACCTCTTCCAGTCGATCACTGCCACTGTGCTCTCCCGTGTGAACACGGAAGACGAGCGCACCGCAGCCCGTAAGGAACTGCGCGCCTACTTGGGCCACCTTGTCGCCAGCAAGGAAGAGGAACCGGGCGACGACATCCTCAGTGAACTGGTCCACGAGCGGATGCGCGAAGGCGAGTTGACCCGAGAAGAGGTGACGGGGACAGCCACACTGCTGTTGATCGCCGGGCATGAGACCACCGCGAACATGATCGGGCTCGGCGCCCTGACGCTGATCCGCAATCCGCGGGCAGCTGCCGAGCTTCGCAAGGACCCTTCCTTGATGCCGGGAGCCGTTGAGGAACTGCTGCGTTTTCACAGCATCACGCGCAGCGGTCCGCGGCGGGCCGCGATCGCGGATGCCGAAGTAGGCGGCCAACTCATCAAAGCGGGCGAGGGAATCATATGTGCCGTCGCCTCCGCCAACCGAGACCCTGAGCAGTTCCCCGACGGCGAAAGCTTCGATATCCGGCGTCGAAACTCCCAGCACCACATCGCCTTCGGATACGGCGTGCACCAGTGTCTCGGTCAATCCTTGGCCCGTGCCGAGCTGGAGATTTCCCTCAACACGATACTGGCCCGCTTTCCGGAGCTGCGCCTGGCAGTGGACTTCGCGGATGTCCCGTTCCGTAGCGACATGTTGGTCTACGGCTGCCACGCACTTCCGGTCACCTGGTGACTGGCCAGCAACCACCGAGCTGACACCTGAAGGGAAGAACAATGAAGATTTCGATCGACGCGGATACATGCTGCGGCGCAGGTCAGTGTGTTTTGGTCGCGCCGGAGATATTCGACCAGGATGACGACGGCATCGTGATCCTTCTGAACCCCGCACCCTCCGACGACGCGCGTGCCGCGGTCGAGGATGCCATCGCCATCTGCCCTGCGGACGTGATCCACGTGGAATGACACCGAAACGGCTGACTTTTTTTCTGAGGTTGAACTTGATGCAACTATCTTCAAGGGAAGGGTTGATCCCATGTGCGGTATTGCCGGCTGGGTTTCGTACCGTCGGGATCTGACGCAGCAGTCGGTGGTCCTCGACGCCATGACCGAGACCATGGCGTGCCGCGGTCCCGACGCACGAGACACGTGGGCGGACCAGCACGCCGCCCTTGGCCATCGCCGCCTCGCCATCATCGACCTGCCCGGCGGCGCGCAGCCGATGAGAGTGGACACCGGGGACGGCGAAGTAGTGATGGTCTACTCGGGAGAGACCTACAACTACACCGAACTGCGCGACGAACTCCGCCGCCGGGGACACCGTTTCACCACCGACTCGGACACCGAAGTCGTACTCCGCGGCTACCTGGAGTGGGGCGAGGCCATCGGTGAGCACCTGAACGGCATGTTCGCCTTCGCGATCTGGGACACACGCACCGAGAAGCTCGTCATGGTCAGGGACAGGCTGGGCGTCAAGCCCTTCTACTACTACGAGACCGAGGACGGCATCCTCTTCGGCTCCGAGCCCAAAGCGATCCTGGCGAACCCGCTCTGCTCCGCTGTCGTCGGCCTGGACGGGCTGCGGGAGATGTTCTCCTTCGCCAAGACCCCGGGACACGCGATCTGGGAGGGGATGCGCGAGCTGCGCCCCGGCCACGTCGGCGTGACCGACACCAACGGGATGCGGGAATACGCCTATTGGCGTCTTGAGGCCGAAGAACATACGGACGACCGGCAGACCACCGTCGCCCACGTCAGGGAGCTGCTGGAAGACATCATCTCCCGGCAGCTCGTGGCGGACGTACCCCGCTGCACGCTGCTCTCCGGCGGTCTCGACTCCTCCGTCATAACCGCCCTCGCGGCCCGGCAGCTCAGGGAGGAGGGGGAGACGGTCCGCAGCTTCAATGTGGACTTTCCGAACCAGGAAGAGAACTTCAAGGCGATCGACCTCGCCCCCACCCGGGACACCCCGTACGCGCACGCGGTGGCCGCGCACGTACGGAGTGACCACCGGGACGTCGTCCTCCATGGCAGCGCGCTGGCCGACCCGGCAGTACGGCAAGCGGCCGTCGGTGCAAGGGACTTCCCCAACGGGATCGGCGACCGGGACAACTCGCTCTATCTCCTCTTCAAGGCCGTCCGTGAGCAGTCGACGGTGGCGCTCTCCGGTGAGTCGGCGGACGAGTTGTTCGGGGGCTACCCGTGGTTCCACGACGACAAGCTCCGCTACGCGGACACCTTCCCCTGGCTCGCGGGCAAGGGCTCCCTCTTCGAAGCAGGAGGCCTCCTGGACGACGACCTGACGCGCCAGCTCGACCTGGGAACCTACGTCCAGGACCACTACGTCAGCGCCTTGAAAGAGGTCCCGCTGAAGGAGGGCGAGACCGGCCTGGAGAAGCAGATGCGCCAGGTCTGCCATCTCAACGTGACGCGGAAGATGCAGCCCCTGCTCGACCGCAAGGACCGGACGAGCATGGCAGCGGGTCTTGAGGTACGTGTCCCGTTCTGTGACCACCGTCTGGTGCAGTACGTGTTCAACACCCCTTGGTCGTTGAAGGCGTTCGACGGCAGGGAGAAGAGCCTTCTGCGCGCTGCGACGCGCGATCTGCTGCCGCAGTCCGTGGTTGACCGCAAGAAGAGCGGCTACCCCAGTAGCTTCGACCCGCAGTACCTCGCGGCCATCCAGTCCCAGGTCTCAGACCTGCTCGACCGCGATCACCCAGCGCTGACACTGTGCAGCCAGGAGCGCCTGAGCATGGCGATGAAGGCGGACAAGGACTCCATCAGCCTCCAGCAACGGACGGTATTGGAACGCTCGCTCGACCTGGCGACGTGGCTCGATCAGCGGAACCCGACGCTGAAGCTCAACTGATCCGGCCGTCCGACCGCCCTCGGGGTGGGCTTGCCCCTCTGTCGGGGGAGTTCATCCCGGTGTGTGCCGCAACCCTGTCCAGGCGCCCGTTGAAGGTGGCTCTTCGGCGCGAAAGGCACGTAACCCTGCCGTCCTGCCATCAAGCTTCCATGGTGGTCGTGCACCTGCTTCCATGGGGCGGCTGGGGCGGTCGCTGCCCTGTGCGTCGGCTCAGATGGGCTGTTGAATGGGCCCTGGAGGGGATGATGGACATGGTGGCCACCGACCGGCTTCTCGCTTTCGCGGCGATGTCCTTGCTGGTGATCGTGATTCCGGGGCCGAGCGTCCTGTTCGTGATCGGCCGTGCACTGGCCCATGGCAGGCGCACTGCTGTGGCGACGGCGCTCGGCAACCTCTTCGGGTCGTACGTCCTGGTCGTCGCGGTCGCGTTCGGCGTCGGGTCGCTCGTCGAGCGGTCGGCAGCGGTGTTCATGGCGGTGAAGCTGGCGGGTGCCGCCTATCTGGTCTTCCTCGGCGTGCAGGCTTTCCGGCACCGCAAGGAGATGCGGGCCCAGTCCATGGGGGCTGCCTCCCCGGGCGAGGCACGCACTGATCTGCGTACGGTCCTGGACGGCGCGCTCGTCGGCGTGACGAACCCGAAGGGCATCGTGTTCTTCGCTGCGGTACTGCCCCAGTTCGTCGACCACTCGGCGGGGCAGCTGCCCGCGCAGATGCTGCTCCTCGGCCTTGTCCCGATCAGCATCGGGCTTGTCACGGACACGCTGTGGGGTCTCACGGCGTCCGCGGCCCGCACCTGGTTCGCACGCTCGGAGCGGCGCCTTTCGCTGATCGGCGGGGCCGGGGGCGTCACGATGATCGGGCTCGGTGTGACGGTCGCGGCGACGGGCCGTGCGGACTGAGGCATTCGTCAGTGCCTTTCGCCGTGCAGTGCCCTTCGTCGTTCAGTGCTTGATGACCCTGCCGAAGCGGATGTCGTACGTGGCCGCCTGGTTCATCGGGCCGCTCAGCAACTGGTCGGCCTCTTCGGTCAGTTCGTGCCGTTGCGCCTTGGTCAAGGTGCCGAACGGCTCGATGGTGAGGACGGTGGAGTCCTTGGCTTCTCCCGCACCCTCCTCGATGCGCCACACGCCTGCCAGGAAGCCGTCGACCAGGAAGACGCTGTAGGCGAAGTTCCCCTTCCAGGTACGGCCCTTGTACTCGGCCGGCACGATCCTGGCGCGGTCCGCGTGCGACAGGAGGAGGTTGTCGAACTCGGGCAGGAAGCGTGCCGGAGCCGGGGTGCCCGGGTCGGGGCGGGGCGCGTCGGGGAGGTCGAAGAGCTCGACGCCGTTCTCGTCGCGGAACGTACGCAGCTGGGGCCGCAGTCGCTCGAAGGCCTCCCGCAGCCGCGTCAGGCCGGCCCAGGTCTGCATGTCCTTGACGGAGGCGGGCCCGAAGGCGGCGAGATAGCGCAGGACGGTGGCGTCGGGAGCCGGCACCGGCTCGCTCGGGCGGCCGAGCCAGTGCTCGGCGGTGGTGAGAGCGACCTGTCCACTGCGCCGCCACAGGCCGCGCGGGGTGACCTGGACCAGCGGCAGCGAACAGCGGGCGGCGACGGCGAGCGACTGCGGGTCGGCGTCGGGCCAGCGGGGCAGCAGGATCTCCCGCAGCTGTTTCATCGTCCGGGGCTCCTCCTCCACGGCGGCGCGGGCGAGCGAGCCGAGCTCGCCCAGGTCGACGCCGGTCAGCCCCTTGCGGAAAGCGTGCAGCTCACGGTCGCGCGCGGCCTGCACAAGCGGGCGCAGAGCGAGGGCGTCGTCGGCGGTGTGCAGGTGGATGGTCGAGCGCATCGTGACGATGCGTACGAGATCGCGCGAGGCGAGGAGGGCGGAAAGGTCCTCGGGGTCGAACCCCTCCAGCCGGGCGGCGAGGGCGTAGTAGGGCGGCTTCACGTTCTGGGCCTGAAGGCCGAGGAGGTGGGCGACGGCGCCTTCGATGGAGAGATCGGCCGATCGGCGCAGGAGGTGCTGACGGTCGAGGGTGGCGCGGTTGAGGGCGCGGGTGCCGAGGACGGGGGCGGCGTGCCGACCAGCCTGCGCACGGGCCGCTTTCGCCTGAGGGCGCTTCGTCTTCGGTGTACTCGGCGCAGTCGGCGCACTGCGCGTACTCGGCGTCTTCGTCATGCTCCGCACGCTAGCCGGGCTTGCGGACACCTACTGTCCGCAAGCCCGGCCGGCGTGCCGCACAACGCTCCGAGATATCGCCACGCACGTGACTTTTGAGGCGTATATCCTGCTTCGAAACCGTCAAGACGCCCGTTCGACACGGTCCGACACCGTCCGACACCGTCCGACATCGGAGGCAGCCAGCATGGCGGAGCGCCGGCCCCGGCCCGCACCGAGCGCGAAGAGGCACGGCTGGCGGCGCACCGCCCCGGCCGGTGCCTCCGCGGTCTCAGGAAACGGGGGCTCCGGAAACGCCGAGGTCACCCCCACGTCCCCCTCCCCCGCACCGCCGGAAGCCGCGACTGTCGTACAGGCCGCGCTCTACCGTGACGGGGTCCGCGTCGCGACGCCCTCCTCCCTCGCCGACACCTTCCGGGAGCTGCGCGAGCAGCGGGACGGCATGGCGTGGATCGGCCTCGCCCGGCCCACGGAGGCCGAACTCCTCTCGCTGGCCGCCGAGTTCGACCTGCACGAGCTCGCCGTCGAGGACGCGATGGAGGCCCACCAGCGTCCGAAGCTGGAGCGCTACGGCGAGACCCTCTTCGTCGTCCTGCGCGCGGCCCGCTATCTGGACGCGCCGGAGGAGGTCGACTTCGGCGAACTGCACGTGTTCGTGGGCCCCGACTTCGTCATCACGGTGCGCCACCGCGCGGCTCCTGACCTGACCGCCGTACGCCGCCGCATGGAGGAGAGTCCCGAACTCCTCAAGCTCGGCCCGGAGGCTGTCCTGTACGCGATCCTGGACGCGGTGGTCGACGGGTACGCCCCGGTGGTGGCAGGCGTCCAGAACGACATCGACGAGATCGAGACCGAGGTCTTCAGCGGCGACCCGGAGGTCTCCCGCCGCATCTACGAACTCTCCCGGGAAATGGTCGAGTTCCAGCGGGCGACCCGCCCCCTGGTGGCCATGCTGCACTCTCTGATGGCGGGCTTCGCGAAATACCGCACCGACGAGGAGCTCCAGCGCTACCTGCGCGACGTCGCCGACCACGTCACGCACACCAGCGAACGCGTCGACGGCTTCCGCCAGGCACTCACCGAGATCCTCACGGTCAACTCCACGCTCGTCACACAGCAGCAGAACGCGGAGATGCGGGCGTTGGCGGAGGCGGGGTTCGAACAGAACGAGGAGATCAAGAAGATCTCGTCGTGGGCGGCCATTCTCTTTGCTCCCACACTCGTGGGAACTATTTACGGGATGAACTTCGAGCACATGCCGGAGCTCGGCTGGAGCTTCGGATACCCCTTCGCGGTCGGCCTGATGGGGGTCGTATGCGCCAGTTTGTACGTCATTTTCAAGCGACGGGACTGGCTCTAAGCGATTCTTGAGCAGGCCAGGCAATCTCACAACCTTCGCAACAGGAAAGTCCGAAAGTCGACCCAAACCGGCCCTGGGGAGCCGATGGGGAGAAGTGATGCGGGTGATCTCGTCTACCTCCCTCCGTTGAACCCCTGACCAGTACTTTTGCCCTCCTGAACCCGCTGGGGAGAATCCGGGGAGAATCTGCCGACGACACGGGCCCTGTACCGGCAACTTCGTCGCCGCCCCGTTCCACGCCACGAGTCTCGCCGGTCTCCATTGCTACATCCGCAATGGATAACAGACCGTGACATTGGCTCCATCGAAGGAGCCACAAGCCTCCGGCCCCGTGCGGCCGCCATAATGGAGGCATGACCTCCCACCCGCAGCACTCCGGACCCGGGACGAGAAACCTCTCCGGCGCGGACGCCGAGGATCTCGCGCTGTACCGGGAAAAGTTCCGGCGCCGTCTACCGGAGTCGCTGGACGAGCTACACGGACCGATCCACGGTGTCGTGGAGCTACCGCTGCACCTGGCATGGTCCGGAATGACCTCGTACGAACTGGGTAAACCTCGCCAGCGCATGGGCCTGTACCGCACCGTCCTGCACGAGGGCCTGCACGACGACCTCCCCGGCTACCTCAACCGAGACCTGCTGCTCGAGTTGTGGCCAGTGCTGCGCACCCTCGTCGGTCGCACCGTGCGCACTGTGTGGGAGGACGCCTTCCCCGAGCTCGCCTCTCGCACCCGGGCGGCCGCGTGACGGACATGCCAGAGCTGCACACGCGGCTCCTAGCGGATGTCATCGCCCTCGGTTCTCCGTATCCACTGGTTCTCACCGGTGGATACGCCGTGCAGGCACACCGCCTGGTGAACCGACCCAGCCAGGACCTCGACGTCGCCACCGAGAACCCGGCGCCCATGGCCGACATCGCAGCCACGCTCCGCGCCGGCCTGGAAGCCCGCGGCTGGAAGGTACACGCGCTGGAGACCGCCCCGCTGTCCGCCCGCTTCACCGTGGCCGACCCGGCCACCGGGCAAGAATGCGAAGTCGACATCCTCAAGGAAATCTTCTGGCGGCCGGTCGCCCAGAGCCCGTACGGGCCCGTCCTCGCGGAGGAGGACGTGATCGGGACCAAGGTCCGCGCCCTCGCCGACCGCGGAGCGCCCCGCGACCTGATTGACGTGTTCGCAGCCTCCCGCCGCTGGACCAATGCCGAACTCGAAGAGTTCGGCCGCCGACACGCCCGCGGCCGCTTCGAGCGCGAGGACCTCCAGGCGAACCTAACGGGCGCCGAGTGGACCGACGACGACGCCTTCACAGCCTACGGCCTCGATGACGCCACGATCATCTCTCTCCGCGCCTGGGCCGTGGAGTGGGCCGACGACCTCGCGACCCGTCTCCTCGAAGAGTCCGGTGCCCCCGACATCGACTGATCACGCCCGGGCGAGGCACGTCTAGCAGGTACCCCCGTGGCAGCAGAACAGTTGCGGACCGGAAGACCGTTCCTCAAAAAGGCCCCTACCCTCACACCGACCCGTCGGGTTCACGCTCCGACGGCATCGCGGGCAGACCGTCTTCGAGGACCCGCCGAGCTTCTGCGAGCTGTGACTCGGCACGTTGCAGAGCAGCGATCAGCTTCGGGAGCCCTGTGCGTGCGGCCGGATCGTCATCTTCACCATCGGTGTACGCCTTGAGGGTGCGCGCCAGCCGAAGGAGGGCGTCCCGCGCCGCTCGTTGTTCGTCCCGTTCGAGATGCTCCGAGAGCTTCAACCACTTGGCCTCCTTGTCGTCGGCCTCTTGGGCAGCAAGCGCGACAATCTCACCTGCCACGCCACGGACGGTCTCCTCAAGGCTCAGCGCCACCCGAAGTAGCGGTGCTCCGACCATGTCGTCCTCACTGGGTTCACTCCCAGACGGGAACATCCGGTAAAAGCTCCAGCGGCCTTGGGGCTCGCTCAGTCGTTCCAATGCCCTGAACACGGGCTCGAACGCGCGCAGCGGTGGAGTCGGGGACGGGAATGCCGTCCGGTGGTCCCAGAGCGCGAGGATGACGGTCGTCGCTTCGCGGCGTACGCCGTCCGCCTCTGCTCCCGTGGCGTTCTCCGCCTGCACGATCAAGTCACCGATGCGGTGGGCCATCCAGCGGCCCAGGACATCACTCTCAGAGAGACTGTCGGCGATCTCCTTGCCAAGTTCGAGGGTCCGCTCAAAGCTCGCCGCATCTTCCGGAGTCATCGAAGAGGTAAATCTTGTAGGACCGTTCGCGTGGGGGGAGGGATTCGTCATCGTTTTGGCGGGACCTCGTCGTGTAGCTCTGCTTGTGGTCTTTGTGTGTGCGGTCGATCATCACTTCGACGATCATGCTGTGTCCGGCCAGAGCCAGCAGTTCCTGAAGGGCGTCCCGCTGAATTTCCAGCCGCCGTCCCTGAGTACCCGTCACGCGGTCCGAACTGGTCGTAGAAGTATCGTCCCAGTAGGTGCTACGAAGAGCGATATCACCGGCCCGAGCCCATTCGCGCATATCTGCGTCCGCTTCCAGCCCTAGCAGATCGATGACTTCATCAGAAGGCATATAGGGCGGGTACTTGATCCCTGCGGCCAGCGGATCCTTACTGTCCATCCCCTCACGCCCGTCAGGATCGACGATCCAACCGGTGAGCCGGAAACCTTGGACGTCGAACTGGTAGTCGCTGTCATTGGCATCGGGAATGCGGTAGCCCATGTACGAAGGGGCTGTCTGTAGGGCAAGTACCAGTGCCCTGGCCCTCTCGGGAGTGACGAGGGCACTACGGATCAGGACGCTCTGCTCAGCTTCGTATCCCGCGTCATCGGAGCTCTCCCAGACTGTGACCCATCCGTCACCCGCCAAGAGACGCTCACTGAAGTGCCTGCTGTTCAGCCGCCAGACCCAGTCGGCGTCCGGGGATTCGTTCTTTCCTCTCAAGACGCTCTGCGGTGAGGGGTCCCGTCGGTCGGCAAGCCACCTGCCGTCGTCTCGAGTGACGCGGAAATCACGAAGCCAGTCGGTGAACAGGTCCATGTCCGCCTCGCTGTCCCGGTACACGGGATGAACCTTGAGCAACTCCCCGGCCACGGTCCACAGGGCGTGAGTCCTGAGGTAGAAGTCCAGGTCGTCGGCGTCCGGCCGGATCGTACGGTAGGCGAAGGTGTTCCCGTCCTTGTACAGCCTGAGGGTGTGGCGCGGGTCGTCCCCGTGGGTGCCGCGGTAGGGGAGCCGCCAGGTGTCCGTGATCGTGCGCCCAGCGAGACCTATGACGGTCTCCTCCGAGACCCCAAAGGCTTCGCCGAGGGGCTTGCACCAGTCATCCTTGAAATCCCAGAAGAAGCGAAAGTCGCTCGGTTCGGATTCGTGGGCTTCGTCCTCCATACGGCTTCGATTTCTTGCCTCTCGTTCCTCCCACGACTCAGTGAGGATTTCCGTCGGGATGTTGATCTCGCGTACGGCGGCGAGTTCCTCTGCGCTCAGGATCTCAGGGCGGGACGAGGCGAGGTCCAGACAGATCGTTTTCGCGCTCTCCTGCATCACAACGTGCGGTCCGTCGTCGAAGAGCACTCTCCGCAGCAAGGGCTCGAACTCTGCAAGTGTCCGATGCGTCGCGGGGTTCTGAGCGGCCCGCGCGAGAGCGAAGAGCAGCCATTGACGGGCGTGTCGATCGTAGAAAGGCAGACGGGCGTCATGGAACGGAGTCACATCGATCGTGCCGAGCGCGAATCGTAGGAGGGCGTCAAGTTCTTCTTGGCAGTTGAGTTCGGCGAGGAGCCTGACACAGTGTGCGGCCCGCCACCTGACGTCCTGCTCGGGGTCACCCAGGACTGCCCACAGATAGCCTGCGAAGCACTCCACGACTCCGGTCGGCCCAGTGGGAAGGTCGGCGAACCCACCGTCGCCCGAATCCTCGGGGCAGAGGTCAGCCAGCATGGTGCCGAAGTCGTCGAGGACAACCTGAGCCTGCTGACCGGTAAGGCGTGGGGCAAGTCGGGCTGCCAGGTGATAGCACTCCTCGGGGGGAAGCACGGCCGACTGCGAACCGAGTTCTCGAAGAGCCGTCGAGAGCAGATCCGCATCGCGCTCGTCGGCCAGACGAGCGAGTTCGGACAGGCCGATGGGGTCGTAGACCTTGGTGGTCAACTCCCGGCTGAACCGGGTCGCGGCCGTGTCCGCGAGATGCCTCAATTGCTGGCGTGCCGCTCGTGGCAGCAGCGGCAGAGCGGCCAGTTTCTTGACCATCTGCGCGTAGTCGAAAGCGTCGAGGTTGGGATGGGACTGGAACGCGGCGAGCATGTCGTCGAGTTCACGCAGGGGCACCCTGACTGCTTGGGCTATGACCTGCTCCATATACAGCAGGTGGTCGGACGTGCGAACGAGGTGGCGGGCCTGCTCCCAGCCTTCGGCGGTGGAGAAGTCGCACTCTGCCAGGGCGCCCTCGGCCTGCCGTGCACGAGCCGCTCGCGCTGCGTCCTGCTCATTGTCCGGGGTCCATCGGCCCGAGCTGTAACCGCCCGATGCGGGGAAGGCGATGTGGCGTTTGCCAGGGGCGAGCAGTGTTCCGGAGATGTCGACGTCCAGTTCGGCGGCGGTCCGGTCGAGGCGTTCGAAGGATGCGCTGCTGAAGCGTCGTGGCCGTAGGAATTGTCCCAACGTTCCAGCGATACGTTCACCGTCGCCCGGAGTCTCGCGCAGTGCTCGTTCGACGAGACGGAGTTCATCGACGCGGTGCTCGTCGAACGGCACCAGCGCTGCAGCGGTGACGGCGGACGGAGCGAGCGGGCCGGCCTCTGCGTCGAGCAGTGCCTGGATGAATGAGCCCACGGAACAGAAGCGGCGGTCGCGCCAGCGGGAGGCGACGGTCGTCGCGGTCGTGGCGCTCAAGCGGCCCATGGCGGCCAGTACCTCGGAGTGATTCGTTGCGTCCCCGAGGTAGGGTTCCAGGCTTTCGGTGAGTTGGGCGACGCGATAGGCACGACGGTCGTCGTCGTGATTGCCGTCGGATGCTCGGCGGGCGACGGAGAGGAAGGCCCGCCACAACGCGTGTACGTCGTCGCCCACGCGGTCGGTCAGATCGATCGCCTGGGTGAAGTAAGCGTGAGCTTCGCTTCTGTCGAATCGCTGGACGGCGCGAGTAAGTTTCACCATCTGCTCCGCCTTGCACTCGGCACTCTCCTTAGCCGCGTCGAGCGAAGCGGCCACGGATTCAGCGAGTTCGACGGCGATGTGCTGCAACTCATCGACAGGAGCAGCTGCTCGGACAGCGTCGATGAGGACCCCATCAGGAAGGTGCCGCTGCGCGCCTCGGTACCAGTCGAGCAATTGCTGGCGCGTTCCCTCGGACGAGCCGAAGGCTAGGATCCGGACGCCGAGCCCGGCAATGCCTCTGTGCAGGAAGTGGGGCACCTCCTCAAGGGTCCGGTGGGACGTGGTAGGAGGTACGAGTTCCGGGAAAAGAATTTCCGTGTCGCTGACGGTTCCGACGAGGCAGTCGATCCACAGGCTCGCCCAGGCGCCGAGGGGCACGACATTCTGCTTGTGGTCGTTTTCGGTACTTGAGTACGTGTGCGGCTTCTTTCGCGCTTCCCGGACGTCTTCGCCGGCGAACTCGTCCACGTCGAAGGGCTGTCTCCGGATCTTCGACAGCAACGCGAAGCCGCACAGCAGCGTGATCGTGTCGGTGCCGCGCCCCCAGCGGCTTCCGGCTCCCCTACCCAGGTCGCCGGGGAGATTCAGCCGCAGGATCCGCTCGGCTTCCCCGTCCGAGAGAAGTCCGTGGCGCAGGCCCATCGCGACGATCCAACCGACCGCTGGAAGCTCCTTGTTCTCTTCGGAGTGTCCCTGGTGCCGACGAGCGGAGACGGATCGGCGCTGGCGCTTCAGCATTCTCACCAAGCGCCGCGCAAGGGGCGCCTGGCAGACGAAGTTGGCCTGCCAGGCGGCAGAAGCGACCGCGAGCTGAAGGTATTTCAAGGACACGGCCGCAAGGCCGAGAGCCTCCAGATCCTCGGTGCGGCCCGAGTCGGCAAGCCGGGTGGCGATGATCAGTCCGGCCTCGAAGGCCACCCAGTTGGGGCTCCACCGAGCAAGATGGCTGACACATGCTTCTACGCCGTCGGTGTTGAGAAGCCCGAAGGCGACCTCGGCAATATCCGTCGCGGTGACTCGGTGCCGGTTCGCATCGTCGTCGTCCGACTGCTGCACCCATGCCCTGAGCCATTCCGAGGCGCTGCGCAGCCGACTGCGGGCGAAGTCGGTCTGGCCTGCGGCGAACGAGAGAAGGGCGCCCTCGCAGTGAAGATTGGAGCCGGGCCAGTCGCCGACGAGGCTGCGGTTCGCGACGATGTCCTCGATCGTGACGGCATCCAGGAACTGCCCCGCCAGATCGGTGTTGGACCGCAGCAGTTGAAGGCGGCGGGAGTGACCGGCGGCCAGGCTGCCGGCCTTGACGGCCAGCCGGGTTGCCTCCCACTCCTTTCCCACGCGCAGTGTGGCTTTGAGAGCGAACTGGGCCCGTTGCTGGGCGATCTCCCGTTGTTCCAGGTCATCACCCTCGGGTAGGGCGCCGTCGGTCATCGCGAGTTCGACGAGGGTGTCGACCTGGCCGGCCTCCCAGAGCAGTTGAGGCAAACTGGCAGCCACGTACGGTTCGTCGGCGGCGAGCGGGGTCAGTCGGTCGATGAAATCGATCAGGGAGTTGCCGGTGGGACGGTACTTCGTCCGGAACCAGGTCTCGGTCGGTTCGTCACGGAACTGCAGCGTGTCACCGTCGACGAGGAGTGGGCGTCCGAGATCGGCCGCGAAGCTGTGCACGAGGGCGGCCGGTACTCCGCAGAGCTCGGTCAGAACCTTGACGGGCAACCTCGGCCGGAGCGCGGCCAGGGCCTCGCACAGACGGTCGATCTCCGCGCTCAGGTGGTGGGCGTCCTTGCACCGGTCCACCATGTCCTGGAGGAGTTCGTCGAAGAGGGAGCCGTCGGGGTGCCTCGCCTCCCCGAGAGAGACCAGACAGGATTCGATGTCCGCGGCCATGCCCAGAACGAGGGCCTGGATCCGAGGGTTGCCGCCGGTACGCCGATGGAACTCGGCCGCCTGTGCCTCCGAGACCGGCCCGAACACCGACTCAAGATGCTGCTTGGACTCGGCCACGCCGAAGCCCTCGAGCTCGATTCTGTGTACGTTGGGCGGCGGGTTCAACAGATCGATGCGTTCGCTGCGGCACAACATCACGAGCCGCACGTTGTCCGGCAGTGTCTCGCGCAGCACGTCCGTGACGAAGGTCCGCTCCCCACCGTCGTTCGCGATGAGCGCCGCGTTGTCAGCCGCGTCCACGACAAGAACCAGGAGCGCCCCGGGAGCGGAGGCCGTGACAGCCTCCGCAGCGCTCCGGGCCCTGGCCATGAACGCCCTCGCGTAGTCGGCCGGCTGAGCTGTGGCGACCGGGATCAGCGGATCGCAAAGGGCATGCGCAGCAAGCTCGTTCGCCAACTGCACCAAACCTTGGCGATGTTGATGGCGCGGTGAGCTGGAACGCCGGTACCCACCGTTTCCGAAGCAGTCGTAGACGAGTGTGACCGAGCCGGAAGGCAGATTCGGTTCGATCTGTGTCGTGAGCACCGACTTGCCCACGCCACCGGCCGCGTGAACGACGACGGGCCGCCCGATGAGTCCGACGATGTCGTCGACGATCGCGCGAGTCTGGTCCGTCACGATGACATGCCCGGGTTGGTCGATGAGGTTGGGCGCGGGCAGCACATGCTCAGGTGGGACTCCGAGAGCGGCAAGTACCGTCGAGCGTTCAACGACGTGGTTCGCCTCGAGCGAGGTCGCGCGTCTGGTGATCATCTCCTTCAGCAGCAGGGGCTGCACATCCGGGGCACCGGGAAGAAGACCGGTCAAGTCCAGCCGGAACAGCCCTTCGAGGCGCAACAGGCCCGGGGCCGTGGCATCCACCTCCAGGCGACTGAAGAACGCGGCTTCACCGGCTACATCGTCGGAGAAGTCCGCATACTGCCTGAGGTACTTGACTTCGTGCGCATACTCACCGGGCTCTCCACCGGCTGCCAGGACCTCGATCGCTCGAAGCACGGACTCGCGGACCGGTCGGTTGGAAAGGAACTCGAAGGTCACCTTCTCTTCGAGCCCCGGGGACTCCTGACGAATCTGCCTGAACTTCTCCGCGAACCCCTTGACCGTCTTCGAGAGACCCGACACAGTCCACTCCTCCGTGGCCTGTACGGTCGAGTGCTTCAGCTGCCGGTACACCACACGGTTGGCCTCATGAAGGCCGGTCGCACCGTAGTACTCGGCGATGTCGACTACGTCCTCGCCAGCTTCGCCCTGGGTGTCGTCGGGCGACACACCCTCGACAGCGATCGCGGTCAGATCGGCGTCGGGAAGCAGCAGTTTCAGCGCCTGGCGAGCCGCCCAGTGGTAATGGAACTGATCACCGTCCCGGCTGGCACGCAGAAGATCGGTGTCAGGCATACCCACTCCCGACAGTCCTCACAGCGATGGAAGGGGGCAAGGGATTCCTCACATCACAGCAGACCAAGACGGTATAAGGGCACATACATTACCCACCCCTCTCGGAGGTGGGCAACGCATCCACTGGCGCACCCTGCCTTCGGCTCCGGCGGTCGGTATAAGCCAGGGCCAGATACCCCGACCCCCGGCCCCCGTCCTCCAGACCGTGCTGATCACCCTCAGCACGGACGATGCCGGCAGACGACGAACCAATAGACAGGCTCCTGCCCTGCCTACGGCAGCTACTCAGCGTGCACACGGCCGCGCCCCAGTTGGACTGGCTCCCCCTCACCAGTGGCCGCAGCTCGGGTCATCTCTGGGGAGAATTTGGGGAGTACGAGCAGCTCTGGGGAGAGCGTGGGGAGAATCGACTACCCAAGCGGGTACGAGCCTGACAGAACGGAAAGAAGGATCAACGCAGGCCAGGTACCTGGTCGCTCGCATTTCTGCAGGTCAGGTCCACCTGAACGACGTCTTCAAGAAGATCTCGTCCTGGGCGGCCATCTTGTTTGCTCCCACGTTGGTGGGAACGATCTACGGGATGAACTTCGACGAGATGCCGGAGCTGCACTGGGCGTTCGGCTATCCGTTCGCGATCCTGCTGATGGCAGCGGTGTGCGTGAGTCTGTACTTCATCTTCAAGCGCAGGGACTGGCTGTAGCAAACAGGCTGCACCGCCACGCAATTCGCAAAGCGAACGTTATCAAGTTCGCCGCTCACCTGCCTCGACCTGCTGCGCTTCCTTGAGCGCGTCCAGGAGCGGGACCTCGCGCGTACCCGCGCGTACCCGCGGGTGGATCGAGGACGAGGAGCGGCGCGAGGCCGAGCGACTCCGCAGCGAGCAGGCCCGACCGCGTGCCCGCACTGCCGACCGGACACCAAGTTCGGAGTGCTGGACTAGTCCTGCTCTGCGGCCCGGCGCTGGCGCCTACGGAACAGGGCTGCCAGCCAGATGCCGAGGCCGATCACGGGAAGCACCACAATCGCCCCGCGCGCGGCTCCAGTTGCTCCTGCCACGAGTAGCGCCCAGAGCACGTCCCATCCGGACGGATCTTCGGCCATGCCTCTCCCCACGTCGCGGTTGTGATCGCCATGACCAGTGGAGAGCAGCAGCGGTTCCCGTCCCCGCGTGTAGCGCATTCGCGTCGCACCCTGGAGACATGAACGGCGCAAACGATCTGGCTAGGGCGCGCACGCCGAGGGCGGGGTCAGTGGATCTCCACTCCGCCCTCGTTCGTGTGCACGGTGACCGTGTGCTTGCCGTCCCGGCTCCAGGGCACGGTGATGTGCGGGGTTCCCGTCTCGCTCTGGGCCTGGATGTAGTAGTCCGCGTGGGACGGCAGAGCCAGGTCGACGCTGCCCTGTTCGGTGGCGACGGCGGTGGAGGTGGGAGCGGACGCGAAAGTGGCACGGACCTCCCCCTGCCGGGTCCTGGCCTCGAAAGCGGCGGGCTTGGCGTCCTTCACTTCGATCTGGCCGCTGGTGGTGTGCAGCACGAGCGGGCCCCGCGGGTTCGTGAGGTGGATGGCACCGGCATCGGCGGTCAGGGCGAGGCGTCCGGTGAGATCGCTTCCGGTGATCTGCCCCTGGCCGGAGTTGACCTCGGCCGCCAGGTCGGCCGGCAGGGTGATGTCCAGGTTCAGGGAGCAGTCGTCGCCGCAGGAGCCGTCGACCATGGTCGTCTTCCCCGAGGACTTCACCGTCACCTTCGGCGGGTTGTCCGCGTAGTCGCCGGTCGCCGTGACGTGGACCTTGGAGTCATGACCGGCGTGCAAGGTGACACCGCCGCGGGTACCAACACGCAGCAGGGTGCTGGACGCGGCGTTCGCGGTGTGGTCGGAGGAGTACTTCTTGTGTGCGGGAAGGGCACTGGTGACCAGCCAGGCGCCGGTACCCGCGACGACGACAAGTACGGTGAGGCCGACGGCCAGGATCCAGCGGTTCGTGCGCGTTGCCATGTCTTTCAAGCTCCCAAGTAACGTAGAACGGCGAGTACACGGCGGTGTTCGCCGTCTTCCGGGTGCAGCCCGAACTTCGCAAAGATGCTGCGGATGTGTTTCTCGACAGCGGCCGAGCCGATGAACAGCTTCTCGGCGATGCCTGTGTTGGACCGCCCCTCCGCCATCGCGCCCAGCACGTCACGCTCCCGGGGCGAGAGCGTGGCCATGGGGTCCTGCCGGCGGCTGCGAGCAAGCATCTGCTTGACCACCTCAGGGTCGAGGACGGTGTCGCCTGCCCGAACGCGCTGCAGGCCGTCGACGAACTCGTCCGCGTCCGAGACCCGGTCCTTCAGCAGGTAGCCGACGCCGCTGGTGGCGCTCTCGATGAGATCGACGGCGTAGCTCTGTTCGACGTACTGGGACAGTACGAGCACCCCGGTCTCCGGCCAGCGGTTGCGGATGACGAGGGCGGCGCGCAGGCCCTCGTCGACGAAGGTCGGCGGCATCCGTACGTCGACGACGCAAACGTCGGGCCGGTGCTCGGCGACGGAGCGCAGCAGTGCCTCCCCGTCCCCGACGGCGTCGACGACATCGATGCCGGCCTCCCGCAGGAGCAGGACGATGCCTTGCCGCAACAGGGCGGAGTCTTCGGCGATCACTACACGCATTGCATTTCCACTTCGATCAGTGTCGGTCCACCGGGCGGGCTGGAGACGTGCAGTTGGCCGTCGACACCGGAGACCCGGTCGGCCAGACCAGCGAGTCCGCCGCCCGGTGATACCTTCGCTCCGCCAATGCCGTCGTCGCCGATGGTCACGGTGAGGCGGCCCTCGGTGCGCCCGATACGCACCCAGGCCTTCCGGGACTGAGCGTGCTTGGCGACGTTGGTGAGGGCTTCGGTGACGACGAAGTAGGCGATGCCTTCCACGGTCGTCGACGGCCTGGGTGTCACATCCACGTCGACGTCGACCGGGATCGGCAGCCGGGCGGCCACGGCGGACAGGGCGGCGTCCAGTCCCCGGTCCGTGAGGACGGGCGGGTGCAGTCCGCGGGTGAGGTCGCGCAGTTCGTTGATAGCCTCCTGGGCGCTGGCCCTGGCCTCGTCCACCAGCTCGAGCGCCGCGTCCTGGCCGGAGCCCTTCAGCCGGGAGCGTGCCCGGCCGAGCGTCATCGCCATGGCGACCAGGTGCTGTTGGGCGCCGTCGTGCAGGTCACGTTCGATGCGCCGACGTTCGGCCTCGGCGGCGTCGACCACGCGTGCCCGGCTCTCCGTCAAGTACTCGACCCGCTGGGCCAGTGACACCTCGCGGGGCAGCGCCAGCAGGGTGCGGGCGAGCAGCATGTCGGCGGCGAGCAGCCAGCGCACCACCAGCGGGGCTAGGGTGGCCCACAGCAACAGCGTGATCGCGGAGACCAATATCGCGCTGCCGAGGTCACCGACCGTCATCAGGCCCAACGAAGCCGAGCCGGAGGGCAGCTGGGCATAGTAGGCGGGCAGCAGCACCAGGGCGAGCGGGACGCCCCACACCAGCAGGCTGCCGAGCAGGGTCACAAGCGACCAGGGGGTAAGCACTCCGAAGTAGGCCACCAGGTGCCAGCTCGACCGGCTCCTGGCGAGTGCCGCCGCAGACCCGAGCAGCGGTCCGGACAGCGCAGGGCGCGGCTGCGGGGGGATGTGCACCTCGCAGACGGCGGCCCAGCGTTGGCGTTCGGCCGCGCCGAGCAGGTGCAGCGCCCGGCCCGCGAGTATCACCAGCGGTACGCCGACGAGACCGGCCGGCACCAGGCAGACCGCGGCGCCGAGCGCGGTCAGCACGGCCAGGCCGGCCGCGCCCATCACCGCGTCGGTGGCCAGCTGGATGCTCGCACGCCACAGGTAGGGGGACACCAGAGCCCGGTAGGGATTCGGTGGCAGGGCAGGGCCCTGCGGTTGTGCCTTCGGTTGCTCACCGGCGATCACGGGGTCACCCGAACCCGACCGGTGGCCGGCTTCGTGGGTGTCGGCCAGAACCATGCGGCCCTCCTCGACTGACGTTTCCTGATTCCACCGGGACGGTAGCGAGACCGCGACATCGGCCGATACGAGGACAACCGACGAGTCGGGGGTAGGGATAGCCCACCCCCGGTCCGTGGGTGCACGTGACTGACAACGCCACACCCGGTCGGCCAGAGTGATCCGTATGACGAAGCAGCAGACGGCAGTTGAGGGCGACACGCTGATCGCCGACGACCTGCACGAAAGCGACGCCCCGGCCGAACCCGCCTCCCGTGAGGAGCTACTCAGGTTCGTCGACCGGTACGGCGATCTGATCGACGACCGCATCGCGGAGATCGTCGACGAGACCGTCGAGGAGGCGATCGCCATCCGTGCGACACGCCGACGGCGGTTGTCCTTGCTACGGCTCTGCGTGGTCGTCGCGGCCCTGTGCGGGGTGTCGGTACTGCTGCGGGAGACTCCGTACGCGGTCGCCGCGACGTGGCTTGCGGGTGCGGTCATCTGCGCTCGCGACTCCGGGAGTTGAGGCACGGAGGCGGACGGACCCCGTCGCCGGGCGCGCGCGGGATCACACCGCGGGCCGGAGTTCAGGGCGGCCGGTGAGGATGCCCTGAAAGACGTCGGCAAGGACGTGACTTGGGTCCACGCCGAGTTCCTCGGCGAGCAGTCGACGCCCTTCGTGGTAGACGGCGATGGCCTCGGACTGCCTGCCGCAGCGGTGCAGAGCAAGCATCAACTGGGCCCGCACCCGCTCGTGAAACGGGTATGTGGTGACCATTTTGAGCAGTTCGGGCACCAGGTCGGTGTGGACCCCGAGCGCGAGATACGCCTCGATACGGCCCTCCAGAGCGGCCATTTTGGACAGGTATACACCTACATTTCACGTCTACGTAAATCGCTGGACGGCCATGTTTCGATATCGCGTCAAGGGCATGGTTATGCGATGTCCGTCGGCGATGCCTGGTGCGATTGGAAAGTCTTCACGCGCCTTTCACGAACGGGGCGTGACGCGCTCGCGGAGCGTCGCTTCCGCATGGCGGCGAAGTATCTCAGCGACGCACTCTCCCTGTTTCGGGGAAACGTGTTCACGGACGGCACGGAACACCTCCTCAGCGAGGAGTCCGCCAGTTTCGAAGAAGCCAGCACGGTCTTGGGCTTGGTCCCACCGAGCTGTATTGCGTCCCCGTTCAACAGGGCATCTATCGGCCCCAGGATGCGAAATTCAATCGTATCCATTGTCATTACCCCCTGGTGCATTCCATGTACAGGGCGTTGCACCGCTAAGCATGGTACATGAAAGCGCAGGTCACACGCACGTCGCACGCCGTGAGTTCGGTATTGAACTAACTAGGAGTAATTGGCCGCACCCAGGGGGACTCATTGCTTTCTCTTTGCATTTCGACCGGAACCTGGGGCGCGCAAAAGCCCTCACGGAAATCCGTCGAACGACAGAAAAGCACGGGCCGCACCGAAAGTGCCTCTGTGCGGCCCGTGCCATGTCGGGGGTGAGGGCGCGGTCAGGTGCCGCCGAGTCGGGGATCCACCGTGATCTTGGCGTGTCGTCCCCCTCCGGACAGCTCGGCCACGGCGTCGGCCAAGCCGTCGAGCCCGGTGCGGCCGGTGCGGCCGGTGCGGCCGGTGCGGCCGGTGCGGCCGGTGATGACGATGCCCGCATCGATCCGGCCGTCCGCGATGTCCCGCAGGGTCTGCCGGTACTCCGCCGGGCTGCCGCCGAACGAGCCGCGGATGTTCAGCTCCTTGTGTGCGACCACTCCGGGGTCGACGGTGTCGGGCCGCAGACACACGCCGACCACGACGACGGTGGAGCCGGCCGGAGCGCCCCGCACCACCTGGTCGAGCATGCCTGGCGCACCCACGCACTCGAACAGCACGGCGTCACGGACCTTCAGCCCCCGGTACTCGGCGGCCATTCGGTCCATCGTGCCGGTGACCACACCGAGCGAACTCCAGCGGTCGTACGGCGACTCGACCGCGGGGTCGAGTCGCACGTCCGCGCCAAGACGTTCGGCGAGCTCCCGTCGCTCGGCCGAGAAGTCGACGGCGACCACGGGCCCGTGCCCCTGCGCCTTCAGTACGGCGACGACACCGAGGCCGATGGGGCCGAGTCCGAGGACGACCGCCACGTCGCCCGAGGCCATGCCCGAGCGCCGGACCGCGCGCGCCGCGACGGAGAAGGGTTCCGTCAGGGCGGCGGCCTCCGCCGGTACTCCGCCGGGCACCGCCATCGTGAACGCCTCCGGCAGGATCATGTACTCGCCGAAGCCGCCGGGGAACGCCGGTGTGTAACCGATGATCCCGGAGCCCTGCGGGCCGAACCCGATCGGCGGTCCGCACACCGTCGTGCCGACCGGCAGCGCGCGCACGGTGCCAGGGCCGTAGTCCACGATCTCGCCGGCGAACTCGTGGCCGAGCACGATGCCTTCGCGGATGTCGTGCGGGGTTCCGCCCGTGCGGCGCATGATGTCCGTGAACGCCTCCGGGTCGTCGAGCGCGTGCAGGTCCGACCCGCAGATGCCGCAGGCCATGGTGCGCACGAGGACCTGACCGGCCTGCGGTACGGGATCGGGCACCTCCTCGACGACGAGGGCTCCGTGGCGCGGGGCCCTCACCAACACGATGAGTGACGGGCCAACCATGTCCGAGCAACCCTCGGATCGCCCTCCCCGCCGGAACGGCTGGGGAGAATCTGGGGAGACGGCTTACGGCTACGGTGTGGCCGCTGTCGCCGTGTTCGTCCATGCCGCGCGCAGCGCCTTCTTGTCCACCTTGCCGACCTTGGTCGTCGGCAGGCGGTCGAGCAGGACCGTCCTCCGGGGCGTGTACAGGTCTCCCAACTCGGCCGTCACCGCCGCGCCTACCGTCTCCGGGTCGATGTCCGCGCCCTCGGCCGTGGCCAGGAAGATCTGTACGGCTTCACCGAAGTCCTCGTCCGGAACGCCCAGCGCCGCCGCGTTGCGCACCCCGGGCAGTGTGAGCAGGAAGTCCTCGAGGACCCGGGAGTAGACGTTGTCGCTGGTGCTGCCGGTGACGATGATGTCCTTGGCCCGGTCGACGAGATAGAGGTACCCCTCGGCGTCGAGGTAGCCCATGTCCCCGGTGCGCAGCCAGCCGTCGTGCAGCGCTTCCGCGGTGCGCTCCGGGTCCTCGTAGTAACCGAGCATCACCGTCTCGCCCCGGACGCACACCTCGCCGACCTGGCGGACGGGAAGCGCCGCCGCGCTGTCCTCGGCATCGGCATCGGCGCGGATCTCGATCTCGGTGTCGGATATCGCGCGTCCGCAGCTGCGCCAGAGCTCGGGGCGCCGGGCTCCCTGCGATGCCAGGTCCTCCGCGCCGAACGCGGCTATACCGAGCGCCTCCGACTGCCCGTAGCCCTGGCTGAGCACCGGCCCGAAGACCTCGACCGCCTGCTGCAGCCGGCTGGGCGACGATGCCGCGCCGCCGACGACGATGCGGCGCAGCGCGGGAAGGGCGCCCGGTACGCACTCCGGGTGGTCGAGAAGCGCGTACAGCATCGGCGGTACGAACATGGTGGCGGTGATGTGCTCTTCGCGCAGCACCTCCAGCGCCGCGCCCGCTTCGAACTCGGGCAGGACGACGAGTACGGACCCGGTCACCAGTGCCTGGACCGAGGTGAGATGGCCGCTGCCGTGCGTGAGCAGCGTGGCGGCGAGCACCCTGTCCGTGCCCGGCGCCATGACCGGGAAGACCGAGGGGCGGGACTCCTGCGGGGCGTCCTCTGCCAGGTCCACCAGCGTGTCGTAGAGCCGGTGGCTGTGGGCGGCCAGCTTGGGGCGGCCCAGCGTGCCGCCGGTGTAGAGGACGGTGACGGCCTCGTCCGGTCCCGGGGCGGGTACGCCGTCGGGGCGCACCTCGGGGCACTCAGCCGCCACGGCGAGCAAGTCCTCGCACTCCTGCTCACAGGGGCCGAGGCTGAGCAGCTCGGGGGCGTGGACGCTGCGGCCTGCCGCGTCGGCGGCCCGCTGCGCGAAGAGCGGGTCGGTGACCACGGCCCGCGCCCGGGACTGCTCGACCAGCGCGGCGAGCTCGCCGGGCCCTGGCTCGGGCGGCAGGAAGACGACGCGGCAGCCGATGAGGTGGACCGCGAGCTGCACCAGGACGGAGTCCACACGATTGGCCAGGAAAAGACCTACTCCGTCGCCGGGTTGGAGCCCCTGCCGCCGCAGCGCGTGCCCCAGCCGGAACAGCTGCCGCCGGGCCTCGCCCCGGGTCAGCCGCCGCGCACCCTGGACGAGCGCCTCGACGTCCTCGTCCCTGTGCCAGTGCTCCAGGACGCGGTCCACGTATGTCCGTGGGGCGGGTGCTTGCTGAGTGCTGCCCGGTGTTTGCTGTGCGCTAATGATCATGGACATATGCAAACATGCCACTCAGGTGCCTCGGTCCCGCAGGGGGCGACTTCGGCCATCGGCTGAGGGAGTACCCTGCCCCGCCGTCGGTCCAAATAATTGATACCTATAGTTTGCGAGTGATTTCGCGAATACCTCGCAGAGCCGAGTCCGCCGCACGGCCTGCACCGCCCACCCAGCCCGCGCAGCCGGCGCAGCCCGCGCAGCCCGCGCAGCCCGCCCGGTCTCGGCCACGCGCGATCCTGTGGGCCACGGCGGGCGTGGTGGCCCTCGGGTTCCTCATCGCGCTGGAGATCGCCGCGCGCCGCTACGGCGGCGTACCGGGACCGATCACCAATCAGGCGCGCGAGGTGCTGTTCCCGCCCAAACCGGGGCCGCTGTACGGCGGTCTGGCACTGATGATGGTGGTGCTCACCTGGCGGCAGCGGTTCATCTCGGCCGGTGCCGCGATCGGGATCGATGCCGTCTTCGTGCTGGTGCGGTGGGCGGTCGGCGCGGAGGTACCCGAGGGGCAGCTCTTCGGCAACGGCGCGTTGTGGGTGATGCTCGGCTGGGCGGCCATCGCCTTCACGCGCCGCACCGGCGAGGAACGTGTCCTGCTCCTGAAGGGCGTGGGCCTGGGTCTGCTCCTGGTGGCGGGGCGCAAGACCGGTGACACCTGGCTGCTCATCACGGCGAAGACCCGCCCGACCGTGTTCGACCCGTACGTGGCGGTCGCCGATCACGCACTGGGCAACCCGTCATGGCTGGCGGGCCGGATACTCGACGCCAGCGGCCCGCTCGTCCCCCACGTCATCGACCTGGTCTACGCCCAGCTCGCGGTGGCCGCGGTCGTCGCCGCCCTGTACCAGCTGCGGAACGTGGCGACCGAGCGCCGCTTCCCGCGCCACCACCTGGTACGCACCTTCCTGGTGATCGGCCTGCTCGGCCCGGCCGTCTACATGATCTTCCCCGTGGTCGGGCCGATCTTCGCCTACGGCCCCGGCACCTCCGGAACCGGCGGCCTGCAGTGGGCGGTGGCCGACCTGTGGCCGCACACCCCGCCGCCGATCAGCGTCCCTCACCCGGTGCCGTACGACGGGATCACTCCTCGCAACTGCATGCCGAGCCTGCACACGGCGTGGGCCACCGCGATCTTCATCCACTCCCGCAAGGGCCCGCGCCTGCTGCGCTGTGCGGGGACCTTCTGGCTGATCGCCACGCTCAGCGCGACGCTCGGCTTCGGCTACCACTACGGCGTGGATCTCGTGGCCGGCGTGGTGTTCTCGCTCACGGTCGAGGGGGGCCTGCGCGCGTACGACCGCGGCTGGGACCGGTCGGGAATCTCGCTGGTCGCTTACGGCACCGTGGTCTTCGGCGCGCTCCTGGTGACCTACCGCTACCTGCCGATGGAGATGGCCGCGCATCCGTGGGTGTTCGGACCGCTGGTCATGCTGTCGATGGTCTCGGTGATCTACGCCTACATACGGACCAACAGGGCTGGGAAACCGGCGGCCGCGCCGGCGCTCCGGCCGCCGAAACCCCAGCCCGAAATGGTGTGAGTCAGTCCAGCGGCCGGTCCAGCGGCCGGTCCTGCCGCAGGTCGGCGAAGAGCCGGGCCGACTTCTCGGCGTCCCACTTCAGTACGTTGCCCTTGGGGGTGGGGACGCCGAAGCCGGACACGGGTACGTTGATCCGCTTGCCCTGCCCGCCCGAGACGCTCTGCATGGCGCGGAACATGTCGCTGAGATCGCGCAGACTCATGTCCTTGTCGACGATGAGCGTCTCGAGCCCGGCCTGCATGGCCGGGCCCATCTCCGTCGGGTCGAAGAGGGTGCCGGGCCTTGCGGCCTGGTGGGCGAGGGTCGACAGGAACTTCTGCTGGTTCTTCGACCGGCCCAGGTCGCCCTCCTTCTCCTGGTGCCGCTGGCGGACGAAGGCGAGCGCCTGCTTGCCGTCCAGGGTGTGACAGCCCTTGCGCAGGTCGGCGCCCGACTTCTTGTCCCTGATGTCCCGGTCGAGGCACATCCGTACGCCGCCGATGGCATCGACGATGTTCACGAAGCCGGCGAAGCCGATCTCCGCGTAGTGGTCGATGCGAAGGCCGGTGTTCCGCTCGACGGTGTGCACGAGGAGTTCGGGGCCGCCGTAAGCGAAGGCGGCGTTCAGTTTGTCCCCCTCGGGCCGCTTCGTCTTGCCCGTCGTTGTGTCGAGGCGGCCGGGCACGGTGACCCAGGAGTCGCGCGGCAGGCTGACCATGCTGGTTCCGTGGGCCCCGGTGTGCAGGAGCATCATCGAGTCGGTGCGCCGCCCGCCGCCCCCGCCTGCCCGCAGATCCTGCACCGCGTCCGGCGACAGCCCGTCGCGGCTGTCCGAGCCGACGATGAGGTAGTTGGTGCCCTTGCCGGGCGACGGTCGGTCACCGTACGCGTCGAGGTCGACCTTCCGCTGGAGCCGGGTCTCGGCCCAGCCGTACGTGCCGCCCGCCGCGACGACGACGCCGGTCAGCAGAACGAGGACCGCCCTCCGCAGCCTCCTGCGCTTCTTCTTCGACTGACGGGCGTGGGCACGTCGAGGCCCGTAACGGGAGCTCGGACGGTCGGTGAACCGTTCGACCTGCTCTCGCGCGGCTGAGCCTTCCGGGGTCACGTCTGTCATGGTCAACTCCCTTGCAGGCTGCGCCGCGTCTCTTCGGGCGGCGCGTCGAGCAGATACGGGTCGGCGGTGCCGGTGCGCTTCATGCTGTGCCACTTCAGGCGGGTGCCGAGCAGCGCCGTCATCACGGAGTGGATGACCACCAGGTACATCAACTGCCGGTAGACGAACTGCTGGAGCGGCAGCACCCACAGCACGCGCAGCCGTTCGCGATCGAGCCGCAGCGCGTACGCGGCGGTCACCAACTGGACGGCGAGGAAGCCGCACCAGACGAGAGCGGCCTCCACGGGATCGCGGAAGAGCGCTCCGAAGAGGGCGAACATGTCCACGACCGGCGCGCACAGCGGAAGGGCGATCTGGAACAGCGTGACGTAGAGCATGACCCGGCGGCCGAAGCGTCCCGCGGGGCCGACCTCCACCGCCGCGTGACGGTGCTTCCACATCGACTGGAGAGTGCCGTAGCACCAGCGGTAGCGCTGACGCCACAACTGCCGGACGCTGCTCGGCACTTCGGTCCAGGCGACCGCCGACTGCTCGTAGACGACGCGCCAGCCCGCCCGCCAGAGCGCCATCGTGAGGTCGGTGTCCTCGGCCAGGGTCTCGTCGCTGACCCCGCCGACGCCCATCAGCGCGTCCCTGCGGAAGGCGCCGATCGCTCCCGGCACCGTCGGCATGCACTCCAGGACCTCGAACATCCGCCGGTCGAGGTTGAAGCCGAGTACGTACTCCAGGTGCTGCCACTTGCCGAGCAGGCGACGCCGGTTGCCGACCTTGGTGTTGCCGCTGACCGCGCCGACCGCCGGGTGGGCGAGCGGCTGGACGAGGCGGGCGAGCGCCTCCGGTTCGAAGATGGTGTCCGCGTCGACCATCACGACGATGTCGTACCGGGCGTGCGCGAGGCCGGTGTTGAGGGCGCTCGGCTTGCCGCCGTTGGGCTGCCGGATCACCGTCACCCGGGGGTCGTCGATGTCCTCGGCGATGTCGGCGGTGGCGTCGGTCGAGCCGTCGTCGATCACGATGACCTGGAAGTGCGGGTGGGTCGAGGCGAGCAGCGAGTACACGGTGGAGGCGATACCGGCCTCCTCGTTGTACGCGGGCACCAGGACCGTCACCGGGTCCCGCACCTCGCGCAGTCGTGGTGCGCCGGGGCGGTACCGGTGCAGCCTGCGCACATGGAGCCGGGCGAACAGCGCGAACAGGAGCATCCGCAGGACGCCGAGCACGCCCGCGAGGGTCAGCGTCCACACCATCACGGTGAGGAAGGCCTTGCCGAGCCGCTGCGACCAGATCAGGCCCTCGCCCTCGATCTCCCGGGCGACCGGCACCGCTTGAGTGAAGGAGGGGCGGCCGAGGCCGCCGCTGACGGTGGTGAACGATGTCACCCTGGGGTCGCGCAGCAGTTCCTGGGCCTCGCGGTAGCCGAGGTCGGTCTGGCTGTGCTGCGTCACCACTCCGCGCCACGGCTCGCGGTCCTTGTAGTCCGACGCGACCACGAGGTAGCCCTGCTCGGCCGCGCGCTTGGCGGCCGGCCACTGCGGGCCGCAGAGCGTGTCCGCGGCCGTGGTGTGCGGCAGCCGCAGCAGGGTGGTGCGGACACCGGCGGCGCCCGCGAAGGCGGTCTGGGTGAGGGACAGTTCGAGCCGTGCGCGCAGCGGGGACGCGACACCGAGGTCGCCGCCGCTGTAGGTGTACGAACCGATCTCGTGGCCCTCGCGGACGATCCGCCGCATCAGCTCGGGATGCCGGGCCGCGTCCTTCCCGTAGACGAAGAAGGTGGCCCGCGCGTGGTGTCTGCGCAGCAGGTCGAGCAGGCGCGGCGTCCACACCGGGTCGGGCCCGCCGTCGAAGGTGAGCGCGGCGGTCCGCGGCGGCATGCCCGCGGTGGTGACCCCCTTCGGGCCGAACCGCAGCAGCGGCTTGCCGTCGTCCGCATCGCGCGGGATCGGCCGTGTGCACGGCGGCTTGGTCCGCGCGGCGTCGACCTGGTGGGTCGTCCAGCCCTCGAAAAGGAGGGCGACGGCGACCACCAGGAGTACGAGCAGGAGCACGAGCCAGTGTCCGCGCGGTGGTCGGCGGACAGCGGCGTCGCGCCGGCTCACTGCCTCGGGCCTCCGGCCGGCGGGACGGATCTGCCGGCCGGCGGGCGGCGGTGGTCGTCCCGGTCCGCGCGGGCCCCGGCCGGGGCGGGTGCGCCGCCGGCTTCCGGCGATTCGCCCGTGTCCGGGCGGGAGGGGGCGGCCGGGGCGTTCGTACTCGGCGGCTGTGCGCCAACGGGCTGCCAGAGTCCGCTGACCAGCGTGCCGACGAACAGCAGATACCCGACGCAGGCGAGGCCCACGGCCAGCCCGAGTCCTTGCAGCGTCCGCCTGCGCCAGCCCGACTGGTCGATGAATACCGGGAGTTGGGGTTCGGGGGCCGGGGGACGCCGTGCGGTCGGGGGGCGCCGTGCGGTCGGGGTCACGTGTGGCGCCGCCACCTCGTGCGACACGACTGCGCTGTGCCGCGCTTGGCGCCCGGTCGCGCCCGGCGGGCACGAGGGGGCGGACGGCAATCGCCCGTCGTGCGGTGTGCTGGCTATGTGGGGGGTGCCCTGCACTGGTGCTCCTGATCTGCGGCCGCGCACGCGCGACTCTTTATATGTGGGGGGGTACGGACCCGGGGGCCCGCTGCACGCAGCCCCCGACCCTACTCGGGCGGGCGGCGTCGGGCATCCCCGAACTGGCTTCAACGCTCACGGACTTCGCGGACGCGAACCTCGACGTGGCGGAACGACGGCCGCGGCCTGTGTGATGGCGGCGGTCGCCGTCGTGGTGGCCGGGGTCGGCCTCGTCGTACTGGGCGGACGAGCGCAGGCGCAACGCGTCCCCGCCGCAGATGCCCGGCCCGTAAGGACCGTAGGAAACGCAGAAGGCCCAGAGGGCGGTGCACGGATGTGGCGGCGTGCGGAAGCGGGCGGTCCGCTACTCCGCCCACATGCCGCGTACGTGACCGAGGTGGCGGGTCATCACGGCGCGTACGGCGTCCTCGTCGCGGGCGAGCAGCGCGTCGAGGATCTCCAGGTGCTCCTCGGCCGACGCCTCCAGGCGGCCCGCGTCGACGAGCGCCTGCAGCCCGTACAGGCGGGAGCGCTTGCGCAGGTCTCCGACCACCTCGACCAGGTGGTCGTTGCCGGAGAACGCGAGCAGGCCGAGGTGGAAGCGGATGTCGGCCTCCACGTACGCGATGAGGTCGCCGGCCCCCGCCGCTGTGACGATCTCCAGCGCGACCGGCCGCAGTGCTTCAAGAGCGGCGGGGTCCGCCGAGGTGGCGAGCTCCGCCGTGGTGGGGACCTCGATGAGGGCGCGGATGTGCTTGTACTCGTCGAGCTGCTTCTCGGAGACCGCGGTGACCCGGAAGCCCTTGTTCGGCACCGTGTCGACGAGCCCCTCCTTGGCGAGGTCGAGCATCGCCTCGCGGACCGGGGTGGCGGAGACGCCGAAGCGCGCGGCGAGAGTGGGCGCCGAGTAGACCTCGCCCGCGCGCAGTTCACCCGCGATGAGCGCGGCACGCAGCGCGTCCGCGACCCGCTCGCGGTAGCTGCTGCGCGTCCCGCCCAGGCTCGGCAGGGCGGGAGGGGCGGCGGACGGGGCGGGGTTGTGCCGGGCGGCCATGGGGGCGGTTCCTCCTTGGTGCAATGTCACGTGCCACGAGTATCCCAGGCCGCTCGGGCCCGCTACAGCACGAACCCCGCCGGGAAGGGGTCGTCCGGGTCGAGGAGGTACTGCGCGGTGCCGGTCACCCAGGCTCGGCCGGTGAAGCTGGGCAGGACGGCGGGGGTGCCCGCCACCTCGGTGGTGCCGAGGAGCCGCCCGCTGAACCGCGTACCGATGAAGGACTCGTTGACGAACTCCGTGTCCAGCGGCAGCTCCCCGCGCGCGTGCAGCTGGGCCATGCGCGCGCTCGTCCCGGTGCCGCAGGGCGAGCGGTCGAACCAGCCGGGGTGGATGGCCATCGCGTGCCGGGAGTACCGGGCGGTGGCGCCGGGCGCGTAGAGGTGGACGTGGTGGCAGCCGCGGATGGACGGATCCTCGGGGTGCACCGGCTCGTCCTCGGCGTTGATGGCCTCCATCAGCGAGAGACCCGCCGCGAGGATCTCGTCCTTGCGCCCGCGCTCGAAGGGCAGGCCGAACTGCTCCAGGGGAAGGATCGCGTAGAAGTTGCCGCCGTAGGCCAGGTCGTACGTCACCGAACGGCCGTCGGGCAGGGCGGTCTTGCGGTCGAGGGCGACGGCGAAGGACGGCACGTTCTTCAGTGTGACGGCCTTCGCCGTGCCGTCCTCGACGGCGACTTCGGCGACGACCGGGCCCGCCGGGGTGTCCAGGCGGATCGTGGTGACCGGTTCGACGACCTCGACCATGCCGGTCTCGACGAGGACGGTGGCGACGCCGATGGTGCCGTGCCCGCACATCGGCAGATAGCCCGAGGCCTCGATGTAGATCACGCCGTAGTCGCAGTCTGGCCGGGTGGGCGGCTGGAGGATCGCGCCGCTCATCGCCGCGTGCCCGCGCGGTTCGTTCATCAGGAGCTGCTTGATGTCGTCGCGGTGCTCACGGAAGTGGAGCCTGCGCTCGTTCATCGTCGCACCGGGGACGGTGCCGATGCCGCCGGTGATCACCCGCGTCGGCATGCCTTCGGTGTGCGAGTCGACCGCGTGCAGGACGAGTTTGCTGCGCATGTGCGGTGCCTTTCGCTTTCGTACGAGGAGGCGTATGGGGAGGCGTACGGGGAGGGGGGCAGTTAGCTGAGCCCGGCGGCGATGGCGCGCTCGGTGGCGGTGCGTACCGCCTTCTCCTGCTCGGGCAGCAGCGGCACCCGTGGGGGACGACACGGTCCGCCGTGGCGCCCGGCGATGTCCATGGACAGCTTGATGGCCTGCACGAACTCGGGCCTGGAGTCCCAGCGGAGGAGCGGATGCAGCTGCCGGTAGAGCTTGGTCGCCGTGCCCAGGTCGCCGGCCGCGGCGGCGCGGTAGAGCTCGACGGACGCGGCGGGCAGCATGTTCGGGTACCCGGCGATCCAGCCCTTGGCGCCCGCGACGGCGAGTTCGAGCAGGACGTCGTCGGCGCCGACCAGCAGATCGAGGTCCGGGGCGAGTTCGGCGATGCGGTAGGCACGGCGCACGTCGCCGGAGAACTCCTTGACGCCGTGCACGTATCCCTCGGCGTGCAGCGTCGCGAGGAGCTCAGGCACCAGGTCGACCTTGGTGTCGACGGGGTTGTTGTACGCGACGACGGGGAGGCCCGCCTTCGCGACCTCGGCGTAGTGGGCGAGGACGGAGCGTTCGTCGGCGCGGTAGGCGTTCGGCGGGAGCAGCATCACGGACGCGCAGCCCGCGTCCTTGGCCTGCTCGGCCCAGCGGCGGGCCTCGGCGGAGCCGTAGGCGGCGACACCGGGCATCACGCGCCGCCCGCCGACGGCCGCGACGGCGGTCTCCACGACCTTGGCGCGCTCCTCGGGGGTGAGCACTTGGTACTCGCCGAGGGATCCGTTGGGCACGACGCCGTCGCAGCCGTTCTCGACGAGCCAGGCGCAGTGCTCCGCGAAGTGGCCGTAGTTGACGGAGAGGTCGTCGTTCAGCGGGAGAGCGGTGGCGACGAGGACGCCGTGCCAGGGGCGGCGGGGATGGTCGGCGGGCGCGGTCATGGGCGTGGTCCCTTCGATGGGGTACGGAGGCGGTGCGGGTGCGGACCTGTGGCTGGGTGGGAGCGGGCGCCTGTGGCTGGGTGGAGGGAGCCTGTGGCTAGGTGGAGGGGGCCTGTTCGTCCTCGCCGTCGGACCGTGCGAGCGCGCCGAGCGGGACCGGCCTGGCGAACGGCCGCCGTGCGGATCGCTCCTCGCAGCCCGCGAGTCCGGCGACTGCCGCCGAGCACATCCGGCCCTGACACCAGCCCATGCCGGCCCGCGTCAGGAGTTTCACGGCCCGCGCGTCCGTGGCCCCGAGTTCCTCGACTGCCTCGCGGACCGCCGATGCGGGGACCTCCTCGCAGCGGCAGACGAGGGTGTCGTCGCGGAGCCGCTCGGCCCAGTGGGCGGGCGGCACGTACACGGCGTCGATCGCCGCGGCGAACTCCCGCATCCTCGTACGGGACTTGGCGGCGGCTGCCCATGCGCGAGGGTCGGGCGTGCTCCCCCGGAGCCGGGCTGCGGCCGAGCGCCCGGCGATGTGTCCCTCGGCGAGGGAGAGGGCGGCGCCGCCGATGCCGGTGGTCTCACCGGCGGCCCAGACGCCGGGGACGTCGGTGCGCTGCTCGGTGTCGACGGCGACGTTCACGCCGTCGACGTGGCATCCGAGCCCTTCGGCAAGGTCGGTGTGCGGCAGCATGCCGTGACCGACGGCGAGGGCGTCGCAGGGGATGCGCCGCTCGGTGCCGGGCCTGAGGTGCCCCGCCGGGTCGAGAGCGGCGATGGTCACGGCTTCGAGGGAGCCCTTGCCGTGCGCCTCGACGACAGTGTGCCGTGACGCCAACGGGACTCGGTGGCTCAGCAGTTGGATGCCGTACCGGGCAGCTTCGGCAAGCTTGTCCGGATGGGCGGCGAGGGTGGTCGCGTGCGGCACGAAGGCCTTGGGGCCGGCGGACTCGACCAGAGCGGCCACCTCGGCCCCGGCCGCCGCGAGCCCGGCGGCGACGGGCATGAGCAGCGGCCCGGTTCCGGCCACGACGGCGGTGCGCCCCGGAAGGACAAGACCTCCCTTGAGCATGGCCTGCGCACCACCGGCGGTGATCACGCCGGGCAGGGTCCAGCCGGGGAACGGCAAGACCCGCTCGTACCCGCCGGTCGCGAGAATCACGGCGTCGGAGCGTACGGCTACGGACTCCTGCTGCTCGGGCCCGAGAAGGGCGTGCACGGCGAAGCCGCCGTCCGGCTCGACGCGCTCCACGAACCAGACGTGATGTTCCGTCAGGTGCGTGACGCGGCCCGCCGCGATCTGTTGCGCGAGTCCGTCCCGCAGCCGCTCCCAGGTACGCCACTGGTGGTGCAGGGCCTGCGGGCGGCGTGCGCCGAGCGCGGCTGCGGGCCGGCGGTAGAACTGCCCGCCTGCCTGCGGGGCGGAGTCGATCACCGTGACCCGCACGTCCCGCCGCGCGGCGGCCAGCGCGGCGGCGAGGCCTGCGGGGCCGGCGCCGATCACAGCCAGCGTGCGGGGCGGCTCCGCCTCCGGCGTCACCGCCCGGCCCCCGGCATCCTGCCCTCGCCGAACGGACCTCTGCCACCCACCCGCCCGTAACCCCGCATCCCACCCTGGACGAACAAGCTTTCCCACCTACCCGCCCGATTGCCCCGCAGCGACGGTTCGCGGCGCTCCGGGGCCGAAGAGGCCACGCGCTCACCGGACGACAGCGAGGACGGACATACCGGCGCGGCCCCGCACCCAACGCGGACCAGTCCCGCAGCACCACCGCCGTCACACAACGTCCTCACCTCCACTCCTGATCACATCTCCGGGCTCCGCCGGTACCAGGCAAGCCCGTTGATTCGCCCGCCCGTTGACCTCCACCAGGCAGTCGAAGCAGACACCGATCCCGCAGAAGACCCCCCTCGGCTCACCCTCTCCCCGCGTCGTGCGCCAAGCGGTGATGCCCGCCGACCAGAGCGCGGCGGCCACCGTCTGGCCCGGCAGGGCAGAAATCTCGCGCCCGTCGAACGTGACGGTGTGCGGTGGGCCCGGACGGGCGCTTACCAGGGTCAGGGGGGTACGTCCACTCATGGCGCCTCCTCGGCCAAGGGGCTGTCGGTGAAACGGTCAGGGCGGAAGGGGGCCAGGTCCAGGTCCGGGGTCGTCCCGGTCAGCGCCTGGGCGATCAAGTGCCCCGTCCCCGTGGCGAGTCCGATCCCCGCGCCCTCGTGGCCGCAGGCGTGGACGAGCCCCGGCAGCCGGGCGTCAGGGCCGATGGCGGGGAGGTGGTCCGGCGTGTAGGGGCGGAAGCCGACGTACGCACGCATCGCGTGGACGCCGTCCAGGAACGGGAAGAGCCGGGTCGCCCCCGCCGCCAGAGCCCGCATGACCGGCAAGGAGAAGGAGCGGTCGAAGCCGACCCGCTCGCGGCTCGCGCCGATCAGGACCGGCCCAGCCGCCGTGCCCTCGACCACCGGTGACGTCTGGAGCGCGGCGGAGCCGCTGGCCACGTCCGCCACATAGTCGGCGGCGTACACCTTGTGCCGGACCATGCGGGGCAGCGGCTCCGTGACCAGGACGAACCCCCGCCGCGGCAGCACGGGCAGGCCGACTCCGGCGAGGGCGGCGATCTCACCGCCCCAGGTACCCGCCGCGTTCACGACGTACGGGGCGTGGATCTCGCCCCGGTCGGTGCGGACCCCGCGTACCGCACCGCCCGCCGTCCGCAGCACGGCGGTCACTGTCCGGCCCGTGCGCAGCTCGGCACCCGAACGCCGCGCCATGCGCACCAGTTGGGCCGCGGCCAGGGACGGCATCACTTGAGCGTCCTGCGGGTAGTACACGCCGCCCGCCGTGCCGGGAGCGAGGTGCGGTTCGAGGTCGTACAGCTCGTCGGCCGTGACGGCCCGCGCGTCGACCCCTGCCTCGCGCTGCTCGTCGGCGAACTTCCCCAGCGCCGCGAGCCCTTCACCGGATGACGCTACGACCACGCCGCCCTTGGCCTCGAACTCGATGCTCTCGCGCACGCCCGGCTCGCTGGCGAGTTCCGTCCACAACCGGCCGGAAAGAAGGGCCAGTTCGAGCTCCGGTCCCGGCTCCTTGTCGGAGACGAGGAGGTTGCCTTCGCCGGATCCGGTCGTGCCGCCGGCCACCGGGCCGCGGTCCACCACGACGACCGACAGTCCGGCCCGCGCCGCGTACAGGGCACATGCGGCGCCCACCATCCCGGCGCCGACTACCACAACATCGCAGGTCAGCCGCTTTGTCACGTCAGTACTATGTCACATGTTCCCTTACGGGCCAAGGGTCCCTACGCTGGCGGAACCGCCCCCGGAAGAAGAGGTGAACCCCATGGCCGACTCCAACGCGTTCAAGGCGCCCAGGGCATCCAAGGCGTCCAAGGCGTCAACCGTGCGCAAGAACGGGCTTTATCCCGAGGTCTCCGATGAGCTCTCCGCCCTGATGAGGACGGGCTGGGCCGACACCGAGCAGCGCGACCTGCGCCCGGCCGAACAGACCCCGCACGCCGCGCGCCGCCGCGCCGCCCTGTCCGCGTTGTTCCCCGGCGAGCGCCTGGTGATCCCTTCGGGGAAGCTCAAGATCCGCTCGAACGACAGCCATTACCCCTTCCGCCCGTACTCCGCGTACGTCCACATGACCGGCGACCAGGCGCGGGACTGCGCCCTCGTACTCGAACCGCGCGCCGGGGGCGGCGGCCACGACGCGCACCTCTATCAACTGCCCCGCGACAGCCGGGACAGCGACGAGTTCTGGACCGGCATGACCGCCGAACTGTGGATGGGCCGCAGGCGCAGCCTCGCCGAGTCCGAACTCCTCCTCGGCCTGCCCTGCCGCGACGTCCGCGACGCCCCGACCGAGCTCGCCGCGTCGCCCGACGTGCCGACCCGCATCGTGCGCGGCCACGACCCGGCGCTCGAAGCGGCCGTGACGAGCGACGAGGAGCGCGACGCCGAGCTCGAGGAGGCGCTATCGGGCCTGCGGCTGGTCAAGGACGACTGGGAGATCGGCGAGCTGCGCAGGGCGGTCGACTCCACGGTGCGCGGATTCACCGATGTCGTACGGGAGTTGGCGACGGCCGTCGCCACCTCGGAGCGCTGGATCGAGGGCACCTTCTTCCGCCGCGCCCGCCTGGAGGGCAACCACATCGGCTACGGCTCGATCTGCGCGGCGGGCGAGCACGCCACGATCATGCACTGGCAGGAGAACGACGGCCCGGTACGCCCCGGCGAACTCCTGCTCCTGGACGCGGGCGTGGAGACCCACACTCTCTACACCGCCGACGTCACCCGCACTCTCCCCGTCGACGGCACCTTCACCCCGCTCCAACGCAAGGTCTACGACGCGGTGTTCGAGGCCCAGGAGGCGGGCATCGCCGCCGTGAAGCCGGGCGCCGCGTACCGCGACTTCCACGACGCGGCACAGCGGCACCTCGCGCACAGACTCGTCGAGTGGGGCCTCCTCGACGGCGACCCGGAGCGGGTCTTCGAGCTGGCCCTGCAGCGCCGCTTCACCATGGCGGGCACGGGCCACATGCTGGGCCTCGACGTGCACGACTGCGCCCAGGCCCGCACGGAGGAGTACGTCGGCGGCGTACTGGAGGAGGGCATGGTGCTCACCGTCGAGCCCGGCCTGTACTTCCAGCCGGACGACCTCACCGTGCCCGAGGAGTACCGGGGCATCGGGGTCCGCATCGAGGACGACATCCTCGTCACGGCCGACGGCAACGAGAACCTGTCGGCGGGCCTTCCGCGCGGTTCCGCGGCGGTCGAGGCCTGGATGGGCGGCCTGGTGGAAGGCCGCTGAGGGCGGATACACCCGGGTTCACCTGCGGCGCACGGGCCCAGCGACCCCTCTATACACCCCGTATATACACGCTATGTATAGTGCTCGCATGCCCGCTTCGAACAGCAAGATGAAGAGATCCGCCGCAGGGTTCCATCGAGCCGCGTCCATGACGGCCATGACCTCCGCGGTCATGGCCGTCGCCCTGACGGGATGCACCAAGGTGGACACGACTGCGCCCAGCTCCGTCCGCAAGGACGCGGCGTCCGTGAGCGTCAAGAGCCAGGCGAAGCTCGGTACGGTCGACTGCCGCAAGGCGAAGTGCGTGGCCCTGACGTTCGACGCGGGGCCGAGCGAGAACTCACCGCGGCTGCTCGACATCCTCAAGGAGGAGAAGGTGCCCGCCACCTTCTTCCTGCTCGGCAAGAACCACATAGCCGACCACCCCGAGCTGGTGAAACGCATGGCCGCCGAGGGGCACGAGGTCGCGAGCCACACCTGGTCGCACAAGATCCTCACCGACATCACGCCGGACGATGCGCGCGAGGAACTGCGCAGGCCCAATGAGGCGATAGAGAAGCTGATCGGCCACAAGCCGACGCTGATGCGCCCGCCGCAGGGCCGCACCAACCCCGACGTCAACGAGATCTCGCGCGAGGAAGGCCTCGCGGAAGTCCTGTGGAGCGTCACCGCCAAGGACTACACGACCAACGACTCCGCCCTGATCCAAAAGCGCGTCATCGATCAGACCAAGCGGGACGGCATCATCCTGCTGCACGACATCTACAAGGGGACGGTACCCGCGGTGCCCGGCATCATCGACGAGCTGAAGAAGCGCGGCTACGTCTTCGTGACGGTTCCGCAGCTGCTCGCGCCGGGCAGGGCCGAGCCCGGGAAGGTCTACCGCCCGTAGCCCGTACCCCCGCCGACGGGCCCCTCCCCCACAGCCCTGGCAGGATCGCCGTGTGGCTCTCTTCCGTATCGACCGGGAATCATCCCTGCCCGCCGGCGAGGTCTGGCGCCGGCTCACCGCGTGGGAGCGGCATGCCGATGTGGTGCCGCTGACGCGGGTCACCGTCCGGACGCCTCCGCCCAGCGGGGAGGGGACGGTGTTCGTCGCCCGCAGCGGGCTCGGTCCGGTCGGGTTCGACGACGTGATGGAGGTCGTGACGTGGCGCCCCGACATGGCAGGCGGGGGCCTGTGCCGCCTCGAGAAGCGGGGATCGTTCGTGACGGGGTGGGCGGAGATCGAGGTGTCGCCCCGGGCGGGAGCGGCCGGTTCGACGGTCGCCTGGCGGGAGGATCTGCGCGTGCGGTGGCTGCCGCGGGTCTTCGACGGGGTGCTCGTGGCCGCCGCTCGGTGGATGTTCGGGCGGGCGGTGGACGGCTTGCTCTCCGCGCCCCCGCCCCGCCCTTACGCGTGACCGGCGGCGCGCGTCCGGACTCGCGGGCGCAGACCTTCGAGGTCGCGGGCCCCCACCGACGCACGACTCACGTCAGGCGCACCGGAATCGAAGCGAAGCCGTCCGCGATGAACGACCCGACCGGGGCGGCGCTCGCCGCGTCCGCGTCCAGGCGCAGTTCCGGGAACCGCTCGAACAGCGCGGGCAGTGCCACTCCCGCCTCCAGGCGGGCCAGCGGCGCCCCCATGCAGTAGTGCACCCCGTGGCCGAAGGCGAGATGCTCCTTGTCGATGCGGCCGACGTCGAACTGCCCGGCGGTGGCTCCGTGCCGCAGCGGATCGCGGCCCGCGGCCCCGTAGGCGGCGAGGATCGCGTCGCCTCGCGCGATGACGGTCCCGTCCGGCAGCTCTATGTCCGAAACGGCGTAGCGCAGGGGCAGGTTGGCGATCGACGGGGCATAGCGCAGCGTCTCCTCGATGACATCGCTCCACGGCACCTCACCCGCCCGCACCCGTGCCAACTGCTCGGGGTGGCTCAGCAGGGCGTGCACCGCGTTGCCGATGAGGTTGACCGTCGTCTCGTGCCCCGCGCCGATGACCAGGAGCAGCGTGTCGATCAGCTCGGTCTCGGTGAGCGCCGAGCCCTCCTCGTCACGGGTCGCGATCAGGACGCTCGTCATGTCGTCGCCGGGCTCGGCCCGTTTGTGGGCCACGAGACCGGCGAGCAGCAGGTGCACTTCCTGCCACGTGGCCGCGGCCTGTTCGGGTGTCGCGGTGGTGTCCATGATCGACTCGACCAGGCGGGCGGTGTCCGCCTGGTGCTCCTCGGGAAGACCGAACAGTTCGCAGATGACCTGCATCGGCAGCGGATGGGCGTAGGCCGCCCGCAGGTCCACCACTCCGTCCGCGGTCTTCGCCATGGCGTCGAGCAGCCCGGCCGTCAGCTCCTCGACACGCGGACGCAGCGCGTCGGTGCGCCGCTTGGTGAAGGCGGGTGACACCAGCTTCCGCAGCCGCCGGTGATTCGAGCCGTACGCGGTGAACATATTCGTCACGCCCACCCAGGAGTTGACCCAGGTCTCGCGGAACTCCCCGTCGATCCAGGCGGGCCAGTGCTGGTTCGGGTCCTTCGACACCCGCTCGTCGGCCAGGAGTTGTTTCAGTACGTCGTACCGCGTGGGGGCCCAGGCCCTTATGCCGTCGGGGAGTTCGACCAGGGCGGCGCAACCGTGCTGTCGCAGCCGGTCCGCCTCCCCGTGAAGATCACGGCCTGCGGGATCGACGGCTATGGGTTGCTGCTGCGCGGGTGACGGCGACATGGGGGGCTCCTGTCATGGTGGGGGGGGAGGGGACGTCGTAGATCAAGATCATCCTAGGCGTCCCGCGTCCCCTCCTCACGGCTCAGCCCCGCGAGACCCGCGACCGTCCGTGCAACGTACGCGCCACCCGCGGCCCCAGCCATCGCTTCATCCTGCGCAGCGGCTCCAACTGCTCGGCAGCGCGGTCGATTCGGTAGTACAGCTGCGGCGGAACGTGCGGAAGCAGCGGGGAGTGGCGCTGGCCGAGGAGCGCGAACATCTGGGCCGGGTCGAGGCCGATGTAGCGCGGCAGGTTCTCGTACCACTGGGCGCTGTAGCGGGCCGCGCTCTGGACGGAGAGGAGGGCGGACTGCCGCTCCCGCTCGTAGCGCGCGAGGGCGGGAGTGAGCTCCGGGCTCCCCCGCAACGCGTCGGCCAGGGCGATCGCGTCCTCCAGGGCGAGCGTCGTGCCCGCGCCGATCGAGTAGTGCGTGGTGTGCGCGGCGTCGCCGAGCAGGACCACGTTGCCGCGGTGCCACGTCCGGTTGGTCAGCGTCCGGAAGTTGAGCCACTGCGCGCTGCCGTCGGCCTGCGCGCGGCCGATCAGGCGGTGCCCCTCCAGCGGCCCCGCGAAGAGCCGCTCCAGGCGGGCAAGGCCCTCGGCCTCGCCCGCCGCGTGCAGGCCGAGGCCCGTCCAGGTCTCCGGGGAGCACTCGATGACGCAGGTGCTCCGCTCGTCGCCGAAGCGGTAGCCGTAGCACCAGATCCAGCCGTGCGCGGTCTCCACGAAGGCGAAGGTGAAGGAGTCGAAGACCTTGGTGGTGCCGAGCCAGATGTACTTGTTCCGGCCGAGCGCGACCTCAGCGCCGTGGTGGTCCGTGTGGCGCTCGCGCAGCGCGCTCCTGACGCCGTCGCCCGCGACGATCAGATCGGCGTGGGGCAGCTGGGCCGCGTCGGTGATCTCGCTCTCGAACTCGACGCGTACGCCGAGCGATCGGGCCCGGCTCGTGAGGATGTCCAGGAGCCGGTGGCGACCGATGCCGTGGCCCTCGTCGCCGTGGTGGACGGCTCTGCGGTCACCGACGTGCGCGACACCGTCGCTCCAGCGGACCGAGTGCTCGCTGATGGCACGCGCGGACTCGGGGTCACCGGCGCGGAGCTTGTCGAGCAGACCGCCCCAGTAGGTGACCCCCCAGCCGTATGTGGATCCGGCGGGGTTGCGCTCGTGGACGGTGATGTCGTGGGACGGGTCCTGCCGCTTGAGCAGGACCGAGAGATACAGGGCGGCGGGCCCGCCACCGACGCAGGCGACTTTCACAAACGCTCCCGTTACGTCACATAATGGGCATTATGTGACGCAACGTAGCAGGCGCATGTCATGAACCCGTGGATCTATCCGACCCGAGGCGTCAGGCCACCGATCCGATGCGCCCGGCCGGACGCCGCCCGCCTTCGTGGTGGATCGGCGTGTGCGCGCCCGTCAGCGAGACCCCGCTGCCGCCCCGCCGGTTCGCGACGATCTCCGCGGCGATCGAGAGGGCCGTCTCCTCCGGGGTACGCGCCCCCAGGTCGAGGCCGATGGGCGAGCGGAGCCGGGTCAACTCCAGCTCGCTCACGCCGACTTCGCGCAGCCGCTTGTTGCGGTCCTCATGTGTGCGGCGCGATCCCATCGCGCCCACGTAGGCGACCGGAAGACGCAGGGCGAGTTCGAGCAGCGGCACATCGAACTTGGCGTCGTGCGTCAGGACGCACAGGACGGTGCGGCCGTCGACCTCCGTCCGCTCCAGGTACTTGTGCGGCCACTCGACGACGATCTCGTCCGCGTCCGGAAAGCGGGCCGCCGTGGCGAAGACGGGCCGCGCGTCGCAGACGCTCACGCGGTAGCCGAGGAACTTGCCGATCCTGACGAGCGCCGACGCGAAGTCGATCGCGCCGAACACGATCATGCGGGGCGGCGGGACGCTCGACTCGACGAGGAGCGTGAGCGGCTGCCCGCAGCGCGAGCCGTCCTCACCGATCTCCACCGTGCCGGTGCGCCCCGCGTCCAGCATCGCGCGGGCCTCGCCCGCCGCGGTGCGGTCCAGTTCGGGATGTCCGCCGAGGCCGCCCTCATGAGGGGCGTCGGCGTCGGAGCGTACGAGAAGAGCCCGGCCCACGAGGTCCGCGGGTCCGGAAGTGATGCGGGCGACGGCCGAGGCCTCGCCCGACGCGGCAGCCGCGAGGGCGGACGCGATGACCGGCCGCACGGAGGAGTCCGCGCGGACCGGGGTGACGAGGATGTCGATGATGCCGCCGCAGGTCAGGCCCACGGCGAAGGCGTCCTCGTCGCTGTATCCGAAGCGTTCAAGAACGCTCGTCCCGTCTTCCAGTGCCTGCTGGCACAGGTCGTAGACGGCGCCTTCCACACACCCGCCGGAGACGGAGCCGATCGCCGTGCCGTCGGAGTCGACGGCCAGGGCCGCACCGGGCTGCCGGGGCGCGCTGCCGCCGACCGCCACCACGGTGGCGACGGCGAAGTCGCGTCCCTGCTCGACCCACCGGTTCAGCTCCTCGGCGATGTCCAGCATGTCCGTCTCCTAACGGGTGTGTGATTCCAGGATGGGCTACTTGACGCCCATCCAGTTCTCGATCGGATGGAGCGCGAAGAAGGCGAGGAACACGAGCGCGAGCGCCCACATCAGCCAGCCGATCTCGCGGGCCCTGCCCTGGACGGCCTTGATCAGGACGTGGGCGATGACACCGGCCGCGATACCCACCGTGATGGAGTACGTGAACGGCATCAGGACCGTGGTCAGGAACACCGGAATGGCGGTGGCCTGGTCGGTCCAGTCGATGTGCCGGGCGTTGCTCAGCATCATCGCGCCGATCACGACGAGGGCGGCGGACGCGACCTGGGTCGGGATGAGCTGGGCGAGCGGGGTGAAGAAGAGGCAGAGCGTGAACGCGAGACCGGTGACGACGCTCGCGAAGCCGGTGCGCGCGCCGTCGCCGACGCCCGCGGTGGACTCGACGAAGACGGTCTGGCCGGACGCACCGGCGAAACCACCGACGACGCCACCGGCGCCGTCGATCGCCAGGGCCTTGTTCAGACCCGGCATCTTGCCGTCCTTGTCGGCGAGGTTGGCCTGCTGGCCGATGCCGATGATGGTGCCCATGGCGTCGAAGAAGCCGGCGAGGACCAGGGTGAAGACGATGACACCCACGGTGATGGCGCCGATGTCGCCGATGCCGCTGAAGGACACCTCGCCGAAGAGGCCGAAGTCGGGCGACGAGGCGACGGAGCCGTCGAGCTCCGGGGCGTTCAGACCCCACTCCTTGGGGCTCATGCCCGCGAGCTGGTGGACGATCGCCGCGAAGACGGTGCCGCCGACGATGCCGATGAGGATCGCGCCGGGGACCTTGCGGACCTGCAGCAGGAAGATCAGCAGGACGGTGACGGCGAAGCAGAGGACGGGCCAGCCCATGAGCTTGTCGTCGACGCCCAGCTGGATCGGCTTCGCGTACATGTCGCCGTGTTCGGACGGCATGGAGGTGACGAAGCCCGCCTGGACCAGACCGATCAGCGTGACGAACATGCCGATGCCCATGGTGATGGCGTGCTTCAGCGCCAGGGGGATCGCGTCCATGATCAGGGTCCGCAGGCCGGTGAGGACCAGCAGGATGATGATGGCGCCGTAGATGATGCACATCGCCATCGCGTTGCCCCAGGTCATCTCCGGGGCGACCTGGAAGGCCATGACGGCGGAGACACTGAGTCCCGCCGCGAGGGCGAGCGGCACATTGCCGAGGATGCCCATGACGATGGTGGTGGCGGCCGCCGCGAAGACGGTGGCGGTGGTCAGCTGATCACCGTCGAGCCGGTGTCCCGTGGCGTCGGGGACCGAGAGGATCACGGGGTTCAGAAGGATGATGTAGGCCATCGCCATGAAGGTGGTGACGCCGCCACGCACCTCCCGACCGACCGTCGACCCTCTCTGGGTTATGTGGAAATACCGGTCGAGCCAGGACCTGCCGGCGGGGACGCGTGAGCCGTTGCCCGCGTCCTCTGCCGTGGTCTTCGGCTCCGTTGACTGCTGGGTCATGGTGCCTAACTCCCAAGGTTCATAGGGGCACCCGCAACAGGCTGTTCGCTAAGGGTTGGGCCTGTGGAGACTGCGAGATTTGGGATGGTGCGTTTGGCTGCACGACCCGGGGGACGGCCCGAGACGAACTGGGGCTCCGAAGAGCGTGGGTGGTGCGTGGGTGCTGCTCAGGTACTGCGATGACCGCGAGCGGTGCGGTACTGGGGTTCTCCGGGCGGCACGGGCGACGGGAAGTGTGACGTTCCGTGGGAGGCACGCGCCGCCCGGAGAGCTTTTGGAGGAGGGGGTTTTGGGGGACGAAGCCCCCCATTCTTGTTCTTTTTCTGCTCCCCCTCCCGGGAGGGATCAGGTGCCGGTGAGGTGTTCGGGACGTACCGGCGTCCTGTTCAGCTCCAGACCCGTCGCGTTCCGGATCGCCGCGAGGACGGCCGGGGTCGACGAGAGAGTCGGGGCCTCGCCCATGCCGCGAAGGCCGTAGGGCGCGTTCGGGTCGGCCAGTTCGAGCACGTCGACGGGGATGGTCGGCGTGTCGAGGATGGTCGGGATGAGGTAGTCCGTGAAGGAGGGGTTGCGCACCTTCGCGGTCTTCGGGTCGACGATGATCTCCTCCATCACCGCGACGCCCAGGCCCTGGGTGGTACCACCCTGGATCTGGCCGACCACGGAGAGCGGGTTGAGCGCCTTGCCGACGTCCTGGGCGGTGGCCAGCTCGACGACCTTGACCAGGCCGAGCTCGGTGTCCACCTCGACGACCGCGCGGTGCGCGGCGAACGAGTACTGGACGTGGCCGTTGCCCTGACCGGTCTTCTTGTCGAAGGCCACGGTCGGACGGTGCCGCCACTCGGCCTCGACCTCCACGGTCTCGCCTTCGAGCAGCTCGGCCAGGTCGGCGAGGGCCTCGCCGCCGTCGGTGAGGACCTTGCCGCCTTCGAGCACGAGCTCGGCGGTGGCCCACGCGGGGTGGTAGGAGCCGAACTTGCGGCGGCCGATCTCCAGGACCTTCTCGCGGACGAGCTCGCAGGAGTTCTTGACCGCACCACCGGTGACGTACGTCTGACGGGACGCGGACGTCGAACCGGCGCTGCCCACCTGGGTGTCGGCGGGGTGGATGGTCACCTGCTGGACGCCGAGCTCGGTGCGGGCGATCTGCGCGTGGACGGTGATGCCGCCCTGGCCGACCTCCGCCATCGCGGTGTGCACGGTCGCGACCGGCTCGCCGTTGATGACCTCCATGCGCACCTTGGCGGTGGAGTAGTCGTCGAAGCCCTCGGAGAAGCCGACGTTCTTGATGCCGACCGCGTAGCCGACGCCGCGGACGACGCCTTCGCCGTGCGTGGTGTTGGAGAGACCGCCGGGCAGCGCGCGGACGTCGGCGCCCTCGCTGGACTCCCACTGGCGCTCGGGCGGCAGCGGGCGGGCCTTGACGCGGCGCAGGATCTCGGCGACCGGGGCCGGCGAGTCGACCGGCTGGCCCGTCGGCAGGAGCGTGCCCTGCGACATGGCGTTGAGCTGGCGGAACTCGACCCGGTCCATGCCCACCTTGTCGGCGAGCTTGTCCATCTGGGCCTCGTAGGCGAAGCAGGCCTGGACGGCGCCGAAGCCGCGCATCGCGCCGCAGGGCGGGTTGTTCGAGTAGAGGGCGATCGCCTCGATGTCGACGTCCTCGATCACGTACGGACCGACCGAGAGGGACGAGGCGTTGCCGACGACCGCCGGGGAGGCCGACGCGTAGGCGCCGCCGTCCAGGACGATCTTGCACTTCATGTGCGTGAGCTTGCCGTCCTTGGTGGCGCCGTGCTCGTAGTAAAGCTTCGCCGGGTGGCGGTGCACATGGCCGAAGAAGGACTCGAAGCGGTTGTAGACGATCTTGACCGGCTTGCCGGTGCGCAGCGCCAGGAGGCAGGCGTGGATCTGCATCGAGATGTCCTCGCGGCCACCGAACGCGCCGCCGACGCCGGAGAGCGTCATGCGCACCTTGTCCTCGGGCAGGCCGAGGACGGGGGCGATCTGTTCGAGGTCCGAGTGCAGCCACTGGGTGGCTACGTACAGTTCGACGCCACCGTCCTCGGACGGCACGGCGAGGCCGGACTCCGGGCCGAGGAAGGCCTGGTCCTGCATGCCGAAGGTGTACTCGCCCTTGACGATGAAGTCGGCCTTCTTGGCGGCCTCTTCGGCGTTGCCCCGGATGATCGGCTGGTTGTGCACGATGTTCGGGTGCGGGACGTGCTTGATGTACTCGTCGCTGCGGCCCTCGTGCACGAGGACGGCGTCCGGAGCGGTCGCCGACGCCTCGTCGGTGATGAGGGGCAGTTCCTTGTACTCGACCACGATCTTCGCGGCGGCACGGCGGGCCGTCTCCGGGTGGTCGGCGGCCACAAGGGCGACCGGTTCACCGTGGTGACGGACCTTGCCGTGGGCGAGGACCGGAGTGTCCTGGAGCTCGAGGCCGTAGTTCTTCATCTCGGCCGGCAGGTCGTCGTACGTCAGGACGGCGTAGACGCCGGGCGTCTTGAGCGCCTCGACGGTGTCGATGGAGACGATCTCGGCGTGCGCGACGGTGCTGCGGAGCGTCTGGCCCCAGAGCATGTCCTCGTGCCACATGTCCGAGGAGTAGGCGAACTCGCCGGTGACCTTCAGGGTGCCGTCCGGGCGGAGCGTGGACTCACCGATGCCGCCCTTGTTGTGCTTCTGGGTGACCTCGGTGGGCGCACCCGTGGTGGTCTTGGTTCCAGCCATGATCAGACCGTCTCTTCCTGACGGGCGGCCGCCAGGCGGACCGCGTCCAGGATCTTCTCGTAACCGGTGCAGCGGCAGAGGTTGCCGGAGAGCGCCTCACGGATGTCGGCGTCCGACGGGGAGGCGTTGCGCTCCAGGAGTTCGTCGGCCGCGACGAGGAGACCGGGGGTGCAGAAGCCGCACTGGACGGCGCCGGCGTCGATGAACGCCTGCTGGATCGAGGAGAGTTCGCCGCCCTCACCGGTCTGGCCGTCGGTGCCCTTGGCCTGCCACTGGCGGGCCTCCTGCAGCGAGGTGCCGCCGCAGACGGAGCCGCAGGCGCCGCCCGGGTGGGCGTCGTCGCGGTGTTTCGCGTAGTCCGCGAGGCCCTCGACAGTGACGACCTCACGGTCCTGGACCTGTCCGGCGGCGACCAGACACGAACAGACCGGCACGCCGTCGAGGCGGACGGTGCAGGACCCGCACTCGCCCTGCTCACAGGCGTTCTTCGAACCGGGGAGCCCCATGCGCTCACGCAGGACGTAGAGAAGGGACTCGCCCTCCCAGACGTCGTCGGCTTCCTGCTGACGGCCGTTGACCGTGAAGTTCACGCGCATTATGCGACTCCCTCAGTGCTGCGGCCGTTGCCGCGGTACGACTCCCAGGTCCAGCCGAGCGTGCGGCGGGCCATGATGCCGACGGCGTGCCGGCGGTAGTTCGCCGTGCCGCGGACGTCGTCGATCGGGTTGGCGGCACCGGAGGCGAGCTCCGCGAACTGCTTGGCGATCGAGGGGGTGATGATCTTCTTGCTGTCCCAGAAGCCGCCCTCTTCGAGAGCCGCGTTCAGGAATTCCTCGGCGGCCTTGGCCCGAATGGGGGTCGGGGCCGCGGAGCCGATGCCGGTCCGCACGGTCCGGGTCTCGGGGTGCAGGGCGATACCGAAGGCGCACACGGCGATGACCATCGCGTTGCGGGTGCCGACCTTCGAGTACTGCTGGGGGCCGTCCGCCTTCTTGATGTGGACGGACTTGATCAGCTCGTCCTGGGCGAGGGCGTTGCGCTTCACGCCGGTGTAGAAGTCGTCGATCGGGATGAGACGCGAGCCGCGTACGGACTCCACCTCGACCTCGCAGTCGGCGGCGAGCAGCGCCGGGTGGGCGTCACCGGCCGGGGACGCCGTGCCGAGGTTGCCGCCCACGCCGCCGCGGTTGCGGATCTGCGGGGACGCGACGGTGTGCGAGGCGAGCGCGAGGCCGGGGAGCTCGGTGCGCAGCTCCTCCATGATCGTGCTGTAGGGAACCGAGGCGCCCAGCTGGACCGTCTCCTCGCCCACCGACCACTCGCTCAGCTCGGCGACGCGGTTGAGGTCAAGCAGGTACTCGGGACGACGGTGGTCGAAGTTGATCTCGACCATCACATCGGTGCCACCCGCAATCGGCACAGCTGTCGGGTGCTCGGCCTTGGCGGCGAGCGCCTCCTCCCAGCTGGCGGGGCGAAGGAAGTCCATGAGGCTCTCTTCTTCGTATCGTGGGTCGTTCGCTTCGGGGGACTTCGTTCCAGCCACTCGGGCCGTTCGTCCCTCGACTGCTTGTTCATGTGCTGTTAACGCGGATTGGGGCAAGTACACCGCTCAGCCGTCCGATGCGGTCAGTCACCGAAACCATGAAGGAGTTGGCTGGCCAAGGCGCGCGTCTTGTAGATTCGTATGAAGAACGAGCCTCAGTAACCTCGCGGATTCCCCCTGGAAGCCGGAGGCGCCCCAGGACACGAGGGTCAGGGTCGACTTTCAGCGACACAGAGTCGACAGATCCGAACTGTCTGTACATCCCATTCGAGACAAGATCGGCGGCGACCACCATGCGGCTGCGCGCACTCCTTGACACCGACGCGCTGGGCCTGCGGCTGCTCGGCGGCGATGACGAGCTCGACCGCACCGTGCGCGGTGTGATGACCACGGACCTGCGCGACCCCAGCCGGTATCTCGCCGGTGGCGAGCTGGTCCTGACCGGCCTCGCGTGGCGCCGCGACGCCTCGGACACGGAACCCTTCGTACGCATCCTCGCGAGCGCCGGAGTGGCGGCCCTGGCCGCGGGCGAGGCCGAGCTCGGCGACGTCCCGGACGACATCGTCGAGGCCTGCGCGCGGCACCGCCTGCCGCTGTTCGCCGTGAACGAGTCGGTCGCCTTCGCGACCATCACCGAGCACGTCGTCCGCCAGGTCTCCGGCGAGCGGGCCGGTGACCTGGCCGCCGTCGTGGACCGGCACCGCCGCCTGATGACCTCGGGCCCCACCGGCGGCGGCCCCGACGTCGTCCTGGACCTGCTCGGCTCCGACCTGGATCTGCGGGCCTGGGTCCTGTCCCCCGCGGGCCGCCCCATCGCCGGGTCGAGCGCGGCGGGCCCCGCCCTCCCCGGGGCCGTGTGCGGGCGTCTGGCGGGCGAGCACCTGGCCGCTGCCCGCACGGGGCGGCGGGGCCCGCACCGGGTCCAGGTGGACGGCACGACGTACTCCCTGTTCCCCGTTCGGAGCAGTGGGCGCGGTGCGGCTTCCCCCACGGCATCGACATCGGCGGCGGCCGCGGCGAGCACGGCCGCCCTGCGTGACGTACGCGAGACGGTCCTGTCCGACTGGTTCCTGGCGGTCGAGGCCGACGCGGGCGACTGGCCCGAGGAGCGGCTCGACCTGCTCCAGGGCGTCACCCAGCTGATCGCGGTGGAGCGCGACCGGCGTGACGCCGCCCGCACGGTGCGGCGCAGGCTGGCCCAGGAGGTCCTCGAACTGGTCCAGACGGGCGCGGCCCCGGCGGAGATCGCCGCGCGCCTGCGGGTCGCCGCCCCCGTGCTGCTTCCCGGCCTGGGCGCGGCACCGCACTGGCAGGTCGTGGTGGCCCGCGTCGAGTGGGACGGTTGCGAGATCGAGGGCGGTCCGGTGGCCCAGTCCCTCCTGGAAGAGATCCTCGTGGACCCGCTGTCCGCGGGCCCCGAACCATCCGATCGCATCGCGGTGGCCCATACGGGTGACGAGGCGATCGCACTCGTACCGCTGCCTGCGGTCTCCGCGGAGCACGACGGCTCCGAGACGGGCCTGCTGGCCGATTCCCTTCTGGAGTCGGTACGGGACCCCCTGTCGGCCGGCCTCGACGGCGACGGCCGCCTCACGCTCGGCGTCAGCGCGTCCGTGCACTCGGCGGAGGGCCTGCGCGGCGCCCTGGAGGAGGCCCGGCACGCCCGCCGGGTCGCGGCGGCGCGTCCGGGGCGAGTGTGCGCGGCCGGCCACCAGGAGCTGGCCTCGCACGTCCTGCTGCTGCCCTTCGTCCCCGACGACGTGCGCCGGGCGTTCACGGCCCGCCTCCTGGACCCGCTGCGGGACTACGACCGGCGCCACCGGGCGGAGCTCGTTCCGACCCTGGAGGCGTTCTTGGACTGCGACGGTTCCTGGACGCGATGCGCGGCGCGGCTGCACCTGCACGTCAACACGTTGCGCTACCGAGTGGGCCGTATCGAGCAGTTGACGAGTCGTGACCTTTCACGCCTCGAGGACAAGCTCGATTTCTTCCTGGCACTGCGAATGAGCTGACGCGAGCGACCCCGGTCAAACACCTTTCATGGCACGCCCTTTGTGAATTCTTTCACCCAGCCCCTTGGCCGGGTGCGCCGATCCATGCTGAGATGCGCCCACTACTCAACAGCTCAATGGCGTGCTCGGGGAGGGCAACGTGGCGCATACCGCCATGTCTGGTTCCGGAACGACTGCAGGGGACGATCCACTCCAGACCGCGGTATGGCGGCTGCGCTCGCGCGGCTGTTGGACCGACGCGGCCGCACTGCTGTCCTCGCGGGAGGGGCCGGGGGCCGCGCTGCAGAGAACCTCGCTCCTGGTGGAGCGGTGCCTGTTCACGGGAGAGGGCTGGGCCGAGGCGGAGGACGGACTGCGGACGGCCGAGGCGCTGGCCGTGAAGGACGACGACCGCGGGGCGGCGGCGTGCGAGCGCGGCCAGCTGGCGTACGCCTCCACGGTGCTCGCCGTGCGGGACCGGGCGGACGAGGCGCGTACGGCGCTGGGGCGGGCGGCGGCGCTGCTCGCCCCGAACGCTTCGGGGCGGCCGCTGCTCGACTTCCGCCGGGGTCTCATCGCCGAGCACATCTCGGACTCGCCGCAGGCGGCGCGGGCCGCCTACCGGCGGGCGCATGCGGGGGCGACGGCGCACGACCATCCCTTGCTGCTCTCCTTCACCTGGCGGCACCTGGCCGGACTTGCCCTGCGGGAGGGCGAGTTGGCGGAGGCGCGGCACGGCTTCGCGGAGTCGCTGCGGATCCGGGAGGAGCTGGGGTACTTGGTGGGTACTGCGCCCGCGCTTGCGGCTCTTGCTGATGCGGAGCCGGAGCCTGAAGCGGGGCGCCTTCGGGCCGAGGCGGCGCGGCTGTTCCGGTTGATGGGCGGGGTGCCGTCGTGGCTGGCGCAGCAGTTGTCGCCGCCGGCGCCGGCGGCGTGAGCCTCCGGCCTGGGCACACCGTCATCACCGGCTCCGCCGAGTTCGTCCTCAAACGCCGGACGGGCTGAGTGGTTTCAGCCCCTGGGGGTCCCCCGGACGAAGTCTGGGGGAGTTCGACGAGCGGGGTCCGGGGCGGAGCCCCGGTTTCGGGAAGGGGTGGGATGGGGGAGCGCCCCGCAGGGGCCGCCCGGACCTCAGCCCCCCGCCCCCGCAAAGTGCTCCCTCACCAGGGCCTGCACCACCCCCAAGTCCTGCGCCACCAACGCCTCCAGCAGAGCCATGTGCTCCGCCGCGTCAGCGACAAGATCCGCGCGGCGGGCGTGGACGGGGCCGCTCACCAGGGGCCACTGCGACCGGCGGTGCAGATCGTCCGCCACCTGCACCAGCTGCTGGTTCCCGGAGAGGGCGAGGACCGCGCCGTGAAAGGCCCGGTCCGCCTCGGCGTACCGCGCAAGATCACCGCCCGCCGCCGCCACCGCACTCGCCTCGGCAAGGGGCCGCAGCTCGCACCACCGCGCCGCGGGCACCGTGCGGGCGAGCCGCAGCATCACCGGCACCTCGATCAGCGCCCGCACCTCCGCGAGATCCCCCAGCTCGCGCGCGCTCCGCTCGGTGACCCGGAAGCCGCGGTTCGGCACGACCTCCACCGCTCCCTCGATCGCCAGCTGCTGCATCGCCTCGCGCACGGGAGTCGCCGAGACCCCGAAGCGCTCGCCGAGCACGGGCGCCGAGTAGACCTCGCCGGGCGCGAGGTCTCCCCCGACGAGCGCGTCCCGCAGGGCGTCCAGGATCTGTCCGCGGACCGAGTTCCGCTGCACCGCCCTACGGGGCGCGGGTACCGCCGTTTCCCCGTGTGTGTGCTCACCGCGGGCTGCCGGGGGCGACGCCGGGGCCGGGACCGATGAGGCGCGCACCTGCTCCGGCACACGGACGGCGAGGCGGTACGCGTCATGCGCTCTGGCCTGCTCCACGAGGTCCACCCCAAAGTCCGCTCGGTCCGAAAGGTACGAGAGGCACCATAGGCGGACAGCCCCGCAGTTGAAACCTCGATCATTCTGGGTAAGGTTAGGCTTACCTGTAATCGATCGTGATGCGGCGGTCCTCGCATGTCCGTACCCACCTTGGCGAAGCGCGCCCCGAGCGCCCTCGCGGACGCCTACGCCCGCCTCACCGAGGTGTTTCCCGGACTGCGCGTGAGCGAGCTCGGCGACGAGGAGCAGGCCCCCCGGGGCGGCGGTTGGGTCACCGCCTCCCTGCTCGCGGAGGGCGGGGCCGACCTCGACGCTTTCATGGCGTGGGACGAGGCGCAGGTACTGAAGGACTACGGACAGGCCGGGCGGCCGGACGTCATCGCCAGTTTCGCGCTGCACCGCTACGCCTGGCCGGCCACGCTCCTCATCACCGTGCCGTGGTTCCTGCACCGCCGGGTCCCCCGTTACCCCGTACAGAACGTGTCCTTCCAGCGCACCCTCGGCCGCCTGGCCGTACGCAGCTCGGGCTTCGCCTGCCTGCCCGGCGATCCGGCGGCCTCGCTCCCCGGTGCCCGCGTCGTGCCGGACGAGGAGGCGTTGCGCGCGGAGGTGCGGGCCGCCGTCGCCGAGCATCTGGGACCGCTTCTGGATGCCTTCGGGCCCCGGATGCGGCGCCGATCGCGCGCCCTGTGGAGTGTCGCCACGGACGAGATCGTCGAGGGCCTGTGGTACATCGCCCATCTCCTCGGCGAGGAGCAGCGCGCCACCACCGAGCTCGAGCGGCTGCTTCCGGGCGCCACCAAGCCGTACGTGGGGACGGCGGGGTTCCGTGAGCTGCGGGGGCCGAACGGCGAGTCCCTGCCGACGCGCGACCGCGCGAGCTGCTGCATGTTCTACACGCTGCGCCCCGAGGACACCTGTGTGACCTGCCCGCGCACCTGTGACGCGGAGCGCGTCGCACGGCTGAGCGCCGCCGCCGCGGCGTGACCGGAGCCCCGAACCGGGCCGAAACCACGACCCCTACTCCTTGAACCACCCTTTCGTGTTCGTTTAATCGAACTCAACTCCCCTCACTGAGGCCTGAGTTCGAGCAAAACGGCGCGCGCCGCACCCCTTTGCACCCCCCTTGGCGTTCTCTTGCCCGAAAACCCCTCTGGGGGCCATCGGGATTGGGCCACTATGGCGCCCGAACGCCCTACCGCGACGCAAGGGACCCCAGATGAGACTGACCGACATATCGCTGGACTGGCTGCTTCCGGGTGGCGTCCTGCTCCTGGGCATGCTGGTGGCGGTGGCGGTACTCGCACGCGGCAAGCGCGCCGGGCAGAAGTCGGCAGCCGGTATCTCAGGCGACGACTCCTGGGAACGCAGCGAGGAGCGCCGCAGGCGCAAGGAGGCCGTCTATGGAACGGCCTCGTACGTTCTGCTGTTCTGCTGTGCGGCGGTCGCCGCCGCACTCTCCTTCCACGGCCTGGTCGGCTTCGGCCGGCAGAACCTCAACCTGACCGGCGGCTGGGAGTACCTGGTCCCGTTCGGGCTCGACGGCGCGGCGATGTTCTGCTCCGTGCTCGCCGTGCGCGAGGCGAGCCACGGTGACGCGGCCCTCGGCTCGCGACTCCTGGTGTGGACGTTCGCGGGCGCCGCAGCATGGTTCAACTGGGTGCACGCGCCCAGGGGACTCGGCCACGCGGGCGCTCCGCAGTTCTTCGCCGGAATGTCGCTGTCGGCGGCGGTGCTCTTCGACCGCGCGCTGAAGCAGACCCGCCGTGCGGCACTGCGCGAGCAGGGCCTGGTGCCGCGGCCGTTGCCGCAGATCCGGATCGTACGGTGGCTGCGCGCGCCCCGGGAGACCTTCGGCGCCTGGTCGCTGATGCTCCTCGAAGGCGTACGCACCCTGGACGAGGCGGTCGAGGAGGTCCGCGAGGACCGACGCGAGAAGGAGCGCACCCGGATCACCAGGCGGGGCCGCGAGAAGCTGGAGCGGGCGCAGCTCAAGGCCATCAGCAGGGGCCATCGCAGCCTCCCGAGCCGCGGCGGCGGGCGGCAGGTCGATCTGCCGGCCGTCGCTCCGGCCGCAGGGTCCGCGCAGGTCGGCGCGGACCCTGCGATAGCACCGCCCCCGGCGCCGCAGGAACAGGACCAGCTGCCGCTGCGCTCCCGTCCCTCCCTCCAGGCCGTGAAGAACGGCACGGAACCCGTCACCGTCGACCTCACCGCCGAGGACGACACCCAGACGCTGCCGCGGCTCGACTCCCTTGAGCAGAAGCTCAAGGATCTGGAGCAGCAGTTCGGCTGATGTCAGCAGCGCAGGACGGGAGTTGGCCGGCGGCCCGGTTCATGCCGGGCCGCCGTCCAGCTCGAACCACACCACCTTCCCGACCCCGTGCGCCCGCACGCCCCACGCGTCGGCGAGGGACTGCACGAGCATCAGGCCCCTGCCGTGCGTGCTGTCGTCGGCGTTCGCCGCGCAGAGCTTCGGTCGGCGCCCCACGAAGTCCCTGACCTCGACGCGCAGCCTGCCGGGCCGCACGGTCGCCGTCACAATGGCATCGCGATCGGTGTGCACCAGTGCGTTCGTGACCAGTTCGCTGGTCAGCAGCTCGGCTATCTCGGATCGTCCGGGCCTCCCCCAGGTCCGGAGCAGTTCGCGCAGCGCGCCCCTGACCTCAGGGACCGCTCGCAGATCGGATCGCCCCAATCTGCGCCGGAGTTGAGCCCGATGGAGCTCCACCGGCTTGTCGTCGATCGGCTCGTCCCTTGCTTTCGGCGAAGAGGTCCCCAGATGAATGGGACCGCCCCCTCTTAACTGCCTCGTCATGACCCCCGCCCACAAACTGAGTCCATTCCTCCCTGCTCGAACACGCTCACGGAATTCATGCCCCACTCGCTTGGCGGCACTCATGTCCATTCGTCAACCATTGGAGTGGGTGCGCCCGGGCCCGGCGGGGAAGTGAAGCGGTGGACCGTTTCCGCATGATCCTGACCGGGCCCGATCGCGCCACTTCGGGCCCGCCCGAGCATTACGAGGAGCCGCCGTGCACGACGACCGACTGCTGGTGGAGGGACGCCTTGAGCGCGCCCTGCGGCAGTTCATCCGCCCCGCCCAGTACGCGGACCGTGTGCCGCTCTCCCTCTCCGTCTGGCACGCGCCGGGCGAACCAGTCCCTGTCGCCGAGGCCATCGAGGCCTCGTACGAGCCCTTCGTGACGGGCACCGCCTGGGGAAAGCCCTGGTCGACCAGTTGGTTCCGGCTGCGTGGTCAGGTGCCGGAGGCCTGGCGCGGGCGCCATGTCGAGGTGGTCGTCGACCCCGGCTTCACCGGTGAGGGCCCCGGCTTCCAGGCGGAGGGCCTGGTGTACGACGCCTCGGGCATCCCCCTCAAGGGCATTCACCCCCGCAACCGGCACATCCCCGTGGCCGCCTCCGCCCAGGGCGGCGAGCCGGTGCACCTCCTCCTGGAGGCGGCGGCCAACCCCACCGTTCTGCACGACTTCGAACCGACGCCCCTGGGCGACGTACTGACCGCGGGCGATGGCCTCATCTACCGATTCGCGTCTGCCGATCTCGCCGTACTGGACGAGGACGTTTGGCAGTTGACCCTGGACATGGAAGTCCTGTCCGAGCTCATGTACGAACTGGACGCCGCCCGTCCGCGCCGCCACGAGATCTTGCGCGCTCTGGAGCGTGCGCTCGACGCCCTCGACCTGCACGACGTGTCGGGCACGGCGGCAGCGGCGCGCACCGAGCTGACGGAGGTCCTCGCGAGTCCGGCCCACGCCAGCGCGCACCGGGTCTCGGCCACCGGGCACGCCCACATCGACTCGGCCTGGCTGTGGCCGCTGCGCGAGACGGTGCGCAAGGCGTCCCGCACCTTTGCCAATGTGACGGCTCTGGCCAAGGACTACCCCGAGCTGGTCTTCGCCTGCTCGCAGGCCCAGCAGTACGCCTGGGTCAAGGAGCACCAGCCGCACATCTGGGAGCGCATCAAGAAGGCCGTCGCGGACGGCAACTGGGCGCCGGTGGGCTCCATGTGGGTCGAGTCGGACGCCAACATGCCGGGCGGCGAGGCGCTGGCCCGGCAGATCACGCACGGCATGCGCTTCTTCCGCGAGGAGCTGGGAGTGGAGACCGAGGAGATCTGGCTGCCGGACTCCTTCGGCTACACGGCGGCCTTCCCGCAACTGGCGAAGCTCGCGGGCGTCCGCTGGTTCCTCACCCAGAAGCTGAGCTGGAACCAGTCCAACAAGATGCCGCACCACACCTTCTGGTGGGAGGGCATCGACGGCACCCGGGTCTTCACGCACTTCCCTCCGGTCGACACCTACAACTCCCAGATCCATGGCGCCGAACTCGCCCACGCGGAACGGAACTTCACCGAGAAGGGCCGCGCGTCCCGCTCCCTCGTGCCGTTCGGCTGGGGCGACGGCGGTGGAGGCCCGACGCGCGAAATGCTGGAGAAGGCACGGCGGTTGCGGTCCCTTGAGGGGTCACCGCGCGTCGAGATCGAGAGGCCTTCGGCGTTCTTCGCCGCCGCCGAGGAGGAGTACGGCGCCAAGGCGCCGGTCTGGTCCGGCGAGCTCTATCTGGAGCTGCACCGCGCGACGTACACGACGCAGGCCGCCACCAAGCGCGGCAATCGCCGCACCGAACACTCCCTGCGCGAGGCCGAGTTGTGGTGCACGGCTGCCGCGGTGCGCGACCCTTCGTACGTCTACCCCTACTCGACTCTCGACCGGCTCTGGAAGACGGTGCTGCTGCACCAGTTCCACGACATCCTGCCGGGCTCGTCGATCGCGTGGGTGCACCGGGAAGCGCGCGACACGTACGCGCGCGTGCTGTCCGAGCTCGATGAGATCACCGCGTCGGCGGTCCGCTCCCTCGGCCCGGGAGGGCCCGTCGCGCTCAACGCGTCGCCGTACGCCCGCAGCGAGGTCGTCAGGACCGACGAGGGCGACCTGGTGCACGTCCATGTCCCGGCGCTGGGGAGCACGAGCCTCGAGGAGGCCGCTTCGTACACGCGGGAGACCGGTACGACAGCGCTCCTGGCCGACGGCGAGATCCAGTTGCTGAACGAGCACCTGCGCGTCGCCATCGACGCGGACGGGCTGCTGACCTCCGTGCACGACATCGACGCGCACCGCGAGGTCCTGTCCCCCGGCACGCGCGGCAATCTGCTTCAACTGCACCCCGACCACCCCACGCACTACGACGCCTGGGACCTGGACAAGCACTACCGCAACACGCACACCGACCTCACCGGGGCCGAGTCCGTGGAGCTGGTCGAGGACGGGCCGCTGCGGGTCGCCGTCCGTGTGGTGCGGGCCTTCGGGGAGTCGCGGATCACCCAGGAGATCCGGCTCGCGGCGGGCAGCCGTCGCATCGACGTCGTCACCGAGGTCGACTGGCGGGAGTCGGAGAAGGTCCTCAAGGCCGCCTTCCCGCTGGACGTGCACGCCGAACGATCCGCCGCCGAGATCCAGTTCGGGCACGTGCACCGCTCCACACACGCCAACACCGGCTGGGACGCGGCCCGTTTCGAGATCTGCGCGCACCGGTGGCTGCGGGTCGCCGAGGAGGCGTACGGCGTGGCGGTGCTCAACGACTCGACGTACGGCCATGACGTGACGCGCGCTCCGCACGGTGAGGGGATCGGCACCACCGTGCGGCTCACGCTTCTGCGCGCCCCGCACAGCCCTGACCCGGAGACGGATCTGGGCGTGCACCGGTTCACCTACGCCCTGCTGCCGGGCGCGACGACGGGCGACGCGGTCGCGGAGGGGCTCGCGCTCAACCTGCCGCTGCGGGTCGCCGCGGCGCCCGCGCTGCCCTCGCTGGTGAGTGTCGACAATCCGGCGGTGACCGTGGAGTCGGTGAAGCTCGCGGACGACGGGAGCGGCGATGTCGTGGTGCGTCTCTACGAGTCGCGGGGTGGGCGCGCGGCGGCCGCGCTCACCACGTCGTTCGCGGTGAGCGCGGCCGAGGTGACCGATCTCCTGGAGCGTCCGCTCGAAGCGGCCCACACCGACGACGCGGGGCTCGTGCTCGCGCTGCGTCCGTTCCAGATCGTGACGCTGCGCCTGCGGCCTGCCTGATTGGGCGTCAGGGGCGTGGCACGTTCCGCAGGTTGGAGCGTGCCATCTGGACCATGCGGCCGACGCCGCCGTCCAGGACGATCTTGCTGGCGGAGAGTGCGAAGCCGGTCACCATCTCGGAGCTGATCTTGGGCGGGATGGAGAGGGCGTTGGGGTCCGTGACGATGTCGACGAGCGCGGGCCCCTTGTGCGAGAAGGCGTCCTTCAGGGCGCCCACGAGCTGCTTGGGCTTCTCGACGCGTACCCCGTAGGCACCGGCGGCGCGGGCCACGGCGGCGAAGTCGGGGTTGTGGTTGGCCGTGCCGAACGAAGGCAGCCCGGCCACCAGCATCTCCAACTCGACCATGCCCAGGGAGGAGTTGTTGAAGAGGACGACCTTCACCGGCAGGTCGTGCTGGACGAGGGTGAGGAAGTCGCCCATCAGCATGGAGAATCCGCCGTCGCCGGACATCGAGATGACCTGGCGCTTGCGGTCGGTGAACTGGGCGCCGATCGCCTGCGGCAGGGCGTTGGCCATCGAGCCGTGGCTGAAGGAGCCGATGATGCGGCGCTTGCCGTTCGGGGAGAGGTAGCGGGCCGCCCAGACGTTGCACATCCCCGTGTCGACGGTGAACACCGCGTCGTCCGAGGCGAGTTCGTCCACCACGGACGCGACGTACTCGGGATGGATCGGTACGTGCTTGTCGACCTTGCGCGTGTAGGCCTTGATGACGCCTTCGAGGGCGTCCGCGTGCTTCTTCAGCATCTTGTCGAGGAACTTGCGGTTGCTCTTCGGCCTGACGCGCGGGGTGAGACAGCGCAGGGTCTCGCGTACGTCGCCCCAGACGGCGAGGTCCAGCTTCGAGCGGCGGCCGAGGCGTTCGGGCCGCACGTCGACCTGGGCGATCTTGACGTCGTCGGGCAGGAAGGCGTTGTACGGGAAGTCGGTGCCGAGGAGGATCAGGAGGTCGCACTCGTGGGTGGCCTCGTAGGCGGCGCCGTAGCCGAGCAGCCCGCTCATGCCGACGTCGTACGGGTTGTCGTACTGAATCCATTCCTTGCCGCGCAGGGCGTGGCCCACCGGGGACTTGATCTTCTCGGCGAACTCCATGACCTCGGCGTGCGCGCCCGCCGTGCCGCTGCCGCAGAAGAGGGTGACCTTGTCGGCCTTGTCGATCATCGCGGCGAGCTTGTCGATCTCCGTGTCGCCGGGGCGCACGGTGGGGCGCGAGGTGACCAGGGCGCTCTCGGGGGACTTGTCCGGCGCCTCCTGGTCGGCGATGTCTCCGGGCAGGGTGACGACGCTGACGCCGGACTGTCCGATCGCGTGCTGGATGGCGGTCTGGAGCAGCCGCGGCATCTGCTGCGGGCTGGAGATCATCTCGCTGTAGTGACTGCACTCCTGGAAGAGCCGGTCGGGGTGGGTCTCCTGGAAGAAGCTGAGGCCGATCTCGCTCGACGGGATGTGCGACGCGAGGGCGAGGACCGGTGCCATGGAGCGGTGGGCGTCGTAGAGGCCGTTGATCAGGTGGAGGTTGCCGGGGCCGCAGGAGCCGGCGCAGACGGCGAGGCTGCCGGTGATCTGGGCCTCGGCACCGGCGGCGAAGGCCGCGGTCTCCTCGTGCCGCACCTGCACCCAGTCGATGCCCTTGGTGCGCCTGATCGCGTCCACGACCGGGTTGAGGCTGTCGCCCACGACTCCGTACATGCGGCGCACACCGGCGCGGTGGAGGATGTCGACGAACTGTTCGGCGACGTTCTGCTTGGCCATGGCTTCACGAACCCTTCAGTCCCCTTGACTCTCTTGGGGTCCATGAATTCACAGGGCGGGCGCTCACGCCTCCCAAACGAGGGCGCTCACGCCTCCCAGACGGCGGCCGCCGTCCGGTCGTCCGCGTACCCCTTGACCCTGACCTGGATGTCCGCGAGGAAGGTCGCGAGGCCCGGAGGACCGCTCTTCGTCCACCGCTGGGTGAGATGGGCGGCGAGTTCGGGCTCGCCGCGCAGGGGCTCGGCGAGGCCGCCGCTGCAGAGCATCAGGGCATCACCCGGGCGGGCTACGGAGGCCCGGAAGCGGAAGGGTTCGCGGGGCGGCGGCTCGGGTGCGGGCTCGTAGGGACTCGGGGGCGTGATGATCCCCATGTCCATGGTGAGCCGATCGCCGTCGGGCGTCTGAGGCGGTACGGAACCGAACCCGACCACGGGCGGCCCTGCGTCACCGGCGGAGTCGCTGACGTGCGGCTCGATGTCCTGCCAGGCGCCGTCCCTGAGCCGGAAGAGTCCGCCGCCGCCGACGCCGAAGAAGACGCGGGTGCGGCATTCAGGGTCGGCCGGCAGGAGGAGGCAGCGCAGGGACGCCGCGTACTCCTCGGGCTCGACGCCGAGGTCGGCGGCGTGCGCGCGGAGCTTGCCGAGGCTGCGGTCCGTGAGCCGATGGAGGCCGCTCTTGAGGTCCCCGCGCCGGGCGGCCCGGATGTCCTCGGAGAGGCGTTGATGGCTGCGGCCCACGGCCCGCCCGATCCACGCGCAGGCCTCGGCGGCGGCGCGATGGGCGCCCGGTGTGGCGCGCGCGCCGGTGGCCATGGCCACCAGGACCAGGGCGCTCTCGCCTGTCCCGAACCGCGCGGTGAGCAGCGAGTCGCGGCGGGGCTCGCCCCGATAGCGCGCGGAGTCCCCGCGCACGGAGACGGCGCGCAGGGTGGAGTTGCCGTAGCGGGCGCCGTCGAGCACGGTGTCGGCGACCAGATCGCCCAGGTCGTCGGGGTCGGCGGCGGGCAGGACGGTGGGGTCGGCGTCGTAGGTGGGCGGGCCGTCGCCGACGTACGGGACGGCGTCCACAGGCGCCGACGCCACCACGGACGGCTCCACATCCACCGGGGCGGGTGCCTGCGGTGCCTGCGGTTCCACCGGGGCGGGAGCCTGCGGTTCCGGAACGGCGGACTCCTCGGGCGCGCGGGGCGCGGGGACGGCGGTGGTACGGCTCGGGTCGCCGGGCTGCTTCAGCGGCCCCGTCGGGAAGGTGACCGGCCCCGTGGGCGCGGCGGAGGGCTCCCAGGGGGCGACGTCCGGGCGCACGCGAACGTCTGGTGGGGGCGGGGGGTCGTACGACGGTGCCGCTGAAGCAGGCACGTCCTCGCCCGCCGCCGCGGAAGCCGCCGACGCGAACCTGTCGTCGAGGGTGTCGGCCATATCGGCCGGACCCGTGTCATGAGCGGAGTCGTCGTAGAGCTGACCCCACCAGTCGTCCTCCTGGCCGGAGGCTCCGTCGTGCCTCTCCCCCTGCTGGCTCATGCCCCTATTGTCCACCGCAGAGGCCGTACGAAAACGGTGCATCCGGAAATTCCGGCCACCGGAAGAGTGACGATGAGGGCCGCCGGGCGGGCCCACCCCCCACGGGAGGACCGCCCGGCGGTGTCTGTGTGTTTATCGCACGTCGTAGGCGCGGGCCACCGTCTGCGTGACGGAACTTCCGTTCGCATCCGTCAGTTCGGTCCTGAGCCAGACCTGCTTGCCCGTGGCGCCCGCGTGGTTCACGGTCGCGGTCCACCTGCCGCCGGACACGGACGTCTTGGCCTCGGTCCAGGTCCTGCCCTCGTCGTACGAGTAGGACAGGGCCGCCGACTTGAGCGCGCCGGGCTTGTAGCCCGAGTGCCCCGTCGCCGTCATCCCGATCTTCTGGCCGTCCTCGGCGGCCAGCGTCTTCATGCCGTCCTCCGGCAGCTCGTAGCGCGGGAACAGCATCGGGATGCCCTGCGAGTAGACCTCCTCGTCGAGGTGCGAGCGGAACGCCCACGTGGTCTGCGTGCTCAGGGAACGGTTCCAGACCTTCGAGCCGATCTTGTGCGTGTGGAGGGTGAGTTCGTACGCCGAGTCGTCGGCCGGGACCGAGAACACGCCGTACGGCCAGCCTGTTTCACCCACGACCTCGCCGTCCCGCTTCAGCTCCAGGCCACCGATGTCGCCGAAACTGCCCTGGATCCCGGCGTGTTCACCGTCGCCCCAGAATCCGGGTGCGACACCGATCAGGTTGCCCTGCCGCTCTCCGGCGAGTCCGAGGTCGCCGTCGGCGTCGCGTGGCGCGGCGGGGGTGAGCACGCCCTCGTACCACTTCTCGCTGCGCCGCTCCCCCTTCTTGTACGTGCGCACCGGGTCGATCATGAACTCGCCGAACGGGAAGCTGCTGGAGACCTGGTGGCCCCAGCCGGTCGTGCCGGCCGAGTAGTACTCGGTGCGCTTGCCGGGGGCCGGGACCGACTCGATGTCGGCGAAGTACACCTCGAGACCCGAGGGGCGGACGGCGGACGGCAGGTCCACATAGTCCGTCGCCGTGCCCATCGCGCGGTACGTCGCCTCGTTCGCCGCGAGGTCCTTGTCCCGCACCCGGTAGGTGCGGTCATCGCGGATCTGGCCGGTCTCGGGGAAGGCGAGGTTGTAGACGTAGGGGCTCTTCGCCGTTCCCTTCCACTTCAACTCGACGTCGCCATGGGCCAATTCGGCGAGCAGCGCGTTCGCCTCGGCCGTCTGGATGCCGAGTACCGGCAGCGGGGAGCCGCTGAGGCCGACCGAGGGGTACCAGCGGCCCGGGGCCGTGCGATGGGCGATGACCGCGATCGCTCCCGCCGCCTTCGCGTTCGTCGCGACGGTGTTCGCGCCGCCGCCGTCCGGGACCTTGACGAGGGCGATCTTGCCCTTCACCCCTGCGGCTTCCAGCTCCGCGGGTGTGCCGGGCCCGGCGTCCACGAGAGTCGCCCTGCCCGTGCCGTCGAGGTTGGCCGATCCGGTGGAAGCGGGCGTGGGGTGCAGCGACTCGCCGCCCACCACGGCGAGTTCGGAGAGCAGGGGCGCCGCCGCACGCCAGTAGGTGCTCGACTCGAAGGTGCCGTCGGTCGCCTTGCCCTCGACGGACTGGTAGAAGCCGCGGATGGAGCGCGGTCCGGCCGCGGTGCCCGCGTGCAGCCAGTTGTCGGAGCCCCAGGTGCGGGCGAACCCGAGGGTGGCGCCGCGTACTTCGGACTTCTTGTCCGTCTTGACGGTGAGGCGGTGTGCCTTGCGGGCGTCGAGTGTGACGGTCATGTCCTTCTTCACCTCGACCTGGGGCCGGGCGATGTGCGTGAGCGAGTCGGTCAGTGTGCCGCCGCCCTCATCCGGTGTCGCGATGAATCCGGTCAGGAAGTAGGCGCCCGGGCGGACTTGGTACGTCTGGTCGTTGGCGCCCTCGTTGAAGCGGCGCTCACCGGTGGCGTCGTCCGTGCCGATGAGGTCGACGGAAGACGGTCCGTCGGCGGGCTTTCCGCCACGGTCGACGAGCTTCACGCGCAGGCTGACGGTCTCCGGCTGTACGTAGAGGGAGAAGGGCGTGGAGACCGCGACGCCCCCGCCGGCCTTCGCCAGGACGCGGCCGGTCACGTCACCGTACTGGGACTTCTTGAGGTACGCGTCGGGGTCCAGCTTCAGCGGGACCTCGACCGTGGCCCCGGCGGCGACCTTCACGGAGCGCGCGCCGAGCTCGGCGATGTCCGACCGCACGGCCGAACCGTCTTGGCCGGTGACGCCCTGCAGTGACAGCTTCAACTCCACTGCTCTGTCCGTGGTGTTGGTGTACGGGACGTCGATCGTGGTGCGGTCCGAGTGGTCCTGGGGCCAGCCGAAGCTGCCGCCCTGCACGGCGGGCGAGCCGAGCACCTTCTGGTCGATGGCGGCCTTCACATCGAGGCGGCCACCGCCCGTCTCGGTCACGTCACCGGGGATGGCGCTGTCCGCCGACGAGACGAGGGCCGACTTGATCTGCTGGGCGCTCCAGTCCGGGTGGCGCTGCCTGACCAGGGCGGCGGCGCCCGCGACGTGCGGCGTCGCCATCGACGTACCGCTCATGGACTGGTACGCGTAGACGCCACGGCCGCCCGCCGCGGCGGCGGAGATGTCGACGCCCGGCGCGGCGATCTCCGGCTTGAGGGTGTGCGAGCCGTACGCGGGCCCGCGGCTGGAGAACGAGGCCGTCGAGTCGTCGCGGTCGACGGCGCCGACGGTCAGGACGCTCGGCGCGCAGCCGGGCGAGGACACGGAGTTGAGGCTCGGCCCGGTGTTGCCCGCGGCGAGGACGAAGAGGGTGTCCTTGCTCGACTGCGCGAGCTCCTCCGTGGCCGTGCTCATCGGGTCGGTGCAGTCGGTTCTCGCCGGGTTGCCGAGGCTCATGGAGACGACGTCGGCCTTCTCGTCGACGGCCCACTGCATGCCCGCGATGATCCACGAAGTGGCGCCCGAACCACTGTCGTTGAGGACTTTGCCGTGCAGCAGCTCGGTGCCGGGCGCGACGCCCTTCTTCTTGCCGCCGCTCGCCGCGCCGGTGCCGCCGACGGTGGAGGTGGTGTGGGTGCCGTGGCCCTGGCGGTCCTCGCCGTCCGGGGAGTCGGTGAAGTTCTTGGCGGCGCCGATCCGGCCCTTGAGGTCTGGGTGTTCGGCGTCGGCGCCGGTGTCGAGCACGGCGACCTTGGTGCCCTTGCCGTCGTAACCCGCGGCCCAGGCTTCGGGGGCGTGCACCTGCTTCGTCGACCGGTCGAGGGTGGCCTTGACCTTGGCGTCGAGCCAGAGCTTCGTCAGGTCGGACGCGGAGCGGGACTTGGGCGACGTGATGTCCGCCCAGAAGTCGGCGGCCTTCTTCTTGTCGGCCTTCAGCGCGACGCCGTCGACGGGTTCGAGGACGCGCCCCCGTTCGGCGCCGCGCGGGGTGGCGGGCACCGAGCGCGTGACGTCGACGGAGTTGTCGTACACGGCGATCAGCGGGAGGTGCTTGGCGTGCGCGTCGTCGTAGCCCTGCCGGACGAGGCCGGTGACGTTGAAGAGTTCCTCGTCGACCTTGCCTGCGGCGATCGCGTGGACGGCGCCCTCGGGGTAGACGTACAGGTCCTTGCCCGACTGTCTGGTCTGGACGAGGGGCACTGTGCCGTCGGCGCCGGGCAGCGCGCTCGCGCCCGCGCGGTTCTTGCCGTCGGTGGTGACGAGGACGCGGTCACCGGTGACGAGGGTGACGACGGAGCTCCCCTCCCCCTGCGGGACGCTGCCGACCAGCGGACTCGTGGCCGCCGCGGTACGCGGCTCGGCCACGGACGGGACGGCCGCGGTGACGGCGAGGACGACGGCGGACGCCGCCCCTAAGGCCGTGCGCGATATCGGGCGCATCGCTCTCCCCAGGGTTGATGGGCATGCGGTTGACGGTCGTGCTCTTGTGGGCATGCGGAACCACAGCCGAAAGGGGACCAAAGGCCCTAATCGCGGCCGCCGTTGGTGCTGCGGTGGCGTCACCTTGGCAGAGAGCCGGGGGGTACGGGGATGATGTCCCGGGGCGGGTTTACGCCGTGGCTGTTTTCCGCCAGGGCGCCGTCGGAACGGATCCTTGGGGAGGGGCGTCGCCGCATGCTGGCTGCGATAGGTCTGGACGAGCTGCACGAATCGGCGTACCGCGCGCTGGTGGCGGTGGGCGCCGCCGACGTGCCCGATCTCGCGCGGCGGCTCTCGCTGGGCGAGCCGGACACGGTGACCGCGCTGCGCCGCCTCGAACTGCACGGCCTCGCCGCCCAGGCCTCCGGCAAGGCGGGCCGGTGGGTCGCGGCCCCGCCCGGCGTCGCGCTCGGCGCGCTCCTGACCCAGCAGCGCCACGAACTGGAGAAGGCGGAGCTCGCGGCGAAGCTCCTTGCCGAGGAGTACCGCGCGCAGGCCGCCGAGCCCACGGTCCACGACCTGGTCGAGGTGGTCACCGGTGCGGGCGCGGTCTCGCAGCGCTTCCTGCAGCTCCAGTTGGGCGCGAGCCACGAGGTGTGCGCCCTGGTGACCGGCAACCCGGTGGCGGTCACCGGCATGGAGAACGACGCGGAGGAGCAGGCCGCGGGCCGCGGCGTCACCTACCGCGTGGTGGTCGAACGCTCGGTCCTGGCCCTGCCCACCGGCCTCCTGGAGCTGGCGACGGCGATCGGCCGCGACGAACAGGTGCGCGTCGTGGACCGCGTCCCGACGAAGCTGGTGATCGCCGACGGCTCGCTCGCGATGGTGCCGCTGACCTCTCGCAGGGCGGAGCCCGCCGCGCTCGTGGTGCACGCGAGCGGCCTGCTCGAATCCCTGACGGGGCTCTTCGAGGCGGTGTGGCGCGACGCGCTGCCGCTGCGGCTCGGCGAGGGCGGCCACGCGGTCACCGAGGACGCCCCCGACGGCCCCGACGGCGCGGACCTGGAGATCCTCTCGCTGCTGCTCGCGGGCCTTACGGACGCGAGCGTCGCCAAACAGCTCGACCTGGGCCTTCGGACGGTGCAGCGCAGGGTCAAGCGCCTGATGGAGCTGACGGGCGTGGCGACGCGGCTGCAGCTGGGCTGGCATGCGTACGAGCGGGGCTGGGTGGCGCGCTGAGGCCTCGCCATGCCTGGCCAGGACCCTTGCGGGGCCTAGCGCGACCTGCGGTTTTGTTCCGTTTCCGGCACGCTTGACAGATGGGAGCCTGGGAACTCCTGCTGGTCGCAGTGGTGCTGCTGCTCGGGATCGGCGGAGTGCTCGTACCCGGCGTGCCGGGGCCGTGGCTGGTGTGGGCCGCCGTTCTGTGGTGGGCCCTGAAGGACCCGGACCCGGTCGCCTGGTGGATCCTGGTCGGCGCGACCGTGGTGCTCCTCATCGCGCAGGGCATCCGATGGCTGCTGCCGCCGCGGCGCTTCCGGCAGAGCGGCGCCACGCGCCGGACGGCTGTCTACGCCGGCGCCGGGGCCCTCGTCGGGTTCTGCGTGGTGCCGGTGATCGGGTCGCTGCCGGGGTTCATCGGAGGGATCTACCTGGGGGAACGGCTCCGGCTCGGAGGGCACGGGGAGGCGGCGACGGCGACGCGGACGGCCATGCGGGCGGGCGGCTGGAGCGTGCTGACCGAGTTGTTCGCGTGCCTGCTGATAGCGGGGGCGTGGCTCGGGGCGCTGATCTGGGGCTGAGCACATACGCAGCACGTGTTCACGTAGACACACCTCGACCCCTGGCGCACCGTCCGATCCACGGCTCCAACCACATCGAACTGGACGCCGTGTCACGCGCGTTGCGGCGGGGCGGGTCGGCGCTGATCACCGCCGACGGCGACCGGCCGGATCTGCGGATCACTCCGGTCGAGCCGAACGAGGAGGCGCCGCGGTGGGGCCTGCCTGCGGCTTAGGCTCGCGCCATGACCGAATTCAGCGAGGCCGAGCGGGCGTACCTCAAGTCCCAGCGTCTGGGACGGATGGCCAGCGTCGACGCGAGGGGGCAGCCACAGGCGAATCCTGTCGGGTTCTTCCCGCAGGACGACGGGACGATCCTGATCGGCGGGTACGCGCTGGGCACCACCAAGAAGTGGCGGAACCTCCAGCAGAACCCGAAGGTGTCGCTGGTGGTCGACGACATCGTGAGTGAGCGGCCGTGGAAGGTGCGGGGCGTGGACATCCGTGGCGATGCGGAACTTCTCACGGGCCCACATGAGTTGGGCCCTCACTTCAGCGAGGAGCTCATCCGGATTCACCCTCGGCGGATCCATAGCTGGGGGCTGGAACAGTAGATAGTCCCCAACCCCGCCCCTTCCCGAAAACCCGCTCGGCGCGGGGGGCCTATCCGGGGCTCCGCCCCAGACCCCGACAAGATGGCCTCAAACGCCGGCCGGGCTGTTTCCGGCGGGTTTTCGGGAAGGGGCGGGGTTGGGGAAAAATCCCTACCCCGCCGCCAGCAAATGCCGCACCCCATAAGACCGCCACGGCCGCCACGCATCCGGCACCGCCTCCTCCGGCAACCCCACATCCGGATCCCCCAGCGCCCGCATCCGAACAGCCGCCACCACCCCCGCACTCACCCCCGCCAAGGCCGCGAGGCCGGCCTCCGCATCCTCCCGATCCGCCCCCGCATCGAGCCGAATCCGCCCATCGGCCAGCGCAGCAGCCAGCTCCCCCAGCGGCCCCGGCTCCCCGGCAAGCGCCCCCGGCTCGGGAAAGACATGGGTGAGGGTTCCGCACGGCGCGTCCAGCGCCTTCCCGTACCGCTCCACCAGGAGCGAAGCCGCCTCGCGCCCCACGAGGGCCCGCACCGCGAACTCCTCCGGGGCCGCGGCCCCGGGCGACCGGAGGCCGGGCCGCGCCGCGACCAGCGGAGCCAGCCGCGCGTCCGCGCCGAGCCGCTCGTCCACGGCGTACGGATCCGCGTCGAGGTCGAAGAGCCGCCGCAACCGCTGCACGGCGGTCGTGAGATCCCGCAGATCGGTCAGGTGGAGCCGGGCGTCCAGCCACCCGCCGACTCCGTGATCGCTCTCCTCGACGGCCACGATCCCGGTGCCGTACGGCAGCCGCAGCGTACGGCGGTAGGTCCGCCCGCCCGGCTCCCCGCTGACCTCCTCGATCCCGCACACGGCCTCCTCGGCGAGCAGGTCGAAGACGGCGCCTGCCCGGTAGGCCCCGCGGTAGGCGAGCCGCAGCGGCACCCCCGCGGCCGGTGTCGCCCGCCCCGCACCTCCGCCACGCGGCGCGGCGGCCCGCAGCGCGGTGGGTGTCAGGGCGTACACCACCCGGATCGTGTCGTTGAACTGGCGCACGCTGGCGAACCCCGCGGCGAACGCGATCTCCGTGATCGGCAGGCCCGTGGTCTGCAGCAACACCCGGGCGGTGTGCGCCCGTTGGGCCCGCGCGAGGGCGACGGGCCCGGCGCCCAGCTCGGCGGTGAGCTGCCGCTGCACCTGCCGGGAGCTGTACCCGAGCCGCACGGCGAGACCGGGGACCCCCTCACGGTCGACGACTCCGTCACCGATCATGCGCATGGCCCGTCCTACGACGTCCGCGCGTACGTTCCACTCCGCGGACCCCGGCACGGCGTCCGGGCGGCAGCGTCGGCAGGCGCGGAATCCGGAGCCCTGTGCGGCGGCCGCGGTGGTGTAGTAGCGGACGTTCTGCCGCTTCGGGGTGACGGCGGGGCAGCTGGGCCGGCAGTAGATACCGGTGGTCTCGACGGCGAAGAAGAACTCCCCGTCGAAGCGTGCGTCGCGGCTGCGCACCGCCTCGTACCTGGTCTCTTCATCGATCACGTCTTCCAGTGTGCGCCGTCGAGCGCACTGTGGCTGGCGGAATTCGGACACCGCGTTGGGGGGGGCAGTGCATCGCCCGGAGTACGGGCATGAAGCTCGCGTCAACGCCGCGGTGGGCCGCGCACCGGCCCGAGTGCGGGAGGGCCCAGGGGCCCGCGGTGCTGCCGTGCGGAGCCCCCGCGTCCCGCCCCCCCCCGCCGTCCTCTGAGGACCTCGGACCTCGCTCGGGGCGGGACGCGTGGGGCGGGGCGCGTGGGGCGGGGCGGGTGGGGCGGGGCGGGGCGCGCAGTGCGGGGTGGCCGAAGCTTCCCGCGCCGCGCATCCCTCCCTCAGCCGCGCTCCCCTAGCGGACGCGACCCCGCTTGGCCTCGATGGCCGCCTTGCCCTCCGCGCCCCGCAGCTTCCACAGGCGTCGCATGTCCGCACGGAGCTTCGCGTCCGTCTTGGCGACGATGCGCTGGTTCTCGCGGATCAGCTTGCGGTAGCTGTCGAGGCGGCGGTCGGGGAGCGTGCCGTCCTCCACGGCGGCGAGCACCGCGCAGCCGGGCTCGGCGGCGTGGGCGCAGTCGTGGAAGCGGCAGTCGGCCGCCAGCTCCTCGATCTCGGCGAAGACCTGGCCGACGCCCGCCCCGGCGTCGAACAGGCCGACGCCGCGCAGTCCCGGCGTATCGATGAGTACGCCGCCCGCGGGGAGCACGAGGAGGTTGCGGGTGGTCGTGGTGTGGCGGCCCTTGCCATCCACGTCACGGGCGGCGTTGACGTCCATGACGTCCTCGCCCACCAGCGCGTTGGCCAGCGTCGACTTGCCCGCACCTGACTGGCCGAGCAGGACGGACGTACCGCCGGCGACGACGGCGCACAGGATGTCGACGCCTTCCCCGGTCGTCGCGCTGACCGGGAGCACCTGGACGCCGGGGGCCGTGGTCTCGACGTCCTCGACCAGGTAGGACAGGCCCGTGGCGTCCGGGACCAGGTCGGCCTTGGTGAGGACGACGAGCGGCTGGGCCCCGGACTCCCAGGCCAGGGCGAGGAACCGTTCGATCCTGCCGAGGTCGAGCTCGACGGCGAGCGAGACCGCGATGATCACGTGGTCGACGTTGGCCGCGAGGATCTGCCCCTCGGACCGCTTGGAGGAGGTCGAGCGCACGAAGGCGGTGCGGCGCGGCAGCAGCGTACGGACGTACCGCGGATCACCGCCCTGAGGGTCGACTGCGACCCAGTCCCCCGTGCACACGGCCTTCATCGGGTCGCGGGGCACGACGAACTCGGTGTCGGCACGGACCGTGCCGTCCGGCGTGACGACGTCGCACTGGCCTCGGTCGACGCGCAGGACACGGCCGGGCAGCAGACCCTGCGCCGCGTACGGGGTGAACTCGGCTTCCCAGTTCTCGTCCCAGCCGTAGGGCGCGAGGGGGTGCGAGGACGAGGAAGAAGCCTGGGATGAAGCCTGAGACGGAGCCAGGAATGGAGCCTGAGATGGAGAAGAGGAAGACAAGGGGTGACCCTTCACAGGGTGGCCCCGGCACACGCGCACAGCGGCGCGCGGAAAGAGGAAGGTCAGCCGGTAGCCACGGAGGTGGAATGAACGGACTTCTCGATGCGGGCAGCGCCCATCTCAACGACAGCCATCGGTCACACCTCCTGGATCACACACTCAGCCGATGCCGGCGGCCAACAGGCCGCCGGACGAACGGAACCAACCCTAGCCCCGGCCTCAGGCGGAGCGCCAACCTTTTTCGCGCCCGGCCGTGACGGGGGCTGCGGCCGCCGCCGCCCGGGCCCGGCGCACGGCGGACACCGGGGTGGGCGCGAGCGTCCTGCGCAGGTTGGTGCGCATCGTCGACGCGGCGTCGAGCACGTAGTTCTGCCGGACCTTCCAGGGGCCGCGGTCGCCCTGCCGGGGGAAGGCGTCGATGGAGCGCTGGACGTATCCGGAGGCGAGGTCGAGCAGCGGGCGTTCGTCGAGCGTGCCGGCCGGCTTCGGTTCCACCGCCGCGTAGTCGTTGGCGCGCATGTGGTTGAGCACCTTGCAGACGAGCCGGGACGTGAGGTCGGCGCGCAGCGTCCAGGAGGCGTTGGTGTAGCCGATGCACACGGCGAAGTTGGGTACGCCCGTCATCATGGCGCCGCGCCACACGAACTGCCGGTTCAGCTCGACCTGTTGGCCGTCGACGCGCGGCGCGATGCCGCCGAAGGCGAGGAGTTGGAGTCCGGTGGCGGTCACGACCACGTCGGCCTCCAGGACGCGGCCGGACTTCAGCCGGATCCCCTCGGGGACGAAGCGGTCGATGTGGTCGGTGACGATCTCGGCATCGCCCGTCTTCAGTGCCTCGAACAGGTCGGCGTCGGGCACCGCGCACAGCCGCTGGTCCCACGGGCCGTAGGAGGGCGTCAGGTGGTCGGCGACCAGCTGGTCGTCCTTGACGATGCGCTTGTTCAGACCGGTGAGCAGCTTCCGCGCGGCCTTCGGGCTGCGGCGGCAGAACTGGTAGAGGCCGATGGTGAAGAGGATGTTCTTCGTCCGCACGACCCGGTGCGCGGCGCCCGCGGGCAGTACCGCGCGGATGCCGTCGGCGAGCCTGTCCCGCGAGGGCAGCGAGCCGATCCAGGTGGGGCTGCGCTGCAGCATGGTGACGTGCGCGGCGCTCTGCGCCATCGCGGGCACCAGCGTGACGGCGGTGGCGCCGCTGCCGATGACGACCACCCGCTTTCCCGCGTGGTCCAGCTCCTCGGGCCAGAACTGCGGGTGCACGACCGTGCCGGTGAAGGAGTCGGCTCCCGGGAACTCGGGGGCGTGGCCCTGGTCGTAGTTGTAGTAACCCGCGCAGGAATACAGGAAGTCGCAGGTGACGGTGGACAGAGTGCGGCTGCCGTCCTCCTCGGTGCGCTCCAGCGTCAGGGCCCAGCGTGCCGTCGCGGTGGCCCAGTCGGCGCCGACGACCTTGGTGCCGTAGCGGATCCGGCGGTCGATGCCGAACTCCGCTGCCGTCTCCTTGATGTAGCTCAGGATAGAACGGCCGTCGGCGAGGACCTTCGCGTCGCGCCAGGGCTTGAAGGCGTAGCCGAGGGTGAACATGTCGGAGTCCGAGCGGACGCCCGGGTAGCGGAACAGGTCCCACGTCCCGCCCATGGACTGCCGCGCCTCGATGATCGCGTACGTACGCTCGGGGCACTCGGTCTGCAGCCGGTAGGCGGCACCGACACCGGAGAGCCCGGCACCCACGATCACGACGTCGATGTGCTCGGCGTCGGTGTGCTCGGCGGGGGTGTGCTCGGCGTCGGTGTGCTCGGCGGGGGTGCCGGTGTCACAGTTCGCGGCCCTTGCGTCTGCGGAGTACGTCATTCCTCCAGTGTCCGGAAGCACACCCGGCAGGAATTGACCCGGGACGACAGTTCTTTGACCCTGGACGACATGTCCGTGATCAGATCGGCGGGGCTGCGTGGTTTCCGCGCCACGGTGGCGGAGCTCGGCGGCGACGCCGAGGCGTACGCCCGGCAGGCGGGTGTTCCCACGGCCGCTCTCGACGGGGACGACCTGCTGGTGCCCGAGGAGGCCATGGCCACGGTACTGGAGCTGGCCGCTGGGGATCTCGGCTGTCCTGATCTGGGCCTGCGCATCGCGGCCCGGCAGGACCTGGGCATGCTCGGCGCCCTGGCCCTCGCCATCCAGAACTCCGCCACGCTCGGGGACGCCCTGGAGTGCACCACGCGCTATCTGTTCGTCCACGCGCGCTCACTCAGCCTGAGCCTGGAGCCTGACCCGTACGGCACTCCGGGGGTGGCCGCCCTGCGCTACGGCGTGCGCGAGGGGGTGGCGGCGCCACCGCAGGGCATCGACCTGTCCCTGGGATTCATGCATCGGGCCATCGTCTACCTGGTCGGTCCGTACGGCCTCGGCTCCGTCGAACTGCCGCATCCGCTCCTTGCCCCCCTCTCGGAGTACGAGGACTTCTTCGGCGTACCCGTGAAGGCGGACCGCCCCGCGGCGCTACTGCGTGTCCCGCTCAGCCTGGCCGACCGGCCGCTCGGTGGCGGCAACGCGCATCTGCGCCGCCTCGCGCTCGCGTACCTGGACGAACAACTGCCCGCGGAGCGGACGGACATCGTCAGCGGTGTCCGCGCCGTGGTGGGCCGTTCGCTAGGCACCTCGCCGCCGGAGATCGCGACTGTCGCCCGCCTGCTGAACGTCCACCCACGGACCCTGCAGCGCCGGCTGCGCGCCGCGGGCACGACGTTCGCCGAGGTCGTCGACGAGGAACGACGCACCGCGGCACGCCGCTACCTCACGGACACCGACCTCCCCCTGGGCCAGGTAGCACTGCTCCTCGGCCTCTCCGAACAGTCGGCCCTGAACCGCTGCTGCCGCCGCTGGTGGAACACGACACCCCGAGCGGTACGGGCCCGCGGACGCAGGGGGGTTGAGCGGAGGGGGTGATTCCGGCCAGGCTCGCGCGCCGGAACGGGCCCGATCTGGCTTGTCTTGCCGTGGACCAAGTAGATGCCCCAGGCATCCAATGGAACAGGTAAGGGGAACCCCTCCGCTTGTGAGGTAAGTCCATGACCGAATCAGTCGCGTTCGAACCAGTCGCTTCCGAACCAGTCACCTTCCCGCAGGACCGCACCTGCCCCTACCACCCACCGGAGTCGTACGAGCCGCTCCGTGAGGCCCGGCCGCTCTCCCGTGTTCGCTTGTTCGACGGGCGTTCCGTCTGGGTGGTCACCGGACAGGGAACCGCCCGTGACCTGCTCGTCGACCCGCGCCTTTCCGCCGACCGCGAGAACGAGGCCTTCCCGGCGCCGACCGAACGCTTCGCGCAGGTACGCGACCGCCGGATCGCCCTGCTCGGCGCCGACGACCCCGTGCACAACACCCAGCGGCGCATGCTGATCCCCAGCTTCTCGGTCAAGCGGATCGCCGCGCTGCGCCCCCGGATCCAGGAGACGGTCGACCGGCTCCTCGACGCCATGGAGGCGCAGGGGTCATCGGCCGAGCTGGTCGAGGCGTTCGCGCTGCCGGTTCCGTCCATGGTGATCTGCGCCCTCCTCGGCGTGCCCTACGCCGACCACGAGTTCTTCGAGGAGCAGTCGCGCGGGCTCCTGCGCGGCCCCCGCGCCGAGGACACGGAGCGGGCGCGGGGCGAAATGGACGCGTATTTCCACGCGTTGATCGACCGCAAGCGGCGGGAGCCGGGAGACGGCCTGCTCGACGAGCTGATCCACCGGCAGCTCTCGGAGGGCGCGCTCGACCGCGATGAACTGGTCAGCCTGGCGACGGTCCTGCTGGTCGCCGGGCACGAGACCACGGCGAACATGATCTCCCTGGGGACGTTCACTCTCCTTCAGCACCCCGCGCAGCTCGCCGAACTGCGCACCGAACGGACGCTGATGCCCGCCGTGGTCGAGGAGTTGCTGCGCTTCCTCTCCATCGCGGAAGGCATGCTGCGGGTGGCGAAGGAGGACATCGACATCGCGGGCAGCACCATCCGCGCGGACGACGGCGTCGTCTTCTCCACCTCCCTCATCAACCGTGACGGCACGGCCTACGAGATGCCGGAGGAACTGGACTTCCACCGTGCCGACCGCCACCACCTCGCCTTCGGGTTCGGCGTTCACCAGTGCCTCGGCCAGAACCTCGCCCGCGCCGAGATCGAGATCTCCCTGCGGACGCTCTTCGATCGGATGCCGGAGCTTCGCCTCGCGGTGCCGGCACGGGAGATTCCGTTCAAGCCGGGTGACACGATCCAGGGACTGCTCGAACTCCCCGTCACTTGGTAGGAGATGGAGGAGGGGAGAGGGAAGGAAGAGAGGGCAGAGATGAGCGTGCGGGTCCATGTGGACAAGGAGCGGTGCGTGGGTGCGGGAATGTGCGCGCTCACCGCCCCGAGCGTTTTCACCCAGGACGACGACGGCTTCAGCGAGGTGCTTCCCGGCCGCGAGGACGGCGGCGGCGATCCGCTGGTGCGCGAGGCGGTGCGGGCCTGCCCGGTGCGGGCCGTCACTGTCGACAGCCCCTGACCGGCGGGCTCAGCGGCCGGGCGGGCTCAGCGGCCGGGCGGGCTCAGCCGCCAGATGGGCTCAGTGACCCTGCTGCCAGGCGGCGAGGTCCTTGCGGCGTACGGAGCGGAGTCCGGCGATGTCCGTGTCGTAGAGCTCGCCCGTCCAACTCTTGCGCACCGAGTTCTCCGTGCTGCCGCCGAAGTTCTCCCGCAGCCAGTACCAGGGCTGCAGCGGCAGCCAGCACAGACCGGCGAGCCAGCGGTGCACGACGCGGACCGGTCCCGGCCGGCCCGCGTCGGCGGCACGCATCACCCGGACGCCGAACAGCAGCTTCCCGAAGCTGCCGCGGAACAGCAGCGTCAGGACGCACTGGTTGGTGAAGGACACCACCGGTACGAGGGCGTACAGAGTCCACCACGGGGCGGCCTCCGGGGCCAGGTCGGCGATGCCCACCGCGCCGTACAGGGCGACGACCAGGTCGACGATCACCGCGAGAAAGCGGCGCGCGTCCCCGGCCAGTCGCGGCAGCCGGCCGGGGTCTCGCGTGGGTGGTATCTGCACGCCGTACGGCGCCTGTGGCTGGGCATGTTGGTGGTACGGCCCCGTCGGCTGGGGATGTTGCTGGTACGGCGCCCGCTGGTACTGCCCCCGTTGATCTGTCATCCCGGCATCATGCCGCACACCAGCGACAACGGACCAAGCCCCTCCCCCCGCACCGCAGTTGTCACCCCCGCAGCGTCACCGTGAAGCTCCGGCCGTACGCGTGGTGGGTGTTCACGTCTATCCGGGTTCCGCCGTGGGCCCGGCTCACGCGCACCCCCTCGTCGGCCGTCACCTTCCGCAGGGGACGGCCGCGGAGCAGCACGCTGATCCCGGCGCGGTCCATCGTCGGGTCGGACACCGCCACGGTGGTCGTGCCGCGCCGCTCGCGCCGCACCAGCACCGAGGCGGGCCCCTCGATACGTAGCCCCGCGGCCTCATGGCGGCCCGCCGTGAAGCTGTTCGCGGCGGTCAGGCCGAGGCCCGCGTGGCTGACGGCCTGCAGCCGCACCGTGTTCGCGAGGACCCTCAGCGGCTGTCCGCCCCGGTAGGACCTCAGCCCCGCCTCGGCCGCGTTCGGCACCAGCGCGTAGGCCAGGGAGACGGGCCGGGCCCCGGCAGCCCGGTCCACCGTCACGCCGAGGACCGTGCGCGTCACCGCGGTGTCCGGGTTCGCGGTGCGGACGACCCGGCGGCTTCGGGTCACCCTGTCCAGGGCCACCCGCACCTTCGGGGTGTCCAGGAAGACGTAGCCGACGGAGGTGCCCTGCGTGGCGTTGGCGTAGCGCAGCCACCGGAGGTCACCCGTGCCCGCGCCGGTCCATGGGCGGCCGTCACGCTGCGCCCCCGTGACGGATACCTGGTCGTCCGGGGCCGCGGTCCGCGCGTCGACCGTCGTCGTCACGGCCCGCCCCGCGCCGTCGCCCACCCCCGCAGCGAGCACGACGATCTCCTCGTCCAGCAGGAACCACGACTTCGTCGCCGTGGCGTTCCGGTAGACGACGAAGTCGTCCGGCAGCAACTCCCGGTCGTGGAAGGCGGCGTCATTGGACTGCACCGCCCCGGCCGCGCCGTACGTCCCGAGGACGGCGCCCCCCGAGTACTGGTTGGTGCCGCGCGGGAAGTAGACGTAACGGTTCTGCGACTCGGACGACGAAGTGAAGTTCAGCGGGTGGCCGGGGTTGTCGTAGTACGGCTTTCCGTAGAGGTCCGGGACCGTCCGGCGCTGCTCGACGGGCGCGGTGACTCCCGCCAGGCCGTACGGCGAGACCGTGGTGAAGTAGTCGACTCCGTACGCCTGCGTCTGGTCCTGCCCCGAGAGGTAGAGGTAGTACGCGCCGTCACCCTGGAACCACGGCATGAGGTTCTCGCCGCTCATGTACTCGTACTTGCTGATCCGGTCGGAGCTGCGCGCGAGGGCAAAGGCGTAGCCCGGTCTGCGGTGGACGGTCTTGTCCATGGCGTTGAAGGCGACGCTGCGCGAGGCGGGGTTCAGGTCGGCGGGCGGCACCGACGCGTCGCCGATGATGTCGGCGTGGCGCACGATGCTGACCGGCGATACGAAGCCGGTCGGGTTGAGCGCGGCGCGCGAGGTGGACCGGATGTGCTTCACATAGCTCTTCAGGGCGGTGGCGTCGGCGCCGGTGGAGAGCGAGGACAGGTCCACGACCGCCTCCACGACCACCGCGACGTCCGTGTAGCCGCCGTCCGGCCGCGACACCGCGCGCCCCTTGACGATCTCCATCATCCAGCCCTCGAAGATGAGCGGCGCGAAGCCGTCGCGCACCCATCCCTGAATGGTCGGCACCAGCTCCTCGCCGTGCGCGAAGCCCGTGCCATCGAGGATCTTGAGGGTCTGCACGACCCGGGTGAGCAGACCTTTGCCGTACGAGCCCGTGTACGCGACGGAGGCGTGCTGGATGAAGGAGCCGTCGGCGTAATGGCCGTCCGTCACCCCGTGGTTGAGGCGGTAGGGGTCGATCGTGACGAAGACCGTCAGCTGGTCGGTGAGGGCCTTGCGGATGCGGGCCTCGCCGCCCGCGCCGAGGAGCGCGCCCTGAAGGATCCGGTTGGTGGTGATGTCGGCGAGGTTGGCGCCGGTGTGGAAGCGCGAGTCCAGGTTCACGTCACCGTCGGCGCCGTTGCGCAGGTAGGCGTCCATCGAGGCGACGTACGTGGTGATGAGGTCGGGCTTGTAGGCGCGCACTTCGTCGACGAGGAGTACGAGTGTCTTGCTGACGGACTGGGAGATGCCGATCTCCCAGTTGAACCAGTTGCCGTAGTAGCCCTTGGACTGGTCGCCGTAGTAGCGCTCGTACAGCCATCCGAGGCCGTCGATCACGCGGCGCTGCACGGCGGTGTTCCCATGGAGGTCGGAGAGGGAGCCCGGCGTGCGGGTGGCGAGGGCGATCTCGTACAGGCGCTTGAAGGCCGTGTTGAGGTTGGCGTCGTCGGTGCCGAGCGCCAGACCGGCGAAGAGCTCGCCCTCGCCCGCGTCGTCCATCGCCTTCAGGTTCGTCCTGGCGGCCCTGTCGATCGCGGTGAGCTTGGCGGCCGTCTCGGGGCGTGCGTTGGACTCGGCGGTCCCCGCGAAGATCCCGACGGTGTTGGCCAGGAGGCGTTCGGCGCCGGCCGCGGACTCGGCGGCGCTCACGGGCAGCGCGGGGACCACCGCCAGGAGGCCGGCGGCCGACAGGGCGGACAGCAGACGTCTGCGGGTGATGTCCATGGCGACCTCCGCCGGTGAGATGGCGTACTGGCGTTCTGGCGTACTCGCGTTCTGGCGGGCGGAGTCAAGCAGATGCCCCGGGCGACGACAAGGGTGAGTGTTCCACCGCCCGGCCGCCGCAGCTCCGTTCCGACCGGCAGCGGCTAGGCTCGACTGTGTGACGTCGCAACAGCGCACATCCGGGCCGTACGCCATCGTGGCTGTCGCATCGTCCGCCGGAGGCGTTCAGGGCCTCTGCACCCTCCTGGGCGAACTCGGCCCCACGCTGCCCGTGCCGGTGCTGGTGGTCCAGCACCTCGATCCGCGGCATCGGACACTCCTCGCGGAGGTCCTCGCCCGGCGCACGGAACTGCACGTGAAACTGGCGGAGGACCGGGAGAGCGTCGAGCCCGGGACGGTGTATCTGGCGCCTCCCGACCGGCACCTCCTTGTGGGGCCGCAGGGTGTGGTCACCCTGTCGGACAGCGAGCTCGTGCACTTCGTACGTCCGTCGGCCGACCTGCTCTTCGAGTCGGTCGCCGGCGCGTACGGCCCGCGGGCCATCGCCTGTGTGATCACGGGCACCGGCGTGGACGGGGCGATGGGCGTGGAAGCGGTCACGTCGCGCGGCGGTACGGTGCTCGCCGAGGACCCCGGGACCGCGCAGTTCGCGGGGATGCCCAAGGCGGCGGTCGACACCGGAGCCGTGGACTTCGTGCTCCGTATCGAGGAAATCGCAGCGGCTATCCGCGGACTGGTCGAGGACAAGAGGCAGTGATGAACGAGTCGCCCGGCGCCGGGGAAGAGCAGGACGCCGACCCGGGAGCGGGGCCACGTCCGGACCGGGCCGGTGAGCCGGCGAAGGGGCAGGAGACGGAGCCGGTTCAGGAGGCCGGGCCTGACCACGTCGTCGATCACGGGCTGGAGGAACTCCTCCGGTTCATCCGTGACGCGCGCGGGTTCGACTTCACCGGATACAAGCGGTCCACGCTCGGCCGCCGCATCCGCAAGCGGATGGGGGACGTGGGTCTGTCGGGATACGGCGACTACCGCGATCTCCTGGAAACCGACGCGGAGGAGTTCCGCGTCCTTTTCAACACGATCCTGATCAACGTCACGGCGGTGTTCCGTGACCCGGCCGCCTGGGGGCTCCTCAAGCACGACGTACTGCCCTCGCTGATCAGGGGCGCCGGGCCCGACGAGGAGATCCGGGTGTGGAGCGCGGGCTGTTCCAGCGGCGAGGAGGCCTACTCGCTCTCCATGCTCTTCGCGGAGGAGCTCGGCATCGACGAGAGCGTGCGCCGCGTGAAGATCTACGCCACGGACGTCGACGAGGAGGCGCTGCGCGAGGCCCGTCAGGGCCAGTACCCGGCGAAGGCCCTCGCGGCTCTCTCCAGGGAGATGCGCGACAAGTACTTCGAGCGTCGTGGCACGCAGTGCGTCTTCCGGGCCGATCTGCGGCGCCGCGTCATCTTCGGGCGGCACGACATCACCTGTGACGCCCCGATCTCCCGCCTCGACCTGCTCGTCTGCCGCAACACGCTGATGTACTTCAACGTCGAGGCACAGACCCGCATCCTGGACCGCTTCCACTTCGCCCTGCGGGAGGGCGGCCATCTCTTCCTCGGCAAGGCCGAGATGCTCCTGAACGACGGGGAGCGGTTCGAGGCGGTCAGCATCCGTCAGCGCGTCTTCCGGCGCCGCCCGGGGACCAGCACGCCGCCCTACCTCGCGCATCCCGCGACGGTCCGGGCCATCAGTGCGGAGGAGGAGCAACAGGCGACGCGCACACGGAAGTTGCTCGATCTAATCCTCGACGCCTCGCCGGGCGCGAGCGTCGCCCTCGACGGCAACGGCGTCGTCCTGATGATCAACAACGGGGCCCGTGCCCAGTTCGGTCTGACCTCCAACGACATGGGCCGCCCGTTCCAGGACCTGGAGCTCTCCTACCGGCCCACCGAGCTCCGCTCCCTGATCGAGCAGGCGAAGCACGAGCGCCGGACGCTGCGGGTGCACGGCAGCGAGCGGCGCCTCGGCAACGAGCTGCAGTACTTCGACATCGAGATCCAGCCGATCATGGGCGGTCCGGGGCTGCCGGTCGCCATCAACGTCACCTTCACGGACGTCACTCAGGCCACCAAGCTCCGGGCCGAGATCAAGCGCGTCCGCGAGGACCTGGAGACGGCATACGAGGAGCTCCAGTCGACGAACGAGGAACTGGAGACCACCAACGAAGAGCTCCAGTCGAGCATCGAGGAGCTGGAGACGACCAACGAGGAGCTCCAGTCCACGAACGAGGAACTGGAGACCACCAACGAAGAGCTCCAGTCCGGTAATGAAGAGCTCGAGACGATGAACGACGAGATGCGCCTGCGCACCACGGACCTGGACGAGGCCAGGGCGTTCCTGGAAGGCGTGGTGAGCAGCATCGCGGCGGGTGTGGTGGTCCTCTCCGCCGACCTGCAGGCCAGGAGCTGGAACCGCGGCGCGGTCGACATGTGGGGGCTGCGCGCGGACGAGGTGCTGGGCAAGCACTTCTTCACCCTGGACTTCGGGCTGCCGACCGACCGTCTGCGCGACGTCATCCAGCAGTGCGTCGCGTCGGGCAAGCGGTGCGGTCCTGTGGTCATCCCGGCCGTGAACCGCCTCGGGCGTCACATCGGCTGTTCGGTCATCTGCTCTCCGTTCGACGGCCACAACGGCGGTGTCGTCCTGCTGATGGAGGAGCTCGCCAATGACGGCGGCAACTGAATCGGCGCGTCGTATTCTGTGGACATGAGCTCCATGCAAGGCAGTTCCGAGCTGCCGGGCGGACAGGCGGCGCTCGCCCGGCAGAGAGCGGCGCAGGCCATGGAACGCGCCGCGCGTGAAGTGGCGGTCGCCGAACGGCACGAGCGGCTCTTCGCGGAGAACGGCCGTGAACTCCACGCGGCGATGGCGACGCGGCACCACGCGCTCGCCGAGCGCCATCGCACCACGGCCCGCCTCCACCAGGCGTTCGGCCGCCGGTTGACCGAAGCGGAGGCGGAGGCCGGGAGCGGAAGCCAAACTCTTTTCATGGCCGGGGTCGCGGAGGCCTGCGGGACGCGCAGTGCCGCGATCACGCTCGTCGGGGCGGACCTCAACCAACTCGCTGTCGCCGCATCGGACCGGCCCTCGCGCGGCGCCCAGGATCTGGAGTACGTGCTGACCGCGGGCCCCGGCCGCGACGCGGTCCGCGACCGCCGCGCGGTGTACGCGTCGGGCGCGGCGCTGGAGAGCCGCTGGCCCGGTTACGGCTCGGGCCTCGCCGCCCTCGGCCTGAGTTCGGTCGCCGCCCTGCCGCTGAAGGTGTCGTCCGACTGCATAGGAGCGCTCTCCGTCTTCGATCCCCCGGCGGCGCTCGCGAGGGCGGGGATGCTCCGCAACGTCGCCGACGCCCTCGCGGACGGCGTACTGCTCGGCCCGGACTCGGACCCCGATCTCTACGGCGGCGCGGATCTGCGTGCCGTGGTCCACCAGGCCGCGGGCACGCTGTCCCAGCAGACGGGCCGTACGGTCGGTGACGCCCTGGCACTCATCAAGGCGCGGGCCTTCGCCATGGGCGTGCCCCTCGAGTCGGTGGCCCGGAGCGTCCTCTCCGGGGAACTCCAGCTCCGGTAGTCCTCGCCTCGGGGGGCCGGGTCACGGTTGACAGCCACGCACTGCGCAACCCTGCTCACGCCGCGGCAGCAGAGCCGGGCGGTGAGGGCCACGCTGCCCACCAAGGCCTGGCGATGGCGCACGGCTGCGGGACGCCCACCTGCGTGAAGCCCTGACCCGGTCCGGTCCAGGCCGGTCCGGTCCTGACGCCGGTTCAGCCGTGCCGCGTCCCGCCCCGTTCGGCGATGTGCTGCGGGACCGCGATGCCCGGTGGGAGCAGCGGGTCGGCGACCGGGGTGCCCCAACTGGACGTCAGAGGAAGGTTTCCGGCCCATATCCCGAGCTCCGCGTCCGGCCCTTCGCCGTCGTCCGGAGGTCCCACGCTCGTCTTGACCGAGGCCTCCTCCAGGGAAAGGGCGAGCAGTGTCGTCGCGGCGAGTTCCTTGCGGCTGGGGCGCCGGGCGTAGTCCCACTGGCCGGGGGTCGCGTGCTCGGTGAGCAGGCGCAGGCCCGTCAGCTTCTCGTCCGGGTCGGTGACCTTGCGCGGGACTCCGTAGATCATCGCGCTGCGGTAGTTGACGCCGTGCTCGAAGACCGAGCGGGCCAGGATCAGGCCGTCCACGTGGGTGACGGTGACGCAGACCGCGGCGTCGGGGTCGGCGGCCAGACTGCGGCTCGCGACCGAGCCGTGCAGATACAGCCTGCTCTCGTCGCGGCCGTAGACGGTCGGCACCACCATGGGGTGCCCGTCCACGACGACGCCCAGATGGCAGATGAACCCCGCGTCGAGGATCGCTTCGAGGTCGGCGCGGTCCTGGCTGCCCTGTTCACGCAGCCGGTTGTGGCGGGTGCGGTCGGTCTGCGGGAGCGTGCCGGGCAGGGGCACGGAGAGGGACGGGGACGAGGGCGTGCGCTGGTCGCTCTGCTGCTGGCTGGTGGTCACGCCTCCGCAAGCTACCGATATCGCGCCCCGAATGCCATACCTCAACGATTTACATCCGCACGACCGGCGACCTGCGACGAAATCCGCACCCCATGCGCCATTCGTCCAACTACGCCGCCGAGAATCCAACAACCCCCGCCGCGGGAGTGTTGTGACGTCCCGCCTCCCCGCTGTCTGATGGAGGTCATGGAGCTCCCCTACCTTGAGGACGTGTCCCCCGGCACCGGCAGCCTCCCGCCCCGCGCGTGGTACGCGCGGTCGGATGCCGTTTCCCTCTCCCTGAACGGCAGTTGGCTTTTCCGCCTCTCCCCGACCGCGGACGCCGCCGACGACTCCTTCGCATCGGACGTCGCATCGGACGGTCACGACGCCGGCGCCTGGGACACCGTGGCTGTGCCCGGCCACTGGGTGCTGCAGGGCCACGGCACACCCATCTACACCAACGTGCTCTACCCCTTCCCGGTCGACCCGCCCCGCGTGCCCACGGAGAATCCCACCGGCGACCACCTGCGCACCTTCGACCTGCCGGACGACTGGCCGGCAACCGGCGGCTGCACACTCCGCTTCGACGGCGTCGAGTCCTGCGCCCGCGTCTGGCTGAACGGCACCGAGCTCGGCGAGTTCAAGGGCTCCCGGCTGCCGCACGAGTTCACGGTCGGCCACCTTCTGAAGCCGTCGGGCAACGTCCTCGCGGCCCGCGTCCACCAGTGGTCGTCCGGTTCCTATCTGGAGGACCAGGACCAGTGGTGGCTGCCGGGCATCTTCCGGGACGTAACCCTGCTGCACCGCCCCGAAGGCTGCGTGCTCGACTTCTTCACGCACGCCTCGTACGACCATCGCGCGGGGACGGGGACGCTGCGGGTCGACTCGGACGTGGACGGCCGGGTCACCGTGCCCGAGCTGGGCATCGATGTCGCCACGGGCGAATCGGTGGCGGTGGCCGTCGAGCCCTGGACCGCCGAGACGCCACGCCTCTACGACGGCGTCCTCGCCACGGCGGGTGAGCGCGTCCCGCTGCGGATCGGCTTCCGCACGGTCGTCGTCGAGGACGGGGTCATCAAGGTCAACGGCCGCCGGATCCTGTTCCGCGGCGTGAACCGGCACGAGTTCCACCCGGAGACGGGCCGTGCGCTCGATCTCGACACCATGCGCACCGATGTCGTGCTGATGAAGCAGCACAACATCAACGCGGTCCGCACCAGCCACTATCCGCCGCACCCCGCGTTCCTCGACCTGTGCGACGACCTTGGCCTGTGGGTCATCGACGAGTGCGACCTGGAGACCCACGGCTTCACCGAGCAGGGCTGGCGCGACAACCCCGTCGACGACGACCGCTGGACGCCCGCCCTCCTCGACCGAGCGGCCCGCATGGTCGAGCGCGACAAGAACCACGCCTCGGTGATCATCTGGTCCCTCGGCAACGAATGCGGGACGGGCCGCGGCCTGACCGCCATGGCCCGCTGGATCCGTGCGCGGGACTCGGGACGCCTCATCCACTACGAGGGCGACCGGTCCTGCGAGGACACCGACATGTACTCGCGCATGTACGCCGACCACGCGGAGGTCGAGCGCATCGGCCACCGGGCGGACACCGACGGGCCGGAGTCCCGGCGCCAACTCCCCTTCGTCCTCTGCGAGTACGGGCACGCGATGGGCAACGGCCCCGGCGGCCTGAGCGAGTACCAGGAGCTGTTCGACGCCCATGAGCGCAATCAGGGCGGCTTCGTCTGGGAGTGGATCGACCACGGCCTCAGGCACCCGGAGTTCGGCTATGCCTACGGCGGCGACTTCGGCGAGGAGCTGCACGACGGGAACTTCGTCTGCGACGGCCTGGTCTTCCCCGACCGACTGCCGTCGCCGGGCCTCGACGTGTACAAGCGGGTCATCCAGCCGGTGCGTTTCGCCTGTGCCGAGGACGCGGGGACAGCTCGGATCACCAATCTGCACGACTTCGCGGACCTGTCCCATCTGTCCTTCGAGTGGTCCTACATCAGCGATGACGACGCGGCCTCCACAGCCGGAGAGCTGGCCGTGCCGCCGGACCTCGGCCCCGGTGAATCCGTCGACCTGAAGCTGCCGGACGCGCCGCCCGCGAGCCGGGGCGCCGAGACCCTCCTGCATCTCACGGCGATGGTGGGCGTCAAGACGAACTGGGCGAAGCTCGACCACGTCGTCGCGCGGGCCGAGTTCCCCATCACGCCACGGCCGACCGTCTCCCCCGCCACCGGTGAACGGCCCTCGCGTGGCGGTGACTTCGTCACACTCGGACCCGGCACCTTCGACGCCCGCACCGGCCAGCTGCTCACCCTGAACGACATCACCTTGTCCAACGCCCCGCGCCTGGACATCTGGCGTGCCCCCACCGACAACGACAACGGCGCCTCCTGGCAGGGAGGTCAGCGCAACGGCCTCGTCTGGCGCGAGCTGGGACTGCACCGCATGCAACACCGGCTCGACGCGGTCGAGTCGACGGAAGGCGCACTCACGGTCCGCACCCGTGTGGCGCCTGCCGCGCGTGACATCGGGCTGCGCACCGTATACCGCTGGACATCCGACGGCACCCGGTTGAGGCTCACGGTCCGCGTCACGCCCGAAGGCGAGTGGACGGCGCCGCTGCCCCGGCTCGGTATCCGGCTCGGGCTGCCTGCCGCGTACGGGTACGCGCACTGGTTCGGCGGTATCGATGAGGCCTATCCGGACACGGCAGCGGCATCCGTCACCAGCCGGCACTTCTCGCCGGTGGACCGGATGCAGACCCCGTACGTCCACCCCCAGGAGAACGGCGCCCGTGCGGACGTCCGTTGGGCCGAGTTGCGGGCGGGCTTCACCGGCGAGGGGGTACGGGTGGTCGGCGAGCCCGCCTTCTGGTTCACGGCCCGGCGCTGGACCACCGAGCAGCTCGACGCGGCCGCACACCGCACCGATCTCACCCCCGGCGACACGGTGTGGGTCCACCTCGACCACGGGCAGCACGGCATCGGCTCGCAGTCGTGCGGTCCCGGGGTTCTGCCCCGCTACGAACTCCACGCCGCGCCCGCCGAGTTCGCGTTCACCTTCTCGCACCGGGAGGCAACTCCCGAGGAGGAACCGCCGCTACCACCCCCTCTCCTCCGGCGAACCTCGCTCTGACCGGGGTTTTCCGGTGACTCAGCACTAGACTGGAAGTCATCGTCGACCCACGCGCCGCCTTGGGGGGAGGGAGCACCCCTTGTCACAACCGCGGCTCGGCCGCAGCCCGTTGAGGCCACCGTCCAGCCCTCCTCCCCCGCCCGGCGACTCACGCCCCGGGCGGTTCGTGGGCTGGCTCGGCGGCTTCGGCTGCGCCGCGGCGGGGTACGCGGTGTTCCAGTCCCTGGTGGGCGTGTTGCCGGACACGATCCCGGCCGACACCGCCCGCTACGGAATCGCGGCGGTCAGCGGCATCGGCACGGGGGCCGCCGCCTGGCTGGCCGCCGCGCTGATCCGGGCCAGGGCGGACGCGGACGACACCACACGGCAGCCCGCCCCGGCGGCGCCGCGGGCCGCTCCCGCCCCCGGCCCTTTCCCGCGGCTCGCCTCCGCCACGTACGCCACGCTCGCCGCGGAGCTCGCCACCGTCGACGCCCCGGAGAGCGGCCGCCTCACGGGCTGGGCGCACGCACTGGACGAGCAGACGCGACCGGTGCGCCCCACGCCGACCGGCACCGCGTACGGACTGCACATCGTGCTCGAACTCGGCGTGCCCGACGGCAGGTTGAGGGCCTCCGAACTGGTGGAGACGCTGTGGCGGCTGCGCCTCGCGAGCGGCGGCTGGGCCGCACGCTCGCAGGGGTCGACCGCTCGCCCGGAGGTGACCGCCCTGGTGCTCGGGGCGCTCGCGCGGGCGGGCGCTGATCCCGTGCGGCTCGCGGAGGAAGCGGCGCAGTGCGCGGCGTGCTTCACCGAGGAGATCGAACCGTCCGGGCTCGGCAGGACCCACGTCGTGACCACGATGCTGCGCGGTCTGCTGCGCGCGGCGCCGGACTCCCCCGACCTGGCACGGCTGCGGGCCGAGCTCGTCGACCGGACGGTCACCGATCCGCTGCGCGAGCACCGCCGCTGCTGGGGCCCTGCCCTGCGCGCCCCGGTCACGCGCCCATCCGCGGTGCACACCGCACAGGCGGTGGTGGCGCTCGGCCGTGCGGCCCCGGTGCTCGGCGAGGACAGCAACACCCGTGCCGCCCGCGAGGACGGCATCCGCTGGCTGCTCGCCTGCCCCGCTCCCGAGCACGAGGACTGCGCCGACCTGCGCAACACCCAGGAGGAGGTGCGCCGCCCGCACCCCGTCGACTCGTGGCGCCAAGAGGTGCTGTCCGTACGGCACTTCACCGCCGCCTGGATGATGCGGGCGCTGCTCACGCCGAGCGCCTGGGAGATCGCGACGGAAGAGGGGCGCGAGGACGCGTGGCACGCGCTGGTCAACGGCGCGGTCGGCGCGGTGTGGCGCCAGCAGGACGACGGGATCTGGAACTGGGACGGGTACGATCTCGGCCGCCCGATGTGGATGACCTATCAAGGGCTTTCGGCGCTGCGGGCCCATGCCGTATGGATGTATCAGCCGGGCGGGTGATGATCCCCGCGGCGCGCTCGCGACCGAGGGGGAAGTGACCGCATGGGTGGTCGGCACGGTCGGCACGCGCACAGAGCCCGGCGTCTCCTCGAGGAGACCCTGGACGCCGCGCTGCCGGAGGAGCGTCTCGTGCGGGCCGCGCGTGCCGTCGTCGCCGAACTCGGCTCCCCCGAACGCCTCTTTGACCTGGTGCGCGAGCTGGCCACGGGCGCCGGTGCCACTTCGGGATGCGCACGCCTCTCGTACCGCCACGTCCTCGGCTTCGACAAGCTGCTCCTGATCGACGGCGGGCCCCGGCACATGCTGCGCGCCCACGTCTGGCACCCCGGCACGCGCCCGGCCGGCCGCGAGGACATCCACAACCACCGCTCGCCGCTTGCCTCTTACGTGGTGCGGGGCACGCTCGGCATGGAGCTGTACGAGCCCCTGCGCACCACCGCGGACTCCGGCGACAGCGGCATCGCGGCGTCCTGGTACCGGGAGTCCCTGTCGGAGGTGGAGGGCCACTGGCTCCTGGAGCCCGCGGGCCCGGCGCGGCTGCGGCTCACGCAGACCGCGGAGTACGCCGCGGGCAGCGGATACGGCCTGCCGTCGTACGCCCTGCACCGCGCGTGGTGCGCTTCGTCGGGGACGGCGGTGACCCTGTTCCTGGAGACGGGGGCGGGGCGACGGCGGTACACGGACGTGTTCGCCGACGCGACCGGCTCGCCCGACGCGCACGCGGGTGGCCGCGCGGAGGCGGTCGTCAAGCGGCCGATGGAGGTGGAGGAGTATCTGGCCGAGCTGGAGACACTGGCGAAACTGATCGCCCCGTGACCGGGCGCCGGGAGGGCTACCTGCCGAACACGGACGACGTGGACGCCTGCCGCACGATCTCCCGGTTGTAGGCGTCGATCTCGACCGTGCCGAGGTCGGCCGGGGCGAGCCACCGGTGGTCCTGGTCGGGTTGGGGCAGCGACACCTCGAAGCTCAGCGGCCGCACCAGGAAGTTGTCCTGCCAGTTCTTGACCTCGTGCCCGTGGTACTGGCTGACGAAGGACGACTCGCCGACCTTCCCGAGCACCTCCCCGAGCAGGCCGGTCTCCTCCTTCAGTTCCCGCAGCACACCGTCCAGCGGACTCTCGCCGGGCTCCAGCTTCCCGCAGGGGACGCCCCACACCCGCGGCAGGAACCGCTCGGTCTCACTGCGCCGCACGAGCAGCACACGCCCGCGATACGCCACGACGGCAGCCGCCAGTCGGTTGTCGCTCGGCAAGTCCATGGCATCCACCGTAGCGAGGATTCGCGGCACGGGACAGTCGGCCGCGGGCCTCCCGCTCCCCCGGCGCCGGACACCGGGCGTCCGTTTTCTTCAAGACGTGCGGCAGGCGGCTGCCTACGCTGCGAAGCATGAACACGAACAGCACACCCCGCTTCGACCTTGTCGGCATCGTCGTGGCCGACATGGCCGCCACACTCGCCTTCTACCGCCGCCTCGGCCTGGAGTTCCCCGCGGGCTCCGAGGACCAGCCGCACGTCGAGGCCGCGCTCCCCGGCGGTCTGCGCATCGCGTTCGACACCGAGGAGACCATCCGCTCCTTCGTCGAGAACTGGGAGCCGCCGCGGAGTTCGGGCCGCATCGGACTCGCGTTCCACTGCGAGACCCCGGCGGGCGTCGACGCGACGTACGAGGAGCTGGTCGGCGCCGGCCATCACGGTGAGCTCAAGCCGTGGGACGCCGTGTGGGGCCAGCGGTACGCCTCCGTCCTGGACCCGGACGGCAACGGCGTCGACCTGTTCGCGCCGCTGTCTAGCCCGGCCGCCGGCTGAGCAGCTCGCTCAGCGGCACGCCCGCCAACTCCTTGACGTCACGCGCCAGATGGGCCTGGTCCGCGAAGCCCGCGACGACCGCGGTCTCCGCGTAGGCCAGGCCTTCCCTGGCCAGGGCCAGCGCGCGCTGCAGCCGCAGGACACGGGCCAGCGTCTTGGGTCCGTAGCCGAACGCGGCGAGTGAACGCCGGTGCAGGAGACGGGCGTTGATGCCCGCCTCGTCGGCGGTCGCCGCGATGGAACGTCCCGCGTCCAGGGCCTTGACGACGTGCGCGAGGAGCGGGTCGGGCGGCTCGCTCTCGCCCGCGCGCGTCAGGGCGACGGACTCCAGGACGGCCGCCGGATCGCGGGCCGCGTCCATGCGTTCGGTCAGTCGACGTGCTTCGGCGGACGGCCACAGGTCGGCGAGGTCGACGCGCCGGTCGCGGAGTTCGTGCGCGGGCACGCCGAGGAAGGCGGGGGCGGTGCCGGGGTAGAAGCGGATGCCCACGTACCGGGCGGTGACGTTCGCTTCGGGGCGGTGAGCGCGCGTGTCGGGGCCCGCGACCAGGAGCTTGCCGCCGGTCCACAGCAGGTCCATGCAGCCGTCGGGCAGGACGGGGTACACGGGGCCCGCCGCGCCGCCGGAGGCCCGGGTCCACAGGACCGCGCCGGCGAGCCGGGACGGCCGCTCCGCGTACTCGACTGTCTCGTACGACACGTTCTCAAGGCTACGCCGCTGGAGGGCTACGCGGCCGGTGAGCGGTGCTCCTGCGGGCTGACCCCGTACACCCGCTTGAAGGCGCTGGAGAGCGCGAACGCGCTGCCGTATCCCACACGGCGGGCGATCGCGGCGATCGTCTGCTCGCTGTCCCGCAGCAGGTCGGCGGCGAGCGCGAGCCGCCAGCCCGTCAGGTACGCCATCGGCGGCTCTCCCACGAGTTCGGTGAAGCGCCGGGCGAGCGCGGCCCGCGAGACGCCCGCCTTCGCGGCGAGCGCGGCGATGGTCCAGGGGTGTGCGGGGTCGTCCTGGAGCAGCCGGATGGCCTGTCCGACGACCGGGTCCCCCATCGCCCGGTACCAGGCGGGGGCCTCCGCCTCCGGCCGCGAGAACCAGGCCCTCAACGAGGCGATCATCAGCAGATCGAGCAGCCGGTCCAGCACGACGTCCTGCCCCGGCTCATCCTTGGAGATCTCGTCGGCGAGCAGCGGGGTGAGCGGGCAGTCCCACACCTCGGTGGACAGCACGAGCAGCGGGGGCAGGGCGTCGAGGAGCCGTCCGGTGATCTCGCCGCGCGCCTGATAGGTGCCGATCAGCATCTCCGCGGGGCCGTCGATCGATTGCCCCCAGGCGCGCAGGCCCAGGTCCCGGTACTGCCCGGGCGGAGTATCGCCGAGGGGCACGCAGTGTTCGCCGGGCCGGATCTCGACTTGAGGAAGCGCCGCCGGGTCGTCGGCGACGGTGTAGTGGTCGGGGCCGCGGGCGATGGCGACGTCTCCGGGACGGATCAGCTGGGGCTCGCCGTCGTCGGGCACGATCCATGCGGTGCCCCGCACCATGATCATGACCGAGAGCGGTGCCTCGTCCGCGATGCGGACGGACCAGGGCGGATCGAAGCACGCGCGGATCATGAAGGCTCCTCGCGCGCGGGGGCCTTCCAGCAAGCCTGCGAGTACGTCCATGGCGAAAGCGTAGACGTACGCGTATGGGGGTGAGCCCCTGGCGGATGGCTCCTTGTGGCGCGGGCCGGTTCACTGAAGTCATGACAGAGAACGCGGGGAACGCGGGGAACACGCAGAGCTCGAAGAGCACGCGGAACATGACGGTGTTGGTCACGGGCGCCACCGGCAAGACCGGGCGCAGGGTCGCGGAGGCCGCCGAGGCGGCGGGCTGCACGGTGCGGGCGGCATCGCGTTCGGGGGCCGTGCGGTTCGACTGGTACGACCCCTCGACGTGGGAGGACGCGCTGCGGGGCGCGGACGCCGCGTACCTCGCCTACATGCCGGACGTCGGCGCTCCCGGCGCGGGCGACGCGGTGGGCGCGCTGGCCCGGCAGGCGGTTGCGCTCGGCGTGCGGCGGCTCGTCCTCCTTTCGGCGCGGGGCGAGGACCAGGCGGAGCCGGCCGAGCGGGCGCTGCGGGAGTCCGGAGCGGAGTGGACTGTCGTACGGGCGAGTTGGTTCGCCCAGAACCTGAGCGAGGGGCCGCTGCTCGAGGGCATGCGAGCCGGGGAGCTGGTGTTCCCCGCCGGCGAGGTGCTCGAACCGTTCGTCGACTCGCGGGACATCGCCGACGTGGTGGTGGCGGTCCTGCGCCCCGACTCGGGCTACGTGGGACGGGTTTTGGAGATATCGGGCCCGCGCCTTCTCTCGTTCCGCGACGCGGTGGCCGAGGTGTCGGCGGCCGCGGGGCGGGAGATTCGGTATGTCCCCGTCTCGGCGAGGGAGTACGGGGGTGCTCTCGCCGAGTACGGGGTTCCCGCGGAGGAGGCCGAGTTCCTGATCGAGCTCTTCGAGACGAACCTGGACGGCCGCAACGCGTATCTCTCCGAGGGCGTGCGGGAGGTCCTGGGGCGGGCGCCGCGTGACTTCGCCGATTTCGCCAGGGAGCAGGCGGAGGCGGGCGTCTGGAAGGGGTGAGTCTTCCCCGAGCCCGCCCCTTCCCGGCTGTGACATTTGCGGCTCCGCCGCGGGGCGCCCGGCGCGGGGGCCTTGACCTCCAAACGCCGGACGGGCTGGATTTCCAGCCCGTCCGGCGTTTGAGGACATCTCGCAGGGCCCGCCCCTACTCCGGCGGCGGCTCCCCGTTCTTCTTCACGTGCGTCCGCAGGCGTGAGGAGACGTCATCCGGGGGCAGAAAGCGGGACCAACGCTCCGGGAACTCCGACGGCATGTCGGGGTCGTCCGGGTCCGCGGAAGCCTCCCGCGCGGCGGCCGCGCGGGCCACCACCTCCACCGCCCGCGCCTCCCGTATCCGGTCGTTGGCCGCACGCGCGGCAGCCGTGGCGACGGAGGGCCACACCCGGTCGATGGCCGCGTTCACGGCCGCGCCCACCAGCACGGCGAACGCCGACACGCCGATCCACAGGAGCACCGCCACCGGCGCCGCCAACGAACCGTAGATCGTGGGGCCTTCGACCGTGCTCGTCAGGTAGATCCGGAGCAGGAAGCTGCCGAGGACCCACATCCCGAGGGCGATCAGCGCGCCCGGCATGTCCTCCACCCAGGGCGAGCGCACCGGCACGGACACGTGGTACAGCGTCGTCAGGAAGACCACCGACAGAAGTGTCACCACCGGCCAGTACAGGATCTGCACCACCGTCGTGGAGCCGGGCACCAGATTCACCACCGCGTCAGGACCCGCCACCATCAGCGGAAGAGCCACCGAACCGATCAGCAGCGCCACGATGAACAGGCCGAACGCGAGGAGGCGGGTCTTGACGATGCCGCGCGCGCCGTCGAGGCCGTACATGACCGTGATCGTGTCGATGAAGACGTTCACGGCGCGCGAGCCCGACCACAGGGCGAAGAGGAAACCGATGGAGATGACGTCGGGCCGGCCGACCCGCATGACGTCCTCCAGTATCGGCTCCGCGATCTGGCTGACGCCCCGGTCGGAGAGGACCGTGCGGGAGGCCTCGAGGATGTTGTTCTCGACGCTGGCGATCGTGTTCGCGCCGGTCCACCGGTCCACGTACGCGAGCAGGCCGATGAGGCTCAGGAGCAGCGGCGGCACGGAAAGCAGCGTGAAGAACGCCGCCTCGGCGGCGAGTCCCAGGATCCGGTACTCCACGCACGAGTTGACCGTGTCCTTGAGCAGCAGCCAGGCGGTCCTGCGCTTGGAGACGTTGCTGTAGAGAGCGCGGGCCCGGTTCCAGCGGCCGGACGGCCTCCCGGGTGTTTCTTTTGCCTGGTGCACCTCCTTACCGTAGCGGCATGGCAGCCACCACCCACACAGTGACCAACCAGGCTCCGCCCCTGGTGGGATATGACGTTTTTACGTCCGACCGCGCCCTCACGGAAGGAGTCGAGCGGCATCTCGATCCCGCCCTCCTCGACACCGCGCGCGAGCAACTCTCCCAACTCGGGCGGGCCGCGGGCTCGGCCCAGGCGCGGGAATGGGGGTTCCTGGCCAATGAGAATCCGCCCGTTCTGCACACCCATGACCGCTATGGGAACCGTATCGACGAAGTCACCTTCCATCCGGCGTGGCACCGGCTGCTCGGCAAGGCGGTGTCGTCGGGCCTGACCACCGCCTGGTCGCGGCCGGGCGGTCATCTGCGGCGCGCGGCAGGGTTCCTGGTGTGGTCGCAGGTCGAGGCGGGGCACGGCTGCCCGGTCTCGATGACGCACGCGGCTGTTCCGGCCCTGCGGGCCGACCCCGCGCTCGCCGCCGAGTGGGAGCCCCGGCTCTCTTCCCTCGTCTACGACGAGGGTCTTCGGCCCGCGTCCCAGAAGGCCGGAGCGCTCTTCGGGATGGGTATGACGGAGAAGCAGGGCGGCAGCGATGTGCGCGCGAACACGACGCGAGCGCGCGCGCTCGCGGAAGAGGGCGCCTATGAACTCACGGGACACAAGTGGTTCTGTTCCGCACCCATGTCCGACGGCTTTCTCGTGCTCGGGCAGACCGGGGCGGGACTTACGTGTTTCCTGGTGCCGCGGGTCCTTGAGGACGGCACCAGGAACGCCTTCGCCATTCAGCGCCTGAAGGACAAACTGGGCAACAAGTCGAACGCGTCAAGCGAGGTGGAGTTCGACGGGACGTGGGCGCGGCGGGTCGGGGACGAGGGGCGCGGGGTGCGCACCATCATCGAGATGGTGGCGGCCACGCGGCTGGACTGCGTCGTGGGTTCGGCGGCGCTCATGCGCCAGGCCGTCGCGCAGGCGGTGCACCACGCCACGTACCGCGAGGCGTTCGGCGGCAAGCTCGTCGACAAGCCGCTCATGCGCAACGTCCTTGCGGATCTGGCCCTGGAGTCGGAGGCGGCCACGACGCTCGCGATGCGGCTCGCGGCCGCGTACGACGACGGGAGCGAGCAGGAGCGGGCGTTCCTGCGGATCGCGGTGCCGGCCGCGAAGTACTGGGTCACCAAGCGCTGCACGCCGCTCGTGGTGGAGGCCCTGGAGGTGCTCGGCGGCAATGGCTACGTCGAGGAGTCGGGGATGCCGCGGCTCCTTCGCGAGTCGCCGCTCAACTCCATCTGGGAGGGCTCGGGGAACGTACAGGCGCTGGATGTGCTGCGTGCGCTGCAGCGGGAGCCGCTGGCGCTGAACGCCTTCCTCCAGGAGGTCGGCCTCGCCCGCGGCGCCGATCACCGCCTGGACGGCGCGATCAAGGGACTGCTCACCGAACTTGCCGACCTGGACGCCATCGAGGCGCGGGCACGCCGCCTTGTGGAGCGGATGGCTCTGGTGCTCCAGGGTTCGCTGCTCGTGCGGTACGCGCCCCCGGAGGTGGCCGACGCGTTCTGTGCCTCGCGGCTCGGCGGGGACTGGGGCTCGGCGTTCGGGACGCTGCCGCACAGCCTCGATCTGGCCTCCGTGGTGGAGCGGGCGGCCCCGCGCGACAACTAGGCGCTGTCCGGCGGCTCATGACGGAAGCGCGGGGGTGGTGCTGCGCCGACACGGCACCACCCCCGCGTTCTGGCCCCGTTGAGGAGCGTGCACGCCGCGCGAACGGCGTCGGCATCAGCTTCGACCGCCGCACGGCCGTTCGCGAGAGTTGCAGATGGTTGCAAGTCAGCTGTTCATTACTGAACCAATACCCTTGCGGACGCCGAAGGGGCACGATGAGTGGGTGCCCCCGACGCACTGGCTCTGCTCGGGAAGGACCCGGTGATGAACGCGACTTCGACGATCAGTCTCGCGAGGATCTCCGCCATGGACAGTGCGCAGGCCGCGCGGCTCCTCGCGGGTGTCCGGCTCGCGGCGCTCGCCGGGCTGCGGCCGCGTGTGCTGCCGCGACCGGTGATCGAGGAGTCCTGGGAGCGCATGAAGCTCGACGGGGTCGACCCCGACCACGACTTCCGCTCCCGGCTGCTCAGCATCGAGGAGCTCGAGGAGCGCCGGCGCGCGTCGCCGCTGACGGAGATCATGCCGGTGCTGCGGGATGCGCTCGTCTCGGTGGCGGACGCGGCGCACCACATCATGGTCGTCTGTGACCCGGAGGGCCGGGTGCTGTGGCGCGAGGGCAGCTCCACGGTGCTGCGCAAGGCGGACTCGCTCGGCTTCGAGCTGGGTGCCGACTGGGCCGAGAGCGTCGTCGGCACGAACGGCATAGGGACACCGCTGGTCGTGCGCCGTCCCGTGCAGGTGTTCTCCGCCGAGCACTTCGTGGAGACACATCACGCGTGGACGTGCACGGGTGCGCCCATCACCGATCCTCGCGATGGCCGTCTGCTCGGCGTGGTCGACATCAGCGGTCCGCTGAACACGATGCATCCGGCGACGCTGGCGCTGGTCGACTCGGTGGCCAAGCTCGCCGAGGCCCGGCTGCGGGAGACCCATGTGACGGCGCTCGACCGGCTCCGTTCGGTGGCGGCGCCGGTGCTCGCCCGCCTCGCGGGGCGTGCCGTCGCGGTGGACACCCACGGGTGGACGGCGGCGGTCACGGGAATGCCGCCCACGGACCGGCTCGCGCTGCCCAGGACCATGGCCGCGGGCCACATACGGCTGCCCTCGCTCGGCACCTGCACGGTGGAGCCGCTGCCCGGCGGCTGGCTGCTGCGCGTCGAGGAGGACCCACGGCCGCCGGCGGCCACCCGCGTCGTCCTGGACGTGAGCGGGCCGCGCCGCTGGTCGGTCACCGTCGAGGGCGATGGCACCGGCGGCTGGACGCATGAACTCAGCCCGCGGCACGCCGAGTTGCTCTTCCTTCTGAGCACCCGCCGCAAGGGCCGCAGCGCTTCGGGCCTCGCCGAGGACATGTTCGGCGACCCGGCGCGCACGGTGACGGTCCGCGCCGAGCTCTCCCGGGTCCGGCGGTACCTGGGCGGACTACTGGCGCACCGCCCCTACCGCTTCCCCGAGGACGTGGACGTGGAGGTGATCCTGCCGGAGCACCCGGCGCAGCTGCTGCCGCATTCGACGGCACCCGCGGTGCGTGCGGCGCGAACGGCGCCGGAGCCTTGAGTGCGGTGGTGCCCGCCTTGGACGACATCCCGCCCCCGTGATTCTCTGACCTGCATGAGCCTCACTGTCACCACCTGGTCCCTGGAGCAGACCGCTCCCACCGATCTGCTTCCCGCCGCCGCCCCTGAGGGCGACGCCGTGCGGATCGTCCGGGCCGAGATCCCCTCCCCCGAGTTCAGCCGCTTCCTGTACGCCTCCGTCGGCGGCGACATCCACTGGACGGACCGGCTCTCCCTCTCCTACGCCCAGTGGCAGGAGGAGCTCGGGAAGCCTGGCGTCGAGACCTGGGTCGCGTACGACAAGGGGACGCCCGCCGGGTATGTGGAGCTGGCGGCGCAGAAAGACGGGGTCGTCGAGATCGTGTACTTCGGACTCATCCCCGCCTTCCGGGGCCGGCGGCTCGGCGGGCACCTCCTCTCGTACGGGGTGCGCAGGGCCTGGGACCTCGCCGAGCGGTGGCCCGAGCTCACCCCCACCAAGCGGGTATGGCTGCACACGTGCTCCAAGGACGGCGAGCACGCCATGGACAATTACCTGCGGCGCGGCTTCAAGCTCTTCGACACGAAGGTCGAACAGGAGCCGGACGTTCCCGCCCCCGGCCCCTGGACCGGCGCGTAGCCCCCGACCCCCTCGGGGGTCCCACAAGAAGTGACCGAGACCACACTGTCTCGCATAGCGAGACTCTCCAGTCCACATTTTGGATAATGGTGGACTGGGCCGAAAGTCCCATGACACGCTTCCGTCATGGATCGCACTGGAATTGCCTTGGTGAGTCGGCGTCACGTCGATCTCTGCCGCATGTCCAGCGCCATGTGTCCGGCGAGCTGACAGCACCAGCGCCGCCGCCTCTCTCTTCCTGACCGACCTTTTGCGCACCGCCGCGCCTCCTGCGCGAAGTGTGCAGGTCAGAGCCTCCCTCAGCCCGCCTTGAAGGACGTATAGCCATGGCTGCCACCCCGGAAAAACCCACGACTGCCGCGCCCCGGCGCAAAGCGAGCCGTCACCGTGGTGAGGGCCAGTGGGCCGTAGGCCACTTCACGCCGCTGAACGGCAACGAACAGTTCAAGAAGGACGACGACGGTCTCAATGTGCGGACACGCATTGAGACGATCTACTCGAAGCGCGGCTTCGACTCCATCGACCCGAACGATCTCCGTGGACGTATGCGCTGGTGGGGGCTCTACACCCAGCGCCGGCAGGGCATCGACGGCGGCAAGACCGCGATCCTGGAGCCGGAGGAGCTGGACGACGAGTACTTCATGCTGCGGGTCCGCATCGACGGCGGGCGGCTGACCACCGAGCAGCTGCGCGTCATCGGCGAGATCTCGCAGGAGTTCGCGCGCGGCACCGCCGACCTCACCGACCGGCAGAACGTGCAGTATCACTGGATCCGCATCGAGGACGTTCCCGCCATCTGGGAGCGGCTCGAGGCAGTCGGGCTCTCGACCACCGAGGCGTGCGGTGACACGCCCCGCGTCATCCTCGGCTCGCCCGTCGCCGGTGTCGCCGAGAACGAGATCATCGACGGTTCGCCCGCCATTGATGAGATCCAGCGCCGCTTCATCGGCAATCCGGACTTCTCGAACCTGCCGCGCAAGTTCAAGACCGCCATCTCGGGGTCGCCGCAGCTCGACGTCGCGCACGAGATCAACGACGTCGCCTTCGTCGGCGTCAACCACCCCGAGCACGGGCCCGGCTTCGACCTCTGGGTGGGCGGTGGCCTCTCCACCAACCCCAAGCTGGGCGTGCGGCTCGGCGCCTGGGTGCCGCTGGACGAGGTGCCCGACGTGTACGGCGGTGTCATCGGCATCTTCCGCGACTACGGCTACCGGCGCCTTCGCAACCGCGCCCGATTGAAGTTCCTCGTCGCCGACTGGGGGCCGGAGAAGTTCCGGCAGATCCTTCAGGACGAGTACCTCGAGCGCGAACTCCTCGACGGGCCCGCGCCCGAGCAGCCCGCCGACACGTGGCGCGACCACCTCGGCGTGCACAAGCAGAAGGACGGCCGCTTCTACGTCGGCTTCGCCCCCCGCGTCGGCCGCGTGGACGGCGCGACACTCACGAAGATCGCCGACGTCGCCGCCGCCCACGGCTCGGGCAGGCTGCGCACCACCGCCGAGCAGAAGATGATCGTGCTCGACGTGGCGGAGGCTCAGGTCGAGTCCCTCGTCGCCGGGCTCGAAGCCCTGGACCTGCGGGTCAACGCCTCCCCCTTCCGGCGCGGCACCATGGCCTGCACCGGCATCGAGTTCTGCAAGCTGGCGATCGTCGAGACCAAGGCGCGCGGAGCCTCGCTCATCGATGAACTGGAGCGCCGCATCCCGGAGTTCGACCAGCCGATCACCATCAACATCAACGGCTGCCCGAACGCCTGCGCCCGTATCCAGGTCGCCGACATCGGCCTCAAGGGGCAGTTGGTCCTGGACGGCGATGGCAACCAGGTCGAGGGCTTCCAGGTGCACCTGGGCGGCGCGCTGGGCCTGGAGGCCGGGTTCGGCCGCAAGGTCCGTGGCCTGAAGGTCACTTCGGATGAGCTGCCCGACTACGTCGAGCGGGTCCTCAAGCGCTTCGAGAACGAGCGCGCGGACGACGAGCGCTTCGCCACCTGGGTGGCCCGTGCCAGTGAGGAGGCACTGTCGTGAGTGAGCGCGCCGCCCCCTTCCACTGCCCCTACTGCGGCGACGAGGACCTGCGCCCCAACGAAACCGGTCACGGCGCATGGGAATGCGCCGCATGCAATCGAGCCTTCCAGTTGAAGTTCCTCGGGCTGCTCGCCCAGGGAGTTCAGCGCAACAGCGGTGGAGGGGAAGAGATATGACGACTGTGCAGGCTCAAGAGCAGCGCACCGACGAGGAGTTGAAGGCTCTCGCCGAGCAGGCCGGGCACGACCTGGAGGACGCATCCGCCCTGGAGATCCTCCAGTGGGCTTCTCACACCTTCGGCGAGCGCTTCTGCGTGACCTCCTCCATGGAGGACGCCGTCGTCGCCCACCTCGCCTCGCGCGCCCGCCCCGGCGTGGACGTCGTGTTCCTGGACACCGGCTACCACTTCCCCGAGACCATCGGCACCCGTGACGCCGTGGCCGCCGTGATGGACGTCAACGTCATCACGCTCACGCCGCGGCAGAGCGTCGCCGAGCAGGACGCCGAGTTCGGCGCGAAGCTGCACGACCGCAACCCCGACCTGTGCTGCGCCATGCGCAAGGTCAAGCCCCTTGAGGAGGGCCTGACTTCGTACTCCGCGTGGGCGACGGGCCTGCGCCGCGACGAGTCGCCGACCCGCGCGGGCACCCCGGTCGTCGGCTGGGACGAGAAGCGCCGCAAGGTCAAGATCTCGCCGATCGCCCGCTGGACGCAGGACGACGTGGACGCCTACGTCACCGAGCACGGCGTCCTCACCAACCCCCTCCTCATGGACGGTTACGGCTCCGTGGGCTGCGCGCCCTGCACCCGCCGCCTCCTGGAGGGCGAGGACGCGCGCGCCGGGCGCTGGTCGGGCAACGCCAAGACCGAGTGCGGGATCCACTGATGACAGGGCCTCAGACAGCGACTCGGCCTCAGCAGGACACCGGTCCCCGGAACGTATCGGAGAAGCACGTGACCACCGGAGCCACCATCTGGCTCACCGGCCTGCCCAGCGCGGGCAAGACCACCATCGCCTACGAACTCGCGGGCAAGCTGGGCGAGGACGGCCACCGGGTCGAGGTGCTCGACGGCGACGAGATCCGCGAGTTCCTCTCGTCGGGCCTCGGCTTCAGCCGCGAGGACCGGCACACGAACGTGCAGCGCATCGGCTTCGTCGCCGAACTGCTCGCCCGTAACGGCGTGAAGGTCCTGGTGCCGGTGATCGCGCCGTTCGCGGACAGCCGCGACGCGGTACGCAAGCGCCACCAGACGGGCGGGACGCCCTACCTGGAGGTCCACGTGGCCACGCCGGTTGAGGTCTGCTCCGTACGCGACGTGAAGGGTCTGTACGCCAAGCAGGCGGCCGGCGAGATCTCCGGTCTCACCGGGGTCGACGACCCCTACGAGGCGCCCGAGTCACCCGATCTGCGCATCGAGTCCCAGGACCAGACCGTGCAGGAGTCCGCGGCGGCCGTGCGCGCGCTGCTCATCGAAAGGGGTCTGGCATGACGACCACCGTGGCCACCGTGACCGAGGGGACGGACAGCCCTTACGCGCTGTCCCACCTGGACGCCCTTGAGTCCGAGGCGGTGCACATCTTCCGTGAGGTGGCGGGTGAGTTCGAGCGGCCGGTGATCCTCTTCTCCGGCGGCAAGGACTCGATCGTCATGCTGCACCTCGCGCTGAAGGCGTTCGCCCCCGCGGCGATCCCCTTCTCGCTGCTGCACGTCGACACCGGGCACAACTTCCCCGAGGTCATCGAGTACCGCGACCGCGTGGTCGCCGAGCACGGCCTGCGGCTGCACGTCGCCTCCGTGCAGGAGTACATCGACGCGGGCAAGCTGCGCGAACGCCCGGACGGAACGCGCAACCCGCTCCAGACCGTGCCGCTCACGGAGAAGATCCAGAGCGAGAAGTTCGACGCGGTCTTCGGCGGCGGACGCCGCGACGAGGAGAAGGCCCGCGCCAAGGAGCGGGTGTTCTCGCTGCGCGACGAGTTCTCCCAGTGGGACCCGCGCCGCCAGCGCCCCGAGCTGTGGCAGCTCTACAACGGCCGCCACGCCCCCGGCGAGCACGTCCGCGTCTTCCCGCTGTCCAACTGGACCGAGCTTGACGTGTGGCAGTACATCGCCCGCGAGGGCATCGACCTCCCCCAGATCTACTTCGCGCACGAACGGGACGTGTTCCGGCGCTCGGGCATGTGGCTGACCGCCGGCGACTGGGGCGGCCCCAAGGACGACGAGACAGTCGATAACCGGCTCGTCCGCTACCGCACCGTCGGCGACATGTCCTGCACCGGAGCCGTCGACTCCGACGCCACCACGCTGGACGCCGTCATCACCGAGATCGCCGCGTCCCGTCTTACCGAGCGTGGCGCCACCCGCGCCGACGACAAGATGTCCGAGGCCGCGATGGAAGACCGCAAGCGCGAGGGGTACTTCTAAACATGACCAGCACCACCGAACCCGACAAGGCCCAGCCGCTCTCCGCCGAGCAGCTCTCGGCCACCACCCTGCTGAGGTTCGCCACCGCGGGCTCCGTCGACGACGGCAAGTCCACCCTGGTGGGACGGCTGCTTCACGACTCCAAGTCGGTCCTCACCGACCAGCTGGAGGCCGTGGAGCGCGTCTCGCTCGGCCGCGGCCAGGAGGCGCCCGACCTCGCGCTGCTCACCGACGGCCTGCGGGCCGAGCGCGAGCAGGGCATCACCATCGACGTCGCCTACCGCTACTTCGCAACGCCGCAGCGGCGGTTCATCCTCGCCGACACCCCAGGGCACGTGCAGTACACCCGGAACATGGTCACCGGCGCGTCGACGGCCGACCTCGCCGTGGTCCTCGTCGACGCCCGCAACGGCGTCATCGAGCAGACCCGCAGGCACGCCGCGGTCGCCGCGCTGCTGCGCGTCCCGCACGTGGTGCTCGCCGTGAACAAGATGGACCTCGTCGACTACGAGGAGACCGTCTTCGCGAAGATCGCCGAGGAATTCACCGCGTACGCGAGCGAGTTGGGCGTCCCGGAGATCACCGCGATCCCCATCTCCGCGCTCGCCGGTGACAATGTCGTCGAGCCGTCCTCCAACATGGACTGGTACGGCGGCCCCACCGTCCTGGAGCACCTGGAGACGGTCCCGGTCAGCCACGACCTGACCTCCTGCCACGCACGCCTGCCCGTCCAGTACGTGATCCGCCCGCAGACCGCGGAGCACCCCGACTACCGGGGTTACGCGGGACAGATCGCGGCGGGCACCTTCCGGGTCGGCGAGTCCGTGACCGTGCTTCCCTCGGGCGAGACGTCGAAGATCGCGGGCATCGACCTCCTCGGCAAGTCCGTGGACGTGGCGTGGACGCCGCAGTCCGTGACGCTGCTCCTGGAGAGCGACATCGACATCGCGCGCGGTGACCTGATCGTGCCGAGCGGCGACCAGCCGGGGACCTCGCAGGACCTCACGGCGACGGTCTGCCACGTCGCGGACGCCGCGCTGAGCGTGGGCCAGCGGGTGCTGCTCAAGCACACCACCCGCACGGTCAAGGCGATCGTCAAGGAGATCCCCTCGCGGCTCACCCTGGACGACCTCTCCCAGCACCCGGACCCCGGACAGCTGGTCGCCAACGACATCGGCCGCGTCGTGATCCGCACCGCCGAGCCGATCGCGGTCGACTCGTACGCGGCTTCGCGCCGCACCGGTTCGTTCCTCCTGATCGACCCGGCGGACGGCACGACGCTCGCGGCGGGCATGGCGGGCGACGCGTTCGCCGAAACCGTCGAGACGGTCGAAGAGGCCAAGAAGTCGGCCGACGACGAGGGTTGGGACTTCTGACCATGACCTCGATCGACTACTTCTCGACCTTCGCGAAGGAGGGCGGCCGCGTCGGCAGCGGCGCCCTCGGCGCGGGGCAGGGCGGAGTCGGGCGATGTGCGTAATGACGTACGCGCACCGCCTGCGCGCCCACACCCCCCGCGAGTTCGACCTGCGAAGACGAAAACCTGCCGATCTCCCGGCCACGCCCTGACGGTGTGACCGCCGGGCCAACGAGAGGACCACCTCCCGTGCCTGCCAGCTTCCGCACTCCACGCACCACCGGCCGCCGCCGCGCCCTGGGCGCCGTCGCCGCCCTGCCGCTGCTCGCCGTGGTGCTCGCCTCCTGCGGCTACGGATCCGCCGCGCAGGACGAGGACGACAAGGCCCAGGTGGCCGCGGGTGCGAAGAAGATCGAGGGCCTGGACGAGGTGAAGATCGGGTACTTCCCGAACCTCACGCACGCCACCGCGCTCGTCGGTGACCAGGAGGGCCTGTTCCAGAAGGAACTGGGCGCCACGAAGGCAAAGTACACGCAGTTCAACGCGGGCCCTTCGGAGATCGAGGCGCTGAACTCGAAGTCGATCGACATCGGCTGGATCGGCCCGTCGCCCGCGATCAACGGCTACACCAAGTCCCAGGGCGAGAACCTGCGCATCATCGGCGGCTCGGCCTCCGGTGGCGTGAAGCTGGTGGTCGACCCCAAGAAGATCAAGTCCCTGGACGACGTCAAGGGCAAGAAGATCGCGACGCCTCAGCTCGGCAACACCCAGGACGTGGCCTTCCTCAACTGGATCAGGGAAAAGGGCTGGAAGGTCGACGCGGAGAGCGGCAAGGGCGATGTCTCGGTGGTCCGCACCGACAACAAGATCACCCCGGACGCCTACCGGTCCGGCTCGATCGACGGCGCCTGGGTACCGGAGCCGACCGCGTCGAAGCTGGTCGCCGAGGGCGGCAAGGTGATCCTCGACGAGGCCGACCTGTGGCCGGACAAGAAGTTCGTGATCACGAACATCATCGTGTCGCAGTCGTTCCTCAAGGAGCACCCGAAGGTCGTCGAGGCCGTCCTGCGCGGTTCGGTGAAGACCAACCAGTGGATCAAGGACAACCCGGAGAAGGCGAAGGCGTCCGCCAACGCCGCCCTCAAGGAGTCGTCCGGCAAGGAGCTGCCCGCCGAGGTCATCGACCCGGCGTGGAAGTCCATCCAGACCACGGACGACCCACTGGCGGCCACGCTCGACTCCGAGGCGAAGCACGCGGTGAAGGCGGGTCTCCTCGACCAGCCGAACCTCAAGGGCATCTACGACCTGAAGCCGCTGAACAAGGTCCTCAAGGGCGAGGGCAGGTCCGCTGTCGACGACGCCGGTCTAGGCGTCAAGTAACCCCGGAATCAGACCAGTTCCCAGGAGGTGACGACCATGGCGACGACGACCCTCGCCAAGGCGGCGGAAGACATCACGGCCGCCCCGCACGCAGCCCGGATCGAACACGTCTCGAAGTCCTTCGCCACGCCCGCCGGGCAGCAGCTCGTCCTGGACGACATCACGCTCGATGTCGCTCCCGGTGAGTTCGTCACCCTCCTGGGAGCCTCGGGCTGCGGCAAGTCGACGCTGCTCAATCTGGTGGCCGGGCTCGACAAGCCGACGGTGGGCGCCATCGCCACCGACGGCCGCCCCGCCCTGATGTTCCAGGATCACGCGCTGTTCCCGTGGCTGACCGCGGGCAAGAACATCGAGCTCGCCCTGAAGCTGCGCGGCATCGCGAAGGCCGAGCGGCGCGAGCGGGCCGAGGAGCTCCTCGGCCTCGTACGGCTCCAGGGGGCGTACGGCAAGCGGGTGCACGAGCTGTCCGGCGGCATGCGCCAGCGTGTCGCCCTTGCCCGCGCCCTCGCGCAGGACGCCAAGATCCTGCTGATGGACGAGCCGTTCGCGGCGCTCGACGCGATCACGCGTGACGTCCTGCACGACGAGCTGACCCGCATCTGGCGCGAGACCAACGTCTCCGTCCTCTTCGTCACGCACAACGTGCGCGAGGCCGTCCGCCTCGCCGAGCGCGTCGTGCTCCTCTCGTCGCGTCCGGGCCGGGTGGCGCACGAGTGGCGCGTCGACATCCCCCACCCGCGCCGCATCGAGGACTCCGCCGTGGCGGAACTGTCCGTCGAGATCACCGAACAACTGCGTGGGGAGATCCGCCGACATGGCAAGGACTGACACTCCGGTCGACAAGGCCGAGAGCGACAGCAGCCAGGACCTGGCCGGTCTGGAGGCGGGCCTCGACGCCCTGGACGCGGTCCAGACCCGGCGTACGCCCTTCCGGCACACCTTCGTCCAGAAGATCCTGCCGCCGGTGACCGCCGTCGTGCTGGTCATCGTGGTGTGGCAGGTCCTGGTGTGGGCGAAGGTCACCGACTCCTACACGCTGCCCGCGCCCTCCGCCGTCTGGGACGAGGTGGAGGAAGCCTGGCTCCAGGGCACGCTCCTGGAGTACATCTGGACGTCCGTGTCGCGTGGCCTGCTCGGCTTCCTGATGGCCCTCGCGATCGGTACGCCGCTGGGTCTGATCGTGGCCAGGGTGCGGTTCATCAGGGCCGCGATCGGCCCCATCCTGTCCGGTCTTCAGTCGCTTCCCTCGGTGGCGTGGGTGCCGCCGGCTGTGATCTGGCTCGGGCTCAACGACCAGATGATGTTCGCGGTGATCCTGCTCGGCGCGGTCCCCTCGATCGCCAACGGCCTGGTCGCGGGCATCGACCAGGTGCCACCGCTGTACCTGCGGGCGGGCCGCACGCTGGGTGCCACGGGCCTGCGCCACACCTGGCACATCGTCATGCCCGCCGCGCTGCCCGGCTATCTCGCGGGTCTGAAGCAGGGCTGGGCGTTCTCCTGGCGCTCCCTGATGGCCGCGGAGATCATCGCGCAGTCGCCCGATCTGGGCATGGGCCTCGGCCAGCTCCTGGAGGCGGGCCGCACGAACAGCAGCATGTCCCAGGTGTTCTTCGCGATCCTCCTCATCCTCATCGTCGGCATCGCCATCGACCTGCTCATCTTCAGCCCGCTTGAGCGGCGCGTGCTGCGCAGCCGCGGACTCCTCGTGAGGAGCTGACCCACCATGTACGGCCGTCCCGCCCGCCCCGTCCTGTTCGTCGTCGCCCACGGCAGCCGCGATCCGCGGCATGCCGCGACGGTGCGCGCCCTGGTGCGCCGGGTGCGGGAGCAGCGGCCGGGGCTGCGGGTGGAGACGGGCTTCCTCGACTTCAACTCGCCCTCGGTCCCCGAGGTCCTCGAATCCCTGGACGCCGAGGGAGTACGCGACGTGATCGCGCTCCCCCTGCTCCTCACCCGGGCGTTCCACGCGAAGTCGGACATCCCGGCGGTCCTGAGCCAGGCGCCGTCCCGCCTGCGCATCCGGCAGGCGGCGGTGCTCGGCCCCTCGCCCCTGCTCCTGACCGCTCTGGACCAGCGGTTGTACGAGGCGGGGCTCTCCCCCGCCGACAAGTCCTCGACCGGGGTCGTGCTGGCCTCGGCGGGGTCATCGGACCCGGAGGCGATCGCAGTGATCGCTGAAATCGCGCGGGAGTGGCGGCACACCGGTTGGTGCGCCGTGCGGCCTGCGTTCGCCTCCGCATCTCTGCCCCGTACTGAGGACGCCGTACGGGAGCTGCGCGCCCTCGGGGTGCGCAGGGTGGCGGTGGCGCCCTACGTCATCGCGCCCGGTTTCCTGCCGGACCGCATCGAGCGCGGGGCCGCCGAAGCGGACGTCACGGCCCAAGTCCTCGGCCCTTCGGCCGGGTTGGCACGGCTGCTCGTACGGCGCTACGACGAGGCATGTGCCGCAAAAGGTGTGGTCGGGCGGGTGGCGCGGGTTCCCGTGCTGGCCTAGTTTGTGGGTTCATGACCCTCTCCAGATCCCGGACGCTCTGGCTGCGGACCGAGCCCCTGCACGCAGTGATCTACTTCGAGGAGCGCTGCCGCGACCTGGGCAGGGCGCTCGGCCTCAAGGGCTTCTGGATGGGCTATTTCGCGGCCCGCACGGCTCCCATGGGCCCGGTCGAGTCGGGCGCCGCGACGGCCGCGCTCGGTGTCTTCGCCCCCGGCATGGTGGAGCGGGCCCTCCCGTCCGCCTGGCAGTACGTGTCACCGGGCCGGATCGTGGAGGAGCGCGCGGCCTACACGGCGCGGGCCCTGCGCGCGCTGGTGCCGGGCATCGACGACCAGGCCATCGCCCTGTGTCCGCCGCTCGCGGCGATGGTCGAGGACGCCCCGTCGCTCGCCCGCCCGCTGTTCACGGCGAACCGCGACGTGAGCGAGCGCGCCGACCCGGTGCAGCGGCTGTGGCAACTGGTGACCTGTGTGCGGGAGTTCAGGGGCGACGCGCATGTGTCCGCGCTGGCCGACCACGGCCTCGACGCCTGTGAGTCACTGGTGCTCGCCGCCGCCACGGGCCGCGTGGACCCGGACACCATCCGGCACGACCGGGGGTGGGACGAACAGGAGTGGGCGCACGCGGTGGACCGGCTGCGCGGACGCGGCCTGGTGGACGGGGAGGGGCACATCACCGAACGCGGCCGTACGGAGCGTGAGTTGATCGAGGACGCCACGGACCGCCTGTCTGCGCGCCTGCTGCGCCCGCTGGCCGCACGGGACGCGGACACGCTCCTGGCCGCTCTGGAACGCCCGGTGCGGCAGATCCTGGCGGCGGACGTCGTGCCCTTCCCCAACCCGATCGGTCTTCCGCGGCCAGCGGATTAGTCAATCCAGTTGCCGAAGTGCCCCTCCTGCCCCTACCGTCACGCCGATGACCCCCGTTCTCCGTTCCGAGCGTCTGATTCTGTCCCCCTATGTCGCCGCCGACGAGGAACAGTTCGTCTCGCTCCTCCAGGACGAGGCCGTGGGCCGCTGGTTCGGGGACGGAATGCAGAGCGTGGAGCAGACGCACGCGCTGTTCCGCCGGATCTTCGGCCTCGTGTACGCCGAGAACCAGTTCCCGGTCTGGGCGGTGCGGCACGAAGGGCGTTACATCGGCCACGCGGAGATCAAGCCGTCGCCCGAGAGCTGGCTCGACGGTCACGAGATCGTCTACGGCCTGTTCCGGGGCAGCTGGGGCGTGGGCCTCGGCACGGAGCTGGCCCGCCTGCTCACCACGTACGGCCATCAGACCCTGGCCCTGGGCGAGGTGCACGCGACGGTGGACGCGGAGAACACAGCCTCGCTCACCGTCCTCAAGCGCCTCGGCTACACGCAGGGCCGCGCGGTCCCGGAGGACAACGGCCGCACCACGCTCCTGATGACCTCGGTGCTCAGCTGAACCTCTCCTGTGCCCCGGCCACCAGGCCGAGGAGTTCGGTCACCGGCATCGACCCAGCCTCGCGCCGCTCCCGCGCGAACGCGTTCGCCACGGCCTGCAAGGCGTCGTTCACCGGCGTCGGCACTCCGTGCAGGCGGCCGAGCAGCGCGATCTCGCCGTTGAGGTAGTCCGCCTCGATGGTGCCCGTGCCCCGGCTCAGGCTCTGCCAGGACGAGCCGCCGCCGCGTTCCGAGCCGTCGAGGGGCTCCAGGCGGATGCGGTCGCCGCGGGTCTCCTTCTGCTCCTGTTCGCTCACCGCCTCGATGCCGGCGGCGGCGAGCGCCGCCTCGCCCTCCGCGCGGGCCTGCCGGTAGAGCGCGATGGCCTCGTTGTCGCGGAGCACACCCGTGACGGCCTCGATGGAGTTGGCCAGGTTGGCGAGCAGCTTCCCGTACTTCCAGCGCATCACGTCCGCCACGACGGGCGCGAGCAGCCTGGACTTCTCCAGGTCGGCGGAGATGAGGCGGGCGGTGTCGTCCGTGCCCTGCGGGTAGCCGCCGATGTGCAGGATGCCCGTGTAAGGAGCACCTGCCGCGGAGACGGAGCCCGGCTCGACGTGGGTCGCCGGCAGCCAGACGCACACCCCGTAGACCCGCCGGAAGCGGCGCAGCGCGATGCGTTCGCTCTCCACGCCGTTCTGCGCGCAGACCAGCGGGATGGCCTCGCCCGCCGTCGCGCCACCCGCCACCGGCCGCCCGCTCCAGGCATCGACGGCGGCCTCGCAGTCCTGTGTCTTCACGGCGAGGAACAGCACGTCGTCCGCCCTCAACTCACCCAGTTCCGCAGGGCTTTGGATGACAGGAAGCCGGTGCGTCAGCGTCCCTTCGGGCGTCCTGACCCGAAGGCCGCTCTCCCGTACCGCCTCGTAGTGCGCACCCCGCGCGACGAGGACCACGTCATGTCCGCTCTCGGCGAGGCGCCCGCCCACGGTGCCGCCGACCGCTCCTGCTCCGATGATGATGTAGCGCATGGGGCCGAGCTTCGCACATCGCCCCCGGGGAGATCAGGCCTGAGGAGCCTCAGGCTTCGGGCGTCCCGTCCGTGCCGAACGGCGTTCCCTGGTGGAACCAGAGCAGCCACTCGTCCTCGTGCCGCCGCCACAGCGAACTGCGGTGTGCCATACGGCCGTTGCTGTCGGTGTCGAAGGTGAGGTGGACGATGTCGTCGGCGAGCTGGGCTCCCCGCATCCGGGAGGTCATGATCGGGCGGCCCGTCCTGTGCGTGCTCTCGGTCAGGGCCTTGATGATCGAGGCGCGGTCCCAGTGGGTGCCGGAGGTACCGAACTCGGTGAACTCCGGATGCAGCAGCTGCCCGAGCAGTTCGGGCGATGCGCGCACCTCGGGGGCGAGCAGGCGCAGTTCGGCTTCGATGGCCGCCTCCACGGCGGGCGTGCGGTCAGCCACGGTTCTGCTCCTGTGTCAGTTCCACCAGCTTGGAAACGGTGTTCCAGTTGCGGGTGGTCGCGATGACGCCCTTGAACAGGGCGGGTCGGGACAGCACTTCGCCGAGCCTGGAGCGGCCGAGGCCCTCCGGCGCATAGAGGTAGAGCGCGCGGTCGCCGACGCGGAACTCCTCGGGGAGGAAGGCCGACGCGTCGATCGCGTCGAACCGGGACGCGTCGACCGGCTCGGAGAGGTACGTGACGTGCAGCTGCTTGCCTTCGAGTGAGGCCGCGGGGAAGGGGCAGGCGTCGGCGACCGCCTTCAAGTAGGCGCCGTCGCGCACCAGGACGTCCACGGTGAACCCGAAGTGCCGCTCGATGGCCTCGCTGATCCGCGCGGCCAGCGTGTTCTCGTCGCCGGCCGCGCAGGTGAAGACCGCGTTGCCGCTCTGCAGATGGGTGCGCACGTCGCCGAGTCCGAGCCCGTCGAGCAGCGTGCGCAATTGAGCCATCGGCACTTTCCTGCTGCCGCCCACGTTGATGCCGCGGAGAAGAGCCGCGTATGCCTTGACCGTCATCCGCACACCATAAGACGGCCGCCGCGCCCCGTGGGGGTGGGCGCGACGGCCGTCGGTTCTGTGGGTGTCACTCGAGGGAGTAACGAGAGGGCGAGAGGGCGCTTACTCGACGACCTTGAGCAGCTTGTTGGGCGTGCCCTCGCTCGGGTTGGAGATCTTGTCCGGCGTGGCGCCGTCGGTCAGCGCCTTGGCGACCGCGTCCGGCTTGGCGTCCGGGTGGGCCGCGACGTAGATGGCCGCGGCGCCCACGACGTGCGGGGTCGCCATCGACGTACCGGAGATGGTGTTGGTGGCGTCGTCGCCGGTGTTCCAGGCGGACGTGATGTCCGAGCCCGGGGCGTAGATGTCCACGACCGAGCCGAAGTTGGAGAAGTCCGACTGCTCGTCGTCCTTGGTGGAGGAGGCGACGGTGATGGCCTCCTTCACACGGGACGGGGATCCCTGGCCGGCGTCCGACGACTCGTTGCCGGCCGCGACCGCGAAGGTGACGCCGGAGGCGATCGCCTTCTGGACCGCCGCGTCGAGCGCCTCGTCGGCGCCGCCGCCCAGGCTCATGTTGGCGACCGAGGGGCCCTGGTGGTTCTTGGTGACCCAGTCGATGCCCGCGACGACCTGCTCGGTGGTGCCGGAGCCCTGGTCGTCCAGGACGCGGACCGCGACGATCTTCGCCTTCTTGGCGAGTCCGTGCGCCTCACCGGCGATGGTGCCGGCGACGTGCGTGCCGTGGCCGTTGCCGTCGTCCGCGTTGTCATCGTTGTCGATGGCGTCGAAGCCGGATGTGGCGCGGCCGCCGAAGTCCTTGTGGCTGACGCGGACACCGGTGTCGATGACGTACGCCGTGGCGCCCTCACCGGCGGCGTCCGGGTACGTGTACTTCTTGTCGCCCGCGGTGTCCGCCTGGTCGACGCGGTCCAGGCCCCACGACGGCGGGTTGTCCTGCGTGGCGTCGATGGTGAACTTCTTGGACTGGACGACCTTGCCGACGGCCGGGTCGGCGGCCAGGCGCTTGGCCTCGGTCTCGCTGAGGCTCTTGGCCGAGAAGCCGTTGATCGCGGACGAGTAGTTCCGCTTCAGCTGGCCGCCGTACTCCTCGGCCAGGTCGGACTTTGCGCCCTTGTCGGCCTTCTCGTCGAGCATGACGATGTAGCTGCCGGAGACGGCACCCTTGGCATCGGCTCCGTACACCTTGCCCTCGGCGGGGGTTGCCGCGCCGGCGAACGAGGTGGCGAAGACGGTGACGCCGACTGCGGTGGCCGTGGCGGCTATCGCCGAGACGAGCTTCACCGAGCGTGCACGCTTGTGAGTTGCCATGAAGAGGGGTCTCCTCGTGGTGATGTGGGGGGATGTGGGGGGTTTCAAAACTTCACTGCGACGTCCCCTGAGATCCGGAAGATCTCCGGGCGTTGGGACGAAACCATGTCTGATTGACGCGCGCAGATCAATACCTACATACACCTGTGACTTGTTCAACAAGCTTCTGTAATAACAAAACGGGCCCCCGGCGGCAGAACGGACACCGTGGGGCCGCATCCCTCAAGTCCTCATAGATGTAAGGGGCTTGTGACGCACGTCGAGCGCCGGAGAGGCTGGACGTACCCAGCCTGTCCGGCGCTCGATGACGAACTCGGTGATACTCGCCTACGCCGCGGCGATCAGTTTGCGCTCCTCGAAGGAGTCGATCGTCCGCGTGAAGTCCCGCGTCGAGAGCAGCAGCTTGTAGATGATCGCCAGCTCGAAGACGAGGAGCAGGGCGCCGGAGACGATCGTCGCCGGGAGCACCACGTCGAACAGCGGGCCGATCATGAAGACGCCCATCTGGAACTCGATCCCGCTCACCAGGTGTGTACGGATCCGGTGCCGCAGCAGGAAGGAACGCGCCCGCAGATACGCGGGGAACTTGCCCCTGAACTCCTGGTGCAGGTCGATGACCTGGCGCTTGGGCGCGGGCGCCTCAGGGGACTCCGGGACCCCCTGCTCCGACTGCGCCTTCTGCATGTCCTGCTCGATGTCCGCCTCCGGGTTGTCCCGGAGCAGGTCCTCCATGAACGCCAGCTCGGCTTCGTTCTCGGCCCGGCGAGCCGCCCTCATGCGGACCTTGATCTGCTTGCGCATCGTGTGCCGGATCTTGAAGATCTCGAGCCCGTTGATGTAGCGCAGCGTGTCGAGGGCGACCACGGCGACCGCGGCCCAGATGTAGAAGGCGTCCCCGGTGCGGTGGAACTGGCCGCCCATCAGGGCCACCGCACACGCCATCACGCGGATGCGGTCGAAGACGAAGTCGAGCCACGCGCCGAAGACCGAACCGGTGCCGGTGAGGCGGGCGACCTTGCCGTCCATGCAGTCGAGGACGAAGCTGAAGTGGTAGACGACGGCGCCGGCGACGAGCCACTGCCAGTCACCCAGCGCGAAGAACCCCGCGGAGACGAGCCCCAGCAAGAACGCGCCCCACGTGATCTGATTGGGCGTGATTCTGGTCCGCATCGCCGTCCACCGCACGAGCGGCGTGGCGACCGGATCGACCAGGATCACGGTCCACCACGCGTCGCGCTTCTTCTGGGTGATGCGGCGCACCTCGGCGAGGGGCGGTATGTCTCGTCGCATGGGGGTCAACTTCCTGGCGTTCGCGGAACGTTCACCTCACGCTAAGAAGGTATTGGTTCAAGGAACAAGAACCTGAGTGTGCAACCTTTGGCCGGGGGTAACGGTCAACCTTTCAGGACGAGTCAATACCCATGCCAGAACCAGTCTGCGTTACCTGAGCGTTATGGAATGACCGGGGCGTTACAGAAACGCTTCACGGAGCGTTACGCCCCGATGGAACCGAAGCCACATGCGGCCCGCCGCGGACATCACGCCCCGCCCCGCCCGGCCTTCGCGAGCTCCTCCTCGATCAGATCCGCCGCCCTCTTCGTGCCGCCCTCCCCCGCCATCCCCGCCCGAACCTCCGCGAGACGGCGTGCCACCTCCGGGTCGTCGACCAGGCCGAGCACCGCGTCCCGCAGCGTCCGCGCGGTGGCCTCCTCCATCGGTACGTGCCGGGCGACCCCGAGCCCCTGGAGCATGTCCGCGTTGCCGAACTGGTCGACGGCCTGCGGCACCGCGACCATCGGCGTCCCGGTGGCGAGCCCCTCCTGGCTGCCGCCCGCTCCGGCGTGTGTGATGAAGGCGTCGGCCTGCCTGAGGACCGCGAGCTGCGGCACCCACTGGTGGACCTCCACGTTCCCGGGGATGTCCCCCAGTTCGCCCGCCTCGACGTGCTTGCCGACCTGGAGCACCACATGCCACCCGGGCAGGTTCCCGAACGCCTCGATGCAGGCGCGGTAGAAGCCGGGCTGCTTGGTGAAGGACGAGCCGAGCGAGACGAGCAGCACCTTCTCCGCACCGGCGGGACGCCGCCAGTCGCCCTGCGCCGAACGGTCGCCCTGGCAGGCGCCGACGAAGGTGTGCACCGTCTCGTCGACCCGGTCGGCGTTCGGCTGGAACACCTTGGGGATCAGGACGAGCGAGCGCGGCGGGCGGCCGACGAAGGGATCGGGGTGCTGGGTGATCCCGTTCTCTTCCAGCCAGGCGTGGAAGCGCGCGTAGTAGGCCTGACCGCGCTCGGTCTGCTTCAGCTCGGCGTACATCGGCTCGGCGACCTCTTCCTCGTACCCGTCCCAGGCGACCAGGTTCGGCGAGAGCGAGATCTCGGGCACGCCCCAGCGGCGGGCGAGCACGCGCGCGGGGTAGGAGGTGATGTCGTGCAGGACGAGGTCCGGTTCGTCACCCTCGTACGCCGCCGCCAGCTGCGGCAGTGTCTCGATCGCCTCGGTGAGGAACGGCTCGATGTTGTCGATCAGTTCGGTCCCCCAGGCCTCGGGGTCGTCGTCAGGACCCGGCAGCGTCGTCTCGAAGAGGACGGGCTCGGCGCCGGTCTCGGCGACCTTCTCGGCGAAGAGGTGCGGGATCGCGTACGTGACACGGTGGCCGCGGGCGACGAGCTCGCGGATCACTTCGAGGCTCGGGTTGACGTGCCCGTGCGCGGCGATCGAGAACATGGCGATATGGGCAGGCTGGCGTGAGGTCATGCCCCTGACCTTAAGCGAGACGAGACGTCTCGTGCAACCTTTCGCGCCACCCACTTCACCCCGAGGCCCTACTCGACGGCCAGGCCACTGCGCGACGCGGCGTCGTTGTAGCGCAGCAGACACTCGGCGAACTTCTCCAGATCCGGCTCGCCCCACTCCGCGAGACGCTCCCGGAAGGCGACCCTGCGCGCGTCCGTGACCTGCGCGAGCACCTCGATCCCCCGGTCGGTGAGGTGCAGCACGTGCACCCGGTGATCGGTCGGATCGAGCCGCCGCTCCACGAGGCCGGACTTCTCCAGCGCGCCCACCTGCCTGCTGATCGTCGACTTGTCCAGCGTGTAGTGCGCCGCGAGGTCCGTGGCCCGGCATCCGCCCTGGTACTCGAGGTGGCTCAGGAGCGTGTACGACACGAGCGAAAGCTCGGGGTGCATCCGCGCGGCGGTGGCGCGGGCCCGCCGGGCGAACGCCGTCATCTCCCGCTGAATGATCTCGATGGACCCGTCCCGGTCGGACCCGTGTCGGTCGGTCACGATTTCTCCCTCTCCGCGAATGGTTGTACAGTACAACACCGAGAGTGAGTGTATAAGCCAACTACCGCGAGAGGTCTCCCGATGACCGCCACCTCGGCGCCCGCCCACAAGGCATCAGCCGGCCCGGCAACCGCCTCCGGACCACTCCGCCACGTCCTCCTCCACCTGCTCACACCCCTGCTGATGTGCCTCGGCATGGGTCTCGCCTACATGGGCGCGTTCGTCACTCCGGAGCCGCACGACCTGCCGATCGCCGTCGTCGGATCGGGCGAGCAGACGCAGACCCTCGCGCAGACCGTCAAGGACAAGGCGGGCGACGCCCTCGACGTGCGGACCGTCGGCTCCCGCGCCCAGGCGGTCGACGAGCTCAAGTCGATGGACATATCGGGGGCCTACCTCCCCGACGCCAAGACCCCCGAGGTGATCGTGGCCACCGCGGGCTCCGACATGAGCGCCATGGCGGTCGAGAAGATCTTCACGCCCGTCGCGGCGCAGCAGGGCGTACCCCTGAAGGTCACGGACGTGGCGGGCACGGTCGACGACGACCCCACGGGGCAGGGCCTGTTCTTCCTGCTCGTCGCGTTGAGCATCGGCTCGTACGCGTCGGTGGCGGCGCTCGGCGCGGCGGGGGCCGGGATGCGGATGCGGGCCCGGGCGGGGCTCGCGCTCGGCGTCTCGTTCGCCGTGAGCCTGATCGGCGCGGCGCTCGCCGGGCCCGTCTTCCACCTGGTGCACCAGGGCCTGTGGGGCGTGTGGGCCATGGCGTGGCTGTACTCGGCCGGCATCCTCCTCATCGGCGTCGGGCTGCACACGTTCCTGAAGCGCTGGACGACGCTGACGATGATGGTCCTCTTCGTGATGCTCAACTTCACGTCCTCCGGCGGTCTTTTCAGGCCGGAACTCCAAAACGGCTTCTTCGGCTCGCTGCACGCCTTCTGGAACGGCGCCGGATTCGTCGAGGGCATCCGCAGCCACCTCTACTTCGGCGGCCACGAACTGGGCGGCCATGTCTGGACGTTGGCGGCATGGCTGCTCGTCGGCCTGGTGATCACCGGCATCGCGGCGCTCTGGGAGCGGCGGCTGCGGCCGGCGGTGGCCGCGTCGGGCGGCAGCGCCGGGCAGGAAAGCGCCAGGCAGGAACAGGAAGAGGAGATGGAGGAGTCCGTAGCGGTGTGACGGTGGCAGCCGTGGCCCCCACCCGTGTGGGTGGGGGCCACGGCTGTCATCGCGCCGACCGATGTGCCTACCGGGGTTCGGAGTACACCGCGTAGGGCTGGTACTGCTCGGGAGCGGACGGCGGTCCCTCCGGTGTGTGGTGGCGGCCCTGGGTCCGGCTCGGCCTGCGCGGCCACCACAGCCCACGGCCGAGGAGCGCCGCGAGCGCGGGCACCAGGACGAGGGAGAGCACGAGCGAGGACAGGAGGATCCCAAGCCCCGTGGCAAAGCCGATCTCCTGGGTGGAGGGGCTCGCGGCCAGGCTCGCGAAGGAACCGGCGAGCACGATTCCGGCCGTGGCGACGGCGGGCGCGGTGTGGCGGACCGCCTCGGCCACCGCGTGCCGCGCCGGTACTGGTTTCTCCATCTCCTCCCTGATCCGGTCGGTGATCAGGATGTTGTAGTCGGTGCCGAGGGCGACGACGAAGAGGAAGAGCACCAGAGGCAACGTGAACGACACCCCGGGACGGTCGAGGCCGTGCTGGAAGAACAGCGTGCTCGCGCCGAGGGTGGCCAGGAACCCGAGCCCGACGGCGATCATCAGCACGACCGGTGCGAGCAGGGAGCGCAGCAGCAGGAAGAGGATCACCGCGATCAGCAGGGCCGCGACCGGGAACACCAGGCGCAGGTCCTTCTCCACGGCCGTCGAGATGTCGGCGAAGACGGCGGCCGTTCCCGTGACGTACGCCTTGGTGCCCTGCGGAGCGGTTCGCGCGGCCGTGTCCCTGACGGGCCCGGAGACCAGGTCGCGCGCCTTCTGCGTATCGGACTTGACGCTCAGGAACAGATCGACCCGCGCGGCCGTCCGGTCCTTGTCGAGCACCGGTTCGCCCACCTCGCCGACGCCCTCGGCCTCGGCGAGGGCGCGGGTCATGCCGGCGAGCGAACTCTCCTTGATGGCACCGCCGTCGGTGCTCCGTACGTACACGCTGTGCGGGTCGGACACACCCGCGGGCAGGCTTCGGGAGATCTGCTCCGCGGTCCTGACGGCGGCGGTCTCGTGCAGGCCCTGCTGGTCGTAGCTCATCTTCATGCCGATCGCGCCGGCGCCGAGGGCACCGAGCAGCACCAGGCTGCCCAGGGCGTACCGCACCGGCCGGGCGCTCACCGCGTGCCCCAGGCGTGCGCTGATCCCGCCGGTGCGCTCCTTCTTCCAGGCGCGGGCGGGCCAGAACATGCCGCGGCCGAGCAGGGCCAGGAGGGCGGGCATGAGCGTGAGGCTCGCGAGGAGCATCACGAGTACGGAGATCGCGATCGCGGGGCCGAGAACCCGGAACTGCCCGAAGCTAGCGAGGCCGAGGGTGGCGAAGGCCGCCACGATCGTCAGGGCCGCGGACGTGATCGCACTGCCCACGCGCGCTGTCGTCTCGGCCGCGGCCGTCCGGGCGTTCTGCTCGGGATGGTTCCGCAGCTGCTCCCGGAACCGGAACATCAGGAAGAGGAAGTAGTCGATTCCGATTCCCAGGAGTACGACACCGATCAGCGAGGGGGTGGACGGGTCGAGGCTGATGCCGAGGAGTTTCGCCGCACCCACCACCGCTCCCGAGGCGACCCCGCCGATCAGCGCGACCGCGATCAACGGCACGAAAGCGGCCGCAGGACTGCGGAACACCAGCACGTTCAGGAGGACGATGAGGCCCATCGTCAGATTGCCGACGACTTTCCCCGTGGGCTCCTCGGCCTCCGTGTTGTCGACCGTGGAGGCTATGCCGCCCGTGAATCCCACCCGCAGGTCGGCGGCGGCGAATTCGCCCTTCGCGCCGTCACGGAATTTCTTGTAGACGTCCTGCAAACCGGGGTCATCGGGGTTTCCCGAGAACGACACCGTCAGCAGTCGGAACGTCTTGTCCGGGGCCACGGCGCCCGGCGAAACCCGCGGCGTCTGGGAGTGGTCCTTCATGAGCGGTTCGGGTTTCGGCGCGGCGATCCGCTCCCGGCCAAGGCCCTTGGCGGTGGCGGCGATCCGCCGCTGGTCACCGGCCGTGAGCTTGCCGCCGTCGTCCCTGGCGACGAGCACGGTCAGGGCGTTGGGGTCGGGCTTGGTGCCGAATTCGTCCTCGGCTATACGCAGTGCCACCGCCGAGTCGTACTTCTTGGGCAGGAAATCCCCGGCCTGGGAATCGGTGACGTCGTACATCATCGCTTTCCCCACGAACGACAATGCCGCTCCGAGGATGGTCCAGACGACGATCGTCATCCATCGATGCCGGGTGGAGAAAGAGGTCAGCTTGCGAATCATGCCAACAGGTCATCACGCGGGGCCCCTTGTGAGCGTCGGCCGCCGGAAGGGGACGCGTCCGTGACCCTGGTCCGGTACTTCGTCGCGGGCAGTACTCCAGTACTGGATGGAACAACCGCCCCCGCGCCGATTCCCGGCCCGGTCGGCCGGGATGTAATGGTGCGCAAAGACGGGAACATCAGGGCCCGACGCACCAGCTCGACCAGGAGGCGCCCGGATGGGCCGCGACTTCTTCCCTCCGGCACCGCCCACGGGCGGGGCGCGGCCGACTCCGGGCGATGTGGCGGTCGCCGTCGTCGCGGTGGGGCTCGACGTACTGGCCTACCTCGCCCCGGGCGAGGAGGGACCGGGGGCGCCCGTCACCGTGCTCGGCGTCCTGCTGGTCGCCGTCTCCGTGCTCCCGCTGCTCTTCAGGCGCCATCACCCCGTGCCGGTGCTCGGCGCGGTCCTCGTCGTGCAGATGGCCGTCAATCTCGGCCTTGTCGTCGATCCGGGCACACCGATGTCGAACAGTTACGGCGGAGCCGTCGCGGTGGCGCTCTACACCGTGGCCAGGTACAGCGGCCGGCGTGCCGTGGCGCTGGGTGTCGTGGCCACCGCGCCCGTGCAGCTCGCGCGGTACTGGCACAACGACGTGCCTTTCCTGGGGATGGGCCTCACCGACGTGCTGGTCACGCCCTGTCTCATCGTCGCCGTGGGCCTGGCCGTGCGGCAGTGGAAACGGCAGTTGGACATCAATCGCAGGCTCCTCGCCGACCGCGCGGTGACCGAGGAACGGCGCCGCATCGCCCGGGAGCTGCACGACATCGTCGCCCACCACATCACCACCATGTACCTGATGTCGGGCGGGGCGAGAGCGACCCTGGACCGCGACCCCGACACGGCCCGCGAGGCGCTCGTGACCCTGGAGGAGTCCGGACGCACGGCGCTGCACGAGATGCGCCAGCTCCTCGGGGTCCTGCGCAGCACCGAAACGCCGGAGGAGACGCCGTCGGAGCCCCAGCCGGGGGTGGACGGCATCGAGCGGCTCGTCGCCGATTCGACCGCCGCGGGCCTGCCGGCCGAACTCCACGTCACCGGGCGGCCCGTGGCGCTGTCGATGCCGCTCGGCCTCACCCTCTACCGGATCGTCCAGGAGGCGCTGACCAACGCCCGCAAACACGCGGGCCCCGCCCGCGCCACGGTGCGGCTCGCCTATCTCCCGGACCGCGTCACCGTCGAAGTGGCCGACGACGGCGCCGGCGACGGCAGGGCACCCGGCGGGAAGGGCGACAGCGGCGGATACGGTCTCCTGGGCATGCGGGAGCGCGTCGCCCTGCATGACGGCTCCTTGCGGGCCGGCAGCCGCGAGGAGGGCGGGTTCGTGGTGACCGCGAGCGTGCCGCTGTCCACCGACACGTACGAGAAGGACAGGATCCGATGACTTCCCCCAGTGAGCCCGGTCCCGGAACCGACCCCGAGGCCGAGGCCAAGCCCGGGTCCGAGCCCGAGGCCAAGCCCGGGTCCGGGCCCGACGGCATCACCGTGCTCATCGCGGACGACCAGCCCTTGGTACGCCGGGGCCTGTCACTGATCCTGCTCTCGGACCCCGCCATCCGCGTCGTCGGTGAGGTGGGCGACGGCGAGCAGGCCGTCGCGTCGGCCCTCGAACTCCGCCCCGACGTGGTCCTGATGGACATCCGCATGCCCGTGCTCGACGGCGTCAGGGCCACCGAGCGCCTGACCGCCCGGCTACCCGGGTGCCGGGTCCTCGCGCTCAGCACCTTCGACATGGACGAGCACGTGGTCGGCGCCCTGCGGGCGGGGGCCTCGGGGTTCCTGCCCAAGGATGTCTCCCCCGAGGAGCTGGTGGCCGCCCTTCGCACCGTCCACCGCGGCGAAGCGGTCGTCGCCCCACGGCTCCTGACCCGGCTGCTCGCCACCTTCGTGACCCCGGCCCCGGCCTCGCATCCACCGACGGCGGACCTCGCCGGCCTCACGCCGCGCGAGGTCGACGTGCTCCGTCTGATCGCCGCGGGCCTCGACAACGCCGAGATCGCACAGCGGATGGAGATCGGCGTCCAGACCGTGAAGAACCACGCCACCGGCATCTTCGCCAAGCTGGGCGTCCGCGACCGTGCGCAGGCGGTCATCGCCGCGTACGAATCGGGGCTCGTGCGGGCGGGGCAGGGAAACAGCCACCCCCGCTGATTCCGGCCCTGGTGACGGCCTAGCGCTGGTACCTCTTGAGCACCAGGTTCCCGTCCTTCACCAGGCGTTTGCGCAGCTCCTCCAGGCCGATCGCTCCGCTGTAGTACTCCTGGAGCGCCGGTGTCGCCACCTTGTCCTTCCACTCCGCGTAGCCCCGCACCGACTGGGCGGGGGCCGAGCGGAGGTCCTTCGCCAGGGCCGTGCCCACCGCCCAGTCGTTCTTCTCGGTGCGCAGGGCCGGGTCCTTCAGGGCCTCCGTGCCCGTGGGCAGCATCCAGTCGCCCTGTGCGAGGCGCACCATGTTCTCGGGCTGCAGGAGGAAGTCGATGAACTCGACCGCCTCCTTCTTGTGTTCGGTGTCCTCGGAGACCGACAGCGTCTGCGGGCTGACGCCCTGCGCGAGCCCCTCGGCTCCGGCCGGGGCGGGGAGCACCTGCCAGTCGAAGCCCTTGGGCGCCTGCTGGACGATCTGCTGGCGGTAGGAGAAGCCGAGCGGGACCATCGCGTACTTGCCGCCGAAGAAGCCCGGCAGTGTGTCGGATCCGCCCATGCCCAGGGTGGTGCTCGATGCGCTCTTGTCGTCGTTCACCTGGTCGTGGACCGTGCGCGGCATGATCTCGTCGGCCTTGTCGAAGCGGATGTCGACCTTGCCGTCCTCGCCGCGGTGGAACATCCGGCCGCCGGTGGAGAGCGAGAGGTTGAGCGTCGCGGAGACCGGCTCCTTGAGGGGCCAGGCCACGCCGTACTTGCCCTTGCCGTCGCCCAGTTCCTTGCTGACCGAGCGGAACTCGTCCCAGGACCAGGGCTTCTCGGGGGTCGGGATCCGTACGCCCGACTCCTTCAGCCACTTCGCGTTGGCGATCAGGACGCGGGGTTCCTGGAGGAACGGCACCCCGTAGACACCCTCACCGAACGTCGTCGTCTGCCAACTCCGCTCGGGGATGTCGGACTTGAGCCGGGCGGGGAGCAGTTCGTCGAGGTCCGCGAGATACCCGCCGTACGCGAAGTCCGCGAGGTCGTCCGACGCGTCGTGGATGATGTCCGGCGCCTCGCCGCCCTCGAAGGAGGTGAGCAGCTGGTCGTGGACACTGTCCCAACTGCCCTGGACGTACTCGACCTTGACGTCCGGGTGGGCGGCGTTCCACTCCTTGACGAGTTCCTTGTTGGCGTCGACCGACTCCTTCTGCCAGGCGAGCGACTGGAAGCGGAGGGTGATCCTGCCGTCGTCGGAACCGTCGGAGTCACCGCTGCATCCGGCGAGCAGCAGCACGAGGGCGGCGGTCACCGCGGTGGTGAGGCGTGCGCGCATCAGCTCTTCACCGCCCCGGTCAGCATGCCGCCCGTGATCCGCTTCTGGATGATCGCGAAGATGACGAGCGAGGGGAGGGTGGCGAGGAACGCGGCAGCGGCGAGCGGGCCGAGGTCGGCGGCACCCTCGGCGCCGATGAAGTGCGTGAGGACGACCGGCAACGTCTGTTTCTCCGGGGTCTTGAGCAGGACGAGCGCGAAGAAGAACTCGTTCCACGCGGTGATGAAGGCGAAGAGGATCGTGGCCACGATGCCGGGCGCGAGCAGCGGCGCGGTGATCGAGATGAGCGTACGCAGCTTGCCCGCGCCGTCGACGGCCGCGGCCTCCTCCAACTCGGTGGGTACGGCGCGCACATAGCCCACCAGCATCCACAGGGCGAAGGGCAGCGCCCACACCACGTAGACCATGATCAGGCCCGGCAGGGAGTTGATCTGGCCGAGGTTCTTCAGGACGAGGAAGAGCGGGATGATCACCAGGACGAAGGGGAACGCCTGGCTGACCACGACCCAGCCGGTGGCCGCCCGCGCGAGGAGCGTGCGGTGCCGTGCCATGACGTACGCCATCGGTGTCGCGATGGCGACGGCGATGAGGGCCGCGCAGACGGCCGCGATCAGGGAGTTGCCCGCGGCGCGCAGGAGCGGCTGTTCGTCGAAGGCCTGCCGGAAGTTGGCGAGGGTCGGGTCCTTGGGAATCCAGGTGGGGTGCAGGCTGGCCAGCTCGCGCGGCGGCTTGAAGGCCGTGGAGATCAGCCAGAGGAAGGGGAAGGCGAGAAAGACGAGGTAGCAGAGGAGCGCGAAGTACTGCCCGGCGCGCGCGGGTTTGCTGGTGCGTGTGGAGCTCACTTCTCGTCGCCTCCCTTCAGCCGGCCCACGAGGTAGAACGCGAGGATCACCGAGATCACCGCGACCATCACGCAGCCCATCGCCGCGGCGTAGCCGAACTGGCCGTAGCGGAACGCCTCTTCGTAGGCGAAAAGCATGGGGAGGCGGGTGCGGCCGCCGGGGCCGCCGTTCGTCAGGACATAGACGAGGGCGAAGGAGTTGAAGTTCCAGATGAAGTTGAGCGCCGTGATGGCGAGGGCGACCGGCTTCAGCGCCGGCCAGGTGACCGTGCGGAAACGGCGCCAGGCGCCCGCGCCGTCCATCTCGGCCGCTTCGTGCAGTTCGCGCGGGGTGTTCTGCAGACCGGCGAGCAGCGCCACGGTGGTCTGCGGCATGCCCGCCCAGATACCCACGACGATCACGGCGGGCAGCGCGGTGCCGAGGCCAGTGAGCCAGTCTCGGCCGTCACCGAAACCGAGATTGCCCAGGGTCTCGTTCAGAACGCCCGCGTCCGGGTTGTAGACCAGGCGCCACATGATGCCGACGACCACTTCGGGCATCGCCCAGGGGATGATCGCGAGCGAGCGCGCCAGCCAGCGGAAGCGCAGATTCTGGTTGAGCAGGAGGGCCAGGCCGAGCGCCAGGAGGAACTGCGGCACGGTCACGCCGACCGCCCACAGCAGGCCGATGCGGAACGAGTCCCAGAACAGGGTGTCGTGCAGCAGGTCCTGGAAGTTGAGGAGGCCGATCCACTCGGTGGGCTCGGTGCGGCCCGACTGGGAGTCGGTGAACGCGAGCGTGATGCCGTAGAGGAGAGGGCCCACGCTGAGGATCAGGATCGGGATCAGCGCGGGCAGGACCAGGAACCAGGCGCCGTGGTCCGCGCCTCTGCGGGCGGACGCGCCTTTCGCTGACCGCTTCGTCGCGGTCGCCAATGTCACGGAATCGGCTCCTTTGGGCGGCTCATCGGGGTTTGGCCGCCCAGGCGGCCCCCGTCATCGTGCTGATGGGATCTTGATACGTCAAGCAGCTACGCAGGCCTCGCAGCCGCTTGGCCAGTGCGAATGGGAGACTGTGCCGGCGAACGTGGCGAACGGAGCGAACGGTGCGGGAGGCAACGGATGGACGAGGCGCGGGCACGGGACGTACTGGACGCCGCGGGTCTTGAGCAGGACGGGGCGCTGCTCGCCCTTGGCGAGAACGCGGTGTTCGGCAGTGGTGGGTCGGTGGTCAAGGTCGGGCGTGCGGCGCCCGAGCTTCTCGACCGTGCGCGGCGGGAGTTGCGGGTCGCGCGGTGGCTGGAGGAGTCGGGGGTGCCCGCGGTGCGGGCAGCGGAGAAGGAGCCCCGGCTCGTGGACGGGCATCCGGTGACGGTGTGGCACCGGCTGCCGGAGGCCGTGCGGCCCGCCGAGCCGCGTGACCTCGCCGCACTGCTGCGGCTCGTGCACGCGCTGCCCGCACCGGGGTTCGAGCTGCCCCGGCGCGAGCTCCTCGGCGGGGTGGAGCGCTGGCTGCGGCTCGCGGGCGACGCGATCGACGTCGAGGACGCGGACTATCTGCGCGAGCGCAGGGACGGGTTCGAGGCGGCGGCATCGGCGCTTTCGCCGCGGCTCGCTCCCGGAGCCATCCACGGCGACGCCCTGCCCCGGAACGTCCTGGTGGGCGCGGACGGGCCGGTTCTCGTGGATCTTGAGACGTTCTCCTCCGATCTGCGCGAGCACGACCTGGTCGTCATGGCGCTGTCCCGGGACCGCTACGGGTTGCCCGCCGACGCGTACGACGGGTTCGTCGATGAGTACGGGTGGGACGTGCGGGAGTGGGAAGGGTGCGCGGTGCTTCGAGGCGCCCGGGAGACGGCCAGCTGCGCGTGGGTCGCCCAGCATGCGCCCACCAATCCGAAGGCCCTGGCCGAGTTCCGCCGTCGGGTGGCGTCGCTGCGGGACGGGGACGCGACCGTGCGGTGGTATCCGTTCTGAGACCTCAGACCCCCGACGCGCTGAACTCCTCCCGCAGCGGCCACGTGCCGTCCACCACGGCGTCCGTCTCGCCCTTCTTGCGAAGGAACTTCTGGAAGTCCGCCGCCCACTGCGCATACCAGTCGATCTGGCGGCGGTGCAGCTCCGCCGGTCCGAAGGCGGCCAGCTTGGGGTGGCGCTCGGCTATGGCACCGGCCAGGCGGGCCGCGGCCAGGGCGTCCGACGTGGCGTCGTGCGCCGACTCCAGGAGCACGCCGTACTCGGTGCAGACCGCTTCGAGGTTCCGCTTGCCCTTGCGATACCGCTCGACGGAGCGGTCGATCGCGTACGGATCGATGACCGGGGCCGGTTCCGCGCCGCCCAGGCGCTCGCGCAGGGACGGCAGGCCGTGCCTGCGCAACTCCGCGGCGAGCAGGGTCAGGTCGAAGGTGGCGTTGTACGCGACGACCGGGACGCCCGTCTGCCAGTACGACACGAGGACCGCCGCTATCGCGTCGGCGACCTCCGCGGCCGGTCTGCCGTCCGCCGCCGCCCGCTCGCTCGAGATGCCGTGCACCGCCACGGCCTCCGCCGGGATCTCGACCCCCGGGTCGGCCAGCCACTCCTTGCGGCCCAGCGCCTCGCCGGCCCTGACCTCGATCACCGCGCCCGTGACGATGCGTGCCTCGTGCGGGTCCGTCCCGGTCGTCTCCAGGTCGAAACCGATCAGCAGCTCCCGGTGCCAGCCCATGGCCGCCCCCTTCTCTGTGGTGCTTTCCCCCATTGACCACCACGATCCCACGCGCCACTGACAATCCGAGGTCCGCGTTCCGCTTGCCGGCCGGAGCGGCGCGGGAGACCGGGCTGACGGAGCAGGAGACCGGGCTCAGGACACCGGCCGCGAGTCCGCCCAGGCGAGCTCGAACTCCTCCCGGTACGTCGAGAAAAGTCCGCTCTCGTCCGGCTCGTCCGCCTTCACCACCCGGCGGCCGCCGCGCAGCACCAGCACCGGCGCCTCCATCCCGCGCGTCCTGCGCAGATACGACTGGACGACCGCGATGCCGTCCGCGCCGTCCCCGTCGACCAGATACGCGGTGAAGCGCGGCGTCTCGTCGAAGACCTGGATCTCGAAGGCACCCGGGTCACGCAGGCGGGCCCGCACCCGGCGCATGTGCAGGATGTTCATCTCGACGCTGCGGCTCAGCTCGCCCCGTTTCAGGCCCAGTTCACGCTCCCTGCGTTTGACCGCGCTGCTCGCCGGATTGAGGAAGAGCAGCCGCACCCGGCAGCCGGACTCGGCGAGCCGGACGAGGCGCCGTCCGGAGAAGTTCTGGACCAGGAGGTTCAGGCCTATCCCGATCGCGTCGAGGCGGCGGGCCCCGCCGAAGATGTCCTCCGCGGGGAACTGCCGCAGGAGCCGCACCCGGTCCGGATGGACGCCCACCACGTCGGCGTACCGGTCGCCGACCAGGGACTCGACGGCGTCGACGGGCAACCGGCGCGCGGACGGTGTGTCGGTGCCCGTGCCGAGTATGTCCAGGAGCTTCGCCGACGCGCGCTCCGCCTGGGCGAGCACGGTGGTGGACAGGGCGCGGTTGCGCGAGACGACGTTCCGGGTCACTTCCAGCTCGTCCAGAGCGAGTTCGACGTCCCTGCGGTCGTCGAAGTACGGCTCGAAGCACGGCCAGTGCTGCACCATCAGCTCGCGCAGCTGGGGCAGCGTGAGGAAGCTCAGGACGTTGTCGTCCGCCGGGTCGAGCAAATAGCCCTTGCGGCGGCTCACTTCGCGTACGGCGACGGCCCGCTGCACCCACTCCTGTCCGGCGGGCCCGGCGGCCGCGACCACCCAGTCGTCGGCGTGGACCGGTTCGTAGATGGGACGCAGGACAGCGGCCACGACCGCGCGCAGCCGCTGTTCCACGAGATTGAGCCAGATGTAGGCCCGCCCGGCGCGCTGGGCGCGTGTGCGCACCTCGCGCCAGGCGTCGGCGCCCCAGTCCAGTTCGGGTCCGATCTGGGATCCCATCTCCATCGGCCGCGCCAGGGACACCGCTCCGGGCGGGCCGTCCGCGGAACTCCCCTCGTGACCCTCGTCACCAGGGGGCAGTTCCCGCCCTCCCGAGCTCACCCAGCGCACCCCTTCCGCTCCCCCGAGCACTCCCCCGTTCAACGATCAAGGAAGGGTACTCCGGGAGCGGCGGCCGGTGCAGCAGGATGGAGAGGGAGCTTTCTCAACTACCGCCCTCTGGATTGCCGTTCTGGTCGGCGAGGTCCGCGGGAGTGAGCGGATTCATAGCGGTCACGTCACGCGGGGCGATCGAGAAGCCCTGCCAGTGGACCGGCATGGGCTGCTGGTCCTCGTCCCGCGCGACGTGGTGGAACCCGATGTTGACCCAGGTGATCGGGTGCTTGAGCGTCTGCCCGTTGACCCATTTGTCGACACTCTTGGGCCCGCAGTTCGATGAGAGGTTGTCGCTGGTGTACTGCTCGCACTTCTTGTACTCGGTGAAGTACACGTCGTGGTTGCTGTAGGCGCGTCCCGGGTGCTTGACGGAGCGGCCCGGCACGATCTCGTACGACCTGGGGTGGCCGTCCTCGTTCTTGCCCGCCGTGCTCACCACGCGCCACCAGCGCATGCCCTTGACGTCACCGATGAGTTCCTTGGTGACGGGGGTGCGGGTGGTCTTCGTCTTGGGCCTGCCGTTCCCGGCGGGCGGCGTCACCTTGGAGTCGTACTGCTCGACCTTGGCCTTCGGGGAGCCGTCGAGGCCGAAGTTGAGGCGCCAGGAGACGTTGTGGCTGTGGCTCTCCGCGTAGTCGCTCGCGCCCTTGCCGATGGGCCAGCCGCGGCCGTCGGTACCGTCGTAGTCGCTGGGCGAGAGGCTGCCGGTGGCGCCGACGTTCGAGGTGATCGTGCCGTCCGAGGAGAAGCGCCACTCGGTGATGTACTCGTACCAGGAGGCCTGGTTGACGGTGTAGACGAGCAGGTCCTTGCCCTGCGCCTGGTAGACCTTGTCCGGCTTCTCGTAGAGGTCCGGGGTCATGCGGTAGGCGTGGCCACGCGCGCGCGTGGTGGTGCACAGGCCCTTCACCTTGCCGCCCGGGATGGGCGAGGAGCTGCCGACCTTCACGGTTTTGAGGGTGCCGCCGGGGCACTCGGCGGGCTTCAACGGCACGAGGTCCGTGCCGAAGCTGGCGCCGGTGATGTCCTGGTACTCGGCGTCGCCGTCGTCGTAGGGCACGTGGACCTGTGCGAGGCGCGCGCTGGTGAGGACGGGTATGGGCTTGGGCTCGTTCTTCGGCTGGTACGAGATGTTGTCCAGTACGAGCCCGGCGTTGGTGTTGTAGTGCCAGCACATACGCCAGGTGGTGCCGCCGTCGACGGTCTGCTCGATGCGGTAGTCGGCGCTGCAGGCCGGGGCGGCGGCAGCGGGGGCGTCCTTGGCGGCGTTCTGCGTGGCGCCCGCCGGGCCCGCGGCGGCGACGGCTGTACCCAGGAGCGCGGTGACCGCAAGGCCGATGGAGGCGCGCTTGCGGGCGCGCGTAAGTCTGTTCACGTGCATGCGAGATGACTCCCTTGTACGGAAGCGAAAGAGTGCGAGCGGTGCCTTAGTCGCTCAGCGGAGGCGGGTGACTTTGCGGTCACTCAGATCGACGATGAGGTCGCGGGTGTCGATCCAGGGGCCGTTGACGACCTTGCTGACGATGCTGAGGCACCGGTGCTCGCCGCACTCGGCGAGCGGGGCCGGCAGTTTCTCGACGGTCTCCTTGTGGAAGACGAAGGCGCTGAGGGTCAGCTGGTCGGGCGAGGTGAGCTCCTTGCCCATCGCGTCCTCGTAGTCCTTCTTGAGGTCCGCGCCCAGCGGGTCGGCGATCAACAGCTGTGCGGCCTCGCGGAGTTCGTCCTTGGCCGCGGGCGGCTGGACACCGTGCGAGGTGTCGGTGTTCTCCACCTTGCCGGTGGCGAGATTGACGGTCTTGGTGACCATCGCGTCGTTCTTGTAGTCGTAGTAGACGATGTCCGCGCGGCGCGGCCTGTCGGGATCGACGGCCTCGGCCGGGTCCACCTCGCTCAGATTGCTCGTGAGGAGCTGGGGGCCGCGGTCCCCTTCCACGTCACGGGCCGACCTCCGGACGTCGCCCTTCATGGCTATCTGCTCGGCACGCTTCATCTCGTCGTCGGTCAACGGGTCGCTGCCGATGCCCTTTTCGCCCTCTTCGGGCGCGGCCTCGACGACCGCGTCCTTCGGGATCGCGTTCTGCTGCGCCGCTCCTGCGGCCACACTGCGGTCCTGGCTCCGGGACTCCCCCGCCCCGGCCGTTCCGGGCAGTGTGATTCCTACCATCACGGCGGTGGCGGCCACAGCGACCGCCGTGCCCGCCACTACCTTCCCCAGATGGCGTCTGACTAGTTCGCGCACATCCTCCCCCTTCTTCCCCTGGTGTCCCACTCATGGGCATACCGAGTATGTGGTCGATCGGTTAGACGGACTCAACTCCTGGGTGGTTGCCCCACTTTCGGGGAACGTTGAGCGAAGTGACCCCGAGCCGAGGGGGCGGTAGTGGAAGAGTCATATGCATGCAGGTGTGGCCAGGGCAGGCGTATCCACTCGGTGCCACGTACGACGGCGCCGGCACGAACTTCGCGGTCTTCTCCGAGGCCGCCGACCGCATAGAGCTCTGTTTGTTGCACGACGACGGCTCGGAGACAGCCGTCGAGCTGCGCGAGTCCGACGCGTTCGTGCTCCACGCGTACCTGCCCGGCGTGATGCCGGGCCAGCGGTACGGCTTCCGTGTGCACGGTCCGTACGACCCCGCGCAGGGGCACCGCTGCAACTCGGCGAAGCTCCTTCTCGACCCGTACGCGCGCGCGGTCAGCGGCCGGATCGACTGGGGCGAGGAGGTGTACGGCTACCGCTTCGGCGCCCCGGACAAGCGCAACGACATGGACTCGGCGCCGCACATGATGACGTCCGTGGTGGTCAATCCGTACTTCGACTGGGGGGACGACCGGCCGCCCCGCACCCCGTACAACGAGACCGTGCTCTACGAGGCCCATGTGAAGGGCCTGACCATGCAACACCCGGATCTTCCCAGGGAGTTGCGCGGGTCGTACGCGGCGCTCGCACATCCGGCGGTCATCGATCACCTGGTGCAACTGGGGGTGACGGCCCTGGAACTGATGCCGGTGCACCAGTTCGTGAACGACCACCGTCTGGTCGACATGGGGCTCAACAACTACTGGGGCTACAACACGATCGGCTTCTTCGCGCCCCACAACGCGTACGCCTCCTGGGGCGACCGGGGCGAGCAGGTCCTGGAGTTCAAGCAGGCGGTGAAGGCGCTGCACGAGGCGGGCATCGAGGTGATCCTCGACGTCGTCTACAACCACACGGCCGAGGGCAACCACCTGGGTCCGACGCTCTCCTACAAGGGCCTGGACAACGCCTCGTACTACCGCCTCACCGACGATCCCCGCTACTACATGGACACCACGGGGACCGGCAACTCGCTCCTGATGCGGTCGCCGCACGTACTCCAAATGATCATGGACTCGCTGCGGCACTGGGTCACCGACATGCACGTGGACGGCTTCCGCTTCGATCTCGCGGCGACGCTCGCCCGGCAGTTCCACGAGGTGGACCGCCTGTCGTCGTTCTTCGACCTCGTGCAGCAGGACCCCGTGGTGAGCCAGGTGAAGCTGATCGCCGAGCCGTGGGACGTCGGGGAGGGCGGCTATCAGGTCGGCAACTTCCCGCCGCTGTGGACCGAGTGGAACGGCATGTACCGCGACACGGTGCGCGACATGTGGCGGGGCGAGCCGCGCACGCTCGCGGAGTTCGCGTCCCGGCTCACCGGTTCGTCGGACCTCTACCAGGACGACGGGCGGCGCCCCTTGGCGTCGATCAACTTCACCACCTGCCACGACGGTTTCACGCTGCACGACCTCGTGTCGTACAACGACAAGCACAACGAGGGCAACGGCGAGGACAACCAGGACGGCGAGAGCCACAACCGCTCCTGGAACTGCGGCGCCGAGGGCGAGAGCGACGACCCGGGCGTCCTGGAGCTGCGCGAGCGGCAGATGCGCAACTTCATCGCGACGCTGATGCTCTCGCAGGGCGTCCCGATGCTCAGCCACGGCGACGAGTTCGCGCGGACGCAAGGAGGCAACAACAACGCCTACTGCCAGGACAACGAGATCGCCTGGGTGCGCTGGCCCGAGGGCGAGAGCACTCAGCTGGAGTTCACGCGCGCGATGGCGTGGCTGCGGCGCGACCACCCCGTCTTCCGCAGGAGGCGGTTCTTCCACGGCCGCCCGGTCGAGGGCACGCACGACGAGCTGTCCGACATCGCGTGGTTCACGCCGGAGGGCGATGAGATGGCGCAGGAGGACTGGGACGCGTCGCAGGCGCGGGCGCTGACGGTGTTCCTGAACGGCAACGCGATCTCCGAGCCGGGTACCCGCGGCGAGCGGATCTGTGACGACTCGTTCCTGATGATGTTCAACGCCTCCGCGGAACCACTGGAGTTCGTGGTTCCGGTCAACCACGGCCGCCAGTGGCAGGTGGTCGTGGACACCTCGCGGGCACAGGGCGTGGCGCCGGACACGGGGGCGAAGGCGGCGGCCGGGGAGCGCCTGACGCTCGTCGACCGGAGCCTCACCGTGCTGCGGCGCCCCGCGAACTAGGCGTTCGTGCTGTCGTCCGCCGGGGGGCGGGCGACCAGCGCCACGAGGAACGCGACGGCGGCGGCCGCGCTGCCGAGGGCGAACGCCGCTCCGGGGCCGTGTGACTCGGCCAGGCGGCCCGCCACGGCGAGCGTGACCGCCTGGCCGCCGACGAAGGCACTCGCCGCGAACGTCATCCCCTCGGCGAGGCGCTGGGGCGGGCAGGAGCGCTCGGTGAGCGCGAAGCCGGTGATCAGGTTCGGAGCGAAGATCGCGCCGAAGACGGTCACCACGAGGTACAGGCCCGTCATGCTGTCCGTCCACACCAGGGGCAGCGAGAGCAGCGCCGCGGCGGCCGTCGCCACGCGCCAGCGCGCGTACAGGCCAAAGCGCTCGGGCAGCGCGACCATGGAGAGCCCCACGACGGCGCTCATGACGCCCATGGCGGCGTAGACGAGTCCTGCCTGGCCCGGCTGCCCCAACTCCTCGCTGAGGGCCGTGATGCCCGCTCCACAGGCGCCGAGCAGGACACCGACGAAGACGAGCCCGACGCGTACGACGACGACCGCCCGCGGAAGGCGCTGCCGGCCGCCACGCGCGCGTGGAGCCTGCCCCGTCGCGTGGGCCGCTTCTTGTGCGGCCCGCGCCGTCCGGCCCGTGGGGTGCAGCGCGAAGCCGGAGCCGCAGACGGCGACCAGGAGCGCGGCCGCACCGAAGGCGTACGCCGGGTGGCCCGCCACGGCGGCCAGGCCCACCAGGGCGGGGCCGAGCACGAAGGACAGCTCGTCCATGGTGCTCTCCAGGGACAGCACGGTGTTGACGAGGCGGTCGTCTCCGCCGGCCCGGCGGACCAGCGGGACGGCGCGTGCGCGGGCCAGCGGGCCGATCCCCGGGATGCTCGCGCCGGCGAGCACGGCGAGGACGACCAGCGCGGGCGTGGGCAGCTCGATGAGGGCGCCGAGCGTGTACACCGCGATCGCCACGGCGTTGAGCAGCGAGAAGGCGAGGACGACGGCGCGCTGGCCGCGCCGGTCGGCGAGGCGGCCGACGAGCGGGCCCATGGTCACCTGGCCGAGCGCGAGGGCGCAGGCGACCACGCCGCCCGTGGCGAGCGATCCGCTGGTCTCGGTGACCAGCAGGACACTGCCGAACTGGATCATGGCCACAGGGAGCCTGCCGAGGAACGAGATCACCGGAAGGAGCGCTCCGGTGTGCCCGATCACTTCCCGGTAGGTGTCCAGGAGCCCGGGTGCGCCCCGGTCCTCCCGGTCCTCTTGGCCCTCCGCCGGCCCGTCCTGTGCGACCTGTACTTTTGCAGCCATCGTCCGAAGCTAGCGACACCGTGACGGCCAGAAGCATGAGTCGATGGCACGAAAGCCCGCCAGGCGGGTACGTACGTTCGCATGACGCCTGAGCGCTCAGAGCCCGCGGTTCCGCCGCCGCCCACCGCCACCTACCGGTTGCAGCTCCAGCCGGAGTTTCCCTTCGATGCCGCCGAAGCGGCCGTCCCGTACCTGGCTTCGCTGGGGGTCTCGCATCTGCATCTGTCGCCGGTGCTCGAGGCGGTTCCGGGTTCCACGCACGGCTACGACGTCGTGGACCACGCGCGCGTGCGCGACGAGCTGGGCGGCGAGGAGGGGCTGCGGTCCCTCGCGCGGACCGCGCGGGCGCACGGGCTCGGCCTCGTCGTGGACATCGTGCCGAACCACATGGCGGCGGTGCCGCGCCACAACCACGCCCTCTGGGAGGTTCTGCGGGAGGGCCCCGCGTCGCCGTACGCGCGCTGGTTCGACATCGACTGGGACGCGGGCGACGGGCGCGTGCTGCTCCCGGTCCTCGGCCGCGGGGTCGGGGACGAGCTCGAGCGCCTGCGGGTGGACGGCGACGTGCTGCGCTATCACGAACACGCGTTCCCCCTCCGCGAAGGCACCGGTGAGCTGCCCCTGCCACAGCTCCTCGACGCCCAGTGGTACCGGCTCGGGTGGTGGCGGCTTGCCCGTACAGAGCTCAACTACCGGCGTTTCTTCACCATTTCTGACCTCATCGGGGTGCGTGTCGAGGACCCCGATGTGTTCCACGCGACCCACGCGAAGATCCTCCAACTGCTGCGGGAGGGGGTCGTGGAGGGGCTGCGCGTCGACCATCCCGACGGGCTCGCCGAGCCGGGGGCGTACCTCCAGCGGCTCCAGGAGGCCACACGCGGGCGCTGGACGGTCGTCGAGAAGATCCTCGCCGACGGGGAGCGGCTGCCGGCCGCGTGGCCCGTCGCGGGCACCACCGGATACGACGCGCTGCGCCATCTGGACGGCCTCTTCACGGACCCGGCGGGGGCGGGTGAGCTCCTCGGCCAGTACCGGCGGTTCACGGCGCCGGCGGTGGACCGGGGCGGCGACTGGGGCGCTACGGTGCGGCGGGCCGCGTACAAGGTGCTCACCCATGAGCTGGCGGCCGAGACCGACCGCCTTACGCGCGAGGCGACCGCGCTCTGCGCCGGGGACCCCGCCCTGCGCGACCACGCGCCGTGGGCCCTGCGCACAGCGCTCCTGGAGCTGCTCGTGCGGCTTCCCGTCTACCGGCCCTACGTCGGCGGGGGCGCCAAACCGGCTTCGGTGCTCACGGTGGGGGCCGCCGAGGAGGCCAAGGCGGCCTTCGCCGTGCGCGAGGAGGCCGAGGCGGTCGATGTCGTACGGGACCTGGCCCTGGGGCGTCTTGGGTCCGGGCCGGCGGTCGACGGCTTTCGCGCGCGGTTCGCGCAGACCTCGTCGGCGCTGCGGGCCAAGGCCGTCGAGGACACGGCGTTCTACCGGCACGCGCCGCTCCTGTCGGCGGCCGAGGTGGGCGGCACTCCCGAGCGCCCCGCGGTGTCCCCGGAGGCCTTTCACGCCTACTGCGCGCGCGTGCAGCGCGACTGGCCGTACGCGGGGACGGTGCTGACCACGCACGACACGAAGCGCAGCGCCGATGTGCGGGCGGGCATCGCCGTCCTCACGCAGTGCCCGGAGCGGTGGGCCGACCTCCTGGTCGACGTGACCGAGCAGACCGCGCGCGTGGGCGGCACCAGCGCGCCGGACCCCCAACTGGCCTGGGCGGCCTGGCAGACGGCCGTCGGCTTCGGTTTCCCCTACGACGAACGGCTGCAGAAGGCCCTGCTCAAGCACGTGCGCGAGGCGGGCCTGCACACGAGCTGGACCGAGCCGAACGAGGCGTACGAGAAGGCAGTGACGGCGTTCGTGGAGGCGGGCCCCTGCGGGCCGCCGCTCTACACGGTGGCGGAGTTCGCGGGCGCCCTGCGGCCCCATGTGCGGGCGAGCGTCCTCGGGGCCGCGCTGCTCCAGCTGACGATGCCCGGGGTGCCCGACGTATACCAGGGCACGGAGGGCGAGTACCGGGCCCTGGTGGACCCGGACAACCGGCGTCCCGTGCGGTTCCAGCCGCACGTCCTGGAGTACCTGGAGCAGCACCGTGACCGCTGGGACCTCTCCGAGGAGAAGCTGGCGCTCACGGCGACCGCACTGCGGCTGCGCAGGCGGCGCCCGGAGCTGTTCGGAGGCGCGGCGACGTACGAGCCGTTGGCGGCGCGGGGTCCCGGTGCGGCGCACTGCGTGGCTTTCGCGCGCTCCGGAGCGGTGATCGCGGCGGTGACCCGGCTCTCCTTGCGGCTGGCCGAGGCGGGCGGCTGGCGCTCCACGGAACTGGAGCTTCCGCAGGGGCGGTGGGCGGATCTGCTCACCCGGGGGCGGGAGTTCACGGGGCACGCGCGCGTGGAGGAGCTTTTCGGGGAGCTGCCGGTGGTGCTTCTGGAGCGGGTCCCGACGGGGCCGGGCTCGCCGGAGGGCTCAACCGGGGTGGACGAGTAGGAGGCGTGGCGCCCGCGCCATGAGGCCCCGGGGCGCGGGCCTGAAGCCGGGCGCCCAGCGCAGGCCCGGCATGGCGTCGAGCAGGGCCAGCAGGCCGCACTCGGCGACGAGCCCGGCCAGGGCGGCGGCCGGGCAGGAGTGCCGTCCCGCGCCGAACGCCAGATGCGCGGGATCCGCCGGGTCCGCCGGGTCCGCGCGGAAGATGTCGTAGCGGTCGGGCTCCGCGAAGCGGAACGGATCGCGCCCCGCGGAGCCGATGAGGCAGGCCACGACAGCCCCCGTCGGCAGCGTGGCGCCGCCCAGGGTGATCGGCGCGGTCGCGCGGCGCAACACGACGGGGGCCGGCGGATCGCGCCGCAGGGACTCCGCCCAGGCGCCGGGTATCAGCCCGGGGCGGGCGCGCACGAGGGCCAACTGGGCCGGGTGGTCGAGGAGGTTGGCGAGGAAGGAGGCCAGCGCGAGGGAGGTGGAATCGCCGCCACCGGTGAGGAGTGTCCCGGCGAGTCCGGTGACGCCGGCGTCGGAGAGCGCCCGCCCGTCCACGCGGGCCCCGCACAGCACGGAGAGCAGGTCGGCGCCGGGGTGGGCGCGTCGCCGTGCGACATGGGGGCGCAGTAGCGCGGCCAACTCCGGGTGGGCGACGCCGGGTTGTGCGGGCCCCGTACGGCACCACTCCTGCACCCGCGCGGCGTCCTCCCAGGGCAGCCCGAGCGCGGCGACGGCGGCGGCCGCGGGGAGCCAGGCACTGAACTCGGCGACGAGGTCGACCTCGTGCCGCCCTGCTATGCGCCGGGCGAGGACGAAGGCGGTGCGCTCGGCGGCGGCCCGCAGCGCGGGCTCCATGAGCGCCTGGTGGGACGGGCTCGGCCAAGGGCCCGCCGAACCGAGCCGGGTGTCGACGAGTGCGGCCCGCACATCCGCGTACCGGCTGAGCAGCCAGGCCCCGAGGAGCTCGTCGCGGACGAGGGGGAAGCTCTGGCGGAGGGTGCGATAGAGCGGATAGGGATCACGCTCGACGCCGGGGGCCAGGAGGCTGGGGATCTCGGCCCGTCCGGGGATGGAGAACGAACTCGGCGGAGCCGGTGACGGATGGTGCCCGCGAGGGGCCGAGCTCGACGACACGGTTCTCGAGGACACGGATTCAGGGCATCACCAAAGGGCCGCCCGCGCAGTCCCCATACACCCATTCGGGTGATGCTGTCGGACAAGCCCGACGTGGGGTGACATCCCTTGGGTCGCGCGCTTGACACGTGCCCGACCGCGTGGCGTACTGCGGGTTGCGTCAGCGGACAAGACGGGGGTGAGTCAACTGGCGGAGCAGCGCTATCCCAATGTGGCCGAACTCGTGCTGTCCGCACGGCAGTTGGTGGCCCATCGCCCCGAGCTCAGCACCCTGCGCCAGGTGGGTGCGTCACGCGCCGGGAGACCTCTGCACCTGCTGTCCGTCGGCCGCTCACCGCGCGCCGTCCTGGTCGTCGCGGGCGCGCACGCGAACGAGCCGACCGGGGGTTCGACGCTGCTGCACCTCGCGGAGTGGACCCTGCGGGACGAGGACCTGCGCGCCGACACCTCCTGGCACTTCCTCCTGTGCGCCGACCCGGACGGCGCGAACCTGCACCGCACGCCCGCCCCGCGCACCCTGTTCGACTACCACCGGCACTTCTTCCGCCCCGCGGGGCCCGAGCAGCCGGAGTGGTCCCCCTCGGTGCTTCCGCCCGACCGGCTGCCTCCCGAGACCCGGGCCCTGACCGGCGTCATCGACGAACTGCGGCCCTACCTGCAGGTGTCGCTACACGGCACCGATCTCGGCGGCAGCTGGGTGCAGTTGACGCGGGACATCCCGGGGCTCGCGGAGCCGTTCGCCAAGTCCGCGGCGGAGCTGCACATACCGGTGGAGACGGGGGCTTCGGATGCCGCGGGCTGGCCGGTTTCGGGGCCCGGTGTCCATGTGCTGCCGGGCCCCGGTTCGGCGGCCGCCTATCCGAGCCTCCCCGAGGACGCCCGGCACACCACCTGGCACCACGCCCACCGGTACGGCGGCCTGACGGCCATCGTCGAGGTCCCCATGTGGGCGAGCGACCTCGTGGACGACGCGGCAGTCCACCCCTCGCCGGTGCGTGCGCTGCGCGGTTTCTCGCAGCGGCTGCGGCGCGACGCGCGCCTGGTCGAGGACATCCTCGACGAGGCGCTGCCACGGCTCCCGGAGGCGCAGGGGCCGCTGCTGCGGGCCGCGCGCTGGGCGCTCGACCTGGTGCCCGGCCTGGCCGACGACTGGGCGCGGCTGCCGCCCGCGGGGACGTCGATGGCGTACATCGGCAGCGTCGACGCCTTCGGGCGCCGCCTTCCGCTGCGGGCCGCCGCGATGCTGCTGCGGGTCCTCGACTCGGCGGGCGACCGGGCCGCGCCCCGCCTCGAGCGGCTCGTCCTGCACTGGAGCGACGCGTTCGCCGAGCGTTTCAGGGCGCGCTGGGTGCCACTGGAGGACCAGGTCGAGCACCAGTCACGGACGACGGTCGCGGCCGCGCGCCACGCGCGCGTGGAGAGCGACTGACCACCCGCACAGCACGCCTCTGCCCCCGGAGGGCTTCACGGAACCGAGAGTTGCAGGCGCTTCACGAAGCCGAGAGCCGAAAGCCCATCGTCCCGAAGTTGACCTGGTCGCCGTCCTGGACGACGGCCGCCCCGATCACCCTGCGGCCGTTCACCGACGTGCCGTTGGTCGACCCGAGGTCGCGCAGCACCCACATGCCGCCCTGACTGCTCAGTTCGGCGTGCACCCGGGAGACCGTCTCGTGGCTGAGCCTGAGGCCGTTCGCGGGGTCGCGGCCGATCCGCAGCGGATGCGGGTTCCCCGGCACCGGCAGGAGCAGTTTCGGCAGCTTCTCGGCCTGCCAGGCCCTGCGCAGCCGGACGGTGAACCCGGAGACGGCGCCGACGGTGCCGAACACCGCCCGTGAGAAGCGTCCCTCGGTCCGCAGATCGGCGGTGAGCGCGGCGAGTTCGTCGGGCTGACGGGCCGCGAGCGCCAGCTCCATGCGCCGCACGAACGTGTCGTGCGACAGCTTGCCGAGTGCAGCGCCCTCCCTGAGCACCTTCAGCGCCCTGTCGCGCTCGGCGTCGGTCAGCCGCGCGGGGTACGTGTGGATCTCAAAGGACGACGTCACCCTGCTGATTGTCGGTCAGCTCGGCCGGGGTGTCCAGAAAACGCGGAACGACCGCGAACCGATCACTTCTGCAGCACGATGGAACCCAGGACAGCGGATAGCGGACAAGGGGGAACTGTCGGTGGAGTTCGATGTGTGGGCACCTGAGGCCGAGCGCGTCGCACTGCAGTGCGAGGGTGCCAGGCGGGCGATGGAGCGCGCCGACGGCCGGGCCGGGTGGTGGACGGTGCGGGCGGACGCCGCCGACGGGGCGCGGTACGGCTTCTCGCTCGACGAAGGACCCGTACTGCCCGATCCCCGCTCGCGGCGCCAGCCGGACGGCCCCGACGGGCTCAGCGCCGTCGTCGACCACGACCGGTACGCGTGGCGCGCGCCCTGGGCGGGGCGCGGAGTGCGGGACGCTGTCCTGTACGAGCTGCACGTGGGGACGTACACACCGGACGGCACGCTCGACTCGGCGGCGGGGCGGCTCGGCCACCTCGCCGAGCTCGGCGTCACCCATGTGGAGCTGATGCCGCTCTGTCCTTTCCCCGGCCGGCACGGCTGGGGGTACGAGGGTGTCTCCCTGTGGGCCGTGCACGAGCCGTACGGCGGCCCTGAAGCGCTGAAACGATTTGTCGATGCCGCGCACGCGCACGGCATCGGAGTCGTCCTCGACGTCGTCCACAACCACCTCGGCCCATCCGGCAATCATCTTCCCGCGTTCGGGCCCTACTTCACGGAGACCCACCAGACTCCGTGGGGCGCCGCGGTCAACCTCGACGCCCCCGGCTCGGACGAGGTGCGCGCGTATCTGGTCGGCAGCGCGCTCGCCTGGCTGCGCGACTACCGCCTGGACGGCCTGCGCCTGGACGCGGTGCACGCGCTGCGGGACACGCGCGCGTGCCACTTCCTGGAAGAGCTCTCGGCGGCCGTGGACGAGCTGGCCGACGAGCTCGGCAGACCGCTCTCGCTGATCGCCGAGTCCGACCAGGGCGATCCGCGCGTCGTCACTCCGCGCGCGAAGGGCGGTCTCGGCCTGCACGCGCAGTGGAACGACGACTTCCACCACGCGCTGCACGCCACGCTCACCGGTGAAGCAAGCGGCTACTACGAAGACTTCACCCACGCCCCCTTCGCCGCCCTCGCCAAGACGCTGACAGGCGGCTTCTTCCACGACGGGACGTACTCGACCTTCCGGGGGCGCCGGCACGGCCGCCCCGTGGACCGCGCACGGACGCCCGCGTTCCGCTTCCTCGGCTACACGCAGACCCACGACCAGATCGGCAATCGCGCGCAAGGAGACCGGCTCTCCGCCACCCTCTCCCCCGGCCTGCTCGCCTGTGCCGCCGCGCTCACCCTCACCGGGCCGTTCACGCCGATGCTGTTCATGGGCGAGGAGTGGGGGGCCGCGACGCCTTGGCAGTTCTTCACCGACCACACCGATCCCGAACTCGCGGAGGCCGTACGCCGCGGCAGGCGGCGGGAGTTCGCGGCACACGGGTGGGCCGAGGGAGACATTCCTGATCCGCAGGACCCGGCCACCAGGGACCGCTCCTGCCTCGACTGGGCCGAGCCCCTGACCGACCCCCACGCGCGCGTGCTCGCCTGGCACCGCGAGCTGATCGCCCTGCGCCGCGCCCGCGGCGACCTCCTCGACCCTGATCTGGCGGCGCTGCGAGTCGCGTACGACGAGGAGAAGCGCTGGTTCGCGGTCCGGCGCGGTGACCTGCGGATCGCGGTGAACATCGGCAAGGAGACGGTCGACGTCCCGCTGGGCGGCCGTGGCGCACGGGTGCTCGCGGCGTGGGAGCCGGTCACCGCGCCCGGCGCGGACGGACTGCTGCGGCTGCCCGCCGAGTCGTGCGCGGTGCTCGCGACGCCATGAGCCTGCGGGGGCTGCCCACGGGACGCCCACATGAGGTCTACGGGGACGGTCAGTTGACGATCGCAAGCTCGCGCGGCGTGGAGTTGAGGCGTCGCACGCCCTCCCCGGTGACCGTCACTATGTCCTCGATGCGCACTCCGAAGCGGCCCGGCAGATAGATGCCGGGCTCCACGGAGAAGCACATGCCGGGCACGAGCGGCAGCTCCTCGCCCTCGATCATGTAGGGCGGCTCGTGGGTGGTGACGCCGATGCCGTGCCCGGTGCGGTGGATGAAGTGCTCGCCGTACCCGGCCTCGGTGATCACCGCCCGCGCCGCCCTGTCGACGTCCTGGCAGGCGGCACCGGGCCGTACCGCGCCACAGCCCGCCTCCTGTGCCTCGCGCACGATGTCGTGGACCCGCTGCTCCTCGGCGCCGGGCTCCCCCACGTGCACCGTGCGCGAGGTGTCCGAGCCGTAGCCGTGCAGCAGGCCGCCGAAGTCCAGGACGACCATGTCGCCGTTTTCGATGACCCGAGCGCTCGCCTCGTGGTGCGGGTTGGCGCCGTTCGGTCCCGAGCCGACGACGGTGAAGTCGACCTGGGAGTGCCCGAACCGCCGCAGCAGATCGGCGAGATCGGCGGCGATGTCGGTCTCCTTGCGGCCCGCGAAGGGGACCTTCCTGATCTCTTCGTACGCGGAGTCCGCGGCGGCACCGGCCGCCGCGAGGCGCTCGAGCTCGGCGGCGTCCTTGACGGCGCGCAGCATGGGGAGCGCTTCGGTGAGGGACACGTAGGAGGTGTTCGGCAGCTCCTTCTGGAAGCCGAGGAGATGCATGGCCCAGGAGTTGTCACTGATGCCGAAACGGCCGTCGACGTCCAGGAGCGGCGCGGTCGCGGCGTAGGGGTCCTTGCCGTCGGTCCAGTCCCGCAGGGAGAGCGCGCTCGCGCCCGCGGCCAGTTCCGCGTCCGGGGCCTCCAGGGTGGGCACCACGAGCACCGGTTCCTGGCCCGCGGCGAGCACGAGGACGGTGAGGCGCTCGGTGGCGGCGGTCGGCGCGTAGCCGGTGAGCCAGACCATGTCGGGGCCCGGCGCGACCAGCAGTCCGGCGAGCCCCGCGTCCGCCGCGCCGGCCGCGGCGCGGTCCATGCGGGCCTTGTAGTCGTCGGCGGTGAAGGGCGCGGGTGTGCCGGTCATGGGGCTGCCGGTCATGGGGCTGCCGGTCATGGGGGCCTCCAGGGCTGCTCGCTGCGGCGTGCACGGCGGTACGGCGATCGGCGACCGGCGCTACGGCGCGGTGCCGGTAGTGCCGATCCTGCCCCTGCGCCGGCGCGTGCGCGAGCCAATTGCGGCGGCCCCCGTCCCGTCGGCACCCCACGGCACCCCACGTCACGAAGCCCGGCGGCCCCTCACGTCACGAAGCCCGGCGTCACCGACAGGGACTGCCGCCCTCCGCTCGCGTGGCGGACGGTCACCGTGACGTTCCTCCCCGGGACAGCGGCGGCGACCGCCGCCGCCAGGGCCTTGGCCGAGGTGACGCGGGTCTTGCCGAAGGCGAGCAGTACGTCGCCGCGTACGAGACCGGCGGTGTGGCCAGGACCCGGGCTGTGCACGCCGACGAGCAGGGCGCCCGGGCCCCTGGGGGCGTCGACGGCCTCCACGCCGAGCGTGGGGCGCGCGGCGGTGCGCTCCCCGGCCTTGTCGGGCTCCTTCCCCGACTGCTTCGGCGGGGCGGCGGGCTCGGACGCCGTGCCCGGAGCGGCAGGACCGCCGGGTCCCGCAGGCCCGACCGGTGACGTCTGCCCGCCCTGCCCCTTGGCGTCGCCCTGCCCCTTGGCGCCGCCCTGGGCCTGCTTCTGTGCCTGCTGCTGCGCCTGTTTCTGCATGTCGGCGAGCTTGCTCATGCCTATGACCGTGGCGCTGACGGTACCCAGACCCACCCCCGTCAGTACAAGGACGGCCGAGAAGAGCAGCCCGAAGAGCAGAGTGACCAGCCTCCGTCCGCGCCGCCGCGCGGCGTGCGGGCGGCGGCCGGACCCGGCTCTGCGGCCCGTGCCGGGTGACCGCCCGGCACGGGCCTTCCGCCCGATGCCGAACCTCCGGCCGGCCCCGAATCCGCCGCCTCGGCCGAACCTGCCGCCCGGGCCGGGATCCTGTCCGGGCATCGGCTTGGGACGCAACGCAGTCTGTTCCATGGCTCACCTCCGGCCACAGAACTACCCGGCGTGACCCGGCGCGACGATTCACGAACGAGTGACGTCCAGGTGTACGGCCTCCACGGCGGGGTCACTCTCCGCTGCCCGACCGTCCCTCTGGGGCCCCGTCAGCCCGTGCGTCCTCCCTAGTGGCCGCCTCCGCCGTGGCCCCCGTCATGGCCGCCGTGCCCCGCCCCGTGGTCGAACTTCAGGGCCTCCTTCGGCATGACCACGAAGGGGCGCATCATGCCCATGTCCTCGTGCTCCAGGAGGTGGCAGTGGTACATGAAACGGCCGTATGCCCCGTCGAACTTGCCCATCACGCGCAGCAGTTGGCCACCGGGGACCAGGAAGACGTCCTTCCAGCCCCGCTCGTTCGGTGCGAGGGGGATCTCCCTCTTCGGGTCGAAGGCGATCGGCGCCAGGGTGCCGCCCACCGTGACGTCGAAGCCCGACGTGTCGTACGCGTCGCGGCCGAGGAGCTGGAAGTCCGCCAGGTGGATGTGCATGGGGTGGGTCACCGGTGGGTTCACCGCGAGGTTCAGGAAGCTCCACTGTTCGTGGCTGCCCTCGGCGATGGTGAAGCCGAGACCGTCGTTGAAGGTGCGGGCGGTCCTGCGGTAGGTCTTGGTCTTGCCGTCGGCGCCCCGCAGCTGGATGACTCCCTCGGTCGGGACCCGGATGTCGCCGGCGTCCTTGATCTCGGCCATTTCCCAGATCTCCGGGTGTCCTCCGCCGCCCTTCGTGGCGGGCGGCGTCAGGACGATCAGGCGGTGGCCGTGCTCGACGTCATGGCTCAGCGGGCGGAACGAGCCCGAGAGGATCTCCGGGAGCGAGAAGGAGTCCTCGGCCTCGGTGTCCCGCACACGGAACTCCATGACCTGCGGATAGCGCACGTCGTTCGCCGGGTCCGGCACACCGGGAGCCTGGCCGCGGCCCTTGTTCACCAGACGCACCCGCTTGCCCGCGAGGGCACGGAAGTCGATCAGGAGGTCCATCCGCTCGGCCGGGGCGACGGTGAGCGTGGGCAGTTCCTCGTCGAAGTCGACCGGCACGGGACGCGGCAACAGGCCGCCGTCGCTGCCGATCTGGTGCATGAGGCCCCGCACGGGGTTGTTGTCCTCGTCGACGAGGACGAGGTCGTAGATGCGGGCGTTCGACGCGTTCACCAGGCGGAACCGGTGCCAGGCCGCGTCGACGTCCGCGTACGGCCAGATGCGGCCGTTCACCGTGCTGTACGGACCCGTGAAGGGCAGCGAGACCGGCTTGCCCGTCTCGGGGTTCTTGGCCTGGACGATGACGGTCTTGTGCAGCAGGCGGCCGTTCAGGCGTCCGTCCTCGTCCGTGTCCAGGTTCCGGTCGGCGAGCAGCAGCGGGATCTCCCGCTCCCCGCAGGGGAGATGGAGCGCTTCCTCTTCGTCGTCGCGCACCAGATACGTGCCGTACAGCCCCGCCTGGACGTTCCAGCGGGTGATGTTCATGGCGTGGTCGTGATACCACCACTGCACCGCCTGGTGGTCGTTCGGGTACTCGGAGAGCTGCGCGTCGCCGAACCCCACCGCGTTGTCCGCCCAGCCGTCATTGCCGCCGCCGGTCTGCGCGCCGTGCAGGTGCGTCACCGACCAGGCCGGCAGCGCGGCCACGTCCTTGTTCGGCTCGACACCCGCGCGCCCCGGCAGGGTGGCGGGACTCGGGACGGCCTGCGGCACCTCTACGGAGGTGACGGGGTACTCGGCGCCCTTCGGGATGCGGTTGGTCCACGCGATGCGGACGCGCCTGCCGCGCCGCACCTCGATCGTCGGCCCCGGCACGCGACCTTCGTACCCCCACATCAGGGTCGGCGGCAGCTGCGGGTGCAGGCGGATCCAGGCCGGCCGCAGCGCGATCTCGGTCTCCGCGGGCACATCGGTCTCGTCGCGTACGTCGACGGAGTCCGGCCGCAGGACCGGCGGCACCGGCAACGGCGTGACGTACGGCGTCAACTCCCCCGCCGATTCCCCCGTCGGCGTCCCCGCCAGGCGCTCCGTGATGCGCTCAATGATGTCGGTCAAGATGAACACCCCCGTGTTGATCAATGCAAATGCAATGACCTCAGCCCTGGAGCCGAATACCCCTGCCCTGAGGCCAGTTGGGCAGCCCGGTCAGTGGCCGCCCTCTCACATCAGAAGACTCCCGGCGCCCCGGCACAGTTCCGCGAATCCCCCATTCCGCAGTAAAAGTATCGGAAAGCGCATAGGGAATCGGGTAGTCCTGTTGTGGGTCTGCTGTCAGTGACCGCTGTTACTTTCGGAGCATGACCGAACGTGCACTCCGTCTGCTGCGACAGGACCCGCGTCTGGCCGAGCTGGCCGCGTTCCCTTTCGCATTCGACCTGTCCCGTACGGACCACGTCGAAGAGGTCCGCCTCGCGTCGGGCGGCCCGCTGGAGCCGGTGGCGGGGGACGATTCCGGGGGCACGTATTTCGTGTGCGGGGACGGTTCCGTGCTGTATGCCGATTCCGAGGGGTCCGCCGGGACCATCGGGGACAGCGTGGACGAAGCCCTGGAGATCCTCGTCGGCCTGCCCGGCTGGCATGACTACGTGGGCCTGTCGCCGACCGACGGCGAGGCGCGGATACTCGCCGAGATCGCGGACACGGAGGGCGACTTCCGCGAGGACTGCGTGCCCGATCTCGACGAGCGCCGCACCGAGCTGCGGGCCGCGCTCGGACTCCCGGAGTGCTCCCCCGTGCAGCTCGTCGCGCGACTGCACGCGGCGCTCCTGCGCACCGAACCGGACCACCTGCTGCTCAACGCCGGCGAGCACCTGGCGTACAAGCGCCTCGACCCCCACCCCCGCCCGCCCCTGTGGGAGCAGGTGCTCGCCAAGGGCCGCACCGACCTGGCCCTGCTGCGGACGGGCGACCGCACGGTCTGGGACGGCGTGGCCCAGAACCGCGCGCGCAGGGTGGCGGTGCTCCGCGCCGCGCAGTACGACCGGCGGAACACCGACCACACCCTCCTGCGCCACCTCCTCAAGCACGAGGCGGACGCCTCCATGTCCGACGAACTGCGGCTAGCCGTAGTTCTCGTGGGGCTCCACGGCCTGGCCGAGGACCTGCCGCTGCTGCGTGAGGTCCATGAGACGACGTACGACACCTGGTGCGGCCTGGCCGGGCTTCCGCAGGAGGCCGGTCAAGTGCGCGAGTGGGCGCGCTCGTTCGATGGGTCCAACTATGGAGTGGACCCCGACGACGAACCGGAATCCACCTGGCTGGAGCTCGCGCGGGGGCAGGGGATGCTGGAGCCGGCCCGCGCCTATCTGATCCGCGAGCTTGACGACACCGGCCCTGACCGAGCACAACTAGCGGTGCTGCGCGACGAGTTGGAGCTCCTTGGGGACTACACCCAGGCGATACGGGCGCAGCGTCTGCTCCGTTCGCTGCAGGACACCGATCAGGGCCGGGTGACCGCCGACGCGCGGCTGGCGGAGCTGGAGCGGAAGGCTGTGGACGCCACGGCGGCGGAATCGTAGGTTTCCCCGCACCGGTGCGGTTGCCGCCCCGACGCGGCGCACCCTTGCGGCGCCGAGGGGTTGGGTCCAACGTGGTCCCGGGCCGCCACGAACGGCCCTCCGCAGGGCGCCTTCCAAGGTGCCTTCCTCAAGGTGCCTTCCGCAAGGTGATCGGAGTCGACATGGCCTCCTCCCCGTCCTTCCCACTCCCCCACACGCTCCTGGGCGACGGCCCCCACAAAGTGATCGCCGTGCACGGCTGGTTCGCCGACCGCTCGGCGTACGCACCGGTGCTCGCGGACCTCGACCTCGCGTCGTTCCAGTACGCGGTGGTCGATCTGCGCGGATATGGGGAGGCGAAGGACGCCGCCGGCGCCTACACGACCTCCGAGGGGGCCGCCGACGTCGTCGCCCTGGCGGACCTCCTCGGCTGGGACCGCTTCTCGCTGATCGGCCATTCCATGGGCGGCAGCGTCGGCCAGCGGGTCCTCGCGATCGCACCGCACCGGGTCCGCAGGTTGGTCGGCGTCTCGCCCGTGCCCGCCTCCGGCCTCGAACTACCGCCGGAGCAGTGGGAGTTGTTCGCCGAGGCCGACCGGCGGCCGGGGAACCGCCGCGCGATCATCGATGCCACCACCGGCGGCACACGGCCCGCGGCCTGGCTCGACCGCATGGTGCAACGCTCACTGGACGTCAGCGACGCGAAGGCCTTCCGTGCCTGGCTCGACTCCTGGGCGGGCGAGGACTTCCACGACCGGATCGAGGGCTCGACGGTGCCGGCGCTCGCGGTGGTCGGGGCGCTCGATCCCGCGCTGGGGGCGGACCTGATGCGCCGGACCTGGCTGCGCTGGTACGCGCGTGCCGAACTCGCCGAACTCAGCCAGGCGGGCCACTACGCGATGGACGAGACTCCGCTCGCCCTCATCCGCGCCGTGGAGGACTTCCTGCGCAAGGACGGCGAGAGTGGCCGTGTGAGTGGAGACAGCCCTTCGTGAGCACCGAACTGACCTCCGTCCCCGACGTGTTCGACCCCAGGCAGTACGCGGCCGGGATCCCGCACGACCGCTACCGCGCACTCCGCGACCGGTGCCCCGTCGCCTGGCAGAGCGAGCCCCGCGTGCTCGACTGGCCCGCGGGGCCGGGCTTCTGGGCGGTGACCCGGCACACGGACGTCGTACGCGTGCTCAGGGACTCCGCCACGTACTCGTCGTACCTGGGTGCCACGCAGATCCGCGACCCCGCCCCGGATGACCTGCCGTTCATCCGGCGCATGATGCTCAATCAGGATCCCTCAGAGCACGGCAGGTTACGGCGGATGGTGAGCCGCGCGTTCACGCCCCGGCGCGTGGAACGCTTCGAGTCCCTGGTACGCCACCGGGCCCGCACCCTGCTCGCGACGGCAGCGGACCGGGCCGGTGACTCCGACGGCACCTGCGATCTCGTCTCCGCCGTCACCGACGACTACGCACTGCTCAACCTCGCCGACCTCCTCGGCGTTCCCGAGAGCGACCGCGGCCTGCTGCTGCACTGGACCCAGCGCGTGATCGGTTACCAGGACCCCGACGAGGCGGGGGCGTTGACGCTCGGCCCTGACGGCAAGCCGGTCAACCCACGCTCACCGGCGATGCTGCGCGACATGTTCGGTTACGCGCAGGACCTCGCGGCACACAAGCGCCGCGTACCCGCTGACGACATCATGACCACCCTGGCGACCGACCCCGAACTGACCGCCCCCGAGCTGGAGATGTTCTTCTTCCTGCTCACCGTCGCGGGCAACGACACCGTGCGCGGCGCGGCGCCCGGCGGCCTCCTCGCGTTCGCCGAGCACCCGGACGAGTACCGCCGCTTCCGCGAGGGCGACGCACCGATCGCCACCACCGTGGAGGAACTGCTGCGCCATCATCCTCCCGTCCTCACCTTCCGCCGGACAGCCGCCAAGGACACCATCCTGGCGAACCGGACCATTCGCGCCGGGGACAAGGTGGTGGTCTTCCACGCTTCGGCCAACCACGACGAACGCGTCTTCGCGGACCCGCACCGCCTGGACCTCTCCCGCTCCCCCAACCCTCATGTCTCCTTCGGCGATGGCCCGCACGTCTGCCTGGGCGCACACTTCGCCCGACTCCAACTCCGCGTTCTCTACGAGGAGTTCCGGTCCGCGTGGCCCGCGCACCCGGAACCGGCCGGTCCGCCGCGGCGCCTTGTCTCCAACTTCATCAACGGGCTCAAGTCGGTGCCGGTCCACGTGCCGATGGCGCGTTAGCCATCCGATACGGTTCAAGATCCACCGCGAACCCCGCGCGCCCGCTCCGCGCGCCACCGACCACGGAGACTCCCGCATGCACGGCGCAGCCGTCCCCGCAGCCGAGGACGAGAACCACGACGACATCTTCCCGAGCGCCGAGGCCCCCGATGACGGCACGCCCTGGCAGGCCCCCGCCGATCTCGAAGAGCACCTGTACGAACTGTGCGAGGCCGACGACGGGTACACCTACCTGCGGGCGATAGCCGTCACCGGCCTGTACCGCCCGGTGGCGGCGGCCGGCATCGAACCGGGTGCGACCGAGCGCCCGGTCCTCACCGTCGACCTCCCCGACGGCCGCCGGTTCGCCCAGATGTACACCGTCGGGCTGCTCCCCCGGCCGCACCCCGAGGTGGTGTACGAGTTCGTCACGCTCGGCACGCTCGCCGCCGAACTGCCCGACGACATCGACCTATTGGTCGTCAACGCGGCCACGCCCTGCCAGCAGTTCTTTCTGACGACCGAGGAGGAACGGGACGTCTGGGCGGACCTGCACGAGGACCTCTACGTCGACGGGCGTCTGCACGACCGCATCGACACCCGCCGCACCGGCGCCCCGGAGTCCCCCACCCTGCTGCACGGCCTGGCCTGCGGCGCCCACCTCTGCTTCGCCAACGGCGACGCCTGGAACACCCTGGACTGGCACGGCGCGGGCTACAACTCGGAGGTGGAGCGCCTCGCGCAGTGGTGGGGCGTGGGCAGCCGCGAGGACTGGCTCGATGTGCAGGAGCGCCTCCTGAACCGTGAAGTCAGCCCGTGGTACTGGGACTTCGTCCTCGGCGCCCGTACGTCACTGATCGAGCAGTTCGGCCCGCGCGTGGACCCCGAGCAGTGGCGCCAGTGCGTGGAGGTGACGATCCGCAACCGCATGGCCGAGACCGGCGGCCATAACGTCGCGCACAAGCCGGGCGACGACCCCGACCTGGACGACTTCGTCGCCGCGCTGCGCGGCCTCGTCGGCAAGATCATCCGATACGAGTCCCGCTTCCGCGCCGACGAGCTCCTGCCGCCCGACGGTCATGTCCGCACCCTCGCGGCCTGGGACATCGGGCGCGCGTCGAAGATGGCCCGCTGGGGGCGCGGCGCCCGGTACGCGACCCATGCGGAGCTGGAGGCGTCCATCGAGCGCGCGAGCCACGCGGCCCGGTCGGCGTACACCTCGTGGGAGGAGTTCTCCGCGGGCTACGTCCTCGGGCGCTGCCTCCACTTCGACGAGGAGCAGTTCGGCGACTGGTACACGACGGTGCTCCAGGCGCACCGCGAGCTGGTCTCGGATCCGGACAGTCCGTGGCTGACGGTGCCGTTCCAGTGATCCGGTAGCGACCCGGGGGGGCGGCGCCCTTGACCGCCCCGCTCACCTGAGCGCCCCGCATCACAATCTGGTCTCGCTGACCCACCAGGGTCTTGCCACCCACCCGTGTAATCGATTCCAATCCTCCGTGTAATCGATTCCACAAGGAGGTGGACCGGCGATGGCGAGCATCAAGGACGTCGCGGCCGAGGCAGGCGTATCCGTCGCCACGGTCTCGCGCGTCCTGAACAGTCACCCCTCGGTCAGCCCGGCCGCCCGCGCCCGCGTCATCGCCGCGATAGAGAGCCTCGGCTACCGCCCGAACGCCGTCGCCCGCTCCCTGCGCACAGACCAGACCCGCACCCTCGGCCTGGTCATCAGCGACGTACTGAACCCGTACTTCACGGCCCTGGCCCGCTCCGTCGAGGAGGCGGCCCGCGCACTCGGCTACAGCGTGATCATCGGCAACGCCGACGAGCGGCCCGAACTGCAGGACCACCACGTGCGCACGCTCCTGGACCGGCGGATCGACGGACTCCTGGTCTCCCCCACCGACGGCGGCTCCCCGCTGATGCTCGACACCGCGCGCTCCAGCACCCCGATGGTCTTCGTGGACCGCTGGATCCCGGGCGCGGACGTCCCCGTCGTCCGCGCCGACGGCCGCGAAGCCGTCCGTGACCTTGTCGCCCACCTGCACGCCGTCGGCCACCGCAGGCTCGCGATCATCGCCGGGCCCGCGGCCACCACCACCGGCAGCGAGCGCGTCGACGCCTTCCGCGACGCACTCGGCGCGTACGGGCTTCCGCTGCCCGCCGACTACATCGGGCAGGGCGACTTCCAGGCCGACAGCGGGCGCCGCGCCACCGAGCGGTTCCTCGCGCTGCCCGAGCCGCCCCACGCCATCTTCGCCGCGGACAACCTGATGGCGCTCGGCGCGCTCGACGCGATCCGCGCACGCGGCCTCCGCGTGCCGCACGACATCGCGCTCGCCGCCTTCGACGACATCCCGTGGTTCGTGCACACCGACCCGCCGATCACCGCCATCGCCCAGCCGACCGGCGACCTGGGCCGGGCCGCCGTACAGGCCTTGGTCGACCTGATCGAGGGCAGGCGCCCCACATCCGTCACCCTGCCCGCCCGTCTCGTCGTACGCCGCTCCTGCGGCGAGTCACCCACCGACCGGAGGAGCAACACGTGAGTACCGCAGACGAGTTGCCGCGCGGCGCCGACCGCAGCCCCGACGAGTTGCTGCGGATCGAAGGGATACGCAAGACCTTCCCCGGCGTCGTCGCGCTCGACTCCGTCGACTTCGACCTGCGCCGCGGTGAGGTGCATGTCCTGCTCGGCGAGAACGGCGCGGGCAAGAGCACGCTCATCAAGATGCTCTCCGGCGCCTACCGCCCCGACAGCGGCCGCATCCTCGTGGACGGGAAGGAAACCCGCATCCACGGCGCGCAGGACGCCGAGCGGCTCGGCATCGCCACGATCTACCAGGAGTTCAACCTCGTACCCGACCTCACCGTCGCGGAGAACATCTTCCTGGGCCGCCAACCGCGCCGCTTCGGAATGATCGACCGCAAGGCGATGGAGTCGGCCGCCGAGGACCTCCTGAAGCGGGTCGGCGTCCAGGTGTCTCCGCGCGCCAAGGTCCGCGAACTCGGCATCGCCAGGCTCCAGATGGTGGAGATCGCCAAGGCGCTCAGCCTTCAGGCCCGCGTCCTGATCATGGACGAGCCGACGGCCGTCCTGACGAGCGAGGAGGTCGACAAACTCTTCGCGATCGTGCGGCAGTTGCGCGCGGACGGCGTCGGAGTCGTCTTCATCACCCACCATCTCGAAGAGATCGCCGCACTCGGCGACCGCGTGACCGTCCTGCGCGACGGCCGCAGCGTCGACCAGGTGCCCGCGTCGACGGCGGAGGACGAGCTGGTACGCCTCATGGTGGGCCGCAGCATCGAGCAGCAGTATCCGCGTGAACGCCCCGACGCCGGGGGCGAGTTGCTCACGGTGAAGGGGCTCACCCGGGACGGAGTCTTCCACGACGTCAGCTTCGAGGTGCGGGCCGGAGAGGTCGTCGGCCTCGCGGGGCTCGTCGGCGCGGGACGCACCGAGGTGGCGCGTGCCGTCTTCGGCGCCGATCGGTACGACGCGGGCTCCGTCGACGTACGCGGTGAGCGTCTGCCCCGGCATGACGTGATCGCCGCGATGGGCGCGGGCATCGGCCTCGTGCCGGAGGACCGCAAGGGGCAAGGGCTGCTGCTCGACGCCTCCGTGCAGGAGAACCTCGGCCTGGTGACGCTGCGTTCGGCTACGCGCTCCGGGCTCGTGGACCTCAAGGGGCAGCGGGTCGCGGCCGCCAGGATCGCCGAGCAGCTCGGCGTGCGGATGGCCGGGCTCGGCCAGCACGTGCGCACGCTATCCGGCGGCAACCAGCAGAAGGTCGTCATCGGCAAGTGGCTGCTCGCCGGCGCCTTGGTCCTCATCCTCGACGAGCCGACGCGCGGCATCGACGTGGGCGCGAAGGTCGAGATCTACCAGCTCATCAACGAACTGACGGCCTCCGGGCACGCGGTCCTGATGATCTCCAGCGATCTGCCCGAGGTCCTCGGCATGAGCGACCGCGTGCTCGTCATGGCGCAGGGCCGCATCGCGGGCGAACTCGCGGCGGACGAGGCGACGCAGGACGCGGTGATGGCGCTGGCCGTCAGCACCACCGCACCAACAGACGTGTCGGCAGCGACACAGAACGACGCAACCGAAGGGGAGGCCTCCCGTGGCCACTGAAACGCTGAAGAGCAACGCGGGTGGCGCCACCGGTCTGCGCCGCGTGCTGCTCGACAACGGCGCGCTGAGCGCCCTGGTCGTCCTCCTGGTGGCGATGTCGCTGCTCTCCGGCGACTTCCTCACCACCCAGAACCTGCTCAATGTGGGCGTGCAGGCCGCCGTCACCGCGATCCTCGCGTTCGGCGTCACGTTCGTCATCGTCTCGGCGGGCATCGACCTGTCGGTCGGATCGGTGGCCGCGCTCTCCGCGACGGTCCTCGCCTGGTCGGCGACGTCCGAAGGCATGCCGGTCTGGCTCGCGGTCATCTTCGCCGTCGGCACCGGCATAGCGTGCGGATTCGTCAACGGCCTGCTCGTCTCGTACGGCAAACTCCCGCCGTTCATCGCGACGTTGGCGATGCTGTCGGTGGCCCGCGGCCTCTCCCTGGTCATCTCGCAGGGCAGCCCGATCCCGTTCCCGGACTCGGTCTCCAACCTCGGTGACACCATCGGCGGCTGGCTGCCGGTCCCGGTCATCGTGATGATCGCGATGGGTCTGGTCACGGCGCTCATCCTGGGCCGTACGTACATCGGCCGTTCCATGTACGCGATCGGCGGCAACGAAGAGGCGGCCCGCCTCTCCGGCCTGCGCGTGAAGCGGCAGAAGCTCGTCATCTACGGCCTGTCCGGCCTCTTCGCCGCCGTCGCGGGTATCGTTCTCGCCTCCCGCCTGGTCTCCGCGCAGCCGCAGGCCGCGCAGGGTTACGAGCTGGACGCGATCGCGGCGGTCGTCATCGGCGGCGCGAGCCTGGCGGGCGGCGTCGGCAAGGCGTCCGGCACCCTGATCGGCGCGCTGATCCTGGCGGTCCTGCGCAACGGCCTCAACCTCCTTTCGGTGTCCGCCTTCTGGCAGCAGGTCGTGATCGGCGTCGTCATCGCGCTGGCCGTTCTCCTCGACACGTTGCGCCGCAAGGCGGGGGCGACCCCCGGCGCGTCGACCGGCGCGGCAGTCGGCGGCGGGAAGAAGGGGCCGCAGGTACTGAAGCTCGGGATCGCGGCCGTACTGGTGGCGGCCGTCGTGGGCGCCGTCTCCTTCTTCAACAACGGTTCGTCCGGTACGTCGACGAAGATCGGCATGTCGCTCTCCACCCTCAACAACCCCTTCTTCGTGCAGATGAAGGAGGGCGCGCAGGCGGAGGCCAAGAAGGCAGGCATCGACCTCACGGTCACGGACGCCCAGAACGACGCCTCGCAGCAGACCAACCAGCTGCAGAACTTCACCGGCGAAGGCATGAAGTCGATCATCGTCAACCCGGTCGACTCGGACGCGGTGGGCCCGGCGGTGCGCGGCGCCAACAAGTCGGACATCCCGGTGATCGCCGCCGACCGAGGCGTCAACAAGGCCAAGGCGGCGACGCTCGTCGCCTCGGACAACGTCGCGGGCGGCAAGCTCGCCGCGAAGACCCTCGCGGAGAAGCTGGGCGGCAAGGGCAGGATCGTCACGCTGCAGGGCGTCGCGGGCACGTCGGCGAGCCGCGAGCGGGGCAAGGGCTTCGCCGAAGGCATCAAGGAGTACCCCGGCATCAAGGTCGTCGCCTCCCAGCCCGCGGACTTCGACCGCACCAAGGGCCTGGACGTCATGACGAACCTGATCCAGTCCAACCCCGGCGTCAACGGCGTCTTCGCCGAGAACGACGAGATGGCCCTCGGCGCCGCCAAGGCGCTCGGCGGCAAGGCGGGCAAGTCGGTATCGGTGGTCGGCTTCGACGGAACTCCAGACGGACTCAAGGCCGTTGAGGCGGGCACGCTGTACGCGTCCGTGGCCCAGCAGCCGAAGGAGCTGGGCAGGATCGCCGTACAGAACGCGGTGAAGGCGATGCGCGGCAAGGAGGTCGACTCGATGGTGAAGGTCCCGGTGAAGGTGGTCACGAAGAAGAACGCGGCGGACTTCTCCTGACGGCACACTTGCCCGTCGCCTCCGCGCCGGCACAACCCCGCCGAGTCGCCGAGCGCGGGGCGCCGGCACCGCGCCCCGCGACACCGTTTCCCCGCCACCGCGACCCGGCGCTCGGCAAACGCGGGTCGCGGGTCGCCGGTCGCGGGCGCGGGTCGCCCGGGCACGGGTCGCAGGTTGCCGGTCGCCGGTCGCCGGTCGCGGGACGCCGGTCGCCGGTCGCGGGACGCCCGGGCACGGGTCGCAGGTGGCCGGTCGCCGGTCGCCCGGGCACCGGTCTCCGGCTGCCGGGCGCGGTTCGCCGTGCCCCGACACCGCACCCGGACGCCCGGGCACGGGTCGCCGGTCGCAGGTCGCCCGGGCACCTTCTCCGGCTGCCGGGCGCGGATCGCCGTGCCCCGACACCGCACCCGGACGCCCGGGCACGGGTCGCCGGTCGCCCGGGCGCCGGTATCCGGTTGCCGGGCGCGAGTCGCCGTGCCCCGACACCCCACCACGGTCGTCCCACCCCGACACCCCACCACGGTCGTCCCACCCCGGCAGCACCCCCACCCCCCCGTCACCGCACCCCGTACGAGCAGGAGCTGGATCCACAGATGCACGATCACGCACGCGCCCACTCCCATGACGACGCCACCTACGACCTCCTGGTCGTCGGGTCGGCCAACGCCGACCTGGTGATCGGCGTCGAGCGCCGCCCCGCCCCCGGCGAGACGGTCCTCGGCTCCGACCTCGCCACGCATCCCGGTGGCAAGGGCGCGAACCAGTCGGTCGCGGCGGCCCGTCTGGGCGCCCGTACCGCCCTGCTCGCGCGGGTCGGTGACGACGTCCATGGCCGGCTCCTGCTCGACTCGCAGCGCGCGGCGGGCGCGGACACGGTCGGCGTCCTGGTCGGCGGGGCCCCCACGGGTGTCGCGCTGATCACCGTCGATCCGTCGGGCGACAACAGCATCGTGGTCTCGCCGGGGGCCAACGCCCGGCTGACACCCGACGACATCCGCGCGGCGGGCAGCCTGCTCGCCGCGTCCCGGGTGATCTCGACGCAGCTGGAGGTACCCATCGACTCGGTGACGGAACTCGTACGCACCCTGCCGGCCACGGCCCGCTTCGTCCTCAACCCCTCGCCACCGGCACCGCTGCCGGGCGAAGTCCTCGCGGCATGCGACCCGTTGGTGGTGAACGAGCACGAGGCGCGCTACATCCTGGGCGAGCCGTCCTCGGACCTTCCCGAGGACTGGGCACGCGAGCTCCTCGCCCTCGGCCCCCGCTCGGTGGTGATCACCCTGGGAGCGGAGGGGGCACTGACGGCGGACGGCAGCGGCTCCCCCGTCACGGTGCCGAGCCCGAAGGTGGACGCGGTGGACACGACCGGCGCGGGCGACGCGTTCACGGCGGCCCTGGCCTGGCGCCTCGGCCTGGGCGAGGACCTCCCGACGGCTGCGGCGTACGCGGCGCGCGTCGGGGCCGCTTCGGTCACCCGGCAGGGCGCGCAGGAGTCGTACCCGACGGCGGACGAAGTACCGACGACCCACGAGGTACCGACGACCGACGAGGTACCGACGACCCACGAGGTACCGTCCGCATGAAGAAGACCGGCATCATCAACCGTCATCTCTCCGGTGCGCTCGCCGAGTTGGGCCACGGGGACACGGTCCTGATCTGCGACGCGGGCATGCCCATCCCGCCCGGGCCCCGGGTCGTCGACCTGGCGTTCCGGGCGGGTGTCCCGTCCTTCGCGGAGGTACTGGACGGGCTGCTGGCCGAGCTGGTGACGGAGGGCGGAACGGCGGCGACGGAGGTCCGGGAGGCCAGTCCGGCGACGGCCGGGCTCCTGTCCTCCCGCGTCACGCCCCTCACCCTGATCCCGCACGAGGAGCTCAAGCGCCGCACGGCCGAGGCCCGCCTGGTGGTACGCACCGGCGAGGCCACGCCGTACGCGAACGTGCTGCTGAGGTGCGGGGTGTTCTTCTAGACGAGGCTACGCCCGCCTACCCCGGGACACGCCCGCCTACCCCGGGGCAACCCCGGCGCCGCCGGGAAAACTCAGCGTCCGGTACACCGTCACCCCGCCCTCCAGCCGTCCGCCCATCAGCTCCCCGCACGCCTGCGCCGCCGCGCTGACCCGCTGCGTGTACGAGGGGTCGCCGGTGTCGAGCAGGATGCCCAGCGTCGTACCGCTGTGCGCGACGGCGACGCCCAGCCCGCCGACCTCCCGGCAGATCTCCCGCATCGGCTCCAACGTCCACTTGTGGCGCAGGAGTTGGTTCATCTGCGCGCTGCGGGTCGCGACCCTGCCGACCTCCGCCAGGTCGCGGCGGCGGACGGCGCACGCGAGGCGGTCGAGCAGACGCGCGTACTCATGGCGGTCGGCCAGGGTGAACGGCTTGGGGATACGGTTGAAGTCGACCGTGTCGACCGAACCGCCCTCGTCGATCCCCACCACGGCCATGACCGGGAGCGATCCAAGGATGCCGCGCAGGCGCACGGTGCGGTGGTGGAAGGCCACGATCGCCGGGTAGAGCACCCCGTCCGTGGGCTCGATGTCCGCGAGCAGCCGCTCGATCCGGGCCGGCGGCATCGCGACACCCAGCGCCTGCCCGACCGCCCGCGCGGTCGCGACCAGGTCGGCCGACGAGCTGGCCAGGCCCTTGCCCTCGGGGATGACGCTGTTGACGCGAAGAGTCCCCCCGGTTGACGGTACGCCGGTCTGCCGCTGCGCCAACTCGCCGATCGTACGGGCCAGTTGGAGCGCCTTGCTCTTACCGGCGGGCCGGACCGTCACGTCTTGGAAGCCGGGCTCCCGCCGGTAGGTGGCCATCGTCCACCGCGCGACGGGCAACGTCACCAGGAAGTCCCCGTCCTCCTCAGGCAGCACACCCTGAAGCAGCTCACCGAAGGTCCCGAAGGCGGTACCCACTCCGGTTCCGGCTGCTCCCGCACCCACCGGGCGGGGCCTCGGCCCGGCCTCCTGGGACAGCTTCACAGTTCTCCTCCCGACGTCCCGACACCTCCAGCGCCCACAGGCTGCCACAACTCTATCCGTCTTGACAATCATTTTCATCTAGTGTGATGCTCTCGGCTCGGCGACCGACGCAGGGACACTCAGGACACACAGGGGGCAGACGTGCACGACCACATAGCCGAAGCAGTGAAGAAACCCGATCTCATATCCCTGGAACCGGACTTGGTCTGTCTCCGGTTCGAGACGATGAAGATCTATTCGGCCCTGGGAGCGGTCCGTCACCTTCTTGATTCCGGCGCCGTGAAACCCGGCGACACCCTTATCGACAGTTCCAGCGGTATCTACGCGCAAGCCCTGGCGCTCGCCTGTCACCGCTATGGCATGAAATGCCACATCGTGGGTTCCACGACGGTGGACCGCACCTTGCGCGTCCAGCTGGACATTCTCGGCGCCACGCTGGAACAGGTGCGGCCGTCCAGGAATCTCCGGCTCGACCAGGAGCTGAGAGTGCGACGCATCGCGGAGATACTCGAGGCCAATCCCTCGTACCACTGGATGCGGCAGTACCACGACAGCATTCACTATCTCGGCTATCGCGACGTGGCCGAGACGATCGACGCCGAGGTGCCCGGGGGTCCGCTCGCCCTGGTGGGCGGGGTCGGCTCGGGGGCCTCGACCGGCGCCATCGCCGGATATCTGCGGGAGGCCGGCCGCGATGTGTCACTCGTCGGCGTGCAGCCTTTCGGCAGCGTCACCTTCGGTTCGGAGCATGTGGCCGATCCGGACATGATCATCGCCGGGATCGGCAGCGCCATCGAATTCCAGAACGTCCGGCACGAGGCCTACGACCGCGTGCACTGGGTGAATTTCGACTGCGCGGTGTCCGGCGCGGTCTCGCTCCTGCGGACCAGCGGAATCTTCGCCGGTCTTTCCACCGGCGCCGCCTATCTGACCACGCTCTGGGAACAGCGCCGCGACGATTCCCGTACGTACGTCTTCATCGCGGCGGACACGGGTCATCGCTATGTCGAGAGCGCCTACGCGCAACACGCTCAGGCGCCGGACATCGACACCCTGAAGCCGCACGAGATCACCTCGCTCGACGAGCTGAGGCATCCCTGGTCGACCACTTCCTGGCCCGTCCTTCCCTGACAGCACAGCGGCACCACCCCCTACGCGTCCACCCACCACCTTGAGAGAACTCCCCATGTCACACCCCGATCCGCGCACACCCCACAACGTCGCGGAGCTCATCGACGCCGTCCTTGCGGGCGCGTACGGCCCCGACCCCAAGGACCTCTCCGTCACCAGCGCGTTCTGGCTCTACAACACCACCCGTCTCGCGGGCAGCGAAGTGACGTACCACAACCACTACTTGCTGCTCCGGGTCGGCACGGCGTTCGGCGCCTGCTCCTTCGAAGCCGGTGAACTCGCCCCGGACTTCTGCGAGAACGCCTCGGGCCACAGCCTCGACAAGCTGCTGCGCGCCGAGTCCACGCCCGTCCGCGTCGCCGCGCTCGACGCCTATCTCGCGCAGGTGCAACCGCACCGGGACGCCTCCGATGCCGAGCGTGTCACGCTGCCCACCGGCACCCCGGAGGTCAGGGCGAAGGCCCGCGACGCCGCCATCGCCGGGCTGCTCGACATCGAGCCGGGCGCGAAGGTCGCGCTCATCGGCGTGGTCAACCCCCTCGTCGCGGCGATACGTGAGCGGGGCGGCGTCTGTCTGCCCTGCGATCTCAATCTCCGTACGACCCAGTGGGGCGACCGGATCACCGACGACATGACGGAGGTGCTCAAGGAGGCCGACGCGGTGGTCGCCACCGGCATGACGCTGAGCAACGGCACCTTCGACCTGATCCTCGCGCACTGCCGCGAGCACGAGGTGCCGCTGGTGGTGTACGCGCAGAGCGGCAGCGCGGTGGCCCGCGCTTTCCTGCCCGCCGGGGTCACCGGGCTCTCCGCCGAGCCTTTCGCGTTCTCGCAGTTCAGCGCCGACGAGACGTCGCTCTACCGCTACAAGGAGGCGGCGTGAGCGTCAACTCCAAGGTCACCGCGCGGACTTCTACGTCGTCGGATGCCGCTGAGGAAGCCCTGCCGGGCGATCTGCGCATGGCCCGCACGCTGTGGCCCGTCCTGGTCGCGTCCGCGGTAGGCCTGCTGCCGTTCACCGTTTTCAGCACGTATCTGGTCCCCATGGCCAAGGACGCCGACAGCAGTGTCGCCACCCTGGGCGGCCTGCGCGGACTCGGCGGACTCGCGGCCCTGTTGGTGGGCACGGCGCTGGCGCCGCTCATCGACCGGGTGCGCAAGGAGTGGGCCGCGGCGGGCGGTCTCGCCGCGCTCGGCGTATCCGCCGCGCTCGGCGCGAGCGGGGACTTCATCCTGCTCGCCGTGTTCTGCCTCCTTGTCGGCGCCGGCACGTCGGTGCTGAACCCGGCACTGACCGCGGCCGCCGCCGACCGCTTCGGTTCCGGTAAGGCAGCGGGACGCGCGGCGACGCTCGTCACGGCGACGCAGTCGATGACGGCGATGCTCGCGGCGCCGGTCATCGCGCTGCCCGCGCTGCTCTGGGGCTGGCAGGGCGACCTGTTCGCCGTGACCGGAGTGTCGCTGCTCCTCGCCGCGATCTTCTTCGTGCACGGCAAGGACAAGCCGGTCGAGGAGAAGGAGGGCACCCAACGCCTGGGCTACATAGCCTCGTTCAAGGCGCTCGGGACGATCCCCGGAGTCGTCCCCCTCCTGCTCATCGCCCTGCTGCGCACGGCTGTGTTCATGGGCTACCTCTCCTACCTGGCGGCCTACTACGACGACCGGTTCCAACTCGACCCCGGGCTCTTCGCGTTCGTCTGGACACTCAGCGGCGCGTCGTTCTTCGTGAGCAACCTCCTCACGGGGCGGGTCACGAACTCCGCTGAGCCGCGGATCGGCACCGAACGGATGCTGGCGATCGGTCTGGTGGCCGCACTCGTCTCGGTCGTGGGCTTCTACTTCACGCGCTGGCTGCCGCTCGCGCTCGCGATGACGTCCCTGCACGCGGCGAGTCACGCGGTCGTGGCCGCGTGCGTGGTCAGCCTGCTCGTCCGGCGCTGCGGCACACAACGCGGCGCGGCCCTGAGCGTGAACGCCGCGGGGATGAGCCTCGGCGTCTTCGTGGGCGCCGGCCTCGGCGGCCTCGGCCTCGGACTCGCCGGATATCCGGGGACAGCCGTGGCCTTCGGGGCACTGGTGCTCGTGGCACTGGTGGCCGCGATGCTCGTGCTGAGGGCGGGACCGGTGGAGGAGATCCCGGCGAACCGGGACCCGGGCGAGGGCCTGGCGGATCAGGACCCCTCAGGCGAGTGCCCGGCAGGCCGGAATCCCTCGGACAAGGGCCCGGCGGACCGGGACCCGACGGGCGACGGCCCTGCGAAGGAGGGCCCCCCGAAGGAGGGCCCCCCGAAGGGCGGTCCGGGGAAGGACGGACCGGGCAAGGACGGACCGGGCAAGGACGGACCGGGCAAGGACGGACCGGGGAAGGGAGCCGGGGCCGCCATCTAGCGCCCCCCCAGCCGCCGTCCGCGCCCGCCCCGCCAGGGAGCGGGGCCTCCCCTTGCTCCCTGGCGGGGCGGGGCCTCCCCTCCCCCTGGCGGGCGACGGCCTCACCCCAGCCCATCCCCAACCCGGGCCACCAGCCCATGGGCCCCGGCCCGCTGTGCTCAATCCGCCTGAGCCCGGACCGACTTGAGAGGACCGACCGCCATGCTCCCGCCGCCCGCGATCTCCCCCACGGCAGCCCTCGCCCCGGCCCCCGACGCACCCCCACCGGACCCCCCGTCCAAGGGCGCCCGGAACCGGATCGCCTCACGAGCGGGGCTCGCGGGGATCTGCGCCGTGCTCCTCCTCGCCCTGCTCGCCTCCGTCGTCGTGGCCATCGGCCTCGGCTCCGCCGTGGTCACGCCGGGCGACACGGCCCGGCTGCTGTGGGCGGCGCTGACTGGCGGGAGCATCGACGCGGGCGAAGTGACGACGTATCAGATCGTGTGGCAGATCCGCACACCTCGCGTGCTCCTCGCGGCGCTTGTGGGGGCCGGACTCAGCGCGGTCGGCGTCGCCATCCAGGCGCTGGTGCGCAACGCACTCGCCGATCCGTTCGTCCTCGGCGTCTCCTCCGGAGCCTCGGTCGGCGCTGTCGCCGTCACGGTCACCGGAGGTCTCGCGGCACTCGGCATCTACGCCGTGTCGGCGGGGGCCTTCATCGGGGCGCTCACCGCTTCCCTTCTGGTGTACGTCGCCTCGGCGAGCCGCGGCGGCGGGCTCTCGCCACTGCGGCTCGTCCTGACGGGCGTGGCCATGGCGCTCGGCTTCCAGGCCGTGATGAGCGTGATCATCTACTTCGCGCCGGACAGCGAGGCGACCAGCATGGTCCTGTACTGGACGATGGGCAGCTTCGGCGCGGCGAGCTGGGGCGCCCTGCCCGTCGTGGCCGCCTGCGTGCTGCTCGGCCTCGCCGTGCTCCACCGGTACAGCCGGGCGCTGGACGTCCTGGCGCTCGGCGACGAGACCGCGACGAGCCTGGGCATCAGCCCCGACCGGCACCGCAAGGGCCTGCTCCTGCTCGCCTCGCTGATCACCGGGGTGATGGTCGCCGTCAGCGGCGCGATCAGTTTCGTCGGCCTGGTCATGCCCCATCTCGTACGCATGGTGGTCGGCGCCGCGCACGCGCGCGTGCTCGCCGTCGCGCCGCTGGTCGGAGCGGTGTTCATGGTCTGGGTCGATCTGGTCTCGCGCACGCTCGTGGCGCCGCGCGAGCTACCCCTCGGGGTCATCACGGCGCTGGTCGGAGTGCCGGTCTTCGTCGCGCTGATGCGGCGCAAAGGCTATATGTTCGGGGGCCGTTGAGATGGAACTCGCACTCGACGGCTTGTCCGTGACGATCGACGGCAAGCTCCTCGTCCGTGACCTGTCCCTGGAGGTGGGCAGCGGCCGGATCGTGGGCCTGGTGGGCCCGAACGGCAGCGGCAAGTCCACCGCGCTCAAGTGCGTCTACCGCGCGCTGCGCCCGAGCTCCGGCGTGGTCCGGGTGGGCGACGACGACCTCTCCCGCCTGACGCCACGCCGCAGCGCGCAGGTCGTCGCCGCGATGGCCCAGGACGGCGCGGTGGACCTCGATTTCACGGTCGAGGAGGTCGTCGCCCTGGGCCGCGCGCCCCATCTGCGCGGCAACCAGTCACTCGGCGCCCGCGAACGCGACCTATGCGCGCGGACCATGGCTCGACTCGACCTCACCCGCCTCGCCGGCCGCGGCGTACTCACCCTGTCGGGCGGCGAACGCCAACGTGTGCTGCTGGCGCGGGCGTTGGTCCAGGAGCCCCGGGTCCTCGTCCTCGACGAGCCGACCAACCACCTCGACGTCCGCCACCAGATAGAGCTCCTCTCGCTCCTGAAGGGCTCGGGCCTCACCGTCCTCGTGGTCCTGCACGACCTCAACCTCGCGGCGGCCGCGTGCGACCGCATCGGAGTGCTCTCCGAGGGCGCGCTGGTGGCCGCCGGTACGCCGGAGGAGGTGCTCACCACGGGTCTCGTCGACGAGGTGTTCGGCGTCAAGGCCAGCGTGATCATCCACCCCCTGACCGGCGACCCCCAACTCCTCTACGCGCTCAGCCCTTCCACTCCCCTTTGAAAGGCACCGCCAGACCATGCCCAGAACACGTACCACCATCGGATCGGCGCTCGCGGCGGCCCTGCTGCTCGGCGGCTGCGGCGCGGAGGTCGACTCGGACTCCGAGTCCGCCGGCGCCTCAGAGAAGGTCACCGTCAAACGCTGCGGTGAGCCGGTCGCGTACAGAACCCCGCAGCGTGCGGTGGTCTACGAGGGCGGCAGTGCGGACAAGATGTTCAGCCTCGGCCTGACGAAGCACGTCCACGGTTACGTGATGCCTCCGGCCAACCCGCCGGTGAGCGAGTCCCCTTGGGCGTCGGAGTACGCCAAGGTAAAGATGCTCAGCGACGATCTGCTCAACAAGGAGCTCGTCGTGGAAGCCAAGTCCGACTTCGTCGTCGCGGGGTGGAACTCGGGCTTCAGCGACCAGCGTGGCATCACCCCGCAGATCCTGGACAAGCTCGGCATCCAGAGCTTCATGCACACGGAGAGCTGCTTCAACTACCCCAAGTACCCGGAGAAAGTGACCCCGTTCAAGGCCCTGTACTCGGACCTGGACCGCCTGGGCAAGATCTTCAAGGTCGAGAAGAAGGCGGACGAGGTCGTGGGCGGCCTCAAGAAGCGCGTGGCCGCCGTCGAGTCCAAGGCGCCCACGGGCGACCGGGTGCCCGTCTTCCTCTACGACTCGGGCACGGATCAGCCCTTCACGGCGGGCAGCCAGGTCCCGCCGAACGACATCATCAAGGCCGCCGGCGGCAAGAACGTCTTCGACGGCCTCGACGAGCGCTGGACCCAGGTGAACTGGGAAGCCGTCGCCGAGGCCGAGCCCGAGGTCATCATCATCTTCGACTACGGCGACATGCCCGCCAAGAAGAAGATCGATTTCCTGAAGAAGTCCCCGCACACCAAGGAACTGCTCGCCGTGAAGAAGAACAACTTCTTCGTCCTCGACTACAACGAGGGCATCAGCGGGCCGCGCAACATCGACGGCCTGGAGAAGTTCGGGAAGTACGTGCGGGAGCTGAAGCGGTGACGCGGACCGGGCCCTCAGTGAGCCTCGTCCAGTGAGCCCGTGAGACGGCCCAGGAGCCCCTGCAGGGCAAGGACCTCCTCGACCGTCAGGCCCGTCGAGGCGAGGATCCGGCGCGGGACGGGCAGAGCCCGCTCGCGCAGCTCGACTCCGGCATCCGTCAGCCGGACGGTGACGGAGCGCTCGTCGGCGGCGCTGCGCTCGCGCCGGACAAGGCCTGACGTCTCCAACCGCTTGAGGAGCGGCGAGAGCGTGCCGGAGTCGAGGCGCAGCCGCTCGCCGATCGCCTTGACGGGCTGCGGGCCCTGTTCCCAGAGCACCAGCATGACCAGGTACTGGGGGTAGGTGAGGCCCAGGTCCTTGAGGGCATCGCGGTAGACGCCGCCGAAGGCGCGCGAGGCGGCGTGCAGCGAGAAGCAGACCTGGTGGTCGAGGCGGAGCAGCTCGGCGTCGGGCACGTTGAGCGCGTCGGGCGCCTCGGGCACGTCGGGCAGCTCGCGTCCGGTGGGTTCGGCGGTCGGCGATGACGTCATGGGTCCAGAGTACCTGGCACACGCCATTAAGTTGTGCGCAACTAAGTTGTGTGCAACTCTTACGTCAGAGCCACCGAGGACAACCGAGGGAAGAGGACACCCCATGAACGCGCTGTACACCGCCGTCGCCACCGCCAACGGCCGCGAGGGCCGCGCCGTCAGCTCCGACGGCCAGATCGACCTCGCGCTCGCCATGCCCCCGGCCCTCGGCGGCAACGGACAGGGCACCAACCCCGAGCAGCTCTTCGCCGCCGGGTACGCGGCCTGTTTCGCCAGCGCGATGGGGGCGGTCGCCCGTGAGATGAAGGTCGACACCAAGGACGTCTCGGTGACCGCCGAGGTCTCCATCGGCAAGGATGACGCGGGCTTCGGGCTCGCGGTCGTGATGCGCGTGGAGTTGCCGGACTCCCTGGCCGGCGAGACCGGGCAGCAGCTGGTCGAGGCCACACACGCGTACTGCCCGTACTCCAAGGCCACGCGCGGCAACATCGAGGTCGAGCTCGTCATCGAGTAGCCCGGCGGGGTTCGGGGTCGCCCCCGACGGGCGGGTACCGTAGAGGGACCGATCTCATGGGCCTCCTGGTGGGCTGCGTGAACCCCAGGAGGCCCAGAATGACGACGAACCGCGGACGCAAGGACGTGATCCGGAACCGGATGACGTCCACCGGCGAGTCGTACAACGTCGCTGCCCGCAACCTCAAGGCCATGAAGGACATGGGCGCCACCCGCGAGGCGGTCGTCACGCAGCGCTGGCAGCCGGCCGAGACCCTGGACGTGCCGTGTCCCTGCGGCGGCACCTGCGAGCCGGGCGAGAAGTGCGACCGCTGCCACGCCCGCCACCGCCACGTGGCCCGCTATCCCGGCAGCCGCACCGAGGTCGAGACCTGGGCGGACCGCTACGACTGCATGGGCTGCGCCTCCTCGTACACCATCCTCGTCGTCCTGCCGGGCCGCCCGTGGGGCATCGCCGAGACGGTGGTCCAGGGCGCGTCCGGCGAGCCGGTGATCAAGGCCCGGGTGTTCCCGGGCGTGAAGCACCCGCTGCTGCGTCCGGAGACCCCCGAAGAGGACTGAGCCGGAGCCCGTACGCGGGCCATGAGGCGGTGTCCGATATCCGAATCTGGCTGACCGGCATCTGACCGGTTTCCTCCCTTGACGGCGAGTCGACGCCCCCTCAATATCAGGCAACGCACTTCGCGCCACACACCTCAGCACATCTCGGTTCAGCCCAGCACGACCCAGTACAGCTCCAGCGCCCTGCGGCACCGCGTCGCAGGGCGTCAGTACGTTCCGTCCCCCTCGCTGTTCGGAATTCGGAGCCCCACATGAGAATCTCCAGACCCGCCATACCCCGCGCCCTGAGACGGGCCACCGCGGGTGTCGCCACGCTCGCCGCCGCCGGACTGCTCGCCGCCACCGCGCCCGCGGCCCTCGCGGCCCCGTCCCCGACGCTCGCGGCCCCCGACATCCCGCTCGCCAACGTCAAGGCGCACCTCTCCCAGTTCCAGTCGATCGCCTCGGCCAACGGCGGCAACCGCGCCCATGGGCGCCCCGGCTACAAGGCCTCGATCGACTACGCGAAGGCCAAGCTGGACGCGGCCGGGTTCACCACCACCGTGCAGCAGTTCACCTCGAGCGGCGCCACCGGCTACAACCTCATCGCGGACTGGCCTGGCGGCGACCCGAACAAGGTCCTGATGGCGGGCGCCCACCTCGACAGCGTCAGCTCGGGCCCCGGCATCAACGACAACGGCTCGGGCTCGGCAGGCGTCCTGGAGACGGCGCTCGCCGTGTCACGCGCGCAGCTGGAGCCGACGAAGCATCTGCGGTTCGCCTGGTGGGGCGCGGAGGAGCTGGGTCTGGTCGGGTCGAAGTACTACGTCAACAACCTTCCCTCGACGGAGCGTTCGAAGGTCGCCGGCTATCTCAACTTCGACATGATCGGCTCCCCGAACCCGGGCTACTTCGTCTACGACGACGACCCCACGATCGAGAAGACCTTCAAGGACTACTACGCGGGCCTGAACGTGCCCACGGAGATAGAGACCGAGGGCGACGGCCGCTCCGACCACGCCAGCTTCAAGAACGTGGGCATCCCGGTCGGCGGCCTCTTCACCGGCGCGAGCCGTACGAAGTCCAGCGCCCAGGCCCAGAAGTGGGGCGGCACGGCCGGCCAGGCCTTCGACCGCTGCTACCACTCGTCGTGCGACACGACGTCGAACATCAACGACACCGCCCTGGACCGCAACAGCGACGCCATCGCCCACGCCGTCTGGACCCTCGGCACCGAGACCCCCGTCCCGCCCGGTGACTCGTACGAGAACACCACGGACGTCGCCATCCCTGACAACGGCGCGGCCGTGACCTCGACGGTGAACGTGACAGGCCGCACGGGCAACGCCCCGGCCACCCTCAGGGCGGACGTCGACATCCGGCACACCTGGCGCGGAGACGTGGTCGTCGACCTGCTGGCCCCCGACGGCACGGCGTACCGTCTGAAGAACTCCAGCGGCAACGACTCGGCGGACAACGTCATCGCGACGTACACGGTCAACGCGTCGAGCGAGCCGGCGAACGGCGCCTGGAAGCTGCGCGTGCAGGACGTGGCGGCGCAGGACACGGGCTACATCAACAGCTGGAAGCTGACGTTCTGAGACGTTCCGGATCGGACACGCGTCGGGGCCCGGCAGCATTCTTCCGCTGCCGGGCCCCGATGGCGTGAACCGCCGCTCAGCCCTCCTCGGGCGCCAGCGTCAGCGAGATCGAGTTGATGCAGTACCGCTGATCCGTCGGAGTCGCGTAGCCCTCGCCCTCGAATACGTGACCGAGGTGCGAGCCGCAGCGTGCGCACCGCACCTCCGTGCGCGTCATGCCGTGCGAGGTGTCCTGGAGGAGCTCGACCGCGTCCGTGTCCTTGGGGTCGAAGAAGCTCGGCCAGCCGCAGTGCGACTCGAACTTCTCCTGCGAGGTGAACAGCTCCGCGCCGCACGCGCGGCAGGAGTAGACGCCCTTGGTCCTGGTGTCGGTGTACTCACCCACGAACGCGGGCTCCGTGCCCGCCTGGCGCAGCACCGCGTACTCCGAAGGGCTCAGCTCCGCGCGCCACTGCTCGTCCGGCTTCTCGACGTCGTACGACATGAGACTGAACCCCTTACTTCGACTGCTTCGACTGCTACGACTGCTACGGCTACTTCGACAACTCTGACAGGATCTGCGGGCCGAGGTCCGTGACGTCGCCCGCTCCCATGGTGAGAACGAGATCGCCGGGCCGCGTCATTCCCGCGACGACCGCCGCGGCCTCCGTCTTGTCGTGCACGGCGCGCACGTCGGCGCCCGCCGCCACGGCCGCGTCGATGATCAGGGCGCTGGTGATGCCGGGGATCGGGTCCTCGCGCGCGGGATAGATGTCGAGAACCACGGAGGCGTCCGCGAGAGCCAGGGACTGGCCCATCTCCTTGCCCAGCTCCTGCGTGCGGGAGAAGAGGTGGGGCTGGAAGAGGACCAGGATGCGCGAGTCGCCCGCGGAGGAGCGCATCGCCTCCAGGTCGGCGGTCATCTCCGTGGGGTGGTGCGCGTAGGAGTCGATGACCTGGACGCCCGCCGCCTCGCCCTTGAGCTGGAGGCGGCGCTTGACGCCGGTGTACGAGCCGATGGCCGAGGCGAGGTTGTGCGCCGGGATGCCGAGCGCGATGCCCGCGGCCAGGGCGGCCACCGCGTTGTGGGCGTAGTGGCGGCCGGGGACCGAGACCGTGAAGGTCAGGAACTTGCCGTTCAGGATCACCGTGACCTCGCTGGTCAGGCCGCGCGGGGTGATCTTGTGGATGCGGAGGTCGGAGCCCTCCGACTCGCCGTACGTGACGACCTTCAGGTCACCCGCCTCGCGCACGCGCTTCGTCAGCTCGGCCGCGCCGGACTGGTCCGCCGCGATCACCAGGGTGCCGCCGGGGACGATCTTGCCGGCGAAGGTCTCGAAGGACTCGTAGATCTCGTCCATCGACGCGTAGTTGGCGTGGTGGTCGAGCTCCACGTTCAGGACGATGGCGACCTCGGGCGCGTACTTGTGGAAGCTGCGGTCGCTCTCGTCCGCCTCGGCCACGAAGATCGCGCCGTCGCCGTGCAGCGCGTTCGAGCCCGGCGCGTCCAGGTCGCCGCCGATCGCGTACGAGGGGTCGAGGCCGAGGGTGGAGAGGGTGACGGCGAGCATCGACGTCGTCGTGGTCTTGCCGTGCGTGCCGGCCACCGCGATCGGACGCAGTCCCTCCATGAGGGAGGCGAGCGCGTCCGAGCGGTGGACAACCGGAATGCCGAGCTCCGTGGCGCGGGCCAGCTCGGGGTTGTCGGCGCGGATCGCGGAGGAGACGACCACGCAGGTCGCGTCGGACGCGAGGTGCGCGGCGTCGTGGCCGATGTGGACCGTGGCGCCCAGGGTCCGCAGGGCCTCGGCCGTGGCCGACTCCCGTGCGTCGCTGCCGGCGACCTTGGCGCCACGCTGGGCGAGGATCTTTGCGATGCCCGACATTCCGGCGCCGCCGATGCCGATGAAGTGCGGTCGGTCCATGGCGATGGGAAGGCCGGGTGCCATAGGTTCTTCTCCAGGTGTGACGGCGACTGAACGCGCCGGGCCGTGCGGCCCGGCGGGGTCCAGCCTAGTAACTGGGCCGGCCCAGCCTAATTCCTAGTCCTCCGTGTGCGAGAACAGCTTCAGGACCGGTACGCCCACCTTGTGCCGGGCACGAGACGCCCAGTCCCGGTGGAAGAACTCCTCCACGTAGTGCGGGTCGGTCAGCACGATGACCTCGTCCGCGTTCGCCTCGTCGACCAGCTGCTTGAGCGCGTCGAGGGGGTGGTCCTCGATCAGCCGTCCGGTTGCCTCGCAGCCCGAGGCGCGCAGCGCCGTCAGCGAGACCGCGAGCGCCTTCTGCGCGGGGGCCGTGGCGTCCTGCCCCTCGGGGACGTCCCCTTCCTTCGCCGCCTCGTCGAGCTCCCCCAGAGCCACGTCGTCGATGGCCCGAAGCAGGCGGTCCGCCTGATCGCCGCGGGGTTGGAGCAGCACCCGGAAGGTGACCGTCTCGTCGCCGTGCAAGGTGGTGACGAACTCCACGTCGGCGGAGGTCAGGGCCTTCTCGATCATCAATACGCTTGTGAACACGACAGGCGCCCTTCTCATCCGTGGGCTGCCGAGAGTCTGTCTCGGCAGGCCCCTGCGGAAACCATCCTGCCCCGTGGCCGCACGGGGTCTGCGACTTTTAGTGTGCCCAACGGAAGTGAAACGGAACGGCTGATTCCGCTGATTGTCAGGTTCGACGGTATCGGGTGAAGAGGAACCCGGCCTCCTCCAGTACGGAGGCCAGTACGAATCGTTCCGGCACCGCCACAGCGGACCCCCAGGCGATCCGCTGCGCGTCCCCCGCGGTGAGCATCGGGGACACCGTCAGACAGAGCTCGTCCAGGGCCCCCGCCGCCACGAACTGGCCGAGCAGCCGGGGCCCGCCCTCCGTGAGCAGCCGGGTCAGGCCGCGCTCGGCCAGGGCGGGCGCGACCCGCTCCGGCTCGACCACGGCGCCCTCCCCCGCGACCACCACCACCGCGCCCGCCTTCTCGGCCGCCGCGACCCGGTCGGAGGGCGCCGCGGCACCGGTCACCACGAGCGTGGGCACCGGGGGCGAGGTGAAAAGCGGAAGGGTGAAATCCAGGTCGAGGCTCGCGCTGACCACGGCGATCGCGGGCACCACCGTCTGCCCGGCCGCAGCCCTGCGCTCGGCGAAGGCCTCACGCGCGCGTGCCGGGCGGTAACCCTCCTGGCGTACCGTTTCGGCACCCACGACCACGGCATCGGCGACCGCGCGCAGGGTGCCGAAGATCCGCATGTCCGTGGCGTTCGAGATGGGGTGCGACCGGCCGTCGTGCTGGGCCGCCCCGTCGAGCGTGGACACCATGTTGGCGCGCAGCCAGGGGGTGTCGCCAGGAGGGTAGGCGTACGCGTCGGCGAGCTCCCCGAGCTCCCACTCTCGTACTGATGTCTCGTCTGCTCGTACGGATGTTTCGTCTGTCTGGTCGGTCACAGGGAACAGGCGTCGCATGTCCAGCAGTCTTGCACGGCGCTTAGAGTTAGGGACCGTGTCGTCCTCCACCGCCGCCTCCGGGCAGAGCCCCATAGCCGAAGCGGCTCCCCTGTCGCTGTGCGCCCGCGAGCCCCATGTCCCCGCCGACCGTCTGGTCGCCGAGATGGTGCCGCCGCCGCGCTTCGACTCCGTCCGTTTCGATACGTACATACCGGACCCGAACCAGCCGAGCCAGACCGAGGCCGTGCGGGTCCTGAGCGGCTTCGCGGCCGGGCTCGGCGGGGCGCACGCGTCCGGCTCGGGCAGGAAGCGCTGGTTCGGCCGCGCCAAGCCCGCGGCCCCCACGGGGCCCCGCGGTGTCTACCTCGACGGCGGCTACGGCGTGGGCAAGACCCACCTCCTCGCCTCCCTGTGGCATGCGACGCCCGCCGCGCCCGAGCAGAAGGCGTTCGGCACCTTCGTCGAGCTGACGAACCTGGTCGGGGCGCTCGGCTTCCAGCAGACCGTGCGCACTCTCAGCGGTCACCGGCTGCTCTGCATCGACGAGTTCGAGCTCGACGACCCGGGCGACACGGTGCTCGTCTCCTCGCTGCTCGCGCGGCTCGTCGATGAGGGCGTCGCACTCGCCGCGACCTCGAACACGCTGCCGGGCAAGCTCGGCGAGGGCCGGTTCGCCTCCGCCGACTTCCTGCGCGAGATCCAGGGCCTGGCCACCCACTTCAAGTCGCTGCGCATCGACGGCGACGACTACCGCCACCGGGGACTTCCGGAAGCACCCGCTCCGTACTCGGACGAGCAGGTCACCAAGACCGCGTACGCGACCGACGGCGCGAGCCTCGACGACTTCCCGCAGCTGCTCGACCACCTCGCGCGCGTCCACCCCAGCCGGTACGGAGCGCTCACCGACGGGCTCGAGGCCGTCTGCCTCACCGATGTCACGCCCGTCCCCGACCAGTCGACCGCCCTGCGCCTCGTCGTACTCGCCGACCGCCTGTACGACCGCGAGGTGCCCGTACTGGCGTCGGGCGTGCCCTTCGACCAGCTGTTCAGCGAGGAGATGCTGAACGGTGGCTACCGGAAGAAGTACTTCCGGGCGATATCCCGGCTCACGGCGCTCGCACGGGACGCGCAGAGCCTCGTGAAGCCGTAGCGACTCACCGCTACGCGCGTGGTTCCCGCACGCCTGGGCGCGTGGTACACACATCCGGTCATGTTCCTGTCCGCCAGCAGGAGGTCGACCCTTTATGTCCACGACTCGACGTCAAGTACTAGCCCGTACCGGTGCGGTGGGTGCGGGAATCGCCTTCACCGGCGCTCTCACGGAACTCTTCGCGGGGAGCGCTGCCGCGCAGGGCAAGGCCGGATACGGGCCGCTGCTGCCCGACCCCGCCGGGCTGCTCGATCTGCCGAAAGGTTTCCGCTACAAGGTGCTCTCGCGGGAGGGCGGCGATCTGTCCTCCGGTGAGGGCAAGGTGCCGAGCAACTTCGACGGCATGGACGCGTTCCGCGGCAAGCGCGGCGGCGTCCACCTCGTCCGCAACCACGAGAACCGCAAGGACGGCAGAGTTCCCGTCCCCACGGTCAAGGGCCTCACCTACGACCCGATGGGCAAGGGCGGCTGTACGGCGCTCGCGCTCGACCGCCACAACAACGTCCTGAGCGAGCGCGTCGCGATCGCCGGTACCGCGGTCAACTGCTCGGGTGGGCGCACCCCTTGGGGAACCTGGCTGACCTGCGAGGAGACCGAGGACAAGGCCGGCACGAACGGCTACACCAAGGACCACGGCTTCATCTTCGAGGTCGACCCCGTCGACCCGCGCCGCACCGGAGCCGTGCCGCTCACCGCGATGGGCCGCTTCCAGCACGAGGCGATCGCCGTCGACCCCAGGCGGGGCGTGGTCTACGAGACCGAGGACGCCTTCCAGAAGCCCTTCGGTCTCTTCTACCGCTTCCTGCCCAAGAAGCCCGAGGGCGGCCGCGGTTCGCTCCGTGCGGGCGGCAGGCTGCAGGCGATGCGCGTTCCGGGCGTGCCCGACCTGTCCGCGGTCCAGGAGACGGGCGCGTGCTTCACGGGCATCGAGTGGGTCGACGTACCGGACCCGCTCGCCGCCCAAACCCCCATCCGGCTCCAGGACTTCGGTCCCAAGGGCATCACGCACGCGCAGAAGCTGGAGGGCTGCTACTGGGGCGGGAGCTCCGTCTACTTCGTGTCGTCCTTCGCGCACAGCGCGGAGGGCTCGGCGGCCGACCACTTCGGGCAGATCTGGCGCTACGAACCGTCGAAGCGCCGCCTCACCCTGGTGATCGTCTTCGGCCCGAGCACCGACATCCAGTTGCCCGGCGAGTCCCCCGACAACATCTGCCTCGCGCCCAGCGGCGGCCTGATGGTGGCCGAGGACGGAGGCGGCGCACAGCACGTGTACGGCCTGACGCGCCGGGGTGAGGTCTACGAGATGGCCCGCGGCCGGCAGAACATCGGCACCCCCGAGGAGCCCGAGTGGGGCGAGTTCGCGGGCGTCTCGTTCTCACCGGACCACGACACGATGTACGTCAACTGCTACACGCCCGGCACGACGTTCGCGGTGACGGGGCCCTGGCACCGGACCTGACCCCGCACGACGGGGGCGCGGCGGCCCGTTGTCGCGGGCTGCCGCGCCCCACCGGGCCGGGAATCTAGGACCCGATCACCGGATAGTGATCGGACAGGTTGGTGTACGTGTACCGCTTGCCCCAACTGGAGACCGTCCAGGGCGCGCTCTGCTCCTTGACCACCTCGTTGCGCCAGGTGGCGGGGCGGGCGTGGCCCTTGCGGTGCAGCACGTAGTCCAAGTCCTCGCGGGGGTCGTCCGGGTAGCGCTCGGACGCGATGGAGTTGTCCTGGGTGTCGAAGGAGTACGGGTGGCCACTGCGGCCGTCGGCGGGGGCGAAGCCGCCGTCGGCGAGCATCGAGGCGTACTCGCCGCTGTGGGAGTCGACGTTGAAGTCGCCCGCCACGATGACCTGTTCGGCCGCCGGGATGTTCTTGGCATCCAGGAAGGCGTCCATCTCCTTGAACTGCAGGGCACGCGTCGCGGCCGCCTCGCCGGAGCCGCAGCCCGGGTCGGTGGACTGGGCGTGGGTGCCGACGACGTGCACCTTCGCGCCGTTGACGTTCAACTGGGCATAGACGAAGCCCTTGTTGGAGTACGAGTCGGAGCCACAGGCGTCCTTGTAGACGTACTGCTCCTTGCGCTGGATCGGCCACTTGCTGAGGACGGTCACTCCGCCGTCCTCCGGGGTCACCGCCGAGTACGCGCCGCCGGTGGCGTCCCAGCCGTCCTTGCTCCGGCCCATGACGGGGGTCTGGTGCGGGTAGCGGTTCGCGGCGTTGGCCTTCAGCGCGTCGGACGAGGAGTTGTCGAAGGCTTCCTGGAGGACGACCACGTCCTTGCCCTGGAAGAAGTCCGCGGCCGGTATCACCTTGGCACGGTGGTCCTGGCCCCAGTTCGGGTAGAGGTTCTTGCTGAAGAGAAACGCGTTGTACGAGAGCACCTTGAGTGCGGGAGTGTCGACAGAGGCGGCAGGCGCGTCGGCGGCGGTCGCGGACGGAGCTACGGCGGCGAGCGTGGCCGCGGCGAGCACCGTGGTGATCGCGGCGGCGTGAGTCCTGCGCAGCGCTGGGTGCGGCACTGAATCTCCTGAGAGTGGGGGTGGGCGTCGCATCGGGCGCGCGTCGCATCGGGCGGGCGTCGCATATCCAATCAGCCGCGATTACTTCTGGGGATACGCCACGTGAACAAAGATCCCGCGGCGGGGACGCGACGATTCTGTGCGACCCGGCAGGACTGGCAGCACTCAAGTGGCGCGGAACCGGGCGACGTTGGGGCGGCCGGGTGATCACAGATCAGCGAGCGTGCTCTCCACCGTGTCGAGCAGCGCCTGCCGGTCGTCCTGTACGCGGGCCAGGACGCGCAGGCCGTAGTACGTGCTCTGCACCCGGCGGGCGACGGTCCGCGCGTCTGCCGTCGACCGGAGCTCGCCCGTGCGCCTGCCGGCCGTCACGACCGCGCGCAGCTCCTCCTCCACCCGGTCGAAGTTGCGCCGCACCGCGTCCTTGACCTCCGGGTCGAGCCCGGCGATCTCGACAGCCGCGTTGATCGCGAAGCAGCCGCGACCCTCCGCCTCGTCGACGATGCCGGCGTCCTGCAGGGCCCGCATCAGGAGCATCGCGTACTCGTCGTTGTAGGCGAACACCGCGTCCAGGCCCAAGTCACGCCAGCTTGCACCGAGTTCGGCTGCCGATTCACCGCCGCGGCTCTGGTGCGGGCGTGGGGTGGGTGCTAGGAATTGCACTGACACGTCAAGTTACACGTGTCACCTACCCTCTCGGTCATCACGACCGACCTTCTGAGGAGGAGGGCAACGTGGCCCTTTCCGCTCACCAGGACCAGCCGCCCCCGGCCGCCACGACCCAGGCCCCGCGCCCCGACGACGAGGGGAACGGCCCGCCCCGCGCCCCCCGCGGCCTCATGCCCCTCCTGACCTTGGCCAACACCGCGATGTACGCGCTCTACGTCGGCGTGGGAAGCGTGCTGCTGCCGCTCCAGATCGAGCACATCGACAAGGCCGACAAGGTCGCCATGCTGGGCCTCGTCAGCGGGGTCAGCGCGGTCTTCGCCACCATCTTCAATCCCGTGGCGGGCGCCCTCTCCGACCGCAGCGGACGCCGTAATCCCTGGATACTCGGCGGCGGCATAGCCGCCGTCGGCGCGATGGCCCTGCTCGGCGGGGTCCAGACCGTGCTGCTCGTGACGATCGCCTGGTGTCTGGGGCAGGCCGTGATGAACGTCTTCCAGGCCGCGCTCACCTCGGTCGTCCCCGACCGCGTGCCGCTCGCCGCCCGTGGCAGGGCGTCCGCGGCCGTCGGCATCGGGCTGCCGATCGGGTCGACGCTCGGCGCGCTCGTCGGCTCGGCGTTCGCCGACCACCTCAGCACCGGATATCTGGTGCTCGGTCTGTTCGTGGCGCTCGCGGCGGCCTTGTTCACCGCCTTCGCCCGGGAGAAGCCGAAGTCGCCCGCGCAGAAGAAGTCGCCCGCGCGGAAGAAGTCGGACGCGCACGCGTCGATCCCGCTCAAGAAGCAGTTCGCAGCATTCCTCGGCGCCCTGCGCCACCGCGACTTCCGCTGGGCGTTCATCGGGCGCGCGCTGCTCGTGCTCGGCTACTTCTGTGTCTTCGGCTACCAGCTCTACATACTCCAGGACCACATCGACCTGCCGTCCGGCATGGAGCCCGAGGACGCCGTCGCCGTCCTCGCACCCATCAACGCGGTCACGATGGCCGTGTCCACCGTCGTCGGCGGCGTGCTCTCGGACCGGATGGACCGGCGCAAGCTGTTCGTCGCCGCCTCCGCGGCGATCTCAGCGGTCGCCCTCGTCATCCCCGCCGTCTCGCCGAACTGGACCGCGATGATCATCTTCGCCGCCCTCAACGGCCTCGGCTTCGGCTGCTTCATGGCCGTCGACAACGCGCTGGTATCCATGATCCTGCCGAGTGCCGATGACGCGGCCCGCGATCTGGGCGTCCTGAACATGGCGCAGGCCGGCCCACAGATCCTGGCCCCGTTCGTCGCGTCGGTCATCGTCTCGCTCTGCGGAGGCAGTGACGGCGGCGGTTACACGGCCCTCTTCATCGCGGGTGCCGTCCTGTCCGTCCTGGGCGCGCTCTCGGTCCGCCCGATACGCGGCGTGCGCTGAGCAATCGGCGGCCGGGCGCGGGTGGTTCATGGCAGTACTTCACGGCATTACTTCACGGCGGTACTTCACGTAAGAAGAGCAAGAACGCCAGCAATCGTCGGCACGAACGTCGGCAAAGATGCAAGAAAGCAGGCCATCACCATGAAGTTGAACACCCGCGAATGGGGCACCGGCGACCGCGTCGCCGTCCTGGTCCACGGCATCATGTCGGACCACCGCACCTGGCGCCGCGTGGGTCCCGCCCTCGCCGACAAGGGCTACCGGGTGATAGGCGTCGACCTGCGCGGGCACGGGGCGAGCGGGCGCGGCGCGTACAGCCCGGAGGTCTTCGCGGACGACCTGGTCGACACACTGCCGAGCGGCGTTGAACTCGCGGTCGGGCACTCCCTGGGCGGGATAGCGCTCGCCCTGGCGGTGGAGCGGCTCGCACCGGTACGGGCCGTCTACTCCGACCCGGCGTGGGCACTCGGCGCGGCGGGCGTGGACCCCTCCGTCTTCGTCGAGTTCCGGAACGCGACCCGGACGACGATCGCGACTCTGAACCCCCGCTGGGAGGAGGCCGACCTCGACGTCGAGGTCGCCACACTGGCCGCCTGGGACCCGGACACCGCCCTCGCCCTCTCCGGACCGAACGCCCTCGACCGCACACCCGCCGCGCCGACGGTCCCGTCGCTTGTGCAGGTCGCGGACCCCAGTTTCCTCGTGCCCGACGAGCTGAAGGGAGAGTTGGAGCGGCGCGGATTCGAGGTACGGACGGTCAAGGGCGCCGGACACACCATCCACCGCGACGACTTCGACGCGTACATGGGGTCGCTGGACGGTTGGGTCTAGGAGGCCGCGAGGGGTGACCGGGGCTCGTGGAAAACACCGGCGTGCGCCGCGTGGAAGGCCGCTTCGGCGCTGGTGTGGACCAGTCGGTCGTCGATGGGCGCGCGGAGGATGAGGAGGCGGTAGTAGAACGGTGCGCTCAGGGCCGCGATGACTTCCTCGGCCCGGGTGTCCGGGGGGAGTTCGCCGCGGTCGACGGCGCGGCTCACGAGCTGTGCGACGTGCTGGGTGCGTGCCGTGAAGGCACCGCGGACGATGTCGGCGATGCGTGAGTCGTGGGCGGCCGCCGCCACGATGCCTTCGATGAGGTTGTAGTTACGGGGCACCGCCTGGAAGTTGGAGATGGCCTGGGCCAGTTCGTGCAGGTCCCGGCGGAAGTCGCCGGAGTCCGGTGTGGGGATCGTCGTGCTGTGCTGGGCCAGCAGGTCGACGACGACACCCTCGGCGGTGCGCCAGCGGCGGCGGATCGTCGACACGTGGACGCCGGAGCGCGCGGCGAGCTTGTCCAGCGAGAGCGCGTTGAACCCTGCCGCGTCGAGCTCGTCCAGGGCAGCGGCGAGGACCGCCGTGCGCGTACGGGCCGTCCGCCCGCCTGGGCGGGCCGAGCCGGGTGGGGGTCGCTCAGTCATCGGCGCCAATGTACTGCGCGTGTACTGCGCTCCGGATCTTCACCTTCACCTCCGCCTCGGGCACATCGGCCTCGGGCGGGCGGGCGATCGGCCGGCTGACCGACCGGCCGAGGCGTTCCTGCGGGCCTCGCGTTGCGCGAAGGGCCTGCCTCTCGCTAACGTGAGCGCATCTTAATGCTTCTTGACGCGCATTAGCGATGCCACGAACAGGCCAGGCAGGCCAAGCAGGCCAGGCAGACCACGACCAGGCAGACCACGATCCGGGGGTTTCTCATGATGGAGAGCTGGAAGGGTGCGCTCATCGCATCCGACGAACGAGGCTTGTCCGTAAGGAAGTTGGGCTCCCACTGACGGACGCGCGGACTGCCGACGGCCAGGTCGGCGCCCGGTCGGCGGGGTCCTCGACCCGCTCGCGCCGACTCGGCGGCAGGTACGTCAGCGGCGCGGCGGGCGGTTCGGCCGTCCGGGGCAGTGCTGGGCAGCGCGGCCGCCACCTTCGGCGGTTTGTCCTTTTTATGTCGATACGTTCGCCAGATGATCACCCCGACACGGACACTGACCGCCGCCTGCGCCCTGACCGCCCTCACCATCGCCGCACTCGCCGCCTGCGGCACGGACCCAGCACCGGGCAGCCGCGACAAGACCGCGCGCCCCACGGCATCCGCCCCGCCCCGCCCCGCGACCCTCGCTCCCGGCCCCGCGGGCCTCACCCCCGTCTTCAAGAACGCCCCCCGCACCCCGGCGTCCGCCGCCCCCGCCGTCGCCCTCACCTTCGACGCCGACATGACCGCCGACCAGGGGCCACGCGCCGCGGCGGGTGAGCGGTTCGACAATCCGGCACTGGTGTCGACGCTGCGCCGGCTGAAAGTGCCCGCGACGTTCTTCATGACGGGGCGGTGGGCCGAGGAGTACCCGGCGCAGGCCAAGGACATCGGCCGGGATCCGCTCTTCGAGGTCGCCAATCACTCGTACAGCCACTACGCCTTCACCGACCGCTGCTACGGCCTGCCGACCGTCCCCGCCTCCCGCATGCGCGCCGACGTGGAGCGCGCCTTCGCCGCCTTCCGCAAGGCGGGCGTCGAGCGCCAGGTCCCGTACTTCCGCTTCCCCGGCGGCTGTTACGACAAGCGGGCGCTGCGCGCACTGGCTCCGGGCGGTGTCACGGCCGTGCAGTGGGACGTGGTGAGCGGCGACGCTTTCGCTACGGACGCCGACGCGGTGGCCCGGCAGGTGCTCGACGGGGTGCGGCCCGGCTCGGTGGTCGTCATGCACTGCACCCGCAGCGCGGCCCCCGCGACGGAGCGTGCCCTGCGGACGATCGTCCCGAAGCTGCGCGAGCGCGGCTTCCGGTTCGTCCGGGTGTCGGAGCAGATCAGGGCCGCGGGGGCCTCTCGCTCGCGCGGCTAGGCTGCCCTGCATGGACAACGCCGCCGACGACACCGCCGAGGCCGCCGAGGCCGCCGAGGCCGCCGACACCGAAGCGGGCCCGTTCGCCGAGTGCGTGCTGTGCCGCGAGCCCACCGAGTACCCGGAATCGCACCAGGGTGTGACGCTGTGCCCCGTGTGCGAGTGGCACGAGGCACAGCGCGCGGCCTGCTCGGGCTGAGCCGCCGGGCACCGAGATGCCGGGCACCGAGATGCCGCTCGCTCAGCCCCTGCGCGAGGCCAGCCCGCAGGCCGTCCCCACTGCCGCCACCGCGAGTACCACCGCCCCCGCGACGGGCAGCAGCAGCACCGGCACCACCCCGTCCCGCGACCCCGTGACGAGCCCGGTCATGGCCGCCCTCCCGGGGGAGCCCGTGGTCACCAGAGCGAGTAGCGAGGCGAGCAGCATCACCGGGATCGCCCGGCCCGGCGAGCGCGTCAGCGGCCAACTCGTGACAGCGCCGATGGCCGTGCCCATGAGTGCGCTCACCAGCATCGCGAGCAGCCCCGCACCGCTCGCGGCCAGCGGGTCCACGGCTGTACGGTGATCGGTGCTCGCCGGGTCGCTGATCACCGCCACGACGACGGTGGCGACGGCGCCGAGCAGGGCCGTGGCGAGGAACGCGGAGAGCAGACAGGCCAGTTGAGCGCGCCAGGGCCCGGCGGCAGCGGCCGAGCAGCTGCGGGCGGCGGGCGGTTCGTTGGTGACGCAGATCCGTACCAGCCAGGCGGCGACGGGCAGCAGCGCCGCGGCGGCGTACGCGAGGGAGTCGAGGACCGGCTGCCCGCTCTGCACGCCGACGGCAAGGAACGCGGCGTACAGGATGACGGGGGCGAGCCAGCGCTGGGAGCGCAGGAGGAGGGCGGACTGGTATCCGAGCAGGGCGTTCATCGGCCGCGCACCTCGCCGTCCTCGGGGGTGGCGAATGGCACTCCCGGGAGGGACTCCGACACCGACGCCGAACGCGACTCCATCGCCGACCGCGGCTCCGACCCCGACTCCGACTCCGACTCCGAACGCGGCTCCATCGCCGACCGCGGCTCCGACCCCGACGCCGACGCCGAACGCGGCTCCGTCGCCGACCGCGGCTTCGACCCCGATGCCGATGCCGAACGCGACTCCGCCGCGGGCGCCGACTCAGACCCCGACGCCCACCCCGATCCCGACGCCGACGCCGAACGCGACTCCGCCGCCGACCGCGGCTCCGACGCCGACTCCCACCCCGATGCCGGACGCAACTTCGCCGCGGGCGCCGACTCAGACCCCGACGCCCACCCCGACCCCGACCCCGATGCCGAACGCGACTCCGACGCCGACTCCCACCCCGATGCCGGACGCGACTCCGCCGCGGGCGCCGACTCAGACCCCGACGCCCACCGTGACCCCGACCCCGACTCCGCCCCCGACGCCTGAGCCGGCACCGACGCCGAAACCGACACCACGTGCCAAGGCGGACGCGCAGTCAGCAGCGCCCGCAGCGCGATGTCCGAGTGGGGCGCCGCCACCGTCAGCCGCAGTGCGCCCTCCGGGGAGTGTCCGGTGACGACACCCGGCACGGAGGGCGGCGCGGCACCCGGCGGCCCCTGCGCTTCGATCACCACCGAAGGGCCTTCCGGCGCGGTGGATTCCGGTGGAATGCCGTCAGGGGTACGGGCGTTCACCGCCGAGTCGACCACCGCGTACGTCACATCGACCGCCCCCGAGAGCCGCCGCGGGTCGTGGTCCACGAAGACGACGGCGCCGCCATCGGCGACCCTCTCGGCGACGGCCCGGTCGAGTTCGTCACGGGCCGCGGCGTCCAGGCCCGTCCACGCCTCGTCGAGGACAAGGAGCTCGGGCGCCGCGAGGAGCGCCTGGGCCACGGCGACCTTCTGACTGCTGCCCTTGGACAGTTCCGACAGGGGCGTACGGGCGTAACTCGCGGCCCCGAAGCGCTCCAGCCACTCCTCCGCGCCCCGCGCTGCCGCGCTCTTCGCCAAGCCGTGGATGCGGCCCAGGTGCGTGAGATACCCGGCGGCCGTGAACGGCAGTGCCGCGGGGAAGCGTTCAGGGACGTACGCCGTGCGGGGCCGTCCGACGACGCGGCCCTCGGTCGGAGCGTCGATCCCGGCGAGCAGCCGCAGGAGGGTCGACTTGCCGGTGCCGTTCGCGCCCTCGATCCGCACCAGCGTGCCCGCGCGTATGCCGAACCGGACGTCCCTCAGCACCCACGGCCCGCCCATGGCATAGCGCCGCCCCACCCCGTCGAGCCGCAGCGCGGCTCCCGCAAGATCACTGTCCATGCCCCCATCCTCGCGCAGGGGGCTCCCGGCGGGCAGGGAGACTAAGGAGTCATCGGGCAAAGCCCCTGACAGGCCCGATCTTCCGCCTGGCAGACTGGACGCGTGAGCAGCGACCAGACCGCCGGGAATCCCCAGCCGCAGGACACCCCAGACCCCCAGGACAGCCCCTTCCGCGTGGAGCAGACGACACGTGACGAGGCACCGCAGTACGTACTGCCGCTGGTGGCGCGCATCGAGCGGGCCGAGCCTCCGCACCGTACGGACGCACTGGAGACCGCGGCCCGCGCGGTGCTCGTGATGCTCGGCGACGAGCGCTCCCTGGGCGACGGCGAGTGGGCGCAGGCCATGCGGGACTGGCAGGACGCCAGGATCCGCAAGGTGGTGCGGCGGGCCCGCGGCGCCGAGTGGCGGCGGGCCGAGGCGCTCCCGGGGATCACGGTGACGGGCAAGTCGGCGGAGGTCCGCGCCTTCCCGCCGGTGCCGCTCGACGGCTGGCCCAAGGATCTGGCCCGGCTCCAGGTCTCGGGCACGGACCTGGACGACCCGGAGGCGGTGCCACCGGCGGACGCGACCGCGCCGGTCCTGTGGATGAGCCCCGATGTCGACATGTCGGCGGGCAAGGCGATGGCCCAGGCGGGGCACGGTGCCCAACTGGCTTGGTGGGAACTGTCGGACGAGGAGCGCGCGGCCTGGCGGGACGCCGGTTTCCCGCTCTCCGTCCGCACCCCGGGCGCCGCGCTCTGGCGCGAACTCGTGGCCAGCGGCCTGCCGGTGGTACGGGACGCGGGCTTCACGGAGATCGCCCCCGGTTCCTGCACCGTGGTCGCCGACCATCCCGCTCTGCGTTGAGGAGACCGACATGGCGAGCAAGCTCGGCGTAACCGAGGGCGCCAGGGCGGGCGCGGGCGCGGAAGCGGGAGCGGGAGCAGGAGCAGGAGCAGGGTCGGAAGCGGGCCGTGCCAAGCTCGACGGGCGCGTCGAGCGTGGCAATCAGACCCGGCGGCTCGTCCTGCGCCGCACGGTCGACATCGCCTCGGTCGAGGGCCTGGAGGCGCTCTCCCTCGGCCGGATCGCCACCGAGCTGAAGCTCAGCAAGAGCGGGGTCTTCGCGCTGTTCGGCTCCAAGGAGGAGCTGCAGCTCGCGACCATCCGTGCGGCGGGCCGCATCTTCCTGGACGCGGTGGTGGAACCGGCCGGGCAGTACCCGCCCGGTCTCGGCCGCGCATGGCAGCTGTGCGCGCGATGGCTCGACTACTCGGAACAACGCGTCTTTCCCGGCGGCTGCTTCTTCCACGGGGTGATCGCCGAGTTCGACGCCCGCGAGGGCGCGGTGCACGACGCGCTGGTGCGCGCCGACCGTGACTGGACCGGCCAGGTCGAGCGCTGCGTCGCGGAAGCCCGCGACTCCGGCGAACTGCACCCGGACACCGACGTCCCCCAGCTCGCCTTCGAGCTCATCGCGCTGATGGAGACGGCGAACGCGCACTCGGTGCTGCACGACGAGCCGGGCATCTACCGCAGGGCGGGCGTCGCCATCACGGCACGACTGCGCACTGCGGCGACGGACCCGTCGCTGGTGCCGCAACTCCCCTGACTGCCTCACCACACCGCCCTGCACCTCACCACGACCCCCTGAGCACCTCACCCCAACTCCCCTGAGCTGCCCGCAGATCGGCTCCCGGACCGGCACCCGGACCGGCTCCAGCAAAACAAGTAGCACGATCGTTCGTTTAGCTTTAAGCTCGTCGCATGCCTTCACCAATCCTCCGATCGGTCTCGCGTACGCCGCGACAAGCGGGCCCCGAGGCGCACGCGTCGGGCCAACTCCTCGTGAGCGTCACGGAGTTCACCGCCCCACCGGCACACCCAGACCGCACCGATCGCCCCGTCGGGGCTTCGGCTGCGGCGGAGGTGGCCCAGGACGCCCGGCGCCGTCGGCATGTGGCTCTGGATCGATCCCTGGCGCAAGCGTTCGGGATCCGTCTCGGTCCGGACCGGCGAGCGGCCGCTCTCGCCGACCCAACTCCCTGGCCTGTCCCGGCCGTTCACTCCCCGGAAGGATCCTGAGACCTCATGCACGACCTCATCGCACTCGACCGCGCCGCCCTCCAGGAATCGCTCCGCGTCCTGCGCACGGCCCGCGACACCGACTGGGAACGCCCCTCCCCCTGCGCCGGCTGGACGTTGCGCGACCTGGTGGCGCACATGACCGCGCAGCACCACGGATTCGCGGCGGCGGCACGGGGCTCGGGCGCCGACCGTACGTACTGGATCGCACCGGACCTCGGCCGCGACCCGTTCAAGGTCTACGACGAGTCGGTGCGTCATGTGCTGGCGGCGTTCACCGAAGAGGGCGTCGGGGACCGGGGGTTCACGCTTCCCGAGATCGGCGGGACGTTCGCGGGGCGGGTCGCCGTCGGCTTCCACTTCCTTGACTACGTGGTGCACTCCTGGGACCTGGCGATGACCATCGGCGTCGGGCTCCAGCTCCCACGGCCGGTCGTCGAAGCCGCACTCGACATCGCGCGACGGGTGCCGAAGGACCCCGAACGCCGAGGTCCCGGGGCCGCGTTCGCGCCGGTACTGCCCACGCCAGAAGACGCGTCGCCGCTGGGGGAGATGCTGGCTCTGCTCGGACGGCAGCCCGGGTCCTCATCCGGTGACGCAATGCGTTGAACATCACGCACGCCTCTTCCGTATCTTCCGGTACCAGGAAGTAGCTTGCCCCCACGGCAGGTTGACGGGCAGGGAGGCACGGCACATTGCGGCGCATCAACGGCACGGCTCTGATCATCGCGGCACTCGTGGTCACACTGGGCGCGCTCGCGTTCCCCATGTGGTCCTACGCCGACCGTTCTGGCACCGGGCCCGCAAATCTGGCCGCCGGGTCCGTGGCCACGCAGTGGGGTCCGCTCTCCGCCGCCGACCGCGATCTGCTGGTGAAGGTGCGGCTCGCCGGCCTCTGGGAGATACCCGCGGGCCAGCAGGCCGTCGAGCGGGCGCCGACCGAGGCGATCAAGGAGGCCGGTGACCATCTGATCGTCGGCCACACGGACCTCGACAAGCGGGCCCGTTCGGTCGCGGCGCAGCTCGGCGTGGAGCTGCCGAACCAGCCCACCGCCGAACAGCAGGGCTGGCTGCAGGAGTTGACCGAGGCCAGCGGCGAGACGTACCAGCGGAAGTTCGCGAATCTGCTGCGGGTCTCGCACGGCAAGGTGTTCAGCGCGATCGCCGATGTGCGTGACAGCACCCGCAACACCCTGATCCGGCAGCTGGCCACCGATTCCAACCAGACGGTCCTCGACCACATCACGATGCTGGAGGCCACCGGCCTCGTCGACTTCGACGACATCGCGAACGGCGGCGCAGCCACCGCGACGGCCAGCCCCAGCGGCCCTCCGCCGCCCTCCGGCGTTCCCCCGGTGCCCCCACCGGCCGGCCCCACCGGTGATGTGTCCACGACGTCGCGGCCCTCGCCCCCGCCGCCCGGGGAGGTCAACACGAATCGGCCGGAACCTCAAATGTAGCTCTGAACGTCCCTCCTCAGGGGTTCGGCGACGTCTGTCGGGGCCATGACCCCTGCACACGTTCACAAGACACGAGCGCGACGCGCGGTCTTGGCGGACGCGACGCGGGGTCTTGGCGGAGGAGGGGGAACATGAAGCACCTGGGGACCGGAATCGGGTGGCGTCCGGAGATCGCGGACGCCGTGGAACGGATGCCCGGCATCGACTGGGTCGAGGCTGTCGCGGAGAACCTGTGCCCAGGGCACCTCCCCGACTCCCTCCTCCGGCTGCGCGAGCGCGGCATCACGGTGGTACCGCACGGCGTCTCGCTCGGCCTCGGTGGCGCCGAGCGTCCCGACGCGACCCGTCTCGCCGCGCTCGCCGAGCGCGCGCGGCTGCTCGGCTCGCCGCTGGTCACCGAGCACATCGCCTTCGTACGCGCCGGGGGCCCGCTGACGGCTTCGCAGCCGCTGGAGGCGGGGCACCTGCTGCCGGTCCCGCGCACCCGCGACGCCCTGGACGTGCTGTGCGAGAACGTGCGGATCGCGCAGGACGCGCTGCCGGTGCCGCTCGCCGTGGAGAACATCGCGGCGCTGATCTCCTGGCCCGGTGAGGAGATGACCGAGGGGCAGTTCCTCTACGAGCTCGTCGAGCGCACGGGCGTACGCCTCCTCATCGATGTCGCCAACCTCCACACCAACCACGTCAACCGCGGCGAGGACCCGTCGAAGGCCCTGGACGAGCTGCCGGTCGAGGCCATCGCGTACGTCCACGTCGCGGGCGGTTTCGAGCGGGACGGCGTCTGGCACGACAGCCACGCCCACCCGGTGCCCGAACCCGTCCTCGCGATCCTTTCGGACCTGGCCGCACGGGTGAGCCCACCGGGTGTCCTGCTGGAGAGGGACGAGAACTTCCCGGCGCCCGAGGAGCTGGAGCGGGAGCTGGACGCGATACGGGAGACCGTGCGGACGAAGGCGCCCGCCTCCGGCGAGTGCGCCTCCGGTACGGCGCCGGCCGCCGGTGAAGCCGCCGCCGTGGCATCTGCCGCCGTGCCCGATGCCACCCGTCAGCGCCTCGCCCTCGCGCAGACCGCGCTCCTGTCCGCTCTGGTGGCCGGGACGCCCGCGCCCGAAGGGTTCGACCGCGCCCGGCTGAGCGTGCAGAGCCGGGCGTTGACGGGCAAGCGGGCGGACGTCGTGGCGAAGGTGGCGCCCGAGCTGCCGGAGATTCTCGGTGAGAGCTATCGCGCGGAGTTCTTCGCGTACGCCCAGGCGCGGGCGATGTCCGGCGGATACCGGCGTGACGCGCTGGACTTCGCCGAGCGGCTGCTGCTGGCCGGGCAGCCCGAGGACGCGGAAGCGCGCGGCAGGCTGACGCACTGGTGGCTCGAACGGTCCGGGCCCGCGCCGCTGGACGCGGGGCCGGTCGCACGGTGGTTGCGGGCGGCGCGGTTCGCGCTGCGACGGGGGTAGGGGTGGCGTTCGTGGAGATCCTGTCCGTTTGTCTCGTCATCCTGATCGCGGGGTCGACGGCCGGTCTCCTGGTGGGCGTCTCCCGCATCCGGCAGGCCAGGCCTCCGCAGCCCGACGCACAACACGGCGCCGTCTTCGACCCGTTGGAGGCCGCCTTCCTCGCCGGCGGGCCCAGCCGGGTCGCCGACGCCGCGATCGCGTCCCTGCACGAGGACGGACGCCTGGTGGTCGCGTTCCCGGGCGTCGTCGCGATCCAGTCGGCCGAGGTCCGCAATCCGGTGGAGGGCGCGGTGCTCCAGGCGCACGCAGCCGCGCCGAGCGGCGCCCTGCACTGGCTGCGCATCGGCGTGATGCGCGGCCCCGCCGTACAGGCGATCGGTGACACGATGGCCCGGCGCGGTCTGATGGTGCGCCCCGAGGCCCTGGACCGCTTGCGGCGCGGAAAGATCCGGCACAACGTCCTGAGCTTCGTCGGGTTCTTCCTCGTCATCGGCGTCATCGCCGTCGAGGACGGGGACGGCCCCGCATGGGACCCGGTGAGCGCGTCGACCATCGTGTTGATCGTGGCGTGGGTCGTCGGCGCCCTGATCGGCCTGCTCTGCGGCCGCGCAACTCGCACGCGGGTGACCGCCACGGGCAGGACCGCTCTCGCGGAGTACCGCGCCGCGGGCGCACACGTGTCCGGCGCGGCGCACCGCGTGGCGGTGGAAGGCCTGGTCGGCGTCCTCGACCCCGACCTGCGCGCGCAGTTGCAGGCCGCGCACCGCGTCCGGCCCGGGCGTAGGTCGGGGACATCCTCGACGTACGCGAGCTCCGGGAGCACCATCGCGTGGTGCGGAGCCGGCGGAGGCAGCTCGGGGTGCGGCGGCTCCAGCTGCGGGAGTTCCGGCGGCGGCTGTGGCGGCGGGGGCTCCTCGTCATCCTGCGGCGGAGGAGGCGGTGGCGGCTGCGGAGGAGGTGGCGGCGGCGGGGGCAGCTCCTAGGCAGCTCCCCCGGCCCCCTCACCCTGCGGGCAGCGCCCGCCCCGTAACCCATGCCCCTTACCCGTACGGCAGTTGACGTACTCCGGGCCGTATCCCGCAGGTGCCTTCCTGTGGCGCACTAACGTGCGGCGGTGCAACAGGAGGCGTCATGCGATCCATCAACGGCACCGGCCTCATCGTCGCGGGGCTCGTCGCGACACTGGCGGCGCTGCTCTTCCCCGTCTGGTCGTACGAGGACAGGTCGGGCACCGGCGTGGACAGACTCGACGCGGAGACCGTGTCGACGGAGTTCGGTCCGCTCTCCGCGCTCGACCGGGACTTCATCACCAAGGTACGGCTCGCGGGCCTCTGGGAGCTCCCCGCCGGACAGCAGGCCGAGGCGCGCGGCACCACCAAGGCGGTCAAGACGGCGGGCGAGCATCTCGTCGAGGGTCATACGTTCCTGGACGCGCGGGTACGCGAGGTGGCGACGCGACTCAACCTCGAGCTGCCCAATCAGGCGAGCTCACAGCAGCGGGGCTGGCTCGACGAGCTGAGCGACGCGCACGGTGACGCGTACGACGAGAAGTTCGCCAACATCCTGCGCGCCGCCCACGGCAAGGTCTTCTCGGTGGTCGCCGAAGTCCGCGCGAGCACCCGCAACTCGCTGGTGCGCACGCTCGCGGACGACGCGAACACGACGGTCCTCGACCACATCACGGCCCTCGAGGGCACGGGCCTCGTCGACTTCGACGACCTGGCGCGCGACGCTGCGTCGGCCGGCCCCGTCCCGGTGACCCGCTCCCCCGCCCCACCGGGCCCGACCCGGTCACCGTCCCCGGCGACCCCGGTCTCGCCATCCCCCACGTTCTCGCTGCCTCCACCGGCGTCCCGCCCCAAGCCCAAGGAGGAGAAGGAGAAGAAGGACAAGCCCCGCTCCAAAGCGGAACGTTACGTACCCGCGACCCCGCGTCCGCATGCTGAATAACCCGTGGCGCCGCCCCCGCTCCCTCGCATACAACACCGGCATGTTCTGGCTTCCGCTCCTGCTCGTGGCCTGGGTCGCGACGGGCCTGTCCTGTGCACGGCTCTGCCTCGCCGCGTACCGCTCCGCCCCGCGCGGCGGGGCCCCGGGGCCCCGCCATGAACTGACGCTCTACGAAGCCGCGTTCCTCTCCGGCGGCCCGGCGCGCGTCACCGACCTCACCCTGGTGTCGATGGCCCGCGCCCGGCGTCTGCTGCTCGCGCACACGGGTTGGGCGACGGTCGTCGACCCGGTGGGCGGCGACGACATGGAGCGGTCCGTGCTCGGCGCGATCGGGCCCGGTGGGCAGTCGCCGATAGCGCCGGTGCGCCGGGCGGCGGCCGGCACCGACGCGATGCGCGCCCTCGCCGACCGTCTCGTCGCAGCGGGCCTCGCCCTGCCGGACGGCACCTGGTCGGGGGTCGCGGGAGCCGTCCGGCAGGTCCGGGCGGCCACCGCGGCCGTGGTCGCCCTCGGGGCCGTCGCACTCCTGATGCCCGCTCAGGAGCCTTCAGGACAGGTGCCTGTAGCGCTCTGGTTCGCGCTGCCCCTCGTCCTGAACGCGAGCTGCCTCGCCGTCGCCCGCTTCGAGATCCATCCCTACCCCCGGTGGGCCTCGCCCGCGGGCCAGCTGCTCCTGAGCGCGCTCCCCGCGCGCGGCGGCTCCGACCTCACCGTCATCGCCGTACGCGGCACCCGCGCCCTGGCCGATCCGCAGCTGCGTGCGGCCTTCGCGCACCGGGACGCGGCGCATCGGGGTCATTGAGCCCGACACGCCGGACACCGGCGGGGCGGTGCTTTACTTCCCCTATTACCAAACGAATCATCCCTTTTGTTCGAGCAACGCACGGCCGAATGAAGGGATGAAGAGCGATGAGAGCAGCAGCCGCCCTCTACGGAACCGCCGGATCCTTGGTCCTGACCGCACTCGTCGCCGCCCCGACGGGAAGCGCGTCCGCGGCCGACACCTACCCCTCCCCCTCCTCTTACCTGGAAGCGCACGGCTCCCACGTCGCGGCCCTGCGGGCGCAGGCCGCCGGTATCCGCTTCGGCGCCTGCCCCGCGGTGGAGAGCCTGCCCCCCTCGATCAAGTGCGGCACGGTCTCGGTCCCGCTGGACTACGCGCACCCGAACGGCAAGCAGATCAAACTGACCGTCAGCCGCACCAAGGCCACGGAGCGGGCCGAGCCCCGGCGGGGCAAGTCCGTCAAGCGGCAGGGTGCCCTCGTGTTCAACCCCGGCGGACCCGGCGGGTCCGGCATGTACTTCCCGATGGTCGGCATGCTCCCCGAGTGGAAGCGCATCGCGGCGGCGTACGACCTCGTGGGCTACGCACCGCGCGGTGTCGGTCGCTCGGCCCCGATCTCCTGCCAGGACCCCAAGGAGTTCGCGAAGGCCCCGACGCAGTCGCCGACCCACCCCGACGCCGCGTACAAGCTGGAGCGCGTCAAGCAGGCGAAGGCGTACGCGGAGGGGTGCGTCAAGCGCTCCGGAACGGCCGTGCGGCACTACACGAGCCTGAACAACGCCCGTGACCTGGATGTGCTGCGGGCGGCGCTCGGCGAGAAGAAGCTGACCTTCATGGGCGCCTCGTACGGCACGTACTTCGGCGCCGTGTACGCCTCGCTCTTCCCCTCGCACGTGCGCCGCATGGTCTTCGACTCCGCGGTCAACCCCGACCCCGCGCAGATCTGGTACCGCAACAACCTCGACCAGTCCGCGGCCTTCGAGCAGCGCTGGGGCGACTTCCGCGCGTGGGTGGCCAAGCACGACAGGACGTACCACCTGGGCAAGACGCCCGAAGCGGTGCTGCGCAGCTACGAGAAGGTGCGCGCCGCACTGGCGGCCAAGCCCGCGGGCGGCAGGGTCGGCCCCGGTCAGCTGCAGTCGGCCTTCCTCCAGGCCGGGTACTACGACGACTACTGGCCGGCGCGTGCATCGGCGCTCTCGGCCTATGTGAAGGGCAACCCGAAGCCGCTGATCGAGCAGGCGGCGCCCGAGCCGAAGGCGGCCAAGGAGCAGGAGAACGGCAACGCGGTCTACACCGCGGTCGAGTGCAATGACGCGCCCTGGCCGACGGACTTCAGGACCTGGAACCGCGACAACTCACTCCTCGCGCGCACCGCACCCTTCGAGACCTGGGACAACGCCTGGATGAACCTGCCGTGCGCCTACTGGCCCGAGCGCAGGCAGCAGCCCATGGACGTCCGCACCGGGTGGGGCGAGCTGCCCCCGACGCTGATCCTGGCCGCCGAGCGGGACGCGGCGACGCCGTACAAGGGGGCTCAGGAGCTGCACCGCAGGCTGGGAGGTTCGGTCCTGGTGACCGAGCGGGACGCGGGCACCCACGGCATCGGCGCAGGACCCAACAAGTGCGTCAACGGCCACATGGAGGCGTATCTCCTCGAGGGCAGGCTCCCTGTACGGAGCGCGGCGTGCGCACCGCACAAGGAGCCTGAGCCGCTTTCCGGCGCGCGGGCGGCGGCTCTTCCCAAGAAGCACTAGGCACCGGCTACAAGGCGCCGAGCCGCTCCAGCGGGAACGGCGGCTGCGCCAGCGGGCGCACCGCGAGCCGGGTCAGCGGCAGGGCGTTGTCGTCGCCCGCCGTGCGGTTGGCGTGCAGGACGCCGCAGTGCGTGCAGCGATGGACGAGCACCCACTCGCCGTCTCCTCGTACGGAGATGGCGAGGGGTTCCATCCGGGCGCCGCACTCCGCGGCCCGGTCGCCCGGGGTGTCGTCGAGGTGACGGCTCCACAGGCAGTTGGGACAGTGGTTGCGGTGGTCGGTGCCGGGGGCGGTCATCGATACGTCGAGACCGCACTGCAGGCAGCGGAAGGACTGGGCGCGCGCTTCAGTGCGGGCCCGCCGAGAGGTGTTGCGGGACATGATGGGGTGGACTCCAGTGCGTCGCGGAATGGGCTGGCTTCGAGCTGATCCGCGGGGCCCTGGGCATACACGCACCATCTTTCTGTCCTCGGCTTCGACCTCTCGATGAAACCCGCACCGGACGGGCGCGGCAACCGAATTAACTAGGCGAGGCCCGCTACGAGCTCGGCCACGGACTTGCGGCGGCCGGTGTAGAACGGCACCTCTTCGCGGACGTGCATGCGGGCCTCGGAGGCGCGCAGGTGCCGCATGAGGTCGACGATGCGGTACAGCTCGTCCGCCTCGAAGGCGAGCATCCACTCGTAGTCGCCCAGCGAGAACGAGGCGACGGTGTTGGCGCGCACGTCGGGGTAGCCGCGGGCCATCATGCCGTGGTCCTTGAGCATGCGGCGGCGGTCCTCGTCGGGCAGCAGGTACCAGTCGTAGGAGCGCACGAAGGGGTAGACGCTGATGTAGTTGCGCGGCGTCTCGTCGGCCAGGAAGGCCGGGATGTGCGACTTGTTGAACTCGGCGGGGCGGTGCAGCGCCATGTTCGACCAGACCGGCTCCAGGGCGCGGCCCAGCTTGGTGCGCCGGAAGAGGTTGTAGGCCTCCTGCAGCTCGTCGGAGGTCTCGGCGTGCCACCAGATCATGACGTCCGCGTCGGCGCGCAGGCCCGACACGTCGTACGTGCCGCGGACGGTGATGTCCTTGGCGGCGAGCTGGTCGAACAGCTCCTGGACCTCGTCGGCGTAGCCGGCACGGTCCTCGGGCAGCAGGTCGCGCAGCTTGAAGACGGACCACAGCGTGTAGCGGATGACCTCGTTGAGGTCCTTGGCCTTCTTGCCCGCGTTCGGGCTCTTGGCGGGGGCGTCGTCACTCATGGCCCTATTCTCCTCCGCCGCCGTGCAGGCTCTGCACCGGGTTGGCGGTGAGCTCCTGCACACCGGCCAGGTCACCGCCGAGCTGGTCCACGGCCGCGTAGGCGCTCGCGATGCAGGCGGGGATACCCACTCCGTCGTACGCCGCTCCGCACACGGCGAGGCCGGGCAGCTTGCTCACGTGCTCGCGGACGCGGGCCACGCGCGCGTGGTGGCCGACGGGGTACTGCGGCAGACCGTCGTGCCAGCGGGTGACGCGGGTGGCGACGGGGGCGGCGGTCAGGCCGGTGGCCGCGCGCAGGTCGTGGCGGGAGAGCTCGATGAGCTCGGCGTCGTCACGCTTCAGGATCTCCGTTTCGCCGTGGCGCCCCACCGACGTACGCAGCACCAGCAGGTCGGGGTCCTCCTCGGCGATCCAGCCCCACTTGCGTGACGCGAAGGTGGACGCCTTGATGGTGTGCCCGTCGACGGGCGGCACGAGAAAACCGCTGCCTTCGGGGAGGTCGATCTCGCTCCGGCGGTAGGCGAGGGTCATCAGGGCCATGGAGGCGTACTCGACGCCTGCGAGCTCGGCAGCGGCGGCGGGCGCCTCGACGCCGAGGAGCGCGGCGGCGGCGTAGGCGGGTACGGCCACGACCACCGCTTCGGCGTCGATGATCTGCTCCCCGGTGACCACCTGCCACCCATCCGGGGTGCGCCGCAGCTCGGTGACCGGCGTCCCGGTGCGGATCTCCCCGCCCCGCGCGCGGACCGAATCGGCGACGGCGAGCGGCAGTTGCCCGACGCCGCCCTCGATGCCCATGAAGACGGGGCCGGTCTGCTGGTTCCGCGCGGCCCTGGCCTGGATGTCACGGACGCCCTCCGTGAGGGAGGCGTGCGTGCGGGCGGCCTCGAAGAGCTGCGGGACGGCCGAGCGCATCGAGATGCGGTACGCGTCGCCCGCGTACACGCCGCCCAGCAGCGGCTCCACGAGGCGGTCGACGACCTCTCGGCCCAGGCGCGCGGCCACGTACTCGCCGACCGCGGCGTCGTCCCCGACCTCGGTGGCCGGCAGTTCACGGTCCCGCTCGATGCGCCGCAGTCCTTCGTCGGAGAGCACACCGGCCAGGGCCGACGCGTCGCCGGGTACGCCCATGACGTGGCCCTTGGGCATCGGCCGCAGGGCCCCGCGGGTCCAGATCGCCGCGGTCGCGGTGGCGGGCGGCTGCAGCCGGTCGGCGAGGCCCACCTCGCGGGCGAGGGCGACGGCCTCCGGGCGGCGGGCCAGCATCGACTCGGCGCCGAGGTCGACCCGGACGCCCTCGATCTCGCCGGGGAGCAGCTTGCCGCCGAGCCGGTCGGAGGCCTCCAGGACGGTCACGCGGGCTCCGGTGTCGAGCAATCGGTGGGCGGCGGCCAGTCCGGCGATCCCGCCACCGATGACAACAACATGACCCGTACGTGTGTCCGTTTCGCGCATGACTCCACTCTACGAGTCGTGCTCCACGCGTCGCGCGAGTCCCGAACGTGACCCCATCGGGACCGGTCAGCAACCATCGTTTCGCCCCTCCCCGGCGTCGAAGGAGCAGGCGAAGGAGTACCAGTCACCACGACCCTCGGGGGTACGTCGAGATGCTCGCGTCCAGCGAAACCAGGTCAAGGCACCGCACGGTCCAGGCACTCTCGGCCGTCCTGCTCGCGGTCGCCCTCGCGCTCACCGGGTGCAGCACGGGCGGCAGCAGCGACAGCGGCGGCGACAGCGACAAGGCGGCGGGCGCCGCCAAGGAGGACGCTCACTACTCCGGCAACCAGGACGACAAGGGGGCGGGCGGTGGCGGCCGTGCGGACAAGACCGGCCAGAAGAAGCCACCCAAGATCACCGGCACGCACATCATCCGCACCGCCACCCTGACCGTCCGCGTCAAGGACGTACCGGAGGCCCTGGACGAGGCGCGCGCGGCGGCCACCGACGCGGGCGGCGTCGTCGGCGACGAGACCACGGACCGCGACGGCCGCGGCCACGAGCGCTCCCGCATCGTGCTGCGTGTCCCGCAGGACCGGTACGAGGAGGTGCTCGCGTCCCTGGAGGGCGCCGGCAAGCTGATCGAGCGCAGGGCCAAGGCGCAGGACGTCACCGAGCAGGTCGTCGACGTGGAGAGCCGCGTCAAGTCGCAGCGGGCGAGCGTGGCGCGGGTGCGGGAGCTGATGGACAAGGCGACCAAGCTGAGCGATGTCGTCACCCTGGAAGGGGAGTTGAGCAGCCGTCAGTCCGAACTGGAGGCGCTGCTCGCGCAGCAGTCCTCGCTCAAGGACCGTACGAGCATGTCCACCATCACGCTCTCGCTCAGCGAGACGGCCGTGAAGAAGGCGGACGCGGACGACGCCCCGACGTTCGTGGACGCGTTGTCCGGCGGCTGGAGCGCCTTCGTGACGATGCTGCGGTGGCTCGCGGTCGCCCTCGGCGCGGTCCTGCCGTTCGCGGCGGTGGCGGCGCTGCTGTTCCTGCTCTGGCAGCGCCTGGTGCGGCCCCGGCTGTCGCGGCGGCCCGCCGTGACGGCGGCGCGCGAGGGCGGCGACGACTAGGGCCCTTCAACTGCCGCCGCGTCGTAGCGTGTCCGTATGAGTAGCGCGAGAGAGCGACTGGTGGTCATCGGGGGCGACGCGGCGGGCATGTCCGCCGCGTCGCAGGCACGCAGGCTCAAGGGCCCGGACAAGCTGGAGATCGTCGCGTTCGAGCGCGGCCACTTCACCTCGTACTCGGCCTGCGGCATCCCCTACTGGGTCGGCGGTGACGTCCTTTCGCGGGACGAGCTGATCGCGCGTACGCCCGAGGAGCACCGGGAGCGCGACATCGACCTGCGCATGCGTACGGAGGTCATGGAGATCGATGTCGATGGCGGCCGGGTGCGCACCCGGGACCTGGAATCCGGGGCGGAGGACTGGACGGCGTACGACAAGCTCGTGATCGGCACCGGCGCCCGCCCGGTCCGTCCCTCCCTGCCAGGCATCGACGCCCCCGGCGTGCACGGCGTGCAGACCCTGGACGACGGCCAGGCGCTCCTTGACACGCTGGCGGGCACGGAGGGCCGCAGGGCGGTCGTCATCGGCGCGGGCTACATCGGCGTCGAGATGGCCGAGGCCCTGATCCAGCGCCGCTACGAGGTGACGGTCGTCAACCGCGGCACGGAGCCGATGTCGACGCTCGACCCGGACATGGGCCGCCTCGTCCACGATGCGATGTCCGGCATGGGCATCGAGATGGTGAACGGCGCCGAGGTCACCAAGATCCTCACCGATGACGACGGCCGGGTCAGGGCGGTGGCCACCGAGGACGCGGAGTACCCGGCGGATGTGGTGGTGCTCGGCATCGGGGTGCGCCCGGAGACGGAGCTCGCCCGCGCGGCGGGTCTTCCGCTCGGTGAGTACGGCGGGCTGCTCACGGACCTCGCGATGCGGGTGCGGGGGCACGAGAACATCTGGGCGGGCGGCGACTGCGTAGAGGTCCTCGATCTGGTCTCGGGCCGCGAGCGCCACATCGCGCTCGGCACGCACGCCAACAAGCACGGGCAGGTCATCGGCTCGAACGTGGGCGGGAGTTACGCGACGTTCCCCGGGGTCGTCGGCACGGCCGTCAGCAAGGTCTGCGACCTGGAGATCGCCCGCACGGGCCTGCGCGAGAAGGAGGCGCGGGCAGCAGGTTTGCAGTTCGTCTCGGTGACCATCGAGTCGACGAGCCGCGCGGGCTACTACCCCGGTGCGGCCGTGATGACCGTGAAGATGCTCGCCGAGCGCCTCACGGGGCGGCTGCTCGGCGTCCAGATCGTGGGCCGCGAGGGCGCGGGCAAGCGCGTCGACATCGCGGCCGTGGCCCTGACGGCCCGGATGACGGTGGACCAGATGACCGCGCTCGACCTCGGCTACGCCCCGCCGTTCTCACCGGTGTGGGACCCGGTCCTGGTGGCGGCACGCAAGGCGGTCGCGGCGGTCCGGGCCCCGGGGTAGGCCCCTGGGCGGACCGCCGGGTGGGCCCAGGCTGGTCCCGGGCTGGGCTCACCCGTCACATTCAGGCGAGATTTTCAGCCAACTACGAACGACTCCGACCGGACCGGACTGGACCCGACCGGACTGGACCCGACCGGACAGGACCCGAACCGGACAGGACCCGTCAGCGCGCGGTCCGCGTGTGGACGTGCTCCACGAGGCGCGTCAGGGCGTCGGGGTCCGTGGACGGCAGGACGCCGTGGCCGAGGTTGAAGATGTGCCCCTCGAGGCCGGACGCGGCGTCGAGAACCTCGTCCGTCTTGGCCTCGACCGCCTCCCGCGTGGAGAAGAGGACCGCCGGGTCGAGGTTCCCCTGCAGCGCCTTGCCGGGGCCGACCCTGCGAACGGCCTCGTCCATCGGGACGCGCCAGTCGACGCCCATCACGTCGGCGCCCGCCTCGCCCATCAGACCGAGCAGCTCGCCCGTGCCGACACCGAAGTGGATACGCGGCACTCCGTACGAGGCCACCGCGTCGAAGACCTTCCGCGACGCGGGCATCACGGAGCGCCGGTAGTCGGCGGGGGCCAGCGCGCCCACCCACGAGTCGAAGAGCTGCACGGCGCTAGCGCCCGCCTCGATCTGCACCTTGAGGAAGGCGCCGGTGATCTCCGCGAGCCGGTCGAGCAGGTCGGCCCACAGCTGCGGGTCGCCGTACATGAGCGCCTTGGTGTGCTCGTGGTTACGGCTCGGACCGCCCTCGACCAGGTAACTCGCGAGAGTGAAAGGTGCTCCGGCGAATCCGATGAGGGGGGTCGACCCCAGCTCGGCCGTCAGCATGCCCATCGCCTCGGTCACGTAACTCACGTCGTCCGGCGTCAGATCCCGCAGCTGGGCGAGGTCGGCGCGCGAGCGGATGGGGTTCGCGACGACCGGGCCGATGCCCGGCTTGATGTCGAGGTCGATGCCGATGGCCTTGAGGGGGACGACGATGTCGCTGAAGTAGATCGCGGCGTCGACCTTGTGGCGGCGCACCGGCTGCAGCGTGATCTCCGTGACCAGCTCCGGCATCATGCAGGACTCCAGCATGGCCGTGCCCTCGCGCACCTTGCGGTACTCGGGAAGTGAGCGCCCCGCCTGCCGCATGAACCAGACCGGCGTGTGCGGCACGGGCTCGCGCCTGCAGGCCTTCATGAAAGCGGAGTCGTACGTCGCTGCGTTCTGCTGGCCCGCGGGGCTGCTGTTGTTGGCACTCACGCGGAAAGTCTCGCACGCGCCCGCCCGGCCCTCGCCCGACCCCCGCTCGACCCCCCGCCCCGAGGGACACGCTGCCTTGACCGGGACCCCCCTCACGGGTGTCTCTCCCTGCGCGAAGCCGCCGTTCCCCTTAATCTTCCCCGCATGGCTGCGGCTCAGGGACAACGGTCGGACGGCGCTGGCGAGATGGAAAGTACGGAGGGGAAGGTGGCGGATTCGACTCCGTTGCCCTTTCGCGCGGCGGTCGAGGCGCTGCGCGGGGCACGGCTTCGGCCCGAGATCGAGATCGACCCGACGCGGCCGCCACAGCGTCTGGCACCGCACGCGTACGCCCTGGAGGCGGCGGTGGTCGAAGGCGACGAGGACCTCGCGGACGGACGTCTCGTCCTGCTGCACGATCCGGCGGGGCACGACGCGTGGCAGGGCACCTTCCGCCTCGTCACGCTCGTACGGGCGGAGCTGGAGCCGGAGATGGCGGCGGATCCACTCCTTCCGGAGGTCTGCTGGTCCTGGCTGACGGGCGCGCTGCAGGCGCGCGGCCTGGCCTGCGGGGAGCCGAGCGGCACCGTCACGCGTGCCGGCTCGCACTACTTCGGCGGGCTCGCCGAGCGGCCGCCCGCGTCGCAGATCGAGATCCGGGCGTCGTGGACGCCGCGCGAGGGGCCCGGCGGGGCGCCGGACACGGCGGCGCATCTCGCGGCGTGGTGCGATCTGCTCTGCCAGGTGGCGGGGCTGCCGCCGGCGAACCAGGGCGGCGGCGACGGGTCGGTGGTGTCGCTGCCCCAGCGGCGGGGGCCGCAGACGCAGTGACGGAGGACGGGCGGGGCGGCGTGGGGCAGGGCAGGCGTGGGGGTGCGGGGGGCGTGAGGCGGTTCTGCCGCGCGGAGGGGGGTGCGCGGGGGATGTGCGGCGGTTCTGCCGCGCGGGGAGTGCGGGGAATGTGGGGGCGGTTCTGCGGATGAGCGAACGATTCTGAACGACTGCGATTCGGGTTGATCTTCGGATGATCGATCGCATGTCCGAATCGCCCGAATTGTTACTCACCAAATCGTGATCATTCTCTAAAGGCGGGCGGGTTTGGTGCCGAAGAGGTTGGTGACCTTGAAAGCACGGTTCGTCCCGGCTTCATCCCCGAGCCGGTTCAGTCCCGCACCCCAGGAGGCCTGGTGTCCGTTCTCCTCGAGCAGCCCGCAAGCCTGGTCGCCTACCGCCCGAACAAGCCGACCGCCATGGTCGTCGTGGCCGACCCGCGCGTCCGCTCCACCGTCACCCGCCACCTGTGGGCCCTCGGTGTTCGCGACGTGATCGAGGCCTCGTCGATCGCGGAGGCTCGTCCCCGCATCGGCAACCCCCGTGACATCTGCGTCGCAGACGTCCACCTCCCCGACGGCTCCGGCCTGACGCTCCTCTCAGAAACCCGCGCGGCGGGCTGGCCGAACGGCCTCGCCCTCTCCGCCGCCGATGACATCGGCGCCGTACGCAACGCCCTCGCGGGCGGCGTCAAGGGCTACGTCGTCACCGGCACCCGCAACAACGTCGGTCTCCCCACCCGCCCCGGCGCCGCGCCCATCGGCTCGGCCGCCGCCCGAATGCACCGCCGCCCGCCGGGCGCTCCCAGCCACCCCGGTGGCTACCGCGAGCTGTCCGGCCGCGAGGTGGAGGTTCTCCGCCTCGTCGCGGAGGGTCAGTCGAACAAGGCCATCGGTGTCTCGATGGGGCTCTCCGCCCTGACCGTGAAGAGCCACCTCGCCCGCATCGCACGCAAGCTCGGCACGGGTGACCGCGCCGGGATGGTGGCTGTGGCCCTGCGCACCGGAATCATCCACTGACTCATTTACACCCCTCGTGCGCCCGTCGACGGAACGTTCCGTCGACGGGCGCTGTGCATACACAGATACCCTTGACAGGTGACCGACGCCCAAGAGACCGCAGCAGACAGCTCACTGCGAACCACCGGAGGCGGCCCTCCGGACGACGTCGAAACGGCGCCGATCCCTTTGGACGAGCCGCGTGATGGAATCCCCCCGGTGGTCGCCGACGAGACAGCCCTCGCCGAGGTGATCGCCGCTTTCGCGGCAGGCAGTGGCCCCGTGGCCGTGGACGCCGAACGCGCGTCCGGCTACCGGTACGGCCAACGCGCCTACCTCGTGCAGCTGCGCCGCGAAGGCGCGGGCAGCACCCTGATCGACCCCGTCGCCTGCCCCGACCTGTCGGAGCTCGGCGAGGCGATCTCCGGCGCGGAGTGGGTGCTGCACGCCGCCACGCAGGATCTGCCGTGCCTGCGCGAAATAGGCATGATCCCCACCAGCATCTTCGACACGGAGCTCGCGGGGCGCCTCGCGGGTTTCCCCCGGGTCGGCCTCGGCGCGATGGTCGAGGGCGTGCTCGGCTTCGTCCTGGAGAAGGGGCACTCGGCGGTCGACTGGTCGACGCGGCCGCTGCCCGATCCGTGGCTGCGGTACGCGGCGCTGGACGTGGAGCTGCTCGTGAACCTGCGGGACGCGCTGGAGAAGGAGCTCGACCGCCAGGGCAAGCTGGAGTGGGCCCGCGAGGAGTTCGACGCGATCTCCTCCGCGCCGCCCGCGCCGCCGCGGGTCGACCCCTGGCGGCGTACGTCGGGCATGCACAAGGTGCGGCGCCGCCGTCAGATGGCCGTCGTACGTGAGCTGTGGACCGCGCGTGATCGCGTCGCGCAACGGCGTGACGTTTCGCCCGGCAAGGTGCTCAGTGACGGCGCGATCGTGGAGGCGGCGCTCGGGCTGCCGCCCAACGTGCACGCGCTCGCCGGTCTCACCGGGTTCGGGCACCGCATGGGGCGGCGCCAGCTCGAGCAGTGGCAGGCCGCGGTGGACCGGGCCAAGGCCCTGCCCGACTCCGAGCTCCCGCAGCCCGGAGCGGCCGTTTCCGGGCCTCCGCCGCCCCGGTCCTGGGCGGACCGCGACCCGGCCGCGGCGGCACGCCTCTCCGCGGCGCGGGCGGCTGTCTCGGCACTGGCCGAGGAGCTGAACATGCCTCAGGAGAACCTGATCACTCCGGACACGGTACGAAGGGTCTGCTGGGAGCCGCCGGCCGAGGTCGGCCCCGAGTCCGTCTCCGCCGCCCTCGCCGCTCACGGTGCGCGCCGCTGGCAGATCACCCAGGTCACCCCGGCCTTGGTGACCGCACTCAGGGCGGAGTAGCCGCGGTTGCGGCCTCTCCCGGGGGTGAGGGGCGGGTGGGTGTCGGCCGGCGCGAGGTGCGAGGTGCCAGGTGCGAGGTGCGAGGTGCGAGGTGCGAGGTGCCAGGTGCGAGGTGCGAGGCGCGAGGCGCGAGGTGCGAGGTGCCAGGTGCGAGGTGCCAGGTGCCAGGTGCGAGGTGCCAGGTGCCAGGTGCCAGGTGCGAGGTGCCAGGTGCCAGGTGCGAGGTGCCAGGTGCCAGGTGCGAGGTGCCAGGTGCCAGGTGCCAGGTGCGAGGTGCCAGGTGCCAGGTGCCAGGTGCGAGGTGCCAGGTGCGAGGTGCGAGGTCACCGAAGAGGGCGGCCTTGCTGTACCGGTGGCGTTGCTGTGTGCCGGGGCCATCCGGTTGTCGCGAGGTTGGCGGTTGCGGGCCGGGAGTCAAGGGCGCTCCTACGTCGCGTCGGCTGCGCCGA
>NZ_JBVIPU010000014.1:0-237403 GCF_055577645.1 Streptomyces sp. NPDC033180 | reverse complement strand
AACGGAGAAGCAGGCCTACTCGACGTCGCCTTCGCCGCCCTGGACTGCATACCCGGCATGAAGGGACTGACCAGCCTCCGCGGCCTCGCCAAGGGGCTCAAGGGCATGAGGATGGGTCTCAAGGGCGGTCTCAAGGCCATGGGGCGGCAGATGAAGAAGCTCTTCACCTGTGGCGACCCGGTCGACATGGCTACCGGAGAGATGGTGATGGCCGCGACCGACATCGAGCTCCCCGGCGAACTTCCGCTCGTCTTCCAGCGCAGTCACCGCAGCAGCATCCGCAGTGGTCGTTTCATGGGCCCAAGCTGGACCTCCACCCTCGACCAACGGCTGTCACTCGACGAGACGGGAGTGCAGTTCGCCACGGACGACGGGATGATCCTGCACTATCCCGTACCCGTGGCCGGAGCCGGTGCCGAGCCACCCCTCGAAGGGCCCAACTGGCCCCTCAGCTGGGACGGGGCCCCTGGTGGCGAGCTCACTGTGCACCAGCCGGAGACCGGCACGACACTGCGCTTCCGGCCGTTGCCGGGTCAGCCGCCGACCGCCCTGCCCCTCGCCGGGATCAGCGACCGCAACGGCAACACGATCACCTTCACGTACGACGCCTGGGGCCTGCCCCAGGAGATCGCCCATCACGCCGGCTACCGCATCGCGGTGACCTGTGCGAACGGCCGTGTCGCCACGCTCACCCTGGCCAGTCACCCGGACCGACCCACGCTGATGCGCTACGGATACGACGAGCGTGGCGACCTCGTGGAGATCTACACGTCATCGGAGCGACCGCAGCGGCTGTCCTACGACGACGCTCACCGCATCGCCGGGTGGGAGGACCGCAACGGCACCTGGTATCGCTACGAGTACGACGCCTCAGGGCGGTGCACCGCGACGTACGGCATGGAGGGAATCCTCAACTACGCCTTCTCCTATAACGAAAGGGCCGACCGGACACGGACGACGACTGCCGTCGACTCTCTCGGTCACACGACGGTCTACCGGTTCAACGACGCCTGTCAGCTCATCGCCGAGACGAACCCGCTCGGCAACACCTCGGTCATGGAGTGGGACCGTCGTGACCAACTGCTTTCCGCTACCGATGCTTTGGGCCACACCACGCGCATGGAGTGGGACGCGTCCGGCAACCGGACAGCCGTCCACCTGCCGGACGGCACCCGCACGTCCGCCCGCTACAACTCCCTGAACGTGCCCGTGGAGGAGACAGCCCAGGACGGTGCGGTCTGGCGGCAGGAATACGACGATCGGGGCAACTGCGTCTCGGTCACCGCGCCCGACGGGGCCACCACCCTGTTCACGCACGACGAGACGGGCGCCGTGACCTCGGTGACCGACGCGACCGGCGCCGCACAGCGATTCGTCAACAACGCGGCAGGACTGCCGGTTTCGGAAACGGATCCGCTCGGCGCGGTCACGTACGTCACCTACGATCCGTTCGGCCGAATAGCCGAAGCCACCGACCCGATGGGCGCCACCACGACGCTGGCGTGGACCGTCGAAGGCCATCTCGCACGCAGGACGGACCCGGACGGCGCCACCGAGTCGTGGACGTACGACGACGAGGACAACCGGCTCAGTCACACCGACGCGGTGGGCCGCGTCACCCACTTCTCGTACGCCCCCTTCGGTCTGCTCGCCTCGCGCACCACCGCGGACGGCGTGCGCCACGAGTTCACGCACGACACCGAACTGCGGCTCACCAGGGTCACCAACCCCCACGGCCTCACCTGGGAGTACGAGTTCGACGCCGCGGGCAGGCTCGCCTCGGAGACCGACTTCGACGGACGTACGCTCACGTACACCTATGACGCTGTCGGCCGGCTGACGAGCCGGACCAACCCACTCGGGCAGGTCATCGCCCTGACGTACGACAGCGTGGGCTCACCCCTTTCGAAGACCGTCGACGGCAGAACGACCACCTACTCCAACGACGCCGCGGGCCGGCTCCTGATGGCCGCGGGCCCGGACGCGACGCTCACCTACCGGTACGACCGGAGCGGGCGCATCACGGGCGAGGCCGTCGACGAGCGCGTACTGCGCATCGCCTACGACGCGGCGGGCCGCCCTTCGGAGCGCACCACACCGTCGGGTGTCACCACGGCGTACACCTACGACGCGGTCGGCAACCGCACCACGCTCACTGCGTCGGGCCGCACCTTCTCCTCCTCGTACGACGCCCTCGGCCGCGAGACCTCACGGCGGCTCGGCGCCGACGGGCCCAGGATCGGGCGCACCTGGGACTCAGGCGACCGGGTCACCAAGCAGGTCCTGACGGCACCGGGCGCCGCACGACCGCTGAAGGCGCAGTCCTTCACCTACCGGCCCGACGGCAATCTGACCGTCCTCGAGGATCAGAACACCGGCCGTCGCACCTTCGACCTGGCCACGAGCGGTCATGTCACGGGGGTGCACGCCGCCGACTGGACGGAGTCCTACGCCTACGACGCCGCCGGCAACCAGACACGGGCCTCCTGGCCCGACCGGATGCCGGACGAGGAGGCACGCGGCGAGCGCTCCTACAGCGGCAACCGCGTGACCGGCGCGGGCTCCGTGCACTACGAGTACGACGCGGCGGGACGTGTGGTTCTGCGCCGCAAGACGCGGCTGTCCCGCAAGGCGGACGTCTGGCGCTACGGCTGGGACGCCGAGGACCGCCTCACCTCCGTGGTCACACCGGACGGGTCGGTCTGGCGCTACCTCTACGACGCGGTGGGGCGTCGCACGGCGAAGCAACGGCTGGCCCCGGGGGACACCGTCGGGTCGCATCCGCGTGCGGCGGACCTGGAAGTCGTCGAGGAGGTGCTCTTCACCTGGGAGGGGCCGCACCTCGTCGAGCAGACCACGACCTCCATCGGCGCCGCGGGGCCCGAAGCGGTCACGCTCACCTGGGACCGCGACGGCGTACGCCCGGTGTCGCAGACGGAACGCCGGGTATCGGCCGATGCCCCGCAGGAGGTCATCGATGAACGCTTCTTCGCGATCGTCACCGATCTCGTCGGCACGCCCACGGAACTCGTCTCCGAATCAGGTGACATCGCCTGGCACGGCGATGCCACGCTGTGGGGCATCACCGCTTGGAGTGACCAGGCGGCCGCCTACACACCGCTCCGCTTTCCCGGACAGTATTTCGACCCCGAGAGCCAGCTCCACTACAACTATTTCCGGCACTACGACCCCGCGACCGCGCTCTACATCAGCCCCGACCCGCTCGGAATGGACGCCGGACCCAACCCCCGGGCTTATGTGCTCAATCCGCTGGGTTGGATAGACTATTTGGGCCTTCTGACCTGCCGGCAGAACGCACGGCGGCTGCGCAGGAACATGCGACGGGAGGGTCGCGGCCCGGCGCGTGGTGAGGCAGCGGCTCACCTCGTGCCATCGGGTGGTACATACGGCCACTGGGCACCTGGCGTCCGAAGCCGGGCCCTTCTGGACAGATACGGAGTGAATGTCAATGACGCAGCCAACGGCATCCCGCTCGGGCATCCCAGCCCGCACAATTACACGCACCGCGGGCCTTTCCTCAACCGTCTCAACGACCGTCTCCACGCGGTGGAGGCGGATCGTCTCGCCCGCGGATTCGGCGACCGAGCGATTCGTACGGAACTTCGTCGCGAACTCCGGAGCATCGGCCGGGAGGTCTCGTCGGAACTTTCGACCGGGCAACCTGGTCCCGGCGCTTCCTGGACGGCGCCGTGATGCCTGAGAACGATTCGAACGCCGAAAAGCCGCTTTCCGTATACCGGCTGATGCCCCGCATGACAGCCGTGCGGAATCTCCAGTACGACCGCTCGCTCGTCGGCCTGATCCGATGGCAGATCAACGGATCCGTTCCCGCGGACGCGCCGACTTCGATCAGCGGTGAATGGATCGGGGATCCGCAGGAGCGGGCATCCGAATTCCCCTCCGGCACTCCCGGCGCCCCGGCGCTCAGCAAACGTGTCGCGGATCAATGGCTGGACGAACTGCTCAGGGCGGGACGGCTGCTGCCCGTCACCATCGTGAGCGCGGACCCCAGGGCATCCGATCCGGGCGAGTACGTGCTCTACCTCGTCGAGAGCATCGTCGACTGTGTGGACCTGCGGAGGTCGTCGAAACCGAAGAAGACGACGGGCGAGTTCAAACAGGCGGTCTTCCTGCCGGATGCCGTGCCTCGTGACCTGCCCGCGTTCCGTCTGCCCCAGTTCCCGGGCGGCGTCCACTGGAACGGCTGGGCCGTGGACCGCCTGACCGAGCTCCTCGGTGAGCGCGCCGCCGACGTCGAGGCCCGCCTGGTGTGGTCCGAGGACCCGGCGCTCACCCCCCACCCCAACCCGTGGGGCTTCTGACGCTCTTCGGATCGAAGCCGAAGGGCAGTTCGAGCCGGTGCGCGCCCATCAGGGTCTCGTCCGCGAGGAGTTCGCCCGTGGGCCCGTCCGCGGCGATCACGCCCTCGCTCAGGATCAGGGCCCGGGGGCACAGTTCGAGGGCGTACGGCAGGTCGTGCGTGACCATCAGGACCGTCACGTCCAACGAGCGCAGGATGTCGGCCAGTTCGCGGCGTGAGGCCGGGTCCAGGTTCGATGACGGTTCGTCCAGGACCAGGATCTCCGGCTCCATCGCGAGGACCGTCGCCACCGCGACCCGCCTGCGCTGGCCGAAGGAGAGGTGGTGCGGCGGGCGGTCCGCGAACTCTGCCATCCCCACCTGGGAGAGGGCCTTGTGGACCCTGGCCTCCAGCTCGGGGCCGCGCATCCCCGCCGCCGCCGGGCCGAACGCCACGTCCTCGCGCACCGTCGGCATGAACAGCTGGTCGTCCGGGTCCTGGAAGACGATGCCGACCCGGCGCCTGATCTCCGCCATGTGCTTCTTGCCGACGGGAAGGCCGGCGACGGTGACCGTGCCCGCGCCGCCCGTCAGGATGCCGTTCAGGTGCAGGACGAGCGTCGTCTTGCCCGCGCCGTTCGGGCCGAGCAGCGCGACCCGCTCGCCGCGGTCGATTCTCATGTCGACGCCGAAGAGCGCCTGGTGCCCGTCGGGGTAGGCGAAGGCGAGGCCGGAGACCTCCAGGGAGGAGGGAGCAGCGGCAGTCATAGGGTCCATCCCAGCAGGCAGACGACAAGAGCGGTGCCCGGCAGGGCGAAGGCGTACGTCCACTGTGCACGCGAGGCCGTGACCTCGTCGATCACCGGCATCGAGCCCGCGTAACCCCGGCTGACCATCGCCAGGTGTACCCGCTCGCCCCTCTCGTACGAGCGGATGAAGAGCGCTCCGGCGGACTTCGCGAGGACGCCCCACTGCTGCACGCCCCGCGCCTCGAAACCGCGGGACTCGCGTGCGATCTTCATGCGGCGCATCTCGTCCGTGATCACGTCGCCGTAGCGGATCATGAACGAGGCGATCTGGACGAGCAGCGGCGGCAGTTTCAGGCGCTGCAACCCGAGGAGCAGCGCGCGCAGTTCGGTGGTCGATGCGAGCAGGACCGATGCCGCGACGCCGAGCGTGCCCTTGGCCAGGACGTTCCAGGCGCCCCAGAGGCCGTTCACGCTCAGGGACACGCCGAGTACGTCGACCCGCTCGCCCTCCGCCACGAACGGCATGAGCACCGCGAACGCCACGAACGGCACCTCGATGAGCAGTCGCTTCAGGAGGAAGGGGAGCGGGACACGGGAGGCGTAGGCCACCGCGCCGAGCAGCACCGCGTAGCCGCCGAACGCCCACATCGCCTCGCGGGGCGTGGAGACCACCACGACCACGAAGCAGAAGACCGCCGCCAGTTTGGTGTGCGGAGGCAGGGCGTGGACGGGTGAGTGACCGGGGCGGTAGAGCCGGTGGGCGTGGCCCGCGCCCATGTCAGGAGTTCTCGGATACGGAGGCCGTCGACGCCGGGTCCGTGTCCGTCGAACGGCGGCGCCGCAGCGCCCAGAAGACCGCCGAGCCCGCGACGACGGTGACGCCGACGCCGATCACGCCCGCGAGGCCGCCGGAGAGGCGGGTGTCGGTGATGTCCTTGACGCCGTAGTCCGCGAGGGGGGAGTCGGAGGTGGCGTGCTCCTCGGCCTTCTTGTCGATGCCCTTGTCGGCGGCGACCTTCTCCAGGCCGTCGGGGTTCGCGGAGGCGTAGAAGCTGACGAAGCCGGCGAGGACGAGGGAGGTGACCAGGCCGGCGATCCATACCTTGCGGTGCGAGCGGGCGGCGGCGACGGGGGCGGGCTCCTCGACCGTCTCCGGGGCGTCTACCAGCTCGCCGCCGACGCGGAGCTTCAGCTTCTGGGTCAGGCCTCGGGCGCCGTGGACCAGGTCGGGGCGGACCGCGATGACGGCGCCGACGGTGAGCGCGGTGATCGCCGCCTCGCCGATGCCGATGAGGACGTGCACGCCGACCATGGCGGTGGCGACCTTGCCGATGGAGACGTCGGTCGTGCCGCCGAGCGCGTAGAGGAACGTGAAGGCGATCGCGGCGGCCGGCACGGAGATCAGCGCGGCGACGAAGGACGACGCGGTGATGGAGCGGCGGGTGCGCGGGAGCACCTTCACCAGGCCGCGGAAGGTGAGATAGGCCACGACGGTCGTGACGATGGCCATGTCCGTGATGTTCACGCCGAGCGCGGTCAGGCCGCCGTCGGCGAAGAGGACGCCCTGCATGAGGAGTACGACGGACACGCACAGGACACCCGTATAGGGGCCGACGAGTATCGCGGCGAGGGCCCCGCCGAGGAGATGTCCGCTGGTCCCGGCCGCGACCGGGAAGTTCAGCATCTGCACGGCGAAGATGAAGGCGGCGACGAGGCCGGCGAGCGGTGCCGTCCGTTCGTCCAGTTCGCGTCGTGCGCCTCGGAGGCTGATCGCGACCGCTCCGGCGGCGATGATCCCGGTGGCGGCGGAGACGGGTGCGTTGATGAATCCGTCGGGGACATGCATGCGCGCGCTCCTGGGCAGGACAGGAAGAAGAAGGCAGAGCGGATCGCTCGTGAACCGTTCAATGATAGTGCTTTATTGCGAATGGGTTGCAAGAGCGGTGCCTACCCAGCGCCTACCCAGTTATCCCGGTCACACCTGGAGCAGGAATCGGAATATATGGGACATTAGAGGGCAGAAAGCACGTGATGGTGAGGAGTTCGGCGATGTCCGCAGTAGAGCAGTTCGCACGCGCCCACGTCGTCACGGACTCCCCCGAAGACCAGCTCACCGTCCCCGCCGTCCTGCGGTACGACCCGGAGGCCGACCCGCAGTCGGTGCGGATCGGCCTCCCCGGTGCCAAAGAGGGTTCCCTCGAGTGGACCTTCGCGAGGCAACTGCTCGAACAGGGCCTGCGGGCCCCGACCACCAGCGGCGACGTACACATCTGGCCCTGTGGGCGGGTCCAGGCGGTCATGGAGTTCCACTCGGCGCAGGGGGTGGCGGTCGTGCAGTTCGACGCTTCGGCGCTGATCCGCTTCCTGCGCCGCACGTACGCGACCACCCCCGTGGCCCACTGACCCCGGTCAGACGCGCTCGAGCTCCCGGTCCTCGTCCGAACCCCGCGTGCCCGAGGCTTCGAGGTCCCGCAGCCCCTCCCCCTCGACATCAACATTCGGCAACGCCCGATCCAGCCACCCCGGCAGCCACCACGCCTTCCTGCCCAGCAACGCGAGCACCGCAGGGACCAGCGCCATCCGCACGATGAACGCGTCGAAGAACACCGCGATCGCGAGCCCGAAGCCGATCATCTTCACCATCTGCTCGCTGGAGCCTATGAAGCCTGCGAAGACCGCCATCATGATGACCGCCGCCGCCGAGACCACGCGTGCCCCGTGCCGGAAGCCGGTCACGATCGCCTGGCCCGGGCGCTCCCCGTGGACGTACGCCTCTCGCATGCGCGTCACGAGGAACACCTCGTAGTCCATCGCGAGGCCGAAGACGACGCCCACCATGAAGATCGGCATCATCGACATGATCGGGCCCGTCTGCTCCACGCCGAAGAGCGAACCGAGCCAGCCCCACTGGAAGACCGCGACGACCGCGCCCAGGGCCGCGAGGACCGAGAGCAGGAAGCCGAGGGCCGCCTTGAGCGGGACCAGGACGGAGCGGAAGACGACGATCAGGAGGAGGAAGGCGAGGCCGACGACCAGGGCCAGGTAGGGCAGCAGGGCGTCGTTCAGCTTCTCGGAGACGTCGATGTTCATGGCCGTCGTGCCGGTGACCATGACGCTCGCACCGGTGTCGGACCTGATCTCGCCGCCCGCGTCGCGGATCGCGTGCACGAGGTTCTCGGTCTCGATGCCGCTGGGCTTGGAGGACGGGACGACGCTGATGATCGCCGTGTCGCCGGCCTTGTTGATCATCGGCGGAGCGACCGAGAGGACGTCGTCGAGTCCGGAGATCGTCTTGGTGATCTCGCCTGCGGCGGCCTTCGGGTCGTCGCTTCCCTTGAGGTCGGCGACCGTCATCAGCGGGCCGTTGAATCCGGGGCCGAATCCGTCGGAGACCAGGTCGTACGCCTTGCGCTGGGTCGTGGACGTCGGCTGCGAGCCGTCGTCCGGGAGGCCCAGTTCGAGGGAGGAGACCGGCAGCGCTGCGGCGCCCAGGCCGATGACACCGACCAGCAGCACGGTCAACGGGCGGCGCACGACGAAGCGGGCCCAGCGTGTGCCGAGGTTGTCCTTCGGCTCGGCGTCCGCCGCGGCTTCGGCCTTCTTACGGCCGCCGCCAAGGACCTTGCTCTTCTCGCCCGTCGGCTTGACCTTCCTGCCCGCGTAACCGAGCAGCGCAGGAATCAGGGTGAGCGCGATGAGCACCGCGATGACCACCGTGCCGGCCGCCGCGAAGCCCATCTTGGTGAGCATCGGAATGTTCACCACGGCGAGGCCGACCAGCGCGATGACCACCGTGAGCCCGGCGAAGACCACGGCCGAACCGGCGGTCCCGACAGCACGGCCCGCCGCCTCCTCGCGGTCCCGCCCGTCGGCGAGTTCACCGCGGTAGCGGGAGACGATGAAGAGCGCGTAGTCGATGCCGACCGCGAGGCCGATCATCATCGCGAGCGTGGAGGTCGTCGTCCCCAGGTCGAGCGCGCTGGCGAGCGCGGTGATCGAGGAGACCCCGATGCCCACGCCGATCAGCGCGGTCAGCAGGGGAAGACCCGCCGCGATCAGCGAGCCGAAGGTGATGACGAGGACGACGGCGGCGACCGCGATGCCGATGATCTCGGTGGCCCCGGTCTCGGGCATCGCCTGCAACGCGTCACCGCCGACCTCGACCGTCAGCCCGGACTCCCGCGCCTGGTCGGTCGTCTTCTCAAGGGCGTCACGGCTCTCGTCGTTCAGCTCCATCGAGGTGACCTTGTACGAGACCGACGCGTACGCCGTGGAGCCGTCCTTGCTGACCGTCTTGGTCTTGAAGGGGCTGTCCGCCCGCGCGACCTCGTCCGAACCGGACTTGAGCGCGGCGACGGTCTTCTCGATCTCGGACTTGTTGGCCGCGTCCGTGACCTTCTCGCCGTCCGGCGCCTTGAAGACGACACGGGCGCTCGCACCGTCCGCGCTGGCTTCGGGTGCGCGCTCTTCGAGCAGGTCGAAGGCCTTCTGGGCCTCCGTGCCCGGAATGGAGAACGAGCTGGAGGCGGCGGTGGGCGCGGACGCGGCGCCGACGCCGGCGAGCGTCAGGAGCGCCACCCATATCAGGGCGACGAAGTGCCGTCGCCTGAAGGCGAGTCGGCCGAGTTTGTAGAGGAAAGTGGCCACGAGGGCGTACTCCCGGTCAGGTCGTGGGGTCTACAGGGCAGGGGGGATCAGCCCGACGACGTGAGCGGTCGCGTCAGGTGCAGGGGGTGAACTTGTGAGGGAGTCGGGTCAGACGCCGAGAGCGGGGAGGATCACGGCGTCGACGTAGGAACGGAGGAACGCACGGTCGACCGTGCGGTCCTCGATCAGGTCACGGGCGACGAAGCCGCCGACCATCATGTGGATGACGAAGCCCAACGCAGGGTTGTCCGGGGCCACTTCACCCCGCTCCACGGCCCTGCGCAGCAGTGCGTTCAGGCCGGTGATCTCCGGCTCGATGAGCAACTGCCGCAGCGCCTGGTGGAGTTCGGGGTTCCCGTGAATGACGTGGAACAGGCTCCGCATCAGCGCGGCGTCCCGCTCCATCTGACAGTCGTCCGAACGGTTCGCCATCTCCAGCAGATCGCCGCGCAGGGACCCGGTGTCGATGTCCTCGATGGACACCGGCTTGTTGTGCCGCAGCGCCCTGGCGATCAGCTCGGGCTTGCTCCCCCACTGGCGGTAGAGGGTGGCCTTGCTGGATTTCGTGCGGGCCGCGATGGCGTCCATCGTGAGCGCCTCGTACCCCACTTCGCGGAGCAGGTCGAGCACGGCCGCGTAGAGCTCGGCCTCGCGCTCGGGTGTGATCCGACTGCGCCGCGCCGTTGCCGCCTCAGCCATGATCCCTCCGCTCCTCGAAACTGTGTCGTACGCCATGACTGTACCCGCGAGCTTAACGAAACGAAACCGTTTCGTACGTGTGCTGAGTCACCTGTCGCATGCCCGTTCCCCTCCTTTTCTCCCTGATATGAGCCTTTTCCCCCTGATACGAGTTGCCGGGCCCCCCGCCCCGGAAAAGCATGGTGAAGTGACCGACGCGCGCGATGAAGCCCATGCTGACCACGCCTACCTGCGATTTCCGCACCTCAGCGGCGACCGCCTCTGTTTCGCGGCCGAGGACGATCTCTGGGTGGCCCCGCTGAGCCCGGACGGAGCCCCCGCGGGCCGGGCCTGGCGGGTGACCGTCGACCGGACCAAGGTGAGCCATCCGCGCTTCTCGCCGGACGGCCGCCACATCGCGTACACGACGTGGCGCAGTCTCGACCCGGAGATCCATCTCGCCCCGGTGGACGGCGGCCCGGCCCGGCGCCTCACCTACTGGGGGAGTACGGACACCCGGGTCTGCGGCTGGTCACCCGACGGCGACATCCTGGCCGTCTCCTCGCACGGCCAGCCCTTCTCGTACTTCTGCTGGGCCTACAGCGTGCCGACCGACGGATCACCCGGCGGCACGCTGCCCTGGGGGCCGGTGTACGACATCGCGGTCAACGACATCGACGGCGAGCGCAAGACGCTCCTGCTGACCGGAAAGCCGCCGCACGAGCCCGCCGCCTGGAAGCGCTACCGCGGCGGCGCCACGGGCCGCCTGTGGGTGCACGGGGAGCAGATCCTGCCCGACCTCGACGGGCATCTGGACGCCCCGATGTTCGTGGACGGAAGGATCGCCTTCCTCTCCGACCACGAGGGCGTCGGCAACCTCTACTCCTGTCTGCCGGACGGCTCCGACCTGCGACGGCACACCGACCACGACGCGTTCTACGCCCGGCACGCCTCCAGTGACGGGGCGCGCGTCGTCTACCAGTGCGCGGGCGACGTCTGGCTGGTGGACGACCTGTCCGCCGACTCGGTGCCCCGCCGCCTCGACGTGCGCCTCGGCGGGCCGCGCGCCGGACGGCGGATCTACCAGGTGCCGGCCGCGCAGCACATCGACTCGCTCTCCGTGGACGCGACGGGCCGGGCCAGCGCCGTCGTCGTACGCGGCAGCCTGTACTGGCTCACGCACCGGGACGGGCCCGCCCGCACCATCACGGACACACCGGGCGTGCGGGTCCGGCTCCCGGAGATGCTCGGCAAGGGCGGGCAGGTCGCCTACGTCACCGACGCGGAGGGCGAGGACGCCGTCGAGATCGCCTATCTGCCGCGGGCCAGCGGCGACCGCGCGCCGCGCAGGCTGGCGCAGGGGCAGCTGGGCCGGGTCCTGGAGCTGCTCTCCGACCCCGAGGGCGAACGGCTCGCGATCGCCTCGAACGACGGGCGGCTCCTGCTCGTCGACGCCACCGAGGAGGGCGAAGGCGAGGTGACGGAGCTGATCCGGTCCGTCAACGGTCCCGTGCGTGACCTGGCGTTCTCGCCGGACGGTTCGTGGCTGACGTGGTCCCACCCCGGCATCGGGCGGTCCCTGCGCCACATCAAGATGGCCCGCATCGAGGGTCCTGGGCACCGCATCATCGTCGACGTCACCAACGGCCGCTTCGAGGACGAGAACCCGGTCTTCACCAGCGACGGCCGCTATCTCGCCTTCCTCTCCTGGCGCGGCTTCGACCCGGTCTACGACGTGCACACCGGCGACCTGTCCTTCCCGCTCGGCTGCCGCCCCTACCTCGTTCCCCTGTCGTCGGCGACCCCATCCCCCTTCGCGCTCTCCCCCGACGGCCGCCCGGCCGCGGGCGGCCTCGACCCGGCCGACGGCCTCTCGCCCGCCGGGTCCGCCATCGTCGAGGTGGAGGGCCTGGAGAGCAGGGTGACCCCGTTCCCGGTCTCGGCGTCCAAGTACTCGGCCCTCCACCCCGTCAGCGGCGGCGGCCTCGTCTGGATGCGCTGGCCGATCTCGGGCGCGCTCGGCGAGACGTTCGCCAACCCGGCGGACACCTCCGGGCGGCCCACCCTGGAGTACTTCAACATCACCAAGGGCAAGAAGTCCGAACTGGTCGACCACCTGGACCAGTTCGCACTCAGCGGTGACGGCTCGCGGCTCGTGGTGGTCGACGACGGCGACCTGCGCGCGGTGCCGTCGACGGAGTCCGGCGACAGCGACACGACCACCTGGATCGACCTGCGCCGCATCCTGCACGAGGTCGACCCCGCGGCCGAGTGGCGCCAGTCGTTCGACGAGGCGGGCCGCCTCATCCGCGCCTACTTCTGGGAGCCGCACATGTGCGGCATCGACTGGCCCGCGATCCTGGACCAGTACCGGCCGCTGGTGGAACGGGTCGCCTCCCCCGACGAGTTCGCGGACCTGCTCCGCGAGGTCCTGGGCGAACTGGGCACCTCGCACGCGTACGTCTCCCCAGCGCGCCGCAACGAAGGTCCGCCGCACTACCAGCGGGCGATGGGCCTGCTCGGCGCCAACCTCGTCTGCCGGGACGGCAGTTGGCTGGTCAAGCGCATCCTCCCCGGCGACTCGTCCGACTCCAAGGCGCGCTCACCGCTGGCGGGCGCGGGCATCCGTGAGGGCGCGATCCTCACCCACATCGACGGCCGCCCGGTGGACCCGGTGACGGGCCCCTTCCCGCTGCTCGCCGCCGCGGGCGGTACGACGGTGGAGCTGACGTTCCAGCCGGCGGAGCGGGAGGGCAGGTCGAGGAGGGTGGCGATCGTCCCGCTCATCAACGAACGCCCCCTGCGCTACCAGGACTGGGTGGCCAAACGGCGTGAGGTCGTACGGGAGTTGAGCGGGGGCAAGTGCGGCTACCTGCACATCCCCGACATGGGAGGGTCCGGCTGGGCGCAGTTCAACCGCGACCTGCGGCTCGAGGTCTCCCTGCCCGCCCTGCTCGTGGACGTACGCGGCAACGCCGGCGGGCACATCAGCGAGCTGGTGGTCGAGAAGCTGACGCGCAAGATCCTGGGCTGGGACCTGACACGGAACGCCCAGCCGGTGTCGTACGCGTCGAACGCGCCCCGGGGCCCGGTGGTGGCCCTCGCCGACGAGGCGACGTCCTCGGACGGCGACATGATCACGGCGGCCTTCAAGCTGCTCGGCCTCGGCCCCGTGGTGGGCCAGCGCACGTGGGGCGGCGTGGTGGGGATGACCGGGCGGCACGTCCTCGGCGACGGGACGGTCATCACGGTGCCGATGAACGCGGGATGGTTCGACGCGTACGGCTGGTCCGTGGAGAACCATGGCGTGTCCCCGGACCTGGAGGTGCTCCGCACGCCCCTTGACTGGGCCGAGGGGCGGCACGCCCAGCTCGACGACGCGGTCCAGGTGGCGCTGGACCTCCTGGAACAACAGCCGGCGGCGGAACCGCCGGGCCTCGATGACGTCCCGGACCGCCATCGACCGAAGCTGCCGCCGCGGGGGTAGACGGGGGGGGTGGCCGAGCCTCGTCGAGGCTCGCAACCACCCGTAATTGATCGAAATGCGAGGTTCGCGCCCTCATGTAAGTCTGGTCGAGGCCCTTCCAACCTCACCCTCTAGGAGTGAACCCGCATGGGTATCAAGGACCAGTTCCAGGACAAGGCCAACGACCTCGCCGGCAAGGCGAAGGGCGCCATGGGCAGCGAGAAGGACGAGGCGAGCGAGCGCGCCTCGCAGGCCCGTGACGACGCGCAGGAGCGCGGCCAGCAGGCCCAGGAGAAGTCGCGGGAGCGTTCCGCGAAGTCCCCGGACGAGGCGCAGCGGGCGGCGCAGGAGCAGCAGGACAAGTTCAACCAGGACTACGACGCCTGACGCTGCGCTGAGCTTTGACCAGTGGGGCCCCTGGGACGCCGGGGGCCCCACCGCTGTGGCACCCCGGGGGCAGGCGCCCGCCCCCGCAGGACCCGCCCCACCGCCAGGTGGGAACTACCCCCCGGTACGGGCCTGTTCGTCGGCGGAGCCGCCCGCTCCTACCAGGCCCGTGGAGACCGACCCCAGCCGCGGCTCGAACCTCCGCATCTCACGCTGCCCGACCGAGCCGATGACCCCGGGCAAGTACCCCCGGATACCCTGCATCCCCCGCAGCCACCACTGCGCGTAGACGTGACTCGACCGCCGCTCGATCCCGGCGACGATCCGGTCGACGGCCGGACCCAGCGGGTACGTCTTGTTGGACGGCCACGGCAGGCGCTGCCGCAACTCCCGCATGACGTCGTCCTGGTCCGCGCCCCGCACCATGTCCGTGTCCGTCCAGGACAGGTAACCGACGCCCACCTTCACCCCCTTGTAGCCGACCTCGGCCCGCAGACAGTGCGCGTACGCCTCGACGCCCGACTTCGACGCGCAGTACGCCGTCATCATCGGCGCCGGCGTGATCGCCGCGAGAGAGGCGATCTGCAGCAGATACCCCCGGCTCTCCATCAGGACCGGCAGGAACGCCCGCCCCGTCACCGCGCTGCCGATGAGGTTGACCTCGATCACCCGGCGCCACGCGTCGGGGTCGGACTCGACGAAAGGACCGCCGTTGGCGACGCCCGCGTTGGCCACGACGATGTCGACCTTGCCGAACCGCTCCTTGACCTCCTGAGCGACCCGCGCCATCGCCGCGTGGTCCGTGACATCCGCGTGCCAGGCCTCGGCCTCGGTGTGCAGCCGCCCCGCCACCTGCTTCAACTCATCCGGCTCCAGGCCGACGAGCGCGATCTTCGCACCCCGCGCCGACAGCTTGCGCGCGAGCAACTCCCCCACGCCCCGCGCCGCCCCGGTGACGACCGCGACCTGACCCTCAAGGCTGACCTTGCTCATGCGCTGCTCCCTTCGAGCCCCTGGACCTGCTGCTCGCCGACCCGTACGTACCTCTTCACGAGGTCCTTGATCCCGTCCGATATCGCTTCCGGCGCCTCGACGGGCGTCATGTGGCCGATCCCCGGCAGCTCGGTGAGACCGAGGGAGTCCGGCAGCATCGCGGCAAGGCGCCGTGCGCCCGCGACGGGCGTCATCCGGTCGGCGGTGCCCGCGATGATCGCGGTCGGCACCATCAACTCCAGTACCCCCGCGTCCAGTTCGAGCTCATCGAGCACGTGCGACCAGCGGTAGCGCACCACCCTCGGACACCCGTGCACGATCCGCGCGCACACCTCGACCCGCTCCGGGGGCGAACCGGGGCCCATCGTGGCGTACTTGAGGATCTTGCGAGCCATCGGCGTCACAGGACCCAGCGGCGCCTTCGCACCGAGGACCGACCGCGTGAGCCGGGTCCGCACCCGTCCTGCCCGCATCGGCACCACGAGCGACTCGGCGACGAGCCGCGAACTCCCCGTGCTGCACAGCACAACCGCAGCCGCGTGCTCCCGGAACCCGGGCCGCGTACTCGCGGCCATGATCGTCATGCCGCCCATGGAGTGCCCGGCGAGCACCGCCCGCTCCCCCGGCGCGAGGGTCGCCGCGAGCACGGCTTCGAGGTCGTCGGCGAGGGCAGTCGTGCTGTACCCCTGCGCCCCCGCCGGCGCGGCACTGCGCCCGTGCCCCCGCTGGTCGTACGCGATCACCCGGTGGTCGACCGCCAGGTCACGTATCTGCGCCGCCCAGAAGGCGGTCGAGCACGTCCACCCGTGCGCGAGCACCACCGCGGGCGCACCCTCGCGGCCGTGCACCTCGGCGTGCAACCGCGCGCCGTCCGCCGACACGACGGTCAGCTCCCGGGCCGCCGGAGGCGGCGCGAAAGGGCCGCTCGTCACATGCGTCAGCCTGCTCATGCCCCTGCCTCGACCTTCTTCGCCCCACGGGATTTCGGCGACACCGCCTGCGCAGTCACCTTCGGCGGCCGCACCACCTCGTACTCGGCGAGATCGACCCGCCGCGTGGCATTGCGGAACTCGGTCGTCGTACCCGGCCAGATCGTCGTGTTCACGCCGTTCTCGTCGAGGTACCAGCTGTTGCAGCCGCCGGTGTTCCACACGGTGCGCTTCATGCGCTCCTGCACCTTGTCGTTCCAGGCGTGCACGGCGCTCGTCCGCACGGCGAGCGCGGCCCGGCCACCGAGAACGTCCAACTGCCGTACGTAGTCGGCGAGATAGTTGAGCTGGGACTCGATCATCAGGATCATCGAGGAGTTGCCAAGACCGGTGTTCGGGCCGATGACCGTCATGAAGTTCGGGAAGCCGGCGGCAGTAGCGCCGCGCAGGGACTTCATCCCGTCCTTCCAGGACTCCATCAGCGTCCCGCCGTCGGCGCCCACCACACGGTCGGCGATCGGCATGTCCGTCACATGGAATCCCGTACCGAAGATGATCGCGTCGACCTCGGTCTCGGTGCCGTCGGCTGCGACGACGGTGTTGCCGCGCACCTCGCTGAGCCCGCTGGCGACGACGTCGACATTGGGCTGCGCGAGCGCCGGGTAATAGGTGTTGGAGAGCAGGATCCGCTTGCAGCCGATGCGGTACGAGGGTGTCAGCTTGGCCCGCAGCGCCGGATCCTTGATGGCGCGGGCGATGTTCCGCTTGGCCAGCTGCTCGACCGCGCCGAGCTCGTTCGGCCGCTTGGTGAACGCCTGGACCTGCAACTCCCGTATGCCCCAGAGGATTCCGCGCCGGGCGTGCGTGGTGAACGGCAGCTGGCGGTGCAGCCAGCGCTCGGCCTTGCTGATGGCGCGGTCCATGCGCGGCATCACCCAGGGCGGGGTGCGCTGGAAGAGGGTCAGTTTGCCGACCTCGCGCTGGATGGCGGGCACGATCTGGATGGCGGAGGCGCCGGTGCCGATCATCGCGACGCGCTTGCCGCGCAGGTCGTAGTCGTGGTCCCAGCGCGCGGAGTGGAAGACCTTGCCCTCGAAGGTGTCCAGGCCGGGGATGTCAGGGAGCTTGGGGTCGGAGAGCGGCCCGGTGGCGGAGACGACGACGTCGGCGGTGAGAGTGCCGTTGCTGGTCTCCACCTCCCACCACAGCTTGTCCGCGTCCCAACGCATTTGCCGCACCTCGGTGTTGAGGCGGATGTGCGAACGGAGGCGGAAGGTGTCGGCGACCTGCTCCAGGTACTCCTGGATCTTCCCCTGACCCGAGAAGGTGCGCGGCCAGTCGGGGTTGGGCGCGAAGGAGAACGAGTACAGATGCGAGGGCACGTCGCACGCGCAGCCCGGATAGCTGTTGTCCCGCCAGGTACCGCCCACGGCGGCGGCCCGCTCCAGGACGACGAAGTCGGTGACGCCTTCGCGGCGCAGCCGGACCGCGGCCCCGAGCCCGCCGAACCCGGACCCGATCACCGCCACCCGCACATGCTCGCGTCGGCCCCCTTGCGCACCCCCCGGCTCGCGCCCCTGCTCGCGCTCTTGCTGGCGCTCGTCCTCGGCCATGCCGCCGCCTCCCGAACTGCTTCACGACTCTGCCAGTGACCACTGGCGCAATTGGGAGAGTAGAACAGCTGCGTACTGATGGGTAGGGGTTCGGCGTCCCGAGTTACCGCCGGTACCGGCGGCGCGGGTCACCGCCGGGAGAGGCAGTACGGCTTACCGCCGGTAGAGGCTGTACCGGTTACCGCCGGTGGAACACGCGCACGATCCGGCAGCACATAGGCTGCTGCCGTGGCAGAAACACGCGAGTACCGCATGGAGGAGCTGGCCAAGGTCGCCGGCATCACGGTGCGCACCGTGCGCTTCTACCGTGAGCGCGGCCTGATCCCGCCGCCCCGCCGCGCGGGCCGCATCGCCTGGTACGACGACCATCACCTGGCCAGGCTGCGGACGATCGCCGCACTCCTGGAGCGCGGCCACACCCTGAGCGGCATCGCGGAACTCGCGGAGGCCTTCGAGAACGGCCGCGACGTCGGCGAACTCCTGGGCATCGGCGAATCCACCGAGGAGACCCCGGTCCGCCTGACCCCCGAGGAACTGGCCGACCGCTTCGCGGGCGAGGTCACCCCCGAGAACCTCGCCGCCGCCCTGGACCTCGGCTATCTCGGCACGGACGGCGACGAGATCGTCCACGTGAGCCGCCGCCTCCTGGACGTCTCATCCGCCCTGGTCCGCGAGGGCATCCCCCTGGCCGCGGTCCTGGAGGCGGGCCAGCGCGTGCGCGAACACGCGGACGCGCTCGCGGAGTTGTTCATCACGACCATCCGCGCGCACACGCCCGCCGAAGCGGGCAACGTCAGCATCGACCGCCTGCGCCCGCTGGCGAAGAGCGTGGTGGAGGCGGAACTGTCGATGGCCCTGGACCGCCGCCTGGCTTCGGAGAAGCCGGCCGAGGACTGAGGTACCCCCACCCGCCCGCACCCGAGCAGGCTCCCCCTACCGCGGCAGGAACCACCGAGCCTTGTAGATCCCGCCCCCGACCAACTCGTACTGCCCCCGCGGCCGATGGACACTCACCTTCGTCGTCCACCAGGTCTCCTCAAGACCGCCCTCCGGCACGGTGGAGATGACCTGCCCCGTCCGCGGATCGTCACCGACGGCCTTGACCGACTTCCGGGAGATCTCCTTCGCCCCCGCGAAATCCCGCACAAAGGCCCGGTCACCGATGTCGTACTGGAAGACGGACGCGTTCGTCGTCACCCAGAGCCGCCCCGACCGCCCGGCCACGGGGAAGAGATCATGCCCGCCGGGAGTCTTGCCGGGCGTCCCGACCGGAAGCCCGACCGAGGACCGGCGCCTCAGCGTCGGCCGCGCCCGCGTCCCACCCACCTCGTACCTGACCAACTCGTCGTCACCGATGGCCCACAGCACCTCGCGCGCACCGTCCCAGTGCAGCCCGTGCGCACCCTTCAGCTCCACCTCGGCGTACCGCGACGCACCCGGCCCCTGCGACGCCGCGTACAGCCTGACCAGCGCACCCGTGCTGCACGCCACCGCGACATTTCCGTCCGGCAGGATCTCCGCGCTGTGCGGATTGAAGAGGTCGTCACCGGGGCCGATCGCCGCGCCCCAGTAGCGCTTGCCGGATGGGTAGTCGACGACGGCGACGAATCCGAAGGACGCGGTGGTCAGGACGAACGTACGCCCCTTGTGTCTGCGCACCTTCGACTCGCACGGATACACCCAGCTGTCCTCCGGCCGGAGGTCCTCATACCCCTCATGCCGCGTCGGCGAGAACGCCCACCGCACGACGGACGGTTCGTTCTCGGGGTCCCAGACCCTGCGCCGCGGATCGAGCACGAGGATCTGCTGGGTGGCCTGCTCGGTGAGGAGGACCGGCGGTGTGCCGCGGGGCACTCCCCCGGTGGCGCCCGCGGGGGACGCGGCGGCCATCGGCAGCCCCGCCCCGATCCCCGCACCCAGCGCCCCGAGCAGCACACCGCGACGTGACGGTCTCGACATACCGGACATGAAGTCTCCCCCACACGGCTGACAGTTGAGACATTGTCAGGTACGCGCTCGCAACATGCCATGGCGCCGCGCGGCATCACATGTCGTAGACCACCGTGACGGGCGCATGGTCCGACCACCGCTGCTCATGAGTGGCCGCCCGCTCGACGAACCCCTTGACCGCGCGCTGGGCGAGGCCCGGCGTCGCCACGTGGTAGTCGATCCGCCAGCCCGTGTCGTTGTCGAAGGCACGCCCCCGGTAGGACCACCAGGAGTAGGGGCCCTCGACGTCGGGATGCAGCGCCCGCACCACGTCGACGTATCCGGCGTCCCCCTCGAAGACCTCACTGAGCCAGGCACGCTCCTCGGGCAGGAAGCCCGAGTTCTTCTTGTTGCCCTTCCAGTTCCTGAGGTCGGCCTCCTGGTGCGCGATGTTCCAGTCGCCGCAGACCACGACCTGGCGCCCCTCCGCGGCGGCCCGCTGCTTGAGCTCCTTCAAGTACGTGAGGAACTCCCCCATGAAACGGACCTTCTCGTCCTGCCGGTCCGTGCCGACCTCGCCGGAGGGCAGATACAGGCTCGCGACCGTGACGCCGGGCAGGTCGGCCTCGACGTAGCGCCCACTGCCGTCGAACTCCTGCGACCCGAATCCCACCTGCACGCGATCCGGCTCACGCCGCGTATAGAGGGAGACACCCGCGCGCCCCTTGGCGGCGGCCGGCGCGTGCACGACGTGCCAGCCCTCGGGCTCCCGCACCTCGTCCGGCAGCTGCTGCGGCTCGGCCCGCACCTCCTGGAGGCAGAGCACGTCGGCCGGGGTCTCGGCGAGCCACTCGACGAAGCCCTTCTTGGCGGCGGCCCGCAGCCCGTTCACATTCACACTGGTCACTTGGAGCATCCCGGAACGATACCGGCACACTTGATGGACACCTCCACCCCACCGCATAGAAGTACGATGATTCGCATGAGTATCCAGTCACCGTCGCAGAGGCCCGTCGTCGCGCTGCGCCCCACCCCCTTCGACCACCCCGACGCGGTCAAACTCAACGACCGCGTCCAGCTCGAGTACGCGGAGCGGTACGGCGATGAGGGCGACGTCACACCCCTCGACCCGGCCATGTTCGCCGCCCCGCGCGGTCTGTATCTCCTCGCGTACGACGAGAACGGCACCCCGGTGGCCACCGGCGGCTGGCGCGGCCACGAGGAGAACGACGAGGGCTACGCGCACGGCGACGCCGAGATCAAGCGCATGTACGTCACCCCGGAGGCCCGCGGCCTCGGCCTGGCCCGGCGCATCCTGGCGGCCCTGGAGGACGACGCGAGGGCGGCGGGACGCACGCGGATGGTCCTGGAGACGGGCACGAAGCAGCCGGAGGCCATCGCCCTCTACACGTCGGCCGGCTACACCCCGGCCCCCACCAAGTTCGGCCACTACCGCTTCGAGGACCTGAGCCGCTGCTACGTGAAGCAGCTGTAACCAACTCTGCGGCGCTGGAGTTCCGCGGCGCCGGAGTTCTGCGGCACAGCAAAGATCCCGCCCGGTTCGAAGAACCGGGCGGGATCTCATGTGCAGTGGACCTGTGGGGATTTGAACCCCAGACCCCCTCGATGCGAACGAGGTGCGCTACCAGACTGCGCCACAGGCCCTTGCAACGAGTGAAACTCTAGCATCCCGATCCGGGTGCTCGGAAATCCGTTCCTGGCTGGTCAGGCCTCACTCGTTGGCGGCCCTCGGCCGCTCCCCGTCCTCGTACTGATCGAAGAGAGGCGTACGTCCGCGTTCGCGGGCCCTGCGCGCGGAAGCGGCTCGCCGTGCTCCGCTGCGGCCACCGCCTCCGTCCACACCCTCGGCGCCCTCGGCGCCTTCCGCATCCGCTGCGTAGTCGGTGTACTCGCTCGCCTCCGCCTCGCCCCGCGCCTCGTCGGCGGCGGGCTCGACGGAGCTCGACCGCGCCGAGCTCCAGGCGTCGGGGGCTCCCAAGTCGACGTCACCGGTGGCCCGCGGGGCGACCGGCGCCGTCACGTACGTCGGCAGGGGCACCGGCACCGGGTCCCAGCTGTCGCCGTGCCCCGGGCGGCGCTGCCGCTCGCGCTGCTGGTCCACCCACTCCGCGTGGTCGGTCTGCTCGACCAGGGCGCGGCGGTCGGCGGCGAGTGCGGAGAGGCCGGTCTCCGTCTCGGGGGCCGGTCCTTCCTCCGCGTCGTCGACGATCGCGTCCGCGCCGGCCGCCGTGCGCCTGCGCGGCTGACGCTCCCGCAGCCGCTGCGCGGCGACCTCGGCCCGGCGCCGGTCCATGGTGTAGGTGAAGCGGCGCCGCTCCTGGCCCCGCAGATACACGATGTACGCGCTCAGGAGCGCGGCCGGGGCCGCCGGCGCCCAGAGGAACGCGAGTCCTCCGACGGCGGCGACGACCGTGCCGACCGTGAACGCGACGAACAGCATCACCGTCGTGCGCCGTCGGCGTGCGAGCACCTTCGTACGCCGGGCGCGCGCGGCGGCTTCCGCCGATGCGGCCCGCTGGGCGGGCGACTGCTGGGGTCGCGCTCCGGACGGGGCCGGGGTCGGGATCGGTGCCGGGGGCTTCGCCGCGGGCTGCGCCTGGGGCCGCGCCGGAGGCTGCTGCGCCTGCGGCCTCGCCGAGGGCTGCTGCGCCTGGGGGTTGACCGGCGCCTTGCCCTGCGGCTCGGGCCGCTCGTCCTGGCCGCCCTGTCGAAGCGGGGGCGCGACGAAGGCCCGGACGTCCACCGAGCCGGTGGCGTTGTCCGGGTCGCGCGACTCCTCCTCTTCGGGCGAGCGCGCTTGCAGGTCCTTGGCGTATCGGCGCTCCATCCCCGCACGTCCGGACAGAAGCCGGATGGCGGTGCTGAAGCGTTCCGTCGGACGGGCTTCATTGAGCTCGTCCTGCCTACGGAGCCACATCGGCACCAAGTAGGCGGCCCAGGCCCCGACGATGACTGCGTAGATGAGGCCGCTGCTGCTCACGCCTCACACGGTAGAGGGGTTTGCTTGAGGCCATCTGCCAATTGAGCCGGTGTGTCGCACGATCTGGCTGATATCTCGAACTTTTTTTGTGACTGGTGCGATCAACAGGCCACCGGGACCGTGAAATTAATGCCTCAGAGGGACCAAGTCGGGCCTGAGACGGTCGATCACCGATTAATTTCAAACACTTATTCTATTTACGCGGTGTTCCGGGGTCGTGCCTGGTGCCAGCGCCGCAGCAACCCTTCCGGTACCTCTTCCGTGGTGAGCGCGAAGACAAGATGGTCGCGCCAGGCACCGTCGATGTGGAGATAGCGTGGACGAAGCCCCTCCTCGCGGAATCCGAGTTTCTCCACGACCCTGCGGCTTGGCCCGTTCTCGGGGCGAATACAGACCTCGATACGGTGCAGCCCGACCGACCGGAAGCAATGGTCCACCGCGAGGGCCACGGCGGTCGGCATCACGCCACGGCCCGCGACGGACTGGTCGACCCAGTAGCCGACATGGCCCGAGCACATCGATCCCCAGGTGATCCCGGCAACCGTCAACTGCCCCACGAGCCGCCCCTGGTACTCGATCACGAAGGGCAGCATGCGCCCGGCGTGCGCCTCGGCGCGCAGATGCCGGACCATCTGACGGTACGTCGGGCGGTGCACGATCGGGCCGGTGGGCGTGGGCGGCGGGATGGTCGCCTCCCAGGGGCGCAGCCAGTCCCGGTTGCGCCGGTTGACCTCACGCCAGGGCCGCTGGTCGCGCATCTTTATCGGACGGAGGACGACATCGCCGTCCGTCAGCTCGACGGGCCAGGAAGGGCTGTTCAGCTCGCACCGCCTGGGGGTACCTCCCAGGCCTTTGGGGCACTGGGCGAGGGTCTTGGATGGTCGCCGCCCCGGAGCTGCTCGACGGCGTGCGCGAGGAGGGGCTCCAGGACCGCGATGCCGTCCCGCACGCCGCCGGTGGAGCCCGGCAGGTTCACGATGAGGGTGCGCCCCGCGACCCCGGCCAGACCACGGGACAGCGCGGCCGTGGGGATCTTCTCCCTGCCGTACGCGCGAATCGCCTCCGGGATGCCCGGCACCTCGTGGTCGATGACGGCGCGGGTGGCTTCGGGGGTGCGGTCGGTGGGCGAGATGCCGGTGCCGCCTGTGGTGAGGATCACGTCGTATCCGGCTTCGGCTCCGGCGCGCAGGGCCTGCTCGACGGGGCCGCCGTCGGGGACGACCTGGGGGCCTTCGACCTCGAAGCCGAGCGCGGACAGCGCCTCGGCGATGATCGGCCCGCCCCGGTCCGCGTAGACCCCGGCGGCCGCGCGGTTGGAGGCCGTGATGACGAGAGCCCGATAGGCGCTCATGCGCCGGCTCCTTCGCGGCTCCAGTCCCCGGACTTGCCGCCGGTCTTCTCCTCGACGCGTACGTCCGTGATGACCGCGCCCTTGTCGACGGCCTTGACCATGTCGATCACCGTGAGGGCGGCGACGGTCACCGCGGTGAGCGCCTCCATCTCGACGCCCGTGCGGTCCGTCGTCTTCACCGTGGCGAGGATCTCGACGGCGTCGTCCGCCACGGAGAGGTCGAGTTTCACTCCGGAGACGGCCAGCGGATGGCAGAGCGGGATCAGGTCGGGCGTGCGCTTGGCGCCCATGATGCCCGCGATCCGCGCGGTGGCCAGGGCGTCGCCCTTGGGGACGCCCTCCCCGCGCAACAGCTCGATCACGCGGGGCGAGACCAGGACGCGGCCACTGGCGCGAGCGGTGCGCGCCGTCACGTCCTTCGCGGATACGTCGACCATGCGGGCGGCGCCCGCTTCATCGATGTGCGTCAGTCGCTGCTGGCTACTCATGTGCTGTGGCGCTCCCGGTCCGGGCCCTCCCGCGGTGCGGCGCAAGGGGGCCTATGTGCGCGACACCGTACCGCGCGGACGCGCCTTTCAGCCGAGCAGGACCACTTCGACGTCGGTGCCTGTCTCCACCGACGTGGTGTCCTCCGGGACGACGATCAGCGCGTTCGCGTGCGCGAGTGCCGCGACGAGGTGGGAGCCCGCACCGCCCACGGGCCGCACGCTGCCCGCGTCGGCGTCGTACTGCCCGCGCAGGAACTGCCGCTTTCCCGCGGGCGAGGTCAGCGCCTTGTCGGCGGCGAGCGCCGCGCGCGCCGTGGGGCGGTGGACGTCCGGCAGGCCCATCAGGGCACGCACCGCGGGACGCACGAAGATCTCGAAGGAGACGTACGACGACACCGGGTTGCCCGGCAGGGCGAGCAGCGGGGTGTGGTCGGGGCCGATGGAGCCGAAGCCCTGGGGCTTGCCCGGCTGCATGGCGAGCTTGCGGAACTCGATACCGCTGCCCGTCTCGACGCCGTCCTCGTCGGCTCCCACGGAGGAGAGGGCTTCCTTCACGACGTCGTAGGCCCCGACGCTGACGCCGCCCGTGGTGACGATGAGGTCGGCCCGGATCAGCTGGTCCTCGATGGTGGAGCGCAGTGTCTCGGCGTCGTCGGCGACCGCGCCCACGCGGTAGGCGATCGCTCCGGCGTCCCGGGCCGCGGCGGTCAGGGCGAAGCTGTTGGAGTCGTAGATCTGGCCCTTGGCCAACTCCTCGCCGGGCTGGATCAGTTCGCTGCCGGTGGACATGACGACCACGCGGGGGCGGGGGCGCACCTTCACCGTGCCCCTGCCGATCGCGGCGAGCAGGGCGATCTGCGGGGCGCCGAGGACCGTGCCGGCGGTCAGCGCGCGGTCGCCGGCCCGGACGTCGCTGCCACGCGCCCGCACGTGCGCGCGTGCTTCGGCGGGGCGGTGCACGCGAACCTCACCGGAGGCTCCGTCGGGGGCTGCGCTGTGGGCGCGCATTCCGGAGACGGGGCCTTCGCCGAGGCCTCCGTCGGTCCACTCCACGGGGACGACGGCCTCGGCGCCGGGCGGCAGCGGGGCGCCGGTCATGATGCGGGCCGCCTGGCCCGCGCCGACATCCGGCTGCTCGCCCTGGCCCGCGGCCACGTCACCGATGACCGTCAGGACGGCGGGGAACTCCTCGCTCGCACCGGCGATGTCGGCGACCCGGACCGCGTAACCGTCCATGGAGCTGTTGTCGAAGGGCGGCAGCGAGACGGGCACCGTGACGTCCTCGACGAGGACGCAGCCCTGGGCGTCGAGGAGTTGGAGCTCGATGGGCTCCAGGGGGCGGACGGATCCGAGGATGTCGTCCAGGTGCTCGCTCACCGACCAGACGTGTTCCCGGCCGGTGACTTCGGTCGTCGCGCTGCTGCTCAAAGTGCTACATCTCCTCGGACACGTAACTGCGAAGCCAGGCCTGGAAGTCCGGGCCCAGGTCTTCACGTTCGCACGCGAGTCTGACAATGGCACGCAGATAGTCGCCCCGGTCGCCGGTGTCATAGCGGCGGCCCTTGAAGACGACGCCGTGCACGGGGCCGCCGACCTTCTCGTCGACCGCGAGCTGCTGGAGGGCGTCGGTGAGCTGGATCTCGCCGCCGCGGCCCGGCTCGGTCTTGCGCAGTATGTCGAAGACATGGGGGTCCAGGACATAGCGGCCGATGATGGCGTAGTTGCTGGGGGCGTCCGCCGCGTCGGGCTTCTCGACCAGGCCCGTGACCTTGACGACGTCGCCCTCGTCCGTGGCGTCCACGGCCGCGCAGCCGTAGAGGTGGATCTGCTCCGGGGCCACCTCCATGAGGGCGATGACGCTGCCGCCGTGCCGCTCCTGGACCTCGACCATGCGGGCGAGCAGCGGGTCGCGCGGGTCGATCAGGTCGTCGCCGAGGAGCACGGCGAACGGTTCGTTGCCGACGTGCGGGGCGGCGCACAGGACGGCGTGACCGAGCCCCTTGGGGTCGCCCTGGCGTACATAGTGCATGGTCGCGAGGTCACTGGACTCCTGGACCTTCGCCAGTCTCGCTTCGTCGCCCTTCTTCAAAAGGGCCGACTCCAGCTCGTAGTTGCGGTCGAAGTGGTCCTCGAGAGGGCGCTTGTTACGGCCCGTGATCATGAGGACGTCGTCGAGGCCGGCGGAGGCGGCCTCCTCGACCACGTACTGGATCGCCGGCTTGTCGACGACCGGCAGCATCTCCTTGGGAGTGGCCTTGGTGGCCGGCAGGAACCGGGTGCCCAGGCCTGCTGCGGGAATGACAGCCTTGCTGATCCTTGGGGGGTGAGACTCAGTCATGTCCGTAACCATAACCGGTGAGTATGTGCGGAATCTGTGGCTCCGGACATTTTGTTGTCATATGAGCGCACTTGAAAGGGTTTGTGAGCGCACCATGCAAGAAACCGGCTCTGACCAGCCGCCCGTTCAGCCAACCAAGCGCACGTTGCGCGGAGAATTCCTCGCGGTGAGAAGCCGGTTGACTAGAGATGACGCACAGAAGGCCGCCGCGGTTCTCGCCGACCGCGCATTGGAGCTGCCGGAGCTCTCCGGGGCGCGCACGGTCGCGGCGTACGTGTCCGTGGGGAGCGAACCGGGGACGCGCGCCCTCCTTGACGCCCTCCGCGCGCGCGGGACGCGGGTGCTGCTCCCGGTGCTCCTCGCGGACAACGACCTGGACTGGGCGGCCTACGAGGGCGAGGGTTCGCTCGCCCTCGTGCAACACCCGGGAAAGATCGCACTCTTGGAGCCCTCGGGGCCGCGGCTCGGGCCCGACGCCGTCGTGGCGGCGGACGCCGTGCTGCTGCCGGGCCTGGCCGTGGACACGCACGGGCTGCGGCTGGGGCGCGGCGGCGGGTCGTACGACAGGGTGCTCGACCGGCTGGGACGGGCCGGGGCCGACCCCGCCCTGGTGGTGCTCCTGTACGACACGGAGGTCGTCGCACAGGTCCCCCGGGAAGCGCACGACAAGCCGGTGCACGCCGTCGTCACCCCCTCGGGAGTCCGCCGCTTCCGGTGAGACCCATGAGGACGAGAAGGGCCCTCCACGCGCGCGTGGAGGGCCCTTTCACTGTCTCGTGCGTCAGCTCAGGGCCGCAGCACCAGGGTGTCGTTCGTGCTCTTCTTCACGGCGTCCTCCGAGAAGGACCACGGCAGCAGCTCGCCCTTGACCCACTTGCTGGTCTGGTCGGTGTAGTGCGCGCTGTAGGCGTGCCCCGAAGCGCCGGTGAGGTTGATCCACTTCGACTTGTCGAGGTCGTCGAGGTTCACGACCATGCGCATCGACGGCACCCACTGCACGCCATAGCCGCCCGCCGCGTTCCAGCCGGTGGCGTTGACCGCCGCCTCGCCGCCGCCCAGCTTGAACGGGCCGCGGTTGAGCATGAACTGGAGCCAGCCGGGGCCTTCGACGCCCAGGGTCTGGTTCTTCAGGGTCAGCCGGTGCAGACGGCCCCAGCTCCAGGTGTCGACGTCCTTGCCGAGCTTGGCCGTCAGGTCCCAGCGCGCGTCCTCCATCGCCCGGCCGAACAGCTGGTCGCGGGTCTTGGTCTCGGCGTCCGTGCGGGTCTTCGGCGACTTCCACCAGTCGTTGTCCTCGTCGTCGAGGATCGACCGGATCACTTCGTAGTAGCGGTCGCCGCCGTCGGGCTGCGCGGATTCCGAGTCGCGCTGGCCGCACTCGCGCACCGGCTCGGCCTCGTCGGCGGGACCGGTGTTCCCGGCCGGCTCGACGTTCAGGCACTGGCCCTTGACCCGCAGCTCCTTGGGCAGCTTGTTGCCGATGGAGAGCTTGAGGATGTTGCGCCAGACCGAGTTGAAGTACGCGGCTGCCGCCGAGTCGGCGTCCTGGGTGTAGTCCCAGCCCTCGAGGAGCTTCTGCGCCTCACGGACGTAGCTGTCCTTGACGTCGACCTTCAGCAGCTTGGGCACCAGCAGCTTGGCGATCTCGCTGCTGTTGTCCATCTGCATCGTGCGCATGTCCTCGGTGGAGACCTTCCCACCGTTCTTGATCTTCGACTGGATCAGGTCGGTGATGCGCTGGCTGCGCGCCCCGTAGCCCCAGTCCGCCGTGAGCTTGTACGGGTAGTCCGACTTCTCGCTGTCGATGACGGCCTGGTTGGCGGTCACGATGTAGCCGCGCTTCGGGTCGTACTCGTAGGGCAGCGCGGACTGCGGGATGTAGCCGGTCCAGCGGTAGTCGGAGTCCCAGCCGGGCGCCGGGAGCGCGCCGTCGCCCTTGCCGCGGACCGGGATCTTGCCCGGTGCCTGGTAGCCGATGTGGCCGTCCCTGTCCGCGTAGGTCAGATTCTGCGAGGGCACTTCAAAAGAAGACGCCGCCTTGCGGAAACCGGCGAAGTCCTTCGCCTTGTTGAGCTCGAAGACGGCGTCCATCGACTTGCCCGGCTGCAGCGCGGTCCAGCGCAGCGAGACTCCGTAGCCGTCGCCCCGGTCGGGGGCCGCGCTGTCGACGGTGGCCTTCTTGCCGACCTTCACCAGTTCGTCGTCCCGGTCGGACAGCAGGGGGCCGTTGCCGGTCTCCCGGACGGTGATCTTCTTGGACTTGCCGCCGGCGACCTTGATGGTCTCCACGCGCGTCTTGAAGGGCAGCACCTTGTTGTCGTACGAGTAGCCGTCGCCCTCGAACTTCTCGAGGTAGAGGTCGGTGACGTCCGCGCCCAGGTTCGTCATGCCCCAGGCGATCTGCTTGTTGTGGCCGATCACCACGCCCGGCATGCCGGCGAAGGTGTAGCCGGAGACGTCGTACTGGCAGTCCTTGGAGACCGACCGGCAGTGCAGTCCCATCTGGTACCAGACGGACGGCAGCTGGGGTGACAGGTGCGGGTCATTGGCGAGCAGCGGCTTCCCGGTGATCGTGTGGTCGCCGGAGACCACCCAGGAATTGGATCCGATGCCGTTGCCGTTCGGGCCGAGGCCCGCGTCCGGAACGCTGTCCAGGATGTCGGAGAGGCCCGAAAGCTGGGACTGGAGGCCATCGGGGGCCTGGGCGTTGCCCGCCAGGCCCGTGCCGGCCGCACCGCCGGACTGCGACTGACTGCCGGTGCCGCTGCCCTTGCCCTCGTACTCCTTGGTGGCGCTGTTGTAGGCGCCCTCCTGGACGATGGGCTTGTTCCGGGCGTACGGGTACTCCGGGTACAGGTCCTTGATCTGGGACGGGCCCAGGCGGCTTGTCATCAGGGAGCGGTCGATCTCGTCCTGCATGTTGCCGCGCAGGTCCCAGGCCATCGCCTTGAGCCACGCCACGGAGTCGACGGGGGTCCACTCCTGGGGCTCGTAGTCGTTGGTGAAGCCGAGGGCGGCGTACTCCAGGGAGATGTCCTTGCCGCCCTTGTCCTTCAGGTAGGCGTTGACTCCCTTGGAGTACGCCTGGAGGTACTTCTTGGTCGCGGGCGAGAGCTTGGAGTCGTACTCCTTCTGCGCCACGCGGTGCCAACCGAGCGTCCGCAGGAACTCATCGGTCTTTACTTGGCCCTTGCCGAACATCTCGGAGAGGCGACCGGAGGTCATATGGCGACGGACGTCCATCTCCCAGAAGCGATCCTGCGCCTGGACGAAGCCCTGGGCCATGAAGAGATCGGCGTCGGACTCGGCGTAGATCTGCGGGATGCCGTTGCCGTCGCGCTTCACGTCGACGGGACCGGCGAGACCGTCGAGCTTGATCGTGCCCTTGGTCTGCGGGAAGGAGGCACGCACCGTACTGACGCTCCAGTACGCCCCGTAGCCGATGCCCGCCACGATGGCCAGGACCAGGACGAGGACGAGGAGGCGGGCTCGGCGCCCCTTCTTCTTGCCGGACTTATGACCGGAAGAGGCGGTGGTATTCGAGGGCATCGCTGTCCTTGCTGTCCTTACGCGAGCGGCAGGGCTGGCTGGGCGGTGGTGGGAGCGCTGGAGCAACTGTAGGCGCAGGGCACTGCGGCCTCGGACGCGGAGTCAGGAACCTACATGGCGACGCGTCGGACGAGTGTTCGATGGCGTCAAGGAAGCGTTAACAATTAGGTAAGGTAACGAAGTACCTGGCTCGCGCGGAGGAAGGAACGGCCCCTGACTGTCCACGACCTCAACCAGCTTCTGCTCATCTGCTCGCTCGTCCTGCTCGTCGCGGTCGCGGCGGTCCGCATCTCGTCGCGCAGTGGGCTCCCCAGCCTGCTTCTCTACCTCGGCATCGGCATTGCCATCGGCCAGGACGGCATCGGCAACGTCACCTTCAACAATGCCGAGCTGACGCAGGTCATCGGCTATGCGGCGCTCGTCGTGATCCTGGCCGAGGGCGGTCTCGGCACGAAGTGGAAAGAGATCAGACCCGCGCTGCCCGCGGCCGCCGTCCTGTCGCTCGCCGGCATCGCGGTGAGCGTCGGCGTGACGGCCGCCGGCGCCCACTATCTGGTCGGCCTCGAGTGGCGGCAGGCGCTCATCATCGGCGCGGTGGTCTCCTCGACGGACGCGGCGGCGGTCTTCTCCGTGCTGCGGAAGGTGCCGCTGCCCTCCCGCGTGACGGGCATCCTGGAAGCCGAATCGGGCTTCAACGACGCCCCCGTGGTGATCCTGGTCGTGGCCTTCTCCATGGCGGGCCCCGTGGAGCACTGGTACGTCCTCCTCGGCGAGATCGCCCTGGAGCTCGCGATCGGTGCCGCGATCGGCATCGCGGTGGGCTGGCTCGGCGCCTACGGCCTGCGGCACGTGGCGCTGCCCGCCTCGGGCCTCTACCCCATCGCCGTGATGGCCATCGCGGTCGCCGCCTACGCGGCCGGAGCCATGGCGCACGGCAGCGGATTCCTCGCCGTCTACCTCGCCGCGATGGTCCTCGGCAACGCGAAGCTGCCGCACTGGCCCGCCACCCGCGGCTTCGCCGAAGGGCTCGGCTGGATCGCGCAGATCGGCATGTTCGTCCTGCTCGGCCTCCTGGTCACCCCGCACGACCTCCTCGACGACATGTGGCCCGCGATCATCATCGGCCTGATCCTGACCGTGGTGGCCCGCCCCCTGGGGGTCGTCGCGAGCCTGCTGCCGTTCCGCATGCCCTGGCAGGAGAAGGCCCTGATGTCCTGGGCCGGCCTGCGCGGAGCCGTGCCCATCATCCTGGCCACGATCCCGATGGTGAACGGCGTCGACGACAGCCAGCGGATCTTCAACATCGTCTTCGTCCTGGTCGTCGTCTACACCCTCATCCAGGGGCCTACGCTGCCGTGGCTGGCCAGGAAGCTGCGCCTGGGCGACTCTTCGGGCGCCGCCGACCTGGGCATCGAATCGGCGCCCCTGGAGCGCCTTCGCGGGCACCTGCTCTCGGTGGCGATCCCGAAGGGATCGCGGATGCACGGCGTCGAGGTGGGCGAACTGCGGATGCCCGCGGGGGCCGCGGTCACGCTCGTCGTGCGCAACGGCGAATCATTCGTGCCGCAGCCCACCACCGTGCTGCAGCGCGGTGACGAGCTCCTGGTGGTCGCGACCGACCCGGTGCGGGACGCGGCGGAGAAGCGGCTGCGAGCGGTCGGACAGGGCGGAAAACTGGCTGGATGGCTGGGAACCGCTGGTCAGGATGCCGAAGAGCGAGGAAATCACAGGTGACGGGCGCCTCAGTCTCCGTATTCACAGGTCTGACGGCCCCGTTGCCTGTACGATGAAGACACACTTCTTCTGTACCAACTGATCGAACCAACTCTGTCTGAAGCAGAGCTGGCGCCGACCGTATGGCGGCCGCGTGTCCTCGCAGTGGGCAACCGGCATCTACCGCAGTCCCGCGCAAGAGGACAGCTCTCGGCGCCCCCGCACGGGCGCGCTACCAGGCGGCAGAAAGGCACGGGCCGTGGCATCCACGGTCACCTCCCGCCCCGGATACGGACAGCTGCTGCGCACGCGCGGCGCCTGGACGTTTCTCCTGCCCGGCTTCGCGGCTCGCCAGCCCTTCGCGATGCTGACCATCTCCATCGTGCTGCTCGTGCAGCACACCACCGGCTCGTACGGCGTCGCCGGCGCCGTGTCGGCCGTCACCGGTGTCTCCATGGCGGTGTTCGCCCCCTTCGGAGGCAAGCTCGCCGACCGGTTCGGCCAGCGAGCCGTACTGCTGCCGGGCGTGCTCATCCACACGCTGTCGGTGCTCTCCCTGACGGTGCTCGCGCTCTCGGACGCCCCCTTGTGGGCACTCTTCGTCGCCGCCGTTCCCACCGGCGCCTCCCAGCCGCAGATCAGCCCCATGGTGCGGGCCCGCTGGGGCGTCAAGCTCCAGGACACCCCGCTCGCCGGCACGGCGGCCGCCTTCGAGTCCGTCACCGACGAGCTGACGTTCGTCCTCGGTCCGCTCTTCGCGACCGCCCTGTGCACGACCGTCGACCCGGCGGCCGGACTCTTCACGGAGGCCGGACTCACGCTGGTGGGCGGCCTGCTGTTCGCCGCGCAGAAGAGCACCCAACCCAAGCCCGCCTCCCGCGAGGAGCACGCGCGCGTGAAGCACGTCTCGGCGCTGCGGATCCCCGGTGTGCGCGTCCTGATCGTCACTTTCCTCGGCATCGGCGCCGTGTTCGGCGGCATGCAGGTCTCGCTGGCCGCCTTCACCGAGTCCATCGGCGAACCCGGCCTGAACGGCGTCCTGTACGGCACCTTCGCCGCGGGCAACATGCTCTCCGGACTCGTCTGCGGTGCCATCGCCTGGAAGATCGCCCCGCAGCGGCGCCTCCTCGTCGGGTACGCGGCGCTGACCCTGATGGCCTCCGGGCTGTGGGCCGCGCACTCCGTGGTGCTGCTCGCCGGACTCGGCCTCCTGGTGGGCGTCTGCATCGCGCCCGCGTTGATCACCGGCTACACGCTGGTCGACCGTCTCGTGGACCCGTCCGGCCGGACCGAGGCGTTCACCTGGCTCACCGGTGCCGTCGCGCTCGGCCAGGCCGCCGCGGTCACGGTCGCCGGACAGCTGGAGGACCACTTCTGGGACGGCGCCGGATTCCTGGTCCCGCTCGGCGGTACGGCGCTGGCCCTCGCGGTCCTCGTGACCCTGCGCTCGCGGCTCGTGCCGCGGTCCGTCGGACGCACCGTGGCACGTGGCGTGGGTCACCGCGAGCCGGTCACAGTGGACTGATCTCGCGGAATACGTCACTATGGACCGTCGTTAGCACTCATCGAGTGAGAGTGCCAGGAGGAAGCAAGTGCCGACGTACCAGTACCAGTGCACCGAATGCGGCGAGGGCCTCGAGGCGGTGCAGAAGTTCACCGATGACGCCTTGACCGTGTGCCCCGGCTGCGACGGACGCCTCAAGAAGGTGTTCTCGGCCGTCGGCATCGTCTTCAAGGGCTCCGGCTTCTACCGCAACGACAGCCGCGGCTCGTCGTCGAGCAGCACGCCGTCGACGGCGAACGCGTCGAAGTCCTCGGACTCCAAGGACTCGAAGTCGTCGGACTCCAAGTCCGCCGCGAGTGCTTCGTCGTCCTCCTCGGGCTCGTCATCGGACTCGAAGTCGTCCGGCTCCTCCTCGGGGTCGTCGACCAGCTCTTCGAGCTCGTCGGCCGCCTAGTCCTGGGCGGACCGCCGGGCGCGCGTCTTCCCTCCAGTTCCTTCCAGGTCCCCGCTGTCCTTTGACAGCGGGGACCTCGGCGTTTTCGGGCCTCCGACAGCGGGGACCTCGGCGTTTTCGGGCCTCCGACTGCGGGGTCCTGGGCGTTTTCAGGCCCTCCGACTGCGGGGTCCTGGGCGTTTTCAGGCCCTCCGACTGCGGGGACCTCGGCGTTTTCAGGCCCTCCGACTGCGGGGTCCTGGGCGTCACCGGGCCCGGCTACTGTGCTCGGCATGGTGAATACGGCGAACGCGACGCGGGCCGAGATCGGTGTCATCGGCGGCTCCGGCTTCTACTCCTTCCTCGACCACGTGACCGAACTCCAGGTCGACACCCCCTACGGAGCGCCGAGCGACTCGCTCTTCATCGGTGACCTCGCCGGGCGGCGGGTCGCGTTCCTGCCCCGGCACGGCCGCGGCCACCATCTGCCGCCGCATCGCATCAACTACCGCGCCAACCTGTGGGCGTTGCGCTCCGTGGGCGTGCGGCAGGTGCTCGGTCCGTGTGCGGTGGGCGGGCTGCGGCCCGAGTTCGGGCCCGGGACGCTGCTGGTGCCCGATCAGTTCGTGGACCGCACGAAGTCGCGTACGCAGACGTATTTCGACGGGGTGCCGCTGCCGGACGGGAGCATTCCGAACGTCGTGCACGTGTCGCTCGCGGACCCGTACTGCCCCGTCGGGCGCGGGGCCGCGCTGAAGGCGGCCCGCGGGCGGGAGTGGGAGCCGGTGGACGGCGGGACGCTCGTGGTGATCGAAGGGCCGCGGTTCTCGACCCGCGCCGAATCGCTCTGGCACGCGGCGCAGGGCTGGTCGGTGGTGGGCATGACCGGGCATCCCGAGGCCGTGCTCGCCCGTGAAATGGAGCTCTGCTACACGTCATTGACGCTGGTCACAGACCTGGACGCGGGCGCGGAGAGCGGCGAGGGCGTCTCCCACGAAGAGGTGCTGCAGGTGTTCGCGGCGAATGTGGACCGGCTGCGGACGGTGCTGTTCGACGCGGTGGCGGGGCTGCCGGCGGAGGGTGAGCGGGACTGTCTGTGTGCGGGGGCGCTGGGCGGGATGGACCCGGGGTTCCAGCTGCCGTGAGGTGATCTGCGGGGGGCGCTCGGAGCTGGAACTCCCCCTTCGAGTGAGAGAGTTGTCCACAACTCGGGAGTAGTGCACGGGGCTCAGCGGGATTCGGCGCGGGCCTGCATCGTGAGAGCGGAAGGCAAGATCCGCAGCTCTCCCGACTCAGCAGGCTCTCTCGATTTCACAGGCTCTCTCGACTCCGCAGGTGGTGGCCGCCGTGGCACACGTTTCCCCAGACATCTCATCCCCTTCCCCTCCTCCACCGTGCCCCGTGCCGCACTTCTCTCCCGTACGGGTGCGCGGCGGGCGGTGCCGCCTGCGAAGTCTGCTGCGGCACAGACGGCGGGCCATGGCCGCGGGACTCGCGGTGACCGCGGCGGCGCTCGTGGCCGCCGGGCCGCGGGACACCGAACGGGTGCGGCCGCAGGGCCATCCGGCAGCCGCCGCTGCGCCCTCGCGGGAGTCGGAGCGGGGGCGTCGGGCCGCCGCTCCGGTGACGGCGCCGGTGCGGATCGCGGACGCGGAGACGGTGCGCCTGCTGCACCGGGGCGATCGCGTCGATGTCGTCGCGTCCGACGGCTCCGCGTCGCGGGTGGTGGCGGCGGGGGCCAGGGTCGCCGAGGTGCCCGAGCCAGAGGAGGGTGCGGCCGAAAGCACCGCCGAGGCCGGGGCGTTGGTCGTGCTCTCCGTGCCGAGAGCGACGGCGGCGCGGCTCGCGGGAGCCGGTGCGAGCATGCGTCTGGCGGTGACGCTGTGCTGATTCACGATGTGTGCGACTGCACCGACTTCCTGTCAAGTAGCTCATTCGAGCTACCCAATTGGACAGTCCTGCCAGGCCCTGACGTAGTTTGCGAAGCTGTCTGTTTCACGAACTGCATTTGCAACGAAAGGCCTCGTGGTGAGCGAGAAGAACGAACCGGGTCTCTGGGACGGCTTCAAGGCCTTCCTGATGCGCGGCAATGTCGTCGACCTGGCGGTCGCGGTGGTCATCGGCGCCGCGTTCACGAACATCGTGAACTCCGTGGTGCAGGGTGTCATCAACCCGCTGGTCGGTGCCTTCGGTACGAAGGATCTCGATCACTACAGCTCGTGCCTGAAGGACCCGTGCAACATGAAGGCGGACGGGACGGTGGAGAGCGGCATCCCGATCATGTGGGGTTCCGTGCTCAGCGCGACCCTCAGTTTCGTGATCACCGCGGCCGTCGTCTACTTCCTGATGGTGCTGCCCATGGCCAAGTACCTGGCGAGGCAGGCCGCGCGGAAGGCCGAGAAGGAGGGCACGCAGGAGGTCATGGAGATCTCGGAGCTGGAGGTCCTCAAGGAGATCCGCGACGCCTTGGTGGCGCAGCGCGGCTCTGGGCACGACGAGCGCTAGCGCGGACTCAGAAGTGGTGGGGCGGCTTCTCGTCGAGGAAGCGCGCCAGGTCGGCGGCGCTGTCGCCGCCGACCGGAGGCCGCTCACCCCACCCGCGGTCCGTGTCGTCCGAAGACTGCTGCGACAGGGGGTCGTCGAAAACCAGGGCGCTCTTCGGCTTCTTCGGCGCCTCGGAGCCCTTCGGGGTCTCCGATTCCTTCGGATCTCGCGGTTCGGGGGCGGGGGCGGTGCTCATATGTCCAGGGTACGTCCGTGGGGCCTCGCTGCGGCGGTCAGACAGCCGTGAGCCCCTGAGCTGCGAAGATCTCCTTGGCGACGGCCACCTGCGCGGGAGTGGGCGAGGGGGTGGCGCGCAGGGTGAAGTCCTTGCCGAGGGCGGCCCACTTCGCCTCGCCCAGCTTGTGGAAGGGCAGCACGTCGACGCGCGAGACGTTGCCGAGCGAGGCGGCGAAGCGGGCGACGCCCTCGATGTTCTGAGGGTCGTCGGTGAGGCCGGGGACCAGGACGAAGCGCACCCAGACGTCCTTGCCGAGGCCGGCGAGGCGGCGGGCGAAGTCGAGGGTGGGCCGCAGCGGGCGTCCGGTGACCTTCTTGTACGTCTCGCGGTCCCAGGACTTGATGTCGAGGAGCACGAGGTCGACGTCCCGGAGCAGGGCGTCGGTGGCGCGCACGCCGAGGAAGCCCGAGGTGTCGAGGGCGGTGTGCAGGCCCAGTTCGTGCTTGAGGCGGTGCAGCAGTTCGCCGGTGAAGACGGGCTGCAGGAGGGGTTCGCCGCCGCTGACAGTGGCTCCGCCTCCCGCCGCCGAGATGAACTTGGTGTACTTGGCGACCTCCGTGATCACGTCGTCGGCGGTGGTCCGTTTGCCGTCCCGCATCCGCCAGGTGTCGGGGTTGTGGCAGTACAGACAGGTCAGCGGGCACCCGGAGAGGAACGTGACGAAGCGCGTTCCGGGGCCGTCGACTCCGGTGGACAGGTCCCAGGAGTGCAGGGATCCGGTGGCGGGTCGCCGGGTGACCGCGGCCGCCGGGGTCGCCGTGTCGAGCAGGACAGCCATGGCAGAACTCCCGAACTGCTGGTGGGCTCAGAGGGAGCCGTGGAAGGTGCGGTTGATGACGTCGAGCTGCTGGTCGCGGGTGAGCCGGATGAAGTTGACCGCGTAGCCGGAGACCCGGATGGTCAGCTGGGGGTAGTTCTCCGGGTGCTCCATGGCGTCCTGAAGGGTCGCCTTGTTCAGCACGTTGACGTTCATGTGGAAGCCGTCGCTGACCATGTAGCCGTCGAGGACTCCGGAGAGGTTCTGGATCCGCTCCCCGGGGGTTCGGCCCAGGGCGTCCGGCGTGATCGTGTTGGTGAGCGAGATGCCGTCCTCGGCGTCGTCGTAGTCGAGCTTGGCGACCGACAGCGCGGAGGCGATGTAGCCGTGCTCGTCACGGCCGTTCATGGGGTTGGCACCGGGGGCGAACGGCTCGCCCGCGCGGCGGCCGTCGGGTGTGTTGCCGGTCTTCTTGCCGTAGACGACGTTCGAGGTGATCGTCAGGACGGACTGGGTGTGCACCGCGTTCCGGTAGGTCGGGTGCTGCCGGATCTTGCCCATGAAGTCCGAGACGATCCGCCGGGCGATGTGGTCGGCCCGCTCGTCGTTGTTGCCGTAGGCGGGGTAGTCGCCCTCGATCTCGTAGTCGACGGCGAGACCCGTCTCGTCGCGGATGACCTTGACCTTGGCGTGCTTGATGGCCGAGAGCGAGTCGGCGGCGACGGACAGGCCCGCGATGCCGCACGCCATCGTGCGCAGGATCTCCTGGTCGTGCAGCGCCATCTCGATGCGCTCGTAGGCGTACTTGTCGTGCATGTAGTGGATGACGTTCAGCGCGTGGACGTACGTCTTGCCGAGCCAGCCGAGCATCGCGTCGTAGCGCTCGACGACGGTGTCGTAGTCCAGGTAGTCGCCCTCGATGGGCTCGAAGCCCTCGACGACGCGCTTTCCGGTCCTCTCGTCGCGGCCGCCGTTGATCGCGTAGAGCAGGGCCTTGGCGACGTTGACGCGGGCCCCGAAGAACTGCATCTGCTTGCCGACGGCCATGGCCGAGACACAGCACGCGATCGCGGTGTCGTCTCCGTACTTGGGGCGCATCAGGTCGTCGGACTCGAACTGGATGGCAGAGGTGTCGATGGCGACCTTGGCGGCGAAGTCCTTGAATCCCCTGGGCAGTTCCCGCGCCCAGAAGACCGTCAGGTTCGGCTCGGGGGCGGGACCCAGGTTGTAGAGGGTCTGCAGGGCACGGAACGTGGTGCGGGAGACGAGCGGGCGGCCGTCCTCACCGATGCCGGCCATCGACCAGGTGACCCAGGTCGGGTCGCCGGAGAAGCCCTCGTTGTACTCGGGGGTGCGCAGGAAGCGGACGATGCGGAGCTTGATGACGAAGTCGTCGATGAACTCCTGGGCCTCGGCCTCGGTGATGCGGCCTGACTCGATGTCGCGCTGGAGGTAGATGTCGAGGAAGTTGTCGATGCGGCCGATCGACATGGCCGCGCCGTTCTGCTCCTTCACGGCCGCCAGGTAGGCGAAGTACAGCCACTGGACGGCCTCGCGGCCGGTGGTGGCGGGGCCCGAGATGTCGTAGCCGTAGGACATCGCCATGGCCTTCAGCTCGCCCAGGGCCTTGATCTGCTCGGAGGTCTCCTCGCGGGCCCGGATGACGTCCTCGGTGGCCCACTCCTCACCCAGCTGGGCCTTGTCGGCCTCCTTCGCGGCGATGAGGCGGTCGACTCCGTAGAGCGCGACGCGGCGGTAGTCGCCGATGATGCGGCCTCGGCCGTAGGCGTCGGGCAGGCCGGTGATGATGCCGGAGGAGCGGCAGGCACGGATCTCGGGCGTGTAGGCGTCGAAGACACCTTCGTTGTGGGTCTTGCGGAGGTGCGTGTAGACGTTCCTGACCTCGGGGTCCGCCTCGTAGCCGTAGGCGTTGAGAGCGCCTTCGACCATCCGCCAGCCGCCGCCCGGCATGATGGCGCGCTTGAGCGGGGCGTCGGTCTGGAGGCCGACGATCAGGTCCGCGTGGTCGGCGGCGGTGCCGTCGACGTAGCCCGGCTTGAAGGCGTCGATGCGGGACGGGGTCTTCACGTCGACGTCGTGGATGCCGCGCTCGATCTCCGCGGGGAACATCGAAAGGAGCTTGTGCCAGACCTGGGTGGTGCGTTCGGTCGCGCCGGCCAGGAAGGAGTCGTCTCCCTCGTACGGGGTGTAGTTCTGCTGCACGAAGTCGCGGACGTCGATGGCGTCCCGCCACAGGCCGCCCTTGAAGCCGTCCCATGCCTCGCCGTGCACTGTCGTTTCCGCGGGAGTGGCAGTCATCGCCGACACCTTCCGAATCGCCTTTTCGCTATGCCTCCATTGCACTCCGGTCTGATCGATCGAGGGCTCCGCAATGGTCCCCACTTCAGGGTCCGAGGTCCTCATCCCCGGCTCCCCCGATCGGACACACCCACCCTGACCTGGTGCTTCTATCGGGACTTTGGACCTAAGTTCACTTGTGAATGCATTCACAAGAATGTGCGGACACACCAGTGGGCCGGGTGCTCCCACACCCGGCCCACTGTGCCGACGCCGCTCAGGACGTCAGCTCGGGGACTCCGCGCCCTTGCGGGCGTAGAACCACCAGCAGACCGCGATACAGCTGACGTAGAAGGCCACGAAGCCCCACATCGCGCTGGTGACCGCGAAGTTGGCGAACATCGCCGGGATGAAGAAGAAGCCGTAGGCCGCGATGGCGGAGGTGAAGCCGGTGACGGCGCCCGCTTCCATCTCCGACTGCTTCAGCGCCTTCGTGTAGGCGGGGGTGCCCTCCGTCAGGCCCTTCAGGTGCTGGCCGCGGAAGATCACCGGGATCTGGCGGAACGTCGAGCCGTTGCCGATGCCCGAGAAGAAGAACGCGCACAGGAAGCAGGCGAAGAAGCCCCAGAAGTTGCCGTTGTCGCCGCCCGAGGGAAGGAAGTTGATGACACCGATGATCGAGATCGCCATGCCGACGAACGAGATGATGGTGACCCGGGCGCCGCCGATCTTGTCGGCGATCCAGCCGCCGGCCCAACGGGCGAGCGCGCCCACGGCCGGGCCCATCCAGGCGTAGGTGGCCGCGGAGTAAGCCGCGTCGATCGGCGTGAACGTGGTCTTGATGAGCATCGGCAGAGCTGCCGCGAAGCCGATGAAGGAACCGAACGTGCCGACGTAGAGCCAGGTCATCAGCCAGTTGTGCTTGCGCTTGAAGATGATCTTCTGCTGGCTGAAGGGGGTCGACGCGACCTTGAGGTCGTTCTGGCCGAACCACGCGACGACGGCCAGGATCACCAGGACGGGCACCCACAGGAACGCGGCGTTCTGCAGCCACACGGGCGTGCCGTCCGCCTTGTGCTGGGCCGAGCCGACCGCGAGGACCGAGCTGGTGATGACGATCGGGGTGACCAGCTGGACTACGGAGACACCGAGGTTGCCGAGGCCGCCGTTGATGCCGGTGGCGTTGCCCTTGTCGCGCTTGGGGAAGAAGAAGCCGATGTTGGCCAGGGACGAGGCGAAGTTCGCGCCGCCGACACCGCAGAGGGCCGCGATGGCGACCATCACGCCGTACGAGGTGTTCGGGTCCTGCACCGCGATGCCGAGCCAGATGAGCGGGATGACCAGGACGACCGTGGAGAGCGCGGTGAAGCGGCGCTGGCCGATCATCGGGCCCAGGAAGGTGTAGAAGACGCGCGCCGTGCCGCCGGTGATGCCGGGGACGGCCGTCAGCCAGAACAGCTGCGAGGTGGAGAAGCCGAAGCCGACGTCCTTGAGGTTGGTCGCCGTGACCGACCACACCTGCCAGACGACGAACGCGACCAGAAGCGCGGGGACGGCGATCCACAGGTTGCGGGAGGCGACCTTCTTGCCGATGGACTTCCAGAAGAGCTCGTTCTCCGGCTCCCAGTCGGTGATGGTCTTGCCGGGACGGTACTGAGCGGGGTCGTACGTCGTGCCCGCGGGGGCGGTCCGCGCTTCTTGGATGGTGTCTTGGGTGGCAGGCGTTCTCATGTTGGTTCCCAGTTCGCTACGGGTCCCGACCTTGCTCCGGGGCCTGACGTATCCACGGTCCCGCGCGGGGCTCTTCGCCAGCAGAGTCGTAGGGCATCGGCCGTCCAGCCCAAAGACACGAAGGTCAGGGGGCCTTCGGTCCCGTTCGGCGGAAGCCGTCTGCTGTGCTGGCCACATGACGTCCACACCGGCCTCCGGGCCACCCCAGGAACCGGCTCCCACGCCCGCATCCGCCACCCTGCGGCCCTTGCGCGCACGCGGGCGAGAGGAGGCGCATCGGGCCGCGACCCCGCTGGAGCTCTTCTTCGACCTCTGCTTCGTGGTGGCGGTCGCGCAGGGCGGTGTCGAGCTCGTGCACGCCGTGGCCGAGGGGCACGCGGGCGAAGGCGTGCTCAATTACGCGATGGTGTTCTTCGCGCTGTTCTGGGCGTGGGTCAACTTCTCGTGGTTCGCGTCGGCGTACGACAACGACGACGTGCTCTACCGGGTCGTCACACTCGTACAGATCGCCGGTGTGCTCGTGTTCGCCGCCGGGGTCTCCAAGGGGTTCCAGGAGCACGACTTCCTGCTGATCTGGCTCGGTTACCTGATCATGCGGGTCGCGCTCACCACCCAGTGGCTGCGCGTCGCCAAGTCGGCCACGGGCGCCGAGCGCACCACCGCGCTGCGGTACGCGGGAGGTGTGCTGCTCTGTCAGATCGGCTGGTCGGGGCTGCTGTTCCTGCCCGAGGACGCACGCCCGTGGCTGTTCCTCGTGATGGCTGTCGCGGAGATGTGCGTGCCGGTGTTCGCGGAGCGCGCCTACACCACGGCCTGGCATCCGCACCACATCTCCGAGCGGTACGGCCTGTTCACGATCATCGTGCTCGGCGAGACGATCGCGGCGGCGACCGTCGCCGTGAAGTCCGGCATCGAGGAGAACGACGCGCTCGGCGAGCTTCTGCCCATCGCCGCGGGCGGTCTCCTGATGGTCTTCGCCGCGTGGTGGATCTACTTCGTCGTGCCCATCCACGGCCGCCTGAGCAGCAACCGGCAGGCCTTCCTGTGGGGATACGGGCATTACGTCATTCTGGGCGCGGCCGCCGCGATCGGTGCCGGGATCGAGGTAGCCGTCGAGGAGGCCGTCGGCAAGGCGCACATCTCGACGCTCGCCGCGTCCGCGGCCGTGACCGTACCGATGGCTCTGTACCTCCTCACCGTCTGGCTGCTGCACTCCCGTTACTACAAGGTGGGGCTCGCCCAGCAACTCGTGCTGCCGGTCAGTGCGTTGGCGACCCTGGCGAGTACGTTCGCCGGGGGCTGGGCCGTCCTGGTCGCGGGGCTCGTGGCGACGGCCACCGTCGCGACCGGCGTGACGCTCACCAGTCGGATGGTCCGGCTCACGGCACGCAACTCCCCCTCGTGATACGCACGTCGGTATGACCTCCCACTCCCTCACCGACGTATCCGGCCTCCGCGTGGGCCACGCGACGCTCACCGGCGAAGGCCACCTCACCGGTACCACCGTCGTGCTCGCCCCGGCGGGCGGCGCCGTCACGGCCGTGGATGTGCGCGGCGGCGGTCCCGGCACCCGTGAGACCGACGCCCTCGACCCCCGCAATCTGGTGCAGCGCGTCGAGGCCGTCGTACTGACCGGCGGCAGCGCGTACGGCCTGGACTCCGCGACCGGCGTGATGACGTGGCTGGAGGAGCAGGGCCGCGGCGTGCGGGTCGGGCCCGATCCCACCCACGTCGTCCCCGTGGTCCCGGCCGCCTGCGTCTTCGACCTCGGCCGCGGCGGCGATTTCAGGGCCCGCCCCGACGCCACGACGGGCCGCGCCGCGGTGGAGGCCGCCGCGGGCAGCGAGCCGTTCACCCCCGTCGAGGAGGGGAACGTGGGCGCGGGCACCGGCGCCGTGGTCGGCAAGGTCAAGGGCGGTGTCGGCAGCGCTAGCGTCAGGCTGGACTCGGGCATCACGGTCGCGGCGCTGGTCGTGGCGAACGCCGCGGGCTCGGGGGTCGATGCGGGTACGGGCGCGCTGTACGGGCGGTACTTCGAGGGGCGGCGGGTGGCCTACCCCGACCCCGAGGTCCATGAGGAGGCCGCGCGGCGCCTCGCCGAAGCCGCCGCCGGGAACGGGCCTCCCCCGCTGAACACCACCCTCGCCGTGGTCGCCACGGACGCCGAACTCACCAAGGCCCAGGCGCAGAAGCTCGCCGGAACGTCGCACGACGGCATGGCGCGCGCCGTGCGCCCCGTCCATCTCCTCAACGACGGGGACACCGTCTTCGCCCTCGCGACCGGCGATCGTCCGCTGCCGGGGGACGGGCAGAACCCGCTCGCCCTGAACGAGGTCCTCGCGGCGGGCGCGGACATGGTGACGACTGCGATCGTCCGGGCGCTCCTGGCCGCGGAGTCCGTCCGGACGCCGGGCGGCAAGTTCCCCTCGTACCGCGACCTTTACAGCACGTAGCAAAGAGCAAATAGCTTCCAAAGAAAACCCTAAGGGAATTCCCAGAAAGAACAGCTACAAATACCCGCAGACCACCGCCTGTTGGGCCGGCGCCGGGCCATGTCCATGTGCCCGCCCTCACATCAAGCGGACGGAACCTTTCCGCCCGCAGGCCGCTCTTAACTCGTACTGGATCAGAACGCGCACTTCGCACAAAGATGGAGCAGCCCGTGACAACGTCGCACATAGCCAAGCCCCGGCGGCGCACCCTTCTGGCGGCCACCGCGCTCGCCGCCGTGGGTGCGCTCGCCCTCACGGCCTGTGGCGGCGACGCGGACGCCAATGGCGACAGCGACGGCGAGGACGGCAAGACCAAGACGCAGGGCGCCGACATCACCATCTCGGCGAAGGACGGCTCCACCGGCGCCTCCATCAACGCCACCGGCGTCAAGGTCGAGGGCGGCAAGCTGACCGAGGTGAAGATGACCCTGGTCTCCACCGGAGCCGCGGTCGACGGCACCCTCGCCTCCGATGGCACCAGCTGGAAGCCCAAGGCCCAGCTGGAGCGCGGCATGAAGTACAAGATCGAGGCCAACGCCGAGGACGGCAAGGGCAAGGAAGCCACCGAGAACTCCATCTTCACCACCGTCTCGAAGGCCAACAGCTTCATCGGCAGTTACACCCCGGACAGCGGCACGAAGGTCGGCGTCGGGATGCCGGTCTCCTTCAACTTCGACAAGGCGATCACCGAGAAGCAGTCCGTCCAGTCGCACATCAAGGTCACCTCCGACAGCGGCCAGAAGGTCGTGGGCCACTGGTTCGGCAACCAGCGCCTGGACTTCAGGCCCGAGGAGTACTGGAAGGCCGGCTCCAAGGTCACGATGAAGATCGACCTGGAGGGCGTGAAGGGCGCGGACGGCGCCACCGGCGTACAGAACAAGACCGTCACCTTCACCGTCGGCCGCGCGCAGGTCTCCACGGTCGACGTGAAGGCCAAGAAGATGACGGTCGAGCGCGACGGGAAGGTCATCAAGACCATCCCGATCTCCGCGGGCAGCCCGTCGAACCCCACGTACAACGGGAAAATGGTGATCTCGGAGAAGTTCACGCAGACCCGTATGAACGGCGACACGGTCGGGTTCGGCGGTGAATACGACATCAAGGACGTCCCGCACGCGATGCGCCTGTCGTCCTCCGGCACCTTCATCCACGGCAACTACTGGGGCTCGCCCTCGATCTTCGGCAGCGCCAACACCAGCCACGGCTGCGTCGGACTGCAGGACGCGCAGGGAGCGGGCGACTCCAGCACGCCGGGCGCGTGGTTCTACGACAACTCCCTCATCGGGGACGTCGTGACGGTCAAGGGCTCCCCGGACGAGACCATCGCCCCGGACAACGGCCTCAACGGCTGGAACATGTCCTGGAGCGAGTGGACGGCGGGCAGCGCGGGCTGATCGGCAGAGAGCGCGGGCTGATCCGCGGGCAGCGCGGGCTGACTTCGGCCGCCCTTTCCGGCCCTCTCACCAGGCCCAACACCGCGAGCCGCACGGGAACTTGCCGTGCGGCTCGTACGTTTTCCCGTTCCCGGACATGATGTCCGACGCAGGGGCTACGGTATGCACTCACAAGGTGACATGCAGCAACGCCGGGAGAGACCTTGAGCGTTCCGTACGAGTACGAGACGGCGTGCGAGCCACAGTCTGCCGAGCGGAAGTCCGCGCACTCTCCGCAGGAGCATCTGGAGCGGCTTCTTCGCCGCGCGATGAACTCCTTCGACCTGCCGGACGACACGATAGGGCGTCTGGACTCGGCTCTGGCGTACGACAGTTCGCTGCACTCCGCGCACCACAGCGCGGGCCTGCGCCGCGAGACCTACCGGCATACGTGGCTGCTCGCCGACGCCGGTGCGCTCACCCTCTGGGAGCTCGTGCACAACACCGGCCCCGGAAGCCACCGCCAGTACGAGCTGTACGCGGACGAGGAAGAGGCCGGCGTCGCCACCTCGCGCCTGCCGCTCCCGCCCGACACCCCTGCCACCTTCTGCGAGCAGCCCATAGTGCTCCAGCTCCCGGTCGGCGACGAGCCCCGCCACACGTATGTCCCGGACGACTCCGCGGATCACGGCCGCCGGCTGCTGCGCCGCGCGGAGAACGAGGTGAGCGAGGGGCGTCCCGGCGAGGAGCTGGAGCGGTTATTGCGCTCGGCGTTCGCGCACCAGATCACCCAGGCTTTCGGCCGCCCCTGCCTCGCGGGCGAGGCACGCCTCTCCTTCTCGCTCTACGAGCACGCGTTCCTGCTCTTCGACGGCAGCGAGCTCAGCCTCTGGGAGGTCGAGCACACGGTCACACCCGACAAGCGGCACCGCTGCGAGGTGTACGTCACCGAGGAAGCGGCCCGCACGGCGATGGAGCAGCGCGCGAGGAGCATTCCGCAGGAGCGTACGAAGTAGGGGCGCCGTACGGCTTCAGGGCGACCGACGCCTACCGGCGCCCTACGGCTTCAGGGCGTACGGCTTCAGGGGCGACTGTCGCCGAACTGCCGCACCAGGCCTGCGAAGGCGGCCCGCTCCTCCGCCGTCAGGTCGGCCGTCTCCGCGCGCGGCGGGCCCGACTGCGCGGGCAGGGCGCGCAGCGCCTGCGACCGGCGCCAGACCTCCACGTCGACCTGGTCGCGCCGCATCACCCGCACCAGGCCCACGGCCCAGACGACGGTCGCCGCGGCCAGGACGGCCACGCCTGCCTGCTGGAGGATCGAGACATTCGGGAGCATGCCGCACAGTAGACATCACGACCCAGGGCTTACGACAGGGGGTTGTGGGACTTACGTCCTGAAGTGACGCATGTCGCACAACCCCCCTCATTGCGGCCGAATCCCTGCGGGGTCCGGTCGACCGGGTTCAGACAGCCGCAGGCACCCGCTTCTCCGCCACGGCCTCCTCGGCCGTGGCGCCGCTCTCCGAAGGGACCGTCTTCCGGGCGCCCTTGAGCAGAATGACCGCCAGGGTCGATACGCCGACACCGGCCACGATCGCCACCAGGTAGAGCAGCGGCTGCCCGATGAGCGGCACCACGAAGATGCCGCCGTGCGGGGCCCGCAGCGTGCAGCCGAAGGCCATCGACAGGGCGCCGGTGACCGCGCCGCCCGCCATCGACGCGGGAATCACCCGCAGCGGGTCGGCCGCGGCGAACGGGATCGCGCCCTCCGTGATGAAGGAAGCACCCAGGAACCAGGCCGCCTTGCCGTTCTCCCGCTCCGTCTTGGTGAAGAGGCGTCCGCGAATCGTGGTGGCAAGCGCCATGGCGAGCGGCGGGACCATGCCGGCCGCCATCACCGCGGCCATGACCTTGAAGCTGCCCTCGGTGGGGTTGGCGAGACCGCCGACGGCGAAGGCGTACGCGACCTTGTTCAGCGGACCGCCGAGGTCGAAGCACATCATCAGGCCGAGGATGACGCCGAGGATGATGGCGTTGGCGCCGGACAGGCCCTCCAGCCAGTCCGTGAGCGCGCTCTGCAGCGAGGCGATGGGCTTTCCGATGACGAGGAACATCAGGAAGCCGACGATCGCGGACGAGATCAGCGGGATCACGACCACGGGCATGATGCCGCGCAGGACGGCCGGGATCCTCACGCGCTGGATGCCCATGACGACCGCGCCCGCGATCAGGCCCGCCGCGAGGCCGCCCAGGAAGCCCGCGTCGATCGTGACGGCGACGGAGCCGCCGACGAATCCGGGGACGAGTCCTGGCCGGTCGGCCATTCCGTACGCGATGTAGCCCGCGAGGACCGGCACCAGGAAGGCGAAGGCGAGCCCGCCGATCTGGAAGAGGAGCGCGGCCCAGCTGGTGGTGTCCGTCCACACGAAGTGCTCGGCGACGGACGGCGCCTTGTCGATCTTCCAGCCGCCGATGGCGAAGCCGAGTGCGATGAGGAGACCGCCGGCGGCGACGAACGGGACCATGTAACTGACGCCGGACATCAGCCACTTGCGCAGCTTGGTGCCGTAGCCGTCGCCGCTTTCTCCCGCGTCGTCCACGGGGCTCGACCCGGCCCCCGAGGAGACCTCGCCGCGGGCCGCCTTCTCCTGGGCCTCCGCGATGAGTTCCGCGGGGCGGTTGATGCCTGCCTTGACGCCTACGTCGACCGTGGGTTTCCCGGCGAAGCGGTTCTTGTCCCGTACGGGGACGTCGTGGGCGAAGATGACCGCGTCCGCGGCGGCTATGACCGCCGGGGCGAGGCGGGTGAATCCCGCTGACCCCTGGGTCTCCACCGTCAGCTCTACGCCTGCCTCGCGGGCGGCGTTCTCGAGGGACTCGGCTGCCATGTAGGTGTGGGCGATGCCCGTCGGGCAGGACGTGACCGCCACGATGCGGAACGGCTCCGCCGGGGCTGGGTCGTCTTCCGGCTGCGGGTCTGTGGGCTCTTCCGCCGCGCTGCGCGCGGCTCTTTCACCACCCGCCCGCCTGTTCTCGGCGGCTGGTTCCGTGTCCGGGCGCGCGTCGCCCGTGATCAGCGCCGCTGCCGCCTCCGCGTCATCCGCCGCCCGCAGCGCGGTCGTGAACTCCTCGTCCATCAACTGCCGTGCCAGCGAGGAGAGGATGGTCAGGTGGGCGTCGTCCGCACCGGCGGGGGCGGCGATCAGGAAGATCAGGTCGGCGGGCCCGTCCGGCGCCCCGAAGTCGATGCCGTCGGCCGAGCGGCCGAAGGCCAGGGTCGGCTCGGTGACGTGGGCGCTGCGGCAGTGCGGGATCCCGATGCCGCCGTCGAGGCCGGTCGGCATCTGCGCCTCGCGGGCCGCCACGTCGGCCAGGAAACCGTCGAGGTCGGTCACCCGGCCCAGGGCCACCATGCGCTCGGCGAGGGCACGGGCCGCCGCTTCCTTGGTTCCGGCGGACCGGTCGATTTCGAGGTCGACCAGTTCCGCGGTGATCATCTCGCTCATCGCGGGCTCCTTCGCACGCGTATCGCCCGGAGGGCGGGGGTGGGGACGGGGGTGGAGAAGGGATGTGGGGTGGGGGTCATGGCGCGGGCTCCGTCAGTACGCGGTCCAGGGGGATCTCCGCCGTGACCGTGACCGCGTCGGGCGCGAGGTCCGAGGGGGTCGGCATCGCGCTGCCGGGGAGCTGGACCGCCGCCGCGCCGTGCGCCACGGCCGAGGCGAGGGCGGGGGCTCCGGCGCCGCCCGCGATGAGGAAACCGGCCAGGGAGGAGTCACCGGCGCCGACGTTGCTGCGTACGGCTTCGACTGGGGCGCTGCCGAAGTACGTCCCCGAGTCGTCCACCAGGAGCTGGCCGTCCGCGCCGAGGCTCGCGAGCACGGCGCGCGCGCCCAACTGCCGCAGCTCTTCGGCCGCCTTGACCGCGTCGCCGACCGTCGCCAGGGGGCGGCCCACCGCTTCGGCGAGCTCCTCCGCGTTCGGCTTGACGACGTCGGGGCGCTCGGCGAGGGCGGCGAGCAGGGCAGGGCCCGAGGTGTCGAGGGCGATGCGGGCACCCGCGGCGTGCGCGCGGGCCACCAGGTCGGCGTACCAGGAAGGGGCGAGCCCACGGGGCAGGCTGCCGCAGCAGGCGATCCAGTCGGCGCCTGTGGACCGCTCCCGTACGGCGGAGAGCAACAACTCGGCTTCCGCCCGCGTCAGTTCGGGCCCGGCCGCGTTGATTTTGGTGAGGGTGCCGTCCGGTTCGGCCACCGCGATGTTGGAGCGGGTCTGGCCCGCGACCGGTACCGGTGCGACCTCGATGCCCTGCTCGTCGAGGAGCTGGGCGACGAGCGCGCCGGGTGCGCCGCCGAGCGGCAGGACGGCGAGCGTCGCCGCGCCCGCCGCCGCGACCGCCCTCGACACGTTGACTCCCTTGCCGCCCGGGTCCATGCGGTCACCGGTGGCCCGGATGACCTCGCCGCGGTCCAGCGAGGGGACCTCGTAGGTGCGGTCGAGGGAGGGGTTGGGGGTGACGGTGAGGATCATGCGGGTACGTGCCGTTTCGTTGCCGAGCTGCGTGTTGCCACTGTTCGCGTGCGGGTCTGTGCCGGTTTCGCTCATGCCCGGATCACCTCCGTGCCGCCGGACTCGATCGCCGCGGCGTCTGCGGGGCTGAGCCCGGTGTCGGTGATCAGCAGATCCACGTCGTCGAGACCGCCGAAGCGCGCGAAGTGCTCCTGGCCGTGCTTGGTGGAGTCGGCGAGGAGCACCACGCGGCGGGCCGCGCCGATGGCCGCGCGTTTGACCGCGGCTTCGGCGAGGTCGGGGGTGGTGAGCCCGGCTTGCGCGGAGAAGCCGTTCGCCGCGACGAAGAGGACGTCGGCGCGGATCTCTCCGTACGCCCGCAGCGCCCACGCGTCGACAGCGGCGCGCGTACGGCTGCGGACACGGCCCCCGATGAGGTGGAGCTGGATGCCGGGGTGGTCGGCGAGGCGGGCGGCGGTGGGGAGGCCGTGCGTGACGACGGTGAACGTCGCTTCCAGCGGGAGGGAGGCGGCGAGGCGGGCGACGGTCGACCCGGCGTCGAGGATGACGCTCCCTTCCGCCGGGAGTTCGGCGAGGGCGGCGCGTGCGATGCGGTCCTTCTCGTCGGCGGACGTGCCTTCCCGCTCCGCGAGGTCGGGCTCGAAGTCGAGGCGCCCTGCCGGTATGGCACCGCCGTGCACGCGGCGTACCAGGCCTGCGCGGTCGAGGGCCTTCAGGTCACGCCGGATGGTCTCGGCGGTGACCTTGAACTCCTCGGCCAGCGACAGCACGTCGACCCGGCCGCCGTCGCGTGCGAGCCGCAGGATCTCCTGCTGCCGCTCCGGTGCGTACATGTCTGCTTGCCTCCGCCTGATGCCCGAACCTGTGGTTTCTCTCGCAGAGTACGGGTTGCTTCGGCGCAAAGTAAACAGGCCCGGGCCTGATCCGGACACAAACGGACTTCCGTCCTGGCCCTGGCGGGCCCAAGGCCTCTCCCATTCCCCCGCATCCGCCTCTGACCGAACAGGCCTCTCCCACTCCCCCGCATCCACCTCTGACCGAACAGGCCTCTCCCACCCACCCGCATCCACCTCTGACCGAACAGGCCTCTCCCACCCACCCGCATCCACCTCTGACCGAACAGGCCTCTCCCACCCACCCGCCCGATCACCCCGCAGCGGATTCCCGACCGAACAAGCCTTTCCCGCCCACCCACCCGATTGCCCTGTGGGGGCAGTGGTCCGCGTGGCGGGCGAGTGGGGGGCAGAGATCCGGCTGGCGGGTAGGAGGGGGGCGGTGGTCCGCGTGGCGGGTGGGGGGCGCGGCGGGGTTTCAGCGGGGTGGGTACAGCCGTGGGGGTGGGCGGGATCTGGTTCGCATGCACCCGCAGGCGGCGACGCTCGCGAGGGGACGTGCCGGTATGTCTGCCCGGAGCACGGTTCGCGGCACTCCAGCGCCGAAGCAACCCAGCGGCCACCGGACGACAGCGAGGACGGACATACCGGCACGGCCCCGCTCCCAGCCGGACCAGCACCGCAGCAACACACGACGCCCCGCAGACGGCAGCGCACGCAAGGGGACGTGCCGGTATGTCTGCCCGGAGCACGGCTCCCAGCACTCCAGAGCCGAAGCAACCCAGCGGCCACCGGACGACAGCGAGGACGGACATACCGGCACGGCCCCGCACCCACACACGCAGCAACCCCGCAGCACACACCCACCCGCGGGCGGCATCTGCCCGGAGCACGGCTCCCGGCGCTCCGGAACCCAAGCACCCAAGCACCCAAGCACCCACCGGACGACAGTGAGGACGGACATACCGGCACGGCCCCGCACCCACACACGAACCAGCCCCGCTCTACGGCCAGCTAAAGTCGTCCAGCGCTTGGATGCAGTGGTCGGCCAAGGCCGCAGGCCCACCCGGACCCCCGGCCGGATCGTCGCCGGAGGCCCACGTTTCCACCGCCACCCGCACCGCCGCGCTCGCCACAGCCGCCGTGAGCCGCAGTTCCAGCGAGGGCGTCCCCGCCTCGTGGCCCTCCCGTTCCGCCAGGACGGCGATCAGCGTCTGCTCAGAAGCGTGGCAGGCGCCCGACCACACCGCCCGCAGAGCCGCACTCTCCCCCGCCATCCGCAGCAGCGCCCGCACCCACTCCAGCGCCTCCGCGTCCCCCGCGGCCAACCCCGGCGCCGCGTCACTGTCAGGGACCAGCGCCCTCGCCGCCGCGTGCCGCAGCGCATCCCGTACCGAGAGGTCCGCGGGAGCTTCCCGCACCGCGTCCGCCCACTGCTGCGCGCCCGCGGCGAACAGCGGGGCCACGGCTTCCTCCTTCGTCGCGAAGTAGCGGTAGAAGGTGCGCGGCGCGACGCCCGCCGCACGGGCGACGTCCTCGGCACGCGTGGCCCGCAGCCCGTTCTCGACGAACAGCGCGGCCGCGGTACGGGCGATGTCCAGGCGCGTCTCCGCCTTCCGGCGCTCGGTGAGCGAGATCGGCGATGCAGGCGAGGTCAGCGAACTTGCGGGCATGCCAGGCAGGTTATGCCAGCCGCCGGACAGGGATGGCCTCACACAGACACTCCATGCCTGTGTGACAGAATCTGCCACCCGTGGCGGTTACTGATGTGCACACCGCCCGTACGTGCAACAAGTCTTGAGAAGGTGGGCAAAGCCCGGTGCGTCGTCGTCGACAGTTCCTGACCAACTCCGCCGGCCTCGGCCTCAGCCTCAGCCTCGGCCTCGGCCTCGGCGCAGGCCTCGGCCTCAGCGCCTGCTCATCCGGCAGCGACATCACCACGCTCAAAGTCCTCGTCGCCAGTTACGACAAGAGCGTCGGCTCCTCCATCGGCGACCAGTGGGGCGGCCTCGTCACCGCCTTCGAGAAGGCGCACCCCACCGTCAGAATCGCCCTGGAACGCGTCCCCTTCGACAAGCTGGACCGGACACTCGCCCGCCGAGTGAAGGACGGCAACGCCCCCGACATCGCCCAGTCGAACGTCTTCGCCCCCTACGCCGAGGACGACCAGCTCTACGGCTCCTCCGAGCTCTTCGACATCCGCACCGAGGCCGACTTCACCCGCTCGTACGCCGAGGCGGGCTCGGTCAAGCACATCCAGTACGGCATCCCGTTCCTCGCCAGCACTCCGCGCCTCTTCTACAACAAGGCCCTCTTCAAGCAGGCCGGCATCACCGGCGCCCCCACCTCCTGGGACGAGCTGCGATCGGCGGCCCAGGCACTGAAGAGGGTCGGCGTGAAGACGCCGTACGGGCTGCAGTTGGGCCCCGAGGCCGCCGAGGACGAGACCCTGTCCTGGCTGCTCTCGGACGAGGGCGGCTACGCGGGCCTGGCGGGCTACGACTTCAACACCGCGAACAACGTCCGGACGCTGACCTGGCTGCGGGACGAACTCGTGACCAAGGGGCTCGCGGGCGCGGACCCGGCGGGGCTCAACAGGACTGCCGCGTACGAGCAGTTCATGCGCGGCCACATCGGAATGCTGATCGCGCACCCGGTGCTCATGGGCGCCGCCGACAAGGTCAAGTTCCCTTACGCGCATGCCGCGTTCCCGACCCGGCGGGGCGGGGCGGCGGCGCCGGTGGGGCTGAGCGACTGGCTGATGGCGTTCAAGCAGAACGGCCACGGCGACGCGTGCGGCACGTTCCTCAGCTATCTCTACGGCCGCAAGTCGGCGAAGGCGTACGGCGGCGGCCAGGCCGCACTCCCGGTGACCAGCTCCGCGTCGGACGCGCTGCGCGCGGACGCGGCCCAGCGTCCGCTGTGGAGGTTCATCGACCAGATGCCGCAGGCGCAGTTCCAGCCGGTGAACCTGCGCTCGTGGCCGACGGTCCGTGCGGCCATCCGCAGGGAGATCGGGGCCGCCGTCACCAAGGGCGGCAACCCCGGTGCCGTACTCGAATCCCTGGACACGACGGCGGCCCGGGCAGAGCTCTAGGCTCCACCCGGGCCGCGCCCGCCCCGCCGCGCCCGTCCCCTCGCGCCCACCCCGCCGCGGCCGTCCCGCCGCGCCCGCTCAGGAGGTCAACGCGGGTTCCCGCTCGGGGAGTTCGTCGTCGGCGGTCTCGACGGCCGCATCCTCGCCGCCGCCCTCGACATGCTGACGGGGCTTGCTCGGCAGGGCGAACATCAGCAGGAAGATGGCGACGAGCACGCCGACGACCCACCACAGCGAGTTCTGGAACGCGCCCACGATCTCCATGGGCACCTCGCTCCGCGGCGCCTTCTCGTCGATCGCGCCGAAGAACGCCACGGAGACCAGGCCGAGTCCGAGCGCCGTGCCCATCTGCTGCACGGTGTTGAGCAGCCCGGACGCGGACCCCGAGTGCTCGTGCGGCACGTCCGAGAGGATGGCGTCCATCAGGGGCGCGACGATGAGCCCCATCCCGGCACCCATCACGACCAGCGGCAGCGCCATCTGCCAGGACGCGATGCCCGCGCCGTACCGGTCGGCCTCCCAGATGTAGAGCAGCACCCCGGTGGCCATGATGAGCGCGCCGCCCTGCAGCACCTTGCGACCGAACCGCGGCACGAGCTTCTGCACGGACACACCGGCAGCCACCGAGACGGCGATCGAGAACGGAATGCCGGTCGTGCCGGCCCGCAGCGCGCTCCAGCCGAGTCCCGTCTGCATGTAAAGCGTCCAGACCAGGAAGAAGATGCCCATCGAGACACCGAACACGGTCTGCACCGCGATGCCCGCGGCGAAGCTCTTCACCTTGAACAGGGACAGCTCCACGAGCGGCGAACCGTCCTTGGCCGCCTTCGCCTTCTCGTACGCGATGAGCGCGCCGAAGACCGCGAGCCCGCCCGCCATCATGGCGTAACCCCACAGCGGCCAGTCCAACTCCCGCCCACGGGTGAGCGGGTAGAGGACCATCAGCAGGCCGAGCGTGACGAGGACGACGCCGACGAGGTCGAGCCTGAGGGCCTTCGGCGCCTTGGACTCACTGATGAACTTGCTGCCCAGGATCAGTCCCGCGATCCCGACGGGCAGGTTGATGAGGAAGATCGGCCGCCATTCGAGCCCGAACAGATTCCACTGGGTGAGGAGCGCGCCGAGCAGCGGCCCGGATACGGCGCCGAGCCCCACGATCATCCCGAAGAGCCCGAAGACCCTGCCGCGCTCGTGGGCGGGGAAGGTGGCGTGCACGATCGACAGGACCTGCGGCACCATCATCGCGGCCATGGCGCCCTGCAGAATCCGCGACGCGACCAGCATCTCCGGGTTGGCGGCGAAGCCGCAGAGCGCGGAGGCGAGCGTGAAGCCCGCGATCCCTATGAGGAACATCCGCTTGCGCCCGTGGATGTCGCCGAGCCGTCCGCCGGTGATGAGCCCGGCCGCGAAAGCGAGCGCGTAGCCCGCGGTGATCCACTGGATCTGACTGTCCGTGGCGCCCGCGTCCTTCTGGATGGAGGGGATGGCGATGTTGACGATGGTGACGTCGACGAGGTCCATGAAGGCCGCGGTCATCACGATGGCGAGGGCGAACCAGCGGCGCCGGTCGGCGGCGGCGGCCGGTCCGGGGGGTGCTGTGGCGGGGCTGCTGTAAGTCATGAGAGGAGATTAGAAGTCATATAGGCCAGGCCATGTCCTAGATGCGCGGCATCCTGGAAGACATGACAACGACTTCCGGCACGACCTCGGGAACCTCGGGAACTTCGGGAACCTCGGAAATCTCGGGAACCTCGGGAACCTCGGAACGGTCCGGCGGTACGGACACGCCGGCTCGGCTGCTGCAACTCCTCTCCCTCCTGCAGACCCCGCGCGAGTGGCCGGGCGGGGAGCTGTCGGACCGGCTCGGCGTCAGCCGCCGGACCGTGCGGCGCGACATCGACCGGCTACGGGACCTCGGCTATCCGGTGCAGGCGAGCCAGGGCGCGACCGGCGGCTACCGCCTGGTCGCGGGCAAGGCGATGCCGCCGCTCGTCCTGGACGACGAGGAGGCGGTGGCGATCGCGGTGGGTCTGCGGGCCGGGGCGGGCCACGCGGTGGAGGGGGTGGAGGAGGCGTCGGTCCGAGCCCTGGCGAAGCTCGAGCAGGTGCTCCCGTCGCGACTGCGCCACCGGGTACAGACCCTCCAGATCGCGACGACCCCGCTGACCAGCGGGGACGGGGCGAGCATCGCGCCCGAGACGTTGACGGTCATGGCGTCCGCGGCGGCGGGCCAGGAGCGGCTCCGCTTCGCGTACCGCTCCGGCGACGGCACGGAGTCCCGGCGCCTGACGGAGCCGCACCGACTCGTGTCGACGGGACGGCGCTGGTATCTGGTGGCGTACGACATCGACCGCGACGACTGGCGCACGTTCCGGGTGGACCGGGTGTCGTCCCCCTTCGCGACCGGCGCGCGCTTCGTCCCCCGGGAGCTGCCGACGGGGGACGCCGCGGAGTACATCCGTACGTCGATGTGGCGGGGCCAGCCTTCGTACGCGATCGACGTGACGTTCGAGGCGTCCGCGGAGACCATCGCGGCGAGGCTCCCGGCGGTCCTGGGCACGCCGGAGCGCCTCGCGGACACGAGGTGCCGGGTGCGGTCGGAAGTGACGGACGCGGTGGACTGGTTGGCGGTGCGGTTGACCATGGCCGGCTGCGACTTCGTGGCCCACGGCCCACCGGAGCTGGTCGCTTCCCTCCGTGAACTGGGCTCCCGCATGACGCGGGCGGCGGGGGCGTGAGGCGTTCCTCGCGGGGCGGGACGTAACGCTCCACCGCGCTGCGCGCGCGGATCTTTCCCCTGCGGGACGGACGCCCTGCGGGCCGTGGAGGCGCCCCCGTACCGCGCTCCGCGCGGATGTTTCCCGCCCACCCACCCGATTGCCCCGGGTAGCGGGGCGGGTGGGGGATCTCCCCGGGGCAACATGCGGGCGCGTGGGTGATGGATCTCCCCGGGGTATCGGGTGGGTGGGGAAGCTCCCCGGGTAACCGGCGGGCGCGTGGGCGCGGAAACTCCCCGGGGCGACACGCGGGTCCGTAGGTGAGGGGATCTCCCCGGGGCAATCGGGTGGGTGGGTGGGAAACATCCGCGCGGAGCGCGGTACAGGATCGCCCCCCGCCCCCCGGGCAGAAAGCGGCCCCCGCCCAGAAAGCAGAAATGAGCCCCGGTGCCGGGGGGGGGATGGCACCGGGGCTCAGCTGAGGGACGGCTTCGCGGGCCGCCAAGGCCACGGCTTCGCGGGCCGCCAAGGCCTAGGCCGCCGCGTCGAAGCCCGTGTCCCGCGCCAGCTTCTTCAGTTCCAGCAGCGCGTGCTTCTCTATCTGGCGGATCCGCTCCCGCGTCAGACCATGCTGCTTGCCGACCTCCGTGAGGGTCCGCTCGCGGCCGTCCTCGATGCCGTACCGCATCTTGATGATGGAGGCCGTGCGCTGGTCGAGCCGGCCGATCAGATCGTCGAGCTCCTCGCTGCGCAGCAGCGTCAGGACGGACTGCTCGGGCGAGACCGCCGAGGTGTCCTCGAGCAGGTCACCGAACTGCGTGTCGCCGTTGTCATCCACGCCCATGTTCAGCGAGACCGGGTCGCGCGCCCAGTCCAGGACGTCCGTGACACGCGCAGGCGTGGAGTCGAGCTCGGCCGCGACCTCCGCCGGCTCCGGGTCACGCCCGTGCTTGCGGTTGAACTCGCGCATGACGCGGCGGATCCGGCCCAGCTCCTCCACCAGGTGCACGGGGAGGCGGATCGTGCGGGACTGGTCGGCTATGGAACGCGTGATGGCCTGACGGATCCACCACGTGGCGTACGTGGAGAACTTGAAGCCCTTGGCGTAGTCGAACTTCTCGACCGCGCGGACCAGGCCCGCGTTCCCCTCCTGGATCAGGTCGAGGAGCGGCAGACCACTGCGCGGATAGCGGCGGGCCACGGCGACGACCAGACGGAGGTTGGACCGGATGAAGACGTCCTTCGCCCGCTCGCCGTCGGCGACGAGCGCCTCGAGCTCCTCGCGGGAGGCGGAGGCGCCGGGGACGGAGTCCTCGACGTCGCCGTCGATTATCTTCCGGGCGTACACACCGGCCTCGATGATCTGGGACAGCTCGACTTCCTTGGCGGCGTCGAGCAGCGGCGTACGCGCGATCTCGTCGAGGTACATGCCGACCAGGTCGCGGTCGGCGATCTCCCCGCCTACGGCGCGAACACTGCGTGCCGCGTCGGTCTCGCCGGTGGAGGCGGACTTACGACGGGCGACGGCACGGGTTGCCATGCGTGCTCCCTTGCGTGTGGAGGTCCTGGTCGGCCCTTTTCACGGGCCTCTGTGGTGGAGACGTGGTGGAAACCACACCCTCGCGGGTGCCCTGCTTCCGATGGAAACAACGACTGGAATCCGGACAGAATTCCCAAGCCGCGCATCTATTTTCCTGACGTTGCAGTACCCTGTGCCGCCACAACGGGAGGCCGGATGCCGTCGGAACGTACAGAGGCGCAGGTCAGGCCGGGCACGGAGGCCGATCTGGAGGCCCTGACCGCTATCTACAACCACTACGTACGTGAGACGGCGATCACATTCGACACGGCCGTCTTCCTGCCACAGGAGCGCCGCCCTTGGCTGCTCTCCCATCCTGAAGACGGCCCCCACCGCCTCTTGGTTGCCCAGGAGCGGAATTCCGGGCTGATCCTCGGGTACGTCACGAGTTCTCCTTTCCGGGCCAAGCCCTCGTACGCCACCTCGGTGGAAGTCAGCGTCTACTGCGCGCCGGATGCCGCGGGCCGCGGCATCGGCACCCTGCTCTACAAGGCCCTCTTCGAGGCCCTCGAAGGCGAGGACCTGCACCGCGCCTACGCCGGGATCGCCCAGCCGAACGTCGCCTCCGGCCGCCTCCACGAACGTTTCGGCTTCCGGCATGTCGGCACGTACCGCGAGGTGGGCCGCAAGTTCGGCCGCTACTGGGACGTCGCCTGGTACGAGCGTCCCCTCGGCCCCGAGGCCCGAAGCGGGACCTAGGTCCCGCGAGCTCCGGCCTAGGCCCTGTCCTGGTTCGCAAGGCCGTTACGTCCCCGCCGGCACCGCACTTAACGTGCCGCCATGGACGCCAAAGCCGATGCACGAGCCGACGCCAAAGCCGACGCCAGAGCCGACGCCACCAATGCCAACACCGCAGCCGACACCACCGGCACCCTCGACGAAGCGCTGCAGCGCCTGCACGCCTCGGGCCCCGAGCGGCTCGGACGGCTCACCAACCACGCGCCGATGGCCGTCGAGGCGCTCGCCGCGCACGGCCACTCCGGTGCTGTCCACCGCTGGCTCGAGCTGTACGCGCCGAAGTTGGAGGGGTACCCGAGCGCGGTCGAGCCAATCACCGGCGACAACGGGCGCGAGGCCCTCGGTGATCCGCGCCGCGCCGCGGACTGGATCGCGTACTTCGGCAGAGAGGTCGGCGAACGCCCGTGGCGCGACGTCCTCGCCACGTGGTGGCCACGCCTGCTTCCGGGCATGTACGGCGGCTCCACCCACCCGGTGATCCGGGTGGGCCACGCGGTCCGCACGATCCTGACCTGCGAGGCGACCGAACCCCGCGTCGCCGAACTGGCCCACGGCCTCGGCTACTGGGCCGCCCGCCACCACCCCGTCACCGGCGTCGAACTCCTGCCGGTGGGCACGGGCACCGCGGCCGCCGCCCTGGACGCCGTCGAGCCGATCCCGGACCGGGAGAGCGGCAGCTTCCCCGCAAGGCTCGGCCGGGTCGCGGGCCTGCCCGCGTGGGCGGCCGGCGTGAGCGACCCCGACGAGGCGTACCGCGGGCTCACCGAGTTGGTGCGGGCGGCCACCCACCGGTACGCCACGCACGGCCATGGTGAGGAGACGATGCTGGTGCACGCGGCGACCGCGCCCAACGCCGTGCTGCGCGCCCTGCCCGCGCTGCCCCGCACCCTGTGGGCGCCGAGCCTGCACGCGGCGTGGACGGCATCGGCGGCGGTGACCTCGATGTACGCCCCCAACGCCCCCGTCGCGTACACCGCCCCCGGCACCTTCGCCCCCGAGGAGGTCTTCGAGCGGGCCCTGGCGCACGGCGACGAGCACGTCATCAAGTTCACCGACACGGCTCTGGACGTGGGCGACGAGCGGGCTCTGACGGCGGCCCTGCGCGCGATCGAGATCAGCGAGCCGCCGGCATAAGGCGCCGCGCCCCCGCACACGGTTCAGCCGAACTGCACCGACCTCTTCGCGAGCCCCATCCAGAACCCGTCGATCACACTCCGCTGCCCGCCGAGGTCCCCCGAGGCCTCGGCGGCCCCCAGCGTCACGAACAACGGCGCGAAGTGCTCCGTGCGCGGATGTGCGAGCTCGCCCGCCGGGGACTTGTGCAGGAAGTCGAGGAGAGCGTCCACATCGCCCGCGTCGAGCGCCTCGTGCCCCCACGCGTCGAACTCCACCGACCACGACGGCACTCCGCTGCCCAGATGGCGCAGCGCCGCCAGATTGTGGGTGAAGAAGCCGCTCCCGACGATGAGCACGCCCTCGTCCCGCAGCGGCGCGAGCTTGCGGCCGATGTCCATCAGGCGGCTCGGGTCGAGGGTCGGCAGGGAGATCTGGAGCACGGGGATGTCGGCATCGGGATACATCTCGACGAGCGGGACGTACGCCCCGTGGTCGAGCCCGCGATCCGCGATGTCCTGCACCGGTGTGCCCGCCCCGCGCAGCAGTTTGCGTACGGAATCGGCCAGTTGAGGGGCGCCCGGGGCGGCGTACGTGACGTGGTAGTAGTGCTCGGGGAAGCCCCGGAAGTCGTGGACGAGCGGCAGCGCCTTCGTCGCGCCGAGGGCGAGCGGGGCCTCTTCCCAGTGAGCGGAGATCATGAGGATGGCTTTGGGCCGCGGCAGCACCGCCGACCAGGCACGGAGCTGGTCCGGCCAGATCGCGTCGTCGGCCAGCGGCGGTGCGCCGTGACTGAGGTAGAGGGCGGGCATGCGCTCCTGGGTTGCGGTCATGACGGCGCCTTCCGAGAACGTACGAGGAACGAATTACTTTAACTCTCAAGCTCTTGCTCGAGGCCGACCCTACCCCCGTATTGTTTAAGTTTCAAGGAAGGGCTGCGTACAGTGGAGTACATGGACACGGCACCCACTTCTCCCCCCGACCTTCCCGACGGGGAACCGCGCTGGCTCGACGACGACGAACAGCGCACCTGGCTCGCGTATCTGCAGGCCACCACGCTCCTGGAGGATCACCTCGATCGCCAGTTGCAGCGCGACGCCGGCATGCCGCACATCTACTACGGCCTCCTGGTCCAGCTCTCCGTCGCCCCGCGGCGGCGGATGCGCATGACGGAGCTGGCCAGGAACACCAAGATCACCCGGTCCCGTCTCTCGCACGCCATCGCGCGCCTGGAGAAGAACGGCTGGGTGCGCCGAGAGGACTGCCCCTCCGACAAGCGCGGCCAGTTCGCGATCCTCACCGACGACGGGTACGAGGTGCTGCGCAGGACCGCGCCCGGCCATGTCACCGCCGTACGCCAGGCCCTCTTCGACCGGCTCACCCCACAACAGCAGAAGTCCCTCGGCGAGATCATGATGATCGTCGCCGAGGGACTTCAGCCGAAGGAGGCGGGGGCGGACCTGCCCTGGCTCCGCTGAGCCTCCCCTGTCGTGAAACCCGGGGTCAGTGCGCGACCACCGGGATCCGGATCTCTTCCTCGGAGTCCAGCGCACCCTTGGTGTCGCCGGACCCCGAGGCGGCCGGAGCGCCGCCCTGGGCGCCCGTGTTGATGAGAGCGAAGGCGATCGCGGCGGCGGCCACCAGGATGCCGACGGCCCACCAGATGGCACTGGTGTAGCCCTCGACCATGGCCTCGGCCTGCATCAGCTTCTGCGCGGCCGGAGTCGTCGCGCCCGCCGCGTGCGAGGTGACGTACGCGGTGGTGGCGGAGGCGGCGATGGTGTTCAGGAGAGCCGTGCCGATGGCGCCGCCGACCTGCTGCGAGGTGTTGACCATCGCGGAGGCGACACCGGAGTCACGCGGCTCGACACCGTGCGTGGCGAGCGACATGGCGGGCATGAACGCCGTACCCATGCCGAGGCCCAGCATCAGCTGCGCGGGCATGATCAGACCGGCGTACGAGGAACCGACCTCCAGCTGCGTCAGGAGCAGCATGCCGAGGGCCGCCAGCACGAAGCCCGGCCCCATGAGCAGCCGCGGTGCGACGCGGGTCATCAGACGGGCGCCGATCTGCGTGGAGCCCGTGATCATGCCGACGATCATCGGCAGGAACGCGAAGCCGGTCTTGACCGGCGAGTAGCCCTGGACGATCTGCAGGTAGTACGTGAGGAACAGGAACAGGCCGAACATCGCGATGATCGCGAGGCCGAGCGACAAGTAGACGCCACCGCGGTTGCGCTCGGTCAGGACGCGCAGCGGAAGCAGCGGCGACTTGACCTTCGCCTCGGTGAGGACGAACGCGGCGAGCAGGACGGCGGATGCGACGAACATGCCGACCGTCAGGGAGTCCGACCAGCCGGCCGACTCGGCGCGGGTGAAGCCGTAGACGAGCGCGACCAGACCGAGGGTGGACAGGACCACGCCGGGGATGTCGAGCGGCGAGCGGTTGCGGGCGCCTGCCGGCTCACGGATGACGAAGTACGCGCCGAGGGCGGCGACAATGGCGAACGGGATGTTCACGAAGAACGTCCAGCGCCAGTTCAGGTACTCGGTGAGGAAGCCGCCGAGGATCAGGCCCACGGCGCCACCGCCACCGGCGATCGCACCGTAGATGCCGAACGCCTTGGCGCGCTCCTTGGCATCGGTGAACATCACGGCGAGCAGCGAGAGGGCGGCGGGCGCGAGCAGCGCGCCGAAGACACCCTGCAAGGCGCGGGCGCCCAGCATCATGGCCTCGCCGGTCGCGGCGCCGCCGAGCGCGGAGGCCGCGGCGAAGCCGATCAGGCCCGTCACGAAGGTGCGCTTGCGGCCCCAGAGGTCGGCGATGCGGCCACCGAAGAGCAGCAGACCACCGAAGGCCAGGGCGTAGGCCGTGATGACCCACTGGCGGTTGCCGTCCGAGATGCCCAGGTCCTGCTGGGCGGAGGGCAGCGCGATGTTCACGATGGTCGCGTCGAGCACGACCATCAGCTGCGCGAGCGCGATGAATATCAGCGCTTTCCAGCGCCTGGGATCTGTTTCTGACATGGGAGTAGCCACCTAGCGGTACGTGTGGTGAAAAAGTGATGGAAAGTCGACGCGTTCAGGCCGGTCGGGCGGGGCTCAGGAGTGAGCTCAGGAGTGGGCTCAGGAGTGGGCTCAGGACTGGCGGAGGTCCTCCAAGGTCGCCGCCTCACCGGGCAGCTCGGAACGGGCCGGCGTCATCAGGCCGTCGAGGAACAGTTGAAGATGGCGGTGGACGAAGCGGTCCATGTTCGGGCACGCGGTGCCGGGCAGCGGCCTGGTGAGCTGGGAGAGGGCGACCATCAGGTCCCCGACGGCGATGTCGGTGCGCAGCTGCCCGGCCGCGCGCGCCCTTCTCATGAGCCCGCCGGTGACGGCTTCGAGCCGCTCACGGGCGTCGACCAGATCCGGGTGATCGGGGTCGAAGGCCTCCTGGAGCATCGGGCACAGGGCACCGATCCGCTCGTCGGCACAGGCGTGCACGAACCGGCGCAGGGCGTCGAACGCGACACTCGGGTCGGCGTCGGCCGCCGCGATCGCCTCCTCGGCGTGTGCCGAGACGCGGTCGGTGACGAGCAGGACGACCTGGTGGACCAGTTCGGAACGGTCGCAGAAGTGCCGGTAGACCGTGGCGTTGCCGACGCCGGCCCGGCGCGCGACCTCGTCGAGCGGCACGTCGGGGCCGAACTCGACGAACATCTCGCGTGCGGCGGCGACGATCCGCTCCCGGTTGCGCAGGGCGTCGGCCCGCGGGCGGGGCGTGCGGCGCTGGGCAGCGGTGGCGGTCTCCACGACGGCTCTCCTCAAGCTTGCGGTCGAGCCTCCGGACGGTGCCGGAGCCTCGGATGCGCGATGCGGGGAATCTCTCCCCGTTTCGCTCGGACACAGGTCTAAACGGGGAGAGAGTCCCCGGATATTTCCCGCACTCCGACTTTCTTCGCGTGACCTGGGTCACCACCGCACGGGCCCCCTCTCCCCGCGCCCCGCATCACGCCCACGTGCACGAGAAACCCACGATCGGTCCCGCTCAGCGAGCGCCCGCGCATCCACCGGCACAGGGTGATCGGAAGGGTGCAGCCAGGACCGGCGGCTGCCGCGAGGTGAAGGGCTACGCATGCAGCAGCCGACCTGGAGGCAGATACGCGGAGCGCGACGTGGCACAGCACTCGCCACATGCGCCGTCCTTGCCCTCACGGTCACCACATCGGCGAGCACCGGCCGCCTGATGGAGGAGTCCCCCACGGCGGCAGGGCCCGCCTCCCTGACCCGGGCGACGAAACTCAGCCCGTGCATGATCAACGGCACGATGGGCGTCCAGATGTCGGAGGGCGTGCCCACCTCCGCCGGCTACTCCCGCTCCACGGGCACCGTCCGGGCCCTGAACCTCATGATCGACTTCTCGGACGCCCCCGGCGAGGGGAGCGCGCCCGACCGCCTCGCGGAGTTCTTCCCGCAGACGGCTGACTGGTTTCGCACCAGCTCCTACGGACGGCTCGACTACCGCCCGGAGTCCCCGATCCAGGACTGGCTGCGGATGCCCAAGAGCTTCAAGGAGTACGGGATAGAGCGCGGCGCCCCCTTCGATCCGGGCTACCGCGAGCTGGTCCAGGACATCGTGGCGGAGGCCGACCCGGACGTGGACTTCCGGGAGTACGACCTGGTGAACATCCTCATGACGCCGAACGCGGGCCCTTCCGCGCTCGACACGGTCCTTTCGGTGACCTTCGCGGGCAACACCGAGGCACCCGTCGCGGACGGCGTGCCGGTCTCCAACGCGTCCTTCGTCTACAGCAGGCAGGACGACGGTTCGGGCAGCTACCGCGAGACCGGCTACCGCGTGCTCCCCCACGAGAACGGCCACGTCTTCGGCCTGCCCGACCTGTACACACAGGAGGGCGGCGGCGCGGTCGGCCACTGGGACATCATGAGCGAGGACTGGGGCGCCAACAACGACCTGCTGGCCTGGCACAAGTGGAAGCTCGGCTGGCTCGGCGACGACCAGATCAGCTGCGCGTCGAACGCGGGCACGACCGAGCACACGCTGAGCCCGCTGCCGACCGAGGGCGGCACCAAGCTCGCCTTCGTGCCGCTGAGCACACGGACGGGGTACGCCGTCGAGGTGCGCACCCGCGGCGGCAACGACGAGGCGATCTGCAAGCCCGGAGTGCTCGTCTACCGGGTGGACGCGGAGGTCGACACGGGCCAGGGCCCGGTCACCGTCTCCGACTCCACGAAGGACAGCGGCGGCTGCACGCGTCGGCCGAACGTCCACGCGGAGCTGTCCGACGCGACCTACGAGCCCGGTCAGACGTTCACGGACAAGAAGACGGGCGTGCGCATCACGGTGACCGACATCGACGAGGACGGCCGCTACCGGGTGCATGTCACGCGCCCGTGAGGGGTGTCACGCGCCCGTGAGGGGTGTCGCGCACTCGTGAGGGGTGTCAGGCGCCCGTCAGCGCCCTGAGGGGTGTCAGGCGCCGTTGACCTTCGAGGAGCCGGCGCCGGGCACGGTCTGCTGCACCTGGCGCAGGAAGGCGGCGTTGTCCGGGGTCTTGCGCAGGCGCTCGATCAGCGTCTCCAGGTTGCTCTGCGCGTCCCTGCCGTGCAGGGCACGCCGCAGGCCGCGTACGGCCGTCAACTCGTCGGCGGGCACCAGGAGTTCGTCACGGCGCGTGCCGGACGGGGTGACGTCGACTGCGGGGAAGACCCGTCGCTCGGCCATGCCGCGGTCGAGGCGGAGCTCCATGTTGCCGGTGCCCTTGAGCTCCTCGAAGTAGTAGTCGTCGGCGCGCGATCCGGTCTCCACGAGCACGGTGGCGAGCATGGTCAGGGACCCGCCCTCCTCCGCGAGCCGCGCGGCACCGAAGAGGCGCTTGGGGCCCTGGATGGCGGCGGCGTCGACACCTCCGGAGAGGGTGCGGCCGCCACTGGACGCCGCGTTGTTGTACGCACGGCACAGCCGGGTGAGGGAGTCGAAGAGCATGACGACGTCCTTGCCCTCCTCTGTGAGCCGCTTGGCGCGCTCGACGGCGAGTTCGGCCAGGGCGATGTGCTGCTTGGCGGGCCGGTCGAAGGTCGAGGCGAGTACTTCGCCGCGTACGGAACGCTTCATGTCCGTGACTTCTTCGGGCCGTTCGTCGAGCAGCACCACCATGAGGTGTGCCTCGGGGTGGTTCGCGCTCACGGCGGCGGCGATCTGCTGGAGCAGAACGGTCTTGCCGGTGCGGGGCGGCGCGACGATCAGGCCGCGCTGGCCCTTGCCGACGGGGGCGACGAGGTCGATGAGCCGGGTCGCGACACTGCCGCCACCGGCGCCCGGCGTCTCCAGGCGGAGCCGCTCGCGGGGGTGCAGCGGGGTGAGGTCACCGAAGCGTGCGCGCCGGTGCAGGGCTTCGGCGGAGTGTCCGTTGACACGCTCGACGGAGGTCAGTGTGCGGGCCCGCCCGCACTCGCCCCGCACCACGTCGCCCGCACGCAGGCCGAGCCGGCGGATGAGCGCGGAGGGGACCTGTACGTCGGTGGGGGTGGGGAGGCAATCGCCGGTACGGAGATGGCCGTTGGCGTTGTGACCGACGTCGAGGATGCCTGATGCGGCGACAGGGATGTCGGTGGCTGTGGTGGTCTTGTTCCGGGTGATGGTCGCGGTACTCATGGTGGGGTCCTTTCGCAGGCATGCGAATGAAGGGGCCCGGCGGGACGGTGTGTTCACGTCCCGTACGTCGGGCGGAGAAAAGAACTGCGGCAAAGGGCTTCGCGGAACAACAGAAGTCACGGAAGCCACAGAGCTGCGGGAGCCTCGACGAGGCGGAAGAAAAGAAGATCGGCACCGGCGCCGCAGAAAGCGGCGTACACACGTGCTGTTCGCAAGGTAGCACAGCATTCGGGCCGCGGAGCATGACGTGGGTCACCCGGCTCGTACGCGGGCCCGCGCCCGGACTGTCGTGCCCACCCACATGACGCGCTCCCCGGTTATGTGGGCCCCGCACATGGGAACCCCGTGCGGCGCACCCTTACGTTTCCGGCCATGACGAGCCCCACTCCCCGCGGTGCCGACCCCGCCGGAACCCCCTCCGGCGTCCCCGCACGCTCCCCCGCCGGAACCGACCTCACCGGACGCACCGCCCTGGTCACGGGCGGCGCGAGCGGCATCGGCCGGGCCTGTGCCGTGGCCCTGGCCGATGCCGGCGCCTTCGTGCATGTGGTGGATCAGCACGCGGACGCGGCCAAGGACGTGGCCGACGGGATCGACGGCGAGGCGCACGCCGTGGACCTCGCCGACCCCGCCGCGGTGGACACCCTGCCCGCCCGCGTCGACATCCTCGTCAACAGCGCCGGTCTCCAACACGTCGCCGCCATCGAGGAGTTCCCCCCGGAGCGGTTCGACCTGATCCAACGGGTCATGGTCACCGCGCCGTTCCTCCTGCTGCGCCGGACGCTGCCCCATATGTACGCCCACGGCTGGGGCCGCGTCGTGAACATCTCCAGCGTGCACGGACTGCGCGCGAGCCCCTTCAAGTCCGCCTACGTCGCCGCCAAGCACGCCCTGGAGGGCCTGAGCAAGGTCACCGCCCTGGAAGGCGCGACGCACGGCGTCACCAGCAACTGCCTCTGCCCCGGCTACACCCGCACGCCCCTGGTCGAGGACCAGATCAGCGCGCAGGCAGCCGCCCACGACATCGCCCCCGAGCAGGTCCTCACCGACGTACTGCTGCGGCGTTCCGCGGTGAAGCGTCTGATCGAGCCCGCGGAGATCGCCGCCGCCACCCTCTGGCTCTGCGGCCCGCACAGCGGTTTCGTGACCGGCGCCTCGCTGCCCCTGGACGGCGGCTGGACCGCCGGCTGAACTTCCGCTCCCCCAGCGCCAATTCACCACACGTCCCCATCGAGAAACGGATCACGCCATGGCAGCCGCAACGCCGCGCGCCCAGGGCAAGACCCCGGGCAAGCCAGGTATCGCCCGCATCATCAGCGCCAGCCTCATCGGCACCACCATCGAGTGGTACGACTTCTTCCTCTATGGTTCCGCCGCCGCGCTCGTCTTCAACACTCTCTTCTTCCCCGACAGCGACCCCTTGGTCGGCACCCTCCTCTCCTTCCTCACCTACGCGGTCGGCTTCGCGGCCCGGCCCCTCGGCGGCGTCGTCTTCGGCCACTACGGCGACAAGATCGGCCGTAAGAAGCTGCTCGTGCTGAGCCTGATGATGATGGGCGGCGCCACCTTCGCGATGGGCCTGCTGCCCACCCACGCCACCCTCGGCGTCGGCGCCCCGATCCTGCTCACGCTGCTGCGCCTGGTCCAGGGCTTCGCGCTCGGCGGCGAGTGGGGCGGCGCCGTCCTGATCGTCTCCGAGCACGGTGACGACAAGAACCGCGGCTTCTGGGCCTCCTGGCCGCAGGCCGGCGCTCCCGGCGGCAATCTCCTGGCCACCGGCGTCCTCGCGCTCCTCGCCGCCGTCCAGTCCGACGAGGCGTTCCTCGCCTGGGGCTGGCGCATCCCGTTCCTGCTCTCCGGGGTGCTCGTGATCATCGGCCTGTGGATACGGGTCTCGGTCTCGGAGTCCCCGCTCTTCCTGGAGGCGCAGGCCCGCGCGGAGGCCGAGGCGGCATCGGGAGAAGCCCCCGAGCAGGACGCGCCCGTCGTCGAGGTCTTCCGGCACAACTGGCGCGGCGTCCTCACGGCCATCGGCACCCGGCTCGGCGAGAACGTCTCGTACTACATCCTCACGGCCTTCGTCCTCGTCTACGTCACCGTGCACCTGGAACTGCCCAAGAGCACCGCCCTGAACGCCGTCCTCATCGGCTCCGCCGTGCACTTCGTGACGATCCCGCTGTGGGGCGCGCTCTCCGACCGCATCGGCCGCAGGCCCGTCACCCTGATCGGGTCGATCGGCATGGCCGCGTGGGCGTTCGCGTTCTTCGCGCTCGTCGACAGCGAGTCCTTCGCCGTGATCACCCTCGCGGTCACGGTCGGTCTGCTTCTGCACGGCGCGATGTACGGGCCGCAGGCCGCCTTCATCTCCGAGATGTTCGACACGAAGGTCCGCTACTCCGGGGCCTCGATGGGATCGCAGCTCGCGTCCATCATCGGCGGCGCGCTCGCGCCGATCATCGCGGTCGAGCTGCTCAAGGACTTCGGCTCGGCGACGCCGGTGGCCCTCTACGTCTGCGTGACGGTGGTGATCACGACGCTCACGGTGCTCGTGGCGAAGGAGACCCGTGGCCGCTCGCTCGCCCAGGAGCGGCGCTCCGCTCCCGGGGATTCCTCGGCCGCCACCGCCTCGGCGACAATCTCCACCTGAAGCGCACCACCAGCACGCGCATCCCGCTCCCGGAGGCGACCCGTCGTATGTCCAGCTCCCCAGACGCCGCCCACCGGAAGCAGGCGTGCGCCGCCCTGCGTGAACTGCTCGACCTGCTCGCGCAGGACGCCCCCGCCGAGCAGTTCGCCCGGCCGGCCGCGGCGGCCCGCGCGGCCGGAGCGAGCGGCGCCGAACTCACGGCGATCGACGAGGCCACCCAGACCGCGCTGCGCGTGCGCAGCACCCTGAACCAGCACCAGCGCAGGGAGGCCGAGCTCACCGCGCTGTTCGACACGGCGGGCGACCTCGCGGCTCTTCGCGACCTGGACGCGGTACTGCGCGCCATCGTGCACCGGGCCAAGCTGCTGCTGCGTACGGACGTCGCGTACCTCTCCCTCAACGACCCGGCGGCGGGCGACACCTACATGCGCGTGACGGACGGTTCGGTCTCCGCCGCGTTCCAGAACCTGCGCCTGGGCATGGGTGAGGGGCTCGGCGGCCTCGTCGCCCAGACCGCCCGTCCGTACGCCACCGGGGACTACGAGGTCGACCCCCGCTTCCAGCACACGAACCCCATCGACAGCGCCGTACTTGAGGAAGGCCTGCACGCCATCCTCGGCGTACCGCTGCGGCAGGGCACGCACGTCATCGGTGTCCTGTACGCCGCCGACCGCACCGCCCGCGCCTTCACCCCGGACGAGGGAGCGCTGCTGTCCTCGCTCGCCGACCACGCGGCGATAGCCATCGACAGCGCACGCAGGATGGAGGAGACGAGGACCGCGCTCGTCGACCTGAACGAGGCGTCGCAGACGATCCGCGCACACAGCGAGGCGCTGCGCCGGGCGGAGGACGCGCACGACCGCCTGACCGATCTCGTGCTGCGCGGCGGCGACTTCACCGAGGTCGCCACCGCGATCGGCGCTCTCCTGCGCGGCGGCACCCTCATCCACGACGCGGACGGCACGGAACTCGCCCGCGTCGGGGGCGGAGGCACCGCTGCCCGCACCGGGGACGGAGGCGCCGCTGCCCGCACCGGGGGCGGAGGCACCGCTGCCCGTGCCGGGGGCGGAGGCACCGCTGCCCGTGCCGGGGGCGGAGGCACCGCTGCCCGCACCGGGGGCGGAGGCACCGCTGCCCGCGCCGGGGGCGGAGGCACCGCTGCCAGCGTCGGGGGCGGAGGCGCCGCCGAACCCGCCCGGGCCGACGGCGGACTCGGAACGCGTCCGGCCAAGGGCGCCGCCGACCGGCCCGCGGCCGCCGCCGAGTGGGCCGGGGCCCGTCCATCTGCCGCCGAGGGGGCCGGGGCCCGCCCACACGCCGCCGAGGGAGCCTGGGCCCGTCAACCCTCTGCCGAGGAGGCCGGGGCCCGCCCACACGCCGCCGAGGGAGCCGGGACCCGCCCACACGCCGCCGAGGGAGCCTGGGCCCGTCAACCCGCCGCCGAGGGAGCCTGGGCCCGCCCACCCGACGCCCAGGGAGCCGGGACCCGCCCACCCGACGCCGAGGAGGCCGGGACCCGTCAACCCGCCGCCGGCGGCGGTGCCGAGCGCCGCATGCCCGTGGCCGAGGGCGCCGCCGAATCCCGCACGCCCCCGGCCAGGGCCATCGCCGCGTCGCGTGCCAGCGGCCGGGCCGTCCCCCTCGACGGCACCTGGGTGTGCGCTGTCCTCGCAGGCCCGGAGCTCCTCGGCAGCATCGCCCTCACCGACCGTGCCGACCTGGGCGAGGCCGACCGCCGTCTCTTCGAACGCGCCGGGGTCGTCACGGCGCTGCTCCTGCTCCTGCGCCGCTCGGCCGCCGAGGCCGAGGACCGCGTACGCGGCGAACTCCTCGGCGACCTGCTCTCCCTCTCCGGCACCCCGGGCCGCCTCACGGCCCGGGCCCGCCGCCTGGACGTAGATCTGACGCTCCCCCACTCGGTGTTTGTCGCGCACAGCGACGCAGCGCCCCGTCGGCTCCTGCTCTCCTCCGCGGCCCGAGCGGCCCGCGCCCGCCACGGCCTGTCCGGCCTGCACCACGACCACGTGGTCCTCGTCATCCCGGCCGACGACACCGGCGCCCGGGCCCGCGCGCTCGCCGCCGAGCTCACCCAGGCCGCCGGGGCCCCGGTCACGGTCGGCGCGGCGGGCCCGGCCACCGGCCCCGAGGCCCTCGCCCAAGCGCACGCCGAAGCCCTGCGCTGTCTGTCAGCCCTGCGTGCGCTCGGCCACACCGGCCGGGGCGCGGACCTGCCCGACCTCGGCTTCCTTGGCGTACTCCTCGGCGACGACACGAATCTCCACGCCTACGTACGCCGCACACTGGGCCCGGTCCTGGACTACGACACCAAGCGAGGCACGGAACTCATCCACACTCTGCGGGCCTATTTCGCCTGCGGGATGAGCCAGTCCAAGGCGAAGGACGCCCTGCACGTCCATGTGAACACCGTGGTCCAACGCCTGGACCGGATAGGCCACTTGCTCGGCGTCGACTGGCAGTCCCCGGAACGCGCCCTGGAAATCCAGCTCGCCCTGCGCCTGCACGCCTACACCTGGACGACCGCGTCACCGTGATCCTCGACAGCTTCCTCCCCTGTCGGGGCGGGGGCCGGGACGAGGAAGGTGGCGACGAGCCCGAGAACGACGAAGCCCGCGGCGACGTACCCGCCGAGTGCGACCCCGTCGGTCATCGCCGCGCGCGCCGCCTCCGCGACGGACGCGGTCTCCGGTCGGTCCGCGAGGGGCCCGATGTAGGCGCCCGCACTGTCGGTGACGGCGCCGGTGAGCCGGTCCGCCTGCCCGCCCGGCACTCCGGCATCGCTCAGCCGGTCGCGCAGGTTCGTGCTGAGAGTGGTGAAGAAGACGGTGGTCAGGGCGGCGATCCCGAGCGCGGAACCGAGCTGGCGAAAGGCGCTCTGGATGCCGGATCCCTGCCCCGCGCTCTCGTACGGCACCTCGGCGAGGACCACGTTGGTGACCTGGGCGGTGGCGAACCCGACGCCGATGCCGTACACGAAGAGCATCAGCGCGACGGCCCACCAGGAGCTGTCCGGGGCGGCGATGAACCCGACCCCCGCGAGCCCGACGACCTCCAAGGCCAGACCGATGCGCACCTGCCCGAGCGGCGGGACCTTGGCGGCCAGCGGGAAGGCAGCACCGGTCGCGACGAAGCTGCCGACGGCGATGGGCACGAGGGCGAGCCCCGCCTCCAGGGCGCTGTAGCCGAGGGTGAACTGCAGCCACAGCGGGAGCACCGCGACGATGCCGAACTCGCCGAGGCCGATGATCAGGGTCGCGATGTTGCCGTTGCGGAAGGAGGCGATCGAGAACAGCCGTACGTCCATCAGGACGCGCGAGGCCTGTGCGGAGTCAGCGTCCCGGGTGAGCGCGATCTGCCGCCGGACGAACGCGAAGAGCGTGACGGCGGAGAGCACGAGCGCGACCAGGACGGGCGACGGCCCACTCCCCCAGCCGAATCCGAGAATCTCCAGCGGCTCGGTGCTGACGATCCATCCATACGTCCGCCCTTCGACGAGCCCGAAGGCGAGCAGCCCGAGCCCGACCGCGGAGAGCACCGCACCGGCCGCGTCCACCCGCCCCTTGGCGCGCGGCGACGGAGCCATGCAGAGCAGCACGCCGACGGCGACGAGGACGGCGAGGGGCACGTTGATGCCGAACGCCCAGCGCCACGAGGCGTGTTCAGCGAGCCAGCCGCCGAGCAGCGGGCCGAGCGCGGCCGCGGCGCCGATGGTCGAGCCCCAGATGGCGAAGGCCTGGCCGCGCGCCCGGCCGGTGAAGTTCGCGTTCAGCAGCGAGAGCGAGGTCGGCAGGATCATCGCGGCGCCCGCGCCTTGCAGGAAACGGGCCAGGATCAGCAGCCCGCTGCCGGGCGCGAGCCCGGCGAGAACGCTGGTCGCGCCGAAGACCGCGACGCCGGCGACGAAGATGCGGCGGGCCCCGAAGATGTCCGCGAGGCGCCCGGTCAGCAGGAGCAGCGCCGCGAAGACGATCGCGTACGACTCCTGGATCCACTGCGCCCGTCCGGAGTCGGCGTCCAGGTCCTCGATGACCGAGGGGACGATCACGTTCACGATCGTGGTGTCGACGACGATCAGGGCGACGCCGAGGGCGATGGCAATGAGACCGAGCCAGCGGCGGGCGGACGAGGGGGGCGAGGGATCACGCATCTCGATCAATACCTCCATGGTGAAGTAATTCCATGGTGAAGGTAATTTGGGGCCGGGTAAGTTGTCAAAGCACGAGTACGGGCAGGAGTACGGGGACGGGCACGGGCACAGACGCGAGTACGGGCACGGGCGGTCAGCCGGCAGCGGAGGAGAGGGCGGGCGGCAGTGGCGAAGGAGGAGCAGGCACCGGGACCGGGACTGGCACCGGCACCGGCATCGGCATCGGCATCGGCATCGGCATCGGGCGAGGTGGCGGCGCGACGCGAGCGCCTGATGGACGGACTCAGGGGCTACGGTGAGCGCTACAACGAGCTCAGCCGCCGCTTCGCCGTCTGGCTCGGCCTGCACTCCACGGACGCGGACGCCCTCCTGGAGATCGTCACCGCCGAGGACCGCGGCACCCCGCTCTCCCCGGCCCGACTCAGCGAGCGCATCCTGCTCTCCTCGGGCGCCACCACCGCACTCCTGAACCGCCTCGAAGGCGCGGGCCACATCGCCCGCACCCGGGAGCACACCGACCGCCGCGTCATCACACTGCGCAGCCGCCCGGGCATCCGGGAACGCGCCGACGAGTTCTTCACGCCGCTCGCGGTCCGGATGGACGCGGCGATGGCGCAGTATCCGCCCGAACTGCTGGAGCGGTTCGAGGCGTTGCTCGCGGATCTGCGGACGACGATCGACGCGGACCTCGCGGACCGGGACCGATCAGCCTGACGCTACGACTCCGCCCCCTTCCACCTGAACCGCACCCGGCAGACCCAAGGCCCCAGAGAACCGAACCCAGACCCCCGCCCCAGAGAACCGGCCCCAGACCCCACCCCAGGCCACCAGCCCCCACCCCCGGCCAGGCACCACCGCCCCCACCCCCATCCGCTACCCTGTCTGAAACCGCCATCCGTGGCGGCACCAGTACGCCTTCGTAGCTCAGGGGATAGAGCACCGCTCTCCTAAAGCGGGTGTCGCAGGTTCGAATCCTGCCGGGGGCACAGCGCATTACACGTCTGAACTGGGGTTTCTCCCTCCAGGGAGGCGTTCCATTCGGCCTCGGACTCCTCATCCGGGGCCGTTTGCGCGAGCGGACGGGGAGTTGATCTCCCGAGCGTCTCCCAACGGATCAGCACCGTTCGGCACGGATTCCGTGTGGGGGTCCACCTCCGCGCCCGGCAGGCTCGGGCTCCGTTTCGGGAGCGGTGTTCTCGGAGGGACCGATACGGCGTCGAGCCGACGGCATCGGGAAGTGCTGCTGGGGCGAGATCGCACCGCCGCCGGCCCGGGCCAGCAGATCGTGTTCCTTCTTGTTGGATGTGGAGCGGTGATCCCTATTCAGGTCAGCGGCACCGCTGGTCTATTCCGGTCTCCTGGTGACGAGTCCACCGCGCCGGTTCATGACTGTCGGGGGCTCACTGGTCGGATGCCGACCGGTAGGAAGGAGAGAAGTGAACGAGATCAGCATGCCGGACGGACGGCAGACAGTACGCTGAATTCAGCGAGATCGAGCCCGCAGCAGAGTGTCCGGGAGGTGCCTCATGACGGCCGAGATGGTGGCCCCGGCGTGGATGCATGAGCAGATCACGGCGGAGGAGTACGAGTCCTGGTCCGAGGAGCAGTGCGCTGGCATCGAGATCGTGGACGGGATGGTCGTCGTGAGTCCGAGCGCGTCCAAGCGGCACAACCGGCTGGCCCGGATTCTGGCGAACGCCCTGGATGCCGCCTCGGACCCGGAGTGGAACGCGGACACTGACTTCGACGTCCGGCTTCAGGACGTCCCGCTCACCAATCGCCGCCCGGACGTCGTCGTGTACCGCGCAGACACGATCGACATCACCCCCACCCGCCCTGAGCACGTGCTGCTGGTCGCGGAGGTGGTGTCGCCAGGCTCGGAGACCACCGACCGGATCGTGAAGGTCGACCAGTACGCCAAGTCAGGCATCGGCTTTTACTGGCGGATCGAGCAGGCCGCGACGGGCGTTCCTATCGTGTACACCTCCGTCCTCGATCCCGCGACGAAGACCTACCGGGACGGAGACGTGTTCACCGGCGTCCTCAAAGTAGCGGCCCCCTTCCCGGTGGAGATCGACCTCGGCCAGATCTGACCCCACGCGCTGCTCAGCAGCGCGTGAGCGATGCGTGAGCGATGCGTGAGCGATGCGTGAGCGGACGGCCCGACACAGGGCGTCTGAGCCGGACCAAGTGGCTCGCCGCGCGGTTCTGCCCAGGGGAAACAGCACCGCGCGGCAGCGCCAGGCACCACCCGGCAAGGATCCGATCCCACTCCTAAAGCGGGTGTCGCAGGTTCGAATCCTGCCGGGGGCACCAGGTGGAAACAGCGATAGGCCCAGGCCCGGGAAACCCCGGGGCCTGGGCCTTTCGGCTGCTCTCGCAGCCGGTCGAACCGTTCAAAGAGCGGTGTCCTCGCCTGTGGCGCTGTTCGGTTCGTCCGCCGCGTACGGGTGGACGTAGCCGTCCTTGGTGAAGGGGGTGAACCAGGTCGTGAGCCCTGTTGGGGTGATGGCGAGGGACGTGGCCGGCTCGGTCTCTTCGGTGTCGGCCATCGCGTCGTCGTAGAGCAACTCGTGGTCCATGTCGTCGTAGACCCGATCAGCGAAGCACTCCAGTGCCGAAGAGACGCCCTCGTCGAGGAGGCCGAACGTTTCGAGTGTGGCCTCGGCCTCGCGCAGCAGCAGTCTGAGGGTCAACTCCTCGGCCACGCAGCTCAGCTCCTTGAAGCTTCCCTCGGTCAGCCGTGTGGTCAGGGAAATCGCCGTCACCAGGAACCGGCGGGCGAAACGCGCGTCGTACTGGAGGGCGTGACGCGGGGGCAGCTCGTCCAGGAGCCACAGGGGGCGGTCGCATTCGGCGACATTGGTTCCCTCCCGGTCCAGCGCGTGCGCGTCCTGGAACAGTTCGTCCAGGAGGACGTCGGTTCCCCAGATCAGGGCCCCGGCTGCCAGCTCGGCGTCCTCGGCCGAGATGCCGGGGGCTTCGGGAGCGTCACCTGGGGCGTACTGCGCCGTCGTCTCCTCGTCGGGCACCCCGAACATTCCCGAGCCGATGGCGGCGAGACGCGGGGCCAGGGTGCGGATCTTGGAACGGATGGCCTCGGTCTCGGTCGTCGTCATGATCGCGTCGGTGGACGCCGTTCCTCCCCCGGCCAGCCCCATCAGCCGCGCACGGCGGGACTCGAGGTCGTCCGGCGGGGCGTCCGGGCCGTCGGCCGCGTCCAGGCTCTCCTTCGCCAGGTCCGGATGCAGCTCCACCTGGCAGCGCTCGACAGTCCAGTCCGCGAGCAGCTCGGTGCGCTCGAGCAACTCCTCCACCAGTTCGCGTACGGCGTCCTCGGCGAGCTCGAGCGCCGGGGCGGCCACGAAGACCTTGAGCAGCGCCCCGCCGGGATACACGCCCACGAAGGTGTCGAGGAGCTTCACCTCCGTCCCGTCGGGCCCCTCGATCTCCTCGACGGACTCGAAGCCGCCATCGAGCAGAGCGCCGGCGCCGACCCGCTGCAGCTCATCCATCTCCGGGGTGCCGCCGGCGATCCGGGTGTCCACACTCACTGCGTACGTCACGCGACACAGCCTCGCAGGTGGGGCTGCCGGTCGCGCCCGCAATGCGGACTCCGCCCTACGCGGTGCCTGCTTTCGGGAGGGGGCGTCAGGCGCGTTCCTCGCGCAGGTGGCGGGACGCGGCCAGGCAGGACGACAGCCAGGTCGCTTCCGCGCGGTGGATGATCAGGCCCTCGACGGTGATCATGCCGTCCAGCGGGCCGTCGAGCCGTATCGAGTGGTCGCCCACGCGGTACATCTCCCAGTCCGTGTCGCTGTGCCAGAGCCTGGCGGTCTTCTCACCCCGGCGCTGGGCGAAAACGAGCTCCTCTCCGTATTCGTTCATGAAATAGCCGACGTAGTCCTTGTCGGTGATCTCTCCTCCGCACAGGCGGGCCAAGAGAGGTTCGACGGCGGGCGGAGTGTCGTTCATGCTGCGGGCTCCTCGTCCGCGCCGGAGTCCTCACGTGCCGACGAAAGGGCCAGCATCCGTGAGGCCGACTCCAGCAGGGTCTCGTAGGTGATCACTTCTATGCGCGCGGCATGCGTGTTGTAGGTCCGCAGCGTCTCCGCGATCTCCTGGGGCGTGACGTCCCCGGTCACATAGCGCGGGTGCCCGATCACGATCGTCGCCGAGGCCCGGCGGGTGTCGACACCGTGCTCGGCAAGGATGTTCGGGCGGTTCTCGTCCATGGCCCGCAGGTAGTTCTGCGCCTGGGAGACCGCGTGATGCGCCGGGGCGCCCAGCATGAGGTGGCCGTTGAGCCGGATGACCAGGTTCTTGATGGTGGCGCGCTTGAGTTCCACCACGTGCAGGGAACCGTCACCACGCAGCAGAGGGATGTCGAGGATGGTGTCCGGGGTGTACTGCCTGCGGGCCAACTCGGCCACGTAGGCACCTCCGAAAATCCACTCCTGGTTCTTCAGGCAGGCGTGCAGGGCGCTCTCGGAGCTGTTCGGATCCTCCACGGCGGCACGCAGGGCGGCCAGACCGCCCTGTCTGGTCCGCAGTTCGAGCAGTTGGGCGAGGAGTCCCGCGTCGACGTCGGAGAGCGCGTCGCCCATCATTCGCGCGGACTCGGCAGAGGCCGGCCGGGGCAAGTTCCGCAGGACCAGCTCCATGTGGCCGTACTGCTGCAGTCGCCGCGCCTCCCGGGTGGGCAGCCGGATACCGCCCTCACCGGTCCCCAGGCCCAGGTGGTCGGCGGACCGGGCTATCCCGCGAAAGAGGTCTCTGGCGTCCTCGGCCGTCGCGTCGGGCTTGTCACGGCACAGCACGTCCAGGGCGGCGACCGCTCGGTCGGCGCCCATGGCGATCATCCGCCGCATGCCCTCCTCGCTGCGCTGCCGTGCGTCCTCGTCGTAGTAGTTCTCCAGGATTTCGAGGAACAGATCACCTCTCGCGTATGCGGCGAAACGCTGGAAGCGCTGGGCGAACTCGAAGTCCCCCTGGAGGATGGCCTCTTGGGCCACGTCCTCCAGGGCGTCCACCAGGGGCCTCCCCTTGCCGTACGTCCCGCCGAGGCCGCCCATGATGCGCAGGACCGCGTCTATACGCTCCCGGGTGCGCGCGTGCTCGGTGAGTTCCTGCGCCGACGTGACCATGCGCCAGAGCGTGAAGCCAGAACGAAACGTTGCCATGCCGGCCACCCTAGAACCGGGCACTGACAACCAGTCCCGATGAGGCTTCCTGATGCAGCGTTCCCGATGAGGCGTTCCCGATGAGGCGTTCCCGATGAGGCGTTCCCGATGAGGCGTTCCCGATGCAGCGTCCTTGAGCCAATGCGCTTTCAACCTGTGTCGAGCGGCCCGACCTGGGAACGCGGGAAGTGAACAGTGGCGCGCGCCTCGTCGGCCCCCCGGCAGTGTCACCGTTCCAGTACTCCCATGGAGGCCGGCGCACTCCCGCGTCGTCGCCCCCCGTGGTCGAGGCGGGCCGGCCGTGGCCAAGGGGAGCCGCCGCGGCCGGGCCCTGCCACCCGCGCCGCCGGGCCCTGCCACCCGCGTCGCCGCGTCCTGTTACGTCCCCCTAATACGCTCCCGGCCAACCCCCGCCCCCACCACCACCCTCTCCTCCACCATGGGGACACACACTCAGGGGAAGCCGGCGTCGGGGCCCAAAAACCCGCGCGCCCGCAAGCCGAGCCGCCGACGTCGCCGTCTCGTCGACTATCCGCGCATCGGCAGACGCGGTCTCTGGCGGTGGATTCCCTCCTGGCGGCAGGGGCTCGGCTCCCTCGCCCTCGTTCTCCTCGGCCTCATCTGCCTCTTCGCCCTGGTGTACGCCTCCGTCGACATCCCCGACGAGAACGCGGCCGCCCAGCGCGAGGCCAACGTCTACTACTGGGCCGACGGCACCCAGATGGTGAGCACCGGTGAGGTGAACCGGCAGAACGTACGGCTCTCGGAGATTCCCGACGCTGTCGAGAACGCCGTCATCGCCGCTGAGAACGACACCTTCTACAGCGACTCCGGCGTCTCCCCGAAGGGCCTGGCCCGCGCCGCCGTCAACATGGTCCGTGGCCAGGAGACCCAGGGCGGCTCCACCATCACCCAGCAGTACGTGAAGAACACCTACCTCTCCCAGGACCAGACGGTGACGCGGAAGGCCAAGGAGTTCGTCCTCGCGCTGAAGGTGGATCGCAGGATGAGCAAGCGCGAGATCCTTCAGGGGTATCTCAACACCAGTTGGTTCGGGCGGGGTGCCTATGGGATCGAGGCCGCCGCTCATGCCTACTACGGCATCTCCGCCCGGCAGTTGGACCCCAGCCAGGGGGCCGCTCTGGCCGCGCTCCTGAAAGGAGCCGAGCAGTACGACCCCTCGGTCAGTGCCGTCAACCACCATCGTTCCGAGTCCCGTTGGGCGTGGATACTCGACCGGCAGGTCAAGGCCGGTCTCATGAAGCCCGAGGTACGCGGGAAGTTCACCACCTACCCCGAACCTCACAAGGAGTCCCGGGCCACCAGCCTCGGCGGGCAGACCGGCTATCTCGTCGACGTCGCCAACAAGTACATCAAGCAGCACACCTCCCTCACCGACAAGGACCTCGCGCGCGGCGGCTACAAGATCCACACCACGTTCGACAAGGACAAGGTGCGGCGGCTGAAGGGCGCGGTCGAGCGCGTCCTCGACCGCGGCATCGATCCGAAGAAGCGCGCCGCCGACAAGGGCGTGCAGGTGGGCGCCGCGTCCGTGCGTCCCGCCGACGGCGCCATCGTCGCGCTGTACGGAGGGGCCGACGCCACCGAGCACTTCACCAACAACGCCGACACCTCCGGCGTCCCCGTCGGGTCCGCCTTCAAGCCCTTCGTGCTCGCCTCGGCCCTCGAGCACGGCCTCCGTACCCCGGCCGGCCGCGGCACCCGGTGGCAGCCCGCTTCGGCCGGAAGCTTCTACGACGACGGCGGCCTCCTGCAGGAAGCGGCCGCCCCCACCATCGGCAGCCCTGCCGCCGGGTCCGACAGCACTCACCCCGCCCTTCGCCAGGCGCTGGCGAAGGGCGGCAACGCCACCTACGTACGTCTCGGCAAGGACGTCGGGTGGGAGCGGGTGCGGCGCACCGCCGTCGCCTCCGGGCTGCTCGAGGGCAGCATGGCCCGCCTGGAACGGACCTTTCCCATCGGTACGTCGACCCCCAGCGCGATCCGCATGGCCGGCGCCTACAGCACCTTCGTCAACCGCGGCCTGCGGCACGACCCGTACTCGGTGACCAAGGTCGTCAAGAACGACGAGACCGTCGGCGGGCTCACGCGCCCCGGCGCGCGGCGCGCGCTGGATCCGGATGTGGCTGACGAAGCCGCCGACGCGATGCGGGGTGTCGGCGCGTCATCCGTCGACCGCCCTGTCGTCGCCGGCCGCACCGGTGACCAGGACCGCCTCCGGTCGGCCTGGTTCACGGCCACCACCGAGGAGTTGTCGACCGCCGTGACGATGTTCCGGACCAGTCCGGGCGAGCCGCAGCTGCTGCCCATGTCGGGAGTGGGCGGGGCGAAATCGCAGCACGGGAACGTCTTTCCGGTGCGGATCTGGCGGGATTACGTGAAGTCCACTGCCGACGGGGGCGGCCGGCCGTAGTTCATCCCTGGAGGTGGCGCCCTTCCCCAACCCCCTGCGGGCTGTCATCGTTCCGATATGTATCCCTATGGGCCACCTCCCGGGCCCCCGCCCCGCATAGACGCGGGGCAACTGCGGCCCCAGCGGCGGTGGTTCGTCGTCGCCGTGGTGATCGCGGCGGTCTGCGTGGGCGTCGGCATCGCGAGCTTCGTGCTGACGCTGACCTCGACGGTGGACTCCGTGGACGACGGCGAGGCCTTCACCAGCGGGCAGTCCGTCACGCTGCGGATCGGGCCCGATGACGACGCCGCCATCTACGTACGCAGCCCCTTCGTCACCCGCGCGCACTGCGAGGTCGTCTCCGGACCCGCCGGCTCCGAGCCGCGCGTGACCACCCCCGAAAGCGCCTTCACCGTCACCAAGGGCAGTGGCGAGTGGGAGCGGGTGTTCGTGCTCAAGACGGACACGGAAGCGGACTACGGCGTGAAGTGCGACGACCCGCGCGGCGCCCTCACCTTCGCCCCCGGCGACGACGCCGACTTCGCGTCGTTCGTCGGCGGCATCGTCGTGACCGTCGTCGTGCCGCTCCTCGGTCTCCTCGCGGGCTCCGGCATCGCGATCATCGTCGGGGTTCGGCGCGGCAGGCACCGCCGGTGGCTGGAGGCACAGGCGTACTACGGCCGTCGTTGACCTTCCCCCTGGGGCAGAGCCCATCGTCTGCGTGCCGGGCCACGGGGCCCGGTGACGGAGGATGCCCCCATGGACGTACACGCACCGCACAACGGCCCACAGGACGACGCGGCAGGTGGCGAACCGCTGCTCAGCATCGGTGAGTTCGCGGCCCGCGCACGTCTCTCGCCCAAGGCGCTGCGCCTGTACGACCGCCTCGGGCTGCTGGCCCCCGCGTACGTCGACGAGTCCACCGGCTACCGCCACTACCGCGCGGCGCAGGTGGAGCACGCCCGCACCGTCGTCCTGCTGCGCCGCCTCGGCATGCCGCTCGCGGACATCACCGCGACGGTACGGCTCGACGGCGAACAGGCGGGGCGGGCGGTCGCCGCCTACTGGGCGGACGTCGAGGAGCGGCACGCCGAGCAGCGCACGCTCGTGGGGTACCTCCGTGGACGACTGTCCAGAAGAGGTTCTGAGATGTACGGGAAAGAGTTCGAGGTCAAGACCGTCGACGTGCCGGAGCAGTACGTCATCTCCGAGAGCAGGCACCTCCTGTCCGAGGAGCTGCCCGTCTGGATCGACGCCTCGACGCGTCGCCTGGAGGAGGCCGCCGGGAGGGAGTGCGGCGGGATGGCGGCCTCGCCGTTCGTCGTCTACCACGCCGATGTCACCCAGGACAGCGACGGCCCCGCGGAAGCGTGTGTCCCGGTCAGGGACGCGGCGGCGGCGCGGGCGTGGGCGGCGAAGGCGGGTGGGCAGCGGGACACGAAGTCCCGCGTGGAACCCGCACACCGGATCGCCTACACCCGCATCACCAAGGCCCAGGTCTCCTATCCGCAGATCCTCGGCGCGTTCGAGGCGGTGGAGGCATGGGTGGCTCGCGAGGGCCTGGAAGTGACGGGGCCGTGCCGCGAGATCTACTTCGTGGAGTGGGACACGGCCGGCCCCGAGGACCAGGTGTGCGACGTGGCGTTCCCCGTGAGCGGGTGAGGAGACGCGAGGCGCGCTAACGCACGCTCTCGCGCAGCTCCTCCGGGCAGGCCGTGCCACGCGGCAGCTGGTAGGGGGCGCCGAGGCGGTAGACGCCGGGGCCGGGGGCGAGGAGCTCGGTCCACTTGTCGCCCTCGGCGTCCTCCTCGGCCTCCATCAGGCAGCCGTTGACGTTGTCGAACTGCTTGGGGCGGTCCTCGTCGCTCTCGCGCTGCCGCTTGGACTCCTCGGTCTCCTTCGGCCGCTCGACACCCTTGCCTTCGGCGTCGACGAGGCTGAGCCACGGCGAGTACGGGACGCGGATCAGGACGCGGCCCGCCTCCTTCACCTCGATCGTCATCCCGCCCGCCTCGGCACGGTCGACGACCGCGGGCGGATCGGCGAGCGGGGTCGGGTCGGTGACCTCGTACAGCTGCCAGTTGGAGTCCACCCACACCTGCTTCAGATAGGGCAGGCCCCGCTCGACCAGCGCGGCCTCGCGCTTGCCGCCGTCACCGTCGGGCTCGCCCTTGGGCAGCACGACGTAATGCACGGACCAGCGCTGGAGCCACTCGTGGTAGTTCGCGGAGTTGAGGGTGTCGTCGTAGAAGAGGGGGTTGCGCTCCATGTCCGCCTGGCGGTTCCAGCCGCGGGCGAGGTTCACGTACGGCGCGAGGGCGGATGCCTCGCGGTGGCTGCGCGCGGGCACGACCTCGACGCGGCCCTTCTCGGCGCCGACCTCCTGCAGTTCGTTGACGAGCGGCGCCAGCTCACGCGTCCAGGAGGCCTGGGGCGTCGTGTGCACTATGTCGTCGACCGCCTTGAACCCGACCCAGCCGGTGAAGGCGACGAGCGCCAGGACGATCGTGTACCACTTGCGGGACTTCTTCACCGTGAACGGCAGCGCGGCAAGCAGCGCGACGCCCCCGAAGGACATCGCGAGGCGGGAGATGTTGGAGCCGATCTGCGAGCTGATCAGCCAGACGCCGAGCACGAAGGCCGCGTACACCGCGGTGGTGATCCGGACCGTCTTCCACTGCTTCGGTACGAGGAAGAAGACGAGGCCGGAGCAGATCAGGGGCAGCGACGCGGACCCGAAGGACATCGGCTGCGTGCCGGAGAACGGGAAGAGCCACGCGGACAGGCCCACGACGATGGCGGGCGCGACCCCGAGGGCGTACGCGCCGGGGTAGCGCTTGCTGAGGAACAGCGCGACGGCGATCAGACCCACGAAGAGGCCCGCCACCGGGCTGCCCATGGTCGCGAGCGCGGCGAACGGCGCGGCGACCAGTGCCTTCGCCCACCGCTTGTAGCGCCAGCGGTAGGGCCAGCAGAAGACGGCCGCGACGGCCATCAGCGCGAACATCTGGCCGAGTCCGTACGTCACACGGCCCGACACCGCGTTGCAGAACAGCGCGAAGACACCCGCGAACGCGGGCCACAGGGGCTGCTTCACCGCGCGGCTGCGGATCAGGATCATCGTGAGCAGCGCGGCGGAGACCGTCCCGGCGATCATCATCGTGGTCCGGACGCCGAGCACCGACATCAGATACGGCGACACGACGCTGTACGACACCGGGTGCATGCCGCCGTACCAGGCGAGGTTGTACGCGGAGTCGGGGTGCCGTCCGACGAACTCGGCCCAGGCGTCCTGAGCGGCGAGGTCACCGCCGCTGTTGGCGAAGGTGAAGAACCACAGGACGTGCAGGACGGCCGCGGTGAGGGTCGTGATGGTCACGGGGTGGCGCAGGAACCGCATCCACCGGGTGGGCCGTTCGGGTGCCGCGGGCTCGCCGCGGCGCTGGGCGGGCAGCTTTATTCGCGCGCCGGTGCGGGTGCCGCCACCGGTGCCGGGCTCAGGATCGGCGTCGTCGGCTCGCGTCGGCTCCGCTGTGGCCACTTGCGGCACTCCCCGTGTCGTTCTGTCCGTCCGGGGGCCGCGCCAGGGGGTCCGTCCCGGAACACCCCGTCGCTCAGCCCCGGCGTACTGCTCCCCGAACTTGTGACGCTAGCACGCACGACGCGCAGGGAGCCTGGGGCGGGGGCTCCCTGCGTACGGGTTCAGCCGGGCTCGGCCAAGGTGCGGGCATGGGCGGCGGCTTGCGCCTTCGCCCATGCCTGCGCGCGTACTTCTTGCGCTTCGTCCTGCGCGTGTTTCCTGCTCGTACTTCTGCGCGTTCTCCTGTCCGTGCCTCAGCCGACGCGCTGGAGCTTGGCGCCCAAGCCCGGCTCGGCGAGGTCCTTCTGGAGAGCGACGGGCACCTCGACGGCGCCGTCCTTGCCGTCGCCGACGCTCAGCACGCCCACTTGGGTGCCGGCCTTCGCGGTGTGCGGGACCGTGCTCCCCGCCTTGTCGCCGAGCTTCAGCTTCACGGTCAGGCCCGACCAGCCCGCGGCCTCGACGTCCTTGGTGGCGACGACCGGGGTCGTGCCGCCCAGACCGTCGTCGACCTCGCCGACGACGTCGCCCTTCTTCACGATCGTCTTGGCCGTGAGCGCGCCCTGACCGGCCTCGATGAGCTTGCGGGTGACGCCGGTGACCTCGTCGATGTTGGCCACGCCGTTGTCGCCGTACTGACCGAGGGCGGCGCCGATGATCGTGCGGGTCTGGCCGCCGATCTTCTTCTCCGCGGCGAAGAGGATGTTGCCGCCGGCCGCGGTGGTGGTGCCGGTCTTGATGCCGATGGCGACCGTCGGGACGAGCCCGAAGAAGTTGTTCTGCTTGTCGCCGTTGAGGTCCTTGTAGCTGGGCTGGCGGGAGATCTCGTTGAAGACCGGGTCCTCCATCGCGGCCCGGCCCAGCTTCACGAGGTCCTCGGCGGTGGACACGGTCGTCTTGTCCAGGCCGCTCGGGTCCGTGTAGTGGGTGTTCTTCATGCCGAGTTCCTTGGCGGTCTTGTTCATCTTCGCGACGAACTCGTCCTCGGAATCGCTCTTGGTGTCCCAGCGGGCGAGCAGCTTGGCGATGTTGTTCGCGGACGGCAGCATGACCGCCTGCAGCGCCTCGTACTCGGTGATCTGCTGGCCCTCGGTGACCTTGACGACGGACTCGTTGCCCGCCTTGCCCGTCTTGTAGTGCTTCGCCGCGGCGGCGTCGACCGGGATGTCCGGGCCGGGGTCGCCGCCCTTCTTCAGCGGGTGGTCGCGCAGGACGAGATAGACCGTCATGACCTTGGCGATGCTCGCGATCGGCACGGGCTTCTGGTCGCCGGACGTACCGAACGTCCCGATGCCGTTGACGTCCATCGCCGCCTGGCCCTCACTCGGCCACGGCACGGACGGCTTGTCCCCCTCGAAGGAGACGGTCTCCTTCGCGGTGAGCGTCAGGGTGGGCGTCGGCAGCGGACGAACGGCCTGTACGACTGCAAAGACGACCACCAGGAGCAGCACCAGCGGCGTCCAGATCTTGACCCTCCGCACGGCGGTGCGGACCGGGGTCTCCGGCGGCGGCGGAGTGTTGGTCAGCTCGGCGAGCAGGTCGAGCGGGGGCCTGGGGGGAAGAGGCTGCTGGGTGGTGCGCTCGGGCCCTACGGAGCTTTTCTCGGGCGTGGGCGCCTTGGCTGGCGTGGGCGCCTTCTCTGGCGTGGGCGCCTTGGCTGTGGGGGGTGTGGCGGCCGGGGGCTGCGCGCTGCTGGACGACGTGCCGTCGAGAGGCTTGAGCGCGACGAACTTACTGGTGCGCTCGGCGTCACCCTCCGGCTTTGCGGCAGGCTTTGCTGCGTCCTTTGCGTCGGCCTTGGCATCGGCCTTCTTGGCTCCGGGCTTGTGGTCGCCCAGCTTGAGCATGGTGGTCGGCTGGTCGACGGCCTTCGGAGGCAGCGCCTTGAAGACGGCGGTGGCTTGGTCGACGCCGCGGGAGGGAGCTTCGGGAGCCTTGTCGTCGGCGGTGTCGGATCCGGAACCGGCATCAGCCGCCGACGCCTTGGAGCCGCTGCCGGGGTTGGCGTTGGTCGAGGGCTTCGAGCCGCTGCCGGAGCCGGCGTCGGTCGAAGCCTTGGAGCCGCTGCCGGGGGCGGTGGCGGTCGTCGAGGGCTTGGGGCCGCTGCCGGGGGCGGTGCCGGTCGAGGGCTTGGAATCGCTGCCGGGGGCGGTGGCGGTCGAGGGCTTCGAGCCGCTGCCGGGGGCGGTGCCGGTCGAGGCCTTGGAACCGCTGCCGGGGGCGGTGCCGGTCGAGGCCTTGGAGCCGCTGCCGGGGGCGGTGCCGGTCGAGGGCTTGGAATCGCTGCCGGGGTCAGTGCCGGTCGAGGGCTTCGAGCCGCTGTCGGGGGCGGCGTCGGCGTCGGCCGCGGCCTTGGAGCCGCCGGATTCAGCGGCTGCCGTGTTCGTGGCCGTGGCGGTCGACGGGTTCGGGGCGCTCTTGGGGGCGGCGGACTCGGAGGTGCTGGAGCGCTCCGGGGTGTCCTGGCCACCGGACGGCTCGTCGGAGTCGGTGTCACGCGCGTCAGCGTCGGCCGCCTTGGGCTCGGCGTCGCTGTCGTCCGCACCGGCGTCACGCGCGCTCCCCGTGCCCGCCTCACCGGAGCCCGCACCCGCAGGCTTATCGGCCGCATCGGACTCGGCGGAGTTGGCCGTCCCACCGGAAACGCCCGCGTCATCGGAGTCCGTGGCCCCGCCAGAGCCGCCCGCCTCACCTGCGGAAGCCGGCTCGGCAGAGCTCGCGGCGCTGTCGCCCGCATCGGCGTTCGTACCGGCAGGCTCGTCGGCCCCGCCGGCGTCACGCGCACCCTCCGCGTCCGCAGCCTCATCAGCCGCCTCCGGCCCGTCAGAGCCAGAGGCACCAGCGCCCGAAGCCTCGGGGGCGTCGGAAGTCGCCTGCTCGCGGTCCGTGGCCGCCGTCTCCGAGGCCCCGGAGGGCTCCTCGTCCGACGTGGCCACCCACGCCGCCACAGCGGCCCGCAGCCGCGCGTCGCCGCTCTCCTCGGCCTTGGGCTCGCCCTCCGAGCTCTCCGAGCCCTCGGAGGCCGCCGCCTCCGCCACGGCCTTCGTCGAGAAGACCGCCGTCGCCTGGTCCTCGCGCGTCTCGTCCCGCGTCTCCTCCCGCGCCGCGGGGACCTCGCGGGCCACCGCGAGGCGCGGGTCTCGTTCCTCCGGCGCCGGTGCCGGCACAGACGGTTTTGCCCCAGTCGGGTTCCCCGACGACTTCCGCTGCTTCGACCTGTCGGGGGTCTCGCCCGCCACCGATGCCTCCTCGTACGCCATGCCGCTCGCGTTGCCGTTGCGCCAAAACACGGCCGGACCCGCTGTCCGAACCATGTACCAGTGTCCTGTGTGGGGGCTTAACCCCCGTGGTAGACGAGAACGACATACCTACTGGTTCCCGTACTTACCGGTCACGCACTCTCGACAGACCAATGTGAGAGGGGTCACCCTGTCATTCATCCACGCGGGGAGGCATGGATGGGCAGGAGCCGCAGAACAATTCCGGAGGAGCTTCTGCTGCTCGCTTTGGACCCGGCCACGGGTACCACAGCGCAGCCGCAGTCGCTCGACCTCGGTCTGGCCGGAGCACAGCTAGTGGAGCTGGCGCTGGCCGGACGGATAGCCCCAGACGGGGATCGTATCGCCGTGGTGATGCCACGGCCGACCGGAGATCCGACTCTGGACTCCGCACTGGAACTGCTGCGCAGGCGCGGCAGCCCGGTTCGGGCAGTCCACTGGATTGGCGGGCCCCGACTGGGGCTGCGCCAGATTTACCTCGCGCACCTGGAGCGGTGCGGCATGGTCCATGCCGTGTCGGGCCAGATGTGCGGAGTACTGCCGACGACTCGCTACCAAGCGACGGAGACGGCGATCAGCCGGGATATCAGGTCCCGGCTGGACAGTGCGATCCGCACCGGCGTACCACCGGACCCGCGGACCGCGGCGCTCGCCGCGCTCGCTCACGCAGTGGGACTCGGCAAGCATCTCTACCCCGGCAACGAGGGGCGTTCATCGCGCTCCCGTCTCCGGGACCTGATCCGGCACGACCCGATGGGCGGCCTCGTGGCGCACGCCGTGATGGACGTCCAGAACGGTGTGGCCGCTCAGCCACGCCGCAGCCCGGCCCCAGCGGGCCCGGGCGGACCAGGTGGACCAGGTGGACCGGGCGGTGGCCGACAGCCGACCAGGACCGCGCCGGAACCCGGCGGGGTTCCGATGCAGCCGCGCCGTGGATCCATGGCACGTGCCGTGGCCCACTGAGCCCGGGCGGAGTGATGGAACACCGCTGCACGGACTCACTGCTGCAAGGACTCACCGCTGCAAAGACCCGCCGCAGTAAAGACTCACCGCTGTAAGGACTCACCGCAGTATCGGCAACAGCAACGCCGCACCGCAGTCCCCCAGACCCGGTTCGGGAGCCGCTGGGCCGCGCGGGGCACTGGCACCGGAACGTCCGGACGACGACACCGGTACCTCCGCCCCGCGCGGCCGCACATCGTGGCGCCGCGCGGCCGGGCCGCACCCCTCACACCAGTCCTCATGTCCGTCTTCGCGTCGCATGCATTGCAATGCAATGCGGTTCGCACTTCACATCGGCTGTTTCCCAGCGGTGCGCGACGCGTTGGTGGCACTCTGCTGAACAGCAGATACGCAAAGTAGAGGCATGTAGTCGGAGGTGCACGTCCGTGGCGTCCAGTGTCAATCCCACCGTCAGGCGACGCCGGTTGGGCCAGGAGCTCCGCAGGCTCCGCGAGCTCAAGGGCATGACGGCCGAGGAGGTCGCCGAGCGCCTGCTGGTCTCGCAGTCGAAGATCAGCCGCCTCGAGAACGGCCGCCGTTCGATCAGTCAGCGCGATGTACGCGATCTCTGCGGGGTCTACGAGGTCGAGGACCACCGCATCGTCGACTCGCTCATGCAAATGGCCAAGGACTCGCGCCAGCAGGGCTGGTGGCATTCCTTCGGCGACATCCCGTACAGCGTCTACATCGGCCTGGAGACGGACGCCGCCTCGCTGCGCGTGTACGACCCGCAGGTCGTCCCCGGCCTGCTCCAGACCCGTCCGTATGCCGAGGCACTCATCACCGGCGCGCTGCCGGAGACCACGCCGACGGACATCGAGAAGCGCGTCCAGGTCCGCGTCCGCCGCCAGGAGCGCATCAGCGCGCCGGAGAATCCACTGCGCCTGTGGACCGTCCTCGACGAGTCCGCGTTGCGCCGCGTCGTCGGTTCCCGGCATCTGATGCGCGACCAGCTCGAGCACCTCGTGGAACAGTCCCAACTGCCGCATGTGACCGTCCAGGTGATTCCTTTCGAGATGGGCGCGCATCCCGGCCTCAATGGCCAGTACGCGATTCTCGAGTTCCCGGACGCCGCCGATTCCAGCGTGGTCTACATCGAGGGCGTCACGAGCGATCTCTACCTGGAGAAGGCGAACGACGTCCAGCAGTACAGCGTGATGTACGAGCATCTGCGGGCACAGGCCCTGAACGTGGATCAATCACGCCAACTCATCGCAGACATCGCGAAAGAGTACGCGCGCTGAGGCGTACCCCGCGTATGCGACCACCCTGAGCACAAGAGCGCCGCACGGTACACCTCCCCCTCGGTGAGGCGGAAGACCCCACTGGAATATGCCATCCGGTCGAGTGAACGCTCCCTTCACTCAGCGATGTTGGCGAGTAGCGTCATTCACGCCATCAAGCAACATCTGTTGGCGCAGCCGCTGTTGGCGGTGACCGCAACTCAACAACTGGGCAAACCGGAGTAACCATGGCAATTCATCAGGGCGCTACGAATACGTGGGTCAAGTCCTCGTATTCGACGGGAAACGGCGCGTGTGTCGAGGTCAAGTCCCCGCTTTCAACAGCGATTTCGGTCCGGGACTCGAAGGTCGTCGAGGGCCCCGTCCTCGCCTTTCCTTCCGACTCATGGCGTGCCTTCGTCTCCGAGGTCGGCCGGGAGAAGTAGCGAGAGATCGACAATTGCATAAGCAGAACCGATTGAGCCCTCTCGACTGGCCCGCCGTCCCGGCCGAGGGGGCTCGGCCTTTGCGCCGCTATCGAAGTTGATCGACGTACATGTCGGTGCCCGGCACCGTGGGAATGAACGGCGCCACCAGCTCCACCCTCCCCATCCCCGACTCCGCCACCGCGTCCGCCCGCCCGGCGAAGAGCTCCTGCCAGCACTCCCGCGGGTCGGCCTGCAGGAACCAGAGCAGCGTCAGCCGCGTGTCGACTCCCTCGACCTGCTTCACATACGTCATCCGGTCCCCCGGCAGCGGAGTCGGCCGGAAGATCGTCACCATCGCGGCCGCCGACCCGGCGAGGGCACGCGGCAGCTGCTTGGCCCTGAGCCACTCCAGCAACTGCGCCCGCCGCTCGCCCGATTCGGCGTCGATGACTTCGAGCACGAGGCCTTGGTAGGGGTGGTCGAGCGCATGGAAGTCGCGGGGCCCGGCCGCCCCGTCCCGGTAGACGGTGGCCTCATGGTCCTGGAAGGCCGTGAAGACGTGCGTGCGGTCCTGGTAGACGCGGCCGTCGCGGTTGAGGCGTTTGTTGATGCCGACCGTCCACTTCATGTGCTCGTCGTAGCGGCCCTCGGTGACCCAGTAGGTGGAGAGGTAGCAGCCGGCGGTCACGGGCTGGGCGACCCCCGACTTCTCGGGATGGCGCAGGAGTTGGAGCTCACGGGTCGCCACCCAGCGGCGGCCCGCGTACATCCAGGGCATCGCCATCGCGCCGGCGTAGTAGTGGTCGTCCTCGTACCAGCGGTTGTACGCGTACTCGTGGCCCGGGTGCGGCTCGACCATGGTGATCAGCGCGTGGCCCGGGTGCACGCCGTACGGTCCGACGGCGGCCAGCTCGCCATAGACCTCACTGCGGGTGTCGTCGCATGCGTTCTCGGTCTCGCGGGTGTCGTCGCTCACGCCTCTCCCCCTCCTCCCTCTTCCTTCCTCCGGTGGACGCCCATACTCTGACGCCCCGTCAGCAAAACTGCCAGAGCCGGGAGGCGCCCCATGCGCTCGCTCCTCGAAGGAAAGACCGTCGTCGTCTCGGGGGTCGGCGCAGGCCTCGGCCACCAGGTGGCAGCCGCCGTCGTACGGGACGGGGGCCACGCGGTGCTCGGGGCGCGTACGGAGGCGAACCTCGCCAAGTCGGCCGGGGAGATCGACCCCGAGGGCACACGCACGGCGTACCGCCCGACCGACATCACCGACGAGGCCCAGTGCGAGGCGCTGGCGAGCCTGGCGCGCGAGCGCTTCGGGGGGATCGACGCGGTGGTCCATGTGGCCGCCTGGGACAGCTACTTCGGCGGCGTACAGGACGCGGACTTCGCCACCTGGCAGCAGGTCATCGACGTCAATCTGCTCGGCACGCTGCGGATGACGCGGGCCTGCCTGCCCGCCCTCAAGGAGCGGGGCGGCTCGGTGGTGTTCATCGGCACGCAGTCGGCCGTGGCGGCGCCCTCGCAGGTGCGGCAGGCCGCGTACGCGGCGTCGAAGGGGGCACTGACGTCGGCGATGTACTCCCTCGCGCACGAGGTGGGCCCTGACCGGATCCGGGTGAACACGGTGCTGCCCGGCTGGATGTGGGGGCCGCCGGTCGAGGCGTACGTGCAGTTCACCGCGCACACCGAGGGGGTGCCGGAGGAAGAGGTACGGGACCGCCTAGCGGCGCGGATGGCGCTGCCGGAGCTCGCGACGGACGGGGACGTGGCGGACGCGGCGGTGTTCCTGGCCTCGGACATGGCGCGGGCGATCACGGGGCAGTCGCTCCTGGTGAACGCGGGAGAACTGATGCGGTAGGCGCTGCTCGGGACAACAGACGACGGCTGTACGGGACTTGGCTTCCGTACAGCCGTTCTTGTGTGCCCCCGCGGCCTTTCGGCACCACACCGGAGCCCACCCAGGACCCTTGATCAGGATCAAGGATGTGAACACAGGTCAGTAAACAGAACGATTTTACTCGCTCTTGACCTCACGGGCGGTTGTCGGCAGCGCGCGCCCGAACCCACGATGAGCGGGCACTTCAAGGCCGCCCACGTCCGTATGTCACGAAACTGGCGAAGTGCACGGCATTTCAGCGCAGTTCACAAGGCGGACCCCTGGAGGGGGCACATGAACAGTCTCGACTGGGCCGTGCTCATCGGCTACTTCGGCATCATGGTCGCGATCGGCGTCTGGTCCCACAAGCGCGTGGACAACGTCAGCGACTTCTTCACCGCGGGCGGCAAGATGCCCTGGTGGCTGTCCGGCATCTCGCACCACATGTCCGGCTACAGCGCGGTGATGTTCACCGGGTACGCGGGCATCGCGTACACCTACGGCGTCACGTCCTTCATCACCTGGTCCTTCCCGATCGCGCTCGGCATCGCCATCGGCTCGAAGCTCTTCGCGCCCCGCATCAACCGGCTGCGCTCGCGGCTGCACGTGGCCTCGCCGCTCGAATACCTCAAGAACCGCTACAACCTGAAGACACAGCAGGCTCTCGCCTGGTCCGGGATGCTCCTGAAGATCGTGGACGTGGCCGCCAAGTGGGCCGCCATCGCCACGCTGCTCTCCGTCTTCACCGGCATCTCGATCAACCAGGGCATCCTGATCACCGGCGTGATCACCGCCGTCTACTGCACCATCGGCGGCCTGTGGGCCGACGCGCTCACCGAGCTCGGCCAGTTCATCATCCAGCTCCTGGCCGGTGTCGCGATGTTCGTGGCCGTGGTGTCGAAGCTGGGCCCGCACGGCGGGTTCTTCGGCGTCTGGGACGAGCCCGAACTCGCGGGCCACGGAAAGCCGTTGGTCGGCCCGTACGGAACGGTCTTCCTGCTCGCGTTCCTCTTCATCAAGCTCTTCGAGTACAACGGCGGCATGCTCAACCAGGCCCAGCGCTACATGGCCACGTCGAGCCCCCGCGAGGCCGCGCGCTCGGCACGGCTCTCGGCGATCCTGTGGCTGGTGTGGCCGGTCATCCTCTTCTTCCCCATGTGGATGTCCCCGCTCCTGGTGGACGCGAAGAAGCCCGACGGCTCGGACTCCTACGCCCTGATGACCGAACAGCTCCTGCCGCACGGCCTGTTGGGTCTTGTCATCGTCGGCTTCTTCTCGCACACGATGGCCATGTGCTCCTCGGATGCCAACGCGATCGCGGCGGTGTTCACGCGGGACGTGGCGCCGGTGATCTCCCGGCAGGCCAGGCGCTGGAACGAACGCTCGGGTCTGCTCGCCGCACGCCTGACCACCGTCGTCTTCCTCGGCCTGTCCATGGCGGTGGCCACGCAGGTCAACTCCCCCGCGTTCAAGGACATCATCACAGTCGTCATCAAGTGGGTGGCGGGCCTGATGGGGCCGATCGCGATCCCGATGATGCTGGGCCTGCTGCGCACGTTCCGCAAGTCGGGGCCGACCGCGGCGCTGACCAGCTGGTCGATGGGGCTGCTCGCCTTCTGGCTGGTCAACTACCCGATCAACTGGAGCGTCGAGGGCGGGGTGCCCCTGGAGTACCAGGTCTCGATCCCGCTGGCGGTCTCGCTGATCCTCTACATCCTGGTCGGCTGTCTGAAGCCCGAGGACACACCGGAGCGGGACGCGATCATCGAGAAGATCAATACAGATGGCTCCGCCGGTTCAGCAGTGATTCCTCCCCCCGCGGAGGAGGCTGATGAAGCGGTGACCCCCCAGGGGCGGTTGCCGTAGATCACCGGCTTCGCCGAGTTCGTCCTCAACGCCGGACGGGCTGGAAGACCTCCCGGGCAGGGTGTCTTCCAGCCCGTCCTCCGTTGGGGAAACCCTCAAGCCCGCGGATACCGCGCGAGCCACCCCGGCGACGAAACCGCGGGCCCGTGCAGCGCGGGCCCCTGGGTCATCTCCATCGCGAAATCATCCGCCAGCTCCAGAATCGTGGCCCGCCCCTCCAGCTCGGTGAGCCAGCCCGGAGGCAGCGCGGTCTCGCCGTGCAACGCTCCGAGCAGAGCCCCGCACAGCGCGCCCGCGGCAGCCGACGCGCCCCCGTGATTGACGGCGAGCCGCAGCCCATGCCGGATGTCCTCGCCCACGAGAGCGCAGTAGACGGCGGCGGCCAGCGCACCCTCGGCTCCCCCGTCCCCCGTCAGCTCCTCCACCCGGGAGGACGTGGGCATCCCCTGCCGTACGGCTCCCAGGGCGTGCTGCAGCGCATCGGTGACGGGCTGGTGGCCGGGCCGGGCGGCCAGGAGCGCGAGCGCCCGCTGGATGGCCCCGTCCAGGGACTCTCCGCGGGCGAGACCGTGCACGAGGATGGTGTGCGCGCCGGCGGCGAGGTACGCGGTGGGGTGCCCGTGCGTCTGTACGGCGCACTCCACGGCGAGCTGCAGCACCAGCTGGGGCTCCCAGCCGACGAGGAGCCCGAAGGGAGCGGACCGGGTGACGGCCTCGGCTCCCTGCTCCTCCGGGTTCTTGGGGGCTTCGAGCGTCCCCATGTTCTCGTCCCCGAGCCCGACCAGGCAGGCTCGGGCGGGCGAGCGGCGCGAGTAGAGCCACTCCTCGCGGGCCAGCCAGCCGTCTTCCTTGCGCCGCTCGTCGGGCCCCCAGTCGCTCTGGGTGGCCGCCCAGCGGCGGTAGGCGCGGTGCAGATCGGTGGGCGGATGCCACGCGCCGGTGTCGCGCCGCACCTGGGCGCGTATGAGTCCGTCGACGGTGAAGAGGGTGAGCTGCGTGGCGGCGGTGACCGCGCCGCGCCTGCCGTGCGCGGGGGCGGGCTCGGTGAGCCCCTCGGCGCCGTGGGCCTCCCGTATCGCGTCCAGGCTCAGCGAGTCGACGGGCGCACCCAGGGCGTCCCCGACGGCGGCTCCGAGCAGCGTGCCGCGGACCCGGCTGCGAAAGTCCTGCTGCTCGGCGCGGCCCCAGACTCCGGTGGCTGCTGCGGTGCTCACGGCACCTCCTCTCGTGGCTCGCCCCCCGCACTTCTGCGCATCTTCTGCGCAGCACTGTAATCGACCGGGAACGGTCGGTTCGGGGTCGATGCGATAACTAAGGAGACGCCCTTGAGATCACTTTTGACCGGCCTTCACCAGGGCTTTCATGGATCTCCGCAGGACCACGCCGGAGGCGCGCGAGGACGCGCGAGGACGCGTGAGGACGCGTGAGGACGCACGCGGAGCTTCCTCGCCTACGCGACAGGCTCCGCCCATCGCGCCTGAAACTCGTCCCGCGCCGCCACGACCCTGGCCAGGCGTGGAGCCAGGCGGGTGCGGTCGGCGCCGGGGGCGCGGGAGAGTTCGGCGAGGAGATCGGCCAGCTCTGCCAGGTTGTCCCACTCGCGGGTGACCGCGAGGACCCGCGCGAGCCCGGAGTCGAGCGCAGCCCAGTCCTCAAGGCCCGCCGCGACCAGCGCTTCCAGGAAGTCGCGCACCCGTGGCTTCAGGTCCTCGCCCGCCACCAGACGCCCGGTCTCCCGCCACAGCGGACCGGCGGGACGCACCCCGTCGGAGCCGCTCGCGGCCAGAGCGAGGTCACAGGTACCGATCAGCTCGTCCTGCGCACGGACTCTCCAGGCGGTCTCGCGGGCGAGATGCCACTCCCGCGCTCTGCGGTAGGCCTTGCCCAGCTCCTCCAGGAAGTGGCGTTCCGCTCGTCCGCCCGTGTCCACGGCACTCAGGGCAGCCCTTGCCTCCTCGTTCCGGCCGAACCAGTGGTGGATCTCTGCCGTCTGACGGTGGGCCCACTCCGGCGTGGATCCGATCTCGGTGTAGCGGCAGAAATCAGCCAGGGCCCGCTCGACCCGTCCGACGGCCAACGAGGTGATCCCCCGTCTGCTCAGGGCCCAGGCGTGCCCTCCATCGAGTCGGAGCGCGGCTTCGGCGTCGTCCAAGGAGGGGTGGTACAGCCGTAGTTTGTGCAGGAGTTCACTTCTGGAAGCAAGCGCCCAGGGGCTTTGAGGATCCAGATCCACGAATCGGTCCAGGTCGGTGCGCGCCTCGTCGAACCGCCCCAGAAGGTGCAACGCGTCCCCCCGGCACCTCAGGAACCAGCCGGTACCAGGTGACAGAGTGTGGGCACGATCCGCATCGGTGAATGCGTCTTCGTGGGCTCCCAGGCCGACGTGCACCATGCTGCGTTGGGCCAGCGCCCAGGCGTAGTCAGGGACCAGCTCCACTGCCCTGTCGAGGTCCGCGAGTGCCTCGTCGTATCGCCGCAGAAGGCGTTGGGCCGCCCCGCGGCTCGCATACGCCGACGCATAGGCGTCGTTGATTCCGATCGCTCGGTCGAACTCCGCGACCGCCTCATCGTGCCTGCCCGACACGCGCAGGGCATCGCCCCGTTCACACGCCACGAACGCGGATTCCGGCGCGAGTTCGACAGCGCGGTCGAGGTCCGCCGTCTGATGCGCGTGCTCCCCACGGGCTCCTCGTACGCGACCCCGCCGCGCCAACGCCCATACGTATTCAGGGTCGAGTTCCAACGCCCGGTCCAAATCCGCGAGGGCCTCATCGATCTGTTCCACGCTGTACAGGGCGGCACCCCGGGACGCCCAGGCGTACGCGTCCGTCGGCTGAATCTCGATCGCCCGGCCCAGATCCCTGATCGCCTCGCCCCAGTTGCCGAGAACCCGGTGGCACTCGCCCCGCAGCCGCAGAGCCCTTTGGTAGTCCGGAGTGATGGCGACGGCCCGGTCCAGCACTTTGATCGCGGCGGCGAAATCCCCCTGCTGGGCGCGGGTCGATCCCTTGCCGAAGTAGGCCCGCGCCAGCTCCGGGTCGAGGGCGAGGGCACGGTCGTACTCGGCCAGCGCCTGCTCGTACGCCCCGCTCTTGCGCAGATCGCGTCCCCGCAGCATCCGTACGACCGCCTGCCCCCGTACGTCCAACCCGGCACGGTCGACCAACAGCCCCAGCGCCTCGACGCACGCGCCGTCGGTCAGCGCGGCCAGCAGATCCCTCCCCCACTTCCCCGCAGCCGCCGCGTCCGCGTCCTGCCCCGCGTCCACCAGGACCCGCGCCCAGCGCCGGGCCACGACCTCGCCCACGTCACAGGCGTCGACGGCATCCCGCAGGACAGTGGGCATCGCTCCCCGCTCCCCCGCGCACAACAAGTGGTACGACTCCGCGAGCCGCAGCTCACGCCATGGTTCGTCGTCCCAGAACCTGGCGTCCCCCAGCTCGCCTTCGAGCTCCGCCCGCCACCCGCCGAACGTCCCCGCGAGGCGACCGTGCGCCTGTGCCCACCCCCGCGGCGACCCCTTGCGCTGCGACCGCAGTATCGGTGCCCGCACCACGTCGTGGTACTGCACCCGATCACCCCGGTCGCTCACGAACGGCAGCCTCCGCAGCCATCCGAAGAGCCCCGGCACCTCCGCCTCCGCGCAGACCCCCTCCACCGCCGCCCGGAACACATCCGCGTCCAGACGCCTCGGCAGCGCGCACGCCAACGCCACCGCCCTGCGTACGGGATCCCGCTCCCACTTCAGGAAGCGCTCCACAGCGGTGGCGCTCGGGTCGCCGACGTCGTCCGGGGCCGCGGGCCTGCCCTCGGCGAGGGTGGAGACCAGGACGGGCAGGCCGCCGGAGAGCCGCAGTACCTCCTCCACCACCGGCTCCGCCACCACTCCCTTTCCGGCGAGCAGCCCCCGCGCCTCCAGCTCCGTGAAGGGACCGAGCGGCACATCCATGACGAAGTCGCCGTAGCCACCCCACCTGGCCGTGTCGAAGGGCTGCTGCCCCGCCGTCACCACGATCACGTTGGCGGGCAGCGCTCCATGCCGGTCGGTGAGCATCACGTCGTGCAGCCAGCCGTCCAGGAACGGCGCCGTCCTCTCGTACGTGTCGAAGAAGAGGACGATCCAGGGCGCCCCCTTCCCCGCCTCCGCGAGTTCGTTCAGGAGGACCGGCGTGAGGACCCGCTCCGGGGACAGGACCAGCTGGACATCGTCCTGGTTGCCGAGGCGTGCGCTCAGGCCGGCGCGCAACCGATCCGCGCCTTGGGCGAGTTGAGCGGGGTCCACCGCCCCCGCGAAGGCTCCTACGCCCGGCAGGAGACCGAGGCCAACCAGGCTCGCCCGGGCAGCGGTCATGCTGCCGGTGGAGGGAGCGGGCAAGGCATCGGGGCCGGGCTCCTGGACCGCGTCGAACATCGCTGCCGCGGAGACTGACTCAGCTGCGTGGCGACGCTCGCGGTGGGCCGCCAGAAGACGGTTGAGCTCCTTGCAGCGGCGGCCCTGCAGGGCGAACTGGGCGGCGATCGCCGCCATCGCCTCCGGCACGCTGCCCAGAGCTTCGTCGCCGTAGGCGGTCAAGGCACCACGCTCCCGCGCAAGTTGCTCCCACTCCCGCACCAGTGACGTCTTTCCGACGCCGCCGATCCCGTGGACGTGGAAAAGGAAGCGGTGCCGGTCGTCATCCGGAGGTACGTCGAAGTTGGCGCGGAACGCGTCGAGTTCGCCCCGGCGACCGACGAACCCCGCCCGCCTCCGGCGACGTATCAACTCCTGCATGGACGGCTGCTGATCCCCCGCCGACGCCACCACAGGCTCCACCCTCCCCGCGAATCCGACTGCCCTGCGCACAGTGTTCCACCGGCCCTGGGGGCGGCGGGCCAGAACCGTGTGGCGGGAAACGGCGGGCAACGTAACAGGAATGTCCGGGCGACGTAACAAGAAACCTGGGGGGTACAACCACCTCTCACAGGTGACGGTCTCCTCTTCTGTCACAGCAGTTTCCCCCCAGGAGGACAAGTGCGTCGCTCACTCATAGCCGCCCTCGCGGTCACCGCGCTCGCGACCCCGTTCGCCGTCGTGGCCGCGGCCGGCTCCGCCGCCGCGGCGCCCGCCGCGGCGAGCAAGCCCGTGACCGACTTCAACCGTGACGGGTATGCCGACCTCGCCGTCTCCGCGCCCCGCGGCGCCGTGGACGGCACAGCCGGCGCGGGCTACGTATCGATCGTGTACGGCTCGGCGTCGGGCGCCGACACCGCGCACGCCAAGCAGGTCGACCGCACCACCGCGGGCGTGCCCGGCGACCCCGAGGAGAACGGCGGCTTCGGTGCGGGCACCGAAGCCGGTGACTTCGACGGCGACGGATACACCGACCTCACCGTCAGCAACGGCAGGACCGACGCCGTGATCTGGGGTTCCGCGAACGGCCTGACCGAAGGCACCGAGCTGCCGGGCGAGTACGTGAACGAGCTGAAGGCCGGTGACTTCAACGGTGACGGCAAGACGGACCTCGTCGCCAACTCGCAGAGCACCCTGAAGGTGAACTACGGCCCCTTCACCCGCGACGGGAAGCCCGCCTCCACCTCGTCCGTCCAGAACGGCGACGACGGCCCCCAGGACCTCATGGTCGGCGACGTCACCGGTGACGGCGCCGACGACCTCGTGACCGGCCACGCCATGGAGGAGATGCAGCACTCCTCGGAGCTGTGGAAGGGCAGCAAGGACGGCCTCGCCAAGACGTCCACGCCGACCAAGAAGTTCACGACGAACGGCGTCATCGCCGACGTGAACAAGGACGGTTACGGCGACCTCGTCGCCCACGAGGTGGACGAGGTCTCCGAGACCCAGGTCTACGACGCGGGCGCGGTCCGCGTCGTCTACGGCTCCGCGTCCGGCTTCTCCACCCGCACCGCGAAGATCGACCAGGACACCGCGGGCGTCCCCGGCGCCGGCGAGGCCGCGGAGATCAACGGACCGGAGAGGGGCGACCAGTTCGGCCACTCCCTGTCCGCGGGTGACGTCACCGGTGACGGCTACCAGGACATCGTTGTCGGCGTGCCCGGCGAGAACCTGGGCAACGTCCAGGACACCGGCGCGGTCGTCCTGCTCAAGGGCGGCGCGAACGGCCTGACCGGCACCGGCGCCCAGGCGTTCAACCAGTCCACGGCGAACGTCCCCGGCGTCTCGGAGAAGGGTGACAACTTCGGTGAGGCGGTCCAGCTCACCGACGTGAACAAGGACGGCCTCGCCGACCTGACCGTGGGCACGCCCCAGGAAGACGGCACGACCAAGGACTCGGGCGCCGCCTGGCTGTTCCGCGGCGCGAAGACCGGCCTGACGACGACCGGCATCACGTCGTTCAGCCCGTCCTCGCTCGGCACCCCGGAGGCAGGGGCCTTCTTCGGCGCCGACCTCACCGGCTGACCCCTCCTCCGGTAGGGGTTACTCCAGCACCGGCAGCAACTCCGGGAGGTGGCCGTCCGAAGCGGCGGCCGCCTCCTGGCGCTCCACCGGCACCTCTCCGTACAGCGTCGTCCGCGGCTTCGCCGGACGCCCGGCCTCCTCCGCGATCGCGATGAGGTCCTTCACCGAGCGGTACGAGCCGTAACTGGAGCCCGCCATCCGGGAGATGGTCTCCTCCATCAGCGTGCCGCCCAGGTCGTTCGCCCCCGAGCGCAGCATCTCCGCAGCGCCCTCCGTACCGAGCTTCACCCAGCTGGTCTGGATGTTGGGGATGTGCGGGTGCAGAAGCAGCCGCGCCATCGCCACCACCGCGCGGTTGTCGCGGGTGGTCGGTCCCGGCCGGGCGATGCCCGCCAGATAGACCGGCGCGTTCGTGTGGATGAAGGGCAGCGTCACGAACTCCGTGAAGCCCTCGACTCCCTTGGCCCGCGCCTCCTCCTGGATCGCGGCCAGCGTGCGGAAGTGCCCGAGCCAGTGCCTGGGCTGGTCCACGTGCCCGTACATCATCGTGGACGAGGACCGGATGCCCAGCTCGTGGGCCGTCCTGACCACCTCGATCCACGTCGCCGTCGGCAGCTTGCCCTTCGTCAGGACCCAGCGCACCTCGTCGTCGAGGATCTCCGCGGCCGTACCGGGGATCGAGTCGAGGCCCGCGTCCTTCGCCGCGCCGAGCCAGTCCCGTATCGAAAGGCCGGTCCTGGTCGCGCCGTTCACGACCTCCATCGGCGAGAAGGCGTGCACGTGCATGCCCGGCACGCGCTCCTTCACGGCCCGCGCGATGTCGAAGTACGCGGAGCCGGGCAGGTCCGGGTGGATACCGCCCTGCATGCACACCTCGGTGGCGCCGACCTCCCACGCCTGCTGGGCCCGGTCCGCGACCTGGTCCAGGGAGAGCGTGTACGCGTCGGCGTCCGTGCGGCGCTGGGCGAAGGCGCAGAAGCGGCAGCCGGTGTAGCAGACGTTCGTGAAGTTGATGTTCCGCGTGACGATGTACGTGACGTCGTCGCCGACCACGGACTTGCGCAGATCGTCCGCGACGGAGCACAGCGCGTCGAGCGCGGGCCCGTCCGCGTGCAGCAGCGCGAGGGCCTGCTCGTCCGTCAGGCGCGTCGGGTCGTCGGCGGCCGTCTTCAGAGCCGTTCGTACGTCGCCGTCGATGCGCGAGGGGACCATGCCGGGCGCGGCCTGCTCGCGCAGGGCCTCCCAGTCGCCGTACACCTCGTCGAAGTCGTCGCGCCGGTCGGACGTGCGGCCGGTCGTGTCGATCGTGCGGTGCAGGTCCGTGCGGCCGGAGGCGGCGACGTAACCCTCGTCGGGCTCCTGCCACGGGTGGCCCTCCACGACCGCGTCGGGGCGTGCGAGACCCGTCTGCGGGTCGGCGAGCGCCCGCACGTGCGGGAGGAGCCGCGGGTCGAGCCACGGCTCACCGCGTTGCACGAACTCCGGGTAGACACACAGCCGTTCCTCCAGGCGGAAGCCCGCGTCGGCCGACTGCTCGGCCAGCTCGTCGAGCTGCGGCCAGGGCTTCTCGGGGTTCACATGGTCGATCGTGACCGGCGATACGCCGCCCCAGTCGTCGATGCCCGCGCCGATGAGGCGCTTGTACTCGCCGTCGACGAGATTGGGCGGCGCCTGGAGACAGCCCGAGGGGCCCATGATGTGCCGGGCCACGGCGACCGTCGCGACCAGGTCGTCGAGCTCGGCGTCCGGCATGCCGCGCATCGCCGTGTCCGGCTTGGCGCGGAAGTTCTGGATGATCAGCTCCTGGATGCCGTGGTACGAGCGCGACACGCGACGCAGCGCGAACAGCGACTGCGCGCGCTCCTCGTACGTCTCCCCGATCCCGATGAGCAGGCCGCTCGTGAAGGGCACGGACGAGCGCCCCGCGTCCTCCAACACCCGCAGCCGGACGGCCGGTTCCTTGTCGGGCGAGCCGTAATGTGGCTGCCCGGGTTCGGACCACAGCCGCTCGGCCGTGGTCTCCAGCATCATCCCCATGCTGGGCGCGACCGGCTTGAGCCGTTGGAAGTCCGTCCAGGTCATGACGCCGGGGTTGAGGTGCGGCAGCAGACCCGTCTCCTCCAGGATGCGGATCGAGATGGCACGGACGTACGCGATCGTGTCGTCGTACCCCTCCGCCTCGAGCCACTCCCGCGCTTCCGGCCAGCGGTCCTCGGGCTTGTCCCCGAGGGTGATCAGGGCCTCCTTGCAGCCCAGCTCGGCCCCGCGCCGCGCGATGTCCAGGACCTCGTCCGGGGACATGAACATCCCGTGGCCCTCGCGCCGCAGCTTGCCGGGGACGGTCGCGAACGTGCAGTAGTGGCACTTGTCCCGGCACAGCCGGGTGAGCGGGATGAAGACACTCTTCGAGTACGTGATGACGCCGGGCCGCCCCGCCGCCGCGAGGCCCGCGTCGCGCACCCGCGCGGCGGACGCGGCGAGGTCCTTCAGGTCGTCACCACGCGCCTGCAGCAGCACGGCGGCTTCGGCCGCGTCGAGCGCGACGCCGTCCCTGGCGCGTTTGAGCGCGCGACGCATGGCGTTCGCGGTGGGTCGTGCGGGCGCTTGGGCCGACCCCTGGGGTGCTTTGTCCTGCGGCGCGCTGTTGGTCATGCGTCCGAGCATACGAGCGACCGCTCAGAGAAACAGCTACAGGTCAGTGCCGGTCGCCGGAGGCGGGTGTGAGGTGCACGTATCGCCGGTACGCAGCGCCAGTACGCAGCGCCTGCACGTATCTCCTACACGTACTGCTGGAACCCGTCGAGCGCGCGCAGCACCTCCGCCTCCCCGCGTGCCGGAAGCTGCACGATGACCTCGTCCACGCCGAGTTCCGCGTAGTGGGCGAGCTTGCCCTCGGTCGGCTCCACGGCGGAGAGCGCCACGTACAGCTCGGCGGGGTCCCGGCCCGCCTGTGCCCAGGCGGTGCGCAGGGCGGGGAGGGCCTCGCGCAGGCCGCCGCCGCCGATGGGCAGCCAGCCGTCGGCGTACCCCGCGATCTGCGCGAAAAGCCTGGGTCCTGCGGCTCCACCGATGAGGGTGCGGGGACCGTGCAGCACACCGTCCTTGCGGCTGCGCGGCGCTCGCACCGGCTTCGGATGGACCTCACTGGCCCGCACGCTCGCGAACTCGCCGTCGTACGCGGTCGGTTCCGCCGACCACAGCGCCCGCATGACCGCCATCCGGTCCCGCACGAGCGCCCGCCGCGTGCGCCACTCGACGCCGTGGTCGGCGGCCTCCTCCTTGTTCCAGCCGTAGCCGATGCCGAGGGTGAGACGGCCGCCGGAGAGGTGGTCCAGGGTCGCGATCTGCTTGGCCAGGTCGATCGGGTCGTGCTGCCCGACGAGCGTGATGTTCGTGCCGAGCCCGAGCCGCTCCGTGACGGCGGCGGCCTGCGCGAGAGCGACGAAGGGGTTGAGCATGCGGGCGCACTCGGGCGGGAGTTCCCCGCCGGGGTACGGGGTCTCGCGGGAGACGGGGATGTGGGAGTGCTCGGGCAGATAGACCCCCGCGAAGCCTCGCAGCTCCAGCTCCTGGGCCAGGCGGATCGGGGTGATGGTCTCGTCGGTGAGGTAGAGAGTGGCGGCAACTCGCATGTGGCGGCCTCCGATTGCGACGGCGTATTCCCGTTCCCGTGAGTGCCCCCGTACGGGAGCGGGGCGTTCGGGAGCGAGGCTCACTTACTAACCGTCAGCGCCGCAGGAGTCCATGCCATGCCCGCACCTCGCGTCCGCTGCTAGCAGACGCAACAGTGGCCGCGCCCCCCCTGCGGCAGCCTCCAGCCCCTGTGGCAGCCTCCAGTTGCGCCGGCATACCGCTCCCGTGGGTGTCCTTCGTGCAGGAGCAGGGCGTTCGGGAGCGGGGCTCACTTACTAACCGTCAGCGCCGCAGGAGTCCATGCCATGCCCGCGCCTCGCGTCCGCCGCTTGTAGTACGCGACGGTGACCGCGACGAGCAGCGGAGCCCACAGGAGCAGCGGCGCGTAGCAGATCACGAAGAGCGCCTGCTGGATGGCGCCGTCCGTGACGCCGGGGCCCAGATCCGCGTACGCGGCGTAGACGAACCAGGTCGTGATCAAGAAGAGTCCGGCGGCTCCGACGAGCGCCGGAACCACCGCGGCGAGCGGCCGCACCTTCCGCCCGCCGATCAGCGGTATCCACCCCGGCACGACCTCGCCCCACCCCCGCACCAGGCCGAGCGTCAGCAGGGCGAGGGACTCGGACACGACGCTCAGCCCCAGGATGTACAGCACCATCCCCCAGCCCTCGAAGGGCTCGTCGGCCACCGGAAGCCCGGCGACGAGGGCGATGCGCCACAGCGCGGAGGGCAACGTGGCCAGCGGGACGGCGTGGGCGGCGATCACGGCCCACCGGGGGACGTCGGGCAGAGCGCTCATCTTCATCATGGGAGTCATGCTGGCCGCGGGCGCCGGGCCGCCACATCGGCGTGCGGGCTGATCAGGGGCGCCGCGCCTCCGCCGCATGGGGGAGCGAATAGTCCGACCACCTCACACGCCCGCCGAATTACTCTCTCCCCATGAGCAGAAGGCGCCGCAAGAAGATGTCGAGCAAACTGGTCCTGGCGGCCAAGTCGGGCCTCACCACCGAGGTGAAAGCGCTGCTGCGCGCGGGCGCGGACCCGAAGGCCCCCGACCCCGACGGCACGACACCGCTGTACGGCGCTTCCGTTCACGGCACGACGCCCGCTGTCCGGGCACTCCTGGCGGCAGGAGCGGACCCCGACTCCGAGAGCGGCCACGGCGACCAGGGGACACCCCTGTGCGGGGCCGCGTGCTGGGGCCACACCGACGCGGTCCGCGAACTCCTCGCGCACGGTGCGGACCCGAACCGCCGCGAGGACCACGGCACGGGCAACACCCCGCTGTACTGGGCGACCCACGGCTCACACGAGGAGACGGCCGCGGTGCTCCGAGCGGCGGGCGCGAACGTCTAGGCGCGGGGCTGCGCCGCCCCTACGGCGCGTACGCGGCCCCGCTCGTCCTGTGCCGCACCCGCAGGGCCCGCCGCGGCGACTGACAGCGGCGGTCCGCCGCCCTCGCCCGACACTCCGCATAAGTCTGTCAATTGCCTTCCCTTGCCGCCGAGTTCACGGCTGAATACCAGGGTTGCCCTGCAGTCCCTTCCGACACCCCGGGGAGCCGACACATGTGCGAGGACGAACACCACAGGACCAGACCCGCCAACACACCCCTGAACCGACGCGGTCTGCTCGTGACGGGAGCCGCCGCCGCGCTTACGTTGAACAGCGTGAGCTTCGCGAGCGCCGCAGGGCGTGACTCCAGGAGTGGCGACGAGACCAAGGTGGTGCGCGGGACACTGCCCACCGGGTCGCCCGACTTCGTGTACCTGCCGGTCGAAGTCCCCGACGGCGTACGGGAGATCCACGTCTCGTACACCTACGAGAAGGTCACCGTCCCGGCGGGCACGCAGGGCAACGCCCTCGACATCGGCATCTTCGACCAGCGCGGCACGGCCCTCGGCGGCAAGGGATTCCGGGGCTGGTCGGGCGGCGCGCGCACGGAGTTCTTCATCCGCGCCGACGACGCGACCCCCGGCTACATCCCGGGCCCGGTCAAGGCGGGCACCTGGAACATCGCGCTCGGCCCCTACACCGTCGCGCCGCGGGGCCTGCCCTACGAGGTCACGATCACCCTCAAGTACGGGGCGCCCGGCAAGACGCCCAGGCCCGCCTACCCGCCGGAGCGGGCGAAGGGCCGGGGCCGCGCCTGGTACCGCGGCGACTGCCACCTGCACTCCTGGCACTCCGACGGCAGGCGCACCCCGGCCGAGATCGCGGCCCTCGCGCGCGCGGCCGGCCTCGACTTCATCAACTCCTCCGAGCACAACACGCACTCCGCGCACGCCCATTGGGCCGACGCGGCGGGGGACGACCTCCTGGTGATGCTGGGCGAGGAGGTCACCACGCGCAACGGCCACGTGGTCGCCCTCGGCACGGATCCCGGCACGTTCATCGACTGGCGCTACCGCGCCCGCGACAACCGCTTCGGCAAGTACGCCCGCGAGGTCCGCGACGCGGGCGGCCTCGTCGTCCCCGCCCATCCGCACGCCACCTGCATCGGCTGCAACTGGAAGTTCGGCTTCGGCGAAGCGGACGCGGTGGAGGTGTGGAACGGCGCGTACACCCCGGACGACGAGATCTCCCTGGCCGACTGGGACAGCACCCTGGTCGCCGCCGTCCGCGGCCGCAAGCCCTGGATCCCGGCCATGGGCAACAGCGACGCCCACCGCGACCCCGACCCCGTCGGCACCCCGCAGACGGTGGTCCTCGCGGACGACCTGACCCGCGAGGCGATCCAGGCGGGCATCCGGGCAGGCCACAGCTACGTCGCCGAGACCAAGGACGTCGCGCTCGAGTTCACCGCCACCGGCGGCAGGGGCAGACAAGCGGGCATCGGCGAGCGCCTCTACGTCGAGCAGGACGCCCCCGTGACGGTCCGTCTGGACGTCACGGGCGCCCCCGGCTGCACGATCCGTTTCGTCACGGACCAGGGCGTGCTCTTCACCGGCCCGGCGATTCCCGCCTCCGGGTCCGGCACGGCTCAGTGGCGAACGACACCTTCGTACGCCGCCTACGTACGGGCCGAGGTCCGCCACGCGCCGGTGACGCCGGGGCTCCCGGGCCCGCTGAGGGCGTTCACGAACCCGGTGTTCCTGGGCCGGAGCTAGGTTCCTCCGGGGGCGGCGCGGCGCGGCCGCATCGACTTCCATAAGGTCGAAGATCCGAAGCCGCCGCCCCCACCGCCCCAGGAGAGCCCCCCGTGCCGCCTGCCCAGCCGACCCCGAGGCCCCGGTCCCGCGTCCTGCTCGTCACCGATCTCGCCTACGAGGCGCGGGGCCGCCGGTACTGCGACGAGGACATCGCGCTCGCCTCCCGCCTCCGCGAGGACTTCGACACGGCGCTGTGCCACCCGCTGGACGCTGCGGCGCTGATGGACTCCTTCGACGCGGTGCTGATCCGCAACAGCGGCCCGGTCCTGAACTACCAGGCGGCGTTCGACGCCTTCCGCGCCCAGGCGCTCGCCTCGGGCACCCGCGTCCACAACCAGCTGACCGGCAGCGCGGACATCGCGGGCAAGCAGTACCTCGTCGACCTCACGACGCAGGGCCACCCGGTGATCCCGACGGTCGACCGCCTCGCGGACATCGCAAAGCTCCCGGACACGTCCGAGTACGTGATCAAGCCCAAGCGGGGCGCGGACTCGATAGGCCTGGAGTTCCTCACGCGGGCCGACCTGGAGACCCACGCCGCCCCCGACGGCACGATCCTCATCCAGCCCCGCGTCGACTTCACGTACGAGGTGTCGTTCTACTTCGTCGACGACACGTTCCAGTACGCACTCCACGCACCGCACCCGGACAAGCGCTGGGCCCTGGAGCCCTACACCCCGACCCCCGCCGACCTGGCCTTCGCCCAGCGCTTCATCGACTGGAACACCATCGACCACGGCATCCAGCGCGTCGACGCCTGCCGCACGCGCTCAGGGGACCTGCTCCTGGTCGAACTGGAAGACCTCAACCCGTACCTGTCCCTGGACCTCATCCCCCAGAACCACCGCGACGCCTTCATCACCAGCTTGAAGGCGTCGCTGCGGGGGCTGTTGGCGGGCTGAGGTCAGTCCGCCAGGGGTGGTCTGTCCACCAGGGGGTCAGTCTGCGACGACCAGCGCCGGAGTGTCCCGCTTCAGGACCTCGCCCCGGAAGAACGCCGGGCTCTTGCGGCCCATCACCAGCATGATCACCACGCCGAGCAGCAGCAGGCCCACGCCGATCACGAAGACGGAGCCGACACCGAAGACGGAGGAGCCGCTGCCGTAGGCGGGGTTCCACATGTCCACGAGCGTCTTGACGAAGACCGCGGTCAGCAGGATGCCGCCGAACACCGGGAAGAAGCCCTTGAAGGCGAAGTCGCGCGGGGACGAGAACAGTGTGCGGCGGAAGTACCACGCGCAGGCGAAGGCCGTCAGCGCGTAGTAGAAGCAGATCATGAGGCCGAGCGCGTAGATCGTGTCGACCAGGACGTGCTCGGAGACCAGCGTCATGACCGTGTAGAAGACGCCGGTCGCGACGCCCGCGACGACCGTCGCGCGGCCGGGGGTCTTGAATCGGGGGTGCACGCGCGCGTAGGAGGCGGGAAGCGCCTCGTACGTCGACATGGCGAGGACCGTGCGGGCCACCGGGATGAACGTGGTCTGCAGGCTCGCGGCGGCCGATGCGAGGACCGCGACGAAGAGCAGGATGCCCAGGCCGTTGCCCATGATGGGCCCGGCGAGCGCGGCGAAGACGTTGTCGGAGGTGTCCGGGTTGGCGAGACCCAGGCCCTTGTCGCCGGAGCCGACGGCCATCTGGGCCGCGATGCCGGTGGCGAGGTAGGAGCCGATCAGGACGACCATCGAGATGAGCGCCGCGCGGCCCGGGGTCTTCTCGCTGCCGGTGGTCTCCTCGTTGGCGGTCAGACACGCGTCCCATCCCCAGAACATGAAGATCGACAGGGAGAGACCGGCCGTGAAGGCGCCGAAGGACTGGACGGAGAACGGGTTCAGCCAGGACCAGGAGAAGTCCATCGAACCGGCGATGTCACCGCTGCGGGCCTTGCCGAGAGCCATCACGACAAAGAGCGCGAGCACCACGAGCTGCAGGCCGACCAGGAGGTACTGGACCCCCTTCGTGGCCGTCATCCCCCGATAGCTGATGGCCGTCGCCGCGGCGATCAGGGCCAGGCACGTGAGGATGTGGACGGCCTTGTTGTCGTCGAGGGCCGCAACCGAGTCACTGCTCGTGATCTCGCCGGCCAGGAGCCAGAAGTACGAGGTCGCCACCCCTGCGAGGTTCGACAGGACGATGATCGTGGCGATGACCAGGCCCCAGCCGCACATCCAGCCGAGCCGCGGGCCGAAGGCCTTGACCGTCCAGGTGAAGGACGTGCCGCAGTCCGGCATGGCCTTGTTGAGCTCGCGGTAGGCGAAGGCCACCAGGAGCATCGGCAGGAAGCCCGCGAGGAAGACCGCGGGCATGGCGAGGCCGACCTCGCCGGCCGTGGAGCCGAGGGTCGACGTCAGGCAGTAGACGGGGGCGACGGTCGAGATGCCGATGACGGCGCTGCCCATGAGGCCGACGGAGTTACCGCCGAGCCCTTTGGCGCGTACGCCCCCGTCGGGGGCGCCGTTTACCGTGTCTCCGGCCTGGGGCCGTTCGTCCAACTGGGTCATGAACAGGACGTTAAGGGCTGCGGTTTCCACATACGGAGGGTCTAGATCCGCATCTTGCGTCTTGTAATCGATGGGCGAATCGGGACAGCTGCCATTGATTGCTTGATCGCTCAACCGGAACGGTTGCTCATTGCCAGGCAAAAGCCAGACCGTCCGGTATGCGGGAACCGCAGCACTGTCCGTTTTGCCCGTTTCAAAATTTTCCCGAGCGTCTTCCCGCGTTCCACATAACGGACATCACCCCGGCCAGACGATCGACTGCAGCTCGCTGTACGCGTGCAGCGCGTACGAGCCCACGTCCCGGCCCACCCCGCTCCTCTTGAACCCGCCGAACGGCGCCTCCATGTTCCGGCCGATCGTGTTCACGCCGACCCCGCCCGCGCGCAGCCGCCGCGCGACACGGAAGGCGCGGGCCACGTCGCCCGACCAGACGTAGTCGAGGAGGCCGTAGTCGCTGTCGTTGGCGAGCGCGATGCCCTCCTCCTCGTCCTCGAAGGGGACCACCACCACGACCGGGCCGAAGATCTCCTCCCGGACCACCCGCATGTCGTTCGTGCAGTCCGCGAGCAGCGTCGGGGCGACGTAGAAGCCCTTCTCGAACGAGGCCGGGCGCTCGCCGCCCGCGACGACCCGCGCGCCCTCCTTCCGCCCCAGTTCGACGTACGACTCGATGCGGTCCCGATGTGCCGCCGAGATCACCGGGCCGACGATCGTTCCCCTCTCCCGTGGGTCCCCGACCTTCATGAAGCCGATGTAGCCCCGCAGCTTCTCGATCAGGGCGTCGTAGACCGCTCGGTGCGCGATGACCCTCGTCGGAGCCGTGCAGATCTGGCCGCTGTAGAAGGAGAACGTCGTCCCGATGCCCGCCACCGCCGAGTCCAGGTCCGCGTCCTCGAAGACGAGCGCCGCGCCCTTGCCGCCCAGCTCCATCAGCTGGCGTTTCATGTCCCGGCCGCACACCTCGGCGATCCGCTGCCCCACCGACGTCGAGCCGGTGAAGCTCACCATGTCGACGTCCCGGGAGTCGACGGCCGCCTCACCCACCCCGGGGCGCGCGCCGCTCACCACGTTCACCACTCCCGGCGGCGCCCCGGCCTCCTCGAGCGCCGCCGCCATCCGGTACACCGACAGCGGGTCCTGCGGAGCGGGCTTCACCAGGACCGTGTTGCCCATGGCCAGGGCGGGTGCCACCTTGCCCGCGGGGTTGGCCCACGGGTTGTTGTACGAGGTGACGCAGGTGACGACGCCCACCGGCTGGCGGACGGTGAGCGCCCCCACGACGCCCGCCTTCCCCGCCCCCACTGCCTGAAGGGCGTGGGAGGTGCCCCCACCCGCCTCGTTGATCTGCGGGGGCAGGCCGGCCTCCACCGGTTCCAGGGCGCCCTTCGCGTACCGCTTGAAGCGCGCCACCGACACCGCGACCTGCATGCCCCGCGCCGTACCGGTCGTCGCGCCGCTCTCGGCCTGGGCGAGTTCCGCGTACGAGGTGAAGTCGCGCTGCATGATCGACGCGGCGCGGTCCAGGACCGCGGCCCGTTCCTCGGGGGTGGTGCGCGACCAGGTGGCGAAGGCCTCGCGGGCGGCTCCGGCCGCCGCGTGCACCTGCTCGCGGCTCGCCTCGGGGGCGAGGCCGACCACGTCCTCCGTGGCGGGGTCGACCACCTCGTAGTGGCCGCCGTCGGGCTCGACCCACTCGCCGCCGATGAACAGCCGTTGCTCCTGGGGGAGTTGACCGCTCACCTGGTGCTCACCGTCCTGGTGTCCCGGCCCGACCGGAGCACCGTGCCGGGCGTCGCACCCGTCACGCGGTCCTCGCGGATGGCCTCGACTCCGTTGACCCACACGGCGTTGATGCCGATGGCCTTGGAGTCGAGGCGCGGGCTGTCGCCGGGCAGGTCGTGCACCAGCGTGGCCTTGCCAGCGTCGATGCGCTCGGGGTCGAAGAGGACGAGGTCGGCGTGGAAGCCCTCCTCGATACGGCCCCGCTCCCGCAGCCCGAAGAGCTGCGCGGGATCATCGGTGAGCATCTTCACCGCCTGCTCCAGGCCGACCAGCTTGCGGCCCCGCAGACAGTCCCCGATGAACCGGGTCGTGTACGGGGCGCCGCACATCCGGTCCAGATGCGCGCCCGCGTCGGAGCCGCCCAGCATGACGTCCTCGTGCTGCCAGGTCTCCTGGCGCAGGGCCCACGAGTCGGGGTCGTTGTCGGAGGGCATCGGCCAGAGCACCGTACGCAGATCGTCGTTGGCGCAGATCTCGACGAGGCACTGGAAGGCCTCCTGGCCGCGCTCGGCGGCGATGTCGCCGACGACGCGGCCGGTGAGGCCTTCGTTCTCCTTGGAGTACGTGTCCCCGATGACGTACCGGTCGAAGTGCGTGAGCCGCCGGAAGACCCCGGCCTCCTTGCTGTCGGCACGCCGCAGCATCTCGCCCCTGACGTCCGGGTCACGCAGCTTGGCGACGCGCTCGGGGACGGGCAGGCCCAGCACGTCGCCCCACCCCGGAATCAGGTTCAGTGCGCAGAAGGTGCCGAGCGACATGTTCATGGGAGTGAGGATCGGCATCGTCAGTGCCACGATCCGGCCACCGGCCTTGCGGGCGCGCTCGCTGGGGATCAGCTGGCGCGGGACGCGCTCGGGCACGGCGGCGTCGATGGTGAGGACGTTCCAGTTGAGGGGCCGTCCGGCGGCGGCGCTCATCTCGACGAACAGATCGATCTCGTCGTCGCTGAACTGGTCGAGACAGCCCGCGACGATGGCCTCCAGCTGAGTGCCCTCGTGCTCGGCAACGGCCCGGCTGAGCGCGAGCAGCTCGTCGGGCTTCGCGTGCCGGGATGCCACCGGCTGCCCGTCGCCGTCCGAGTGCGTGGACGACTGCGTGGTGGAGAGTCCCCAGGCGCCGGCATCCATGGCGTCGTGGAAGAGCCGCAGCATCTCGTCCATCTGCTCGGGCGACGGCTGACCGCCCACCGCGTCCGCGCCCATGACGTACCGCCGCAGTGCGCAATGCCCCACCATGAAGCCCGCGTTGACGGCGACACGCTCGTCCAGGGCGTCCAGATACTCGCCGAACGAACTCCACGACCAGGGTGCGCCCTCTTCGAGGGCCACGAGCGACATGCCCTCGACCTTGGACATCATCCGCCGCGTGTAGTCGGCGTCCTCCGGACGCGCGGGGTTCAACGGGGCAAGAGTGAAACCGCAGTTGCCGCCGGCGACGGTGGTGACGCCGTGGTTCAGGGACGGGGTCGCGTACGGGTCCCAGAAGAGCTGGGCGTCGTAGTGGGTGTGCGGATCGACGAAACCGGGGGCGAGGACCCGCCCTTGGGCGTCCTCACTGGTCGTGGCGGGCTCCGTGACGGCTCCGGGTTCGGCGACGACGGCTATGCGCCCGCCCCGGATGCCGACGTCGGCGGTGTACGCGGGGGCGCCTGTTCCGTCGACTACGGTCGCGCCTTTGATGAGGTGGTCGAGCATGACGAGGTCGTCCCCCTTGACGGTGGATGTGGGTGCGGAGTTGGCCCGAAGGGCGCCCCGGCCTCCGTCCGGGAGGGGAAGCCGGGGCGGTCGATGGTGGCGGCTCAGCCGCCGGAGGCACCCCGCATACGCGAGGTCCGGTGAACGGGATCCGTATCGATCTTCGGGATCACATGCTCACCGATCAACTTGATCGTGTTCTTCGTGTCCTCGGGTGAGATCCCGATCGGAAGCCCGAAGCTGAGCTGATCCGCACCCGCCTGCTCCCACCGCTTGCACTGCGTGAGCACCTCGTCCGGGTCGCCGCAGATCATCAGCTCCTCGGCGATGAGCAGCTCGATGATCTCCTCGCTGTACTCGGGGAGGAGCTCGGGCCACTCGGGGATTCCCTCGGGGCGCGGGAAGGTGTCGTGATAGCGGAACAGCAACGACTGCAGATAGTTGAGCCCGCCGCTGACGGCGATCTCCACGGCCTTCTTGTGCGTCGGTGCGCAGATCGCCGTCGAGGTCACCATGACGTTGTCGTTGACGAAGTCACCGACCGGCTCGGCTTCCTTCACGGCCGTCTTGTACGACTCCAGGACCCACTCCATGTCGGAGACCTTCTGCACGCTGAAACCGAGGACCCCGAGTCCCTTCTTGCCTGCCATCGCATACGAAGGGGGGGACCCGGCGGCGTACCACATGGCCGGGTGCGACTTCCCGTACGGCTTGGGCAGGACCTTGCGGGGCGGCAGCGACCAGTGTTTGCCCTGGAAGCCGACGTACTCGTCCTGCAGCCACATCTTGGGGAACTCGGCGATGGTCTCTTCCCAGAGTTCCTTGGTGTGGTTCATGTCGGTGATGCCCGGCATGAAGCCCAGTATCTCGTGCGAGCCGGCGCCGCGCCCCGACCCGAACTCGAAGCGCCCTTCGGAGAGATGGTCGAGCATGGCGACCTTCTCGGCGACCTTGACCGGGTGGTTCACCGGGGCGAGCGGGTTGAAGATTCCGGAGCCCAGGTGGATGCGGTCGGTGGCGTGGGCGAGATAGCCGAGGAAGACGTCGTTGGCGGAGAGGTGCGAGTACTCCTCCAGGAAGTGGTGCTCAGAGGCCCAGGCGTACTTGAAGCCGGACTTGTCCGCCTGGATGACGTACTCGGTCTCCTCGATGAGCGCCTTGTGCTCTGCTTCGGGGTCGACCTTGGCCCGCTTGGCGGGCACGTATCCCTGTACAAAGAGACCGAATTCCAAGGAGGTTCACCATCCTCGTGAGTATCTGCGAGTTTCTGACGAACCGTCAGATTGTGATGCGTCGACTGTTCCACCGGCCGCGATGACCGTCAATACCCGCGGGCGGCCCGACTGACGTGGCGTCAGGCATGGTCCTCGGTCAGACGATGCTGACCCCCGCGAGCCACCCCCCGTCGATGACGAACGGCTGCCCGGTGATGTACGCCGAGTCGCCCCCGGTCAGGAACAGCGCGAGCGCGGCGACCTCCTCGGGCCCGCCGATCCGTCCGAGCGGCACGAGATTCTTGTAGAGCTCGGCGACTGCTTCCCGTGCCTCGGCGGGGTCGGCGGTCGGGTCGAGCTGCGCCGGGTTGGTCATCGGGGTGTCGACGGCCCCCGGGCAGACGGCGTTGACCCGGATGTTCTTGGCGGCGAGCTCCAGCGCGGCGACACGGGTGAGCCCGAGGATGGCGTGCTTGGTCGCGGCGTACGCGCCGACGTACGCCATGCCCGTCATCGCCGTGTACGAGGCGGTGTTCACGATGGTCCCGCCGCCGGCCGCCTCGATCTCGGGGGCGACGTTGCGGATGCCGAGGAAACAGCCGATCTGGTTGACCCGGATGATCTGCTCGAACTCTTCGAGCGGGGTGCTGACGAGTTCGTTGAAGCGCAGGATCCCGGCGTTGTTGACGAGGCCGTCGATCTTCCCGAAGGCGTCCTTGGTGGCGCCGACCGCCGCGCCCCAGTCGGCCTCCCTGCCCACGTCGAGGTGCACGTACTTGGCCACGTCGCCACCGAGCTCCTTGGCGAGGGCCTCGCCCTGGTCGTCGAGGACGTCGGCGATGACGACCCGCGCCCCCTCGGCGGCGAAGAGCCGCGCCTCCTGCTCACCCTGCCCGCGCGCCGCACCGGTGACGATGATGACGCGGCCGTCCAGCTTGCCCATACCTGTCTCCTTGAATGAGCTCGGTGAGCTCTCAGTTGAGGTGCGGAGCGACGTCGGCGGCGAACGCCGCCATCTGATCGGTGAGTTCGGTGCGACTGCGCGAGCGGAACCTGACCTGAATCTGCTGGACGCCCATCGCGGCGTACGCGCGCAGCGACTCGGCGAGGGCGTCCGGCTTCCCGCTGAGCGTGCGCCGCCCCACGGACCAGCCGGGCTCCCCCACGTACAAGGGCTCGGCGATCGCCCCCACGACGACCGGCTCCGCGACCCCGGCCTCCTGCCTCAGCCGCTTGAGCCCGGCGATCTGCGCGGGCAGTTTGTCGCGGGGGTCGCCCTGCGGCAGCCAGCCGTCACCGCGCACGGCGGCCCTGCGGACGGCGGCGGGCGAGGAGCCGCCCACCCAGAGGGGCACGCGGGACTGCGCGGGACGCGGCTGCTGGCCGAGACCACCGAAGTCGTAGTGCTCGCCGTGGTGTTCGGGATACTCCTCGGGCCCGAGAGAGGCCTTCAGCGCGTCGATGGTCTCGTCGAGCACGGACCCACGCCGCTCGAAGTCGGCCCCTACGGCGTCGAACTCCTCCTGTACGTGCCCGGCCCCGACGCCCAGGATCAGCCGCCCGCCGCTGAGCCGGTCCAGGGTGGCGTACTGCTTGGCGGTGACGAGCGGATGCCGGAGTCCGACGACGGCGACATGGCTCATCAGCCGTACGTTCTCGGTGATCCCGGCGAGGAAGGAGAGGGTGGCCACCGGGTCGTACCAGACGGTGCTCATGGTGTCGGCGAGCCGCCGGGGTATGGCCACGTGGTCGCAGCTCGCGATGTACGCGAAGCCGCTCCGGTCGGCGGTGCGGGCGATCTCCGCGAGGTCGTCGGCGGTGGCCTCCGCCTCCCACGCCTCGGCGTAGATGACGCTCTGGGACTGGATCGGGAGCTGCATCCCGTAGACCAGTCGCCCCTGCGGGAAGATGTGCGCCAGCGCGTTGGCAGCCATGGGGACCCGACCCTTCACCTTGAACTGACGATGTGTCACATACGGCGACGGGACTCATCGTCGTAGCTGACGCATCGTCAGGCAAGAGGCGCGGAGCGACTCCTCCGAAGCAGGGCGGGCACCCGCCGGGCATGCCGGGAACGGGGAGTCCGCGACCCCGCGGACTCCCCGTTCCCCCTCTCCCTATGCCCCGGGCCCCGCCCACAGCCCGTCACCCGTGAGCCCCAGCAGATCGATCGCGTTGCCCCGCACGATCCGTTCGACCACGTCCGGCGCGAGGTGCCCCATCTGCGACTCGCCCACCTCCCTCGACTTGGGCCAGGTCGAGTCGGAGTGCGGGTAGTCGGTCTCGTACAGGACGTTCCCGACGCCGATCGCGTCGAGGTTCTGCAGCCCGAAGGCATCGTCGAAGAAGCACCCGTAGACGTGCTCGGTGAAGAGCTCGGACGGTGGCCGGTGCACCTTGTCGGCGACCCCGCCCCAACCGCGGTTCTCCTCCCACACGACGTCCGCGCGCTCAAGGATGTACGGAATCCACCCGATCTGCCCCTCCGCGTACATGATCCTGAGGTTCGGGAAGCGTTCGAACTTGCCGCTCATCAGCCAGTCCACCATCGAGAAGCAGCAGTTGGCGAAGGTGATCGTGGAACCCACGGCGGGCGGCGCGTCCGCGGACGTGCTCGGCATCTTGCTGCTCGACCCGATGTGCATGGCGATGACGGTGCCGGTCTCGTCACAGGCCCGCAGGAAGGGGTCCCACTCGTCCGTGTGGATGGAGGGGAGGCCCAGGTGCGGCGGTATCTCGGAGAAGGCGACGGCGCGCACCCCGCGGGCGGCGTTGCGGCGGACCTCGGCGGCGGCCAGTTCGGCATCCCAGAGCGGAATGAGAGTGAGGGGGATGAGACGGCCGTGCGCCTGGGGCCCGCACCACTCCTCCACCATCCAGTCGTTGTACGCGCGCACCCCGAGCAGACCCAGCTCACGGTCCTTGGCCTCGGTGAACGTCTGCCCGCAGAAGCGGGGGAAGGTGGGGAAGCAGAGGGCGGACTGGACGTGGTTGATGTCCATGTCGGCGAGCCGGTCCGGCACACTGAACGACCCCGGCCGCATCTGCTCGTACGTGATGACTTCGAGCTTGATCTCGTCCCTGTCGTACCCGACGGAGGTGTCGAGGCGGGTGAGCGGCCGGTGCAGGTCCTCGTAGATCCACCAGTCGCCGATCGGCCCTTCTTCCCCCTTCTGCCCCATCACCGGGGCGAACTTCCCGCCCAAGAAGGTCATTTCCTTCAAGGGGGCCCGGACGATGCGCGGCCCGCGGTCCTGGTACTTCGCCGGCAGCCGGTCCCGCCAGACATGGGCGGGCTCAACGGTGTGGTCGTCCACCGAGATGATCCTCGGGAACGTCGGCAGGGTCTCAGTGGTCTCCATGTGCTCCACGGTAGCGCTCATCTGACGACCCGTCAGCTCCCCGTCGGCTACTTGTCGGCCATCCATCCGCCGTCCACCGACCGTTCGTACGCCGATCATTACCGGCCGCCGGAGTGCGTGGACCCTGTGAGAGCCGTCTCGCACAGCTGACGCATCCGCCATGAACAAGGCAAACTGGCGGGGAGCAGGAGCCAAGTGGAGAACGGAACCAGGCAAAGAGCGACAATCGCGGGCAGGGCAGGCCCGCGGCGCACGACCAGGCACGGTGACGGCCGGGTACGGAAGGGCAGCAGGGGGAGCGATGGACGGTGTACCGCGAGTACCGGACCAACGGCGTCCGGCCCCGGGGAACGCCCCCGAGGAACCGAGACCGCGCTTCTGCGTGCTCGGCCCCGTACGCGCATGGCACGGCGCCGAGCAGCTGTCCATGGGCTCTCCGCAGCAGCGCGCCCTGCTCGCGGCGCTCCTGCTGCGTGACGGACGCACGGCCACGGCACATGAGCTGATCGACGCGCTCTGGGGCGACGAACCGCCCTCGCAGGCACTGGCCGCGGTCCGTACGTACGCGTCACGGCTGCGCAAGGTGCTGCCCGCCGGGGTCCTGGTCAGCGAGTCGGGCGGGTACGCGATCGCGGTGGCCGACGGTGCGCTCGACCTGGCGCTCGCGGAAGACCTGTCGACGGAGGCGGAGAAGGCCCGCTCAGTGGCCGACCTCTGCCGGGCCCGCTCCCTGTTGAACAAGGCGCTGAGCCTCTGGGACGGCGAACCCCTGGCGAACGTCCCCGGCCCTTACGCGGACACGGAACGCACACGCCTTGAGGAGTGGCGCCTGCAGCTCCTTGAATCCCGCCTGGACATGGACCTGGAGGTCGGCTGCCACGCCGAGGCCGTCTCGGAACTCACGGCCCTCACGGCGGCACACCCCCTGCGCGAACGCCTGCGCGAACTGCTGATGCTGGCGCTGTACCGCAGCGGACGCCAGGCCGAGGCCCTCGCGGTGTACGCGGACACGCGCCGCCTGCTGGCCGACGAACTGGGGGTGGACCCGCGCCCGGGCCTGAAGGAACTCCAGCAGCGCATACTCAAGGCGGACCCGGCCCTCGCGGAACCTTCGGCGGCGGCTCCGGAACCCGCGGCGACGGTGGTGCGCCCGGCCCAACTCCCTGCGACTGTCCCGGACTTCACGGGCCGAGCCGCTTTCGTGTCCGAACTGAGTGCGATCCTCTCTGCGGCAGAGGGCCGGGTGATGGCGGTCTCGGCGCTTGCGGGCATCGGGGGCGTGGGCAAGACGACGCTCGCCGTCCACGTGGCGCACGTGGCGCGGGCGTACTTCCCTGACGGGCAGCTGTACGTGGACCTGCAGGGGGCGGGAGCCAGGGCGGCGGAGCCGGAGACGGTCCTCGGCGCATTCCTGCGAGCCCTCGGAACATCGGACTCCGCGATCCCGGACTCGCTGGAGGAGAGGTCGGCGCTGTACAGGTCGGTCCTCGACGGCCGCAGGGTCCTGGTGGTCCTGGACAACGCACGCGACGCCGCCCAGGTACGCCCCCTGCTCCCGGGCATGGAGGGCTGCGCGGCGCTGGTGACGAGCCGGATCCGGATGGTGGACCTCGCCGGAGCCCACCTGGTGGACCTGGACGTGATGTCTCCCGAGGAAGCGCTGCACTTGTTCACGCGGATCGTGAGCGAGGAGAGGGTCACGTCGGAGCGGAAGGCCGCACTGGACGTGGTGGCGGCGTGCGGCTTCCTGCCGCTGGCGATCCGTATCGCGGCCTCCCGCCTGGCGGCCCGCCGCACGTGGACGGTCTCGACGCTGGCCGCGAAGCTGGCGGACGAGCGGCGCCGCCTGGACGAGCTGCAGGCGGGCGACCTCGCCGTAAAGGCAACATTCGAACTGGGCTACGGCCAACTGGAGCCGGCGCAGGCGCGGGCGTTCAGGCTCCTCGGCCTGGCAGACGGCCCGGACCTCTCCTTGGCAGCGGCGGCTGCGGTCCTGGACCTGCCGACGGAGGCGACGGAGGACCTCCTGGAGTCCTTGGTCGACACGTCCCTGGTGGAGTCGGCGGCACCGGGCCGATACCGCTACCACGACCTGGTCCGGCTCTACGCGCGTGCGTGCGCGGAGCGGGAGCTGGCGCCGAGTGAGCGGGAATCGGCGATGTCGCGGTTGCTGGATTTCTACTTGGCCTCGGCGGCGCGGGTGTACGCGATAGAGCGGCCCGGCGACCGGACAGTGGACCACCTCGAAGTGACCGAGCACGTGGGCCAGGACTTCAGTGACGACGCGAAGGCACTGGACTGGCTGCACTCGGAGGCGGCTTGCATTCTGGCCTGCGTCCAGCAGTCACTGGGGCCGAGCACGCTGCGACGGGCGGTCGATCTGCTGCTGGCTTCCAAGGACTTGGCGGAGTCGGGTGCGAGCGCACGCCGCTATGAGCTGGCCACGTCGGCTGCGCGGGATGCCGCGGCGGCGGTGGGGGACGCTCATGCGGAGGGGCGGGCTCGGGTCACACTTGCGCAGGTACTGAGCAAGGTCGGGCACTTCGACACGGCGTCCGCGGAGTTGGAGCGGGCCTCGGAACTCGGTGAGATCTCCAAGGACCCCTGGACCTGCGGAAACGGCACCAACGAGCGGGGTATCACCGCCTACTGCGTCAATGAGCACACTGCTAGCGAGACTTACTTCGTCAAGGCGATCGAGGAATTCCGCGCTGACGCCAACCGTGCAGGCGAGGCGAGCGCTCTTTGCAATCTGTCCCGCGCTCTGGACGCGATGGGGCGCACGTCCAAGGCAATAGAGCTCGCCCAGCAAGGGATGGCGATCTACGACGATCTCGGCCTGACGTTCCGTCTCGCCAACGCGAAGAGTGCTCTTGGCATCGCTCTCGGCCATGCCGGACGTCACACAGAAGCTCTCGACCAACTTATCGACGCTCTGCAGGTATTCGTGGAGAACAGGCAGCGCTTGTGGGAGGGAACAACTCACTTCCGCATCGCCCAGGTTCACCTGTCGGCCAACCAATCAGCCCAAGCCGCGCAACATGCCGAGCAGGCACTCAGCACCGGCTGCGTCGGCGGTGACTGGATGCGTGCCAACGTTCTGACCCTCCTGGGCAGGTCCCTCCACAGCATCGGGCAGGTCGACCGTGCTCGTGCCTGCTGGCGCGAAGCCCTGGCCATTCATGAAAGCTCCGGCGCCCCGGAGGCCGACGAAGTACGCGGACTCATCTCTCCGGTCCCGGCCGCCTGACCGGCCCTTCCGAGGCGTTCATCGAACGTTTATGGGCTGCTGCCACTCTCTAGGCATCGACCCGTCGCGTCGGGGGGCAGACGGATCGCATGGGCCCCACCGCTAAAGTGATCGGCCCTGAAGCGCCCGTTCGGCGACCCTCGGGGGAGTTGCCGAACGGGCGCTTCTACTCAGCGCACCGCCCGACCCAAAGGAGTTCTCTATGAGCGACGCCAAGAAGAACCAGAACATAACGACCATGGGCGACGGTCACGTTCCCGCCCCGCCGAAGGACGGCCAGTTCACCACGCAGGGCGACGGCCACGTGCCCGCCCCGCCGAAGGACGGTACGGCCACCACCCAGGGCGACGGCCACGTGCCCGCCCCGCCGGCGAAGGACGCCTGAAGACTCACATCCTGACGGGGGGTCGACCGCGGTGGCGCGGAGGGGAAGCCACCGCGGTCGACGCATGTCCGGCTACGCCAGGGACGCGAAACGCAAGAAATTCCCACCCCCACCACCCCGCCCCTCCCAGCACCCGAAACTTTCCTGCACCAGGTCCCTCACCCCCTCCAAAGCCGAGCCGATCGTCCGGCAGCCCCGTCCAGGCGTGACGCCGCCCCCGGAAAAACCAGCCCGCACCCGGTAGGAGACCAAGGAGTCCCTAGAGCCTCCCCTACGCCCCCTTCCTGGGCCGCCCGGTCAACAAGAGCTCCTGCGGTGGAGGTGGGGCGGTCAAGGGTGGAGCGCAGCGGAATCGGCGCAGCCGACGCGACATAGGAGCGCCCTTTACCGGGCCGCCGGAACCGCCACACTTCGGAGCACCGGGCGGCCCCGGCCACCACCCCACGCAGGGAGAGCGGAGCCCCCGGCCCCGCCCCGCCCCACCGCCGCCCGCACCCTTTCCACGAACGCCTCCGGTGCGTTGAAGACCTCCTCGGCTCCGAAGCGCAGTACCACCCGCACCTCGGGGCACAGCGCGAGGTCGTTGTAACGGGCCAGGTCGCGGCGGTGGGCCTCGCGGGTGCCGTGGTAGGCGAAGCCCTCGATCTCGACGACCACGCCCTCCCCGCGGAAGAGGAAGTCCGGGCGCAGGAGGCGGCCGGACGGGGTCAAGATCACCGCCTGGGACTCCGGTCGCAGCCCCGCGTCCCGCATCCGCAGTCGGGCGACCGTCTCCGCCGGTGAGCCCGCCCCCGGGTCAGCCAGGGCCAGCCACTGGCGTGCCCTCGCCGCCCCCGCCGCCGGCGGGGAATCCAAGGCCGCGGCCACGGAGTCGAGGCCGCCGATCAGGGGGCCCCGCCGGCAGCCCCCGCCGTACCGGCGGCTGCTCAGCGCCGAGTCGAGCGCCACCAGGGCGTCCTCCCTGGGCCCGCCGCACAGCAGATCCGCCAGCGTACGCGCGACCGTCGTCACCCGGAGGTCCCCCACCACGGTGATCTCCGCGGGCGGCAGGGGGGACCGGTGGACGCGGGCGCCGGTCCTGCGACGGCCGCCCAGCGGGTCGGTGAACTCCAGCTCCTCCCCCAGTACTTCGATGCGCCACAGCGCCGCCGCCGACCGGTGGCTCGCGACCAGGCCCGGCATCGTCAACTGCCCCGCCCAGAGCCGCACCGCCAGATCCACCGCGCGTCCGGGCTCCGCCCAGCCCCCGCCCGGAATGCGCGTCCACCCCTCGGCGGCCAGGCTTCTGGAGAGCGTGCTCGCCGACCAGCCCGCATCCCTGGCCCAGCACGTGAGCAGCACCCCCTCTACGGCCAACTCCCTCAGCCCACCCCGCTTCCCCGCGCCCCGCGGCCCCCTTGAACCCCCCATCACCCCAGGTTGCCGCACTTCGCCCTTGCCCGGATCAGGCTGTGGATATCTGCCTCCCTGTGGATAACCACGGGTGCGCCACTCACCACCGGCCGCCGCCGGTCGCCGCCGGTCGCCGCCGGTCGCCGCCGGTCGCCGCCGGTCGCCGGCGCCATCGTCGTCGCCATCGCGCCGTCGTCGCCGACGCGTGGCAGGAAAGGTGGGCTGCTCGTCATTGCGGACACCGGGGCGCGTCACAAGACTTGACCCGCGGGCAAGACGCCGGCCCGCACCCACCGCCTCCGGTACCACTTCCGGTACCACTTCCAGTACCGCCTCCGGTACGACCCCCGTACCACCTACGTACCACCTCCGTACCACCTCCGGGAAGGGACCCCCCATGCAGATCGCGATCCTCCTCTACGACAAGTTCACCGCCCTCGACGCGATAGGCCCCTTCCAGACCCTCGCCGGGCTTCCCGGCGCCGAAGTCGTCTTCGTCGCCGAGGAGACCGGTCCCGTACTCGATGACACCCGGGCCCTCTCCCTCGTCGCCACGAAGTCCCTCGCCGAGGTGAGCAGCCCGGACATCGTCGTCGTACCGGGAAGCCCGGAGCCCGATCTCGCGAACGAGGCCGTCCTCGACTGGCTGCGCACCGTCGACGCAACCACCACCTGGACCACCTCTGTCTGCACCGGATCGCTCATCCTCGCGGCCGCCGGCCTCCTCAAGGGCCGTCGCGCCACGTCCCATTGGCTCGCCCTTGAGCAGATCAAGCAGTTCGGGGTCGATTCGACCGGGCAACGCGTCGTCCTCGACGGGAAGTACGTCACCGGCGCGGGCGTCTCCGCCGGCATCGACATGGGCCTCACTCTCGCCGGGAAGATCGCGGGCGACGAGCACGCGCAGACCGTACAGCTGCTCATCGAGTACGACCCCCAGCCGCCGTACGACGCCGGCTCCCCGGAGAAGGCTCCCGCCGCCCTGGTGGAGAAGTTCCGGGCACAGACCATGTCCTAGCCGACCCCGCCCCATCGGACCCCGCCTCAGCAGACCCCGCCCCGTCAGACCGTGGCCGGTGAACCGTGTCCCAGCCGTGTCCCGAGCTCGCCGTGCGTCTCGAACGTTCGTGGCAGAGTCACCCACATGGTCCGCACGATCCGCACGACCCGCCTGGTAGGCACGGCCCGTCTGGTCACCTCAACTCGGCGGCGGCGCCACGGCGTCGCCGCATCCGCACTCCTCGCGGGCGCCGCCCTCGTAACCGGCTGCGGCGAGCAGAGCCCCGGTGACACCACAGCCACCACCTCCACCGCAACCTCCTCAGCGGCCCCCTCACCCTCCCCGTACGTGGAACCCGGCGTCGTCGACGGCGCACCCCACAACGGTGACAACAACGCCTACCGCCACCCCGGCGACATGTCTCCGGCGGACGAGGAGGCCGCCGAGGCCGAGGCGGCCCGCATGGAGCCCGCCCTCAAGCGGCTCCACACGGAGAAGGACTGGGACCCGAAGAGTGTGAAGGCCGCGCTCACCGGCGAGCTCGGTTACGAGATCCGCAGGACGACCGGCGGCGGCAAGCTGCTCGGCGGCGAGCTCGAAGTGCAGGAGATGCGCTCGCGCTACGAGAACGACGCGTACATCACGCCCGAAGGCGCGTCGATCGGTCTCTACGTCGGCGACCACGCCTGCGTCACCGCCTTCGTGCAGCCGACCAACTACGGCGTGAAGACCAACGGGCGCTTCCCGGAGACCGGCTGCATGGAACCACCCACCGGCCACTGAGGTCAGCCCCGATCAGCCCGGGCAGCCCGGGCAGACCCAGGGAGTCCCAGGGAGCCCCGATCAGCCCCGGTCAGTCCCAGGGAGCCCCAGTCACCCCCGGTCAGCCCCGGGTATGAATTGACCTCAGCCAGTCCACCAGAATGCGGTTCACCTCGAACGCCCGCTCCTGCTGCACCCAGTGGCCGCAGCCCTCCAGGATGTGCGAGGACACCAGGCCGGGCAGCGTCTCCGGGTACGCCTTGATCGCGTCCGCCAGCCATGTCGTCGACGCGTCCTGGTCACCGCCGATGAAGAGCGAAGGCTGGGCGATCGGGGCTCCGTCCCACGCGGCCAGGTCCTCCCAGTCGCGGTCGACGTTGCGGTAGCGGTTGAGTGCGCCGGTCAGGCCGGTGCGCTCGAACTCGGCAGCGTAGACGTCCAGATCGGCCTCCGTAAGCCAGGAGGGAAGTCGCAGCGCCCCTCCCGCGCCTGACGGGAAGCGGTCGGACATCCTTCCGCCCCGGCGGACGAAGTGCAGGCTCCCGTCATCGGTTGACGGCATCGTGTCGGCCGAAAGGCCCGCGTAGAACCCCGCGAGCCAACCCCGCACATCCGGCTCGATCTCCGCCTCCGCCCTCCCCTGCTCCTGGAAGTAGCTGACGTAGAACTCCTCGTCGTCACCGCCGATCCGAGCGAAGGCGTCCGTCGGCCGGATGCCGCTCCTCGGCGCGTACGGAACACTCAGGAGGCCCACCGCCGTGAACACGTCGGGCCGCAGCAGCGCCGAGTTGGCCGCGATCGTCGAGCCCCAGTCATGCCCCACGATCGTCGCGGTCTGCGCACCCGTCTTCGCACCCGCACCCGCACCCGCGTCCGCACCCGTCTCCGCGCTCAGGGCGCGCACCACTCCCACGTTGTCGGCGACGTGCGCCAGCACCCGGTACGCGTCCACGTCACGCGGCTTCGACGAGCGCCCGTAGCCCCGCACATCGATCGCCACCGCACGGAAGCCCGCCTCGGCGAGCACCGGGAGCTGGTGGCGCCAGGAGTACCAGGACTCGGGGAAGCCGTGGACGAGGAGGACGAGCGGGCCGGCCCCCTGCTCCACGAGGTGAATCCGCCCACCGGGTACGTCCACCAGTCGGTGGCGCTGCGCGTGGCGTTGCCCGTGGCGTTGCGCGTGATGCGGCATCTGCCCCTCCCGGATCAGTGAGTACGTCGTACGTCATGATCCTGGGCCCATGCCTCCCCCGCCCGCGAGAAACTTTGCCGGGTCGGCAAATGGCTCAGCCCGCGCCGGCCCGGAAATCCGATGGACAGCGCCCGGCGCCGTCGCCGATAGTGCCGCGCATGGCCTCTCTTGTGCGTCACCTCACCTTTGACTGTTCCGATGCCTACCGTCAGGGCACCTTCTGGGCCGAAGTGCTCGGTGGGAAGATCGCCGAGGATGACTTTCCCGGGGACCCGGAAGCCCTGGTCACCGCCGACGGCATCACCGTGCTCTTCGTGACCGTGCCCGACACCAAGACCGTCAAGAACCGTCTGCACGTCGACCTCCAGCCGCAGGACCGCACCCGCGACGAAGAGGTCGAGCGGATCGTCGCGCTCGGCGCCAAGATCGTGGGCGACCACCGGGTGCCCGACGGGCGCGGCTGGGTCACCCTCAGCGACCTGGAGGGCAACGAGTTCTGCGTCGAGCGCAGTGCCGCCGAGCGTGCGGCGAGCAACTAGGTCCGGCGGAAGCGGAGTTCGTGTTTGACGACCTTGCCGCTCGCGTTCCTCGGCAGGTCCGTCACGAACTCGATCTCCCTGGGGACCTTGTAGTTCGCCATCTCCCGGCGTGACCAGGCGATCAGGTCGTCCGCCGTGAGGACCGCACCCGGGCGCCGGACCACGTACGCCTTTCCGACCTCACCGAGCCGCGGGTCCGGTACGCCGATCACCGCCACGTCCGCCACCTGCGGGTGCACGCCGATGAGTTGCTCTATCTCGGCGGGGTAGGCGTTGAACCCGCCGACGATGAACATGTCCTTGATGCGGTCGGTGATGCGCAGGTTGCCCGCCTCGTCGAGGACCCCGACATCGCCGGTCCGCAGCCAGCCGTCCGGCGTGAGAGCCTTCTCCGTCTCCGCCGGGTCCTCGAAGTAGCCCTGCATGACGTTGTGTCCGCGTACGAGGATCTCGCCGGGGTGGCCCGGCGAGAGCACCTCGCCGCCGGGGCTCACCACCCGCACCTCCGTGTCCGGGATGGCCCGTCCGGAGGTGGAGGCGATGACTCGCGCGGGGTCTCCCTGGCGGCACATCGTGACGATGCCGCTCGCCTCCGAGAGGCCGTACGCCGTCAGGACGGTGGCGATGTGCAGCTCGGTGCGCAGGCGCTCGACCAGTTGCAGCGGGACCACCGCCGCGCCCGTGACCACCAGGCGCAGGGCCGACAGGTCGTGCTGGTCGCGGGCGGGATGGTCGAGGAGGGACTGGTGGAGGGTCGGCGGCCCGGGGAGCACCGAGATCCGTTCCGCCGCGATGTTCGCGAGGACGGTGTCCACGTTGAACACCGGTTGCGGGATCATCGTCGCGCCGCGCATCAGGCAGGCGATGATCCCCGCCTTGTAGCCGAAGGTGTGGAAGAACGGGTTGACGATGAGGTAGCGGTCGCCTTCCCGCAGGCCCGCCAGCTCGCTCCAGATGCCGTAGCAGCGCATGGTCTGGGCGTGGGTGATGACCGCGCCCTTGGGGCGGCCGGTCGTGCCCGAGGTGTAGACGATGTCCGAGGGGGCGGCGCTGTCGATGCCCGCCGACCTGGCCCGCACCTCGTCGCCGCTCACCCCGTCGCCGCCGGCCACGAACTCCTTCCAGGTGCGGAAGTCCTCCGGGGCGTCGTCCGCGAGCACGACCACCTGTTCCAGGTGCGGGAGACCAGGCAGCGGGCCGTCCCCCTTTCCGTCCCCGGCCGCACGGCGCAGCGAGGCCACGTACGACGTGCCGAGGAAGGTGCCTGTCGCGAAGAGCAGCTTGGCGCGGCTGCGGTGCAGTACGTAGGCGGCCTCGGCGCCCTTGAAGCGGGTGTTGAGGGGCACCAGGACCGCGCCCGCCGACACCGCGCCCAGCGCCGAGACGATCCAGTCGAGGGTGTTCGGGGCCCAGACGGCCACTCTGTCACCGGAGTTGACCCCGCAGGCCATGCACGCGGCGGCGGCCCGCTCCACGCGCCGGGCGAGTTCGGTGTACGAGATGCGGGTGCGGCCCTCGACGACCGCCTCCCGGTCCCCGTACCGCTCGGCCGCCGCTCGGACCAGCCCCGGGATGCTGTCCCACTCCAGGTCGCCGTGCATCGCAAGCCCCTCCGCCGCAGTAGCTGACTAACCGTCAGATTAGCTGTAACCTGACGCGCTGTCAGCAGTCGGGACGACGTAGGGCGAAGCCCCGGTGCCTCGCCACTCGCGGAGGTGTCGTTGCCCATGGCTTCACTCAAGGACGCTACAGCGATAGTCGGGATCGGGCAGACGGCGTTCGCGAAACAACTGCCCGAGGACGAGAAGACGTTGGCCTGCCGGGCGATCGTCGCCGCGCTCGACGACGCGGGCATCGCCCCGTCCGAGGTCGACGCCTTCGCCTCGTACACGATGGAGGAGACGGACGAGGTCGAGGTCGCCAAGGCGATCGGCGCGGGTGACGTGACCTTCTTCAGCAAGGTCGGTTACGGCGGCGGCGGTTCCTGCGCGACCATCGCGCACCTCGCGTCCGCCATCGCCACCGGACAGGCGAGCGTCGGCATCGCCTGGCGCTCCCGAAAGCGGGGCAGCGGGCCACGCCCCTGGAAGAACACAGCGGTCCAACTCCCCACCCCCGGCCAGTGGACACGCCCCTTCGGCCTGCTCCGCCCGGCGGACGAGATCGGGATGCTGGCACGCCGCTACATGCACGAGTACGGGGCGACCCGCGACCACCTGTTCAACGTCGCCCTCGCGTGCAGGAACCGGGCGAACCAGAATCCGGCCGCGATGATGTACGAACGCCCGCTGACCCGCGAGATGTACATGTCCTCGCGCTGGATCAGCGAGCCGCTGTGCCTCTTCGACAACTGCCTTGAGACGGACGGCGCGTTGGCGTGCGTGATCGTCTCCGCAGAGCGGGCGCGGGACTGCCGCCAGAAGCCCGTGTACGTCCACTCCGTCGCCCAGGGGCTGCCCGCGCAGCACCACGGGATGGTCAACTACTGGAACGAAGACCCGCTGACGGGCCCCGCGTGGACGGCGGCCCGCCACCTCTGGAAACAGGCGGACTTCGCCCCCGAGGACGTGGACGTGGCCCAGATCTACGACGCGTTCACCCCCCTGATCCCGCTGTCCCTGGAGGGCTACGGCTTCTGCGGCCGGGGCGAGGGCGGCGCGTTCACGGAGGGCGGCGCGCTGGAGAGCGGGGGCCGCCTGCCGATCAACACCGGGGGCGGCGGCCTGAGCGAGGCGTACGTCCACGGCTTCAACCTCATCAACGAGGGCGTGAAGCAGCTGCGGGGCACGAGTACGGCGCAGGTGCCGAACGCGGCCACGTGCTTGGTGACGGCGGGCGAAGGTGTGCCCACGTCGGCGGTGCTGCTCCGGGCCCCGTAAGGAGCGCGGGGAACTGCGCGAGCAACCACATCCCACCCGCAGCCGCAAAAGGACACTCCCATGGCAGACGCGACGAGCGAACCCCTCCTTGCGCCCACGATCGACGCAGACGGCGCCCCCTTCTGGCAGTACGCCGCCCAGGGCGAACTGCGGATCCAGGCCTGCGCCAACCCCAGCTGTGGGGAGCTCCGGTGGCCGCCAAGGCCCTGCTGCCCCCACTGCCAGTCCTTCGAAAGCGAGTGGCAACGCATGAGCGGCAGGGGCCGCATCTGGTCCTACGTCCGCCCTCACCCACCCCTGCTCCCCGCGTACGCGGAACACGCCCCGTACAACGCGATCATCGTGGAGCTGACCGACGCCCCCCGCATCCGCCTGGTCGGCAACCTCGTCACCGCCCCGGACGCCCCGCTGGACTCCGTCGACCCCGACCGCCTCCGTATCGGCGCGAAAGTGCAGGTCACGTTCACCGACGTGGACGGCATCGCGATGCCCCGCTGGCTCCTGGAGCGGCCATGAGCGTGCGGACGGCGATCGACAAGGACACGGGCGTCACGGTCGTCACCCTCGACCGCCCCGCCCGGCACAATGCCATCGACGCGGAGACGGCATCCCAACTCATCGCCACCTGGAAGGAGTTCCGCTTCGTCGACTCCGTGCGGGCGATCGTCCTCACCGGCGCCGGGGAGAAGGCGTTCTGCACCGGCATCGACCGCGACACGGATGTGCCGCAGCCCGGCTCCCCCTACTCGATGGACGATCCGCTCCTGTCCGTCGGCCCCAAGGCCAACGACCTGTGGAAGCCGGTCATCGCCGCCGTCAACGGCATGGCGTGCGGCGGCGCCTTCTATCTCCTGGGCGAGGCGGAGTTCGTCATCGCCGCCGAGCACGCCACGTTCTTCGACCCGCACACCACGTACGGCATGGTCAGCGCGTACGAGGCGATCCTCATGGCGCAGCGCATGCCGCTCGGCGAGGTCGCCAGGATGTCGCTGATGGGTACGGCCGAGCGGATCTCCGCGCGGAGGGCGTACGAGACGGGTCTGGTCTCCGAACTGGCCCCGCCCGCCGACCTGTTGGCGGCGGCCACCCGCGCCGCGGAGGTCATCGCCTCGTACCCGACCGAGCCGGTCCAGGGCACGGTACGAGCGATCTGGGCGGCGAAGGAGGCCGCCCGCACCCAGGCCCTGGCCCAGGCCCCGCACCTCATCGCACTCGGCAATCTGCCCCCGGAGCGACAGGCGGGGCTTTTCACGGGGCGCGGCCGCGACTTCCGGATCAGGTGAGCGAATCAAACAACCGCCTCGCGCGGTTCACGCACTCGGCGTAACGTCACGAGTGGACGGCCGCCGTCCGGAGCCCCTTCCAAAGCTGGTACGACGGCCGTCACGAGGCGCGTCCCGCACCTGACGCGGCTCGACGCGGGGTGCTCGGGTGGCGGGCGGGGAAAAATCCGCCGCGAAGCGGCGGCGCAGGCCGGACACAACCCGCACCCGAGAGACAGGCACCCAGGTCCGCTAGGACCGCGCGGTGCCCGTCCCCCGCTCCGCGTCCAGCGCGTACACGCACCGGTCCTTGCTGCACGCGTACACCACGCCGTCCCGCACCACAGGCGCCCCGGTGATCTCGCCGCCCGTGGCCAGCTTCCAGCGCAGGCGGCCGTCGTCCGCCTTCAGGGTGTACAGCAGGTGGTCCGTCGAGCCGAAGTGGATCCGCCGGTCGGCCACGACGGGCGTGCCGACGACCTCGCCGCCGGCCTGGAACCGCCACTTCGGCGTGCCCGTCACCGCGTCCAGGGTGTAGAGCCCCTTGCCGCTGCCCACGTGGACGTGGCCGTCGGCCACCAGGACGGGCTCGATCGACGCCCGGGACTCCGTGGCGATGCGCCACCGGTCGCGGCCGTCCGTGGCGTCGAGGGCGTACACGGTTCCGAGGTAGTCCGCGAGGTACACGCCGCCGCCGGTGACCGCGGGTCCCGGCGCGAACGCGGGCGGACACAGGAACGCGGCGGGCGCCTCGAAGTGCCAGCGGACATGCCCGCCGGACACGTCGATCGCGAGGACCCGGGAGCCCGCGGACACGTACACGTACCCGTCCTGGGCGGGCGCGAGCCGCACGGGCACGCCGCCGCAGGAGGCCGCGTCGCCGATGGGGTACGACCACCGCTCGTCGCCGGTGCGGGCCTCCAGGGCGCGCAGGCGCGCGTTCTGCCAGACGTAGACCGTGCCGTCGTGGACGACGGGGCCCGCCTCGGGGGTCTCGAAGTCGGTCTGGGCCCCGGTGATCTCCCAGAGCTTCTCGCCGTTCGCGGCCTCCCAGGCCTGTACGCCGCCGCCGCGTGTCCCGGTGACGACGGTGCCGCGGTCGGCCTGCAGGGAGTACACCCAGGCGTCGGTGTTCAGGCGCCACAGGTCGGTGCCCTCGGCGCCGTCCAGGGCGTAGAGCGTGGGGCCGTCGGAGGCGTGGATACGTCCGTCGGCGACCGCCATGGACCAGGCGACGTCCCGCGTCTTGAAGCTGCGGCGGCCCGTTCCGACGTCCAGGGCGTGGACCTCGAAGGACGTGACGTACACGAGGTTCCCCGCGACGGCGGGCGTCCCCCACACGTCGTTCGACATCCGGAACCGCCACGGCCGCCACGCGGACCCCGCGTCCGGCGCGGCGGAGGGGGCGGGCACCACGGGGTCGACGCCGTTCGCCGCGGCCTTGGACCGCGACCACGAGGCGGCGAGCCCGGTGTCGGCGGGCACGGTGCCCACGGCGGCGCGTGCGTCGGCCACCCGCGGCCCCGGACCGATCGGCACCTTCGCCCCGGCGAGGTGCACGGGGCCTGCGTCCGGCACGCCTCCGAAGGGCGGCGGCTGCGTGGGCGGTGGCGGCGGGGCGTGCTGCGGAGGGGGCGGCGCGACGGCGGGGGCACCGCCTCGGCCACCGCTCCTGCCCGAGGAGGCGAGCACGGCCCGCGCGGGCGGACGGCCGCCCCTGCGGGCCTCGATCAGCGCGACGGCCCGCTCCGGCAGCCACGCGGACGCGGTGCCGCTGTCGCCGTCCTCGCTCTCCGAGGCGAAGAGGTGCGGCGCGAGCTGGGCCTGGAGGTCGGCGGGGCTCGGCCGCAGCGCCGCCTCCATCTGCATGCACGTCTCGATGAGCGGACGCAGCTCTTCCGGGAGTCCCTCCAGGTCAGGGCCTTCGCGGAGCAGCATGAAGACGGTCTCGACGGGGTTCGCCCCGTGGAAGGGGGCGTGCCCGGTGGCGGCGAAGACGAGCATCGAGCCGAGCGAGAAGACGTCGCTGGCGCCGGTGACGCTGCGCGAGTCCTTCGCCTGCTCGGGCGACATGTAGGCGGGCGTGCCCACGGCGACGTTCGTCATGGTCAGGCGGGTGTTGGAGACGCCGGACGCGATGCCGAAGTCGATCACGCGCGGGCCGTCCTCCACCACGAGGACGTTCGAGGGTTTGAGGTCGCGGTGGACCAGGCCCGCGCCGTGGATGGACTCCAGGGCCTCTGCGACGCCGGCCGCGAGCCAGCGCACGGCCTGGGTGGGCAGCGGCCCGTGCTCATTCACTATTTCCTCGAGCGAGGGAGCGGGCACATAGGCGGTGGCCAGCCACGGCACGGCCGCACGCGGGTCGGCGTCCACCACGGCGGCCGTGTAGAAACCGGACACCGCCCTTGCCGCCTCGACCTCGCGCGTGAAGCGGACGCGGAACAGCTGGTCCTCGGCGAGCTCGGTCCTGACCGTCTTGATCGCCACGCGCCGCCCTGACGCGGAGCGCGCGAGGTAGACAAGGCCCATGCCACCGGCTCCGAGCCGGCCGAGCACCTCGAACGGGCCGATCCGCCTCGGATCGTGCTGCGTCAGCTGATCCACCACTTGCCCTGCCACCTCCCCGTACGCGGGCGCCGTATGGGCGGCCCCGTGCAGCGTCTCACCACCGAGCCGCTACGGCGGCACGCACCCTGATTCTTCCTGTCCGGGGCGGTGGTTGCGAACCCGGGGCGGGATCGGGGTGTTGTGGGACAAAGAAGACGCAAGAAGAAGGAGATATGTGAGCGAAACCGGATTCGAACCTGTGGTCTATTCCATTCCGGCGCCCGGCAGTCGCCCGATCCGCCGCCGGACGGTCGTCCCACCGGCGTGCGCAATCGAGGCGGATACGCCCCTCAATTCGGCCCCCAACCCCATTTGCACTCGGCCGAATCGCGCTCCGATCACCCCTCGGTAAGCTGACGGCATGACAGGACAGGTACGTACCGTCGACGGCCGCGTGGCCGGTCGACGTGGTCAGGCGACGCGTCAGAAGCTGCTCGACTGCCTCAGCGAGATGCTCAGCTCCTCGCCCTACCGGGACGTCAAAGTCATCGACGTCGCCCGGAAGGCGGGGACTTCACCCGCGACCTTCTATCAGTACTTCCCCGACGTCGAGGGCGCCGTTCTCGAGATCGCCGAGCAAATGGCGGCCGAGGGCGCGGAGTTGACCCAGCTCCTCGACGGCCGCTCATGGGTCGGCAAGGCGGGGTGGCAGACCGCACAGGAGCTGGTCGACGGCTTCCTCGACTTCTGGCGCAAGAACGACGCGATCCTGCGGGTCGTCGATCTGGGCGCCGCGGAGGGCGACAAGCGCTTCTACAAGATCCGCATGAAGATCCTGAACTCGGTCAACAACTCCCTTACGGACACGGTCAAGGAACTCCAGGCCAAGGGCAAGGTCGACAAGGACGTGAGCCCGGCGGCGATGGCGGGTTCACTCGTGGCCATGCTCGCCGCGGTCGCCTCGCACCAGCGCGGCTTCCAGTCCTGGGGCGTCAAGCAGGCCGAACTGAAGCCCAACCTCGCACTGTTGGTGCATCTGGGCGTAACAGGCAAGAAGCCGACGAAGTAGGGCATCGAGTACGTTACTTCTGACGCTTTCCCAAGTCCTGTCACCTCAGCGGCGGATCACGGTGTTCCAGTGATCCGCCGCTGTTCGCTACCCGGACGGCTGCTCCGCGTTCCCCCTGGCCGTACGCCGCTCCAGCCGGAACAGACGGATCTCCCGCTCCACGCGGGACTGGTACGTCGCGTACGGCGGCCAGAACCTCAGCACCGCCTCCCATGCCGCCGCCCGCTCATCCCCCGCCAACAGCCTTGCCCTGACCGGAATGTCCGCGCCCTGCCAGCTGACGTCGGCGTCCGGATGGGCGATGAGGTTGCCGGTCCACGCCGGATGCCCCGGACGGCCGAAGTTGGAGCCGATCAGGATCCAACTCCCCGGCTCCTGTGGCATGCAGGCCAGGGGAGTGCGTCGCGGGACGCCGCTCCTGGCGCCGCGCACCGTCAGGATCACCCCCGGCAGCATCTTCGCGCTGAGCAGCACCTTGCCGCGCGTGAGGCGGTGCACCGTGCGGTCCATCGCGGGAATGAAGTGCGGGGCGATCTTCGCGAAGGCCCGGGTGGACGACACCTTCTGCATCAGGCGGACACCGGGCGGCATCAGACGGCCACCGTCGGCTGCGCCCTGGGGGTCGACGCCGTCGCCGCGCCGAACAGCTCGGCCCGCTCCGCCGCGCGTGCCCGCAGCCGGTGCACGGGCCCGAAGAGCAGCTCGTCGCTCGACGCCCGCTTGAAGTACAGATGCGCCTCGTGCTCCCAGGTGAACCCGATGCCGCCGTGCAGCTGCACCGCCTCCGACGCGGCAATCCGCAGCGCGTCGAGCGACTGCGCGAGCGCGACCCCCCCCACCTGCTCGGACGTCTTCCCGGCCCCCTGCTCGCAGGCCGCCCCGGCGGCCCACGCCGCGTAGTACGCCGCCGACCTCGCGGCCTGCACCTGGACGTACACATCCGCCAGCCGGTGCTTGACCGCCTGGAAGGAACCGATGGCCCGCCCGAACTGCTCGCGCTGCTTGACGTACTCCACGGTCCGCTCAAGGGCCCGGTCCGCGGCGCCCACGGCCTCCGCGGCGAGCACGGTCGCGGCGATGTCGCCGACGGCGGCGAGCGCGCCCGGCACATCGGCGTCGTCGGTGGCGCCGAGCAACTCCGCCTCGACGTCCCGCAGTTCGACGCGGGCCTGCGGTCGTGTCTCGTCGAGGGATGTCTGCCGGGTCCGTACGAGCCCGGCGGCACCCTCGCGCACGAGGTAGAGGAGCGTACGGGAACGGGCGAAGCCCCCCGTGTGCGCGGCCACGACGAGCAGCCCCGCGCTGTGCCCGTCCAGGACCTGCTCGGCCTGGCCGTAGAGTCGCCAGCCGCCGTCCGCGAGCTTGGCCTGCACGCCGCCGGCCCGACCGCCGCCCGACCAGTCACCGAGGTTGTCGCCGGTCAGGCCGAGCGCGGTGGCGAGCCCGGTGCCGGGCACGGCGAGCGCGGCGGTGAGAGCGCCCGCGGCGATCCGGGGCAGCAGCTCGGACCGCTGCTCGTCGGCGCCGAGACGCTGGAGGAGCGGGGCGACGAGTGCGGCGGTGGCGAAGAGGGGCGAGGGGGCGAGCGCGCGGCCGAGCTCCTCGCTGCTGAGGGCGAGCTCCGCCGAGCCGCACCCCACTCCCCCGTACGCCTCGGGTATGGCGATACCGGGCAGGCCGAGCTGTTCGGCGAGGGCGGACCACAGGGCGGCGTCGTATCCGGCGGGGGTGCGGACCGCGGCCTTCACCTCGTCCGGCCCGCAGCGTTTGGTGACGAGCTCACGAAGGGTGCGGCGGATTTCTTCCTGCTCCGCGGTGAAGGCGGCGTCCATCGGCGGGCTCCTCCCCCGGGTCGCGGCCGTGCCCCTCGGCGCCGTGCACGAGGGCGAGCCGACCCGGATCTGACGGGCCGTCATGCTAAGGCGGCATCCGCCAGATGCACAGGGCCGCGACAGGACGTAACACCTCCCTGACCGAGCCGTATCTGATGTACCGTCAGATTTATGCCAACTCCCCTCCCTCCCAGCCCCCGTGAGGCGCCGACCAGTGCGGGCGCGGCGGCGGTCCGCCCCCGCAAGGTGGCCGTCGTCGGCATATCCCTCTCCGACTGCGGCCGCGTCGACGAGGCAACCCCCTACGCCCTGCACGCCCAGGCGGCCCGCCGCGCACTGGCCGACTCGGGCCTTGGCCGCGAGGTCATCGACGGCATCGCCTCGGCCGGCCTCGGCACGCTCGCCCCCGTCGAGGTCGCCGAGTACCTGGGCCTGAAGCCGCGCTGGGTCGACTCCACCTCCGTCGGCGGCGCCACCTGGGAGGTCATGGCGGCCCACGCGGCGGACGCGATCGCCGCCGGGCGCGCGAACGCCGTACTCCTCGTCTACGGCTCGACGGCGAGGGCGGACATCAAGGCGAGGCGGCGCACCTCGAACCTCTCGTTCGGTGCGCGCGGGCCCCTCCAGTTCGAGGTCCCGTACGGCCACTCCCTCATCTCCAAGTACGCGATGGCCGCGCGCCGCCACATGCACGAGTACGGCACGACGCTCGAACAGCTCGCCTCCGTCGCGGTCCAGGCACGGGCGAACGCCGCCACCAACCCCGACGCGATGTACCGCGACCCGATCACGGTCGACGAGGTCCTCGGCGGCCCGATGATCGCTGACCCGTTCACCAAGCTGCACTGCTGCATACGTTCCGACGGCGGCTGCGCGGTGCTCCTCGCGGCGGAGGAGTACGTGACCGACAGTGCTTCCACCCCCGTCTGGGTGCTCGGCACCGGCGAGCACGTCTCGCACACGACGATGTCGCAGTGGGAGGACTTCACGCTCTCCCCCGCGGCGGTGAGCGGGCGTCTGGCGTTCGAGCGTGCGGGGGTGCGCCCCGAGGACGTCGACGTGGCGGAGATCTACGACGCCTTCACCTACATGACCTTGGTGACCCTGGAGGACCTGGGGTTCTGTGCGAAGGGCGAGGGCGGCGCGTTCGTGGAGAAGGGCCGCCTGCTGCGGGACGGCGAACTGCCGACGAACACGGACGGCGGGGGCCTGTCGGCCCAACACCCGGGAATGCGCGGCCTGTTCCTCCTGGTCGAAGCAGTACGGCAACTGCGCGGAGAGGCGGGCGAAGGCCGCCAGGTACACAAGACGCAGGGACGACTTCCCGAGGTGGCGGTGGCGTCGGGGACGGGCGGCTGGTTCTGCTCGTCGGGGACGGTGGTCCTTGGCCGGGGGTGATGAGGGAGCCCTGAGGGGCGGCGCCTCTCCGGGGTGCGCGGCGGCACCTCACGTAGATTCGCCGGATGGACGACACCGATACCAGGCCTGATGACACCGCCCACGGCCGCGCCCTCCTCCGCGCCCTGCGCGTCTGGGACGTCGAACTGCCCGCCTTCGACCCGGAGACCGCCCCCGCCGACCCGCTCCCCCTGTTCTGGCAGTGGTTCGTGGACGTGGCCGAGGCCGGTCAGGTGGAGCCGCACACCATGAGCCTGGCCACGGCGGACGAGTCGGGCCGCCCGGACGTACGGACGCTGATGCTGCACGACGCGGACGCGGCCGGCTGGCACTTCGGCTCGCACGCGGGCAGCGCCAAGGGCCGTCAGCTCGCGGCACGCCCCGAGGCCGCGCTCGGGTTCTACTGGCCCGCGCAGGGCCGCCAGGTCCGGGTGCGGGGCCGGGTCACGACGGCGAGCGCCACCGAGAGCCGCGCCGACCTCGCGCGCCGCTCGCCGGGCGCACTGGCTTCGGCACTGGTGGGCAGGCAGAGCGAGGTGCTGCCGTCGTACGGGGATCTGGTGGCGGCAAGCCAGGCCGCTTGGGAGCACGCGCAGGCGGAGCCGGATGCTCCAGCTCCGAGTTGGACGCTGTACGTACTCGAACCGGAGGAGGTCGAGTTCTTCCAGGGGGACGCCCGGCGCCGGCACGTGCGGCTGCGGTATCGGAGGGAGAGGGATGGGAGCACGGGCGGGGGCTGGGTCAAGGAACTGCTGTGGCCGTGAAGTTCACCGCGTACGAGCAGTTCTCCGCGTAGGGGATCACGGTGCAGGGGGATCACCGTGTACGGGATCACGGTGCAGGGGGATCACCGTGCAGGGGATCACCGTGCAGGGGATCACCGCGTGAAGCTGTACTGCGTGAAGTCCCGCACCGGGCGGAACCCGAGCCGCTGATACAGCCCGTTGCTCGTGGGGTTGCCGACGTCGGTGAAGAGCAGCACCTCTTCCGCGCCCGCCGCGAGCGCCGCGCTGCTCACCGCGGCGGTGACGGCGCCCGCGTAGCCGCGCCCGCGCTGGTGAGCCGGAGTGTAGACGGGGGCGATCCGGACCTGGCCCGCGATCCGGCGGGTGTTGCCGGCCATGGCGACGGGGGTGCCGTCGGGGGCCTCCCAGAGGGTGACACCCCCGTAGGAGATGCGGGAGTCGGCCCACTCGCCGGCATCCGTCCCGCCCTTCTCCCCCATGGCCTCGTGGAACTCCCCGTGCCAGCGCGCGAGCAGCGCCCGGTCTGCGCCGGTGACGACGCGCGCGCCGCCGGCCGGTGCGGGCCCGGCCGGGGTGAGGGTGCCGAGACGGTACAGCCGCTGGGGGAAGCTGACGGCGGCGGTGGCGTTCGTCCGCCGCTGCCAGGCCGCCGAGAACGCGGCCGCGGTGGCGCTCTCGGCCCCGACCCCGGCAGGCGCAAGGCCCGCGTCGGCGAGCACTCCGGCGAGCTCGTCGGCTGCGGCATCGTCGGCGAGCGGGCTCAGGGCGAGCCGGTGCGGCGGGGTCCACACGAAGACGCCCTCCACGGCGCCGCGGTCTCCGGAGCGGATGCCAAAGTGGGGCGCGTCGTCCCCGTAGACATGGAGCCCGCGCGTGCGCAGCGCGTCGGTGACGCTGAGCTGCACGGTGTGCAGGGCGGGGGCCGAATGCAGGAAGGCCGCCGCGCGGTCGTGGAAGTCGTCGAGGTCGGTGGTCAACTGCCAGGCAGCCGGGCGTGAGTTCGAGGGGGCCATAGGCCATGATCCCCCGTGCCGCACGGTCGACGGAAGCGAATTACGGCTCCCCGAAGTGAGTCCGTAGGACGGTGAAGCCGTAGGACGGTGAAGCCGTAGGACAGTGAAGCCATGGGTGTGCGATGTGTCCCGTGGAGCTACGCAGCAGCCCGGGGCCGGAACACCGGAATCACCGCCCCCTCACCCACGTCCCGGAACCCCGCCTCCAGCGCCATCCCGATCCGCAACACGCTCTCCTCGCAGTCGACGATCTCCGTCATCATGCGTGGGCCTTCGGCGAGGTCGACGACCGCGGCGACGTACGGCACGCGGGTGCCGAACGGCGGCAGATCGTTTCGGTGCACGACGGACCAGGTGTAGAGCGTGGCGTGGCCGCCCGCCCGCTCCCAGGTGACGTCCTCGCTCCAGCAGTGGGGGCAGAACTCCCGTGGGTAGTGGTGCGCCTTGCCGCAGCCGCCGCAGCGACGTATCAGCAGGTGCCCCTCGGCCGCCGCGTCCCAGTAGGGGCGGGTGAAGGCGTCGGCCTCGGGGAGGTCGAAGCGCGGTGTCACGTCATTCACCAACCTCTGTAATTCCTTGCACTTCTGACGGTACGTCAGTTCAGCGCACGCTCGCCGTGTGCGCAAGAGGTGTACGCATGGGGGCGTACGTCACGCGGGCCCGCCGACGTGTCGCGAAACCCCCGGACGGAGGGCGTACCGCGCATACCCGTGATCAATTCGCAACCGGTTTGGCGCTTGACCGTCCCCCATCAAGTGACCACGTGATTACTCTCAGGTTCATGGCCGACACCACTCCCCCACAAGCACCACAGCAAGACCGCCCTGTGTACGTCGTCGGCGGCGGACCCGGTGGGCTCTCCGCCGCGGCCGCGCTGCGTGCCCGCGGCATACGCGCGGTCGTGCTCGAGAAGTCAGACCGGGTCGGCGCCTCCTGGCGCACGCACTACGACCGCCTGCACCTGCACACGACGCGCCGCCTCTCCGCCCTGCCGGGTCTCGCGATACCGCGCTCCTTCGGACGCTGGGTGTCACGTGACAACGTGCTCCGCTACCTGGCGAAGTACGCCGAGTTCCACCAGCTGGAGATCGTCACCGGTGTCGAGGTGTCCCGCCTGGAGCGGGCGGCCGACGGCGTCGGCTGGCTGCTGCACGCCACCGGCGGACGGGAGTTGACCGGCAGCGCGGTGGTGATCGCCACCGGGTACAACCACACGCCCCACGTGCCGGACTGGCCGGGGCGCGACACGTACTCGGGCGAGCTCGTGCACGCGAGCGCCTACCGCGACCCGAGCCCCTACGCGGGCAAGGACGTCCTGGTCGTGGGCGTCGGCAACACAGGAGCCGAGATCGCCGTCGATCTCGTCGCGGGCGGCGCGGCGCGCGTCCGCCTCGCGGTGCGCACCGCGCCGCACATCGTCCGCCGTTCCACGGCGGGCTGGCCCGCGCAGCGCACGGGAATCCTGTGCCGCAGGCTGCCCGTCCCGCTCGTGGACCGGCTCGCGGGCCCGATCGCCAAGGTCAGCATCCCCGACCTGTCCGCGCGGGGGCTGCCGCGCCCCGGCACCGGCCTGTACTCCCGCGTCAAGGAGGGCGCGATCCCGGTCCAGGACATGGGCCTCATCGACGCGGTGCGCAAGGGCAAGGTCGAACCGGTCGCGGCCGTCGACTCCTTCGAGGACGGCAAGGTCGTCCTGGCCGACGGCACCCGGATCGTCCCCGAGGCGGTCATCGCGGCCACGGGCTACCGCCGCGCCCTCGAACCACTCCTCGGCGACCTCGGCGTACTCGACGAGAAGGGCACCCCGCTGGTCCGCGGCGCCCGCACCCCGAAATCGGCCCCCGGCCTCTACTTCACCGGATTCACGAACCCCATCAGCGGAATGCTGCGCGAGATGGCCCTGGACGCGGAAAAGATCGCGAAGGCGGTGGCAAAAACGCTGGGCACGCACCGCTGACGGCGAGCGCCCCGTAAGGGGCGCGAGGAACAGCGCGACCAGCCAAGACGACGCCGCACCCACCCCACAACCCTTCACAAGCCCCCCCGTGGCCGGTACTGCACCCTCCCGGAAGCCTCCCGGAAGCCCGTCCCCCGGAGGGGGAGTAGCCCCCCAGGGCACCCGGGTACTGCTAAAGGGCCGCCCCCACTTCGTGCAGCACTGTTCCTGACACAGCGTCAGTTCAGTAATCTGACTATGCGTCAGTTGAGTTGCTGTCACACAGGAGCGGGGCGGACCGATGCTTGGATCGACTTACGGCACCTTCACCACCGACCCCCGCCGCGCGCGTGTTGTGGCCTGCGGCGAAGCCCCGGCACCCGCCGTCCACGGACAGGCCGCCACGGCGGACGACCTGGACGTCAGCGGACGCCCCCTGCACGCCGACATACCGGATCTGGACCGGTTCTTCTGCCCGGAGTCCGTCGCCGTCATCGGCGCTTCGGACGCCGAGGGGCGGCCGAACACCGGCATCACGCGCCAGCTCATGGACTGGGCCGAGCGGGGCGGCGCCCGGCTGCATCCCGTGCACCCCACCCGTCAGACCGTCTTCGGCACCCCCTGCTACCCCTCCGTCGCGGACCTGCCGGAACAGGTCGATCTGGCCGTACTCCTCGTCAGTGATCCCCTTGCCGTGATCGAGGAACTCGCCGAGTCCAAGGTGAAGTTCGCCGTCGCCTTCGCCTCCGGATTCGCCGAGACCGGCGAGGAGGGCGCGGCGGCCCAGGCCCGCCTCGCCGCCGCCGTGGAGCGCTCGGGGCTGCGGCTGCTCGGGCCCAACACCAACCTCAACGCCTTCGAGAAGTTCCGTGACGACCTCGAAGGCCCTGCGATCGCCCTGATCACCCAGTCCGGTCACCAGGGCCGCCCCGTCTTCACGATGCAGGAGATCGGCGTACGCCTCTCGCACTGGGCGCCCACCGGCAACGAAGCCGACCTGGAGACCTCCGACTTCATCTCCTACTTCGCCGAGCGCCCCGAGGTCGGAGCCATCGCCTGCTACGTCGAGGGCCTCAAGGACGGCCGCGCCTTCCTGCTCGCCGCCGACCGCGCCGCCCAGCGCGGCGTGCCCGTCGTCGCGGTCAAGGTCGGCCGCACCGAGACCGGCGCCCGCATGGCCGCCTCACATACCGGCAAGCTCACCGGCGCCGACACGGTCGTCGACGCCGCGATGCGGCAGTACGGCGTGATCCGCGTGGACGGGCTCGACGAACTCCAGGACACCTCCGCCCTGCTGGCGCGCGCGAGGCCTCCGCAGGCCGAGGGCGTCGTCGTGTATTCGATCTCGGGCGGCACGGGCGCGCACTTCTCGGACCTGGCGACCGAGGCGGGGCTGCGACTTCCCGCGCTCTCGGACGCCAAGCAGGCGGAGCTGCACCAGTGGATACCGGACTATCTGAACGTCGCCAATCCCGTCGACAACGGCGGTCACCCGGTGGGCGACTGGCGCGGCCGGAAGATCATCGACGCGATCCTGGACGATCCGGAGGTGGGGGTGCTGATCTGCCCCATCACCGGCCCCTTCCCGCCGATGAGCGACAAGCTGGCGCAGGACCTGGTGGACGCGGCGGAGCAGACGGACAAGCTGGTGTGCGTGGTGTGGGGCTCGCCCGTCGGCACCGAGGAGGCCTACCGCACGACGCTGCTCGGCTCGTCGCGCGTCGCCACCTTCCGCACCTTCGCCAACTGCATCACGGCCGTGCGGGCCTATCTGGACCACCACCGGTTCACGACCCGCTACCGCTCCCCCTTCGCCGAGGCCCCGCGCACGGCCTCGCCGTCCTTCCGCAAGGCCCAGGCCCTGATGCGGTCCGGCCAGCAGCTGAGCGAGCACGCGGCGAAGCAGCTGCTGCGCGCGTACGGGATTCGCGTACCGCGCGAGCAGTTGGTGACCAGTGCCGCGGCGGCCGTGCGGGCGGCCGGGCTCGTCGGCTACCCGGTGGTGATGAAGGCGTCCGGCGCGCGGCTCGCCCACAAGAGCGAACTGGGGTTGGTGAAGGTCGGACTGACCTCCGCCAGTCAGGTGCGGGACGCCTATCGGGAGCTGACCGACATCGCCCGCTACGAAGGGATCGCGCTGGACGGTGTCCTCGTCTGCCAGATGGTGGCGCGAGGCGTCGAGATGGTGGTGGGCGTGACGCAGGACGATCTCTTCGGACCGACGGTGACCGTCGGGCTCGGGGGTGTCCTTGTCGAGGTCCTGCGGGACGTGGCCGTGCGGGTGCCGCCCTTCGGGGAGTCCCAGGCCTCCGCCATGCTCACCGAACTGCGCGGGCGTGCGTTGCTCGACGGGGTCCGGGGGGCGCCCCCTGCCGACGTCGACGCGCTGATCGAAGTCGTCCTGCGGGTGCAGAGGATGGCCCTTGAACTGGGTGATGAGCTGGCGGAGTTGGACATCAATCCGCTGATGGTACTGCCGCAGGGGCAGGGGGCGGTCGCGCTGGACGCGCTTGCCGTCTGCCGGTGAGTTGCCTTTCAGGCCGCCGCCTCGCGGCGAATCTCTCCCGCCCACCCATCCGTTTACCCCGCAGCGAAATGGAGTGCCTCGCCCCATGTCACCCTCCCCCGAAGTCGGAACTGATCCCCTCGACTCATTGGTACTCCACGCCACTGACAACGGCGTCTCGTGGATCACGCTCAATCGGCCCGAAGCCATGAACGCCGTCACCTGGGACCAGCGCGAACGCGTCATCTCGCTGCTCGCCGACGCCTCCTCCGACCCCGGCGTCCGCACCGTCGTGATCACCGCGACCGGCAAGGGCTTCTGCGCGGGGGCCGATCTGCGCGGTACCCCAAGCGGCGCCGAGCGCGTGCCCGGTGACGTGGCCCGCACGATCAGGCTGGGCGCCCAGCGCCTCATCGCCGCCGTCCTGGACTGCGAGAAGCCGGTGATCGCCGCGGTGAACGGGACCGCGGCCGGGATCGGCGCGCATCTCGCGTTCGCCTGCGATCTCGTCGTCGCCGCCGAACAGGCCAAGTTCATCGAGGTGTTCGTGCGCCGGGGCCTGGTGCCCGACGGTGGCGGGGCCTATCTGCTGCCGCGCCTCATCGGCCCGCAGCGGGCCAAGGAGCTGATGTTCTTCGGGGACTCCGTGCCGGCCGCGGACGCCGAACGGCTCGGGCTCGTCAATCGAGTCGTACCGGCCGACGAGCTGGAGAAGACGGCCCGCGCCTGGGCGGAACGCCTCGCGACGGGGCCGACCCGCGCCATCGCCTTGACCAAGCAACTGGTCAACGCGTCCCTGGAATCGGACCGCGCTTCAGCCTTCGCGGCGGAGGCCGCGGCGCAGGAGATCAACATGACGACGGCGGACGCGAACGAGGGCGTGGCCGGCTTCGTGGAGCGACGTCCACCTTCTTTCGAGGGCCGCTGAGGCTGCCCCCGGCCCACCAGAAGCCGGAGGCTGCCTCAGTCCTTCACCAGTTTCTCGATCTCGGGGGCGTCCGGGTCGCCGGACGTCACGAACAGCTCGGGGGTGTCCTCCGTGCCGCCGATCGACCAGGCCTGCGAGCCCTGGCAACCGTCCAGCTCGATGTCGACCGTGGGCCGGCCGTCGGTGTCGTCGACGCCGACCGTCCAGGTGCCGGTCACTTCGCAGCCCGAGAGCCCCGTCTCGTCCAGGGCATCTTCGGGGGCGACGATGCCGGGCTGGTCCTCCTCGTCGGCCGGAAGCTCCGCGAGCTCGGCGTGCCCGTCCGCCGTCAGCTTCAGTACCGCCCTGTCGCCGCCCTCGTCCCGCCACACCCCGGCGAGCTGCTCATCGCTGAGCCGCGGCGGCTCGTACTCCTTGATGAGTCCCGTGGCGGTTGCCACACCGGCCACCGCCACGAGCAGCACGCACAGCCCCACCGAGGCGAGCCCCGACCGGAACCAGATCCTGCGCAGTCGCACGGGCCCCTCACTCGCCCGCCTCTCCCAGTACGCGAGGGCCAGCGCGGGCAGCACCCCGCTCGCCGCCCCCCACAGCATCGGTTCGACGAACGGCCCGCCCAGAGCGGCGAAGAGGAGCCCCCACCCCACACCCGGCACCATTTGGGCACCGACCACCCAGGCCCGCTCCGGGCCCCGCCCGGCCTTCTGCCGCGCCGCCCGCCCGATGAGTGTCGCCGGAACGACCTGCACGCACGCGTGCACCAGGCCGAGGACCGGAAGGAGCAGCGGCAGGAAGACGACGACGCAGGCCAGGCCGATGGCGCCGCCCTCGGCTGCCCCGTAGTTGTCGTTGTCCAGGGAGAGCACGAAGGCGACCACTCCGGCCGCGGGCAGTTGAGCGGCGCACGCCGCACTGGCCGCCGCCATTCCGCCGCGCCAGGGATCCCGCGCGCCGCCTCGTGTGTCCCCCCACTTCATGGGCCTGAAAATACGCGGGCCCTCCCACGGCCGATAAGGCAGCCCGCACCCTTCCTATCTGACGGCCCGTCAGCTTCAATGGCTGGTGTGATGGGACACGCAGGGATGGCGGCCACCGTCGTCCGATACCTCAGGTCGGTCGGCGCACCGACCACCACCGGCCCGGTCGAAGCCCTTCCGCGCCCGCAGCTGCGGGCGGTCGGTGACGACGAGCGTGCGCCGCTCGACCCGGGTGAGTTCCGGCGCGTGCTCGGGAACTTCGCGACCGGCGTGACCGTTGTCACGGCACCGGCATCCGAAGGCGAGGACGGCCCGGCCGGATTCGCCTGCCAGTCCTTCTCCTCGCTCTCCCTAGACCCTCCCCTGGTCTCCTTCATGGTCGCGCGTACGTCGACGACGTGGCCCCGCATCGCGCGCGCGGGCGTCTTCTGCGTGAACGTCCTCGGCGCCGACCAGGGCACACTGTGCCGCGGCTTCGCGGTGAGCGGCGCCGACAAGTTCGCCGGTGTCGTGTACGACGCGGCGCCCGTCACCGGCTCGCCCCGCCTGACCGGCGTACCGGCCTGGATCGACTGCACCATCCAGGCGGTGCACACCGGGGGCGACCATCTGATCGTGGTCGGCCGGGTGGACGCCCTGGGCGCCACCGACGACGGCGAGCCGCTCCTCTTCCACCGGGGCAAGTTCGGCAGGTTCGACACGCCTGCCACACCCAACACATCCCGCACACCCAACGCATCCAACACATCCAACACATCCGCTACGTGAGCGCGGGCCCCGCCACCTTCTCCTCACCGGCCCGCCGGATGACCAGAGCCATCAGCGCCGCCGCCGCGCACAGCGCCCCAGAGGCGATCCACATCACGTCGTACGACCCGAAGGTGTCCCGTACGACACCGCCGACGACGGCCACGATCGCGGCTCCCACCTGGTGCGACGCGAGCACCCAGCCGAAGACGATGGCGCTGTCGTCGCCGTACTGCTCGCGGCACAGGGCCAGGGTCGGTGGCACGGTCGCCACCCAGTCGAGGCCGTAGAAGACGATGAAGAAGATCATCGGCGGGTGCACGGTCGGCGCGAGCAGCAGCGGCAGGAAGAGCAGCGAGACGCCGCGTAGCGCGTAGTACACGGCAAGCAGCCGCCGCGCGTCGAAGCGGTCCGTGAACCAGCCGGACGCGATCGTCCCCACGACGTCGAAGACGCCGATGACGGCGAGGAGCGACGCGGCCGCCGTGATCGGCATGCCGTGGTCGTGCGCGGCGGGCACGAAGTGCGTCTGGACCAGGCCGTTCGTCGAGGCGCCGCAGATGGCGAAGGTGCCGGCGAGCAGCCAGAACGGGCCGGTGCGGGCCGCCTTGAACAACACGGTGACCGCACGCCGCGCGGCGCCCGTGGTGGGCGGGGGCTTCTCCACGAACTCCTCGGAGCCGTACGGCTTCAGGCCCACGTCCGCCGGATGGTCGCGCAGCAGCAGCCACACGAACGGGACGACGGCGAGCGCGGCCAGGGCGACGGTCACCGCGGCGGGCCGCCACTCGTGGGCATCCACGAGCCAGGAGAGCAGCGGCAGGAAGATCAGCTGGCCGGACGCGGAGGCCGCCGTCAGGATGCCGGTGACGAGCCCGCGCCGCGTGGTGAACCAGCGGTTGGTGACGGTGGCGGCGAAGGCGAGCGCCATGGACCCCGAGCCGAGGCCGACGAGCAGCCCCCAGCACAGCAGCAGCTGCCAGGCGTGCTGCATCCACACGGTGAGCCCGGAGCCGAGAGCGATCACGACAAGAGCGACCGCCACGACCCGGCGGATGCCGAAGCGGTCCATCAGCGCGGCGGCGAACGGCGCGGTGAGCCCGTACAGGGCGAGGTTGATGGAGACCGCGAGGCCGATGGTGCCGCGCGACCAGTGGAACTCGCTGTGCAGCGGATCGATGAGCAGGCCCGGCAAGGAGCGGAACGCGGCGGCGCCGATGATCGTCACGAAGGTGACGGCGGCGACGAACCAGGCCCGGTGGATACGGCGCCGACGGCTCGGCACCTCCAGGGGCGGCTCGACCGTCTGATTCACGTCTGTCTGGGTCACGACAACCAGCATCCGGATCCGCCCACTCCCGAACGAGTGGCCCAAAGGACAGCATTAGCTAGGATCGGGCCATGGCCTCAGTGACCGGCGCCCCGAGTTCGACCACCCCTCGCCACCGCGTGGTGGTCCTGGCCCTGGACGGTGTCATCCCCTTCGAGTTGGGCATCCCGCAGCGGATCTTCGGCCGCGCGAGAACCGCCGAGGGCCGGCGCCTCTACGAGGTCATCACGGCCTCCATCCGCCCTCCGGGCCCGGTGCGCACCGACGCCGACTTCTCGATCCTCGTGGAGAACGGCCCGGAGTGCCTGGCCACCGCCGACACAGTGGTGATCCCCGCGTCGTACGAACTGGGGCCGGTCTACGAGGAGGGTGTCCTGACCGAGGAACTGGCCTCGGCCCTGACGCACATCACACCGGGCACGCGCCTGATCTCCATCTGCACGGGCGGGTATGTGCTGGCCGCCGCGGGCTATCTCGACGGCCGCACCGCGACGACGCACTGGTCGTCGGCCGAGCACTTCCAGCGCCTCTTCCCCCGGATCACGGTGGATCCGGAGGTCCTCTTCATCGACGACGGGGACGTCCTCACCTCGGCGGGCGTGGCCGCGGGCCTCGACCTCTGCCTCCATGTCGTACGCGGTGACCACGGGGCGGCGGTCGCCAACGACGTGGCCCGGCGTACGGTGGTGCCGCCGCACCGGGACGGGGGCCAGGCCCAGTACATCCAACGCCCTGTCCCCGAGCCCCAGTTCGCGACGACGACCTCTGCGCGGGCGTGGGCCCTCGCGCGTCTGAACGAGCCGATTCAGCTCCGCGACATGGCGGATCAGGAATCCATGTCCGTACGCACCTTCACGCGCCGCTTCCGTGAGGAGGTGGGGATCAGCCCCGGCCAGTGGCTGGCGCAGCAGCGGATCGAGCGGGCCCGCCACCTTCTGGAGTCCAGCGATCTCTCCGTGGACCGGGTCGCGCGGGACGCGGGCTTCGGTACGGCGCAGTCGATGCGGGGGCACTTGCAGGCGGCTCTGGGGGTGACCCCGACCGCCTATCGCCGCACTTTCCGTGACGGCGCGCTCTCCGGGCCCGGGCGGTGACCCCGGCCCCCCGCATCCACCCCTGCCCGAACAAGCCTTTCCCACCACCCACCCGATCACCCCGCATCCACCCCTGCCCGAACAAGCTTTCCCGACCACCCACCCGATTGCCCCGCGGTGATGGGGGTGGGTGGGAGCAAGAGTGCGGCGGGGCGAGGGGGAGATGGCAGGTGGGGTGGGATGGGACAGCTCCACGCGCCCGCAGTCGGCATCGAGACGCGAGGGGACGTGCCGGTATGTCTGCCCGGAGCACGGTTCGCGGCGCTCCGGTGCCGAAGCAGCCGCGCGGCCACCGGACGATAGCGAGGACGGACATACCGGCGCGGCCCCGCCCCCCGGAAGGCCAGCCCCGCTCCGGCACCGGAAACGGGGCCCCGCCCCCAGGACGGACCCGCACCGAACCCCACCCAAGCCCCGCAGGGACCCCACGGGCCCCACCCCCAAGACAGACCCGCACCGAACCCCACCCAAGCCCCGCAGGGACCCCACGGCCCCCACCCCCAAGACAGACCCGCACCGAACCCCGCCCAAGCCCCGCAGGGAACCCACGGCCCCCACCCCCAAGACAGACCCGCACCGAACCCCGCCCAAGCCCCGCAGGGAACCCACGGCCCCCACCCCCAAGACAGACCCGCACCCCACCCAAGCCCCGCAGGGAACCCACGGCCCCCACCCCAAGACGGACCCGCACCGAACCCCGCCCAAGCCCCGCAGGGACCCCGCAGGGAACCCGCAGAGACCCCTCAGAACGTCAGCACCCCCCGCGCCACCCGCCCCGCCTCCGCGTCCCCCACCGCCTTCGCGAAGTCCTCCACCGGGTACGTCTCCGTCACCAGCTCGTCCAGCATCAGGCGCCCCGCCAGATACAGCTCCGCGTACAGCGCGAAGTCACGCTGCGGGCGGGCCGAGCCGTAGCGGCAGCCAAGGATCGACTTGTCCAGGAACAGGGACGACACCAGGAACGACGCCTCGGCCGTGGCCGGTGGCACCCCCAGCAGGATCGCCTGTCCATGCCGGTCCAGGAGGTCGATCGACTGGCGGATCAGTTCGACCCGGCCCACGCACTCGAAGACGTGGTCGGCCCCCGTCGGCAGCAGCTCCCGCACACCCTCCGCCTCCGCCGACACGAAGAAGTGCGTGGCGCCGAACTGCCGTGCCACGCCCTCCTTGTCAGCGTTGGCGTCCACGGCCACGATCCGCGTGGCCCCGGCGATCCTCGCCCCCTGGAGGACATTCAGCCCGATGCCTCCCGTACCGATGACCACCACGCTGTCGCCCCGGTCGACCTTCGCGCGGTTCAGGGCGGCGCCGACCCCCGTCACCACCCCGCATCCGATCAACGCCGCCGACGTCAGCGGAATGTCCTGGGGGATCTTCACGGCCTGCACGGCCTTCACCACCGTCCGTTCCGCGAAGGCGGAGTTCGCCGCGAACTGGTAGATCGGCTCGCCGCCCCGCGAGAACGGCTGATCCGGCATCCCGATCGCGCGCCGGCACATGGTCGGCCGCCCGCGATTGCACTCACCGCATGTCCCACAGCTGGCGATGGTCGAGAGCGCCACGTGATCACCGGCCGTCACATGGGTCACCCCCGCACCGACCGCCTCCACCACCCCCGCCCCTTCGTGCCCGAGCACCACCGGCGAGGGGAAGGGGATGGTCCCGTCGATCACCGAAAGGTCGCTGTGGCACAGGCCCGCCGCCGCGACCGCGACAAGGACCTCCCCCGGCCCCGGACCCCGCACCTCGAGGTCGTCGACGACCTCGACCCTGCTCCCCTCGGCCCTGCTCCTGTCGAAAACGACACCCCTCATCGCGCCTCCCTCGGCAGGCCGAGCACACGCTCGGCGATGATGTTGCGCTGAATCTCGTCGGAGCCGCCGTAGATGGTGTCGGCCCGCGTGAAGAGGAAGAGCCTTTGCAGGGCGTCGAGTTCGTACGGCGCGCTCTCGCTCCAGTCCCCCGGGCCGACCGCCCCCACGACACCCCGCACCGCCATGGCGAGCTCCCCAAGGCGCTGGTGCCAACCGCCCCACAGCAGCTTGGCCACGCTCGGCGCCCCCGCGGCTTCGTACCCGCCCGAACTCCCCAACGTACGCAGGGCGTTGAAGCGCATGACCCGCAGCTCCGCCCACAGCCGCACAAGTCGGTCCCGCAGCACGGGATCGCCGACGGCCCCCCTGTGGACCGCCTCCCGGACGACGCCTGCCAGCTCCTCCGCGAACCCGATCTGCTGCACGAGGGTGGAGACACCGCGTTCGAAGCCGAGCAGTCCCATGGCGACGCGCCAGCCGTTGCCGGGCCCGCCCACCACATGCGCGGCGCGCGCGACCGCACCGTCGAAGAAGACCTCGTTGAACTCGCTCGTCCCCGTCAACTGCCTGATGGGGCGCACCTCGACACGTCCGGGCTGATCCATCGGCACCAACAGGAACGAAATCCCCCGGTGACCGGTGGACCCCGCCTCCGTCCGCGCCAGCACGAAGCACCAGTCCGCCTCCTGGGCGAGCGAAGTCCAGACCTTCTGCCCGGTGACACGGTAGACCTCGCCGTCCCGCACCGCCGCCGTCCGCAAGCCCGCAAGGTCCGACCCGGCCCCGGGCTCGCTGTACCCCTGACACCACAGCGCCTGCCCGCGCGCGATGGGCGGCAGGAACTCGTCCCGCTGCTCCTGACTGCCGTACGCGAGCAGGGTCGGGGCCAGCAGGTTCTCGCCGATGTGGCCGTAGCGCCCGGGTGCCCGCGCCCGCGCGTACTCCTCGGCCCAGACGACCTGCTGGGTCAGCGTCGCCCGCCGATTCCCGTACGTGTGGGCATCCCCCGCGGACCAGCCGATCCCGATCCAGCCGCCCTGGCCCAACTCCCGCTCCCAGGCCCGGCGTTCCGCGGCGTCCTCATGCTCGCTGCCGGGCCCGCCCCGCCCCGCGGCTCCCGCGAACACCCCCGTCAGGTGCTCGCCGAGCCAGGCCCGGGCCTCCGCGCGGAACTCCTCGTCCCGCGGCCCGAATCCGAACTCCACCGCCCGGCCTACGCGTTCGGCCGGTCTTTGGCGGCGGCGGCCTTCGCCATCGCCTCCAGCTGGGCCAGCATCGGCATCGGATCGACCCCCACCGTCCCCGGCAGGAAGTCGGCGATCTTCTCCGGGGTCCAGCCGCCCTCGACATACCCGGCCCGCAGCTCACGCGGCTGCGCCCACACCGCGATCTTCGGGCCCGCGACCGTGTAGACCTGCCCGGTGATCCTCTCCTCCCGGGCCCGCTCGCTCAGCAGATACGTGACAAGGGCGGCCACGTCCTCCGGCTCCCCGATCTCCTTCAGCTCCATGGGCACGTTGGCGGACATCCGGGTCCGCGCGACGGGCGCCACCGCGTTCGCCGTCACCCCGTACTTGTTCAGGCCGAGCGCCGCGCTGCGCACCAGCGAGATGATCCCGCCCTTGGCCGCGCTGTAGTTGGCCTGCGCGACGGACCCCTGGTGGTTGCCGCTGGTGAAGCCGATCAGCGTGCCCGTGCCCTGCTTGCGCATGACCGCCGAAGCGGCCTTGAAGACGGTGAACGTGCCCTTCAGGTGCGTGGCGACCACCGGGTCCCACTCCTGCTCGGACATGTTGAAGAGCATCCGCTCCCGCAGGATCCCGGCCACGCACACCACACCGTCGATGCGCCCGTACTCGGCGAGCGCGACGTCCACGATCCGCTGCCCGCCCGCCATGGTCGAGATGTCATCGGCGACCGCGACGGCTTCGCCGCCCGCCGCCCGGATCTCCTTGACCACGCCGTCGGCTATCTCACTGGTCGGCTGCGCGCCCTCCATGGAGACGCCGTAGTCGTTCACCACGACTCTCGCACCCTCGGCCGCGGCGGCGAGCGCGACCGCCTTGCCGATGCCGCGCCCGGCGCCGGTCACGGCCACCACCTTGCCTGCCAAGAAGTTCCCCACGTCCGGCCCCTTCCCGCGGTTTCTGACGGACCGTTAGATTCTATGACCCGTCAGATACCGGAATACAAGCCCCGGGGAGGGCCCATGTCTCTGCCGCCCGAATTCCACGACATCGCCAAACGCGTGAACAACTGGGGCCGTTGGGGCACCGACGACGAGATCGGCACCCTCAACCTCATCACCGACGAGGTGGTCCGCGAAGCCGCCGCCACCCTCCGCACCGGCCGCCGCATCCCGCTCGCGCTCGCCCTCAAGGAAGACGGCGTCCAGACGGGCCTGATACCCGGCCGGGTCAACCCCCTTCACACGATGGTGCAGATCAACCAGGAGCTCTTTGGTCCCGGCACGGTCGCCACCAGCGACGACGCCGTCACGATGGGCCTGCAGACAGCCACCCACTGGGACGCGCTCACCCACGCGTCACACTCGGGGAAGATCTACAACGGCCGCCCCGCGGACACCATCACCGCCCACACCGGCGCCCGGTTCAGCGGAATCGACAAGGTGCCGCACCTCGTCTCGCGCGGCGTACTGCTTGACGTCGCGCGCGCCAAGGGCGTGGACCGGCTGCCCGGCGATCACGCGGTCACCCCCGAAGACCTGGCGGAGGCCGAGGAGTTCGCGGGGATCACCGTCCGCGCCGGCGACATCGTCCTCGTACGCACCGGGCAGATCCAGACCTATCTCGCGGGCGACAAGCACGCGTACGGATATCCGTCCCCCGGCCTCTCGGTCCGTACCCCCGAGTGGTTCCACGCGCGCGATGTCGCGGCGGTCGCCAACGACACCCTCACCTTCGAGATCTTCCCGCCCGAGATCGAGAACCTCTGGCTGCCCGTGCACGCGCTCCACCTGGTCGAGATGGGGATGCTGCAGGGCCAGAACTGGAATCTGGAAAAGTTGTCCACAGCCTGTGCAGAAGTTTCCCGCTACAGCTTCCTTCTCTCCGCGATGCCCGAGCCGTTCATCGGCGGCACGGGGACACCGGTCGCGCCGGTAGCGGTGCTGTGAGCGTTCCGTGACCCTCCCCCGGCCCTTCCCCTGAGCCTTCGGATGGCGACGGCCCGGCTCCCGCCCCGAGCGCGTCGCCGCGCGCGCCGCCATCCGGCTCCGGCGCGCTGGTCCTGCCCTCTGCGGCCACGAAGGGACCGGCGCCGACGGCGACCCACGTCTCGTCAAGGACCGGGTCACAGACCACCGCCCCTCGACGTCCCCTCGCGGCGAATCGCTGCACACAAGCGTGATCAATCGGACACGGTACGTCAACACCCGTCCGGCGGTTAATGAATTATGCCGCTTTTGCACCGACCGCGCACGGCCGCGCACCGTGGCACGTGACGGCGCATACGGGCGCCCGGCACGGCCGCGCGGGACTCAGGCCTCATCCGCACGGGACCCAGACCGCAGCCGCGCGGGACTTCAGACCGCCTCGTACGCGACGTCCTCGTAAGTCGTTCCGTCGAACGCGACCGCCGCGACGCCCGGCTCGCACCGGTCCACCTCGCACCAGATGCTCTTTCCCGCGCCTTCGGTCTGCCAGCCCCAGCGGTCGGCGAGGCCGTCGACGAGTTCGAGACCCCGGCCGTTGGTCGCGTCGCCGTCCGCGTGCCGCTGCTTCGGCGGACGCGCGCTGGCGTCGGCCACCTCGACCCTGACCGTCCCCGGACCGGCCTCCGCGGCCTCCTCGGGCACATCCGGGACGTCCGGCAGCAGCATGCGCAGCACGGCCGGACAGCCCGTGTGCACCACCGCGTTGGTGACCAGCTCCGAGATCAGCAGGATCAGCGTCTCGGCCAGTGGCTCGTCGGCCTCTATCCCGCACACGGCGAGCCGCGAGCGCGCCCACCTCCGGGCCCGCCCCACCTCGGCGGGGTCGGGCCTGACCTCCAGCTGAACTTGAAGCACCTGCACCGCTCACACCATCCGAACCGGCGGACACATCGCCTCGCGACTCCACGGGGTCACGGAACGTGATCCCCTTGAGAGACAGCATGGTTGACGTTCAGTCACCCCAACAAGCGCTTCAGGCATATTCCAGCGCGAAGGAGTACGCGTGCGGCATACTGTGCGACGCGCGCTGCGGGGGGTCGAACAGGTGGGCATGAAGCCCCTTCCTGCACTGCGAGCGGCACGCATTGCCGGGTCCGGCGCCGCCTCAGGGGCAACACCGGCATGGCTCGACCTCAGAACCACTCGCATCTCACACAAGGTACCGGAGCGGAAGCCCGACTCCATGCCGTGACGAGTCACGCATAGGACACAACCCGGTATCGACGCTCAGTAGCCTCCCCCCACTTCGGGAACTTCACAAGTCGATCACTCTCCGCGCCCACGAAGGCTCACAGCGCCGCCGCCAGCTCCTCCTCCGCGCCGGACGCCGACTGCCCGAGTCCTGCCCGCACCCAGGCACGCTTCAGATGCAGATGTACGTCGGCTTCCCAGGTGAAGCCCATTCCGCCGTGCACCTGAAGGCAGTCGCGCGCGCCCCGCACCGCCGCCTCGTCGGCGAGCAGTCCGGCCGCCGCGATCTCCGTTCCGTCACCGGTCACTGACGCCGCGTACACGGCGGCACGGGCGACCTCCGTGCGGACGAGCATCTGGGCGCAGAGATGTTTCACGGCCTGGAAGGATCCGATGGACCGGCCGAATTGGGTGCGCTCTCGGGCATACCGGACCGCCATCTCGCAGGTCCTGCCCGCGCTGCCGAGCTGTTCCGCGGCGAGCAGCAGATCCGCATCCGATGCCGCCGCCCCTCCCGGGTGTTCGCCCGGCATCCGGTGCAGCGGCGTCAGCGGGTCGACAGAACGCAGGGGTACGGCGCCGGAGACATCCCCGTGGACCACGTCCGCCGCGTCAAGCCAGGGAACGAGCCCGCCCGAGGCTGCCGTCACCACGGTCGTCCCCTGGGCGGCGCCCGCGACGTCGCCCGCCGCGAGGAACGTGGCCACCAGCGGCCCGGGGAGCAGCGCGCGCCCCGCCTCCTCGAAGACCAACACGGCCTCCGGGAGCCCGAGTCCGACCCCGCCTTCCTCCTCCGGCACCCGCAGCGAGAAGAACCCGGCGTCCCCGAGCTCCCGCCACAGGGCCCGGTCCAGCGAGGGGGCCCCGGAGTCCGCGGCCTCCCGCAGGGCGGCCCCGTCGAAGCGGCCCTCCAGGAGCTCCCGCATCCCGCCCCGCAAGGCCCGCTGGTCCTGCGTGAGTTGGAAGTCCATCCGCGCCCTCACCGCCCCTTCGGCAGGCCGAGTATCCGCTCGGCCACGATGTTCTGCTGGATCTGCGAGGTCCCCGCGGCGATCGTGTACGAGAGGGAGGAGAGCCGGTCCAGGGTCCACTCGTGGCCCAGGTCGAGCGCTCCGGGCCCGAGGACCTCGCCCGCCGCCTCGTACAGCTCCTGGCGTGCGTGCGAGTAGCGGAGCTTGAAGACGGACCCGCCGATGCCCGGGACCCCGCTGCCCGCCCGCTGCGACTCGCTGACGTTCCACTGCGTGAGCCGCCACAGCGCCCCGAACTCCGCGCTCAGCCTGCCGAGCCTGCGCCGGAGGGCCGCGTCGTCCCAGCGCCCGTTCTTGCGGGCCTCGCGGGCGAGATCGCCAAGGACCCGGCGGCAGGCGACGACCTCCCCCACGAAGGCCGTCCCGCGCTCGTACGACAGCGTCACCATCGTCACGCGCCAGCCGTCGTTCTCCGCGCCGACGCGGTTGGCCACCGGGATGCGCACCTCGTCGAGGAACACCTCGGCGAACTCGGTGGAGCCCGCGAGCGTACGCAGGGGGCGGACCGTGATCCCGGGGGTGTCCATCGGCATCGCGAGCCACGAGATGCCGCGGTGCTTGGGCACGTCCTCGCTCACCGGCGTCGTCCGCACGAGGAGCTCGCACCAGTCGGCGACCTCCGCGTGCGAGGTCCAGATCTTGGACCCGCTCACCACGTAGTCGTCGCCGTCCCGCCACGCGCGCGTGCGCAGCGACGCGAGGTCGGAGCCCGCGTCCGGCTCGCTGAATCCCTGGCACCACACCTCGTCACCGCGCAGCACGGGCGGCAGCCACCTGGCCCGCTGCTCCGGCGTTCCCTCGGAGGCGATGGTGGGGCCCGCGTGCAGCAGGCCCACGAAGTTCGCCCCCACATAGGGCGCTCCCGCCTTCTCCGTCTCCTCCAGGAAGATCAGGTGCTGTGTCGGGGTCGCTCCGCGGCCACCGGCGTCGACGGGCCAGTGCAGCCCCGCGTACCCGGCGTCGTACAGCCTGCGCTGCCATCCCATGTCGTACGCCCGGCGCCCCGGCCAGTCCAACGGGTCGGGTCGCGGGGGCAGTTGAGGGAGCGTTCGGGTCAGCCACTCGCGCAGGCCCGCCCGGAAGGATTCCTCCTCCTGCGTGTAGGTGAGGTCCACGTCGTCTCCTCCGGTCATCCCTCCGGCCCCTCCGGGATATCTGATGACCCGTCAGACGGCAGGCTAACTGTGCGCCTCTGGACCGACAAGGCGGTGAGCCTTACGCTCTCGACACGATCTGACTGACCGTCAGTTAGTCGCCTTGCGTGAGGGGATCGCATGAGGAGCTCGGACAACGAGACCGCGTACGAACTGGGAGCGTCCCGCACTCTCTGGGAGCTCGTCGAACGCCGCGCCGCACTCACCCCCGACGCCCCCGTCCTCATCCAGGCCGCGGCGGACCCCGCCGACGACCGGACGCTGACCTTCGGCCAACTGCGGGCCCGCTGCGAGCGCGTGGCCGCGGGGCTCCACGAGATGGGGGTGCGCCCCGGCACCGTGGTGGCCTGGCAGCTGCCCACCCGCATCGAGACCGCCCTGCTCTCCTTCGCGCTCGCCCGCATCGGCGCGGTCCAGTCGCCGGTCATCCCCTTCTACCGCGACCGCGAAGTCGGCTTCGCGCTGCGGGAGTCGAAGGCCGAGTTCTTCGCCGTGCCCGACGTGTGGCGCGGCTTCGACCACACGGAGATGGCACGACGGCTCGGCGCGCGCGGCGTCTTCGGGGCACACGCCTACGAGGACCTGCCGGACGGCGATCCGTCCGTCCTGCCACCGCCGCCCTCCGACGGGACGTCGGTGCGCTGGATCTACTGGACGTCGGGGACGACGTCCGACCCCAAGGGCGTGCTGCACACGGACCGTTCACTGATCGCCGGCGGCTCGTGCCTGGCGCACGCCCTGCACCTCTCGGCGGACGACGTCGGCTCGATGGCGTTCCCCTTCGCGCACATCGCGGGCCCCGACTACACCGTGATGCTGCTCCTGTACGGCTTCCCCGCGGTGATGTTCGAGACCTTCGCGCTGCCGGACGCGCTCGACGGCTACCGGCGGCACGGCGTGACGGTGGCGGGCGGTTCGACCGCGTTCTACTCGATGTTCCTCGCCGAGCAGCGCAGACTGCCGTCCGGCGAGAAGCTCATCCCCTCCCTGCGCCTCCTCGCGGGCGGCGGGGCGCCGAAGCCGCCGGAGATCTACCACGCGGTCGTACGGGAGATGGGCTGCCAGCTCACCCACGGCTACGGCATGACCGAGGTGCCGATGATCACCATGGGGGCGCCGGACGACACCGCCGAGAACCTGGCGACGACGGAAGGGATGCCTCCGCAGGGCATGGAGATCCGGGTCACGGACGCCGACGGCAAGGAGGTCCCCGCCGGTGTCGACGGCGAGGTGCGGCTGCGCGGGGAGGCGGTCTGCCAGGGCTACCTGGACCCTGAGCAGAGCGCGGGCGTCTTCGACGCGGACGGGTTCCTGATCACGGGCGACCTGGGGCACGTACGGACGACGGGGCACCTGGTCCTGACCGGGCGGGCCAAGGACATCATCATCCGCAAGGGCGAGAACATCTCCGCGAAGGAGATCGAGGACCTGCTCCACCGGCATCCGGCCGTGGGGGACGCGGCGGTGATCGGCCTGCCGGACCCCGAGCGGGGGGAACGGGTCTGCGCGGTGGTCGAGCAGCGGTCGGGCGCGCATGACGACGCGGGCACGCTGACCCTGGAAGCCATGACGGCGTATCTGCGCGGGGAAGGACTCTCCACGTACAAGCTGCCGGAGCAACTGGAGCTGGTGGAGGCCCTCCCCCGCAACGAGACGCTGCGCAAAGTGCTCAAGTACAAGCTGCGGGAGCGGTTCACGCGGGGCTAGCTCAGCGGGGCTAGCTCAGCGGGGCCGGCTCAGCGGGGCCGCCTCACGTGCCTGCTCACTCGGGAACGGTGAAGTACCCCGCGAAGGCCGCGACGATCTCCTCCTCCGTCACCCGCCCGTCCCCGTCGGTGTCGAGCGAGCCGCCCGCGGCGCTCGCGATGTCCTGGGGGACGCCGAGCGCCTTCAGTGCGCGCTCGACCTCCTGAGGGCTGACCGAACCGTCCCCGTCGCCGTCCGCGACAGCGATCACGGCGTCCAGGAACGGCCGTGCGATCTCGGCGAACCGGGCCGGGTTGTCCCGCAGGCGCTTCACCGCGCCGCCCACGAACTCCGGCTTGGTGATCCGCTGGTCGCCGTCACGGTCGGCGATCCCGGCCATGCCCTGCCAGAAGCCCTCGGCCCCGATGTACAGGGCCTGCCCCTTCTCGGAGCGTGCCGTCGCGCCGAACTCGGTGAGCAGGGCGGCGGCCGCCGTGCTGAAGTCCTCACGGGAGATGTAGCCGTTGCCATCCTGGTCGAAGGTGGCGAAACGGGCCGCGATCCTACGCTCGTACTCGGCACTGTCCATGGTGTTCGGGCCGCCTCACTTCTGCGGTTGGGTGCGTGTGCACAGGGGGTTCCCCGGGGTGTCTCTGGCAGCGAGCGTACGTGTTCGGCGACCGCCCGGAGGCGGGAAGCCGACGCTTGTGCCAAGACCGGGACAAGAGAGGTTGTACCAGGAGTCGGGCGTCGGTGATCTTCTGGGTCCGCCTGGGGTCCGCCTCACGCGGAGAGCGGGATCGCCTCGTCGTCCACCGCCGCCGTCACGTCCGGGAAGACCTCGAAGAGCCGGCGTACGCCGAGGGCCGCGAGGACGCGGTTCACATGGGAGCCGTCCTCGGCGCCCTGCGCGGGCAGTATCAGGCGCAGGCGCCCCTGGCAGGAGCGGAACAGGCGGCGCGTCGCGATCAGCACGCCGACACCGCTGGAATCGCAGAACAGCACGTCGGAGAGGTCCAGGACGAGACTGCGGCGGCCATCGGCCACGGCGTCGTGCACGCGCTGGCGCACGACAGGCGAGGTCACCAGGTCCATCTCGCCGGACACCCGCAGCACGGCCCAGCCGTCCTGCTCGTCCACGGCCACCTGCAGCGTCACTCGCACGCCTCTCGCTCGCTGATACCGCTCGCTCGTAGCTCGCCGATGCGGAAGCCTTCCCTACGCTTCCTACGTCGCGGCTGCCCCGCCTCTTCTCCATGAAACACCAGGGATGCCGCTCCCTATCATCCGAGGCCGGGCGCGGGCGCACTTTGCCTTAAAGGGAGTGCGTTGTCGGCGGTGGCGACTACATTCGATGGAGGGTTTCGATCGGGTCGGGCAAGGAACGGCACGCGCAGAGGGGGCCGCATGGCGAAGGAAGCGCCGCGCCGCTGGGACCGCCGCATGCAGCAGCGACTGGCGCACGGGGAGGCAGCCGCGCTCGGCGAGCTGTACGACCGCTTCGCCTCGCTCGTGCACGGCCTCGCCCACCGCGTGCTCGGCGACGAGGACGCCGCCGACCGGATCACCCGCGAGGTCTTCGCCCACGTCTGGGAGAACCCCGACGCGTACGACCCCAAGCAGGGCCCCCTGCGCTCCTGGGTGGCCACGCTCACCCACCAGCGGGCCGTCCGGCGCCTTCGCCAGACCGAGTCCGCCGCCCTGGCCCGCGGCGGCGAGGGCACCACGGAGGACCTGGAGCGCAAGGTGCGCCGCGCGTCGGCCGCCGCCCGCGCGGACTACATCGTCACGGCCATGCCCGCCCCCCTGCGCGCCGCCCTGGAGCTCGCCTACTTCCAGCGGCGCGACTATCGCCAGACGGCGGCCGATCTCGGCGTGACGGAGGACGAGGCGCGGCGCCGCCTCCGCCTCGGCCTGCAGCTGCTCTCCACCGCGAACGACGTGGCGGGGCCTGCGGAGCCGCACCCCTCACCGGGCGCCCGTCCCGGTTACGGGAGAGCGCTGTGAAGGGGCCCGGCCGGCAGGAACCGTTCGAGGAACCGGACCGCCCCGAGAACGGCGGCGAGGGCGCCGGCGGTCAGGGAGACGGCGGCGGCGAGGGCGCGGGCGGCCACGGAGGAGGCGGTCAGAACGACGCCCGTCGACCGCCTCGCATACCGCTGCCCCGCACCTCCATAGAAGACACCGGGAAACCCTTGCCCGACCCGCCGCTCGCCCTCGACCACCGCGTCCTGAAATCCCTGCTCGGGGCCTGGGCGCTCGCCGCCTGCTCCGTCGAGGAAGCCGTCGCCGTCGAGGAACACCTGGGCCACTGCGGCCCCTGTGCGGAAGAGGCGCTGCGGCTGCGCGACGCGGTGGGCCTGCTGCATCAGGAGGAGAGCCTCGACCTCGACCCTGGCCTGCGCAACCGCGTCATCGAGAGCTGCCTCGGGCGGCGCCCGCCTCGTATCCCGGTGCCCGAGTGGGCCGTTCCGTACGACGCCGAGACCGCGCGGCTCGACGCGCTCCTACGGGACATCGGCGACTCGGAGTGGCACGCTCCGGTGCGCCTGCGATGGTTCGACGAGGACCATCCGGTCAGCCGCAAGACGACGGTGGCCGGGGTGATCGCGCACCTCCTCGCCGTCGACGGCCTGGTCGCGCTGGCCCTGGGCCTGGACGACCCCCTGGGCAGGGAGACACCGCCGCGGTCCGACCCGGGACAACGCACCGAGGCGTACTGGCGCGCTTCGTACTTCCCGCCCACGCGCGCGGTGCGCGGGCCCTGGCGGGAGCAGACCCACGAGCTGATCCGCACGGTGTCCTTCACGGGAGGCGGCACGCACGGCTGCGGCTCCGGCGGCCTCACCGTCCCGTACAGCGCCCCGGACGAACGGGGCCACCGCGTCGAACTGCCGCTGCGGGACTCGATGCTGGACCGCGCCTTCGAGTGCTGGATCCACGCGGGCGACATCGCGGAGGCGGTCGACTACCCCTACGAGCCGCCGTCCCCGCGCCATCTGCACCGCATGATCGACCTCGCCGCCCGGCTGCTCCCCGGCACGCTCGCCGACCGCCGCCGCGCGGGGCTCGCCGCTCCCTCGCACGGTCTGGTCGCGGCGGGCGCACCCGGCCGGAGCCTGCGCCTGGAGGTCGAGGGCATGGGCGGCGGCGAGTGGTTCATCCCTCTCGACTCCCCCGGCGCCAGCGCGTCGGCGGACCGTGAGGTGGCCCATGTCGCGCTGGACGGCGTCGAGTTCTGCCGCCTGGCCGCGGGCCACGTGTCTCCACAGGAGGCGGCAGCGGGGCAGGTCGGGGACCGCGAGGCGATCAGGGACGTGCTGTTCGCGGCGGCGTCGCTGAGCCGGATGTAGCTCGGGGAGACGCGCTACGCGAAGACGACCGTCCGGCGGCCGTTCAGCAGGATCCTGCGCTCGGCATGCCACTTCACGGCCCGGGCGAGCGCCTGGCATTCCACGTCCCGGCCGATCGCGACCAGCTGGTTCGGCGTGACGTCGTGGCCGACCCGCTCGACCTCCTGCTCGATGATCGGTCCCTCGTCGAGGTCCGCCGTCACATAGTGCGCGGTGGCGCCGATCAGCTTCACACCGCGCGCGTGCGCCTGGTGGTACGGCTTCGCGCCCTTGAAGCTCGGCAGGAAGGAGTGGTGGATGTTGATGATCCGGCCGCTGAGCTGCTTGCAGAGGTCGTCCGAGAGCACCTGCATATAGCGGGCGAGCACGACGAGCTCCACGTTCTCCGCGCGCACCAGCTCCAGGAACTGTGCCTCGGCCTGCTCCTTGTTGTCCTTCGTCACCGGGATGTGGTGGAAGGGGATGTCGTACGAGGCGACCAGCTCGGCGAAGTCCGTGTGGTTGGAGACGACCGCCGCGATCTCGACCGGCAGCGCGCCGATCCGCGAGCGGAACAGCAGGTCGTTCAGACAGTGCCCGAACTTCGACACGAGAAGGACGACGCGCATCTTGTCGTCGGCGCGGTTCAGCTGCCAGTCCATGTGGAAGGAGTCGCCGATCGCCGCGAAGCTCGCCCGCAGCTTCTCCACCGTCACCGGCGGCTCCGCCGAGAAGTGGACGCGCATGAAGAAGAGTCCGGTGTCGTGGTCGCCGAACTGCTGGCTGTCCTCGATGTTGCACCCGGTCATGAAGAGATAACTCGACACTGCGTGCACGATGCCCTGCTTGTCCGGGCAGGAGAGGGTGAGGACGTACTGCTCAGCGGGGGCGGGGACCTTCTCGTTCATGCGCCCAAGGTTCCCACAACCGAGGCACCCCAGGGGACCAAAGGCCGTTCCCCCTGACCTGCCGACCGGCCCGCCGACTAGCCCGCCGACCGAGTCATGATCCGCAGCACCTCGAGCGTCCGCGGCGGTACGTCCGGTTCCTCCCCGTCACTGACGGAGAGCCGCACATGCGCGTCCCGCGCCGCACGGACCGCCTCCGGCCACCCCGGGTGGTCCAGATAGGCGGAGACCAACGCGTCGGGCCCGACCTCGTGCATGATCCGCAGCACTCGCAGAACCGCCGCGTCGACCAGGGCCGCCTCCTCCGCGTCGCGGAAGATCGTCCCCACGTACTTCTCGGCGGACCAGTTGTCGAGCCACGTGTCCTCGACGAGCCGGTACACGGCGTCGGTCACGTCCCCGTACTCGTCACGCCCGGCGAGCCAGCACTCACGCTGGAACCCCGGGTCGGAGAGCATGTGCAGCGCCGAGCGCACGTTGCTGCGCCAGCGCCACCACGGCATGTCGTTCGTTGGCATGCCGCCCATGGTGCTTGAGCGACGGCCACGACGGGAAGAGTTCTCCGAACCTTGCACGGTCATCGATCGTACGTTCCCCCTCCAGGCAGCCGAATCGGCCCCTGCCATTCACCTTCTTGTCACCATGCGTTGAGAGCGCGTCACTCCTTGGTTGGCGCTGTGGCGGAATCGTGCATGACCATGCCCGTCTCGCGACGCACCTTGCTCCCTCGCCCCTCCAAGACCGCAGCGCTCACCGCGTCCGCCCTGGTGGCGGCGGGTGCGTCCTTGATCACCGCGTGCGAGGTCATCCCTGGTTCCACGGGGGGATCCAGGGAAGACCCCGTGACCGTCATGACCTGGGCCCCCGAGAAGACCAAGGCCACGAACAAGCCCGGCGTCCCCGCGATGGCCCAGGCCTACGCGCGCTGGGTCAACGCGAACGGCGGCCTGGACGGCCGTGAGCTCAAGGTCATCACCTGCAACGACCACAACGACCCGGTGGGCGCCGCCGACTGCGCCCGCAAGGCGGTCGACATGGACGTCGCCGCCGTCGTCGGCTCCTACAGCCAACACGGCCGTTCCTTCCTCTCCCCTCTCGAAGTCGCCGGTATCCCCTACATCGGCGGGTACGGAGTCACCGACGAGGAGTTCAGCAGCCCCCTGTCGTATCCCGTCAACGGCGGCGAACCGGCGCTCATGGCGGGCAACGGCCGCCAGCTCGCCACCCGCTGCGAGCGCGTCTCCCTCGTACGCCCCGACACGATCGCCGGCGACGATCTCCCGGGGCTCCTGGACGCGGGCCTCACGGAGGGCCACCGCAGGCCCTCCTCCGACATACGGGCACCCGAGGACGGCACCGACTTCACCGCGCAGGCCGAGCAGGCCCTGGAGCGGGCGGGCACCGGCGGCTGCGTGACGGCGGCGCTCGGCGAGCGCACGGACACGTTCTACGACTCCTACCGGCGCACCGAGGACGCGTACCCGACCGCGAGAGTCTCCTCCGTGCTCGGCAGCGTCGACCAGTCCCTCGTCGACCGCACCGGCGGCGGCAACGGCCCGTACGAAGGCGCCTACCTCACCGGCTGGTACCCCGCGGCGAGCGACGCCCGCTGGGGCGCGATGCGCGAGGTCATCCGCCGGCATGCCTTCGGCGACAACCGGGTGGACCCGACGGACGCGGGCGTGCAGACGACGTGGATCGCCTACACCGTCCTGAAGCAGACCGTCGAGTCGCTCGACGGCGGCGAGGTCTCGAAGCGGACGCTGCGGCGGGCCCTGGACGATGGGCTCAAGGTGCGGACCGGCGGGCTCACGCCGACCCTGAGCTGGCGCTTCAAGGACATGCTCGCGGCGAGCGACTTCCCGCGTCTGGTCAACGCCGACGTCACGTTCCAGATGGTGCGCGACGGCCGCCTGGTCCCGGCCCGCAAGGGGTTCGTGAACGTCTCGAAGACCCTGGAGCAGGTGAGGTGACCCGGCTCCCCGGCCCGCGCTCCCGCCCTACAGCTGGGACTTGTCGCGCGTCGTGAGCCCGTACTGCTTGGCGATGGCGTTCCACAGCCCGGCCGCTTCCTGCTTGGCCGTGGTCGCCTCGCCGCTCGACTTGTTCGCGGCGACCGCCTGCGGCGTCGTGCGGGCGTGGCCCTTCTTGCAGCCCTTCTTGCCCGCGACCTGGCCCGCCCACGCGGCGTAGTGGTTGTCGGCCGCGGCGGACGCCTTCCAGGCCTTGGTGAGGGAGGCGGTCAACTGGGCGTTGGCCGGGAGCTTGTCCACGGAGAGCCCCGACAGACGCGTGACCAGGCCGTTGCGCTGCTTGGCCGCGTTGCGCAGGTCGGTGGCCGACTTGGCGAGGTCGGCGCACTTTCCTACGTTGCGTACGGCGCCGATCACCGAATCACGGCTGTTGTTGCTGTCGGCGAGGAGCTTGTCCAGGGCGACGGCCTGCTCCTTGGCGGGGTCGACGGACGGCGAGGGTTTCTCGTCGGCGGGCGCGGACTCGGAGACCGTCTTGGGACTGTCCTTCTCCTCGTCACCGCCGCCACTGAGGAGGGCGCCCGCTCCGACGCCGATCAGCGCGATGACGACACCGGCGGCCGCGAAGATCGGCACCTTCGATCCGGTGCGGCCCCCGCCGCTCCCGCCGCTTCCGCGCGAGGGAGCCGCCGCGGCGGCGCGGCGCGATGCCCGGCCCCCGCCGTCACCGTGGGCCGCGGGCTGGGGCGGCTCGAAGCGGGGCATCTGCTGGGTCGACGCGGGGCCTTCGGGCTCCGGCTGCTCAGTGCGGAAGAGGCTGTCGAACTCGGCGGGCGGCTGCCGGTCGCCGGGGGCGCCTGGACGTATCCCGAAGGGCGCCTTGCCGGGCTCGGCGGGCACGGGGGCGATGAACTGCGTGGGCTCGTTGTCGGAACCGGCCGCCGGGGGCATGGGCGCACCCGGCATGGGCGCGCGCCCCAGGAACTGCGTGGCCTCTCCCGCGGGAGCCTCGGGCGGCAGGGCGCCGGGAGCCACGGGGGGTATGTACTGCGTGGCTCCTTCGTCGACGCCTGTGCCTGCGGCGGGCGTAGCGGGTATGTACTGCGTCGCGTCCGCGTCACCCGCGCCGGCGGGCGGCAGCGGTGCGAGGCCTCCCGCGACGGGCGGCAAGGGCGCACCCGCACCGGAGCGACCGGAGCCACCAGCGGGAAGCTGCCCGGCCTGAGCGGCGGGCGGAAGCTGCCCGGCCCCTCCGTGCTGACCGGCCTGCGGAAGCGGTTGTCCCTGCCGGCCGGGATACGAGTCATCGGCGGGCTGCCCGGCGTGCGCTCCACCCGCCTGCTGTCTCGCGTGGGCGCCACCCGCGGGCTGCCCGGCGTGGGCCCCGCCCGGGCTCTGCCCCGCGTACGGCACATCGGTGGCGGGCTGCCCCGCGTGCTGGCCGCCGTGAGCGTGGCCCGCGTGCTGGCCATGCTGGGGCTGACCGCCGTGCGACTGACCCGGGTACTGCCCGCCCTGCGGCTGACCGCCGTACGGCGCACCCTCGCCCTGCGCCGCCCCGTAGGCCGCCCCATAAGAGGCACCCGGAGCCTGCCCGCCGTAAGCCCCACCCGGAGCCTGCCCGCCGTACGTGCCGCCCTCCGGCTGAGCTCCGTACGAGCCGCCCATCGGCTGGCCCCCGTAGGAAGCGCCCGGCGTGTAGTCCTGTCCGTGCTGTCCGTGCTGTCCGTGCTGTCCGTGCTGCGCGCCCTCGGCGGGCAGCGGGGTGCCCGCTCCGTACGTCTGCTGCGGGGGTGCGGAGTCCCATGCCTGGCCCGAGCCGGGCGGCGGGTCCGCGGGGGCCGGGCCCCACGGCTGGCCCCAGGGGCTGCCGCCCGCGGGGGCCACCTGGTCGCCGGTGGTGCCGGGCATCAGGGGCTCGCTTCCGTCGGCAGGCAGCACGATGCCTTCGTGCGCGTGCCGGTCCGCGGGATGCGGATCGGAGGAAGCGGCGCCCTGCCCGCTCTGCTGCGTCACCGGGACTCCTACGAATGGGGGACCTACGGAACCGTCGGCTCACGCTACCGGGTCGCCGCAGCCATCTGCCACGCAGCTCAAACCTCCGGCGCCGCATCAATCACGGAAGTAACAAAAGCTCTCCGCGAAACGCTGACTACGTCACCAGGGAGGACTGACAGCGGACGGGAGTTCGCCGTTCACGGTGCGGAAAGGGCGGGGACGGGCCACGTTCACGGGTGCGCGACACACATCACAAACTCTTCACGCCCCACGAAGCCCTCACCCACCCGATCCCGCGCTCCCTCACGCCGCCTGGGTGTCCATCCGCGCCCCGAACTCCCTTACCACCGGCTCCTCGCGGTACGGATCGAGCCGCTGCTGGAAGTCCTCCAGATACTCGGCGCCGCGGTTCGACCGCAGCGTGCCGAGCAGTTCGACCGCCTTCAGGCCCGTGTGGCACGCCTGCTCGACGTCCCGCCGCTGCACCTGAGCCGTGGCGAGCAGGACGAGACCGATCGCCCGCCGCCGCGCCCGTGTCTCCGGATGTCCCGCGAGGGACTCCTCGGCACTGCGGGCCGCGGCGTCCGCCTGCCCCAAGTCACGGTGGCAGTGGGCCAGTTCATCGGCCAGATAGGCGTGGTCGAAGTGCTTGATCCACACCGGATCGTCACCCGAATCCCCTTCCCCGGCCGCCCGGTCCATCGCCTCGACCGCACGGCCCGCGACGACCTGCGTGGAGCGCCCGTCCCCGAGCAGCGCGTGCCCCCTGGCCTCCGCGGCGTAGAACATGGCCTCCGCGCGCGGGGTGACCCGCCCGCGCGTCCCCTCCTGGGCCGCCCGCGCCAACTGCGCGATCTCCCGCGGGTTTCCGAGCTGGGCCGCGAGATGGCTCATGGACGCGGCCAGTACGTAACCGCCGTACCCGCGGTCGCCCGCGGCCTGCGCGAGCCGCAGCGCCTGGATGTAGTACCGCTGGGCCAGGCCCGGCTGGCCCGTGTCCACCGCCATGTACCCGGCGAGCTCCGTCAACCGCGCGACGGCGGAGAACAGTTCGCGCCCCACCGCCTCGCGGTACGAACCGGCGAGCAGCCCCGACACCACGCTGTTCAGGTAGTGCACGACGACCGGCCGCACATGCCCGCTGCCGTACTGGTGGTCGAGCTGCTTCAACGCCTCCGTCATGGCCCGCACCGCCGCCACGTCACAGAGCCCGACCCGCGGCCCGGCCATCCGGCCGACCTGCGCGTCCGGGGACGAGATCAGCCAGTCGCGGCTCGGCTCGACGAGCGCGGACGCGGCGACGGAGGAGCCGGACAGGAAGTCCCGCCGCCCCACGTCGCTGCGCCACAGCTCGCAGACCTGCTCGATGGCGCCGAGCACGGTGGGCGAGAACTGCAGGCCGACACCGGAGGCGAGGTTCTTGCCGTTCGCCATGCCGATCTCGTCGATCGTGACCGTCCGGCCCAGCTTGCGGCCAAGGGCCTCCGCGATGATGCCGGGCGCCCTGCCGCGCGGCTGCTGACCGCGCAGCCACCGGGCGACCGACGTCTTGTCGTAGCGCAGATCGAGACCATGCTCCGCGCCGCACATGTTGACCCGGCGGGCCAGGCCCGCGTTCGAGCAGCCCGCTTCCTGAATGAGTGCCTGCAGCCTTTCGTTGGGCTGCCGCGCGACGAGCGGCCTTGCGGCCATGGCGTACCCCCTGATGTGCACCGTGGTTCATCTGACGGAGGGGCCGGAATCGGCCACCCCAGATGATCAATGCCCTTGGAACAAACGGAAGATGCACCACAAACGGACGATAAGTCGGCAACTGGGCATCTTCGGAGTGCCACAGCCTTGGCTACCCGCACATGGAACCCATTCCCCATGCGCGCCCCCGCCCGTGCACCCATGCGCCCCACATGCAGGATCGATGCTCCGCCCCCGCGCACGCGCGAGCCGTAACCGTAGGTGTCGGGCGGAGTTGAGAAGTCCGTGGAAGAGACCATGGGAGTCACGTCAGCCGCGCACATCCCGAAGCAGCGCGGAGAATCCTTGCTGGACACGGCCGTGCGATACGCGGAAGAGCGCCACTGGGACGTGTTCCCCGGGACGTGGCTCGAGTCCGCCGAGGGGGCCGAAATCTGCTCGTGCGGTGACACCGCGTGCACGACACCCGGTTCGCACCCGGCGCGCGAGGACTGGGCCACGCAGTCGACGGGCAGCGCGACCGTCGCAAGGCGGCTGTGGTCCAAGCAGCCGAAGTCGTCCATCCTGCTGCCGACGGGCCGTACGTTCGACGCCATCGACGTGCCGGAAACGGCCGGGTTCCTCGCGCTCGCCCGCATGGAGCGGATGGAGCTGACGCTCGGCCCCGTGACATGCACACCCGATCGCCGGATGCAGTTCTTCGTCCTTCCCGGCGCCACCGCGAAGGTGCCCGACCTGGTACGCAAGCTGGGTTGGCCGCCCGCCGCGATCGACCTCGTGTCACTGGGCGAGGGGGCGTACGTGGCCGCGCCCCCGACCCGCTTCGGCGCGTCGGGCGCCGTGCAGTGGGCCTGCCGCCCCACCGCGGCGAACCGCTGGCTCCCCGACGCGGAGGAGATCATCTCCCCGCTGGCGTACGCGTGCGGGCGCGAGGCGCGGCGGTAGCCGGCACAGGGGGCGCAGACGCCGGACGGGCTGGATATCCAGCCCGTCCGGCGTTTTGGCTGCCGACCGACGTATCGTGCGGAAACGGCGACGAAGGGCGGACACGGTGAGCGGAGAAGTACCGGCAGCTGTACGGGTGCAGGGGCTCTGGAAAGCCTTCGGCGAGCAGATCGCCGTCGCCGGGATCGATCTCACCCTCCCCGCCGGCAAGTTCATCGGCCTCGTGGGCCCGAACGGCGCCGGAAAGACCACGACCCTCTCCATGGTGACCGGGCTCCTGCGCCCCGACCGGGGCACGGTCGAAGTCGTCGGCCACGACGTGTGGACCGACCCCGTCCAGGTCAAGGCCCGCATCGGCGTCCTGCCCGAAGGGCTGCGGCTCTTCGAGCGCCTCTCGGGACGCGAACTCCTCGCCTACACCGGGCGGCTGCGCGGGCTCCCCGGCGACGAGGTCGACAAGAGAGCCACCCAGCTCCTGGACGTACTCGACCTCGCGGGCGCCCAGCACAAACTGGTCGTCGACTACTCGACGGGCATGCGGAAGAAGATCGGTCTCGCCGCCGCCCTGCTCCACAACCCCGAAGTCCTCTTCCTCGACGAGCCCTTCGAGGGCGTGGACCCGATCTCCGCACAGACCATCCGCGGCGTCCTGGAGCGCTACACCGCGTCCGGGGCGACGGTCGTCTTCTCGTCGCACGTCATGGAGCTCGTCGAATCGCTCTGCGACTGGGTCGCCGTGATGGCCGCGGGCCGCATCCGCGCCCAGGGCACCCTCGCCGAGGTCCGCGGCGACGCCCCCTCGCTCCAGCAGGCGTTCCTGGAACTGGTCGGCGCGAACAGCCGCGACACCGGCTCGCACCTCGACTGGCTCGGTGGCGGCAGGCTCGGCGGCGCCCGATGAGTACCGCGCCCTCCCCGTCGGTCACCCCCGTCTTCGTACGGCTGAAGCTCTCGCTCCTGCGCAACGGCCTGCACCAGTCGACAGGACGCCGCGCCGCCTACATCGTGTCCGTCGTCGCCGCCCTCCTCGTCGCCGCCCTCCAGCTCCTCGGCCTGATCGCCCTGCGCGGCAACGAACACGCCGCCACCGTCTCCGTCCTGCTCACCGCCGTGCTCGCGCTCGGCTGGGCCGTGATGCCGCTGTTCTTCGCCGGCGGCGACGAGACTCTCGACCCCACCCGCCTGGTGATGCTCCCGCTGCGCCCACGCCCACTGGTGCGCGCGCTGCTCGTGGCGTCCCTCGTGGGCATCGGCCCCCTCTTCACCCTCTGCCTCGCGCTCGGCTCGGTCATCTCACTCGCGCACGGCGCGACGGCGGCCCTCACCGGCGTCCTGGCCATCGCCCTCACCCTGCTCATCTGCGTGGCCCTGGCGCGCACGGTCGCCGCCGCCAACATCCGCCTGCTGACCAGCCGCAAGGGGCGCGATCTGGCCGTTCTGAGTGGTCTGGTCATCGCGGTCGGCGCGCAGGTCGTCAACTTCGGCGCGCAGCGGCTCGGTTCGTCCGGGCTCTCGCAGCTCAACCCCGCGGCGGACGTCGTGCGCTGGATCCCGCCCGCGTCGGCGATCGGCGCCGTCGACTCGGTCAGCGAGGGCTCGTACGCCACCGGGATCGCCCAACTCGCCCTGAGCGCGGCGGCCCTCGTCGCCCTCCTCGCCCTCTGGCAGCGCAGCCTGACCCGCCTGATGACGTCCCCGGACGGCTCGACGCTCGCGGCGGCGGAACCCTCCAAGGTCCGCGCGGCACGCGGTCCGGGACGGCTGCTCCCCGGCGGACGCACCGGCACGGTCATGGAACGCAGCCTGCGCTATGTGTGGCGCGACCCCAAGACGAAGGCGGCCTGGGTGACGTCCCTGGCCATCGGCCTCATCGTGCCGCTCTTCAACGCCCTGCAGGGCACGGGATCGATCTACTTCGCGTGCTTCGCGGCCGGAATGCTCGGCGTCCTGATGTACAACCAGTTCGGCCAGGACACGTCGGCGTTCTGGATGGTCGCGATGACGATCTCGTCGACGTACGACGCGTACGTGGAACTCCGCGCCCGCGCACTGGCCCTCCTCGTGATCACCCTCCCGTACGCGACGCTGGTGACGGTCGTCACGGCGGCCGTACTGGGCGACTGGACGGGCCTCGCGGAAGCCCTCGGCCTCTCCTTCGCCCTGCTCGGCGCGATGCTGGCGACCGGCGCCTGGTCGTCGGCCCGCTTCCCCTACTCGATCCCGCAGGAGGGCTACAAGAACGTGGCCCCCGGTCAGGCGGGCCTGGCCTGGATCTCCATCTTCGCCGGGATGGTCGCGGCGGCCCTGCTCTGCGCCCCGGTGCTCGCCTTCACCATCTGGCTGCACGTCTCGGGCGAGAGCTCCTGGTCCTGGGTGCTGCTGCCACTGGGCGGGGCGTACGGAGCGGTGATCACATACCTCGGCCTGCGACTCGCGGCGCCGAGGGTGGCGCGGCGGCTGCCGGAGATCCTGACGGCGGTCAGCAAGGGCTGAGGGTTCGCGCGGGCCCGGAACGCAGACGACCCGCGAGCCGTGGTCCCCGCCGTACGGAACGGCGGGGAGCCGGCCGGACGTACCGGCGGCTCGCGGGTCGGGTGACTGCTTGGGATTGGGCCGGCTGCACGCACGTCACACGTGCTGGTCCGGCGCCGAAATCGAGTTGCGACGACGGGCCACTAGCCCGCAGTCACCTCACGCGTCCGGTTTCCATACATCTGCCGAACCACCTCCTCTCCGTGATGACTCACACCATAGGAACCGGGTCGGCTCGGCTCAACCGGTTTTTCGAGAAGGTGACGAGACGAGCTCCGGCCGAGTGTCGTAGGCGTATCCGTCGCCGCGCTGCAGCAGCCGCAGATTCCTGTACGAGACGTTGATCCGCCCCGCCGGCCCCCCTTGAGTCGGTCCCCCGCACTCATGGAGTGGGTGTCGAACGTGACGCTCTCCACGTGAATATCCGTCACCGGCGCGTAGCGACAGAAACGGTGAGCGAGGGAGGTCGTGGTGTCGACCCGGTGGCGCAGCGATGGGGCAAGCCATCGCGCCGGACGGGTGCGGTTGTCGCTTCTCGGCGCTCGGTGACGGAGGTTCGCGGATCGTCGTCTGCGCCGGTACCCGGCGCGCTGTCCCATGCAGTGCCGGATCTGCTCGCCGCGGTGCCGGAGCTCGGCCGTCACCAATCCCCGGCGCACGAGGACCGCGTGTCCGCGCTTGTCGGTCTCCGTCTTCTCGTCCGTGAGGGCGAGGCCGGTCCCTTGCGAGCCGGGGTCGACACGTAGCTGCACTCCGTCGACCTCTGAGTCGGCGGTGGCACGGCATCAACGGCCGCTGCTCCTTGGCCAGTACGAACACTCTGCTCGCACCGACGCCCCCGGTGTATCCGGGGGATGCGGGAACGTCACCGCTCCCGTTCTCTGCCGTCTCCGCCGTCGCAGCGGCCGATTCGGCGTGACGCCGACGGGGTTTGACGCGATGCCCGCCGGTCTCCCCTCGCCCATGTTCCCCGCCGGTGCCCCGCACGGTGGCGGGGAGTCCGTGAGCCGTTTCGTCCTTGCTCCTGAGGGTGTCTGCTCTCACGGATTCCAGAGCGGGCTGCTGAGGAAGCACAGCCCGGTGGGTCTGCTCGCCTGCGGAAAACGTAGTCATCGAAGAGCGCCTTTTCTCTGACCTGTAGGCCTGCCTCGATATGGCCTGATGGTCTTGATGACTGGGGCTGATCACTCGGCCTGTCCCGCGAGGGGCCAAGCTCCGACTTGAGCCGAAGAGCGAGTGATCTCCCTTCGTGTGTGTCCGTTGCCGACGCTATCGATCACCCGGCTCCGGGCATCTGAAGCACTCGACGCCAGCCGTTTGTGCGAATCTTTGGACGTGCGTCTGATTCTGGGCACCCCGCCCCCGCTCCACATTTCGCGGGCAACGATTTCGTTCGACTTCTGGGAAGTACCTGTGGGCTGCGTCACGTTCGAGTTCAATGATCTGACGTGCGGTACACGCGGAACATGCAGCTCATGAGGACACGGCCTGCAGGGGGTGCCAGGTGAGTGCTTCCCGGCGTAGCGGAACCACCGACGAGCTGGGGCCTGAAGAACCCGAGCCCGGTGGGGCCGAATTGCTCGCGGCATTGCTGGACGGGATGGACGCCGCCCTGTGCGCGTTCGACGCCGATGGGGTGGTGACGCACTGGAATCGTGAGGCCGAGCGGATTCTCGGGTGGTCGGCGGCGGAGGCCGTCGGACGGCAGGGGTTCGCGGGGTGGGCGGTGCGGACCGCCGACGCCGAGGAGGTCGAGGCGCGGCTCCTGTCGGCCATGGAGGCGCACGGGCGGCAGGTGCACGAGTTCGCGCTCCTGACGAAGGACGGCGGGCGGGTGCTCGTGCGGACGCAGTCGGCGGCCGTGCGGGGCGGGGACGGGAAGCCCTCCGGGGTGTACTGCGCGTTCAGCGAGGTTCATGCGCAGATCGACCTGGAGCGGTCCATCGCGCTGAGCGAGGCGTTGTTCGAGAGCGCGTCGTGGGGTGTGGTGCTCGTCGATGCCGATCTGCGTCCCGCCGTGGCGAACGAACATGCCGCGCGGGCCCTGGGCATGGGGCGTACGGCCTTGCTGGGGCGGCCCCTCGGGGAGTTGCTCGGGCAGGGTGTGGAGGAGCTGGAGAGCGCGCTGAGTCATGTGCTCGCCGAAGGGGCTCCGCCGGCGCCCGCCGAGATGTGGGTGTCCGTGCGGGCCACGGAGAGCGGTGAGCCGGAGCGACGTTGCTGGCGCAGCGGCTTCCTGCCGCTCGCGTCGCCGCTCGCGGAGGAGCCGGTGCCGCTGGGGGTCGCCTGGCTCTTCCTGGACGTGACGGAGGCCAAGCAGACGGAGCAGGAGGCGGCGCAACTGCGCTTCCGCTCGCAGCAGTTGCACCGAGCCGCGCGGGCTGCGGGCGAGTGCGAGGACCCGACGGAGGCGGCCACCGTCCAGCTGGACTTCGCGCTGGCCGGTTTCGCCGATCACGCGTTGATCGATCTGGTGGCGGGTGACGAGGATCCGGTACGGCTCGTGCGCGCCGCCGCCACGCCCGCGGGCGCTCCCGGCCCTTGCCTGCCGGTGGCCAAGGCAGGCCTGCCCGTCCGCTATCCGCCGGGTCACCCGGCCCCGCAGTGCGTGGATCGGGTGGGTTCCGTACGGGCGAGTGCCGGCACCGCGCCGCCGGAGCGTGCCCGGGAGTGGGCGGCGGCCAGGCAGTGGCCGGAGGACTCCGTCCACGCTCTGTGCACGGTGCTGCGCAGTCGGGGGCGGACGTTGGGGGTGGTGACGTTTCTCCGGGGGGCGTCCCGTGCCCAGTTCGAGCGGGCGGATGCGGTGTACGCGGAGAGCGTCTCGGCGAGGGTTGCGGCCTCGCTTGACCTGGCCCAGGTGCTGGGCGGCTGAGGGCTCGGCCCTCCTCCCCCCGGAGGGGGGCTCCCTGCGGGGGCGGGTGTTCGAAGCCGCCACGTCCCCGCCGTCCGGTGGGCGGGTGATCAAGGCCGCCGCTGCGCGGCGAATCTGTCCCACCCACCCATCACCCGGCGGTGTCCGCCGCCGGGCAAACGGGTGGGCGGGTGGGGAGAATCCGCCGCGGAGCGGCGGCCTTGAGACCGGCCGGCGGCCAGCCGAGACGCATCCGCCTTGAGACCGGCCGGCGGCCAGTCGAGACGCATCCACCCAGGCCCTGGCCCCCGGCCCCCCGGCCCCCCGGGGGCCCGAATTCCGTCCGCCCGGCCGGCTAGGCCGCGTGCAGCGCCAGCGTCGGGGACAGGCGGGCCGCCCGTACCGCGGGGTACAGGCCCGCCACCGTCCCGATGACCAGCGTCGCCCCGAATCCGCCGCTGACCGCCCACAGGGGGACCACCCAGGGGAGCCCGCCCGACGCCGCGTACGCGGCCGTCGCCGCCGCGCCCAGAGCGATTCCCGCGAGGCCGCCGAGGCCCGACAGCATCAGGGACTCCGTCACGAACTGGATCCGGATCTGCCCCTTCGTCGCGCCCATGGAGCGGCGCAGGCCGATCTCGTACCGTCTCTCCAGGACTGAGATGATCATGGTGTTGGCCACTCCGACGCCTCCCACCAGCAACGCGATCCCGCCCAGTCCAAGCAGCAGCGTCGAGAACGCGCCCTCCGTCGCCGCCTTCGCCTGCAGCGCCGATGACGGGTCGGTGACCTGGACGTTGCGGGGGTTCTCGGGGTCGATCGAGGCGGCGAGCAGCTTCCGGACATCGTGTACCGAGGCGTCGGTGGACCGCTCGTACACCGACGTGGGTCGGCCGTCGAAGCCGAGTTCGCTCTTCGCCGCGTCCCAGCCCACGAGGGCCGAGCGCTCCACGTCGGGCGAGAGCGGCAGCGGGTCGAGGATGCCGACGACCGTGAAGTACCGGTCGTCCACCCAGACTTGCTGACCGGCCCGCGTGATGCCGAGGCGGTCCGCCGCGACATGGCCGAGGACGATCGACGGGTAGCGGCTGTTGGCTGCGTTGAACCACGTACCGCTGCCCATCTCGCCGCGCAGCACCTTCAGCAGACCCTCGGTCGCCGCCCTGACGGCGATGCCGCCGGTCTCGTCCTCGGGGATCTTCTCGCTGCGCCGCACGGTGTTCTCGAGGTCGCCGGTCGCGCCGACGTCCTGTACGCCCTCCACGCGGGAGACCCGGCCCGCCGCGTCACGCGGCAGTACCACCTTCTCCCCGGAGAACATCGGCTCCCCCGGGGCGGCCACCAGCATGTTCGTACCCAACTCATCCAACTCCTCCATGAGTTGGGCCTTGCTCGATGAAGAGATGCCTACCACCGCGATCATCGTCGCTATCCCGATGGCGATGCCGAGCGCGGAGAGCACGACCCGTACCGGGCGGCTGCGCAGGCCCGCCGAGCCGACGTGCAGGACATCCCGCGGGCCGAGCCGCGCCGCCCTCAGCCGGGCGCTCCTGACCCGCTTCACATGCTTGACTCGCTTCGTACGGATCATCCGGCGAACACCTCCGACGCGGTCGCGGAGCGGTCATCCGCCACCACCTGCCCGTCCCGGATCCGCACCTGCCGCGGCAGCCGCTCGGCGATCTCCGTGTCGTGGGTGATGACGGCGATGGTGGCGCCCTCCGCGTTGAGGTCGTGCAGGAGCTCCATCACCGCCTCGCCGGACGCGGAGTCCAACGCCCCGGTCGGTTCGTCGGCCAGGAGCAGGTCCGGCGCCCCGACCACCGCGCGCGCGATGGCGACGCGTTGTTTCTGGCCGCCGGAGAGTTCGTGCGGGCGGTGTTTCATGCGGTCCGCGAGGCCGACCCGGTCAAGGGCTTCCGCGGCCCGCGCGCGGCGCTCCGCGCGCGGGAGCCCGGAGTACAGGAGTCCCTCCGCCACGTTGTCGCGCGCGCTGATCCCCGGTACCAGGTGGAACGCCTGGAAAACGAAGCCGATGTGCCGTGCGCGCAACGCGGAGAGGCTGCGGTCGGCGAGCGTCGCGACGTCGTGTCCCGCGATGGCCACCGAGCCCTCCGAGGGGCGGTCGAGCGTGCCGATGATGTGCAGGAGGGTCGACTTTCCGGACCCGGAGGGGCCGACGATGGCGAGGAGTTCGCCCTCCTGCACCGTCAGGTCCACGCCACGCAGGGCGGCGACCCCGCCCGGATATTCCTTGGTGACCCCGCCCAACTCCACGACGGCGCTCATATCTTGGGCACCCCGACCTTCATGCCGTCCTTCAGACCGCCGCCGGTCACCTCGACCCGCCCTTGGCCGAACATGCCGAGCTCGACCTCCACCTGGCGGGCGCGGCCGTTCTCGACGACCTGGACGCCGTAGCCACCGCCGGGCAGCGCGAGGAGGGCGTTGACCGGGACGGACAGGACGTCCTCGCGGGTCTCTCCGGTGAGGTTCACCGTGACCGGGGACTGGTCGAAGCCGTCGACCTTGCCGGGGTCGTCGAAGGAGACCGTCACCGGGATCTTGGGCGTCTTGTCGGCCGGGTCGTCGCCCGGCTTGGCGGTCTTGCCGACGGAGGCGACCTTGCCCTTGGCCGTCGAGCCGTCCGGCAGGTCCACGGTGACCTTGGTGCCCACCTTGGCGAGCTTCCCCTCGGCGACGTCGAGCTGGAACCGTACGACCCGCTCGGAGCCCGTGGTGCTGAGCACCGGTTTGCCCGGCGCGACCTGGTCGCCGACGGCCGAATCGGTGGACTTCACGCGGACGCCGCCCGGCGAGAAGGCGATCTGGTCGGGGCCGACGCGGCCCGTCTGCTTGCGCTCGTGCGCCTTCTGCCACTGCTTGACGGCGTCCGCCGTACCCGCCGTGTACTCGTCGTCGACGGCGAGCCCGGCGCCGTAGCCGAGCGCCTGGAGGTTCTCCTCCAGCTGCCGTACGTCGTTGCCCTCGTCGCCGGTCTTCAGCGTGCGGTACATGGGCTCGGTGCCGTACATGAGGCGCACCGGGACGCCGTTGACCTCGTACAGGCGCCCGTCGCGCTTGATCGTCGAGCCGCTGCCGGCGGACCAGGTGAGGGTGCCGGTGGTGCCCGCGTTGACCTTGCGTTCCTTGGCGTAGCCGAGGGTGCCGTCGGTCTGGGTGCCGCTGCTGAGGTCGCCGCGTTCGACGGGGGCGGTGGCGGGCGGCAGGCCGGCGTCCTGGCTGACGGACCCGTCCTTGCCGTTGTCGGCGAGGGCCGTGACGGCGACGCCGCCACCGGTGATGGCGAGCAGGGCCACGACGGTGGCGACGACGGCGGTGCGGCGCCTCACGCGACGATGTCCTTGCACGCCTTGGCGGCCTTCTCCATCTTCTTCGCCTCGGCGCCCTTGGGCATCTTCTGGGCTTTCATGACGCCGCCGTCGAACTTCGGGTCGGGCATGTCGAAGCCGTTCTTGCGCATGCACTGGGCGTACTTGAGCATCTTGTCCTTGTCGGCCTGCGAGGGAGCGCCGCCCGACATTCCGCCCCCCTTGCCCATGCAGGCCTTCATGGCGGCCTCCATCTTCTCCTTGCTCAGGTCGCCGCCGATGGTGATGCCGCGGGTGTCCTCGCCGGACTTGGGCTCGGGCACCTTCAGGCCGTGCTTGCGCAGGCACTCGCGCTCCTTGAGGGCGGCGTCGGCCTGCTTGCCCTTGCCGCCGTCGGCCTTGTCCTGGCTGCTGTCGCCGCCGCCTGAGGAGCAGGCACCGGCGAACAGGGCGAGTGCGGCGAACCCCGATGCGATGGCGGTCGAGCGCGTACGAGTCCTCATGGCAGTCCTCATGGCTTCCCCTTCACTGGTCGCGTCGGCGCGGCAGCGCACCGACGCGCTCAGGCTGACGGGAAGGGAGGTTTCGTTTCTCTCAACGGAGACGCTTACACCGACGAAAGGTGCACTTCAGGTACACAGGGCCGATGCGCGTACTGCTGGTGGAGGACGAGGAATTTTTGGCCGAGATGATCGCCGACGGGCTGCGCCGCGACGCGCTCGCGGTCGATGTCGCGGCCGACGGCCTGACGGCGCTGCGCAAGCTCCAGCTCGGCGAGTACGACGTCGTCATCCTGGACCGGGATCTGCCGGGCCTGCACGGCGACGAGGTGTGCCGCAGGGTGGTGTCGCAGCGGCTGCTGACCCGCGTTTTGATGCTGACGGCGTCGGCCACGATCAGGGACCGGGTCGCGGGCCTGGGTCTTGGCGCCGACGACTATCTGACGAAGCCCTTCGCGTACGACGAGCTCCTGGCCCGTGTCCTCGCCCTCGGCCGCCGCACGCGCCCCGCGCTCCCGCCCGTGATCGAACGGGCGGGCCTGGTCCTGGACACGGCCCGCCGCCAGGCGAGCCGCGACGGCCGCCATCTGGCGCTCTCCCGCAAGGAGTTCGCGGTCCTTGAGGCGCTGCTGCGGGCGGAGGGCGCGGTGGTCAGCGGCGACGACCTGATCGAACAGGTCTGGGAGGAGGACACCAGCTACCGCACGAACGCGGTCCGCGTCACCCTCTCCAAACTCCGCACCAAACTGGGAGACCCCCCGGTGGTGGAGACGGTGCCGGGCGCGGGCTACCGGATCGCGGGCTGGTCGGCGTGAGGCGGCTGCGCATCGGCCGACTCAGCAGCGAACGCGGCCGCCTCACCGCTCTGTACGGCGGCATGCTCCTCCTGGCGGGAGCGCTGCTCACCGGGCTCGTCTACTTCCTGGTGCGGCAGGGGCTCTACTCGACGATCAGCACCGCCGTCACCACCGCCGTTCCGGCGCGCAGGCTGAGCCCGCCCTGGCGGATGCCGACCCCGGCCCCGTCCGCGTCACTCGCCAGGCGGGTGCCCGCCGACGGCGTCTCGGCCAACGACATCACGCAGGGCCTCGCCGTCACGAAGATCAGCGATGTCGCCGAGCAGGCGGCCCTGAGCCGGCTGCTCACCGTCTCCATCATCGTGCTGTTCGTGTACGCGGTGCTCTCCATCCTGCTCGCCTGGTGGATGGCGGGCCGCGTCCTGCACCCGGTGGCGGTGATCACCGGCACAGCGCGGCGCCTGTCCGGCGAGAATCTGCACGAGCGCATCGCGCTGGACGCCCCGCCCGGCGAGCTGAAGCAGCTGGCCGACACCTTCGACGAGATGCTCGGGCGGATAGAGCAACTGGTCAGCGCGCAGCAGCGGTTCGCCGCCAATGCCGCGCACGAGCTGCGCACCCCGCTCGCCGTGCAGCGGGCCGCCGCCGAGATCGGTCTCGCGGGTGAGCCCGACGCGCGGCAGGTGGCCCGGATCCGTACGAAACTCATCTCCGTGGCGGACGACAGCGAGCATCTGATCGAGGGGCTGCTGTTCCTCGCCACATCGGAGCGGGGGATCGAACGGCGCGAGCCCATCGCCCTCGATGTCATCGCCGACGTGGTGGCGGAAGGGCTCACCGTCCGGGCGGCCGAGCGGGACGTCACCCTCTCCCTGCACGCCGATCCGCTCACCGTGTCCGGGGACGGGGTCCTCCTGGACCGCCTGGTGCACAACCTGGTGGCGAATGCCGTGGACTACAACGTCAAGGGCGGTCGGGTCGAGGTGCGCACCGGTCCCGACGGCGTCGAGGTCACCAACACCGGCCCCGTCGTCCCCTCGGAGACCGTCCCGCACCTCTTCGAGCCCTTCCGGCGCCTTCGGGAACGTACCCACGCGCGCGGGGAGGGCGCGGGGCTCGGTCTGTCCATCGTCGCCGCGATCGCCCGCGCACACGGCGCACAGGCGTTCGCGGAGGCGAACGGGGAGGGCGGAGGGCTCACTGTCCGAGTGCGATTCCCATCGGCCCGCTGAGCACCTCTTCAGCGGCGCTCAGCGGTCCGGCGAGCGCCCCTCAGCGGCGCTCAGCGCCGGTAGAAGATCCGGTCTCCGTACTCCTCGAAGACCTTGCCGTTCCAGTCGTGTCCGCCGTCCACGTTCCCCGACCGGAGCAGCGGCGGTTCGAGGCCGCGTCCGGCGAGAGCCTCGACGGCGGTCGCCATCATCGCCTGCATGATCGCGTTGGTGACCACGCTGGAGGCGGGCCCGAAGGGCGTCTCGACCGTGTCGAGGCTGAGCTCCGCGTCGCCGAGGGCGATCTTCGAGTCGATCACCACGTCGCAGTGGTCCTTCAGGAAGGTGCCGGACACGTGCCGCGATTTCGTCTCCGTCGCGTACGCCACCGACGTCACCCCGATGACCTTCAGGCCGAGTGCGCGGGCGTTCATCGCCATCTCCACGGGCAGCGAGTTGCGCCCGGAGAGCGAGATGATCACGAGTACGTCGCCGGGGCGGGCCGGCGAGGAGTCCAGGACGGCGCCCGCGAGCCCGTCCACCCGCTCCAGGGCCGAGCCGAGCGTGGCGGGCATGACGTCGATGCCGACGACTCCGGGGACGGCGAGGAGGTTCATCAGGGCGAGGCCGCCCGCGCGGTAGACGACGTCCTGGGCGGCGAGCGAGGAGTGTCCGGCGCCGAAGGCGAAGAGCCTGCCGCCCGCCTCGACCGCGTCGGCGAGCAGCGCGCCCGCCGCATCGACGTTCCCGCCCTCCTCGTCGCGCACACGGCCGAGCAACCCGATCGCGGCGTCGATGTACTGACCGGCCAGCTTGCTCTCGCTCTTCGAGCCCATGCGCCGAGGAACCTTTCCGGGTACGTATGTGTTCTGTAGTTACGTGGTCCGTACGCACGTCTGCACGTATGTCCTGTGTCCTGCACGCTCTTCCCGTGTGCCGCGGATCACGTTGCGGTCTGGACCAGTGCCCTGTCAATACGGCTCGAGCACGCCGTCCAGGCCGCCTGGACCGGGTTTTCCCCTGGCCGACCCGGTTGTCAGCGGTATGCGTCAGACTTGAGGGCAGGGCCGGCCGCACGAGCGAAATCTGAGGGGCACCCATGTCGGGGCTTATTGACACCACTGAGATGTATTTGCGCACCATCCTCGAACTGGAGGAGGAAGGTGTGGTCCCCATGCGCGCCCGGATCGCCGAGCGTCTCGACCAGAGCGGGCCGACGGTGAGCCAGACGGTCGCGCGCATGGAGCGCGACGGCCTGGTGTCCGTCGCGAGCGACCGCCATCTGGAGCTGACCGAGGAGGGCCGCAGGCTCGCCACCCGCGTCATGCGCAAGCACCGCCTGGCGGAGTGCCTGCTTGTCGACGTGATCGGTCTGGAGTGGGAGCAGGTCCACGCGGAGGCGTGTCGCTGGGAGCATGTGATGAGCGAGGCGGTGGAGCGCCGCGTCCTGGAGCTCCTGCGCCACCCCACCGAGTCTCCGTACGGCAACCCGATCCCGGGCCTTGAGGAGCTGGGCGAGAAGGACGGGGCCGACCCGTTCCTGGACGAGGGCATGGTCTCCCTGGTCGACCTGGACCCCGGCGCGGAGGGCAAGACCGTCGTGGTGCGCCGCATCGGCGAGCCGATCCAGACGGACGCTCAGCTGATGTACACGCTGCGGCGCGCGGGTGTGCAGCCCGGCTCCGTGGTGAGCGTGACGGAGTCCGCGGGCGGGGTGCTCGTGGGCAGCAGCGGTGAGGCGGCCGAGCTGGACACGGAGGTCGCTTCGCACGTCTTCGTCGCCAAGCGCTGAGGCCGCCGGACCGGAGCTCGGCGAGATCCGGCTCCTGTTACCGAGAGTTCGTGTCAACTAGCGGTAACGGTTGGGCAGTTGTGAAGACTCCGGGATCGAATGGGGTCCAAGATTCAGTGTGCGGAATCGCAGCGCCCGGACGCTTTGCGTGCGAGGCTGTCGCGAGAGGCATATGACCTGAGGGCTCTTGACCGGGTCGGCGCCGGGTCTGGCCGCCACGGCCGTGGGAGGGGGCAGGAGAATGTGCCCATCTGGTGAGCGGGAGCGCGTTCGCGTGCGGAGCGAGGGCCCCGGCGCCCTTGAGCGCCGGGGCCTGTCCTCCCCTGTTCTGACCCGGAGCCCCGAGCTCCCAGGGTCATCCCCCTCGGACCGATATCCCCGAGCGGTCCGCCTCCCGATGAAGATCTCCCCTCGGCGGCGGCGGCCAATCCTTGAGCGTGGTCACTCGAAGGAGGGGTGTTGCCGGCGATCTGGCCGCTTTCGAAAGAGAGTTCGATAGCGTGCGGGGGTGCGTGACAGAACCAGGCGATCAGCCCGAGATGATTCAAGGGGGGTGCCAGGAACCATGGTGCGGCGCATTGACGTGACGGGCACGGGCGGCGTACGCCTTGCCGCCTGGGAGTTCGCCGATCCTCCGAAGTCCAGGGAGACGGACGGGCCGCCCGGCGGCGTGCTGTTACTGCACGGCCTGATGGGCAGGGCATCGCACTGGGCGGGCACGGCCCGCTGGCTCGCCGAGCGACATCGCGCGGTCGCACTCGACCAGCGCGCGCACGGGCAGAGCGACAAGCCCCCCGAGGGCCCCTTCACCCGCGAGGCCTACGTGGACGACGCCGAGGCCGCGCTCGTCCAGCTCGGCCTCGCTCCCGCCGTCCTCGTCGGCCACTCCATGGGTGCGCTCACCGCCTGGCAGCTCGCGGCGAAGCGCCCCGACCTCGTCCGCGCCCTGATCATCTGCGATATGCGGGCCTCGGCACTCGGCGCCGCGTCGCAGCGCGAGTGGGAGGACTGGTTCAAGGCCTGGCCCGTGCCCTTCGCCACGCTCGCCGACGTACGGAAGTGGTTCGGCGAGGACGATCCCTGGGTCGAGCGGCCCAACCCCTCACGCGGCGAGTTCTTCGCCGAGGTGATGACCGAGGGCCCGGACGGCTGGCGCCCCGTGTTCGACCGCGACCAGATGCTGAAGTCCCGCGAGACCTGGGTGTACGACGCCCACTGGGAGGATCTGGCCCAGGTTCAGTGCCCCGCCCTGGTCGTGCGCGGCCTTGACGGCGAACTGGGCCGTGCCGAGTCCCAGGAGATGGTCCGCGTGCTGCCCCGCGGGGCGTACGCGGAGGTGGCCGATGCCGGGCACCTCGTGCACTACGACCAGCCCGAGGCCTGGCGCGAGGCGATCCAGCCGTTCCTGGACGGAGTCCTGACGGGGTAGTGCGCGCGAGAGCCCGTCACGGGCTGAGGCGTTCGACCGTCCAGCCCGAACCGGCCGCTCCCGCGTCCTGCTCCGTCCGTACGTAGCGCAGGCGGTCGTGCAGGCGGTTCGCCCTGCCCTGCCAGAATTCCACCGTCCTCGCCGCGACACGGAAGCCGCCCCAGTGCGGAGGCGCGGGCACCTGCTCGCCCTCCGGGTAGCGCGCGTCCAAGTCGGCGTACGCGCGGTCCAGTTCATCGCGCGTGGCGATGACCGAGGACTGGGCGCTGGCCCAGGCACCGAGCTGGGAGCCGTGCGGGCGGGTGCGGAAGTACGCCACCGTCTCCTCGCGGGCGACGCGCTCCGCCGTGCCCGTGACGATGACCTGGCGGGTCATCGGGTGCCAGGGGAAGAGCAGCGCGATGTTCGGGTTCTCGGCCAGTTCGCGGGCCTTGCGGGACTCGTAGTTGGTGAAGAAGACGAAGCCGCGCTCGTCGTACCCCTTCAGCAGGACCGTGCGTGAGCTGGGGCGGCCCGCGGCGTCCACCGTGGAGACGACCATGGCGTTCGGCTCGTACAGCTTGCCCGCGTCGGCCGCGGCGAGCGCCTGAGTGAACCACATCGCGAACAGCTCGACGGGCGTGGCGGGCGCATCCGCCTCGACGAGTCCGTCGAAACCGTAGTGGGCACGTATGGCTGCGGGATCCGACACGGGAGAGACGGGAGCGGTAGATGAGGAGGCTGATGCGGAGGCCGATGAAGAGGCGGCGGCTGGATCGGTCACGCGGTCATCTTGCCGTATACGAAGGGCCGTCCGACGGGGTGCCGAGCGCCACGGGGAGGTGACGTGTGGCACTGAGTGCCGCATACCATCGCCAAGGGTGGCACCAAGGGATATCGTTCCGCTGCCGTATCGGTTGGGTGACCACCAGCCGCACGGGGCATCACCGGGATGACCGATCCGGACCGCGAGTCGAAAGCCGGCTGTCAAAGCACCGGCAGACCGCGGAACCAGACCGAGAACGCCCGCTTCTGACACATGGTCACGAGCTGTCTGTCACCACCATCTGTCGTACACATCACGAGGAGCCGCCCGATGTCCGACTTCGTACCCGGACTTGAAGGAGTCATCGCGTTCGAGACGGAGATCGCCGAACCGGATAAGGAAGGCGGCGCGCTTCGCTATCGCGGCGTCGACATCGAGGATCTGGTCGGCCACGTCTCCTTCGGCAACGTCTGGGGCCTGCTCGTCGACGGTGCCTTCAATCCCGGCCTGCCGCCCGCCGAGCCGTTCCCGATCCCGGTGCACTCCGGCGACATCCGCGTCGACGTCCAGTCCGCCCTCGCGATGCTCGCCCCCGTGTGGGGCCTGAAGCCGCTCCTGGACATCAGCGAGCAGGAAGCACGCGACGACCTGGCGCGCGCCGCCGTCATGGCACTCAGTTACGTCGCCCAGTCCGCCCGCGGTCAGGGCCTGCCGATGGTGCCGCAGCGGGAGATCGACAAGGCCGACACGGTCGTCGAGCGGTTCATGAAGCGCTGGCGCGGCGAGCCCGACCCCAAGCACGTCCAGGCCGTCGACGCCTACTGGACGTCGGCCGCCGAGCACGGCATGAACGCCTCCACGTTCACGGCCCGCGTCATCGCCTCGACAGGCGCGGACGTGGCGGCGGCGCTGAGCGGGGCCGTGGGCGCGATGTCCGGGCCCCTGCACGGCGGGGCGCCCTCCCGTGTCCTCGGCATGATCGAGGAGATCGAGCGGACGGGCGACGCGGTCGCGTACGTGAAGCAGGCGCTGGACAAGGGCGAGCGGCTGATGGGCTTCGGTCACCGGGTGTACCGGGCCGAGGACCCCCGCGCGCGGGTCCTGCGCCGCACGGCCCGCGACCTGGGCGCTCCGCGCTTCGAGGTGGCCCAGGCGCTGGAGAAGGCCGCCCTCGACGAGCTGCACGCCCGCCGACCGGACCGCGTCCTTGCGACGAATGTCGAGTTCTGGGCCGCGATCGTCCTCGACTTCGCCGAGGTGCCCGCGCACATGTTCACGTCGATGTTCACGTGCGCGAGGACCGCGGGGTGGTCGGCGCACATCTTGGAGCAGAAGCGGACGGGGCGGCTTGTCCGCCCCTCGGCCCGGTACATCGGCCCCGGGACGCGGGACCCCCGGGATGTTGAGGGGTACGGGGACATCGCGCGGTAGGGAGGCCTTGGCAGCCGTCATCACCGGCTGCGCCGAGTTCGTCCTCAAACGCCGGACGGGCTGAAATCCAGCCCGCCCGGCGTTTGAGGACGCTCAGCGCAGCGCCCCCTCCACCAGCCTCGCCCACTCCCCCACCACTCGCTCCCGACGTGCCCTGTCATCCGTGAGCAGGTTCGCGAGGCCCAGGCCCCGCGCCATGTCCAGGAGCCCCTGGACCGTCTCCCGCACCCCGGGTCGGGACTCGTCCGCGCCCAGCAGCTGTACCGCTATCCGGTGCGTCTCACGCCCCACCCTTGCCTCCAACTCCGTTACACGGGAGCCGAGTTGAGGCTCGTTCGACGCCGCCACCCACAGATGCAGCGCCGCCCGGAACAGGGGCCCTGTGTAGAGGTCGACCAGGGCGGCGACCACGGAGGCCCGGTCCTGGGCCGGAAGCTCCCGCAGCGCGGTCGAGCGCTGCTCGGCCACGTACTCCACCGCCGCCGTGAACAGGTCCTCCCGCGTCGGGAAGTGATGCTGGGCCGCACCGCGTGAGACCCCGGCACGCTCGGCGACCACGGACACCGTGGACCCCGCCCAGCCGCTCTCGGCCAGGCACGCCACCGCGGCCTCCAGGAGCCGCTGCCGGGTCGCACGGCTGCGGTCCTGCTTGGGCGAGCGATCGGCACGGTCAGCCGCGGTCACAGCACCCATGGGCACTCCCGTCGTTCGAGGAACGCCCCCATCCCCTCCCGCGCCTCCGCCGATGCGAAGAGCCGCGCGGACAGGGCGATGAGGGAGTCCGTGTGGTGGTCGAATGCGTCGAGCACCCTAGCCGTGAGCAGCTTCTTCGTCTCGGCCAGGGCCTGCGGCGCCCCCTTCCGCAGCCCATCGAGGAGCGGCGAGAGCTCCGCGTCCACGTCCCGCCCGGCCACCGTCACCAGACCGATCCGCGCCGCCTGCGCCCCACCGAAGTGCTCCCCGGTGAGGAAGTAGCGGGAGGCCGCGCCCGGGACCAGCCGGGACAGGAGCGGCATGGAGATGACCGCGGGCGCCACCCCGATCCGTACCTCCGTCAGCGCGAACGACGCCCCCGGTCCCGCGCCCGCCATGTCGCACACGCCGAGCAGCCCGAGCCCGCCCGCCCGCACGTGCCCGTCCACCCGGGCCACCACCGGCTTCGGCAGCTCCACGATCTGCCGGAGCAGCCCCACGAAGACCGCGGGGTCCGGCGGCTCCCGCAGATCGGCGCCCGAGCAGAACGTCGTACCGGTGTGCGTGAGGACGATCGCGCGTACGGCGGGGTCCTTGCCGCAGTCGTCGAACGCCTCCGCGAGTTCCCGCAGCAGCCCCGCCGAGAGAGCGTTGCGGTTGGCGGGGTTGTCCAGGGTGAGCGTGGCGATGCCGCGCTCCTGGGGCGTGTGCACAAGTGCCATCAGTCCTCCAGCGGTTGGCGGTGTCGGAGGAGCGCCTCAGTACGACTTGGGCAGGCCCAGCGTCTGGTGCGACACGTAGTTGAGGATCATTTCCCGGCTCACCGGGGCGATCCGCGCCACCCGCGACGCCACGATCAGCGAGGCGAGGCCGAACTCCTTGGTCAGGCCGTTGCCGCCGAGCGTGTGCACCGACTGGTCGACGGTCTTCACGCACGCGTCGGCAGCCGCGAGCTTGGCCATGTTGGCGGCCTCGCCCGCGCCCATGTCATCGCCCTCGTCGTAGAGCCGGGCAGCCTTCTGCATCATCAGGCGGGCCAGTTCGATGTCGATGTGGGACTGCGCGAGGGGGTGCGCGATCGCCTGGTGGGCGCCGATCGGGCTCTTCCAGACGCTGCGCTCCCTGGCGTATCCGACGGCCCGGGAGAGGGCGTAGCGCGCCATGCCGATCGAGAACGCCGCCGTCATGATCCGCTCGGGGTTGAGCCCGGCGAACAGCTGGAGCAGCCCGGCGTCCTCGTCGCCCACCAGGGCGTCCGCGGGCAGCCTCACATCGTCCAGGGTCAGCTCGAACTGCTTCTCCGGCGCCTGGAGTTCCATCTCGATCTGCCGCCGCTGGAAGCCCTCGGTATCGCGCGGGACGATGAAGAGGCACGGCTTGAGGCTGCCCGTGCGCGCGTCCTCCGTGCGGCCCACGATCAGTGTCGCGTCGGCGATGTCGACGCCCGAGATGAACACCTTGCGGCCGGTCAGGAGCCAGTCGCCACTCGCCTCGTCCTTGCGCGCGGTCGTGGTGATCCGGTGGGAGTTGGAGCCCGCGTCGGGCTCGGTGATGCCGAACGCCATGGTGCGGCTGCCGTCGGCGAGACCGGGCAGCCAGGCCTGCTTCTGCTCCTCGGTGCCGAAGCGGGCGATGACGGTGCCGCAGATCGCGGGTGAGACGACCATCATCAGGAGGGGGCAGCCCGCGGCGCCCAACTCCTCCAGGACGATGGACAGTTCGGCTATGCCGCCGCCTCCGCCACCGTACTCCTCGGGGAGGTTCACGCCCAGGTAGCCGAACTTGGCCGCGTCGGCCCACAGTTCGTCGGGGTGGCCTTCGCCCGCCACGACCCGGGTCATGTAGTCGCGGCCGTACCGCTTGCCGAGTGCGGCGACGGCCGCGCGCAGGGCCTGGTGCTCTTCGTTCTCGAGGACGGTGCTCATACGGATTGCTCCTCCTGTACGACGCCTGTGACGCCGTCGACGTCTACGACTGCGAGCAGCGCGCCGACCTCGACCTGGCGGCCGGGCGTGGCGTGCAGGGCGGTGAGCGTGCCGGAGGCGGGAGCCGAGATGCGGTGCTCCATCTTCATGGCCTCCAGCCAGACGAGGGGCTGCCCGGCGGTGACCCGCGCCCCCTCCGTGAGCCCGTCGGCAAGGCGCACGACGGTGCCGGGCATCGGGGCGAGCAGGGAGCCGGGCGACTGCCTGGTGGTGGGTTCGGGGAGCAGCGGGAGCGGGGTGAGGGCATCGTTGCCGACGTACACGCGATCATCGCCGTAACGGCTCACGGGGAACTGCCTTCGCACGCCGTCGACTTCGAGCACGACGAGCTCGCCACAGACGGAGAGCACCCGCGCCCCTTCCGCGCTCAGCCCCTCCCGCGTGTGCCGGTAGCGCACCTCGTGCTCGACGCCGTCCGGCTCGCTCCGAAAGAGCTTGACCTGCGGCTGCGACGCGAGGTTGCGCCAGCCGCCGAACCGCGAGCGACCGTGCGCGTCGGCGAGCGCGGCGGCCAGCGGGGCGTGCGGATCCGGGGCGGGGCCCACGAGCTCGGCGATGTGCCGGTCGTAGAAGCCCGTGTCCATGCGACCCTCGACGAACTCCGGGTGCCGCAGGGACCGTACGAGCACCTCCCTGTTGGTGACGGGCCCGTGGACGACCGCGCGCTCCAGCGCTCCGGCGAGGGCGCGCAGGGCCTGCGCACGCGTGGGGGCGTACGCGATGGCCTTGGCCAGCATCGGGTCGTAGTGGACGCCGATCGTGTCGCCGTCCACATACCCGGTGTCGAGTCGCACGCCGGGCACAGAGAGCCGGTGCAGGGTGCCGGTCTGCGGGGCCCACTCCGCGGCCGGGTCCTCGGCGTAGAGGCGGGCCTCCACGGCGTGACCGCGCGCGGGCGGCGGCTCCTCCGAGAGGCGTGCGCCCTCCGCGACCTGGATCTGCAGCGCCACGAGATCGATGCCGAACACGGCCTCCGTGACCGGGTGCTCGACCTGCAGCCGGGTGTTCATCTCCAGGAAGTGCGCCCGGTCGCCCGCGACCAGGAACTCCACCGTGCCCGCCCCGCGGTACCCGGTCACGCGCGCCGCCCGCACGGCCTGCGCGTGCAGCTCATCGACGAGCCCGTCGGTCAGCCCCGGCGCCGGTGACTCCTCGATGACCTTCTGATGCCTGCGCTGGAGCGTGCAGTCCCGGGTGCCGAGCGCCCAGACCGTGTCGTACGCGTCGGCCATGATCTGCACCTCGACGTGCCGGCCGCCCTCCAGATAGGGCTCGACGAACACTTCGCCGTCCCCGAAGGCGCTGGCGGCCTCCGCGCGGGCGGCGGCCAACTCGCCCTCCATGGCGGCCAGTTCCCGTACGACGCGCATGCCACGCCCGCCGCCACCGGCCGCCGCCTTCACCAGAACCGGCAGATCGGCTCCGGTGACCTTCCCGAGGGGCGCGATGCCCATGAGCTCCTTGGCGCGCGTCTTGGAGGCCATGGACTCGATCGCCTCGGGCGAGGGCCCGATCCACACGAGCCCGGCGTCCAGGACGGCGCGCGCGAAGTCCGCGTTCTCGGAGAGGAAGCCGTAGCCGGGGTGGACGGCGTCCGCGCCGGCCGCCTGCGCGGCCTTCACGATGAGTTCGCCGCGCAGATACGTGTCGGCGGGCGTCGCGCCGGGCAGCCGCACGGCGGAGTCGGCCTCGCGGACGTGCAGGGCGTCCGCGTCGGCGTCGGAGTACACGGCCACGGTGGCGATGCCGAGGTCGCGGCAGGTGCGGAAGACGCGGCAGGCGATCTCGCCGCGGTTGGCGACGAGGATGGCGTTGATCGTGGTGGTGATCATGGGGAGTTCCTCACATCCGGAAGACGCCGAAGCCGCCGCGCGCGCCCTCGTAGGGGGCGGTGTGGATCGCGGACAGGCACAGGCCGAGGACCGTGCGGGTGTCGCGGGGATCGATGACTCCGTCGTCGTAGAGACGCCCGGAGAGGAACATCGGCAGGGACTCCGACTCGATCTGCTGCTCCACCATGGCGCGCAGGCCCGCGTCCGCGTCGTCGTCGTAGGGCTGCCCCTTCGCGGCGGCGGAGGCGCGGGCCACGATCGACAGGACCCCTGCCAGCTGCTGCGGCCCCATGACGGCCGACTTGGAGCTGGGCCAGGCGAAGAGGAAGCGCGGGTCGTAGGCACGCCCGCACATGCCGTAGTGCCCGGCTCCGTACGAAGCGCCCATCAGCACACTCAGATGCGGCACACGCGAGTTCGACACGGCGTTGATCATCATCGCGCCGTGTTTGATGATCCCGCCCTGCTCGTACTCCTTGCCGACCATGTAGCCGGTGGTGTTGTGCAGGAAGAGCAGCGGAATGTCCCGCTGATTGGCCAACTGGATGAACTGCGCGGCCTTCTGGGACTCCTCACTGAAGAGCACACCCTGTGCGTTGGCCAGAATCCCGATGGGATAGCCGTGCAGTGCGGCCCACCCTGTCGTGAGACTCGATCCGTAGAGCGGCTTGAACTCGTCGAAGTCGGAGGCGTCGACGATGCGGGCGATGACCTCGCGCGGATCGAAGGGAACCTTCAGATCACCCGGCACGATGCCGAGCAGCTCGTCCGCGTCGTACGTGGGCGGCTCGACGGCCACGGCCGGATCGGCGTACGCCTTGCGCCAGTTGAGCCGCTTCACGACCCGCCGCGCCTGCCGCAGCGCGTCGCGCTCGTCCTCGGCGAGATAGTCCGCGAGGCCGGAGGTACGGGCGTGCATCTCGGCACCGCCGAGCGACTCGTCGTCGCTCTCCTCACCGGTGGCCATCTTCACCAGCGGCGGGCCGCCGAGGAAGACCTTGGCCCGCTCCTTGACCATGATCACGTGGTCGCTCATGCCGGGGACGTACGCGCCGCCCGCCGTGGAGTTGCCGAAGACGACGGCGACCGTCGGGACACCGGCGGCTGACGACTGGGTGAGGTGCTTGAAGAGCGCACCGCCCGGAATGAAGATCTCCTTCTGGGACGGCAGGTCGGCGCCCCCGGACTCCACGAGATGGATGGAAGGCAGCCGGTTGGCGTGCCCGATCTCATGGGCGCGGAAGGCCTTCTTCAGGGTCCAGGGGTTGCTCGCACCGCCGCGCACGGTCGGGTCGTTGGCGGTGATCAGACACTCCACGCCCTCCACGACGCCGATGCCGGTCACCATCGAGGCACCGACGGGGTAGTCGCTCCCCCAGGCGGCGAGCGGCGACAGTTCGAGGAAGGGCGTGTCGGGGTCCAGGAGCAGCTCGATCCGCTCCCGGGCGAGCAGCTTGCCGCGCCCCCGGTGCCGGGCCACGTACTTCTCGCCGCCACCCTCAAGAGCCTTGGCCTGCTCGGTGTCGAGCTCGGCGAGCTTGGCGAGCATGGCCTCGCGGTGCTCGCCGTACTCGGCGCTCGCGGGGTCGAGCGCGGACGCGAGGACGGTCACGGGAGTACCTCCGTCGATTCGGTCGCTGCAGTCGTTTCCACCGCGTCGAGGAGCGCGGCCGGTATGTCGGTGTGGCGGGCGCGCAGCCACTCGCCGAGGCCCTTGGCCTGCGGATCGAAGCGGGCCTGGGACGCGACGCCCGCGCCGAGGATCCCCACGACGACGAAGTTCAGCGCCCGCAGATTCGGCAGCACATGCCGCACTACGCTCAACTGACGCGTTTCCGGAAGGAGTTCACGGAATCGCTCGACGGTCAGCTCATGCGCGAGCCACCGCCAGGCGTCATCCGTGCGCACCCACACCCCCACGTTCGCGTCCCCGCCCTTGTCACCGCTGCGGGCCCCGGCGACGAGGCCGAGGGGAGCGCGGCGGGTGGGGCCGTCCGGCAGGGGCGGGGGCAGGGGCGGCTCGTCCGGTTCTTCGAGTACGAGGGTGTCGCCGACGCCCGCGACGGGGTGCCGCTCACCGCCGGGCAGGACGGCCACATGGTCGACGGTTCCGCGCTCGACGTACGCGGCTTCGAAGACTCCGTAGGGTGCGCCCCTGCCCGGGGGCGCCGTCACATGGAATCCGGGGTAGCTGCCGAGGGCCAGTTCGATCGCGGCGCCGCTCAGGGCGCGGCCGACGGGGTCCTGCTGCGGGTCGCGCACGACGAGCCGCAGGAGGCCGGAGGCGGCCTCTTCACTCGGCGCGTCCGGCCGATCGGTACGGACAAGCTCCCAACCGACCTCCTGTGGCCGGGCCTTGGCCCGCCCGAACGCGTCCTCGACCTGAGCACGGACGAGATGAGCTTTCGCCTCCACATCGAGGCCGGTGAGGACGAAGACGACTTCGTTGCGGAAGCCGCCGAGCCGGTTGAGCCCCGCCTTCAGGGTCGGCGACGGTGCTTCTCCCCGCACACCCGCGACGCGCACCCGGTCGGGCCCCTCCTGGGTGAGGGTGACCGTGTCGAGCCGGGCGGTGACGTCGGGCCCGGCGTACCGGGCGCCGGAGGTCTCGTACAGCAACTGCGCGGTGACCGTGCCGACGTCGACGAACCCGCCCGTGCCGTCATGCTTGGTGATGACGCTGGACCCGTCCTCGTGGATCTCGGCGACCGGAAAGCCGGGCCGGCGCAGCTCCCGCTCCGAACGCTCGGCGAAGAAGGCGTAGTTGCCCCCGGTGGCCTGCGTCCCGCATTCGAGGATGTGCCCGGCGACGACCGCACCCGCGAGCCGGTCGTGGTCACCGTCTCCCCACCCGAAGTGCGCGGCGGCGGGCCCGCTGACGAGGGCGGCGTCGGTCACGCGCCCGGTGACGACGACATCGGCACCGGCCCGCAGACAGGCGGCGATCCCGGCGCCGCCGAGATAGGCGTTGGCGGCAAGGGTGTCCGGAAAACGCCCCCCTAGATCATCTCCCTCCACATGCGCGACCCGCACGGTGATCCCCAGGCGCTCGGCCAACTCCCGCACACGATCGGCGAGTCCACCGGGGTTGAGCCCGCCGGCATTGGAGACGATCCTGACTCCCCGCTCCTGGGCGAGCCCCAGACACTCCTCCAACTGCCTCAGGAAGGTCCTCGCGTAGCCGCGCGCGGGGTCCTTGAGCCGGTCACGCCCGAGGATCAGCATGGTCAGTTCGGCGAGATAGTCGCCGGTGAGGACGTCGAGCGGCCCGTCGGTGAGCATCTCCCGCATGGCGTCGAAGCGATCGCCGTAGAACCCGGAGGCATTACCGACCCGCAGCGGCCCGGTCACCGCCCACGCTCCTCGGCCGGCCGCCCGCCTTCCACGACAGGCCGTCCCGCCTTCCTGGCCGGCCTCCCCGCCCCCGCCGGCCCCGCGAAGGCTTGCGCGACACCGAGCCACCGCTCGGCGTCGACGCCCTCCGCACGCACGGCGAGATCGTCCCGGTGCGCTCGCTGCGTGACGAGCAGACAGAAGTCCACCGCGGGCCCGGTCACACGCTGTTCGGCATCCTCGGGCCCACTGACCCACAGCTCGCCCGAGGGCAGCCGGAGCTCAACCCGAAAGGAACTCGTGGGCGCACTCAGTCCCCGTACCCCGAAGGAGAAGTCCCGGGTGCGCACGCCGATGTGAGCCACGTGCCGCAGCCGGTCGGTGGGGATCCGCTCCACACCCAGCGCGTCGGCGACGTCCTGGCCGTGGGCCCAGGTCTCCATGAGCCGCGCGGTAGCCATGGAGGTGGCCGACATGGGCGGCCCGTACCAAGGGAAGCGGGCGCCGCGCGGGGCGGCGATCAACGCCTCCAGCAGGGCCTCACGCCCACCCCGCCACCGCTCGAGCAACTCACCGGGCGGCAGCGCGGCCCCTTCCCCGGCCCCGTCATCGACAAAGGACTCAGGAGCCGCGAGGGCCTCCTCGACGAGCCGGCCGAAGGCGTCACCATCGGTGACGGCGATCAGCGCGGCCCGATCGGTCCAGGCGAGATGGGCGACCTGATGGACGATGGTCCACCCGTCGGCGGGAGTGGGCAGCGCCCAGCGGGTATCACCCAACCCCGCCACCAGCTGGTCGAGTTCCTCGCTCTCACGGCGCAGATCGTCGAGTACGGGCACAGCTTCGGACACGGAGCGCTCCCCTCGGGGCACGGCGGTGTGCCCCGGAGCATGGCAGCGCCCGGAGAAACAAGCAAGCGTGCTTGCATTACTTTCCGGACGTCTCCGGGACCGGTTCCGCCGCGTCCGCGACCACGGCTTCGGGGGCGGACCCCGACACGACGTCCCCGGAACCACGCGGCTTCCCACGCCCGACCTGGGTCCGCACTGCACCCATGCTGGCGGCGATGACCAGCGAGATGGCCAGAGCCTCGTTCACGGAAAGAGCCTGGTTCAGGACGAGGAACCCGGCGACGGCCGCGATGGCCGGTTCCAGACTCATCATGATCGCGAAGGTGGAGGCGGGAAGCCGTCGCAGGGCGAGCAGCTCAAGCGTGTACGGCAGCACGGAGGACATCACGGCGACGGCCGCACCAAGGGCGAGCACCTCGGGCCGGACAAGCTTCTCCCCGGACTCGATGAGGCCGAGCGGCAGAAAGAGAACAGCCGCGACGACCATCGCGAGGGCGAGCCCGTCGGCCTGCGGGAAACGACGTCCCGTACGGGCACTGAACATGATGTACGTGGCCCACATGGCACCGGCACCAAGGGCATAGGCCACACCAGCCGGATCGAGCCCGCTGAAGCCGCCCCCACCCCCCAGCAGGAAGACACCGCACAGGGCCAGACCGGCCCAGACCAGATTCACGGCACGGCGCGACGCGAGAACAGATAGGGCGAGCGGCCCGAGCACCTCGAGCGTCACAGCCGGCCCCATGGGAATCCGAGCGACGGACTGATAAAAAAGCCCGTTCATCCCGGCCATGGCCACCCCGAAGGCGACCACGGTCCCCCAGTCGGCCCGCGAGTGCCCCCGCACCTTGGGTCGGCAGACGATCATCAACACCAGAGCGGCGAAGGCGAGCCGCAGGGTCACGATGCCGAGGGCTCCGGCCTTGGGCATCACGCTCACGGCGATGGCCCCGCCGAACTGGACGGATACGCCGCCCGCGAGCACCAGCCCGACGGGCCCGAGGGCACCCCACCGCCCACCGGGTGCCGCCTGACCACTCCTCGACGCGTCCACAACCGACCCTTCCACGTTCTACGACGTCAACCAGTCCACTCACCTGAACTGCCCCGTCCAAGGTAGTAGACCACGTCAGGATTGTGGAGCCCTTTCACTGCTGTACGCAACCGGCGTCCACATGCCGACGCGTCTGGCGCCCGCCACGAGCGAGTCACGAGCCGGCGAGAGCCTCCCGCCACACAGGGCTGTCGACGTAGTGGTTGTCGAAACGCTCGGAGGACTCCGCGATCTTCTTCGGATCGACCTCACCGCGCATCACGCTGCCGAGGAGACGCAGGTAGTCGAAGCGGCCCATGCCGGGCGTGAAGACGAACAGCACGTCCGCCTCGCAGCCCGGGGCCGCGGCGAAGGCGTGCGGGGTGTGCGGAGGGACGGCGAGGAAGTCGCCGGCACCGAGGACAGTGATCTCATCGCCCACCAGGACCCGCAGCGAGCCACTGATCACGAAGAAGAGCTCGGTGGCCTTGGTGTGCAGATGCGCGGGAGCTCCCACAGCCCCCTCCGCGAACGAGGACCGATAAGCGGTGAACCCACCACCAGTCCCGTCCGCCCCGTCCGTGTCGGCGAGGAAGGTCATCACGCTGCTCGGATCGGCACTGGTCTCGGCCTCGGACGCACGGGTGAGGAAAGCGGCGAAGTCGGCGTTCGTGCTGCTCATGGCGGTAACTCCTTCAGTCCTGCGACGCGATCGCGCCGTGCTGTGACCACCACTCTATGAACCGGAAAGACCCCTGACAGAGTGCAATTCAACTCCAAAAACGGAGGTCAATTACCACACGTCGAGCTTCTCCGGCCTGCTGCCATGGAACCCCGTCCGCCCCGCCCTGACGGCCCTCGTCGGCCGCGCGATCCTGGCCGGTGGGTTCGCGGCGGCCTGGGACACCTTCGAGGGTCCGGGACTACGCGGACCGCAACATCGCCAACGAGGACTCCTACGTGGCCTGTGCCGACGGCGGCTGGTTTCCGTTGGTGAGGGTCGGCCTCGTGGTGTCGCTGCTGCTACTCGTCCTGGGACTTCTCGTCGTGTCCGTCCCGCACGCCGCGTACGCCGTCGCCGAGTCCCACTCCACGCGCGACGGCGGGCCGCTGACCGTCCGCGAGTTGTGGCGGCGCACCCGCGGGCGCTTGCCCGCCGCCGTCGCCGTCAATGTGCTGGGCGGACTGCCTGTGGGTGCCATGGCTCAGCGACGACAACGTGTGGATCACCGGCGTACTGGTACTGATCCTGCCCACAGCCGTGGCCCTGCTCCTGCTGCCTCCGCTGGTCATGCCGCTGGTGAGTGGGACGTTCGCCCGCCTCCGCGGAGAACTGCGGGCGCGTGAGGGGGCCAGGGCCGGGCGTCCGGCTGGCTAGGAGGGGGGCGGCTGGGCGCCCCCCTTCTCCCGAGCCCCCACCTCAGGACTCCCCCAGGCCCTCCGCCAAGACCTCCGCCAAGTGCCGCCCCCGCGCCCCCTCCCCCAGCTGTTCCAGTTGGGTTCGGCAGGAGAAGCCGTCCGCCAGGATCACCGCCCCGCGCTCGCTCCCCGCCTTCACCGCCGGCAGCAGCTGCTCCTCCGCGCAAGCCACCGACACCTCGTAATGGCCTGCCTCGAAACCGAAGTTGCCCGCGAGCCCGCAGCAGCCCCCGCTCAACTCCCCCTCCAGGCCCGCCTTCTCCCGCAGGCGGCGCTCGGCGCCATCCCCCAGGACCGCGTGCTGGTGGCAGTGCGTCTGTCCCACCACGGATCGCCCGATCCGGGGCGGCGACCACTCCGGGGCCAGTTCCTCCAGGGCTTGCGCGAACGTCCTTACGCGAGCGGCGAGTTCCTCCGCGCGCCCGTCCTCCCCTCCCAGCAGCTCCACCAGGTCCGTCTTCAGCGCCGCCGCGCAGCTCGGTTCGAGGACCACGAGCAGGGCCCCCGAGTCCAGCAGCGGCCTCATCCGCTCCAGAGTCCTCAGCATCACCGACCGTGCCCGGTCCAGCTGGCCCGTGGACACATACGTCAGGCCGCAGCACACATCCCCCGGAGGCACCGCGACCCGCAGCCCGGCGTCCTCAAGGACCCGCACCGCCGCCCGTCCGACCCCCGGCGACAGGTAGTCCGTGAACGTGTCCGGCCACAGCACCACGACCGGACCCGACGCCCCCGCGGCCCCCCGCCCCCGGAACCAGCCACGGAACGTCTCCCCCGCCAGGCGCGGAATCTCCCTCTCCGGAGCAATCCCGCCCAACCGCTTCGCCAGCGAAGCCACCACCCCCACCCTCGCCAGTGCGTTGGCCGCCCCCGCCGTCCGCGTCCGGTTCGCGAGCCGCAGCCACAGCGGCAGCCAGCCCATCGCGTAGTGCGCCGCGGGGCGCTTGCGGCCCTCGTAGTGGTGGTGCAGGAACTCCGCCTTGTACGTGGCCATGTCCACGCCCACCGGGCAGTCCGACCGACAGCCCTTGCAGGACAGGCACAGGTCGAGCGCGTCCCGCACCTCCTCCGAGCGCCAGCCGTCCGTCACCACCTCCCCCGCGAGCATCTCGTGCAGGAGCCGGGCCCGCCCCCGTGTGGAGTGCTCCTCCTCGCCCGTCGCCCGGAAGGACGGGCACATCACCCCGCCGCCCGAACCAGCCCCCTCCGTACGGCACTTCGCGACCCCCACGCACCTGCGCACCGCCGCCGAGAAGTCCCCGCCGTCATGCGGGTAGCCGAAGGCCACGTCCACCGGCTTCCTCGGCAGCGGGTCGAAACGCAGGTTCGCGTCCAGCGGCGCGGGCCGCACCAGCATCCCCGGGTTCAGCAGGTCCGCCGGGTCCCACACCCCCTTCACCCGCTCGAACAGCCGGATGAGGTCAGTGCCGTACATCTTCGGAAGGAGCTCGGCCCGCGCCTGTCCGTCCCCGTGCTCGCCCGACAGCGAGCCCCCGTGCGCGACGACGACCTCCGCCAGGTCCTCCGAGAAGCGCCGGAAGCGCCGCACGCCCACGTCGCTCATCAGGTCGAAGTCGATGCGTACGTGAATGCAGCCGTCCCCGAAGTGGCCGTACGGAGTCCCGCGCAGGTTGTGCTCGGCGAGCAGCCCCCGGAAGTCCCGCAGGTACGCCCCGAGCCGGGCGGGCGGCACCGCGCAGTCCTCCCACCCCGGCCACGCCTCGCTGCCGTCCGGCATCCGCGTCGCCGTACCGCTGGCGTCCTCGCGGACCCGCCACAGGGCTCGCTGCCCGGCCGGATCCGTCACGACCACCGAGTCCACCGTGTCCGCGGAGACCGCCCGCGCGATCGCCTCCGCACGCGCGCGTGCCTCACGCTCGTGTGCGCCGCCCGTCTCCACGAACAGCCAGGCGCCGCCCTTGGGCAGCCCCTCGGAGCCCCGTACGAGGTCGGCCGCCATTCCCTCCACGGTCAGGGGGCCATACGAAAGCAGCCCGGAAGCCGCCTCCGCCGCGGCGCTCTCGTCGGCGTACCCGAGGACGGCGAGCGCACGCGCGCGTGGCGAATCGACGAGGCGTACGACCGCCTCCGTCACCACGCCCAGCGTGCCCTCGGATCCGCAGAAGGCGCGGGCCAGATCGACGCCCCGCTCGGGGAGCATGGCGTCGAGCGCATAGCCGGAGATGCGGCGCGGAAGCTCCGGAAAGCCCGTGCGCAGGAGCTCCAACTCGCCCTCGGCCAGCGCGCGGAGGCCCTGCGGCGCACCGGCCCAGCCCTGGCCCAGGGCGAGCCGATCGCCCGCGCCGCTCACGACCGAGAGCGAGGCGACGTTGTCGGCGGTCGTGCCCCAGGCGACCGAGTGCGACCCGCAGGAGTTGTTGCCGATCATTCCGCCGAGCGTGCAGCGGTTGTGAGTTGACGGATCCGGGCCGAAGGTCAGGCCGTGCGCGGCTGCCGCGCCCCGCAGGCTGTCGCAGATCACCCCGGGCTGGACGACCGCGGTCCGCGACTCCGCGTCCAGGGAGACGATCCGGTTCATGTGGCGGGTGAAGTCCAGGACGAGCCCGGTGCCGGTCGCCTGCCCTGCGATGGACGTGCCGGCGCCACGCGCCACGACCGGCACCCCGCGCTCCCGGCACACAGCGAGCGCCGCCGCCACGTCGTCCGCGTCGCGCGGGGCGAGGACGCCGAGCGGCACACGGCGGTAGTTGGACGCGTCCATGGTGTTCAGGGCCCGCGCGGTCACGGAGAAGTCCACCTCCCCCCGCACCGCTGCCCGCAGTTCCTTTTCCACGCCTCCGAGATCACTCATTCCCATGTCCATGCCCTCAGGATGCATCCGCGAAGGCCTGCACCGACCGCAGCCAAACGCCCGACGCGCACCTATGGTTGCCGCGAACTTGATCACCGGAACTGTGCCCGGCCCCAGAGGAGAACCCAGATGCCGACCACCACCCCCGCCCGCATCGTCCTCGACCCCTTCGTCACCGACCTGGACGGCGAGAGCGCAGGGCTGCGGGCCGCCGGCCCGCTCGCCGAGGCGGAGCTGCCCGGCGGCGTACCGGTCTGGGCGGTCACGCACCACGCCGAGGCACGCCAACTCCTCACCGACAAACGCCTGGTGAAGGACATCGAGGTGTGGGCTGCCTGGCGGCGCGGCGAGATACCCGCGGACTGGCCGCTGATCGGCCTGGCCAACCCGGGGCGTTCGATGCTGACCGTGGACGGTGAGGAGCACCGCCGGATGCGCGCCCTGGTGGCGCAGGCGCTGACGCCGCGGCGGGTGGAGCGGATGCGGGAGCGGATCGCGGAGCTGACGAAGGGGCTGTTGGACCAACTCCCTTCAGGCGACCGTCAGGACGACCATGAAGGCGACCATGAAGGCGACCATCACGTGGTCGACCTCAAGGCCGACTTCGCCTACCCCCTGCCCATGTACGTCATCAGCGACCTGATGGGCGTCGACCCCGCCGACCACCCCCGCCTGAAGGTCCTCTTCGACAAGTTCTTCTCCACCCAGACGCCGCCCGCCGAGGTCATGGCGACCCTCGCCGAACTCGCCGAGATGATGGGCGGGGTCGTCGCGGCGCGGCGCTCCGAGCCCGGCGACGATCTGACCAGCGCCCTGGTCCTCGCGTCGGAGGGCGGCGACCACCTCACCGACGCGGAGATCGTCTCCACGCTCCAGCTGATGGTCGCCGCGGGGCACGAGACGACGATCTCGCTGATCGTCAACGCGGTGGTGAATCTCTCGGCCCATCCCGAGCAGCTCGCGCTCGTCCGCGCCGGCGAGGTGAGCTGGGACGCGGTGGTCGAGGAGACCCTGCGGTACTCGACGCCGACCTCGCACGTCCTGATCCGGTTCGCGGCCGAGGACGTACCCGTCGGCGACAAGGTGATCCGCGAGGGGGACGCGCTGATCGTGTCGTACGCGGCGATCGGCCGCGACGAGCGGGCGCACGGTCCCACGGCGGGCGCCTTCGACATCACGCGCACGTCCCCGAACCGCCACATCTCCTTCGGCCACGGCCCGCACGTCTGCCCCGGTGCGGCGCTGTCCCGCCTGGAGGCGGGGGTGGCGCTCCCCGCTCTCTACGAGCGCTTTCCCGAGCTGACCCTGGCGGTCGATCCCTCCGAACTCCGCAACAAGCCGGTGGTGACGCAGAACGACCTGTACGAGCTGCCGGTGATCCTGGCTCCGTCCGGCGGTCTCACCCGACGGACACCCGGAAGCCACGGCGCCGGAAGCCGTTAGGCTCGTCCCGTGGCTGAGATCCAGATTCCCGCTGACATCAAGCCCGCCGACGGACGTTTCGGCGCGGGCCCCTCCAAGGTGCGCACGGAGGCGCTGGACGCGCTCGCCGCCACCGGTACCTCTCTGCTCGGCACCTCCCACCGCCAGGCCCCGGTCAAGAACCTGGTCGGCAAGGTGCGCGAGGGCGTGCGCGACCTCTTCTCCCTCCCCGAGGGCTACGAGGTGATCCTGGGCAACGGCGGCTCCACCGCCTTCTGGGACGTCGCGACGCACGGCCTCATCGAGAACAAGTCGCAGCACCTCGCCTTCGGCGAGTTCTCCTCCAAGTTCGCCAAGGCCGCCAAGCTCGCCCCGTGGCTGGCCGAGCCCACCGTGATCAAGAGCGAGCCGGGTACGCACCCGGAGCCGCAGGCCGAGGCGGGCGTGGACGTGTACGCGTTCACGCACAACGAGACCTCGACCGGCGTCGCCGCCCCCATCAAGCGGGTGGCGGGCGCGGACGAGGGTTCCCTCGTTCTGGTGGACGCCACTTCCGGCGCGGGCGGCCTGCCGGTCGACATCGCCGAGACGGACGTCTACTACTTCGCCCCGCAGAAGTCCTTCGCGTCGGACGGCGGTCTGTGGATCGCCGCGTTCTCCCCGGCGGCCATCGAGCGTGCCGAGCGCATCCACGCGAGCGGCCGTCACGTCCCGGAGTTCTTCAGCCTCCCCACGGCGATCGACAACTCCCGCAAGAACCAGACGTACAACACCCCGGCGCTCGCCACGCTCTTCCTGCTCGGCGAGCAGCTGGAGTGGATGAACGGCCAGGGCGGCCTGGAGTTCACCACCGGCCGCACGGCCGCCTCCTCGCGCACGCTGTACGGGTGGGCCGAGGAGTCCAAGTACGCGACACCGTTCGTCACGGACCCGGCCAAGCGCTCGCAGGTCATCGGCACGATCGACTTCGCGGACGAGATCGACGCCGCCGCGGTCGCGAAGGCTCTGCGCGCGAACGGGATCGTGGACACGGAGCCGTACCGCAAGCTCGGCCGCAATCAGCTGCGTGTGGCGATGTTCCCGGCGATCGACCCGGCGGATGTCGAGGCGCTCACCAAGTGCATCGACTACGTGATCGACAAGCTCTAGCAGTTCCTACGCGGATGGGGGCGCCCGGCAGGTGAGACCTGCCGGGCGCCCCCATCGCGTACGAGGACCGACTACCTGCTCAGCTGCTTGAACTTCCGCACCGCGAGCGGCAGGAACAGGAGTGAGATCGCCACCGGCCAGACCACGGCCATCAGTACCGCGTTCTGCTCGACCCAGCTCGCCCCGCCCGCCCCGGGGTTGCCGAACAGCTCGCGTGCCGCCGTGCCCGTGGAGGAGACCGGGTTCCAGGCCGCGATCGGCGCCAGCCAGTCCGGCATCAGGGACGGCGCGACGAAGACGCTGGAGATCATGGTGAGCGGGAAGGCGACCGCGTAGAGCCCGCCCGCCGCCTCCGGGGTCGGCACCACGAGGCCCAGGAAGACGCCCACCCAGATCAGGCTGAACCGCAGGAACAGCAGCAGGGCGAAGGCGGCCAGGGTCTGCGGAAGGCCCTGGTCGGACCGCCAGCCGATCGCGAGCGCGGTGAGCGCGAGGATGGTCAGCTCGGCGCAGGCCACGATCAGGTCGGCGAGTCCGCGCCCGGCGGCGACCGCCGACGGCGCCATCGGCATCGAACGGAAGCGGTCGATGACGCCCTTGGTGGAGTCGGTGACGACCGCCATCGCGGTGTTCATGAAGCCGAAGGCCATGGTCATCACGAACATGCCGGGCATCAGGAACTGCTTGTAGTCGCCGTCCTCGCCCCCGCCGGGCACCTTCATCGCCTCGCCGAAGACGAATCCGTACAGGAGCACGGAGATGATCGGGAAGCCCAGCTGCCAGGCGATGTTGGCGGGCTGGCGCTGGAAGTGGGTGAGGTAGCGGCGGGTGACGTTCCAGGTGTCGGCGAGCGCCCAGTAGAGGCGCCCGCGCGGGGGCTGGGTGTCCGTGGCATCCGCGGTCAGTACGGCGCTCATGCCGCGACTCCCGTCTTCTCGTCGATTCCGGTGGCCTCGGCCGGGGCCGCCGCGTCCGTCTCGCACTCCGTCCGGTGTCCCGTCAGGCGCAGGAACACGTCGTCGAGGCTCGGCCTGCGCAGTCCGATGTCCTCCACTGCGACACCCTGGTCCTGCAAGGTCCGTGCCACGTCGGTCAGGGCGCCGACCCGGTCGGTCACGGCCGCCTGGACGCGCCGCTCCAGGTCGTTGGCCTCGGGCACGCCTTCCGCGACCCGGTCGACGGCCCGCACGGCCGCGGGCAGATCGGCGGCCTCGCGCACCACGACCTCCAGATAGCTGCCGCCCACCGTGTTCTTCAGGCCGTCGGGGGTGTCGTCGGCGATGGCGCGGCCCTGGTCGATGACGGTGATCCGGGAGGCCAGCTTGTCGGCCTCCTCCAGATACTGGGTGGTGAGCAGGACGGTCGTGCCCTCCGCGACCAACTTCCGTACGGTGTCCCAGACTTCGAGGCGGCTGCGCGGGTCGAGCCCGGTGGTCGGCTCGTCCAGGAAGAGGACGGCGGGCGAGAGGATCATCGAGGCCGCGAGGTCGAGCCTGCGCCGCATGCCGCCGCTGTACTGGCCCGCGCCCTTGCCTGCCGCGTCCACCAGGTCGAACTGTTCGAGGAGTTCCTGGGCACGCCGCGCCGCCCGCTTGCCGCCCAGATGGAAGAGTCGGCCGAACATCTCCAGGTTCTGCCGGCCGGTGAGGACCTCGTCGACCGCCGCGTACTGGCCGGTGAGGCCGATGCGGCCGCGCACGACGTCCGGCTGCCGCACGACGTCGGCGCCCGCGACCTCGGCACGGCCGCCGTCGAGCCGCACCAGTGTGGAGAGGATGCGCACGGCGGTGGTCTTGCCCGCGCCGTTCGGGCCCAGCAGTCCGTGCACCGTGCCGCGTTCCACATGCAGATCGAAGGCGTCCAAGGCCTTCTTGTCGCCGTAGCGCTTGTCGAGCCCCTCGGCCCGCACCGCGTATTCGTTCGTCTCGCCCACTGCCCCTCCAGCCCTTCACGTCCCGGTCGCCCGGACGCCCATCTGGGTACGCCGTACTCAATAGAGAGTACACCGTACCCAGTTTTTCGGGTACACCGTACCCAATGACCGGTCCGGCGATTAGGCTGAGCGTCATGACGAGCACGAACGGCAGCGACACCCAGCGCACCGGCAGCGACATCGTCCGCAGCCTGGAGCTGCTCTGGGGCGAGGGCGAACGCCCCACGCGGGGCCCCAAGCCCGGACTCACCCTGGACCGGATCGTCACCGAGGCGGTGCGCCTCGCGGATGCCGAGGGGCTCACGGCAGTCTCGATGCGCCGCCTGTCCACGGAACTCGGCACCGGCACGATGTCCCTGTACCGGTACGTCCCGGGCAAGGGCGAGCTGCTCGATCTGATGCTGGACCGGGTGTACATGCCGGCCGCCGACGCCGAGCCCCCGTGCGGCGGCTGGCGCGCGGCCGTGGAGACGTACGCCCGCGAGACTCTCGTCCTCTACCGCGCGCACCCCTGGCTGCTCCAGGTGAACCAGGCCCGCCCGGTGCTCGGCCCCGGCTCGGTCGGCGGCCTGGAGCTGACCCTGTCCGGCATCAAGTCGATGGGCCTGACCGACCCCGAGCTGATCGGCGTGATCGTCATGATCGAGGGATACGTCACCGGGGTCGCCCGCACGCAGGTGCACGAGGTCGAGGCGGTGAAGAAGAGCGGCCTGACGGACGAGGCGTTCTGGGAGGCGCAGACCCCGGCCCTCGGCCGGATTATGAACAGCGGCCGCTACCCCCACCTCGCCGGACTCTCCGATGACGCGTTCGGCTCGCAGTTCGACCATTTCGAGTTCGGCCTGCAGCGCCTGCTCGACGGTCTTGACGTCCTGGTGGCCCGGCGCGACGCGGAGACGGGCGCCGCCGGGGAGGCCTGAGCCCCTGCCCGGTCACCTGCGCCGGAACACCCGCTTCAGCCCGAAGAAGGCGGCGAGCACGACGGCGAGGGCCAGCGCGCCCACCTTCAGGTCGCCCTCGACCCCGGAGCCCCCGTCACCCCCCGCCTCGCCCGAACTACCGGCGCCGGACGAGGAGTTGTGGCCGCCGCCCGCGCCCTCGACCTCGACGGGCTCGACGTCCGACTGCGCGCCCTCGGTGCCGTACATGAGGGTCGTCCCGTCCGGGGTGTACGTCACGGACTCGCCCTGCCGCTGCAGCGGGACGCTCAGCCGCCCCTCGCGCTCGGGCCTCTCGCCCTCGCCCTTCCACGCGTACGAGACGCCGCCGAGGTAACCACGCAGGGCGAGTTGCTTGCCGTCCGGCGAGAAGGCGCCGTCCGTGGTCCAGAGCCCGGTGTCGCCGAGCCGCTTGAAGACGTTGGTGCCGGAGGCGGACATCTGCTCGGGCCCCTCGTACAGGCCGCCGCCCTCCTCCTTCTTGTCGGCGATGTAGATCCGCCCGGTCCTGGGGTGCACCATCAGCGCCTCGGCGTCGCGCGCCCCGTCCTCGTACTTCACCGTGTACTGGGTGGCGCGGACGGTCTGGTCGCTGAGCTTCTTCGGCTCGGGCAGCTTGTAGATCCACACGTGGGACCAGGTGCCGCCGAGGTTGTCGCCGATGTCGCCGACGTAGATGTCGCCGTCGCTGCCGACCGAGACGGCCTCCACGTCACGGGGCGTCCCGACGCCGGTCATGGTCACCGTGGCGAGGGTCTTCCCCGTCCTGCCGTCCACCGCGTAGAGCAGGGCGCCGTTCTTGTCCTGGTCGTTGTGCGTCCAGTAGACGCCCGGGTGGGCGCGGGACGCGGCGAGGCCACTGGACTCGATGATGCGGGGGTCCTTGATGCTGAAGCCGTCGTGGCTGTCGTCGGCGGCCGCGGGGCCGGGGACACTCAGCAGGACAAGGCACCCGGCGGCGACGGCACCCATGGCGCCCGTGGCACCCATCGAAGAACGCAGTGAACGCATGAGCCAAGCCTGCCACCCCCGCGCCGGGCGACGGACGTATCCCAGGTGTTCAGCCTCACATCGCAGGCCGGGGCGTTGATCCGCGATGATGAGCGGATGCTCAGGTTCATGTTCGTCGGCGACTCCATGACGATCGGCAGCGCGGGGGAACACACCTGGCGCTACCGGATGTGGCAGCACTTGCGGGCCTCGCTCGGCGAGCAGGATGTCGCCGTGGTGGGCCCGCGCCGCGCGCTGCACGACAAGGCGTCCGGCGAACCGGTCTCGTACGCCTATGCCGGCCTGGACCCTGACTTTCCTCGCCACCACCTCGCGGGCTGGGGCGAGGGCTGGCTGCACATGGCGCCGCGGATCGCGGACGCGGTGCGGCGGGACCGCCCCGACGTCCTGCTCATCTCGCTCGGTCTGATCGACCTGGGCTTCTACACGAACGCGGACCAGACAGCGGACAACGTGCGCCGTTTCGTGGCGGAGGCCCGCACGGCGAACCCGCACGTCCGCCTCGTCCTGCTCCCCGTGATCCCGAACATCCGGGCCCGCACGGACGCCCCGTTCGCCGCGGAGGTGGCGCGCTTCAACGTGCTCCTCGCGAAGGCGGCCGCGGACCTGGACACGGGTGCGTCCCCGCTGCTCCTGGCCTCGACGCCGCCGTCGTACGACATCGAGCGCGACACGTACGACGGGACGCACCCGGGCGCGAGCGGCGAGCACAAGCTGGCGGCGGCGTTCGCGGACGCGATGCACCAGGCGTGGGGGCTTGGCGCACCGTACGCGACGGCCCACCCGCCCCTCCACCTGAACGAGCTCACGGCTACCGGCTGAAGTTGGCCTTCAGGGCCTTGAGCCCGGCGATGTCCCACTTCGTGTACTGCCCGGCGTACTTGTCGGCGCGGGCCGCACTGCCGCCCTTGCCCCGCGCGTGGCCCCCGTTGGGGGAGCACATGACCGGAGTGTCCTTGTAGCTGTTGGTGACGCATTCGAAGGGATCGGCGGTGTTGTTGGCGTCCGAGCCGTCCGCGTTCGCGTGGTCGAGTCCTACCGAGTGCCCGACCTCATGGCTCACCAGGTTCGAGATGCGCGTCGAACCGATCGCGTAGTCGCCGGGCTTCCAGTACTCGCTGTCGACCCATATCCTCCCGCCCCACGCGCTCTTGTCGCCGCTCGCCGAGCAGGGGAAGGCCTGGGACACGCCCGGCTTGTTGCCCGGCGTGAACGGCCGGTACTTCAGCCCCACCGTGATGGTGTGCCGCGGGGTGGTGGAACAGGCCTTCTGCTCGGGGTGATAGCCGCTGGCCAGTGTGAACTTGGTCCCGGTGAGCGAGGTCAGCTGCGCGGCGGTGTCCTTCAACTGCGCCCGCAGCTTCGCCTCGGCCTTCTTCGTCTGCGCGGCGGTGAGCTTGGTGGCGGCCGCGTTGGGCTTCACGACCCTGATCACGTACGGATCGGGGCTGAGGGACTGAATCCCACGGCCGGTGAGGATCCGCCACCCGGTGCCCTTGTAGACATCCCCCGCGGCATAAGCCGGATTGCTGAGTGCGACGAGGCCCGCGGCAGCGGCGAGCACACCGAGGGAACGGGCGGTCTTTTTCATGGTCATGACCGGCATCATCGCGGAGGGCGCCAACATCTCCCCAACAGGGGTGCACCGCACGGCGATACGGCATGATCACCCCCCATGAACTACCAGGAGCGCAGGCTCCAGCGAGTCGTCTGGACCTACACGGGCTTCACCACCATCGGCATCGCCGTCGGCTTCGGCGTCGCCGTCCTGCTCGGCTTCGGGGACACCGCCCGGTCCGTCTCCGTCGGCGCGTGCGCCATCCTCGGCGTCGGCGCCGCGGTGGCGTACCTGCCGCGTTCGGCGGACTGACGCCCGCCGGGCGGCCTCCTTGGGTCGCCCGGCGCCGAGCGACCCGTATCCCTTCGGCTGCCGCGGCCAGCCGGAAGACGGATGCCCGCCCCACCACCGCTTTCCTAGCGTTCAGGCATGACGGTCGAGAGCACTGACGAAGCCCCGCCCCGGTCCGCACGGACCGCACCCCGCCGCGCGGGCGTACTGCCCGGTGAGCGGGCCCTCGCGCCCGATCTCGCGCGCGGGCTCATGCTGCTGTTCATCGTGTTGTCCAACACCGCGTTCCATCTGACGGCTGCCCGGCACGGGCCTTCCGGGTGGCAGCCGGTGGACGGCGGCTGGGTGGATCATGCCGTGCAGTTCAGCATGATCATCGCCCTAGACCTGCGCATCTACCCGCTCTTCGCGTTCCTCTTCGGGTACGGGATGACGCAGCTCTTCCTGCGGCAGACGGCCGCGGGGACCTCGGAGCGCGACGCCGTGCGGCTGCTGCGGCGGCGGAGTCTCTGCCTGATCGTCATCGGGCTGCTGCACGCCACCCTGCTGATGGCCGGGGACATCGTCGGTTACTACGGACTCATCAGCCTCGCCCTGGGGTGGCTCTTCCTGCGCCGCAGCGACCGCGCCCTGAAGTGGTGGATCCGGATCGCCACCGCGCAGCTCGTGCTGCTCGCCGCCCAGCCCGTCGTGTCGGCGGCGCTGGCGGGCGAGTTGGGCTCGATGGGCGACGCCGGCGCGGACCCGGGGGCGGACGCGTACGCGGCGGGTGAGGGGAACTGGCTGACGGCTGCGGGCACTCGCTTCATGACCGGTCTGTTCGTAACCTTCGCCGCGGCACCGCTGTCACTGGTGGGCGGCGTGTACGTCATCTTCCTGCTCGGCTTCTGGGCCGCGCGCAGGCGTGTGCTCGAAGAACCGGGCCGCCATCTGCCGCTGCTGCGGTGGACCGCGGTGATCGGCATCGCGGTGGGGTGGCTGGGCGCACTGCCGGCGGCGCTGGCCCATGTCGGGGCCCTGGACGTCCCGGACGACGCGCAGAGCGAGTTCGGAGTGCTGACCATGCTGCGGGACACCACGGGGAACGCGGCCGGGCTCGGGTATGTGGCGGCCGTGGCCCTGTTCGCGCACTGGTGGACGCGGCGCGGGCCCCGGCGGGGGGCGAAGTCCGTCGCGGCGATCTCCGCCGTCTCCGCCGTGGGCAAGCGCTCCCTGTCCTGCTACCTCGCCCACTCCCTGGTCTTCGCTCCGGCACTCGCCGCCTGGGGCCTCGGGCTCGGCGCACACCTGACGAGCGCGACCATGGCGCTGTTCGCGGTGGGAGTGTGGCTCGTGACGGTCGCGGGCGCGTACGCGATGGAGCGGGCGGGGCTGCGGGGGCCGGTGGAGGTGGCGCTGCGGCGAGTCATGTACCGCTCGCGCTCCCCCCGGGCCACCCGCGACCCCGTCACTTAGCCGCTGCTCAGCCGCGCGTCACGTAGCCCGCGTCAGCCGGTTCGCCAGGGTCGACATCGTGTACGTACCGATCCCCATCACGACCTCCAGCGCGTTCCGTTCCGTATAGCCGTGCGCGAGGAACGCCTTCAGGTCGTCGTCCCCCACGCCGCCCGAGGTCGCGAGCACCTCCAGCGTGAACTGCCGGACCGCCTCAAGCCGTTCGTCACTCAGCGCCTCGCCCTGCCGCAGGGCGGCGATCAGCTCCGTGCCCGCGCCCAGCTTGCGCAGCTTGGCGGTGTGCATGGTCACGCAGATGTGGCAGTCGTTGCGTACGGCGACCGTCATGATGACGACTTCCCGCGCCACGGGCTCCAGCGTCGTCCGCTCGAAGGACGCGCTCAACTCCAGGAAGCCGTTGAGCAGTTCGGGCGACTCGGCCAGCAGCGCCACCGCGCTCGGCGTCTTCCCGAAGGCGGCGGCCGTGCGCTCCATCGCGGCGCGTGACTCTGCCGGCGCGGTCTCAACGGTGTGCTCGGTGAACAAGAAGTACCCCCTACGATGGACAACGTGGTTGACGATAAGAAGGTAAACCAGGTTGTCGATTCCCGCAAGGCCCCGGAGGAGGACGGGCCCGGCTTCGAGCTGCCCCTCCTCCTCTTCGCCGGGTTCCGCACCCTGATCGACCGGCTCCACGCCGAGCTGGCCCGCCAGGGGCACCCGGACGTGCGCCCGGCCCACGGCTTCGCGATGCAGGCGATCGGCGTGCGGGGCGCGAGCGCCAGCGAGGTGGGCCGACGGCTCGGCGTCTCCAAGCAGGCGGCAGGCAAGACCATCGACCGCCTCATCACCCTCGGCTACGCGGAACGCACCGACGACCCGGCCGACGCCCGCCGCAAGCTGATCCGCCTCACCCCGCACGGCATCGACGCGCTGCGCCGCTCGGCGGCGGTCTTCGACGAACTGCGGGCGGAGTGGGCCTCCGCGCTCGGCCCCCGCCGCTTGCGCGCGATGGAGGATGACCTGCGCACGGTCGTACCGCCGGACGCGTTCCGCCTGGACGCGGCGGGGTGGCTCGGGGGCTCGTGACCGGACGCGACCTCGGCTCCGTGCGTATCGACGACTACGGCCCCAAAAAGATCGCCTACGCCACGGCCGAAGTCCCCGTCTATCTCATCGCCGACCCCTACGAAGGCGAGTGCCATCTCTACACCCAGCCCAGGGACGGCGACTACCACGTCGAGACGACCGTCGACTTCGGCGAAGAGATCGACCTGACCCACACCCTCCTCGGCCTCACTCTCGACAGCTCGGACTTCCCCCGCGACTGACCGCCCCACCCCCCGCCCCCTTGCCTAGAGCCCACTCCAAGCTCTTGGCTAAGGCCCCATGAAGTACACGCAGCTGGGACGCACAGGACTCAAGGTCAGTCGACTCGCGCTCGGGACCATGAACTTCGGGCCACTGACCAACGAGCCCGACAGCCACACGATCATGGACGCCGCGCTCGACGCGGGCATCAACTACTTCGACACCGCCAACGTCTACGGGTGGGACGAGAACAAGGGCCGCACCGAGGAGATCCTCGGCACGTGGTTCACGCAGGGCGGCGAGCGGCGCGACAAGACCGTCCTCGCCACCAAGATGTACGGGAACATGGCGCTCGACGGAAAGCCGGCGTGGCCCAACCACGACCTGCTCTCGGCGGTCAACATCCGCCGGTCCGTCGAGGCTTCGCTCAAGCGGCTGCAGACCGACTACATCGACATCTACCAGTTCCACCACATCGACCGCCGCACCCCCTTCGAGGAGATCTGGCAGGCCGTCGACGTCCTCATCACGCAGGGCAAAATCCTCTACGCGGGTTCATCGAACTTCCCCGGATACAAGATCGCCCAGGCCAACGAGATAGCCGGGCGGCTCGGCTCCTACGGCCTCGTCAGCGAGCAGTGCCTCTACAACCTCGCCGAGCGCAGCGCCGAGATGGAAGTGATCCCGGCCGCCCAGGACTACGGCCTCGGCGTCATCCCGTGGTCACCACTGCACAGCGGGCTGCTCGGTGGCGTGCTGAAGAAGGAGGGCGAGGGCAAGCGGCGCGCGGGTGGGCGTGCCGCCCAGGAGCTCGCGAAGCCCGAGGTGCGCGCGCGGGTCCAGGCGTACGAGGACCTGCTCGACAAGCACGGCCTCGCGCCGGGTGAGGTGGCGCTCGCCTGGCTGCTCACCCGGCCCGGCGTGACCGGGCCGATCGTCGGGCCGCGTACGCCTGAGCAGCTCACCAGCGCGCTGCGCGCGGTCGATCTCGAACTCTCGGACGAGCTGCTCGACGCCCTGGACGAGATCTTCCCGGGGCCGGGTCCTTCGCCGGAGTCCTTCGCCTGGTGATCAGCTGGTGCGTGCGGCCGCGGTCATCGCCTCAGTCTCACTGGCCGACCGCGGCCGCCACCGCCACGACGACGAACATCAGCACGAGCACACCGGCCATGATTTGGTTCCTGGTTTTCGGGTCCACGTAGTCGAGGTTAACCGGCTCCGCCCAGCGGCCATCGACCGACCACCTCATAGCGGGGCCGCTCCCCCGGCATCCCGCTCACGGGCAGATTGCTTCGTACGAGGGTCAGCTCGGCCACGGTCCACTCCGAGCCCTCGAAGTCCGCGAGGGCGTCGGCGTACGCGCGCAGGGACGGCTCCCCGTGGCCGCGGGCCAGGGTCAGGTGCGGGCGGTAGTGGCGGTGCTCCTCCATGGTGATGCCGGACTTGCGGGCTGCGGCGTCCGCCCGCTGGGCGAGGAGGCGCAGGGTTTCCACGTCGCCGCGGGCGCCTGCCCACAGGGCGCGGTCGCCGAAGTGGCCGCCGGCGTGGAGGGCCAGGGGGAAGGGGGGTGTGCGGTGCGCGGCTCGCTCCAGGCGGGTGGAGAGCTCCGGGACCACCTCGTCTGGTACTTCCGCCATGAAGGCGAGCGTGAAGTGCCAGCTCTCGCGGGGCGTCCAGCGGAGGGCTTCGGCGCCGGGGAGGGGCTTCAACTTCTCCACTGCGTGGGCCAGTTCGTCCGCCGCCGCGGGGGGCGGCAGGAGGGCCGCGAAGAGTCTCATGGGGTGAGTCTCGCCTCCGGCGGTTCTCTTCCCCAACCCCACCCCTTCCCGACTGCATCTATTGGCGGCTCCGCCGCGCAGGGGGCTCCGCCCCAAACCCCGGTCCTCAAATAGCGGACGGCTGAAATCCAGCGGCCTGGGGGAAGGATGGCCGCATGGACAGCCACATAACCATCCGCCCCGCCGGCCCCGACGACATCCCCACCGTTCTCGCCCTCTTCGACGAAGCCGTCGCCTGGCTCGTGTCGCAGGGTCGCACCGGGCAGTGGGGCGACAAACCCTGGTCGACGAACCCCAAGACCATCGCTCTGGTCGAGAAGTACCTGACCACCGGCTCCGCCTGGATCGCGGAGATCGGCGGACAGCCGGTCGGCACGGTCACGCTGACCGACGGGCCGGGGTCGTACATCCCGCCGGTGGACGAACCGGAGCGGTACATCCACCTGCTGGCCTCCCGGCACGGCACGGGCGCGGGCGCCGCCCTCCTGGCGCACGCGGCCGAGGAGACCCGGAAGCAGGGGATCTCCCTGCTCCGGGTCGACTGCTACGCGGGCGGTGACGGCAAGCTCGTGGCGTTCTACGAGCGCAACGGCTTCACACGGACCGAGTCCTTCGTCGAGCAGGACGGCACCTGGCCGGGCCAGATCCTGGCCCGGCGGGTGTCGTAGCCGGACCGGAAACGGCCTACGCCGCCGTCGCCAGCTGTTCCCGCGGCACGAACTGCACGTGCTGCCGCCCGCGCCGCAGATCCACCTTGAGCCGCAGGTTCGCGGCGCGGGCCAGCATCAGGCCGACGCCGACCGCGGCCACGGCGCAGATGAGGCCGCCGGCGGCCATGCTGACGCGCACGCCGTACGCGTCGGCGAGCCAGCCGAAGAGCGGGCCGCCGAGCGGCGTGCCGCCGGTGAAGACCATCATGAAGAGGGACATGACGCGGCCGCGCATCTCGGGGTCGGTGGCCATCTGGACCGAGGAGTTGGCGGTGACGTTCACCGTCAGGCCGAGGATGCCGATGGGCACGATCAGCGCGACGAACATCCACAGGTCGGGCGCGAACGCGGCCACGATCTGCAGAACACCGAAGGCGATCGCGGCCCCGGCGAGCAGCCGCAGGCGTGAAGTCCCTCGCCGCGCGGCGAGGAGCGCGCCGGCCAGCGAGCCGATCGCCATCAGGGTGTTGAAAAGCCCGTACATCCCCACGCCGCCGTGGAAGATGTCGTTCGCGAAGGCGCTCAGCCAGATCGGGAAGTTGAACCCGAAGGTGCCGACGAAGCCGACGAGGACGATCGGCCAGATCAGCTCGGGGTGCTTGGAGACGTAGTTCAGGCCCTCCTTCAGCTGTCCCTTGCCGCGCGGCTTGCGCGGGGTGGGGTGCAGCTCGCGGGTGCGCATCAGCATCAGGCCGGTGAGCGGCGCGAGGAAGGACAGGCCGTTGGCGAGGAACGCCCAGCCGGGGCCGACGGCGGCGGTGAGGCCACTGGCCACCGCGGGGCCGATGAGGCGGGCGGACTGGAAGTTGGCGGAGTTCAGGCTGACCGCGTTGCGCACCTGGTCGGGGCCGACCATCTCGGACACGAAGGACTGCCGGGTCGGGTTGTCGACGACCGTGACGAGACCCGTGAAGAACGCCGCGAGGTAGACGTGCCAGACCTGGACGTTGCCGCTCAGGGTGAGCGCGGCCAGGAACAGGCCGCTGATGCTCATCGCGCCCTGGGTGCAGAAGAGCAGCTTCCGCTTGGCGAAGCGGTCGGCGATGACGCCGCCGTACAGGCCGAACAGAAGCATCGGCAGGAACTGCATCGCGGTGGTGATGCCGACCGCGGCCGAGGAGCCGGTGAGGCTCAGGACCAGCCAGTCCTGGGTGATGCGGGCCATCCACGTGCCGGTGTTGGAGACAACGGCGCCGGAGGCGAAGAGCCGGTAGTTGCGGATCTTCAGCGAGCTGAACATCGACGACTTGGCGGGGGTCTTGTCGAGGGTGGTTGGTGCGGGGGCGGAGTCTGCTCCGGATCCCGTACTCAAAGTGCGTTCGCCTCCTTGGCGTCGTACGGACACGCGGCGGGCGGGGCCGCCGCGCGCGCTGTCTACAGCTGTCTACAGATGTGCGAGCTTCTCCAGGACGGGCGCCGCGGCGCGCAGTCGCTCCCACTCGTCCTCGTCGAGATGCTCGGCCAGGCCGGCCAGCCAGGCGTTCCGCTTGCGGCGGCTCTCCTCGAGCATGGCCTCGGCCGTCTCCGTCTGGGTCACCACCTTCTGGCGGCGGTCCTCGGGGTGCGGCTCGAGCCGGACGAGACCCTTGGCTTCGAGCAGCGCGACGATGCGGGTCATCGACGGCGGCTGCACGTGTTCCTTGCGGGCCAGCTCACCGGGGGTGGCGTGGCCGCAGCGGGCGAGGGTGCCGAGCACCGACATCTCGGTGGGGCTCAGCGACTCGTCGACCCGCTGGTGCTTGAGTCGACGGGACAGGCGCATCACGGCGGAGCGCAGGGAGTTCACGGCGGCGGCGTCGTCACCATGGGAGAGGTCCGGCATGTTCGTTAGAGTAACTCATTACTCTAGCTAAGGACCACCCGGATTCCCGCGTTACGCGTCACAGAACCCTTTCGTCACCCATATGAGTGAGGTGACTGCGGAAAGTAGGACAAGGGCCGCTGGGCGGCATGGACCCTGTCACGCATGGCATCGACAGTGCTCAGCCTGCGAATAGACGGTGAGCTGCTCGACCGGCTCAAGCAGCACGCCGCGAAAAGGGGAATGAGCGTCCAGGACTACGTGGTCGGGACGCTCATTCGCGGTGACTTCGACGAGCGTTTCCGCACGGCCGTCGAAGAGACGGAAAAGTTCTACGGGGTGGCCTGACGCGCCCGAAGGGGCGCGGGGAACTGCGCGCCCAGCCCCCACGGGCCCGCGGAGAACAACGAACCTACGTAAGCCCCAGCGCCGGCATCAGGTAGTAGAACCCGAACACCGCCGACACCACGTACATGGCGACCGGCACCTCCCGCCCACGGCCTGCGGCCAGCCTCAGCGCGGTGAAGCTGATGAAGCCGATGCCGATGCCGTTCGTGATCGAGTACGTGAACGGCATCATCATCATCGTCAGGAACGCCGGGATGGCGATGGTGAAGTCCGTCCAGTCGATCTGACCGATCGAGCCGGACAGGATCAGGAAGCCGACCGCGAGCAGCGCGGGCGTGGCCGCCTGGGACGGGACCATCGTCGCGATGGGCGTGAGGAACAGCGCCACGGCGAAGAGACCGCCGGTGACGATGTTGGCGAAGCCCGTACGGGCGCCTTCGCCGACGCCCGCCGTGGACTCCACGAAGCAGGTGGTGGCCGACGAGGACGAGGCGCCGCCCGCGGCGACCGCGATGCCGTCGACGAACAGCACCTTGTTCATGCCCGGCATGTTGCCCTTGGCGTCGGTCAGCTTCGCCTCGTCGCCGACGCCCATGATCGTGCCCATGGCGTCGAAGAAACAGGACAGCAGCACGGTGAAGACGAAGAGGATGCCGGTCAGCAGGCCGACCTTGTCGAAGCCGCCGAACAGGCTGACCTGACCGACGAGGCCGAAGTCCGGGGTCGCGACGGGGTTGCCGGGCCACTCGGGGGTCGTCAGGCCCCAGGAGGGCACGGTCGCGACCGCGTTGATGATCATCGCGACGATCGTCATGACGACGATGCTGATGAGGATCGCGCCCGGCACCTTGCGCACGAGCAGGCAGAGCGTGAGCACCGCGCCGAGCACGAAGACGAGCACGGGCCAGCCGTTGAGGTGTCCGTCGCCGCCCAGCTGCAGCGGGACCGTGGTGTGCGCGGCGTCCGGCATGCGCGAGACGAAGCCGGAGTCGACGAGGCCGATCAGCATGATGAAGAGGCCGATGCCGATCGCGATGCCCTTGCGCAGACCCAGCGGCACCGCGCTCATCACGCGCTCCCGCAGGCCGGTCGCGACAAGGAGCATCACGACGAAGCCCGCGAGGACGACCATGCCCATCGCGTCGGGCCACGACATGCGGGGCGCGAGCTGGAGGGCGACCACGGTGTTCACGCCGAGCCCGGCGGCGAGCGCGATCGGTACGTTGCCGATGACGCCCATCAGCAGCGTGGTGAAGGCGGCGACCAGGGCGGTGGCGGTCACCAGCTGGCCGTTGTCGAGCTGGTGCCCGTACATGTCCTTCGCGCTGCCCAGGATGATCGGGTTGAGCACGATGATGTAGGCCATCGCGAAGAAGGTGGCGAAGCCGCCGCGGACTTCCCTGGCCAGGGTCGAGCCCCGCTCCGTGATCTTGAAGTACCTGTCGAGGCCCCCCTGCGGGGAATTCGGGTGCGGCGGCTTGGCGTCGACCGGAGCAGTGGCCGAGGGGGGCATGGGGGACCTCATGACCTGTGATGGGAGAGACGTGCGGGAGATGCGCCGAACCCGAACGAACTTGTATCTTCGTACGAAAGCAATCGGCCATTAATGAGCCGTTTCAGTATGAATACATGAAGGGAAATGCGCTATCTCCGCGCGTAGACCCTTGTGGCACAGGGGTGCACCCGACCGCGTCGGGGCCCCGAGCCGCCGCCTCGTAAGCTGTGCGCATGGAGAAGTGGACCCCCAAGCACGACGCGCCGGAGCCCCTGGAGGGCCCCGTCGTCGCCACCATCACGGGCGGCACGATCCTCTGGTTCGTCCTCTTCCTGGTGCAGCTGCCGTTCTACGGCTGGTTCGACGACCGCGACGCGACCTGGTGGGTGTGGACCTGCCTGGCCGGAGCGGGCCTCGGCCTCATCGGCATCTGGTACGTGCGGGGCCGCGACGCGGCGATCAAGCGGGACGCGGAGCGCAAGGCAGCGGCCCCCGCCGAGTGACCGGCGGCGTAAGCGGAGTCGCGCGCCCCTGACGGATTCCGTACGTACAACCACGGGAGTGTCCGTGTCCTACCGTGGTCGGATCTTTGGGGCACTCAAGGGGTGAAGCCCCCGCCCCGCCCTTACGGTCGAGGGCATGACGCATATCGACGCGGGCGCCGAGCTCGACCCGGTCCACCCGGTGGCACCGCCCTCCGGACGCGCGACGGGTCTGAGCGCGGACGAGGTCGCCGAGCGGGTCGCACGCGGCGAGGTCAACGACGTACCCGTCCGCAGTTCCCGTTCCGCCACCGAGATCGTCCGGGCGAACGTCTTCACCCGCTTCAACGCGATCATCGGCGTGCTCTGGGTGATCATGCTCTTCGTCGCGCCGATCCAGGACTCCCTCTTCGGCTTCGTGATCGTCGCCAACACGGGCATCGGCATCATCCAGGAGCTGCGCGCCAAGAAGACCCTGGACGGACTCGCGGTCATCGGCGAGGCGAAACCGACCGTGCGGCGCGACGGCACGGCGGCCGAGATCTCCACCTCCGAGATCGTCCTCGGCGACCTGGTGGAGCTGGGGCCCGGCGACAAGATCGTCGTGGACGGCGAGGCGGTCGAGACCGAGAGCCTGGAGGTCGACGAGTCGCTCCTGACCGGTGAGGCCGACCCGGTCATCAAGCAGCCCGGCGACAGGATGATGTCGGGCTCGTTCGTGGTCGCGGGCGGCGGCGCGTTCACCGCCACCAGGGTGGGCCGCGAGGCCTACGCGGCGCAGCTCGCCGAAGAGGCGTCGCGCTTCACGCTCGTCAACTCCGAGCTGCGCAACGGCATCTCCACGATCCTCAAGTACGTGACGTGGCTGATGATCCCGACCTCGATCGGCCTCATCATCAGCCAGCTCGTCGTCAAGGACGACAACTTCAAGGAGTCCATCGCCTACACCGTGGGCGGAATCGTCCCCATGATCCCGGAGGGGCTCGTGCTCCTCACGTCGGTCGCCTTCGCGATCGGCGTGATCCGCCTCGGCCGCCAGCAGTGCCTCGTCCAGGAGCTGCCCGCCATCGAGGGCCTGGCCCGCGTCGACACGGTCTGCCTCGACAAGACCGGCACCCTCACCGAGGGCGGCATGGACGTCACCGAGCTGCGTCCCCTGAACGGCACGGACGAGGCGTACGTACGCAAGGTCCTCGGCGCCCTGGGCGAGTCCGACCCGCGGCCGAACGCGTCACTCCAGGCGATCATCGACTCCTACCCCGACAGCGAGGAGTGGCGCTGCACCGAGTCGCTGCCCTTCTCATCGGCCCGCAAGTACAGCGGTGCCTCCTTCAGCGAGGGTGACGGCAACAGCTCGGCGTGGTTGCTCGGCGCCCCCGACGTGCTGCTGCCCGACGGCGACCCGTCCCTCGCCGAGATCGACGGCCTCAACCAGCAGGGCCTGCGCGTACTGCTGCTCGCCCGCGCCGCCGGTGAACTGGACGACCCGGACGTGGCGACAGGGGCCCGCGCCACCGCCCTGGTGGTCCTGGAGCAGCGGCTGCGCCCGGACGCCGCCGACACCCTGCGGTACTTCGAGGAGCAGGACGTCAGCGCGAAGGTCATCTCCGGTGACAACGCGGTGTCCGTGGGCGCGGTCGCCGGGAAGCTGAACCTGCCGGGCGCGGAGAACACCGTGGACGCCCGCAAGCTGCCCGCGGAGCAGGGCGAGATGGCCGAGGCCCTGGACGCCAACTCCGTCTTCGGCCGCGTCACCCCGCAGCAGAAGCGCGACATGGTGGGCGCCCTGCAGTCACGCGGGCACACGGTCGCGATGACGGGCGACGGCGTGAACGACGTCCTGGCCCTGAAGGACGCCGACATCGGCGTCTCGATGGGCTCGGGCTCGGAGGCGACGCGTGCGGTCGCCCAGATCGTGCTCCTGAACAACAGCTTCGCGACGCTGCCCTCGGTGGTCGCGGAGGGCCGCCGGGTCATCGGCAACATCACGCGGGTCGCGACGCTGTTCCTGGTCAAGACGGTCTACTCGGTCGTCATCGCGCTGCTCGTGGTCTGCTCGCAGGTGGAGTACTTGTTCCTGCCGCGCCACCTGACGCTGCTCTCGACCCTGACGATCGGCGTCCCGGCCTTCTTCCTCGCCCTCGCGCCCAACAAGGAGCGGGCCAAGCCCCACTTCGTACGCAGGGTCATGCGGTACGCGATCCCGGGCGGAGTCGTCGCGGGCGCCGCCACCTTCTGTACGTACCTCCTGGCGCGCAGCCACTACTCGGGCACGGGCGCGCGGGAAGCCGAGACCAGCGCGGCCACGCTGGCGCTGTTCCTGATCGCCATGTGGGTCCTCGCGATCATCGCCCGCCCCTACACGTGGTGGCGGCTCGGCCTGATCTCCGCGATGGGTCTCGGCTTCCTGCTGGTGCTCACCGTGCCGTGGCTTCAGGACTTCTTCCAGCTGAAGCTGGTCGGCACGACGATGCCGTGGGCGGCGGTCGCGATCGCGGCGGCGGCCTCACTGGTCATCGAGGTCATCTTCCGCTGGGTCGGCCGACGCTTTCCGGCGTAGTTCTTACTGAACGTCGACGAAGTCGCTGGTCGACGTCACGGCCGGGGTCGTGGACGTACCGGCGAAGACGTAGCGGAAGTAGCCGTCGGCGGAGGCCTTCACGGTCGTCTTCAGGTTGCCCTTGGTGTCGGACGTGATGGTCTTGAGGGTGGAGTAGGAGGCCGCACCCTTCTTCTTGTACTGGAGCTTCACGGACTGCTTGGTGTAGCCCGCGTACTTGCCGCTGTCCCAGTTGGCGCGGGTCAGGGCGCCGGTGACCGTGAGGGTCCTGCCCTTCTTGACGGGCTCCGGGGAGGCGTTGGTGGTGAGGCGGGAGGCCCGCTTCACCGAGACGCTCGTCGGGTAGTCGTCGTTGGAGACGTGGTCCCCGTCCTTGCCCTGGGCTATCGTCCAGACCTTCCACTTGCCGGCCAGGACGTTGCTGTAGATGTTCGACTTCGGGTCGGCGACGACCTTCACCGTGCAGGTGGAGGTGGTCGCGTTCACGGCCGTGCACTTGCCGTTCTCGGTCTCCGGGACCATCGAGCCGTCGATGGTCTCCGGGTCGTCGAAGTTCTTGCCGTGCCACAGGAAGGCGACGGCGTCCTCGATGCCGGACGGGTCCGTCGCGGTGACGGCGATGGTGATCGTCTTCTTCTCGCTGGTGCCGACCACGATGTCCTTGCCACCGTTGACGGTGATCTTCGTGATCTTGGTGTCGCCCACGGCCGCGCCCGCCTTGGCGGCGAAGGTGGCCGGCTGCTTCGGGGTGTTCGGGCCGTCGACGGCCTGAGCGGCCGGGACGACGAGTGCGGAAAGGGCCAGGGTGCCGGTCAGTGCGGCCACGGTGGCACGGATGCGCATGTGTTTCCCCAGTTGGGAAGGGGGCTCCGCGGTGCGTTGCCAGCTGTCACGCGGGGCCCAGTGATCTAGGAGTCTGTTGACTCGGATGATCAGACCCTCGACCGGGGCCTCTGGTTGTACGGGAAGTGAAGATTTCGTGACCACTCCCACCCGGCGACGAACCCGGCGGACCCAAGGGGCGCGAGGAACAGCGCGAACAACCACGACACACCCGCCACCCGGCGACGAAACCGGCAGACCCCAAGGGGCGCGAGGAGCAGCGCGAACAACCACGACACACCCGCCGCCCGGCGACGAAACCGGCAGACCCCAAGGGGCGCGAGGAACAGCGCGAACAACCACGACACACCCGCAGCCAACCGCAGCCCCAGGCACCCCGCTCCCGCATCGCACCCGCACCCGCACCCCAGACGCAGAGTCAGTCGAACCAGCGGTCCCGCTCCAGTTCCTCGGTCCGCGAGGGGTCTTCGAGCAGCGCCGCCACCTCGAAGCGGCGCGGCCACTGGCCCGCCGCCCAGGCGAGACCGGCCGCCACGCCCTCCAGCGTGGCGGCGTGGACCGTGCCGTCCGGGGTCCGGCGCCAGTCCAGCTCGACGCCGCCCGCGATGAGCTCCTCGTGCTCGACGTACGTCTCCGGGGTGGCCGGTCCGAGCAGGATCCGCACCGCGTCCGGCACCGGATGCTCGGCGCCGTCGCCCGCGGGCTCCACGGCCGCCGTCTCGCTCAGCCTGCGCACCTGGAACAGCTCGGCCAGGTCATGGGCCTTGCGGGGCTCCACGGGCAGCAGCGCCACACCTCCGGTCAGCGGCAGCAGGTCGGGGGCGTCGGCGACGACCGCGTCCGCCACGTCGACCACCACGACCTCGCCGTCCACGACGGCTCGCACCTCGTCCGGCAGCGTCACCTGCTCCGGGTCCAGATCGGCGAGGGCGCCGTACAGGGCGTGCAGCTGGCCCGCCGAAACGGTCCTCTCCGGGTCCGCGAGCCGGTCCAGCAGCTCGGCCGCGCCGCCGGGCTCCTCCAGGAGGGCGGCGACCGACGTGCGGACGCCGAGCGCGCGAAGCACCTGCTCGTCGTCGAAACCGGCGGCGTCGGCGGCGTCGTAGAGCCCTTCGAGCAGCGGATCGCCGCCCGAGGCCCGAAGGCCGGCGGGACGCCTGCCGCCGAGGACGGGATTGCCGCGCAGCCACCAGGCCGTGTACGACCGGACGCTCTCCGTCGTGCCGTCCGGGAGCAGAATCCGCAGCGGCTGCGTGAGGGCGTCCCGCAGCGGCGGGCGCGAGAGCATCGCAAGGGCCCGCGGCCAGCAGTCGTCGTCGACCAGGTCCAGGTCCCGTACGGCGATGATCTCGGTGGCGACCGGCGGGACGGAAGTCTCCGGCAGCCGGTCGAGGGTGTCCTCGCACCACACGTCGACCGCGTCGAGCAGCCCCGCGTCGTCGGGCTCCGCGAAGTCGCCGTCGCGCGGCTCCAGTTCGTCGGGGTCGAGTACGACGTCCGTGGCGCGGACAAGGGCGAAGGTGGCGAGCACACCGCAGGCGGCCAGCGGCTGCTCGCCCCAGCGCTCGGCGAGCTCGGCGTCCACCGTGGCGAGTTCGTCCTCGCGCATGACCTGGGCGAAGGGGCTGCCGGGCAGAACGAGTTCACCGGCGGGAGCGAGCTCGCCCTCCTCGTCGGGCAGCGCGAGCGCGCCGAGCCAGGGCTCGTCGCCGGGCGCGAGGTTCGCGTCACGGGCGAGCGAGAGCACGGTGTCCGCGAGATCCTCGGCGTCCAGGGCGTCCTCGTCCCACGTGTCGTCGTCGAGGGACGCTGCGACGGCGGCGCGGACCTGCGGGGTCGTCAGGACGGCGCGGGGCGTGGCGGGCAGGGCGCCGAGCTTCTCCAGGAGGGGATGCACGGCGTCGGGGTGGGCGACCTTCAGGCCGAGGCGGACCAGGGCCGCGGGGTCGCTGTCGTCGCCGGTGACGGGCAGGAGGACCTGGCGGGGCCCGATGGTGGTGCGCCCGTCAGCCAGAGGAACGGGAAGCCCGGTCAGGCGGTCGGGGTCGACACCGGCGAGGGTGTCGTACAGCCCCCGCCACCACCCCGGCTCCCGCTCCAGACCGGCGAGGCGGTCGATCGCCTCGGTCAGCGGTACGCGGGCGACGCCGAGGGTGCGGAGCTCGGCACGCCGCTCAAGTCCTGCGGGCAGCAGGCTGGGCAGTACATCGGCGAGCACGCGTACGGTGTCGGCGCCGGCGCCCTCCACGACCTCCGCGTCACGCGGCCGCAGCGCGACGGGGACCTGCCACTCGGGTACGTCGGGGTCTTCCTGGGGCACGGGCTCCACCGCGGGCGGCAGGAATGCCGTACGGGGCAGCCGGTCGAGGATGGCCTGGCGCAGGGCGCCGTCGAGCTCGCTCTTGCCGAGGGGGCCGGGGACCAGGCTGATGATGCCTTCCCCGACGGGCCGCCAGTCGGCGAGGAGTTCGGCGTACGCGTCGGCCGCGCGCTGCACGAGGAAGTCGGTCAGGGGCCCGGGCGCCGCGTGCCGCCGGGTCGTGTCCAGCGGGAACGAGGCGATGAGCAGGGCAGGCACCCCGAGTGGCTCGTCACTCGGGGTCGGGGCGTGCAGGACGGGGGCGCTGCGGGGGGTGCGCGGGGCGCCCTCGCGGTCGGTGGGGACGGCCCAGGTGACGGACCAGTGGGGCCGCAGCCGCTCCTCGACGGGCCGGTCGGCCAGGAGGTCCTTGTGGAGCGCGCCCCGCCGGCTGACGGTGCGCCAGCGGGTGTCGCCGTCGCGGCTGTCGGAGACGTCCACGTAGCCGGGTTCGGCGGTGCGGCGCAGGGTGCGGGTGGCGTGGTCGCCGATTTGGACGACGACTTCTTCGAGCCCCGGGAGTGCCAGCAGAAGAGCGTCATCGATCTCATCGAGGAGTCGTACGACGAGGTCCTCGGCGGCGGCGTCCCGCAGGGGCAGGATGACGACGGTGTCGTACCCCTCCGGGGCGGAGCCTTCGGCGGCGAAGGGCAGCCGCAGGAGAGGCACGTGGCCGTCGCGGCGCCGGACCTCGTCTCCGAGGCCGGGGCTGAAGCGGGCGGTGTCGGCGGCGAGTTCGCGTGCCTCGCTCAGGGACCAGCGGACGCCGCCGGTACGTCCCACGACGGCGGGCTCGTCCGATACGGCGAGGACGGCGGCGAAGCCGACGCCGAACCGCCCGACGGCGCCGTTGTCCTTCTCCTCCTTTTGCTCCTCCCGCTTGGCAGAGGCGCGGAGGGTGGAGAGGGACTCGACGCCGGTGGCGTCGAGGGGTGTGCCGTTGTTGGCGGCGGCGAGTACGCCGTCCCGGAGGGTGAGGGCGAGGCGGCCCGGAGCGCCGGCGCGGGCCGCGGCGTCGGCGGCGTTCTGCGCGAGCTCCACGATCAGGCGGTCCCTGTACCCACCGAGTGCGAGGTCCTCCTCGGCGTTGGCGTCCTCCCGGAACCGGGCCGGGCTCGCCGCCCAGGCGTCGAGGACCCCCCGCCGGAGCCGTGCCGTGCCGAACGGGTCAGTACCCTCGGCCGCCGGCCGCACGGTCTTGCTCACGGTGTCGTCTCCCTCGCTCGGTTCGCGGGGCGAACGGTACCGCGTCCTGCGGTTTCCCCGACGCGGGTGGCTGGCCGCCTGGCTGGACCGCACCTGCCCTGCCGGGGGCGGCAGTGTCCCAACCGGGGGCCGGGGGCCGGTTCCCGTGCCGGGCGCCGCGGGCCGGCGGCCGCCTCCTCGCGCCGGGCGGGGGCCGAGTGTCACCCGCGGGCCGGATGTCGCCTTCCGCGCTTCGCGCGGGCCTTTCCCACCCACCCGCCCGATCACCCCGCAGCACCAGCCCCCCCGTAGAAGCGCCGTGCGCTGCGGGAAATTCGTTGTCGTGCGGCCGGTGCACATTCCCCGCGCTCCGCGCGAGTGTTTCCCGGCCACCCGGCCGATCACCCCGCAGCACCAGCCCCCCCCGTAGGAGCGCCGTGGGCTGCGGGAAATTCGTTGTCGTGCGGCCGGTGCACATTCCCCGCGCTCCGCGCGAGTGTTTCCCGGCCGCCCACCCGATCGCCCCGGGGTGATCGGGTGGGCGGGCGGGAAAGATCCGCGCGGAGCGCGGGCACGAACAACCACCCAGCCGCAGGCAGAGAACAGGCACAAGCCACCGAAGGCACACCCGGGGCAATCGGGCGGGTGGGTGGGGGAGAACCCGCGCGGAGCGCGGTAGGGCGCCCGCCGGGCCGCAGGCGAGGGGGCCGGGCAGCACCCGCAGGGGAGGCACAGCCCCGCTCCCGGGGCGAGCCCCCTCCGCCACCCCCAGCGGGAGCTCAGCTGTGGCCGAGTTCCTCCGGCGCCCCCTCCACCGGCACCGAGCCCGAGTCGGGCGCGGGCCGCAGCGGCAGGACGTCCACCCGGGTCTCGTCGAGGACGGGCGCGGCGGGCCGCGACGGCGTAGGCATCACGGCCGCCTCCGAGTGGCCCCCGCAGCCGTACGCGAGGGAGACCACATGCCCGTCCGCGGGACCGAACTCGTTCGCGCACACACCGAATGCCTGGCCGAGCGATCCGCCGATCGGGGCAAGGAAGCCACAGCTGACGCAGGACGCGGGCGCCGCCTGCGCCATCGCCGTCTTCGCGCCGTGCGACTCCTCCCAGCGGTCCGCCGCGGTGTGCAGGCCGTACCGGGACAGGACACGCGCCCTGCGCATGCCCAGCTCGTCGGCGATCGCGGCGATCGAGCCGCGCGCGGGCGCCGCGGGCAGCTCGGCGGGCGGCCCCGCCGTCACCTCGGCGTCCTCCGCCTCGACCAGCTCCGCCATCTCCTCCGAGAACACGGAGTTCGGCGGCGGCTCCTCCTCGCCCGAGTAGCCGGGCTCCAGGCGCAGATCCTCCGCGTCCGTGGGGAGCAGGTCCCCCGGACCCATGTCACCGGGGCGCAGCCGCTCGCTCCACGGCACCCACTCGGGGGCGAGGAGAGCATCCGGGCCGGGAAGCAGCACCGTCTCGTCGAGCGTGACGACCTTGGCCCGCGAGGCGCGGGTCACCGTCACGGCCCAGCGCCAGCCGCGGTAGCCGAACTCCTTGCACTCGAACAGGTGCGTGACGACGCGGTCGCCCTCGACCACGACCTCGACGTGCTCACCGACCACACCGGGCGCGGCGGCCTCCTCGGCCGCGTCCCGTGCCAGTCCCACCGCCTCGGCGCACAGGCGGTCGGGAGTACGCGGGGTACGCGGGGTACGGCTTCGCGTTGTCGCTGCGCTCACAGGTATCGCTTCTCCATTACGCCGTCTCACGAGTGCGCCACCCATACGCGGGAGTGCGGACGGAGCGGACCAAAGGGCCGCGTCGACGTCCGCGCCCGAACGTCCTCGGGCGCACCTACGTCATCCATTCTGCGGGATGACCGAGAGGCGCGCGGCCAAGAACAACCGCCGCAGGCGCGCTACGCACGCTACCTTCTCCTGGCCCCTGGGCCTACACCGGCGTGCCCGCCCCTCTGCCGTGGGCCCGGCCCGATGCCGCTTCGCGGCGGTTTCCCACCCGCCCACCCGATTACCCGGCAGTCGATACGCACTAGTGCGGGCCATAAGGGGGCACTATGACGAGGTGGCTGCCGCAAGGTCGTCGTCCCAAGGAGTCAGCGGTCGGGGTTCGGTGCTGAACCGAGCCGCCCGCTGGGTCGGCCGCGCCCTGCACCTGCCCTTCACCGGCACAGCCCGCGGCATCCGCAAGGCCACGCACGCGCACGGCGCGGGCGAGTCGGGGCTCGGCAAGCTCATCGAGCTGCACGCCGTGAACGGCGCGGGCGACGTCATGATCACCATCGCGCTCGCGTCGACCGTCTTCTTCTCCGTGCCGACGGACGAGGCGCGCGGCCGTGTCGCCCTCTATCTCGCCATCACCATGGCGCCCTTCACTCTGCTCGCGCCCGTCATCGGCCCCCTCCTGGACCGCCTCCCGCACGGCCGCCGCTATGCGATGGCCGCCGCGATGCTGGCCCGCGCCCTCCTCGCCCTGCTGCTGTCCGAAGCGGTGATCACCGGGAGCCTGGAGCTCTATCCGGCGGCGCTCGGCGTCCTGGTCGCATCCAAGGCGTACGGAGTCGTACGCAGCGCCGTGGTGCCCCGGCTGCTGCCCAAGGGCTTCTCCCTGGTCAAAGCCAACTCCAGAGTCACGCTCGGCGGCCTGCTCGCCACCGGGATCGCGGCCCCGATCGGCGCGGGGCTGCAGGCGCTCGGGCCACGCTGGCCGCTGTACGGCGCCTTCGTGCTCTTCGTCGTCGGGATGTTCCTCTCCCTCTCGCTGCCGCCGAAGGTCGACTCGGCGAAGGGGGAGCACAAGGCGCTGCTCGCGGCCGACGAGGAGCATCTGCATCTGCACGCGCGCGCCGAAGCCGCCACGGACACGTCCAAGAAGCGGCGCCTGGGGCTGCGTACGGTCGGGCCCGCCGTCACGCACGCCCTCACCGTCAACGCCTCACTGCGCTGTCTCTCCGGCTTCCTCATCTTCTTCCTCGCCTTCCTGCTGCGCGAGGAACCGCTCGGCGGCCAGAGCGCCGCGGTGTCCCTGGGGATAGTGGGTGTCGCGGCCGGCGTGGGCAACGCGCTCGGCACCGCTGTCGGCGCCGGACTGAGATCCCGGGCGCCGGAGGTCATCATCGTGACCGTCGTCGCCGTCGTCCTCGGTGTGGCGATCACCGCGGCGGTGTTCTTCGGGGCGGTGGGCGTCGCCTGCCTCGGCGCGGTGGCGGGCTTCGCGCAGGCGATGTCGAAGCTCTCCCTGGACGCGCTGATCCAGCGGGACGTACCGGAGGAAGTGCGGACCTCCGCCTTCGCCCGCTCGGAGACCATCCTTCAGATGGCGTGGGTGGTGGGCGGTGGTATCGGCATGGCCCTGCCGCTGATCGGGTCACTGGGGCTCGCGGTGGCCGCGGGGATCGTCGCCATCGGCTGGCTGACGACCGCGCGGGGCCTGCTCTCGGCGGCCCGGCACGGCGGGAAGCGCCGCCAACGGGTGGTGTGAGTCCGACAAACCAACAGGTGCGGCACGCCGCGACCCCCACGTGGCGAGACGGCACGGGGTGCCCGATAGCCTTCGCCCATGACCTCCCTGCTCCGCGGCGGAGCCGCACACGTCCTCAAGCCGGCACGCCGTCGCCGTTCCGTGGCCGCCCTTGGCGCCGTATCCGCCGGACTCCTCGTCCTGTCGGCCTGCGACAAGCCGACGCCGCTCGCCACCGTCACGGTCGGCAGCGACTCGGTGAACACCGAGGCCTCCTGCTACAACGACGGCAAGGAGCTCGAGCAGTCCCAGCTGCAGGGCTGCCTCAAGGAGAAGGACGTCCAGTCCATCAAGGTCGACCCCGACGAGAAGGTCCGCTTCGGCGTCGACCCCGAGGTCGCCGACAAGGGCTGGACGCTTCTGATGAACGGTCAGCCGCTGACCGAGGCGAGCAACAAGACGTACGTCGTCATCCCCGGCAGCGTCTTCTTCAACCAGCAGTACGGCGGCGGGACCAACTCCACCACCGTCAGCCTCCTCGAGGGCGGCAAGGGCTCGTCGGCCAAGGCGACCGGCCTGTGGTCGTTCAAGCTCAAGAAGGACGCCTGACCCCTCCCTTGCGGTCCTTTCCCCGCGTACTGGTAGCCACCGCTGTCCCCGCCGAACGGGACGCGGTGGCCGACCTGCTGCCCCCGCACGCCGACGCCGTCGCCGTCGGTGTCGGCCCGGCAGCCGCCGGTGCGCACACGGCGGCCGCCCTCGCGCGCGCCCCGTACGACCTGGTGATCTCCGCCGGGATCGGTGGCGGCTTCCAGCCTGACGCGCCTCTCGGCTCCCTGGTCATCGCCGACGAGATCACCGCGGCCGATCTGGGCGCCGAGACGCCCGACGGCTTCCTGCCCGTCACCGAACTCGGGTTCGGTGCCGTCACCCACCGGCCGCCGTTTTCCCTCGTACGGGATCTGGCCGCCGCCTGCGGCGCTCGCACCGGCACCGTCCTGACCGTCTCCACCGTGACCGGCTCCGCCGAGCGCGCCGCCGAGCTGCGCCGACGGCATCCGCGAGCCCTCGCCGAGGCGATGGAGGGATTCGGGGTCGCCGAGGCCGCCGCCGCGTACGCACTGCCCGTCCTGGAGATACGCGCGGTCTCCAACGCCGTCGGGCCCCGGGACCGCGGAGCCTGGCGGATCGGTGAGGCGCTGGGCGCGCTGGGAGACGCGTTCGGGAAATTCGCGCCCGTACTGGAGAGTTGGAAACGGCATGACTGAAACGCCCGCGCAGGACGCGCACGACGCACACGACGCGAACCCCCTGCGGATCGCCTACTCCCCCTGCCCGAACGACACGTTCGTCTTCGACGCCTGGGCCCACGGCCGTGTGCCCGGCGCTCCCGCGCTCGATGTGACCTTCGCCGACATCGACATCACCAACGGCATGGCCGAGCGAGGCGAGTTCGACATCCTGAAGGTGTCGTACGCCGTGCTGCCCTACGTCCTCGACGAGTACGCCCTGCTGCCGTGCGGCGGCGCGCTCGGGCGTGGCTGCGGTCCGCTGGTGCTCACGCGGGAGGCCGGGATCGACCTCACGGGCAAGACCGTCGCCGTGCCGAGCGAGAAGTCGACGGCGTACCTGCTGTTCCGGCTCTGGGCCGCGGACACGCTGGCCGGCGGCGTGGGCGAGATCGTCGTGCTGCCCTTCGACCAGATCATGCCCGCGGTGCGGGACGGCAAGGTCGACGCGGGTCTCGTCATCCACGAGGCGCGCTTCACCTACCAGAACTACGGCCTCAACTGCCTCGCCGACATGGGCGAGCACTGGGAGCGGACGACCGGCCTGCCCATCCCGCTGGGCGCGATCATCGCCAAGCGGAGCCTCGGCGCGAAGACGCTGGAACGGCTCGCCCGGTCGACGCGCACCTCGGTCCGCATGGCCTGGGACGACCCCGAGGCCTCGCGACCCTACGTGCAGGAGCACGCCCAGGAGATGGACCCGGCCGTCGCCGACCAGCACATCGGCCTGTACGTGAACGAGTTCACGGCCGACCTGGGCGAGAGCGGCCACGCGGCGATCCGCGGGCTTCTGACGCGCGCCGCGGCGGAGGGGCTTGTTCCGCCCCTCGCGCCGACCGCGCTCGCGTTCCCCTGAGCCTGCCGCCTGAGCCCGAGGCCTAGACGTCCAGCTGGTCCGCGACCGCCCGCAGCAAGCCGGCGATCTTCGCGCCCGACGCCTTGTCGGGGTAGCGGCCCTTCTCCAGCATCGGCGTGATGTTTTCGAGGAGCGTCGTCAAGTCCTGGACGATGGACGCCAGTTCGTCCGGCTTGCGCCGCTGCGCGGCCGCGACGGACGGCGTCGGGTCGAGGATCGTGACCGACAGGGCCTGGTCACCGCGCTGGCCCGCGACGACGCCGAACTCGACGCGCTGGCCGGGCTTGAGTGTGTCGACACCTGCGGGCAGTACGGAGGAGTGCACGAAGACGTCGCCGCCGTCATCGCGGGAGAGAAAGCCGAAGCCCTTCTCACTGTTGAACCACTTGACCTTGCCGGTAGGCACCTGAAGTCCTCGTCCTCGTACTTGTCGTCGTACGCGTCTATGCCGCGGAAAACGGCTCTGGATAGCACTACAGCGGGTCGCTCGACCCGCCGGAACCAAGACTATTGGTCCGGGGGCCGGTGACAAGACGTCCCCGGTTTCTTCCTTCGCGCTGGGAACTACCCTGGTCGGGTGCGTGACAAAACCCAAGCGAATTCCGCCGGCCCGGGCGATGGCCTGGTTCGGACCGGAGCAATCGTCTTCTTCGTCGGAGCCGTGGCCACTTTGGTCACGGTGGCCCCACTGTTCCTCGGCACCGACCCCTTCCCGTCCATCGCGTACGCGGTGTGCATGCTGATGGGCGTCGGATTCCTCATCGCCGTGGCCGGGGTGCTGCGCGGTATCGCCGTTCAGCGCCGCCAGGCCAGGTCGGCGGCCGCCTGACGACGCTCAAGCGGCGTCGGCGACGTACCCGTCGAGCCAGGCGGGGAACTCCGTCAGGTCGGTGAGCACGATGTCCGCGCCCGCCGCGCGCAGTTCCGCTGCGTCGCACGGCCCGGTCGCCACCGCGACGGACAGCGCGCCCGCCGTACGCGCGCCGCGTACATCACCGGTGTGGTCACCGACGTACACCGCCGCGTCGTGCTCGCGCAGCGCCTCCGCCTTCGCCTCCGCCCACAGCCAGCCGATCACCGCGTCCGCCTCGATGCCGAGGTGCGCCAGGTGGAGCTTCGCGTTGGGCTCGTGCTTGGCGGTCACCACGATCGCCCGGCCGCCGTGGGAGCGGACGGCGGCCACCGCCTCGCGGGCGCCGGGCATCGCGAGCGTGGGGGCGATGGCGTAGGTGGGATAGATCTCACGGTAGCGGTCGCCCATCTCCTGGATCCGGTCGGCCGGGAACCAGTTGCGCAGCTCCTCCTCGAGCGGCGGGCCGAGCCGGCTGATGGCGAGATCGGCGTCTATGTACGTTCCGGTCTCGGCGGAGAGGGCCAGATAGGCCTCTTTGATGCCGGGGCGGGAGTCGATCAGGGTCATGTCGAGGTCGAAGCCGACCGTCAGGGCGCGGGAGCTCATGAAGCCATTGTGCAGAGGCCCGACGGCCGGGTGACCGGCATTGAGGTCGCCCTTACGCTTAGCCAAGCCTTACCAAGCCCTCTCGCTCAGCTCCACCGAACCGAAACGAGCTCAGCCGATGCGTGTGCCGGCCAGACGCGCTGTCGCGATGACGGTGGCCGTCGTGGCCCTGCTGCTCGCGGTGCTGTTCAGCCTCTCCGTCGGCGCCCGCGCCATCGCGCCGTCCGCCGTCATCGACGCCCTGCTGCACGGCGGGCCCAGCGACGCCGCCGAAGTCATCCGCGAGATGCGGGTGCCGCGCACGCTCATCGGCCTGATGGTCGGCGCCGCGCTCGCCCTCGCCGGCACCGTCCTGCAGGGCATCACGCGGAACCCCATCGCCGACCCCGGCATCCTCGGCGTCAGCCAGGGCGCGTCGGTGGGTGTGGTGATGGCGATCGCCTTCGCGGGCGTGCACACGCTGACCGGATACGTCTGGTACGCCTTCGTCGGCGCGGGCATCGCGTCCGTCGCGGTGTACGCGATCGCCGCGAGCGGACGGGGCGGGGCGACCCCCGTGAAGCTCGCCCTCGGCGGCGCCGCGATCAATGCGCTGCTGGTGTCCGTGACCACCGGGATCCTCACCACCAAGGCGTCCGCCCTGGACGAGTTCCGCTTCTGGCAGGTGGGCTCGCTCTCCGGGCGCGACGCGGAGATCGTCGGGCAGATCTGGCCGTTCCTCCTGGTGGGGCTCGTGCTCGTGCTGTCCGTGGCGCGCGGGCTCGACGCGCTCGCCCTCGGCGAGGACGTGGCCAAGGGGCTCGGCCAGAAGGTCGCCACCGTGCGGATCGTCGGAGGGCTCGGGGCGACCGTGCTCACGGGGGCGGGGGTCGCGGCGGCCGGTCCCATCGCGTTCATCGGGCTCGCCGTCCCGCACATCGCTCGCGCGATCGTGGGCAGTGGACATCGCTGGGTGCTTCCCATGGCCGCGGTCCTCGGGCCCGTGATGCTTCTCGTCTCCGACACCGTGGGGCGCGTGATCTTTCCGCCTGGCGAGGTGCCTGCCGGGGTGATGACGGCGCTGATCGGGGTGCCGTTCCTGGTGACCCTGGTGCGCCGCAAGGCGGTGGCGGCGTGACCTCGGTATCTCCTGAACCGCCGCTGCGCGGCGGAGCTCTCCCACCCACCCGCCCGATCACCCGCATCCGACCCGCCGGGTACGCAGTGGTGGGATTCCGGAAGGCCGCCTTCCTGCTCCACCGGCGTGCAGCCGTGGCCGCGGTCGGCCTAGCCCTGCTCCTGGCGGCGAGCTGCCTCGCGTACCTCTGCGTGGGCGAGTCCTTCGTCGCGCCGGGCGAAGTCCTGAAGGTCCTGACGGGGCAACCCTCCCCCGACGAACTGGTGGTGGGAACGCTGCGCGAACCCCGCATGGTCGTCGGACTCCTCGTCGGCGCCGCATTCGGTGTCGCGGGCGGACTCATCCAGACCGTCGCCCGCAACCCCCTGGCCAGCCCCGACATCATCGGCATCAGCCAGGGCGCGAGCGCCCTGACGGTGGGCGCGATGACCCTCGGGGTCACCTCCGCCACCGTCCTGCCCTACCTCTCGGTGCTCGGCGGCGTCGCTGCCGCCGCCCTCGTGTACGTCTTCGCCTGGCGCGGCGGCCTGCACGCCACCCGCTTCGTGCTCATCGGCATCGGCTTCGCGATCGCCCTGCGCTCCGTCACCACGCTCTTCATGACCAAGGGCGACTATCTCGTCGCCCAGCAGGCGCAGATCTGGATGACGGGCTCCCTCAACGGGCGCGGCTGGACGGAGGCGACACCGCTCGCCCTGACCCTGCTCGTCCTGCTCCCGTTCGTGTTCTGGGCCGCCCGCGCCCAGCGTTCGGTGACCATGGACGACGACACGGCGACCGCGCTCGGAGTGCGCCTGGGGCACGTACGCCTCGGTCTCGTCCTGCTCGGCGTCGTCCTCGCCTCCGTGGCGACCGGCGCCGCGGGGCCCGTCGACTTCGTGGCGCTACTCGCCCCGCAGATCGCCCGCAGGCTGACCCGCACCGCGCAGATCCCGCTGCTCTGCTCGGCGTTGACCGGCGCGCTGATCGTGGTCGTCGCCGACCTGCTCGCCCGGCGTCTCTTCTCGCCCACGGAGCTGCCGGTCGGCGTTCTCACGGTGGGCGTCGGAGCCCCGTACCTGATCTGGCTGATCGTGCGAAGCCACAGCGACCGCAGCCGCTCCGTCCGCCATGGAGGCACCTCGTGACCGCCGCCCGCCTCAGCGCCCGCGAGCTGACCCTCGCCTACGAGGACCGCGAAGTCGTGCACGAGCTCGAACTCGCGGTGCCCGACGGCAAGGTCACGGTCATCGTCGGCCCCAACGCGTGCGGGAAGTCGACCACCCTGCGTGCGCTCGGCCGCCTCCTCAAGCCCAAGCGCGGCGCGGTCCTGCTCGACGGCGACGCGCTCGCCGAGCTGCCGACCAGGAAGATCGCCCAGCAGATCGGGCTGCTTCCGCAGACGCCCGTCGCGCCCGAGGCGATCACTGTCGCCGACCTGGTCGCGCGCGGGCGCCAGCCGCATCAGCACTGGTGGCAACAGTGGTCCGACGAGGACGAGCGGGCCGTGACGGAGGCGATGGAGCGTACCGACGTCGCCGCGCTCGCCGAGCGGTCCGTGGACGAGCTCTCGGGCGGTCAGCGCCAGCGGGTGTGGATCGCGATGGCCATCGCGCAGGAGACGGACATCCTGCTCCTGGACGAGCCGACGACGTATCTCGACATCTCGCACCAGGTCGAAGTGCTCGACCTGGTGCGCCAGTTGGCCGCCGAAGGTCCGGACGGCGAGCGCGGCAGGACCGTGGTCGTCGTGCTGCACGACCTCAACCAGGCAGCCCGGTACGCCGATCACCTCGTCGCCATGAAGACGGGCCGGATCGTCGCCGAGGGCGTACCGGCCGATGTCGTCACCGAGGATCTCGTACGCGAGGTGTTCGGTCTGGAGTGTGTGGTGGTGCCGGATCCGGTGACCGGGTCGCCCCTGGTCGTTCCCGGGGCTCCGTGGACTGCCGGGTCGCGTCCGCGGCTCCCGTCCGATCGATCCGACCGAAAGGTGGCCCACAAGCCATGACCGAGACCATGACTGTGACCGTGACCGCCAGGACCCGCTCCGCGAACCGCCGCCATGCCCTCGCCGCCGGGGCACTCGCCCTCAGCGGCGCGCTCGCGCTCTCCGCCTGCGGATCGTCGGACTCGGACACGAACTCCGACTCCGGTACGGGTGCGGGCAGGACGCACGTCGTCAGGACCGCCATGGGTGACGTGAAGGTCCCTGTCGCCCCGAAGCGGGTCGTCGTCCTCGACACGGCCGAGCTGGACTCCGCGATCACGCTGGGCGTGCGGCCGGTCGGCTCCACGCACGTCGAGGCTTCGTCGGGCTTCCCGAGCTACCTGCCCATGGACGAGGTCAGCGGCGTCAAGGATGTCGGCGAGATGCTGAACCCGAACATGGAGGCCATCGCGGCCCTCGATCCGGATGTCATCCTCACCAGCAAGATCCGGCACGCCGGGAAGTACGAGCAGCTCAAGCAGATCGCGCCGACCGTGATGACGGAGAACACCGGCCACCCCTGGAAGGAGAACTTCCAGGTGCACGCCGACGCGCTGGGCAGGAAGGCCGAGGCGAAGAAGGTCGTCTCCGCGTACGACGCGCACGCCGAGAAGGTCACCACCGCGGTCGGCGGCCCGGCGAAGGCCAGGGCGACGGAGGTCAACGTCGTGCGCTTCGTGGAGGGCGCGGACATCCGCATCTACGGCGAGCGGACGTACATCGCCACGCTCCTCAAGGACGTGGGTCTTGGCCGCCCTGCCATCGCGGCCAAGGCCAAGGACGGCTTCTCGTACGACGTGTCGCCCGAGAAGATCGACCTCGCCGACGCGGATGTCATCTTCCGCTCCACGTACGGCGACCCGAAGAAGTCCAAGCAGACGCAGACCGTCGGCAGCGGCCTGTGGAAGAACATGAACGCGGTGAAGAAGGGCGACGTCCACACCGTCGACGACGAGCTGTGGATCCAGGGCATCGGCTACACGGCGGCGAACAGGATCCTGGACGAGATGCAGAAGGCCCTGACGAAGAAGTAGGCGACGTAGGCGAAGCCGGGAGAAGCAGGACGAGGCGGCGCACTCCGACGTGGTGTCGGTGTGCGCCGCCTCGGGGGATGACTCGGGGGCTGAGGGGACGAGTTGCGGGTGCTGCCCGCGGGGCCATGACGGCTGCGCGGTGTCATGAGACCTACTTCGGGTCCTCGTTGAACTTCGACTTGGACCAGTAGTAGCCGAGCACGGTCAGTCCCAGGCACCAGGCGATGGCGATCCATCCGTTGTTGCCGATCTCGCTGCCGAGCAGGAGGCCGCGCAGGGTTTCGATGGCCGGCGTGAAGGGCTGGTACTCGGCGATGGGCTGGAACCAGCCCGGCATCGAGTCGACCGGGATGAAGGCGCTGGACAGGAGCGGCAGCAGGATCATCGGCATGGCGTTGTTGCCGGCGGCCTCGGCGTTCGGGCTGACCAGACCCATGCCGACGGCTACCCAGGTGAGCGCCATGGCGAACAGGGCGAGCAGCCCGAAGGCGGCGAGCCACTCCAGGGCCGTGGCGTCCGTGGAGCGGAAGCCGATGGCCACGCCGACGGCGCCGACCAGGACCACACTCATGACCGTCTGGAGCACGCTGCCGGCCACGTGCCCGATGAGCACCGAGGCGCGGTGGATGTTCATGGTGCGGAAGCGGGCGATGATGCCCTCGGTCATGTCGTTGGAGACGGACACCGCGGTCCCGATCACGGTGGAGCCGATGGTCATCAGCAGGATGCCCGGGACGATGTAGGCGATGTAGTCGGAGCGGTCCGCGCCGCCGATGCCCGCGCTCATCACGTCTCCGAAGATGTAGACGAAGAGCAGCAACAGCATGACCGGGGTGAGCAGCAGGTTCAGGGTGAGGGACGGGTAGCGCCGGGCGTGCAGGAGGTTGCGGCGCAGCATCGTGTTCGAGTCGCGGACGGCGAGGGCGAGGGAGCTCATCGGACGTTCTCCTTGGTGTTGTCGGTCTGGCCGGGGAGGGTGGCCGGGGCGGTGAGGGCGAAGAAGACGTCGTCGAGGTCGGGGGTGTGGACGGTGAGTTCGTCGGCTTCGATGCCGGCGGAGTCGAGCCAGTCGAGGATGGAGCGCAGTTCGCGTTGGCTGCCGTCGCTGGGGAGTTGGAGGGTGAGGGCCTCGTCGTCGGCGTGGGCTTCGTTCA
>NZ_JBVIPU010000013.1:0-265064 GCF_055577645.1 Streptomyces sp. NPDC033180 | reverse complement strand
AACGGTCAGGTCATCGGCGAAGTGCCGGTCGCCGGTGGCGTCAGGCACGTACTTCACGGTGACAACGATCCTCAAGCTCACGCCGGCTCTCCTACTGCATCGTCTTTACTGGGCTGCTGCCTTGCTCTGGCCACTGCCTTCCTGCAGGCAGCATAGGCGCCTGCAGGGGCGGATCCCGGTCGGGGCGGCCCGCGCTCCGACCAGAATATTACTCGCCAGTACACCTACTGCATTCCCACTGAGCAAGCGCTTTGAACTGTGACCTTCCCAACGCTCTGTAACCGGGCGCGAGGAGGGTTATTCGGGAACTCTCAGTCGCGCAGCCCGTTGAAGCGCCCTTGGTGGTAGAGCAGCGGCCGACCGGCGCCGGCGAGGTCGCCCACCACCGCCTCCGCGATGACGATCCGGTGGTCACCAGCGGGCACCCGCGCCGCAACCCTGCAGACCAGCCAGGCCAGCGTGCCGTCGAGCACGGGAACTCCCTCGGGCCCCTCGAACCAGCGCGTGCCCGCGCCGAAGCGGTCAGCGCCGCTGCGCGCGAAGGTCGTGGCGAGGTCGAGCTGGTGCTCGCCGAGTATGTGGACGCCGACGTGTTCGGCCTCGGATACCGCGGGCCAGCTGGAGGCCCCCGTCCCCATCCCGAACGAGAGCATCGGGGGCTCGGCGGAGACCGAGACGAGCGAGGTGGCGGTGAAGCCGACGGGCCCGGAGGGCCCCTGAGCGGTGATCACGGCGACGCCCGCAGCGTGCTGCCGGAAGACCGAGCGCAGGAGGTCGGGAGAGGCGAGCTGGGGGGAGCGGAGATCGGAAGTGGCCGTCATGGAATTGTCCTTCTGCAGGAGGTACGAGCGGTTCCGTGGCTGCTCAGCAGCCCGGACAGCGCGCACTTGCATGACGGGCGAGGTCCACGTGGACGCGCTCGTAGAGAAGGAGCTCCGGAGGCATGGGAGCAGGCTGGCGATAGATGCGGGGTGCAGTCAAGTCCGTTCTGCGATGTGAAAGTCGTCCCTGGGTCATGCCCCTCCTCCCCCGCGTCCCGGAACTCACACGGCCTTGCCGAGGGCGGCGATCACATCGGCCTTGCGCGGCTGCCCGGTCGCGCGCGTCACGACCTGTCCGTCCGCGTCGAGCACCAGCACGGTCGGCGTCTTGAGGATGCGCAGTTCCCGTACGAGATCGAGTTCCGCCTCCGCGTCGATCTCCACGTGGGAGACGCCGGGAACCATGGTGGCCACCTCGGAGAGGACGCGACGGGTCGCCCGGCAGGGCTGGCAGAAAGCGCTGGAGAACTGCACGAGCGTGGCGCGCTCTCCCAGCGCGTACTCGGCCCATGTGTCCGGCGCCGGCGCGTCGAGCCGATCCCCCGCCTCGCGTATCCACACGTCAGCCTCCTGCCCCGCGTCATGATCCAACTGTCCCCGCCTTCAGCGTCCCGGCGCACGCGAACATTCCCAACGTGACGAGAATCTCGCGCTCGCCGGGCACGATGGGTGGCCAGCGGTCCGTTCTTGGGGCACGATCTGCGCAATGCCGAAAACCTACGGCTGCGTAACTTCCCGCCGGGAACCCCCTCCCCGGGCAGAAACGAAGGGTCATCCCCACCCATGGCAGAGCTTGTCTACCGTCCGGTCATCGGTGCCGCGAAAACCCTGTTCAAGGCATGGGACCTGAAGATCGACTGCAAGGGGTCGGAGAACATCCCTCGCACCGGTGGCGCGGTGCTGGTCAGCAACCACATCAGCTATCTCGACTTCATCTTCGACGGCCTCGCCGCCCTGCCGCAGAAGCGTCTCGTGCGCTTCATGGCCAAGGAGTCGGTGTTCCGGCACAGGATCTCCGGTCCGCTCATGCGCGGGATGAAGCACATCCCCGTCGACCGCAAGCAGGGTGAGGCGGCGTACCAGCACGCGCTCGACTCGCTGCGCTCCGGGGAGATCATCGGTGTCTTCCCCGAGGCGACGATCTCGCCGTCGTTCACGCTGAAGACCTTCAAGTCGGGGGCCGCGCGTCTGGCGCAGGAAGCCGGCGTCCCGCTGATCCCGATGGCACTGTGGGGCACGCAGCGGCTGTGGACCAAGGGGCAGCCGCGCAACTTCAAGCGCAGCCACATCCCGATCACGATCCGGGTCGGCGAGCCGGTGGAGGCCCCGAAGGACCAGTTCGCGGGCGCGATCACCCGGCGCCTTCGCGAGCGCTGCCAGGAGCTGCTGGAGGCCGCGCAGCGCGCCTACCCCGTACGCCCCAAGGGCCCGGACGACACGTGGTGGATGCCGGCGCACCTCGGCGGCACCGCGCCGACTCCGGCCGAGGTGAAGGCCGCCGAGGCGAGCTGAATCGATTACTCGGGGCGCTCGACCACTTTATTCGGGTCGGTCGGACGCCCCCTCCGGCGCGTGGACGGTGAGCCGCGCGCCGGGGCTGAACTTCGCGAGAAGCTCGGCCAGTTCGGCGCCCGCCTCCTCGACGCCCGAGTCCGGCCCCATCCCCTCAAGGAGGAAGATGGCGTTGACCGACTCCTCCGTGAGGCGGGTGCGCGGCCCCTGGCGCCAGTTCCAGCGGCGGCAGGTGACGCCCTCGTCGTCGCACCAGACGACCTCGCCCGCGTCTGGGTGCTCGATGGACTGCTCCCCCGCGGCCGTGGTGACGAAGTCCTCGGTGCCGTCGGCCCGCACCAGGCGCATGCCGCCCTTGATGTGGTCCAGGTCCTCACCGCCGACCGGGATCAGATGGGCGACGCTGATCGCGTTGTAGACGTCGACGAGGATGTTGATCCGCGGCAGACCGCCGTCGGCGAGGGCGCGCTTGGCCAGCGCCTCGGCGGAGTTGCGCGTACGGGACGGCTTCGCGCCGAACGCGGTGTACGCCGCGCGCCAGGCCACCATGTGCGGGTCCTCGTGCGGGGCACGGCCGTCGAGCCGCTCGGCGAGGCGGCGCGCGGCCTCGTCGAGGAGGGCCGAAGTCCCTTCGGTGCTGGGGCCGTTGACGAGCCCGTGGGCCTCGATGGCGACGTGGGTGAAGCCGGGCGCGATGGCGCGGACCTCGTCGGAGACGGTCAGGTCGATGGTCATGGTCCGTCGTGCCTCACAGTTCGTGCGTCACAGTTCTGAGGGGTAGATCTGCCAGAGGTGCAGCCGGTCGCGGGCCTGCTTGAGCACGCTGAGCGCCACCGGACTCGGTTCAGCGTACAGGACTGGATAGTCCACTTCATTGGACTCCGGATCCACGGGCCAGGCCAGCCGTTCCTCGCCGAGACGGAACTGCGCGTCGACCCCGGCCGGTATGTTTCCGCGCGGATCCTGCCGGTGCCACGCGCCGTCGAGGCGTACGGCGACAAGGCCGTGCAGGGAGTATCCGCCGGTGCTGTCGTCCCGCAGCCGCTGATAGCAGAACGCCGTCGGGATGCCCTCGGCGCGCAACAGGGCGGCCAGGGCATGGGACTTGGCCGTGCAGATGCCGGTGCGCTCACGAAGGACGTCGGACGCCCGCCAGGTGACCTCCATGCGGCCCGAGTCCTGCGAGTGCGGGATGGCGTCACGCACGAACTCGAAGGCTGCGCGGGCGTATGCGTAGGTATCGGCGGATGATTTTGCGAGACCGGCCGCCGCCTCGCGGACCAGTGGGTGGTGGTGGTCGACCACGTCGTCGGCGGCCAAGTACGCCGACAGGTCAGGGTTTTCCTGGATCAGCCGCATGGCACGGGAGCATAGGAATACGACCGACCGCACGTCAATGCAATTGCGGTCGGTCGTATATCTATGCAGTCAGCGGGGTTGGCGGCACGGATCAGCGCGCCATCTCCTCCTTGAGGGCCGCGACGAACCCGTCCACGTCCTCCTCACGCGTGTCGAACGCGCACATCCAGCGGACGTCGCCCGCCGCCTCGTCCCAGAAGTAGAAGCGGTACTGCTTCTGCAGCCGCTCGCTCACGTCGTGCGGAAGGCGCGCGAAGACCGCGTTGGCCTGCACCGGGTAGAGGATCTCCACGCCGTGGACGGCGCGCACCCCTTCGGCCAGGCGCTGCGCCATCTCGTTGGCATGCCGGGCGTTGCGCAGCCAGAGGTCCTTGGCGAGCAGGGCCTCCAACTGGACCGACACGAAGCGCATCTTGGAGGCGAGCTGCATGGACAGCTTGCGCAGGTGTTTCATGTGGCTGACGGCGTCCTGGTTGAGGACGACGACGGCTTCCCCGAAGAGCGCGCCGTTCTTCGTGCCGCCCAGGGACAGGATGTCCACGCCGACCGCGTTCGTGAACGTCCGCATGGGGACGTCGAGGGACGCGGCGGCGTTCGATATGCGCGAGCCGTCGAGGTGCACCTTCATGCCGAGCTTGTGCGCGTGGTCGCAGATGGCGCGGATCTCGTCGGGCGTGTAGAGCGTGCCCAGTTCGGTGTTCTGCGCGATGGAGACGACCTGCGGCATCGCCCGGTGCTCGTCGTCCCAGCCGAACGCCTGCTGGTCGATCAGCTCGGGAGTCAGCTTGCCGTCGGGCGTGGGCACCGTGAGCAGCTTGAGGCCGCCCATGCGCTCGGGGGCACCGCCCTCGTCGACGTGGATGTGCGCCGACTCGGCGCAGATCACCGCGCCCCAGCGGTCGGTGATCGCCTGCAGCGCGACCACGTTGGCGCCGGTGCCGTTGAAGACCGGGAACGCCTCGGCCGTGGGGCCGAAGTGGCCGCGGATGACCTGCTGGAGGTTGGCGGTGTAGTCGTCCTCGCCGTACGCGATCTGGTGCCCGCCGTTGGCCAGCGCGATGGCGGCGAGCACTTCCGGGTGGGCGCCCGCGTAGTTGTCGCTCGCGAACCCCCGTACATCCGGGTCGTGGTGGCGGCGCGCGTCGGTCTTCGGAGGGTTCACGGCTTCTCTGTCACGGGGGTCGCGAGCGTTCACGGCTTCTCGGTCAGCCACAGGCGGGTTCCGTTCACTTCTCCGGCGGGTCGCTCCCAGACTCCGGCGATGGCCTCGGCCAGCTCCTTGACGTCCGTGAAGCCCGCGAACTTCGCGTTGGGCCGCTCCGCGCGCATCGCGTCGTGCACCAGCGCCTTGACCACCAGGATGGCAGCCGCCGACTTCGGGCCCTGCTCACCCCCCGCCTTGCGGAAGGCGTCGCCGAGGGCGAGGGTCCAGGCCTCGGCTGCGGCCTTCGAGGCGGAGTACGCCGCGTTGCCCGCCGTCGGCTTGGAGGCGCCGGCCGCGCTGATCAGGAGGTAGCGGCCGCGGTCGCTGCGCTGCAGGCCGTCCTGGAAGGCGAGCGAGGTGTGCTGCACGGTGCGGATCAGGAGCTTTTCGAGCAGGTCCCAGTCGGCGAGGTCGGTCTCGGCGAAGGTGGCGCTGCCGCGCCAGCCGCCGACGAGGTGGACCAGGCCGTCGATCCGCCCGAACTCCTTCTCGGTGCGGGTGGCCCATTCCCGGGCCGCGCCGAGGTCGAGGAGATCGACCGTGTCGCCTATGACGGTGGCCCCGCCGTGCGCGTAGCGCGCGGCGTCCACGGCCTCCGCGAGGCGGGCCGCGTCGGCGTCGGACGCCACGACCGTGGCGCCGGCCTCGGCGAGCCTCAGCAGCGTGGCACGGCCCGCAGGCCCTGCTGCCCCCGCGACCGCGACCACGGCTCCATCGAGTGCGGACATCGTCCTCGCCTCCTTGGTGCGGTCGCTCATGCGGCGACCTGCTCGGCGCGCGCCGCGGTGATCCCCTTGGTGGAGGCGATCACGTGCTTGAGCTTCTTGGAGAGCGCCTCATAGAACATGCTGAGCGGAAACTCGTCAGGAAGCACGTCGTCGACGAGTTTCCTGGGCGGAAGCTGGACATCGAGGGCGTCGGGGCCCTTGGCCCAGCGCGATCCGGGGTGCGGGGCGAGGTACTGGGACACCAGGTCGTAGGCGGCGAACCAGTGCACCAGCTTGGGGCGGTCGATGCCCGCGCGGTAGAGCTCCTCGATCTCGGCGCACAGCTGGTTGGTGACCTGCGGCGCGCGCTGCCAGTCGATCTTGAGCTTGTTGTCGGTCCAGCGGACGACGTCGTGCTTGTGGAGGTACGCGAAGAGCAGCTGGCCGCCGAGACCGTCGTAGTTCTTGACGCGGTCGCCGGTGACCGGGAAGCGGAACATCCGGTCGAAGAGGACGGCGTACTGCACGTCACGCGCCTGCGGCACGCCTTCGGCCTCCAGCTTCACGGCCTCCTTGAAGGCGGTGAGGTCGCAGCGCAGCTCCTCCAGGCCGTACATCCAGAACGGCTGACGCTGCTTGATCATGAAGGGGTCGAAGGGCAGGTCGCCGTGGCTGTGGGTGCGGTCGTGGACCATGTCCCACAGGACGAACGCCTGCTGGCAGCGGTCCTGGTCACCGATCATCTCGCGGATGTCGTCGGGCAGTTCGAGCCCGAGGATGTCGACGGAGGCCTCGGTGACGCGGCGGAAGCGGGCCGCCTCGCGGTCGCAGAAGATGCCGCCCCAGCTGAAGCGCTCGGGGGCCTCGCGCACGGCGATGGTCTCCGGGAAGAGCACGGCCGAGTTCGTGTCGTACCCGGCGGTGAAGTCCTCGAAGGTGATGCCGCAGAACAGCGGGTTGTCGTAGCGCGTGCGCTCGAGCTCGGCCAGCCACTCCGGCCAGACCATGCGCAGTACGACCGCTTCGAGATTGCGGTCCGGATTGCCGTTCTGCGTGTACATCGGGAAGACCACGAGGTGCTGCAGGCCGTCCTCGCGGTGTGCCGCGGGCTGGAAGGCGAGCAGCGAGTCGAGGAAGTCCGGCACCTGGAAACCGCCGTCCGCCCAGCGCCGCAGGTCCGTGCCGAGCGCCTGGTGGTACGCGGCGTCGTGCGGCAGGAGCGGGGCGAGCTGGTCGATCGCGGATATCACGCGGTCCACGGCGATTTCGGCCACGGACTTCGCCGGGGCGTCCTCCGCGTCGAAGTCGATCGAGCCGTCCGCGGACTGCCACGGGCGGATCTCCTCCACGGCGTCCTTGAGCATCGGCCAGGCCGGGTGCTCCACGACCCTTCCGATGGGGGCACCCCCACTCGCGGGAGAAACCGCCTCTTCCGCAACCCTCTGCACAAGAATTTCCGTCACTTGTCAACCTCCACGGGAGAACCTCGCGTTAGAACACCGTATGCGGGCGAGGTTCTCCGCCACAAGAGGGGGCTCGGGAGATTATCCTGTGACACCCCCAACATCACCGCTGTTTTTCCTGCCGTACACCGTTGAGGCGACTGCTTCTGCTACTTCTGCCACCGCGGTGCGCGCATCGTCCAGGAGCCCTGGGAAGCCCAGGAACCCGTGGAACATCTCCGGGTGATGCCCCCGCGTCACCGGCACCCCCGCCAGACGCAGCTTGACCGCGTACGCGGCGCCCTCGTCGCACAGCGGATCGCAGCCCGCCGTGACGATGTGCGCGGGCGGCAGCGCGGTGACGTCCGCGTTCAGAGGCGAGGCGTAGGGGTGGGTGCCGTCGCCGTCCGGGCCGAGGTACTGCTCCCAGAACCAGCGCAGGTGCGCGGCGGTGAGGAAGTAGCCGGTCGCGTTCGACGTGTACGAGTCGCTGCCCTGCCCCGCGTCGAGCACCGGGTAGATCAGCACCTGGAGCGCCACGGCGGGCCCTCCCCGGTCCCGCGCCATCAGGGCCGCCACGGTGGCGAGGCCGCCCCCGCTGCTGTCCCCGGCCGTCACCAGGGCGCCCGGATCACCGCCCAGCCCACCCTCCCTGGTCTCGGCCGCGGCCCAGCACAGCGCCGCGTACGCGTCCTCGGCGGCCGCGGGGAAGCGGTGCTCCGGGGCGAGGCGGTAGGCGACGGAGGCCACGACGGCCCCGGACTCCGCGCAGAGGGTGCGGGCCGTGGCGTCGTGGGTGTCGAGGCCGCAGAGGGTGTAGCCGCCGCCGTGGAAGAAGAGCAGGGTGGGGCGGGGGTCCGCGGAGTGGGGGTGGCTCGCCCCCTCGGGGTGGTAGACGCGTACGGGCAGGTCAGGAGCCCCGGCGGGACCGGGGATGCTGCGGTCCTCGACCCTTCCCACAGGCGGCGCGGCCCTGCCCTCGCGCGCAGGGGCTCGCGCGGCGAGGATGCGGCGTGCCTCGGCCGCGTCGGTGACGGTGCCACCGAGGTCGGGGAAGGCGGCGCTGAGGGCGTCGACGAGGGGCCGCGCCTCCGCGGAGAGCCGGTCGCCGTCCGTGCCGTCGGCCGCCATCACCCGGCCTCCTGGGCGCGGAAGTACGGGATGACCTTCTCGCCCCACTGCCGCAGGGTCTCCATGCAGGCCTCCTGCGGAACGGTGCCCATCTGGATGAGGCACATGATCTCGTCGGCACCCGCGTCGCGGAGCCGTTCCACGTACGCGATGGCGTCGTCGGCGCTTCCATAGGCGTGATCCGCGTTGAAGGTCGCCGTGGAGGTGGGCCGCACCGGGATGTTGTGCTCGTGCAGCCGCGCGACGACCTGCTCTGCGGCCTCGCGCATCGCCGCCGCCTCGTCGGCCCCCGCGACCACGGCCTCGTCGGGGATGCCCGCGCCGCCGTACCAGTGTCCGATGGACTGCGCGAAGAACCGCTGTCCGCGGATGCCGACGCGCCGGGCCTCGTCGCGGTCGTCCAGCACGATGGTCGGACAGAGCACGGAGAAGTGGTCGTTGACGACGCTGGACACGAGGCGCGCGTCGCTCCGGCCCGCGATCGCCGTGTCGTACGCCGTACGCATCTCGGCGATCGACTCGGGCCCCGCGAAGCCCATCACCAGAGCCCCGACGCCGAGTTCGGCCGCCTGGGCCAGGGTCTCGGTCCTGCTGCAGGCGAGGAAGAGCGGGGGGTGGGGGGTCTGCCGCGGCCGGGGCAGGATCGGGTGGGGGTCGATGTCGAGCAGAGCGCCATGATGCTCCAGCTCCTCCCGCTCCCAGGCCTTCCCGATGATCTGCAGCGCTTCTTCGACCTCCTGGGTCGTACGTTCCTTGTCGACGCCGCAGAGCGAGGTCTCCTGGAGCGTCCCTCCGCGCCCCGCCCCGAGGTCGAGCCGGCCGCCGGAGAGCAGATCGAGCATGGCGGCGCGTTCGGCGACGCGCACCGGGTGGTTGAACTTGAACGGCATACAGACCACGCCGTGCCCGACGCGGATGGTGCTGGTGCGCGCGGCGACCCAGGTCAGGAAGATCTCCGGGGCGCTCATGTGGGCGTACCACTTGAGGGAGTGGTGCTCGACCGCCCAGACGCGGTCGAACCCCATCTCCTCGGCCAGGACGGCCTGTTCGACGCTGTCCCGGATGAGTTGGTGCTCGCGCTCGACGGTGGGGTCGGCGAGCTGAGCTTCGAATATGACGGAGAACTTCACTTGCCCTCCAGGGAGTTGACCACTGCGGTGCGGGCGCGCGCCTTGCTTCGATTAGCCATATGACTACTCGTCAGGTATCGAAGTAGCAAGAGCTTCCGCGTGAGCTCTTCCCGAAGCCGTCCCACCTTCGAGCCGGGGGCTCGGGCTGGTCCGCAGCGGGAGCTTGCTGAGCGCCGCCGGGCCGGGCTGCGTAGCATTCGTCACAGGAGAGGGAAGGGAGTTCCGCATGACTCCGAAGCAGCCCAGGACCGAGCTCGACGCCCGCTACAGCTCCGCGCTCAAGCCGCGCCCTGGCGCGGAGAACGTCACAGCCACCGACTGGGCCGAAGCCCAGCGCCTACTGCGTGCCGCAGAGATCTTCTGGATCACCACGGTTCGGCCGGACGGCCGGCTGCACGTCACGCCACTGATCGCCGCCTGGCACGACGGGGCGCTGCACTTCAGCAGCGGGCAGGGCGGACAGAAGGTGAAGAACCTGGCCGGCAATGCCCACTGCGTACTCACCACGGGGCACAACTCGTTCTCCGAGGGCCTCGACGTCGTGGTCGAGGGCACGGCGGAGCGAGTGACGGATCCGGCGCGGCAGAACGAGGTCATCGCCTCGTTCGAAGCGCAGTACAAAGACCACATCACCTCGCCGGAGGGGCTCTTCTACGGCTTCGGCGACAGCATCCGCGAGGGCAACGACCTGCTGTTCGCGGTGGCACCCGGTACGGCGTACGGCTTCGAGCACGACGGCCAGGTGTTCAGCCACACGCGCTACACCTTCTAGCGGGCGACGGGGGAGCGACCCGGAGCGGGGTCCGCACTTCGAGGCGCGACCCGGAGCGGGGTCCGCACTTCGAGGCGCGACCCCCGCTCACCTGGCAAAACGCGACTGCGGTCAGAGACCGAACTCCTGCGGGGAGAGGTTGAGCGCCGCGCACGCCTCGCGCAGGACCTGCTCCTCGGCCGGGGCGATGTACCCGTCCGCGCCGGCGACCACGAACCCGGTCTGGACGACCGCCTTGGCCTCCATCGGCTTCTTCGCCGCCTTGGCGATCTCCTGCATGACCTCGGTCTTGCCCTGCTGGAAGTTGAACGACAGCTGGTCGACGTGCTTGTTGAACCGCTGCTGCAGCTGCTCCGGCGGGAAGTTCTTCAGGACGTCGTTCTGCAGGATCAGTGACTCCACGTGCTGCCGCTCGGCCGGGTCGACGGAGCCGTCGGCCGCCGCGACCAGGGCGCACATGGCCATGCTGGCGTCACGGTAGGAACCGCTCTTGAGCTCCGTCTTGAGGGAGGCGAGCTGGGACTTGAGCACGCCCACGAGCTGCGCCTTCGACCCCCCTCCTGACCCTGACCCCGATCCCGGACCCGGGCGTCCGTGACCGCCGGAGCTCCGTGCCCCCTGCGACTGCTGCAGACCCTTGGCCTGGTCCTTGATCCGGTCCCACATCGCCATCCGTGCCACCTCGACTACCTGTTAGCTCGTACGCGCGTGTTCCACGCGTCCTCCTGCCAACGCCTCCCCGCACCCCGAAGTTCCGTTGTCCGCGCCGAGCGCGCTGGGAGAATCACGGGCACGTTGGAACCCCTAGTCGCCAGGAGCCCCATGTCCATCCGCCGCGCCATGCCCGACGTCCGCACCGAGGCCATGGAGGAGAGCCGCGACTTCTACGGTCTTCTGGGGTTCGAGGAGGTCATGAACCTCGGCTGGGTCATGACGCTCGGCTCTCCTTCCAACCCAACGGCCCAAGTCACCTTCATGAGCGAGGACAAGACCGCGCCCGTCGTGCCCGACATGAGTGTCGAAGTGGACGACGTGGACGCGGTTCACGCGGCGGTGCGCGAGAGCGGCGCGGAGATCGTGCATCCCTTGCGGGACGAGGAGTGGGGCGTGCGCCGGTTCTTCGTGCGTGATCCCAATGGGCGGGTCGTCAATGTGGTGAGCCACCGGTGAGCCCGGCACCCTGACATCACGCGTCGAGACCGCCGCGTTCGACCAGTTGGCGCGCGATGCGGCCTTCGTCCGCCTCCCGGGCCGCGTATGGTCGCTCGGATCTCGCCGGTGGCCATCTTCGGCAGGTAGCGGCGCCGCTGTCTCTCCTCTGGCACGGCGAGGCCGAAGACGACGAGGCCCTTCATCCGCTCGATCAGGGCTTCGGGGTAGGTGTTGGAATGCTCCAACTCCCGTACGACCGGCTTTACTTCCTTGTCGACGAAGTCCCGCACCGTGTTGACGGCGAACCGCTCGTCATCGGACAGGATGTCGAGAGTGCTCATGCCGTGACGCTCCTCGTCGACATGACGGTCGACATGACAAAGGCAAGGAGTGTTCGAACTCCTTGCCACTCTTAACTTATAACGCATGGGGGGCCTTGCGGCAAGGCCCCGGTCCTGCCGCACAATCATCCGCCTGAGCCAGGACGGCCTGAGCCAGAACACAGCGAAATGAGAACAATGATTGACGTGATCGTGGTCGGCGGCGGGCCCACCGGTTTGATGCTGGCGAGCGAGCTGCGACTCCATGGCGTGCACACCGTCGTCCTGGAGAAGGCGGAGAAGCCCACCGCGCAGTCCCGCGGTCAAGGCCTGCACGCGCGCAGCGTCGAGGTGATGGACCAGCGCGGCCTGCTTGACCGGTTCCTCGCGGTCAATGAGAAGTTCCAGGTCGGTGGCCTGTTCGGCGGCATCATGAAGCCGTGGCCGGCCAAGCTGGACACGGCCCACCCGTACGGCGTCGCCACCCCGCAACCGGTCACCGAGCGGCTGCTCAACGAGCGCGCGGTCGAGCTCGGCACCGACATCCAGCGGGGCCGCGAAGTCGTCGGGTTGAGTCAGGACGACGACGGGGACGGGGGCGGCGGGGTGACCGTCGAGCTGGCGGACGGCACGCGCCTGCGTGCGCGCTACGTCGTCGGGTGCGACGGCGGCCGCAGTGCGGTGCGCAAGCTGCTCGGCGTCGGTTTCCCCGGCGAGGCCGCCAAGGTCGAGACCCTCCTCGGTGAGATGGAGGTGACCGCGGACCCGGAGACGGTCGCCGCCGCCGTCAAGGAAGTACACAAGACCCAGCTGCGGTTCGGCATCGCCCCGCCCAACGAGGACGGGATCTGCCGGGTGGTCGTGCCCGCCGAGGGTGTGGCCGAGGACCGTGCCGCCGAGCCGACCCTCGACGACTTCAAGGAGCAGCTGCGGGCCCACACGGGCACCGACTTCGGCGTGCACTCGCCGCGTTGGCTCTCCCGGTTCGGCGACGCCACCCGGCAGGCCGAGCGCTACCGGGTCGGCCGGGTGTTCCTCGCGGGCGACGCGGCGCACATCCACCCGCCGACCGGTGGGCAGGGGCTCAACCTCGGTGTGCAGGACGCGTTCAACCTCGGCTGGAAACTGGCCGCGGCGGTCGACGGCTGGGCGCCGGACGGGCTCCTCGACACCTACCACGCCGAACGGCACCCGGTGGGGTCCCGCGTCCTTGCCAACACCCGCGCGCAGATCACGATGCTCGGGGCCGATCCGGGGGCCACCGCTCTGCGTGAGCTGTTCTCCAAGCTGATGGACTTCGAGGAGGTGAACCGGTACGTGACCGGGATGATCACCGCGGTCGACGTCAGCTACGACTTCGGCGAGGGCCACGAACTGCTCGGTCGGCGGATGCGGGACGTGGAGCTGAAGCAGGGGCGTCTCTACGGGCTGATGCACGAGGGCCGCGGGCTGCTGCTCGACCAGACCGGCAGGCTTTCGGTCGCCGGGTGGGCCGACCGGGTCGATCACGTCGTCGACGTCAGCGAGGAACTGGATGTGCCCGCCGTGCTCTTGCGGCCCGACGGTCATGTGGCGTGGGTCGGTGAAGATCAGCAGGATCTGCTCGGCCGACTGCCGCGGTGGTTCGGCGCACCGAGCCAGGCGGTCCCGCCCGCCGGAACATCACCGTCCGCGTCGTAACCGCAGGACCGGGCCGACCGTCCCGGATGCTCGGGCGTTGAGCTATCCCGGACGTTCGGGGGTGGGGCCGCCCTGGAGGCTCGAGCACCGGGCCGACCCGGATGCTCGGGCGACAAGCCGCGCCCGATGCTCACGTGTTGGCCTGGACGCTCGCGCGTTGAGCTGCCCGGAGTTCAGCCGACCTGTGTGTGGAACTGCACCAGGCGCTGCTGGACGAGGTTCACCGTGCCGCGCTGGCGGCCCGGCACGCGGCGCCTCAACGCGACCAGGGCCGGGCCGAGTTCGCGGACGGTGTCCGGGTCGCGGACCTGCTCCCACTGGTGGTGGGCCAGGTCCGCGGCGGCCTCGACGTCGGGATTGTCGGGGGCCTGGCCTGCCGTGATCCTGGTGGAGACCACCGCGAGCCAGATCTCGCAGCTGCGCCCAGGATCCTTGGCGAAGATCGCCAGATGTCCGCGGACCTCCATCCAGTGCACCACTTCGGGCGAGGACGGCCCGTACGTACGCAGCGCCTCCTGCTCCCAGGCCGCCGCCATGGCCGCGGCCTCCCCGTGCCGCCCGGCCTCAACGGCCTTGGTGATCGCCGCGTGCGGGTCCGCACCGGCGGTCCGCGGCGCCGCGGAAGGCGGCACGTCAGGGGCGTCAGGGACGCCAGGGGTGGGGCCACGCTGTTGGGCGGGCACCGGCGCACGGTTGCCCCGCATGCCCCCGAGTCCTCCTGCGGGGAAGGCGACGGCAGGGTCGGCGGACAGCAGCACGATGCCGGTCGCGCCCTCCTCCACCGTCTGGGCCGCGACGTGCTGATGCAGATCCGCCAGCGGCGGCCGGTGCCCGCTGCGCAGGACCGTCGCCAGGGCCTTCATGTACGAGGGCGCCGCGACCGCGCGCCGACCCGGCGGCGGCGCGATCCGCCCGTAAAGCGCCACACCCGGCCCCACGTCCAAGGAGCGCTGCGCCAACTGCTGCCAGCTGTCCGTGTCGGCATGCAGGTCGGCGATGACGGTCGTGCTGCCGGGCGGCCGCAGCCGCAGCTCCTGGGCGATCCAGTGCCAGGGGAATCCGGTGTAGCGCACCGTGGCCGCCGTGGTCCGCGCGAGGGCCACATGCTGCAGTCGCTGGCGGCGATCGAGGTGCAGTTGCCCGACGAGGTACACCGTCAGAGGTCCCGGCGCCATCGCCGCCGCACGCAGCCGCGTGAGTACGGTCTGCGGATCAAGCGGGTCCGCGAGCTCCACGACGCTGGCGGTCGCGGTCCCGGCGAGCACCGCCGGCGACACCGCGGCGAGCACGGGCAGCACGGAGGCCGCGTCCACCATACGGGCCTTGCCGACCGGCGCCGCCGCGATCAGCAGCGCGGTCCCGGGCACCGTCCCCTCCCCATCAGTCACCAGAGCACCGTATCCGCTGCTTGCCCCAGGGGTGGCAGTGGTGTTCACCATTCGATCCGGCGCCGCTCTCCGGCGCCTCCGCCTCCGCCTCGCACTACCGGGCTCTCCGGGACGAGCGTCCGTGCTGCCGGAGCCGGCGGCCGCCGCCGATTCGGCGGCGGCCGCGGCGCCCCTGGGAGCAGGCTCCCCCTGGCACCCCAGGAGCGGGTGTCCGCACCGGCCGACGACCAAGGGGCCGCGAGAGGCCCCCGGACGCAACGGCCGGCAGGACAGGCCGGTGTCCGCGCGTCCGCTGCAGGGAAATGCGGACCCGGCAGCCCGAGTCGGGCCGGTCCGGGGGCTGGGGGCGGGCCTCGGCGCCAGGGTAGAACGAGCAGGCGGGAGCGGACAACGCCTTTCCGACCCTCCCGGGATGGCCATGCGTGGGCCCCTGTCGCGTTGCCCGCGCCCCCACGACCCCACGACCCCACGTCCCCACGACCCCACGTCCCCACGACCCCACGTCCCCACGTCCCCACGACCCCACGTCCCCACGCCCCCACGCCCCCACGTCCCCACGTCCCCACGTCCCCACGAAAGGGTGATTGAGGACCGAGCCGCGCTGGAAGCATTGGTTCCGCCCCGAGGTGTCTCTAGCGTCCGGCCATGGCGTCCACACCTCATACTCCTGGTCCCCCGCTGCCCGGCCCGCGCGCGACAGGAGACCCCGATCCCGCGTCGCCGGCGCCCCCGGGGACCCCCGCCGCCGCGGCGCCAACTCCGGCTCTGAGCACGTGGATCGAGAAGTATCTGTTACCCACCCTCGGTGTCGGTGGCGCCCTGCTGTTCGGGCAGCTGACCGTCGAGTACGACCAGTTCTACCGGGAGCTGGGCATGGCCCCCGGCGATGTGGGCGTCGAGTACTCGACCCGGCTGAGCGGGTCCGCGGGGCTCGTCCTGATGAGTCTCGTCGCTTCCGGGGCGCTGTTCGCGCTGGCCCATGTCTGCCTGCATGCCGTGCGACGTTTCGGCCCGCCGGCCGCCCGTGCCCGGGCCGTTCGCATGCGGGCGTCCGCGCGCCGGCCGGCGAAGCGCAGAGCCATGATCCTCGTCTGCTGTGCGACAGGGATCGCCATCGTCGCGGGGCTCGTCGGCTACGTGGCCGACGAGATGGCGGACAGCGCCAAGAGCGGGAAGTGGGTCGAGCCTCTGCATTTCGGTCCCATCACCGTCCTGGCCGTCCGCGCGTATCCCGCGGACGTGCGCCTGACCGTCACGGACGGCACCAAGCGGCTCGACCTGGGTGCGGTCGACGCCGGCCACCTGCTCTACATCGGGCACGGGCCCAACACGGTGGTCCTCTACGACCATCGCAGTCAACGCCCCCTGTACCTGCCCGCCAAGGACGTGACCGTGACGACGTACAACTGCGAGACCTGGCGGGCGGAGAGGCACATCCGCTGCCGCGACTGACGGCCGACTGCCGCGGCTGACGGCCGATGAGTTTCGGCGAGTACGGCGGTCAGTAATCCCGTAACCGCGATGATGAAGCGGCGACCGGCGAAAACTCACCAGGAGATCTTGAGATGCGTACGTTGATCAGCACTGCTTTCGTCTCCCTCGACGGCGTCGTGGAGGCCCCGGGCGGCGAGCCCGGATACCGGAACTCCGGCTGGACCTTCAAGGACATGGAGTTCCTGCCGGAGGCCTACGAGATCAAGGGCCGGGAGCAGGAGGAAGCCACCGCGATGCTGTTCGGCAGGGTGAGCTACGAGGCGTTCAGCCCCGCCTGGCCGGACATGGAGGAGTTCTCGCAGTACAAGACCATGCCGAAGTACGTCGTCTCCGGCACCCTCACCGAGGACAAGCTGGTCTCCGGCTGGGGCGAGCAGACGATCCTGCGCTCGCTGGACGAGGTCGCCGCGCTGAAGAAGACCGAGGGAGGCCCGATCATCATGCACGGCAGCGCCACCCTGAACCGGAACCTCTCCGACGCCGGCCTGATCGACCGCTACCACCTGCTCGTCTTCCCGCTGCTGCTCGGCGCGGGCAAGCGCCTGTTCAGCGACACGGACAAGGACACCCAGAAGCTGAAGCTCGTAGAACACGAGGCCTACGCCAACGGCCTCCAGAAGAACATCTTCGACGTCATCCGCTGAGGCCGCGCCGCCATCCCCTTTCCGCCCCCGTGCCGCCCGGGGGTGCGCCGCCGGCGTGGGGCGCGGGCGCCGACGGCAAGACCGGGCGCGAGGACGCGTTGCGGCAGGGCGAGAAGACGCCCGCCGACATCGGGACGAAGCCCGGCGTGAAGAACTGGCGCAAGGCGCCCGTCGAGCATCTGATCCATCCCTTCGGTCAGGGCCCGCGCTACTCCCCCGTCTATGGCGGTGAGTTGCTCCCGCTGAGACCCAAGGAGGCGTTCGCCACCGGCCGGTTCAACAAGGTTCCGGTCCTCCAGGGGATCAACCGCGACGAGATGCGGGCGATGGTCTACGGCATGGAGCTCGCCAAGAGGCAGGCTACCGGCGACCCGGACGCGACGATCGACGCGGCCGACCGCCGGGCCCGTCTGGAGGAGGAGTTCGGCAGGGAGAAGGCCGCGGTCATCGCCGAGCGCTACCCCGTCCATGCCTACGCCGACAACCCCGCCCTGGCCCTCGCCGCCGCCCTCACGGACGCCCACTACGCCGAGCCTGCCGTCGGCACCGGTCGCGCGCTGGCCCGCCACGTGCCCACGTATTCCTACGAGTTCGCCGAGCAGGAGACGCCCTGGTACGCGGACCCGATGTACCCGAAGCCCAACTTTCCCGCAGGGGCCGGGCACCTCTTCGAGCTGCCCTACCTCTTCGAGATCGATGACTACGAGAAGCTCAACCCCGCCCAGCGCGACCTGTCCGACGCGATGATCCGCATCTGGACGGACTTCGCCCGCGGCGGCAAGGCCACCTGGAAGCCCGCCACATCCGCCGCCCTGAATACGCAGTCCCTCGCATCGGGCCCCGGCGGCATCCACCCGGTGGGCTTCGCCAAGGAGCACCAGTACGACTTCTGGAAGTCTCTGCGCTGAGCCGCTCCCCGTGGCGGTCAGACGCTCCGGCCGTGCTCACCCACCGCGATTCGGGCCAGCTTCGTCAGCATCATGCCGTTGCGGATCGCGACGACGTAATCCACCGGGAGGCCGTGCATCCGGGTGCCGGGGCCCCGCAGTGGGTGCCAGTCGAGGATGACGAGGGTGTACTCGCCCCAGGGCACCAGGTGGATGGCGATGCGGGCCGCCCCGAAGGGACCCGCCTTCGCCTCCAGCTGCAGACGGCGCTCGGGTTCGCTGATGCGGACGACGCAGGTGTCGTCGAGGACCAGCGGGCCGACGCCGACCCGGACCCTCAGACGGGCGCCCACCGCGGGCCAGTGCGGGTCCGCGGCGAGAACCTCCTGGGTTCCGGTCACCCACTCCCCGTACCGGTGGCCGTCGGACAGCAGGCTCCAGACCTCGGCCGGGGAGGCCAGGATCAGACGGCGGTTCCGGGACACACTGACCACACTCCTCCTGGGGGGTATGGCACGATTTTTGCACTTTGTCACCCGAGGCACCTTCCGAGGAGGCCAGTGCCGGGCGGCACGCCCCGTGCGAGGGTGGCTGAAGGGTGATCTCGTCCCTCGAACACAAGGAGCCGCCGCATGCCCACCGCAGCCACCGCAGCGAGCCTGACCCTGGACCTCACCTCGGGGGTGAAGACCCGTGACCTCGAGGATCTGTACCAGGACCTGCACCGCCACCCGGAGCTCTCCTTCCAGGAGCACCGCACGGCCGGGATCCTCGCCGAACGGCTGCGAGGCGCCGGGTACGCGGTGAGCACCGGCGTCGGCGGAACCGGCGTCGTGGGCGTCCTGGAGAACGGCGACGGCCCTGTGGTGTGGCTGCGCGGCGACATGGACGCGCTGCCGGTCACGGAGACCACGGGCCTCGCGTACGCCTCCACCGTCGACGGTGTCATGCACGCCTGCGGTCACGACATGCACGTGACCTGGCTGGCGTTCGCCGCCGAGGCGCTGGCGGCCGGCCGGGAAACCTGGTCGGGCACCGTCGTGGTGATCGGGCAGCCGGCGGAGGAGGGCGGTGACGGAGCGCGGGCGATGGTCTCCGACGGGTTGCACGAACGGTTCCCCCGCCCCGACGCCGTCTTCGGCCAGCACGTCGCCCCCGGCCCCGCGGGCCTCGTCTCCCACACCCCTGGCCTGATCATGTCGGCCGCCGACGACGTGCACATCGTGGTGCCCGGGGTCGGCGGCCACGGCTCACGGCCCGAGGCCACCGTCGACCCGGTGGTGACAGCCGCGTACATCGTCACCCGGCTGCAGACCGTCGTCTCCCGTGAGGTGGCCGCGGCGGAGGCGGCCGTACTGACCACAGGGCAGTTCAACGCCGGGCAGCGGCCAAACATCATCCCCTCGGAAGCCCGGCTCGGGCTGAACCTGCGTACGCAGGACGTGCAGGTGCGCGAGCGGGTCCTGTCGGCCGTCCGCCGCATCGTCGAGGGGGAGTGCCTGGCCGCCGGGTGCCCGACGCCGCCCGAGGTGAACACCGGAGCGAGCTTCCCCGCCACGGTCAACGACGCGGCGCTGGACGCGGAGATCGCCGCCCTGCATCGCGAACTCCTCGGCGCGCGGGGCGTGTTCGACTTCGGGCCCGCGATGGGCAGCGAGGACTTCTCGCTCCTCGTACCCACCGGGGTGCCCTACGACTTCTGGTTCGTGGCCTCGACACCGCAGAGCGCATGGGAGGCCGCTCCGGGGCAGAAACTCGGCGAGAAGATCACCGCGGTCCCGGGCAACCACAGCTCCCTGTTCACCCCGGACCTCTCGGTCCTGCTGCCGGGCGTACGGACCCTGGTGGGCGCCGCGCTGCACGGGCTCGGCGGCTGAGCTTCAGCGGGGCCCTCACGAGCGGCCGAGCAGCCGGTCGATGTCCGCGTCGTCGTAGCCGAGTTCGGCCAGTACGTCCCTGCTGTGCAGGCCGAGGGTGGGCGGGGCGGTGCGTACGGCGGGGCGTTCGCCGCGGAAGCTGACGGGGAAGGCGACCTGCTGGAGCGGGCCCACGTCCGGGTGGTCGACCTTCTGGACCATGCCGAGCGCCTCGGTCTGCGGGCAGGCGTAGACCTCGTCGAGGGTGCGGATGGGGGCGACGGGGACGCCGCGCGGCTTGAGCAGCGCGCACCAGTGGGCCACCGTCTCGTCGACGAGGACCGCTTCCAGCTTGGCGTTGAGTGCCCCGCGGTGGGTGACGCGGGCACGGTTGGTGGCGAAACGCGGGTCGTCGGCCCACTGCGGGTGGCCGAGTGACTCGCTCAGGCGGCGGAAGAGGCCGTCGCTGCCGACCGCGATCACGAAGTGGCCGTCGGATGCCGGGTAGGCCTGGTACGGCACGAGGCTGGGGTGGCCGGACCCGAGGCGGGTGGGCCGCTCCCCCGTGGCGAAGTAGCCGGTGGCCCAGTTGATGTGCAGGGCGAGCTGCGACTCGTACAGGGAGGTCGTGACGTACTGGCCGCGTCCCGTGCGTTCGCGTTCGACGAGGGCCGATGTGACGCCGATGAGGCCGAAGAGCGCGGCGCCCAGGTCGCCCATCGCGTACCCGGCCTTGACGGGCGGGCCTTCCGCCTCGCCCGTGAGGGACATCAGGCCCGCGCTCGCCTGGGCGACCATGTCGTATCCGGGCTCGTCGCGCAGCGGTCCCGTGTCGCCGAACGCCGATATGTGGAGCAGCACCAGGCGGGGGTAGCGCTCGCTGAGGACGCGGTAGTCGAAGACGTCGGCCAGGGAGCTGCCGGGGCGGAAGTTCTCCACCATCACGTCGGCGTCGGCGAGCATGCGGTGGACGGCCTCCTGCCCCTCGGGGGACTTGAGGTCCAGGGTCACCGAGCGCTTGTTGCGATTCGCGGCCAAGTAGTAGGTGGCGTCGGGGCCGTTGAAGGGCGGGCCCCAGGCGCGGGTCGGGTCGCCGCCCTGGGGGTGCTCGACCTTGATGACGTCCGCGCCCAGGTCGGCGAGGGACATGGTGACGTAGGGGCCGGCGAGGATCTTCGAGAGGTCGACGACCTTCATTCCGGCGAGGGGGGATGCGGGGCGGGGATCCTCAGGCATGTGCGGGGGTCTCCTTGTGCGGGGCGCGCGGGTCCCGCCCACCGTAATCTCCACCGGTAATTCGCCTGATCGTCTTCCTCTGTCCGCACCGATATGGGAGAACGCTCGGGTGTGCGATGACGAACTGATACCGCCCCGGGCGGACTTGACCGAGAAGCAGTGGCTGCGGGCCGACGATCCGCTCGCCCGGGACCTCGCCGCCACGTGGGGGCCGCAGGCCCTCACGCTGCACCGGCGCACGCTGCTGGGCGGCGCCGCGGCCGGGGCCGCCCTCGCTGTCCTTCCGTACGGCGCCCGGCAGGCCACGGCGGTGCAGGGCGCCGCCAAGTTCCCCTTCCCCGAAGCGCCGAACCAGCAGGGGGAGTTCGCCGTCCTGGTGACCGGGGACGCGGGCACGGGCGGCGAGGAGCAGCTCGCCGTGACCGAGGCCGCCCGGCGAGTGTGCCGTGACGAGGGAATCTCGCTGGCCGTCGGCCTGGGCGACAACATCTACGAGAACGGGCCCGAGTCCGACCACGACTCCGAGTTCCGGGACAAGTTCGAGACGCCCAACACCGGCATCGACGTCCCCTGGCTCATGGTCCTCGGCAACCATGACTGCTCGGGCCTGATCCCGGGCAGCGGCGGTGACCCCTCGCGCGGCGACCGCGAGGTCTCCTACGCGGCCACATCGCCGCGCTGGTACATGCCGAGCCGCTACTACAACGTCGCACTGCCGTCCTCCGACGGCCCGGCGGGCGGCGACCCGGTGGTGGAGTTCTTCGCGCTCGACACCAACCCCGTCGCGTCGACCGTCGCGCAGACCTCGCGCCACTACCGGTGGGACGGCCCCTACATGCGCGCCCAGCGTGCATGGCTCGACTCCGCGCTCGCCGCCTCCCGGGCCCGCTGGAAGGTGGTGCTCGGCCACCACCCGTACCTGAACAACGGCAAGCACGGGAGCGCCGGTTCGTACGACGGGTTCGTCATCGGCCACTACACGAGCGGGATCCACCTCAAGGAGCTGTACGAAGAGGTGGTGTGCGGCAGGGCCGACCTGATCCTGTCCGGGCACGACCACACCCTCCAGATCCTGGAGCCCACGACCCGCACGGCAGGCACCCGTCAGATCGTCTGCGGGGCCGCCGCCAAGTCCGGTGACGGCAGGGCCCACTTCGACCACCCGGCCGCCTGGCAGAACTTCTCCGACGTGGGGTTCATGGTCCTGAGGGTCTCCGAGCGGGCCATGACGGTCGACACCTACACGGTCGACGTCCCGGCCCGTACCGCGCGCCTGGCCCACACCACGACGACCTCCACCGCGGTGGCGGGCCGCAGCAGCGTGGGCCATCAGGCACGCGCCCTCACAACAACTGGGCGCCCCGCTTCGCGAGATAGCGGACCGGATTGATGTCCGATCCGTAGCCCCGCTTGGCCCGGATCTCCAGGTGGAGGTGGGGTCCGGTGGCCCGGCCCGTGGCCCCGCTGCTGCCGAGCCGGTCGCCGGTGCCGATCCGGGACCCTCGGCGCACGGAGATGCGGGAGAGGTGCGCGTACACGGCGTAGTGCCCGTCCCGCAGCCGCACCGTCACCGCCTTGCCGTACGCCCCCGACCAGGCCGCCAGGACAACGGTGCCCGCGCCGATGGCGTGCACCGGTGTTCCCGAGGGGACGGCGAGGTCGATGCCGGTGTGGTGTCCGGCGAGCCAGTTGCCGCGTATTCCGTAGCGGGCGGAGACGCGGAAGCGCCGGCGGAGCGGCAGCGTGAACTTGCCGCGAGGTCCTTCCGGGGCGAGCGCGCGATTCTCGGGGATGGCCTCGTCGGCCTCGGCGAGGGCTTGCTCGAACTCCCCGTCGTAGCCGATGCCGCAGCCGCCGTCGGTCTCGGCCGCGGCATGGGGCGCTGGTCCCGCCACTGTGAAGGCGCCGCCGGCCAGGAGGACCGCGGCGACGCTCAGTACGTCGCGTCGTGTGCTGCCCGCTTCACGCGGGCTGTCTATGTGGTAGCCCATGAAGGCCAGCACACTGGCGCCGGGCCCCGCGCGCACTCCGAGTGCTCCGCTTGGCGTAATGACTTCCGGGCCCGACCCCGGGTCAGTCGAGGGTGGGCCGGTACACGGTGAGCGCCTCGGGGAGCTTGTCGAGGAGCAGCGCGGGGGGCGCCGGGGCGAGTTCGCCGTCGTACGCCATCTGGGTGCCATCGGGCAGGCCGGAGATGACCAGGCGCTGGGCCTTCGCGGAGGCGTACAGGCGCGTCTTGGTCAGCTGGCCGACCACCGCCGCGGCCAGCAGACGGGTGCGCGCGAAGCGGCCGCCGCTCGCGATGCGGATGTCGAGCAGCCCGTCGGCCAGGTCGTGCCTGCGGACGGGGGCGATACCGGTGCTGCGGTAGGCGCCGTTGCCCGCGAAGAGCAGCCACATCGAGCGGGCCTTGCCGTTCACCACCGCGCTCAGCGGTCGTCCCGTGTGCACGATCTGGGCGACGCCGAGCAGGGCCGCGGGCGGACCGCCGACCTTCGGGGACCATTCCTCCCTGGTGCGTACGAGCTCGGGGTAGGCGCCGAGGCTGAACGTGTTCAGGAAGTACACCGGCTCGGAGTGCGTCCTGCCGTCAGGACCGACCTTGGCCAGGGGCTTGATCCGGCCGACGTCGGCCCGTACGGCACTGCCCTCGGCGAGGGCGACGCAGGCGTCCGCGACCGTGTCGACGCCCAGGTCCGCGGCGAAGTGGTTGAACGTGCCGCCGGGCAGCACCATCAGGGGCACGTCGAAGCGCAGGGCCGCTGTCACGGCGGCGTTCACCGTGCCGTCTCCCCCGCACACGCCGAAGACCCCGCCGCGCCGGGCGGCGTCCCTGGCCGCTTCCGCGAGGACCTTGGGCAGCGGGCCCGCTTCCTCCTCGTAGAGGACCACCTCCGCTCGGGGCAGGGCCGTCTTCAACTGCCGGACCGGGTCCATGAGTTGCGGCTGGGCACCGGATGAGGGGTTCACCACCACGACGAGGCCGTCGCCGTCCGGCAGCGCGGGCGCGTCCGTCCGGGGCCGTGCGGGCGGTGGCAGCTGTGCCCGGGAGGGCACCATGCCGCGCACCGCGTAGGCGGCGCCCACGCCGAGGGCCGCGCCGACCAGGACGTCGCTCGGGTAGTGCACGCCGGTGTAGACGCGGGAGAAGGCGACCGACGCCGCGACCGGGGCCACGGCCGCGCCCATCCCCCGCGACTCCAGGGCCACGCCGGTGGCGAAGGCCGCCGCCGACGCGGAGTGCCCGGAAGGGAAGGAGCTGGTGATCGGCTGCCGGGAGAGATGCCTTATGACCGGCACCGCGTCGAGCACCGGCCGGGAGCGGCGCACCGCACTCTTGCCCAGCGTGTTCACCGTGGCCGACGCGAGGGCGAGTGAGGCCACGCCGCGCACCGCAGCACGCCTGCCGCGCGCGCCGCCGAACGCCCACATCCCCGCGGCGACGCCGAACCACAGCAGCCCGTGGTCGGCGCTCCGGCTCAGCCGCGGCAGCACGGGCTGCGCCGCAGGCCAGGAGCGGGATGCCACGCGGTGGAACGCCAGCCGGTCGGTGGCGCCGAGCAGTCTGCGGATGTGCGAGGTCGGAAGATCACTCATGAACCCCCTATACCCCCGCACGCCCTCCCCACCGCACACATCTTGCGCGAGCCCTGTGACGTTCACTTCAATCAGTCATATGGCAGCCCCCCGTCCGATCTCACCGCAGCGGCCCGCCGAGCTGCCGCCGACCGCGTGGGCCGTGCTCGGCCTGCTCTCCTTCCCCGGGGAGCGGACGGGGTACGAACTGAAGAAGTGGGCGGACGCTTCACTGCGCCACTTCTACTGGTCCCCCGCCATCAGCCAGATCTACGCCGAACTGCGGCGCCTCGAAGCGCTCGGGTACGCGACATCGCGACGCTCAGGTCCTGAGGAGCCCCGCGCGAAACGGTCGTACGCCATCACCGCCGAGGGCCGTGCGGCGCTGATCGGATGGGCGGGGGGAGCCGAGGACGCTGGGCCCGCCGTCCTGAAGCACCCGCTGCTCCTGCGGGTCTGGCTCGGGCACCTCGCGGCGCCGGGTCACCTGCGGGCTCTGGTGAGCGAGCACATCGCGCACACGCGGGGCGAACTGAAGGAGGTGCGCGACGCGCTCGCCCGCGCGGACGGGGAGGCGGCCTGGACACATCCGCTGATCGCGCTCCGCTGGAGCGGGCGGCGTCTCGAGGCGGAGATCGAACTTGCGGAAGCGATGCTCGACGATCTCGCGGGGATGGCGACGCCGGCGCTCGCCGAGCGCGCGGAAACAGGTGCCTCGACCGCCCCCGGTCAACCCGTCGAGGACTCGCCCACCCACGGGTGACGTGGCTCGCTGCGTGGGGGCGCTGGGCGGTAGGACGGGCGGGGTCAGCCGACCCCGCCGTATGGAGCAGTGCAGCTGTGACCACCCGCGCCGTCCTTGTCGCCGCCGTCATCACCGGGCTTCTCCTCGGCATCGTGGGAAGCAGAGCGGACGACTCCGATTCTTCGGAGCACCCTCGTACGGGCGGTTCCTTCGCGGAGGCGGGCCGTTAGGCTGCGACCTTGCCACGTGGCACCCCTGTCCTCACCGCGTGGCCATCGAGCCGCCGTCGACGGAAGCGAGTGAACCTTGAACTTCCTCACCATCGGTCACCGTGGGGTCATGGGTGTCGAACCCGAGAACACCCTTCGGTCCTTCATCGCCGCGCAAGCCGCGGGCCTCGATCTCATCGAGCTCGATCTGCATCTGAGCAAGGACGGCGCCCTCGTCGTCATGCACGACGCCGACGTGGCCCGTACGACCGACGGCAAGGGACCGATCGCCGAGAAGACCCTGGCCGAGCTGCGGGAGCTCGACGCGGGGCGCGGTGAGCGCATCCCCGTCTTCGAAGAGGTCCTGGACGCGGTGAAGGCGCCGTTGCAGGCCGAGATCAAGGATGTGGCCGCCGCCCGCGCCCTCGCCGAGGTGATGCACCGGCGCGACCTGGTCGGCCGCGTCGAGGTGATCTCCTTCCACGACGAGGCGATCGCCGAGATCGCCCGCCTCGTCCCGGGCGTACGCACGGCACTCGTCGCGAGCCGTTACGGCACCGACGTCGTGGAGCGCGCCACGGCGGTCGGTGCCACCACCCTCGTCCTGAACATCAGGCGGCTGACGCTGGAGATCGTCGAGCGCGCCAGGAAGGCCGACCTGCGGATCATCGGCTGGGTCGTGAACACGCAGGACGATCTGCGGCTCGTGCGCGCGCTGCAGCTGGACGGGGCGACCACGGACTACCCGGAGATCAAGCGCACGGGCCGCTTCACGGCATGACCCGGCCTCTGCTCAGACCAGCGCCTTGACCAGCAGCTCGAACTGCAGGTCGTCCCGCTGCGGAATGCCGAACCGCTCGTCGCCGTACGGGAAGGGGGTCATCTTTCCCGTACGGCGGTAGCCGCGCCGCTCGTACCAGGCGATGAGGTCGTCGCGTACGGAGATCACGGTCATGTGCATCTCCCGCGCGCCCCACGCCTCGCGGACGGTCCGCTCGGCCTTCGCCATGATCACCTTGCCGAGGCCCGCGCCCTGGAGCGCCGGGCTCACCGCGAACATCCCGAAGTAGGCGTGCTCGCCGCGGTGTTCGAGCTGGCAGCAGGCGACGATCTCGCCGTCCCGCTCCACCGTGAGCAGCTTGCTCGCAGGCGACTTGATGACGTCGACGACACCCTGCGGGTCGGTCCGCTGGCCCTGGAGGATGTCCGCCTCGGTGGTCCAGCCGGTCCGGCTCGAGTCGCCGCGGTAGGCCGACTCGATGAGCGAGACGAGTGCGTCGACGTCCGCGTCGGTGGCGTCCCGGAAGGTGAGGTCGCTCGTGCTGGGGCGCGGGGCGGTGTCCATGGGGCGGGTTCTCCGATCTCTCTGGCCCACCGCTGTCGGGCGCGGCGTGGGCGAGGCACCGTCGAGCGTATCCCCCCACTAAGGTGCGGCTGCATGGTGCATGTACTGAGCAGCAGGATCCTCCTCCGTCCCACCGACCCCGAGCGCTCACGCGCGTTCTACGGCGAAGCGCTGGGCCTCGCCGTCTACCGCGAGTTCGGCACGGGCCCCGAGCGCGGCACGGTCTACTTCCTGGGCGGCGGCCACCTCGAGGTCTCCGGCCGCTCGGAGAACCCGCCCGCGCCCGGCCTCCAGCTGTGGCTCCAGGTGGCGGACGTGCGCGCGGCGCACGCGGAGCTCGCGGCGCGGGGCGTCGAGGTGGTGCGGGAGCCGGTGAAGGAGCCCTGGGGTCTGGTCGAGATGTGGATCGCGGACCCTGACGGCGTCAGGATCGTCCTCGTCGAGGTACCGGAGGACCATCCCATTCGGTACCGGCCCGGGATCTGACGCGAACCTTCCGGCTCCGATCCGGCGGTTCGGGTGCAATCGTCCGGCGGTTCTGGGGTACCCGGGTTTCTCGCCCGGCGCACCCGACGTGCGCCGGGCGGCCCCTCGTCGGAGGATTGACCGGACCCCTCGCCCAACCCTGGAGCGATCTCGTATGCAACGTCCCCGGATTCTGATCATCGGCGGTGGCTTCGCCGGTATGGAGTGCGCGCACAAGCTGGAGCGGACGCTCAAGGCGCAGGACGCCGAACTGCGGCTGATCAGCCCGCAGGACCATCAGCTGTATCTTCCCCTGCTTCCCCACGTCGCCTCGGGCGTGCTGACCCCGCAGTCGGTCGCGGTCCCGCTGCGCCGCATGCTGCGCCGTACGGCGATCGTGCCGGGCGGGGCCATCGGGGTGGACCCGAACGCGAAGGCCGTGATCGTACGGAAGATCAACGGCGAGGAGGTCGTGGAGCGCTACGACTACCTCGTCCTGACCCCGGGCAGCGTGACCCGGCAGTTCGACATTCCCGGAGTCGACCGGCACGCCGTCGGTGTGAAGACGCTGGCCGAGGCCGCCTGGATCCGCGACCACGTGATCTCGCAACTCGACCTGGCGGCGGCCAGCTCGGACCGGGCCGAGCGTGAGTCCCGGCTGCAGTTCGTGGTCGTCGGTGGCGGGTACGCGGGGACGGAGACGGCGGCGTATCTGCACCGCCTGACGAGTGCCGCCGTCAAGCGGTACCCGGGGCTCGATCCCTCGCAGATCAAGTGGCATCTGGTCGATGTGGCACCGAAGCTGATGCCCGAACTGGGTGACCGGCTCGGGGAGAAGGCCCTCGACATCGTGCGGCGTCGTGGCCTGGAGGTGTCGCTCGGCGTGACGGTGGACAAGGTGACCGAGGACACCGTCACCCTCACCGACGGACGCGAGCTGCCCTGCCGGACGCTGATCTGGACCGCGGGTGTCGCGCCGAGCCCGCTCATCGCCACGCTGGGCGCCGAGACCAACAAGGGCCGCCTGGTCGTCGACCCGGAGCTGACGGTCCCGGGCATGGACGGCGTGTTCGCGCTCGGCGACGCGGCGGCCGTCCCCGACCTCGCCAAGGGCGGCGGCGCGATCTGCCCGCCGACCGCCCAGCACGCGATGCGCCAGGGGTGGGCCGCCGCGAAGAACGTCACCGCGGCGCTGCGCGGCACGCCCCTGACCGCCTACCGGCACAAGGACATGGGCCTGGTCGTGGACCTCGGCGGCATCCAGGCCGTGTCGAAGCCGCTGGGTGTGCAGTTGACGGGTCTGCCCGCTCAGGTCGTCGCGCGTGGCTACCACTTGGGGGCGCTGCGCACCGTCACCGCGCGCTTCCGCACGGCCGCGAACTGGGGGCTCAACGCGCTCGCGGGCGACGACTACGTACGCACCGGGTTCCAGTCCCAGCGACCCGCCACACTCGCGGACTTCGAGAAGACGGACGTCTATCTCTCGCCGGAGGAGATCCATGCGCGGATGACGTCGGAGGTGGCGGGGCGTTCGATGGCCCCGGAGAAGCCGCTGTTCCCGTAGCCAGTCGAGGAGTTCACTCGAAGGCCGGTGCTCGCAGGAAGCGAGCACCGGCCTTCGCGCGGGCACAGCACCGGATCGCGCGCACGTCGGGGCAGCCGCCGCGTCTCTGGTCGTGCGGGCCCGCGGCGACTACCAGTGGTGGGGTAGGCGCCGCCGCAACGTACCGAGATCCTTGGCGTGATGACGAAAGGGCCGAGATTCAGGGCTCCGCAATGCCGCGGCCCTCGTCTGAAGGTCGATGCCGCCGTCAGATGGCCCCAAGACGCCCCGGAATCCGCCGTCTCGCCGCCTGGTTGATCACGACGCGCGCCACGTCCGTACTTCGCATCACCCGCCCGCCGCCACACGAAGGACTCCACCACCATGCGTATCGGCATCGATGTCGGTGGGACCAACACCGACGCCGCCCTCCTCGGATACGACGACCGCGTGCTCGCGGCCACCAAGACACCGACCACGCCCGACATCACCTCCGGTGTCACCGCGGCGGTCCAGGCCCTCGCACCGCCCGCCGAATCCATCACCGCGGTGATGATCGGCACCACGCAGTTCCTCAACGCGCTCGTCGAGGGCGCCCGGCTCACTCCCGTGGCCGCCGTACGTCTCGGACTGCCCGCCACGGCCGCCCTGCCGCCCATGGCGGACTGGCCGACGCGGCAGCGGGCGGCCGTCGGCGGGCACGGCTATCTCTGTCACGGCGGACGGGAGTTCGACGGCCGGCCCCTGTCACCGCTCGACCCGGACGAGCTGAGGCGGACGGCCGCCGACATCGCCGCGCGCGGTCTCACCTCGGTCGCCGTGTCGTCGGTGTTCTCTCCGGTCGCGGAGGCGGACGAGTGGCGTGCCGCCGAGATCCTGCGGGAGGAGCTCGGCGAGGGCGTGCACTTCTCGCTCTCGCACGAGCTCGGCCGGGTCGGGCTGCTCGCGCGGGAGAACGCCACGATCATCAACGCATCGCTGCGGGACCTGGCCACGGTCATCGTCGAGTCGTTCGGCAAGGCACTGGCCGAAGTGTCGATCACGGCGCCGTTCTTTCTGTCGCAGAACGACGGAACGCTGATGGATGCCGACTTCGCGCGTGCGTGCCCCGTCGCGACGTTCGCTTCGGGGCCGACCAACTCGATGCGGGGCGCGGCGCTCCTCTCCGGGCTCGGGGACTGCGCGGTCATCGACGTGGGCGGCACCACAGCCGACATCGGCGTCCTGACCGGGGGCTTTCCGCGCGAGACCGCGGGCGAGAGCAAGGCTGCGGGGATCCGCACCAACTTCCGTATGCCCGACGTCCTTTCGCTCGGCATCGGTGGCGGGTCCCTGGTGTCGTGCGACGGTGAGACGGGGCCGCGGTCGGTGGGCTACCTGCTCACGCAGGAGGCCCTCGTGTTCGGCGGCACGCGGCTCACGGCTACGGATCTCGCGGTGGCGGCGGGCCGCGCGGCCATCGGCGACGGCTCTCATGTCGCGCGTCTGGCCCCCGAGTTCACCGGGCACGCCCTGGACCGCGTCGCCGAGCGCCTCGCCGAAGGTGTCGACCGGATGCGGACATCGGCGGCGGTGCTGCCGGTGGTCGCCGTGGGAGGCGGTTCCATCCTCGTGCCCGATGCGCTGCCCGGCTTCACCGATGTGCGCAGGCCGGGCCACTTCGACGTGGCCAACGCGGTGGGCGCGGCGATCGCGCAGGTCGGCGGCGAGGTCGACCGGGTCTTCCGCGTCCCCGAAGGACACCGGGACACGGTGCTCGCCGGGGCCCGCGATGAGGCCGTCGGGCGTGCGCTGGACGCCGGGGCGCGGCCCGGCAGCGTACGCGTCGTCGACATCGAGGAGGTGCCGCTCGCCTATCTGCCCGGCGGCGCGACGCGCATCCGCGTCAAGGCCGTGGGCGATCTGGACCTGGGGCGTCTGAACGAGGCCACAGCGCCCGGCGCCGGGGCGACGTCCCGTGCGTGAGATCACCCTCGACAACCTCGACGACATCGCCCGGGGCGCCGGCATCCTCGGCGCGGGGGGAGGCGGCGACCCCTACATCGGCAAACTGCTCGCCCGTGAGGCGATCCGCGCGCACGGCCCGGTGCGGCTCGCCCACATCGACGAGGTCGACGCCGACGCGACCGTCGTGCCCATCTCCGGCATGGGCGCACCGACCGTCCTCCTGGAGCGGGTGCCCAACGGGCTCGAGGACCTTGCCGCGCTGCGTGCCCTGGAGCGACACCTCGGGCGCCGGGCCACGCACCTCACGCCGCTGGAGGTCGGCGGGGTCAACTCGATGCTGCCGATCGCGTGCGCCGCGCGGGCCGGGCTGCCCCTCGTGGACGGGGACGCGATGGGGCGGGCGTTTCCCGAGGCACAGATGGTGCTGCCCGGCCTGGCCGGGATCAGCAACTCGCCGATGGCTCTGGCCGACGACAAGGGCAACACGGTCATCGTCGAGGCCGTGGACAATCACGCCGCCGAGCGGATCGCCCGCGCGGTGTGCGTGGAGCTCGGCTGCCAGATCAGCTGCGCCGACACGGTGCTGCGCGGTGACCAGCTCGCCGTCGGCCTGGTCCCGGCGACACTGACGCTCGCCGGTCGGCTCGGCGCGGTGGTGCGCGAGGCGCGCGCGGCGCACGGCGATCCGGTGGCGGCGGCGCGGGGGATGCTTGACGGCATCTTTCTCCTGACGGGCAAGGTGGTCGACGTGATCCGTCGCACGGAAGGCGGCTTCGCGCGCGGTCACGCCCGGGTCGAGGGGCTGCGGGGTGACGTGGGCCGGGTGCTCGAACTCGGGTTCCAGAACGAGCACTTGGTGGCCACGCGGGACGGAGTGACCGTGGCGACCACGCCCGACCTGATCTGCGTCCTGGACAGCGAGACCGGTGACCCGGTGACCACGGAGGGCCTGCGCTACGGCCAGCGCGTGAGTGTCATCGCCGCCCGCTGCGATCCGCGCTGGATCACTCCGGCCGGCCTCGCGCTGACCGGCCCCCGCTACTTCGGGTACGAACTGAACTACCTGCCCTTCGGGTCGGCAGCCTGAGCCGTCGCGGCGGACGGCCGCAGCGTGATCGTCCGCCGCGTGTGCTTCTCCACCGCCTCGCGGGAGTAGAGGAGCGGGAAGGAACCGTCGGCGGCCCAGCTCGCGAACAGGTCGTCGTAGTGCGGGCTGCCGGGAACGCCGGACTGCCCGGGGGAGTTCATCGCCACGGACTCGTCCCACGAACCGACGTCCACCACGAGCCGGAAGGTGGCCCCCGCGGTCTGCCGGAACCCCGGCCCGTAGGCGGCAGCCCCCACGGTGTCCCCGCTGCCGCCGCGCGGAACGGGCCCCACACAGGCCCACTTGGGGGCGGGGCCGTCGAGCAGGGCGGCGATGGGGTGGTGCGGGTGGGCGTGGTGGAGGGCGCCCCAGGACCAGGTTGCCGAGTCGGCCCCGAGGAGCCCGGCGAGTTCGTCGAAGGCCGCGCAGAGCGTGCCGAGCAGCAGCGCGGGGTCCGGGTCACCGTCGAGGAGCTCCATGTCGACGCGCGGGTCGGCCGCCGCGTCCTCGACCGGGAGGACGCGCGCCAGGGCCCGCGCCCGCTGCTCCTCCCCCACGACCCCGTCGAGGGCCCGCGCCAGGAGGGCGGGACGCAGATGCCGCCGGTACCAGACCTCGAAGAGGGCCGCGGCGGGTGAATCGACGGTGAGACGGGCGTCCCAGTCGCGAAGGAGGGAGAGGGCGGTGGCCACCGCACCCTGGTCCTGTCCCAACCCCGCGAGCAGCCGCTGCACCCGTCGCGCCGGCAGGCTCACACAGTCCGTCTGCAGGCGTACGCAGTCCTGCACCGTCCAGGCCGCGTGCGCGCTCAGTTCCTCCGTGATGCGGTCGTGGCGGGTGGGGGCGTACCAGTCGTACGTCACCGTCTTCTCCGCGTTCGGGTACGTGGGCGGGAGGTTCAGTTGGTTGGCCGTGGCGAACCAGCCCTGGGCCGGGTCGCGGACCGAAGGCAGGTCCTCGACGTCCAGGAAACCGTCCCATTCGTAGCGGCCGTCGCCCGGTACCGGGAGGGTGCCGTCCCAGCCGGGGCGCACGGGGACCCGTCCGGCGGGGCGCCAGCCGATCGTGCCGTCGGGGGACGCGTAGACCTGGTTCTCGCCGGGGGCGCCCCAGCGGCGCATCGCCGCCACGAACGCGTCGGGGCTCGCCGCCCGCATGTAGTCCATGCTGCCCAGGTAGGGAGCCATGCCGGGGCCAAGCCAGGCCGCGCGGACCGCGAACGCGGCGTTGCGCTCGGGGAGTTCACGGATGACCGGGCCGTGCCGGGTGAACCACAGGTCGGCCCGGATCGCTTCGCCGTCGCGCACCGGGATCGATTCCGATACGTGTGCCATCGGCTCCCAGCGGTCCTCGTACCAGTACTCGTGCGGGTTCGCCGGGTTCGTGCGGTAGACGTACAAGTCCTCCTGGTCGATCGGGAAGATCGTCAGGCCGAAGGCGACGTGGCCGTTGTGGCCGATGGAGATGCCGGGCAGCGCCGGTTCCCCCGCTCCGATGACGTCGATGCCCGGCGCCGAGAGGTGCGCGAGGTAGCGCAGCGCGGGCAGGGCGATCCCGCGGTGCGGGTCGTTGGCCAAAAGAGGGCGGCCGGTGGCCGTACGGGACGGGGAGATGACCCAGTTGTTGGAGCCGTCCAGTCCCTGGCGGGGCGCCGCGCCGGCTGCCCATGGGGGCGTGGTGGCCATCTCGTACACACGCAGGACGTCGGACGGGATGACGGACAGGTCGAGGCCTTCGGGGACGCGCAGTCGGTGCGGGGCGGGCTCGCGGCGGCGGCGCAGCTCCTCCGCCTCGGGGCCGTGGTCGCGCAGGGTGAGGGCTCGGGCGACTTCATCGCGGAGGTTGTACTGGAGGCCGTGGCTGCGGATACGGGCCACGTCGGAGGGCTGCCAGTAGGCGGGGTCGTATTCCAACAGGGCGAATTCGGGCGGGAGTTGCTCCTCATCCGTGCGGCACAGCGAGACGTAGGCGTTGATGCCGTTGACGAAGGCTGTCGTCACGCGCTCCGTGTCGTCGCCGTACGCACGCCATTCCTCGGCCATGTCCCCGCGGTAGAGGAACAGCCTTGCCGCGCGGTCGTGTTCGGCGTACCGCTCCCCCAGTACCTCGGCGAGCAGACCGAGTCCGCGCCGTCGCCACAGGTCGAGCTGGAAGAGGCGGTCGCGGGCGGCGTTGAAGCCCTGGGCGAGGAAGAGGTCGTCCTGGGACGCGGCGTACAGGTGCGGGACGCCCCACTGGTCGATCCGGATCTCCACGGGCTCTTGGAGGCCCGGCACCTCGAAGGTGTCTCTGTCCGTCATCGGGGCTCCTTCACGACTTCACGGTGGTTTCCGCCGAACTCTCGTCCGGTGCGGCCGGGTTGGCGGCGACGACGGCCGGCCCGGGACCCGGCGCGATCCGGACGACCGCGAGCAGTACGACGAGGTTGGCCGCGAGGGCGATGATGCCACCGTTGACACCGTGGTACGGGTCGTTGTCGGTGGCCCACAGCGCGGTCATCACCGCGAGCCCGGTGAGCATCCCGGCGACGGCGGCCCGCGCGGTCAGCCGCCGCCAGAACAGGGCGAGGAGCACGACTGGCACCAACTGAGCCAGACCCTCGTACGACAGGACGGAGAGCTCCACGAGGGTGTTGGGGTAGAAGAGACTGCCTGCGAGGGCGATCAAACCCGCGATGACGCAGACCAGTTGGGAGAGCCGCTTGGTCCGCATGTCGCTCGCGTCACCGGCCTTGCCCGGCAAGCGGCGGCGTGCTCGCGGGTCGGCGCCGTTGCCGCCACCGAGGACCGTGCGTCCCCACAGCGTGCCGATGGAGAGCATGAAGACGCTCATCGGCACGATCGCCGAGAGGGCGCCCGCGACGCCGATGAGCGCGACGACGGGTGAGGGCAGCGAATCGGTGACGAGGCTGAAGAGCGCCAGATCGGGGTTGCCCAGGGTCGGCATAACGAACAGGGCCGTCGCGCCGACCACCATCGGGACGAACAGGAGCAGTTGGTACCAGGGCAGGAGCAGCGCGTTGCGGCGCAGCGCGTTCGGGCTCCTCGCGCTGAGGTAGCCCGCGACGGTGGTCGGGAAGATGGTGATCGTCACGGCGTTGAGCACCACGGTGCTCAGGAACCACATGGCGTTGCGGCCGCCGGACTCGTGCCCGGGGAAGGTCAGCCACTCGGGCTTCTCGGTCACCATGCGCTGCATGAAGTCGCCGAAGCCGCCGAGGTAGTGCATCGGGATGTACACGGCGAGGAACACGACGGCGACGATCACCAGCATGTCCTTGAGGGCGCTGACCCACGCCGAGCCGCGCAGCCCGGACACGAGGATGAACACCTCGGCCACGACGAAGGAAATGACGGCGGCGACTTTCAGGTCGACGCTGCCGTACGTCATCGCGTTCACGACGACGCCCATGCCCTGAATCTGCACCTGGATGTAGGGGACGATGAAGACCGTCGCGACGACGGCGACGAGAATCCCCACCGGCCGTGAGCGGAACCGGAATTCGGCGATGTCCGCGATGGAGATGAGGCTGTGCCTGCTCGCGTATGTCCACAGCGCGGGGCCGACGACGTACGCGACCGCGAAACCGACGGTGAGATAGGCGACGAGGTAGAGGATCGGCGCTCCGAAGGAGTACGACCAGCCCGCGGTGCCGAGGAACGAGAAGCTCGTGTACGTCTCGCCGGCCATCAGCAGCCAGATGAACAGGACGCCGAGTCCGCGGCTGGACACGGACCACTCGGCGAGGCCCTTGGACCGGCCGCGGGCGCTCCACACCCCGATACCGATAGTGGCGACCATCGCGAGACCGAAGATGGTGGTCGCGACGGCTGCTGAGCCGTTCATCGGCGGCCTCCTTCGATGTCGGTGCCAGTGTCGGCGCGGGTGTCGGTGGCCACGAGGTCGTCGGCCGGGAGGGGTTCGACGGCCCCCGCGCGGTACGCCGGGTCGAGCCGGGCGGCGAGCCAGATGACCAGGGGGCTGATCACGGTGGCGGCGATGACCCAGGCCAGGAGGAAGGGGACGCCTAGGATGCGCGGCTCGATGCGGTTGGCCACGAACGGGGCGGTGCCGTAGAGCAGAACGGGGACGAGGAGCAGCCAGAGGGAGGGGCGGGCCACGCCGCGGAGGGTGGGGAGGCCGTCGAGAGGCGAGGCCGCGGGGTCCGGTGAACCCTGCTCGCCGCTGTCTTCGGCTGTGGGGGGCATGAGGGGGCTCCTTGGGGAGGGGCGGGGAGGTCATGCGGGGCGGGGAGGTCACGCAGGCAGTGCAGGCCGTGCAGGTCATGCAGGTCATGCAGGTCATGCAGGCGCACGGATCACACCGATCGCACGGATCACACGGATCACACGGATCACACGGTCGGGTCGTAGCGGCCGTCGACCGCGGTCCAGCCGCCGTCGACGCTCAGGACGGTGCCGGTGACGAAGGTGGACGCGTCCGACACGAGATAGGCGACGGCGCCGGCGAGTTCGTCGGCGCGGGCCCACCGCTTGAGCGCGGAGGCCTGGGCGTAGGCATCGAACCATGCGGGGTCGGCAGCGATCTGGTCGGTGAGCGGAGTACGGACGACGCCGGGCGCGACAGCGTTGAACCGCACGCCCTGCGGCCCCCATTCTGCGGCCGCGGTCCGCAGCAATTGGATCAGCCCCGCCTTGGACGCGGCGTACGGCCCCTGCCCCGGCTCCACCTGGAAGGCCCGCATCGAGGCGAACCCGACCACACTCCCCCGGCCACGCTCGGCCATGCCGGGAGCTACGGCCTGGATGAGCGTCAGATAGGAGCGCAGGTTCAGCGCGATGACGCGGTCGAACTCGTCGAGGCTGTAGTCGGCGATGCGCTTGCGCACGTTGGCCCCGACGGTGACGACGAGTCCGTCGAGTGGCCCCCATGCGGCGACGGCGGCCCGGACGGCGTCGGGGTCGAGGACGTCCAGGGGGTGGTGAACGGCCGTGCCGTAGCCGGGGAGGGCCGTCTCGCCGGATGCGGGCGAGGCGTTCGCGCCGGGGTCGGCAACCGCGTCGGCGGCGCGGTCACCGTGGACGGGTGTCGCGTGCGGGGCGGTCGGCGCCGGGGCGCCTGTCGGCAGTGCGTCCGCCCCCGTACGGTCCGAGGCGCCGGGCCCCGCGAGGTAGGCGGGCACCCTGGCCGCCGGGCCACCGGGCACCGCGGCGCCGGGGCGGCCCTCTCCGCTTCCGCCCACCGCGAGCTCCGCGGTCTCCGCCGCTCCCTGCGTGTCCCGGTCGGCGACGATGACGTGCGCGCCCTGGGCGACCAGCGCGCGAGCGGCCTCGCGACCGATGCCGCTCGCGCCGCCCACGACCGCGACGCGGCGGCCGTCGAGCCGGAACAGATGGCCGTAGTCCATGGTGGTGCCTCTCTGACGGGTGTGGCTCTCTGACGGGTGCGGCTTGTGGCTGAGGTCTTGGGGGCGGGGCGATATGCCGCGGCGGGCGCCCAGGTGACGCGGTCTTCGGCGGACGAGGCGGCCAACGGGCGGCTGCCCGAGGGGCGGGCGTGTGTCCGCCTCTGCTGAAGGTCTAGGGCCGGATGACGGCCATGCGTGTCACCGTCAGCTCCTCGATCGCGAACCTGGGGCCCTCGCGGCCGATGCCCGAGTCCTTGACGCCGCCGTAGGGGGCGATGTCGCTGCGGTAGCCGGGGACTTCGTTGACCACCACGCCGCCGACCTCCAGCCGGTCCACGGCCTCCAACGCGGCCCGCAGGTCGTTGGTGAAGACGGCCGCGTGGAGGCCGTAGCGGCTCGCGTTGACGAGGTCGTACGCGGCGTGCACGTCCGCCGCCGTGCGCAGGCAGACGACCGGGCCGAAGATCTCCTCGTCCCAGGCGGGTTCACCGTCGGGGACCTCCGCGAGCAGGGTCGGGGCGATGCAACGGCCGCCCGCGTCGCGAACTCCCCCGGCCACAAGGCGCGCGCCCGCCGCGCGGGCCCGCCCGACCCAGTCCAGCACCCGGTCCGTCGCCGTCTCGTCGATGAGCGCCGAGACCCGGGTCGCGGGGTCCCGGGGGTCGCCGACCACCACGTCCGGCAGCCTCTCCGCGAGCCGCTTCTCGAACTCCTCGGCAACCGCGGCCACGACGATGACCCGCTGCACGGAGATGCAGGCCTGCCCCGACGCGTAGAAGCCGCCCCGCACCACCGCGTCCACCGCCGCGTCGAGATCGGCGTCCGCGGCCACCACGAGCGCCGCGTTGGAGCCGAGTTCGAGGACCACCTTGCGCGGCGCCGCGTCCCGGGCGATGCGGTGCCCGACGGCGGCCGACCCGGTGAAGGAGACCGCGGCGACCTCCGGATGCGTGGTGAGCGTACGGCCCACCTCCGCGTCCCCCGTGACGAGTTGCACCGCTCCGGCCGGTGCACCGGCCGCCACGAGCTGCTCCCTTACGAGATGGACGAGCCGCAAGGTGGTGAGCGGTGTCGCAGGTGCGGGCTTGACGATCACGGGGCAGCCCGCGGCGAGCGCCGGCGCGATCTTGTGGGAGGCGAGAAGGACCGGGTAGTTGAAGCCCGCGATGCCGACCACCACGCCGACGGGCCGTCGCGTCCAGAAGCCGAAGAGGCCCTCTCCGGACGGCTGGAGGTCCAACGGCACGGTCTCCCCGTGCAGATGAGCCACCTCGTCGGCGGCGGACTGCCAGGTCGCCACGGACCGCCGCATCTCGACCTCGCAGTCGACGCGGGGCTTCCCGGTCTCCAGGACGAGCAGGTCCACCAGCTCCGGCACCGCCTCGGCCAGGGCCGCCGCGACCCCTGTGAGCACCTGCCGCCGCACGCCCGCGGTGAGCCTGCCGACCCTCAGCCGCACCGCGGCGGCGTGCTCGACGGCCCGCACTGCGAGGGCTTCGTCACCGATCGGAGCCGCGCCGATCTCACTGCCGTCGTACGGAAAGCGGACGGGCCCAGTGTCGGGCACGGTCACCCAGCCGTCCCCGACGGGCAGCCCTTCGGGCCAGGTCATCAGGCACCTCCGGTGGCGCTGTTGGCGACGTCGGCACCGCTGGTGCCGTTCAGGAAAGAGAGCGCCGCGGCGGCGTACACCCGCGTGTACTCGACGATCTCGTGCACCTCGACGAACTCATCCTTCTGGTGCGCGATCCACTTCCCGCCGGGTCCGTAGACGACGGTCGGCAGGCCGGCGTCGCGGGTGAGGATGGTTCCGTCCGTGGTGCCGGGCACTGCCCCGAACGGCGGTGCGGCTCCGTGTACTTGGCGGTGTCCGTCGATGAGGGCGGTGACCACGGGGTGGTCTTCGGGGATCTCGATGGCGGGCCGGTCATCGACGACGGTGAGCCCGACACCCACCCCCACGGTCCCGGCCGCCTCGGCCGCGAACTCCCGCACGCGCTCGATGAGTTCCGCGTGATCGGTGCCCGGAATCGTGCGTACGTCGATGCCGACGAGCCCATGCGCGGGGATGACGTTGAGCTGGTCGGGGTCACCGCCGTGCAGGACGGTCGGCGTGACAGTCACGCTGCCGGCGTGCGGATGGGCGCCGTACCGCTCCCGGGCCCAGTCCTGCACGCGGGCGAGCGTCTCGACGATGCGCGCCCCCGCGACGATCGGGCTCTTGGCCTCCTGCGGCATGGCGCCGTGGGCCATCACCCCGTCGAGATCCAGCCGGAGCCGGATGCCGCCGCGGGCGGAGGTGCACACCTCGTACCCCTCCGGCTCGCAGACGATGACTCCGTCCACCTCACGCGCGAGCGGGGTTCGGGCGAACGCCTTCGCGCCGAGCATCAGCCCTTCCTCGTCGCACAGCACGCCGAGGACGACGCGGCCCGGGAAGGGCCCTGCGAGCTGCAGCGCCCGCACCGCGTAAATCATCGCCGCCACACCGGACTTCATGTCGGCGGAGCCGCGCCCCCACAGCCTGCCGTCCCGGATCTCCGCGCCGTAGGGATCGACGCTCCAGTCCGCCGGGTCCCCCTCCGTGACGACGTCGATGTGCCCTTCGAACATCAGGGTCGGCCCTTCGCCCCCACCGCCCTCGATGACGGCGACGGTGTTGGGCCGTCCCGGCGCGACCTCCACCACGTCGTACGCCCAGCCGAACTCGGTGAACAGCCGGGCGACGAGTTCGGCCGCGGGCCGCTCCACGTCGGTCGCTCCGGCCGCGTTGACGGTACGCAGCCGGACCAGGTCCTGGGTGAAGGCGACGGCGGCGGAGGCGACGTCCGGGACGGTAAAGGACGCGCTTGAGTCACTGTGCTTAGAGGTGGCGTGCCTTGAGTCGGCGTGCCTTGAGCTGGCATGCATGGAACCTCCAAGTCGGCCCGGCCGCGAGGCCAGTCGACTGGTCAGACCAGTTGAGTTCCCGTACTCTGCCTCCACGTTCGAGGCCGGGTCAACCACCAGATCTTGGTTTTCCCGCGCCGGCACCGCGTATCAGCTACGTACCGTGGAGGGGGCGGGCCGATGGCCGCCGACGACGCCGACCTGTTCCGGCCGGTCACACCGGTCCGCGCCTACCAGCGGGTGGCCGAACAGATCGAGGAGCGCATCCTGAGCGGCGATCTGCCGCCCGGCTCCCGGCTGCCCGCCGAGCGCGAGCTGGTCAACCGCTTCGGCGTGGGACGCTCCACGGTCCGCGAGGCGCTGCGCGTCCTGCAGTCCGCGGGCCTGATCCGCTCCCGCCCCGGCGACCCGCTGGGGGCCGAGGTGCTCGGCGTCTCCCCCGACAATCTCAGCCAGGCCCTGGGGCGCCTGACCCGCTCCAGCGTGGCGACGCTCGGCGAACTGGTGCAGTTCCGCATGGTGTTGGACGCCGAGAGCAACCGCCTGGCGGCACGCCTGCACGGCGAGGACGACCTGGCCCGGATGCGCGAACAGATCACCCGCATGGAATCCCTCAGCCGCGGCGGCGCGGCGTCCCTGCACGCGTTCAGCGAGGCGGACGCGCTCTTTCACCGCGCGATCGCCGAGGCGAGCGGCAACTCCCTCCTGGGCCTGTGCGCCCGCGCCGTGCACGAGGCGGTGGTGGAGGTCATCGAGAAGAAGATCGCGGGCGTCACGGACACCGCGGTCTGGATGCAGCGCTCCATAGCCCATCACTGCGAGGTCCTGGCAGCGATCACCGCGGGGGATGGACCTCTCGCCGCCCGGCTGGGACGCACGGCTCTGCACGAGTACTACGCGGAGCATGTGGAGCCGGAGACAAGGGAGTTGCTCGCGGCGACGGTCGAGGATCACTGAAGGGCAGGGAGCTTCAGCTGAAGGGCAGGGAGCGACAGAAGACGACAGAGGGCGGGGGTCACCCCCGGAACCCCGGCGAGAGCCCGAGCCGCCCCTCCAGCTGCCCCAGCAAATCCCCCAGCAGCGCGCTGAGTTGACCCTGGCCGTCCTCGTCGAGCCCCGCCAGGACCACGGTCTCGTAGGCGAGCTGATCGGGCAGGATCGAGTCGACCAGATCGCGCCCCGCGTCGGTCAGGCCGACGTGCGAGACACGGCGGTCCCGGGTGTCGGCACGCCGGTCGACCAGGTCGCGCTCCTGGAGCTGCTTCAGGCGCTTGGTGACGGCGGCGCCCGAGGAGAAGGTCTCGCGGGCCAGTTCGCCGGGGGTCAGTTCGTGACCGGTGCGGCGCAGCGCGCCGAGGAGATCGAACTCGGGGCGCGTCAGGCCAACGCGACGCAGCGGAGCGTCCTCGGCCTGCTGAAGGAGGGCCGCACACCGGTTGATGCGCCCGATGACCTCCATGGGCCCGGTGTCGATGTCCGGCCGCACAGCCCGCCACTGCCGCACGACGGCGGCGACGGTGTCGCGGGGCGCGGGCGGGGCACTACCGGCGGCGCCCGACGCGCTGCCCGCGGCGGATGCGGAACGGCTCGACGCAGGTGTGGAGCTGCCCGACGCAGGTGCGGCGCCATCCGACGAGGGCGTGGCGTCACTCGTCACGGCGCCACACCACCCATGGCGGGGGCGGTGGGCGCGGTGGGCGCGGCGGTCGATGCGGAGGCGACGGCACCACCACCGCCCGACACAGAGGCGGCACCGCCTGCCGGAGCGGCACCCCCCGAGGCGGAGACGCCGCTGCTCCCCGCGGGCGCGGAGCTGCCCGATGCGGAGACGGCATCCCTGGCCGGCATGCCATCACCCGACGCGGAGACGGCGCTGCTCGCGGCGGGGGCGCCACCGCTCACCGCGGATCCCATACGGCCCGTCTCAGGCGCGGCGCCCCCCGACGCGTAGACGCCACCCCCCGCGGGCGCGGAGCTGCCCGACGCGGAGGCGGCGCCGTCCGGGGTGGGCCCGGCGCCGTTCGGAGTGGGCCCGGCGGTGCCCGTGTCGGCGGCTTTCGCGCGGGCGGGGGGCTTGCCCGCCGTGGCTCCGTCGCTTCCGTTGCTCATGCGCCTCTGTCCTCGTCCCCGCGTGTCGCCTGCTCGTCACACCTGTACGCGCTCGCCCTGCTCCATGCCACGTACCGTCGCCGCGAGCGTACGGTGTCCGGCCCGCTCGGCGACCAGCACCCGCTGCTCCGGCAGGGCGCGTTGCCACCATTCACCCGCCGCCGCGTCATGGGCGGTGCGCAGGTCGACCAGTGCGGCGGTCAGGCCGCGGCGTGCCGGGCGCAGGGTTGCGGGGGTGGGGAGCGGGGCCGCCAGGGCCCGTTCGGCGTGCGCCCGGGCCCTGTCCGTGGCGTCGATGGCCAGCTCGATGTGGTCGGCGGCACGCCGGTTGGTGACGGCGATCGCCGCGACGATGCCCAGCAGCGCACCGACCAACGTGTCCACGATCCGGTCGAGTATCAGCCCTCCGGGCTGCTGGAACCGCGCGAACTCGGTGACGAGAAGCGCCATCGGCGTGACGCACACACTGCCCAGCCAGTAATTGCGGCCCATCAGCGCCTCCGCGCCGAAGGCGAGCGCCAGGCAGCAGACGATCAGCGCGGCGGGCCCGAGGTGGGCCAGTGGCGCGATCGCGGCGAAGGCGAGCACTCCGACGAGGTTGCCGACCACGCGCTGCACTCCCCTGTTCCAGGTGAGCGTGACGTTGGCCTGGTAGAGGGACGCGGCAGTGACAAGCGCCCAGTAGGGGCGGCCGACGCCGAGGGCCAGCGACGCGTAACCCGCGAGCGCGCAGCCGACTGCCGTGCGCAGCGCGATGGGCAGCAGCGGTGATCCTGGGCCGAGGCGCCGCCACAGGGAGGCCCCTTTCGACTGCGCCGCCGCCAACTCCGCTTCCGCTCCGAGGAGTTCGTCCTCCACTCCGGGCCGTACGCCACCGGGGCGCGGCACCGCTCCCGTGCCGCGCAGGCCCGCCGCCCAGGAGCGCAGCCGGGCGGGGTCCGCGTCAGCCGGCGCCGCCAGGGCTTCCTCGGCGCGGATGACCAGGCGCTCCAGGGCGCGGCGTGCCGCCGTGCGGGCGCCGGCGGCGAGCAGTGACTGCCACGCCGCGTGGACGGCGGCTGCCGCGGCCGGGCGGGCACGCTCCCGCCCCGGGCCCGTGGCCTCGAAGTACGCGGCAGTCGCTCGCAGGGCCCGCGCGGTGGCCCGGCGTTCGGGGCCGTGCGGGCGCACCAGGGCGGGGGCCATGCCGACGAGCCAGGCCACGGCGCCCGCGCCGAGCGTCAGGGCGAGGTGACCGGGGACCTGCCCGATGGCCTGCGGCGCGAACAGCGTGGCGGAGCTGATGAACGTGAAGATGAGGTGGCCGGGCGGGCCGATGCGGGTCGCGTCGCAGAGCGTCTTCTGCGCGGCGGCGAGCAGCGCACCGACCGCCACGAGCACCGCCGCCGACGTGGTGAACGAGGCGGTGACCATGGCGATGCCGACGCCGACGAGCATCCCGAGTACGACCCCGGCGAGGGCACGGGCCCGCGCGGCGTACGGGAGGTTGTGGGTGTAGAGGGCGCAGAACGATCCGGCCATCGTGTACATGACCAGGTCGAGGCGACCGGCCGCGAGGAGCGCGAGGTTCGGTATCGCGGTGGCGACGACCACGCTCGACGCGGGCTTGAACCAGATGTCGGACGGCTTGCCCGGCCGCAGCACACCGGCGAGGGGGAGTGGACGGACGCGGGAGGGGCTGGAGGACGGGCCGGGCGGAGGTGGCGGTGTACTGCTCATGCTCATACCCAGAACATTAGCAAGTGTTTTACTCGGAAACGATTTTCCTCGGGCTGACCTCCGGGTCGCTCCCGCCCCCCACGCGCGCCCCGCGTACACCCATGCGCTCGCGTACGACACCCCGTGCGAGGGCATCGACCCGACGACACCGTCGATCGGGGAGGTGCGCGGTGCACGGACCGGCGCAGGCCGGCTGGCTGCTCGTCGCGCTGTGCGCGGCGACCGGGTCCTACTGCCTGCTGCGGATGCGCAGCAGGCTCGAGGCACAGCGCCGAACGGCCGGCGGAGAGGCACTCATGGGCTTCGGGATGGCGTTGATGGCCCTGCCCGCGGCCGTCCTCGCCCCGCCGCGGTGGGCCTGGCTCGGATACGCGGCCGTGTTCGGCGCGGCGGCGCTCCGCACGCTCTGGGCAGCCCGCCGGGATCGGCACCACCTGCATCACCTGGTCGGTGCCTGCGCCATGGTCTACATGGCGGTGGCCATGACCGCGACACCCACGGCACACGCGGGCCACGGCGGCGGAGGCACCCCGGTCCTCACCGGAGCCCTGTTGCTGTACTTCGCCGGATACGTGCTGCGCTCGGGGGTCCGCCTCCTGCCCGTACCGACACTCGCCACGGTGGACGGGGGCGGCGGCGCGACGGTCACGGGGTGGGCCGACCGCACGGAACTGGCGATGGCGTGCAGACTCGCCATGGGGATCTCCATGATCGCGATGCTGCTGACGCTGTAGGGCGCCACGGGCCGTAGAACGCCACGGGAGGCGTCCGGGGCCCCGGGGCTCGGGAGTCTCGGGGGGCGCGGGGGGCTCGAGGGAGCTTGAAGGCCGTAAGGGGCGCTATCCCGCGATCGGCCGTGGCGTGCGTCACTTGAGGCGATAGGCCATACCCTCCGGCAGCGCCACCCTCATAGTCTTGACGCATGTTGCTCCCCGTTGCGCTGTTGCTGCTGGGCGCCCTCACCGCCGTCGTCGCCCCGCGCCTCCTCACGCGCGGCGACTGGCCGGAGCGCGAACCGGTGGTCGCGCTGTGGGCGTGGCAGTGCGTCGTGGCGGGCGTGCTCATGTGCTGCGCCCTGTCGATGACCCTGAGCGCCGCCGCCGCGTGGCAGGCCGTGCGGGGCCATGTCTTCGCGCCCGCGCCGCACGACGTCGTCGAGGCGTACGCCCTCGGGGCGGGCGGCTCCTGGGCGCCCGCGACCGCCGTGGCACTGGCCCTGGGCGGCGTGTGGACCGCCGCGATGCTGACCCGGGAGATCGCCCGGGCTCGGGCGAGGCGCCGCAAGGGGCGCACCGAACTCCTCCTGCGCGCACCGCTGTTGCCCGGTGAGGAGCCGGGCGCCGACCGTCTCGTCGTCCTGGAGGGCGAGCGCCCCGACGCCTGGTGGCTGCCGGGGTCAGCACCTCAACTGGTCATCACCACCGCCGCGTTGCGCCGCCTGAAGGGCCGTCAGCTGGATGCCGTGCTCGCCCATGAGCAGGGGCACGCGCAGGCACGGCACGACTGGCTCCTGCACTGCTCGGGCGCGCTGGCCACGGGGTTCCCGCAGGTGCCTGTCTTCGCCGCGTTCCGGGACGAGATGCATCGCCTGGTCGAGCTGGCCGCCGACGACGTGGCCTCGCGGCGTTTCGGGCGCCTCACGATCGCCCTCGCGCTCATCGAGCTCAACGAGGACCGGGGCGTGTTCGGGCCCTGCCCGACGCCGCAGGCACACGTGCCGCAGCGGGTCCACCGGCTGCTGTCCGCGCGGCCCCGGCTCACCGCGGGGCGGCGGCTGCGGCTGACGGCCGCCGCGGCGCTGGTGCCGGTGGTCCCGCTCCTGGTGACGTTCGTGCCGGGGCTGCGCGCGCTGGGATAGTGGCCTGCCGCCGGAGACCGAGACGGCCGGGACTCACCCCACGGGACCATGCCCCGGGATGGCCCCCGGCACCGCCCGTCGGCGAGGATCTCTCCATGCACCCCGCCGCACCGCTCGAATCGCCGCCCGGTCCACCCCGTCCGCGGGGGCCCCGCGCCCCGCTCACCGCCGCGCTCCTGAGCGTCCCCTCACTCCTGCTGATCCTTCTGGTCGAGCTGGAATGGGGGCCGCTGGGCACCGTCGACGGCGGCATCGCGCGCACCACGCACCGCTGGGCCGTCGCACACGACGGCCTCACCCACGCGAGCCGCATCCTGACCGACTGGGTGTGGGACCCGTGGACGATGCGCGCCTTGATCGCCGTGGCTGTGGTGTGGCTCGCCTTCCGCGGGGCGCACTGGCTGGCCCTGTGGCTCACTGTCACCTGCGTGGTGGGCACCGTGGTGCAGCAGGGACTCAAGGCAGCGGTCGACAAGCCGCGCCCGACGTGGCCGGACCCGGTGGACTCCGCGCACTACGCGGCGTTCCCCTCCGGCCATGCCCTGACGGCGACGGTGGTCTGCGGGCTGTTGCTGTGGCTGCTGCGCATGTACGGCGTGGGCCCCGCCGTGTGGCGCACAGGAGTCGCGGTCGCCGCGGTCTCCGTCATCGGGGTGGGCGTGACCCGCATCTGGAACGGCGTCCACTGGCCGTCGGACGTCGTCGGTGGCTGGCTCCTGGGCGCCCTGATGGTCGCCCTCGCGATCACCACGTACGCCCACCGCCCGGGCACCCACCCCACCGAAACACCCCGACCAACGGACTAGCCACCCCTGGACGGCGACGCACAAACACCCCACACCCGACGCCAAAGCCCCCCGCTCCCCCTCACACCCACCCCACGTGCCCCCACCACCCAAGCGCCCGCATGACGATCCGTGTCGCTCAACACCGCCGCATCCGAGCGCACTTGACCGCCTGTCGAGCGTGGCGCCGTACAGCATCAGCACCACCTGGCGGCGGCCCTCGCCCTGGCGATGACCGCTCACCGGACGGCTGCCGGGTGTGCCCCCTGTCGCTCAACACCCCCGCATCCGAGCTGCACTTGACCGTCGCTCAGGGTGTCCCGGAGGATCCATGGCATGACGATCAAGGGTGCGCTCTTCGACTTCTCCGGGACTCTGTTCCGTATCGAGTCCACCGGGGCCTGGCTGCGGGCGGTGCTTCAGGAGGCGCGGATGCCGCTCCCCGACGCCGAGTTCGAGCGGCTGGCGGCCGGTCTGGAGCGGGCCGGTGCGCTGCCTGGCGGCGCGCGGCCCGAGGTCGTTCCCGAGCGCCTGGCCGAGCTGTGGGCCCAGCGCGACCGCAGCGCCGCACAGCATCGCGCGGCGTTCACCGCCCTTTCGCGCGAGGTCACGCTGCCCGATCCGCTCCTGCACGACGCCCTGTACGAGCGCCAGATGCGGCCGGAGGCCTGGTCCCCCTACGCCGACGCGGCCGAGGTTCTCGGCGAGCTCCGTGAACGGGGTGTCCGCATCGCCGTGGTCAGCAACATCGGCTGGGACCTGCGGCCCGTCTTCCGCGACCACGGTCTTGACCCGTACATCGACGCGTACGCCCTGTCGTACGAGCACGAGATCCAGAAGCCGGACGCCCGCCTGTTCGCGCGCGCCTGCGAGGATCTCGGAGTTGATCCGGCGGACGCTCTGATGGTCGGCGACGACCGGCACGCGGACGCCGGCGCCGCCGCGCTCGGCTGTGCCGTGCACTTCGTGGACCCGTTGCCCGTGGACCGGCGGCCGGACGGCCTGCGCCCCGTCCTCGGCCTCGTCGACCGGGGCTGAGAGGCTGGACGGGATGTCAGGCGTTCCCGGATGTTGCCGGACCTTGCCGGACGGCTTTCCGCAGGGGCTCGCGTGATCGCCGTACGGCTGCTCCCCGTACGGCTGCTCCCCGCTCGCGCCCAGCCACGCCGCTGACACTGACGCTGAGGTACGGGACGCGCGGCGGCAAGGAGGGTGTGCTGCGGAATCGCCTGGCTCTCACCGGAGCCGGGCCGTCGCGCTGCCGCTGCCGCTGCCCGCTTCCGCGCGAGGAGGCCACGACCGTACGTACGTCCCCGTGGTGGTCGGCCCAAGCCCCTACCGTCGCCCCCGCGGGTAGGGGCGACGTCGAAGACCTGGGGGCAGCCCGCGTACGCACTCCGCGGCGTGCAGACGCCGCCGCGCCCGTCGAAGGTGACGGAGCTGCTGTCCTCCGTACGGCCGGCCCCGCCCCGCGCACACGCCGGCTCCTCAGCCGGCGGGGTCGCCGAAGCCCGCCTTGCGCTCAGGGGGTGATCAGGAGCGCGAATCGGGAGCGCGGCGTCAGGACCGGTAGTTCTCGACCTCTGCGGCCGGCCGCACCCGCGCCTCGTCCGGGTTTCCGCCGAACTCCGCCTTCGCGCGCCGCTGGCGCAGCAGGTCCCAGCACTGGTCGAGTTCACGCTCGAGCACACCGAGCCTCGCGCGCTCCGTCGCCTCGTCGATCGCTCCCGATGCCAGAGATTCCCGCAGCGTCCGCTCGTCGTCGACCATCGACGCGATCCGGGACAGAATCTGCTCTTGATCCATCTCAGTACGCCTCCTCGGCCCCCGGGCCCACTGTAAGGAGGGTTCGGCCGATCGGCACCTGTGAGCAGGCAACACTCCCCCGCGGTGTTGCCTGCTCCAGGTCGCACGGACCACAAGACGACCGCTGAGGGCCTCGGTCCGTGACACGCTGAGTATACTGGCTCCGAGCCAGTCAACGCAGGAGTTACAGAATGTCCCCGCGTAGCGCATCGGTCAATGAAGAGTTGCGAAGGCGTTCCAGGGAACGACTCCTGCAGGCCACGGTCGAGCTGGTGAGCGAACGCGGCTACGAGGCGACGACACTCGGCGACATCGCGGACCGGGCGGGCTCGGCCCGCGGTCTGGTGTCGTACTACTTCCCCGGCAAGCGTCAGCTCCTTCAGTCGGCGGTGCACCGCCTGATGCACCGCACGCTGCAGGCCGCGCTCGAACGGGAGCCGCGGACCACGGACGGGGACGAGCTCCTGGCCCGCGCCATCGACGCGATCCTGGGCCTGGCCGGTGACCAGCCCCTCCTCATGCGCACGCACATGGCAGGCATCCTCCAGGCGGACGGCTTCGTGCGCTGCCCGGAGCAGCAGCACCTCGCCGAACTGCTCCGCGACACCGTCGTACGCCATGGGTCGCCCGACGTGGACACCGACTACCCGCTGCTGCGCGCGCTCCTGATGGGCGCGGTCTTCGCGGTGTTGCTTCCGGGGGCGCCGATGCCCGCGGGCGCGCTGCGTGCCGAGCTGTTCCAGCGGTACGGGCTCGCGTGGGAGCTCGGGGTCCCGCCGGGCGAGGAGCCGCCCGGCGGGACGCACGCGCGAGTCGCCGATCAGGCCGCGCAGGAGACGCGGTCCGGTCAGCCATCCACGGAGCAGTCCACTCAGTCGAAGTAGTCCGGCTGGGTCTGGACGTTGAGCTCACGGACGCGGACCCGCTCGGCGGGATCCGTCCGCTTGTCGTCGATCTTCAGGACGTCGAAGCCCTTGGCCATGTCGTTCGAGTAGACGTAACCGTTGTAGTAGTACGCCGACCAGGATCCGCCGGTCTGGATCGTGTCGGTGCTGAGGGGGCCGCGCTCGAAGTAGCCGATCTCCTTCGGCTTCGAGGAGTTGGTGAAGTCCCAGACGGAGACACCGCCCTGGTACCAGGCCTGGACCATCAGGTCCTTGCCCTTGACCGGGATCAGCGAGCCGTTGTGGGCCACGCAGTTCTCGGTCGCGGCCTGGTGGCGCGGAATCTTGTAGTAGCTCTTGAAGACGAGCTTGCGGTGATCGCCCTTGCCCTTGATGTCGTAGATGCCGTTGGCGCCGCGTTCCGGGCCCGTGGCCTCGTCGCAGGTGGCGGCGCCACCGCCGCCCAACTCGTCGGTGAAGACGACCTTGTTGGCCCGCTGGTTGAACGTCGCCGAGTGCCAGAACGCGAAGTTCTTGTTGTCCTGGACCTGGTCGATGACCCATGGCTTCTCCGGATTCTTGATGGAGAAGAGGATTCCGTCGCCCATGCAGGCGCCCGCCGCGAGGTCCTCGGAGGGCAGCACGGTGATGTCGTGGCAGCCGGTGGTCTTGGAAACGCCCGGGTTGGTGGGCCCGCCCGGGTTGCCTCCGCCGTCGGGGCCTTCGCCCGGGAAGAGCACGGGGAAGTCGACGACGGCCGCCTTCTGCGGGGCCTTGCGGGGCACCTTGATGATGGAGATGCCGTCATGCGGAGGCTGGCAGTCCGGGAACGTCGCGCTCGGGGCGTACGAGGAGACGTACACGTAGACGTTCCGCTTCTCCGGCACCAGGGTGTGCGTGTGCGAGCCGCAGGCGGTCTCGACGGCGGAGACGTACCTCGGGTTCCTCTTGTCGCTGATGTCGAAGACCTTCATGCCCTCCCACGAGGACTTCTCGGTCGCGGGCTGCGTGGTGCTTGTGCAGGAGCTGTCGCTGCGCGAGGAGTCGGTGGAGAGGAAGAGCAGGTTCCCGGAGACGGAGATGTCGTTCTGCGAGCCGGGGCACAGGACTTGGGAGACGGTCCGCGGCTTCTTCGGGTTGCTGATGTCGAAGATGCGGAAGCCGTCGTAGTTGCCCGCGAAGGCGTACTTCCCCTGGAACGCGAGGTCGGAGTTGGTTCCCGGCAGCGCGTCCTTGGGGATGTTGGCAAGGTGCTTGATGTTGTCCGAGTGCACGATCTCGTCGGGCGCGGGTATCTTGCCGCTCTTGATGGCCGCCTTCGCGTCGGCGGCGTCACTCTTCGACACGCTCTTGGGCGCGGCCGGTGAGTCGCCCGGGTCGGGCGTCGCTCCGGCGGGCGCCGCGCTGAACAGCGCGGCTATCAGACCGAGCGCGGCCGCGCCGACGCCGAAGCGTCTGCGCCGTGTTCGGGGGTTGTTCAACAGGGTCACTGCGTCCTCCCTAGTCGCCGTTCGTATGTGAACGGTTCACGGACACCCCGCAGTATCGTGCTCATCATGCACAGATCAACAGATGGCAACACATCTGTAATGAAAGTTTTTGATCACTACCGCGCGTAAGCGTGCTAGGACGGTCCCCAACTCCCCCGCGCGCCACAGGAGGCAGCCGTGCACCACCGCCGTACGCCCGCCGTCACCGTGTTCCTCACGGCCGCCGTTCTGGCGCTCGGCGCCTGCGACTCAGGAGGTTCCGACGCCGGTTCACCGCCGGACAAGAAGGCCGCGCCCGGCCCTTCTGTGATCGCCCCCGGCAAGCCGGGCGAGCGCGCGGAGACGATGTCGGCCGAGGACGCGGCCAAGCGGAGAACCGACGACGACACCCCCAACTCGGCGGACTTCACCTACACCCAGATGATGATCACGCACCACGGCCAGGCCCTGAAGATGACCGAACTCGCCCCGAAACGTGCCGAGTCCACGAAGGTCAAGCGTCTCGCCGACCGCATCACGGCCTCGCAGCGGCCCGAAATAGGCGCCATGAAAGGCTGGTTGAAGACCCACGGCGGCCCGAAGAAGCAGCCCGGTCACGACCACGGGACGATGCCGGGCATGGCCACCGAGGGGCAGCTGAAGCAGCTGCGCGCGGCGAAGGGCAAGACGTTCGACGAGCTCTTCCTGAAGCTGATGATCACGCACCACAACGGCGCGGTCACGATGGCCACGGATGTGCTCTCCGACGGCAACAACATCCTGGTCGAGGAGATGGCCAACGACGTGATCGCGCAGCAGACGACGGAGATCGGCCGGATGCGCGAGATGTGAGGCGCGGCGCGGGACGTCAGCTGTGGCTCCGGGCGGCGGCGTCCCGCTCGTCGTGCGGCTCGTGGTCGCGCCGCGGCAGCAGCAGCGGGGTGGCGAGGATGAGGACCCCGGCGATCCCGATCGCGGTGCGCGGCCCGGTGACGGCGGCCAGCAGACCCCACAGGCCGGTCATGGCCGCGATGGAGAGCTTGCTGGTGACCGACCACGCGGACAGGGTGCGGGCGACGCGGTCGGCCGGGGTGTGGTCGAGCCGGTAGGTGGCGAACACCGGGTTGAACACGCCCGAGCACGTGATCAGGCCGAACTCGACGACGATGACGAGGACGAGCCCGGCGACGCCGGGGCCGATGAAGGCAAGCCAGAGCAGCCAGCAGGCCCGCAGCGTCCCGGCGGTGAGCAGGACGCGGTGCCGCCCGAACCGCTCGACGAGCGGCCGGGCGAGCCGCGAGCCGAGCAGACCGCCGACGCAGGGCACGGCGAAGGCCAGGCCGTACTGCCACGGCGCGAAGCCGAGCTCGCCGACCATCAGGACGATCAGCAGCGGCGATGTCGCCATGATCAGGCCGTTGTTCAGAAGGGTGTTGAAGAACAGCGGGCGCAGCACCGGGCCCGCCAGGATGTAGCGCCAGCCGTCGAGCAGATCACCCGCCCTGAAGCGGGTGCGCGGCCCGGTGCGCACGGGGTGCGGCTCCTTGCCGCCGATCGCGCGGACCCCCAGGGCCGAGAGCAGATAGCTGACCCCGTCGGCCACCACGGTCATCACCGGACCGAAGAACCCGAGCGCGGCCCCGCCCAGCGGCGGCCCGAGCACCAGGGCGGTCCAACTCGTGGACTCCAGGCGGCCGTTAGCGACAAGCAGGTCCTGTGGCCGTACGAGTGCCTTGACGCAGGCACCGCTCGCCGCGCCGAACGCGATGTCGGCCGCCCCGACGACGACCGACACGGCCAGGAGCTGGCCGAAGCCGAGCAGGCCGAGCGCGTACGCGGCGGGGACGCTGAGCAGCGCCGCGCACCGGACAAGGTCCATCGCGATCATCACCGACCGCTTGCGGCGGAACTCCACCCACGGCCCGAGCGGCACCGCCACCACCGCGCCCACGGCGAACCCCGCCGCCGCGAGCACCGACACCTCCGTCGGACCGGCGTCCAGGGCCAGGATCGCGATCAGGGGGAACGCGTCGAACGCGAGCCGCGTACCGAACACGCTGACCGTGTACGCCGCCCACAACCAGCCGAACTGCCGCCCGAGGGACCGCCTGGCCTCCCTGCCCGGTGCCACTGCCACCCCTCGCCGTCGCGCTCGAACGACCTCACCCTGACCTGCGGCATCCAAACCGGCGATGGGTCCGCGGGTCAAACGACCGCAGCTGATCCGGCGCCGCGACAACCCGCGTCCCGCGCCGGCGGCTCCGCGCGGGCGTGGTGAGCGGTGCTGCGGGCGAGGGTGCCTAGCGGCGGTGGTGGCGCGGCGGCAGCGTGCCCGCGTCCCGGGCTGCCGCGATGAGCTTGAGCGACCTGCGGCGGCTGCGTCCGGTCGCCTGCATCACCGCGAGCACGGGGTCCCGCCCCTCGGCCTGCGCCGCGCGGTACTCCCGAGCCACCATCAGCCGCCCCTCGCGCCCGCGCGGCCACGACGGGCGGGCGCGGCGTACGGCGGGCCGGTCCTGCGGGAGGTCGTCGCCCTGATGCGGTGGCTGGGCGCGCAGGCCCTCCAGGGTGATCCGCCCCTCCGACACCACGGCCCGTGCGTCGATGGCGGCTCCGTCACCGAAGGTCAGCCGCACATGAAACGAGGGCGGGACGGGCGGGGATGGGGGTGCGAACGAGGGCGAGCCGTCAGCATTCGGTCGATAGTGATCAGAAACGCCAAGAAAGGGGCTCTCAAGCACCATCAAAAGGTAGCCGTGCGATCGCATTAGGTCACGAACGGCACGCAGGGCTCGCGCGGCTGTCGACCCTGGAGCGGAGCGCCCGGATCGACGCGCCCCCTCACGGCGTCTCCCCCTTCACGCGCGGGGGTGCGATGCTGAAGTCATCCCCCGAGGCCGCCTCGCGGAAGGAGCACCGCCGTGCTGCAGGTCGCCGTCGTCGGATCGGGCCCGAGCGGGGTCTACACCGCGCAGTCCCTCGTCCAGCAGGACCTCGTGCCGGGGGTGCGGGTCGACGTCATCGACCGGCTCCCCTGCCCGTACGGCCTCGTCCGTTACGGTGTCGCGCCCGACCACGAGAAGATCAAGTCTCTCCAGAACAATCTGCGCACGGTCCTCGAACACGACCGCGTGCGCTTCCTCGGCGGCATCGAGGTCGGCCCCGGCGGCCTCCCGACGGCGCGGCTGCTCGACCTCTACCACGCGGTGGTCTACTGCGTGGGCGCGGCGGCGGACCGCAAGCTGGGCGTGCCGGGCGAGGACCTGCCGGGGAGCCACTCGGCCACGGAGTTCGTCTCCTGGTACAGCGCGCATCCGGACGCGACGACCGACGGTTTCATCGGGGGCGTGGAGTCCGCCGTGGTCATCGGCGTCGGGAACGTCGCGGTGGACGTCGCCCGGATGCTGGCGCGCGGCGTGGCCGAGCTGCGGCCCACCGACATGCCTCAGGAAGCGCTCGGCGTGCTGGCCGGGAGCCGGGTGCGCGAGGTCCACATGGTGGGGCGGCGCGGCCCTTCGCAGGCACGCTTCACCACCAAGGAGCTGCGCGAGCTCGGTTCACTCCCGGACACCGAAGTGATCGTGGATCCCGCGGAGTTGGCGCTCGATCCGGCGTACGCCGACCCTTCCGGCCTGCCCGCGGTGGGCCGCCGCAACGTCGAGGTGATGCGCGGCTGGGCCGAGCGCCCCGTGCGGCACCTGCCGCGCAGCATCCGGCTCCGGTTCTTCCTGCGTCCGGTGGCCTTGACGGAGGCGGCGGGGCGCGTCGGCGGAGTGCGCTTCGAGCGGACGCTGCCGGACGGCCGCGGCGGAGTAACCGGTTCCGGGCTGTACGAGGACGTCGCGGGGCAGTTGGTCCTGCGCTCGGTCGGCTATCGCGGGGTGCCCATCGACGGGCTGCCGTTCGATCCCGGGCTCGGCACGGTGCCGCACGCGGCGGGGCGGGTGCTGCGGGAGGGCGTCGCGTCCCCGGGCGAGTACGTGGCGGGCTGGATCAAGCGGGGGCCGACGGGCGTGATCGGAACCAACCGCCCGTGCGCCAAGGAGACGGTGCTGTCCCTCCTTGCGGACGCTCCCGCCCTCGTACGGAAAGGGGTGCCGGACGATCCTCTGCGGACTCTGCGCGAGGCCGGCCTGCACCCCGTCGAGTGGCGGGGCTGGCAGGCGATCGAGCGGGCGGAGGCGGAGTTGGGCGCTGCGCTTGGGCGTGGGCCTGTGAAGATCCCGGACTGGGCGGGGCTGCTGGGCGCCGCGCGTGGCGCCTCGCGCGGCGGTGAGCGGTGAGCCTGCCGGGACTTTGACCGCGGGTCGGTGGGGGCTGGGCGCGCAGTCCCCCGCGCCCCTCAAGGGGCGCTCGTGCGCTCCGCCTGCGACGCTGCCGCGGCCAGGACACTCGCCAGGAGTCCAGGGAACAGCGCGTCCAGGTCCTCGCGGCGCAGGCCGTTCAGCTTTGCCGTGCCTCGGTAGATCTGCTGGATCACGCCGCTCTCGCGCAGCACCCTGAAGTGGTGGGTGCTCGTCGACTTCGTGACGGGCAGGTCGATGCGCGAGCAGGAGAGTCCGTCGAGGCCGGGCTCGCACCCTGCCAGCTGCCGCACGACCCGCAGGCGCATCGGATCCGACAGTGCGTGCAGCACACCCTCGAGCCGGATATCCTCGCGCGTCGGATGGTCGAGCGCGCGGCTGCTGATGGGTGCGGCGGTCGTCATGACAGCTCCACTTCGTCCGGGCTTCGCGTGGGGGCTTCGCATCGCGGCTTCACGTCTTCTCGAAGGCCCCATAGTACGAGAGTCATCGTAGTTTGACATCCGCCGTACTACGAGGTCTATCGTGCGAGCCGTACCGAAGTCCACGACGAATGGAGTCCGCCGTGAGCGCGCTGTTCGAGCCCTACACCCTGCGATCGCTGACCGTCGCCAACCGAGTGTGGATGGCCCCGATGTGCCAGTACTCGGCCGAGGTGTTCGGACCGAACGCGGGTGTGGCGAACGACTGGCACTTCGCCCACTACGCGGCGCGCGCCGCCGGCGGCACCGGCCTGATCCTTCTCGAGGCGACGGCCGTGAGCCCGGAGGGCCGCATCAGCCCCGCGGACCTCGGGATATGGAATGACACGCAGGTCGAGGCGCTCCGCCGCATCACCGGCTTCCTGAAGACCCACGGCACCACGCCGGGCATCCAGATCGCCCACGCGGGGCGCAAGGCGTCCACCGACCGCCCCTGGAAGGGCGGCGGGCCCGTCGGCCAGGAGGAGCACGGCTGGCAGCCGCTCGCGCCCAGCGCGCTGCCCTTCGACGAGGGCCACCACCTGCCGCACGAACTCACCACGGAGGAAATCCGCGCTGTCGTCGGCCAGTTCGCCAGTGCGGCCCGGCGCGCGCTGGACGCCGGTTTCCAGGTGGTCGAGATCCACGGCGCCCACGGCTACCTCATCGGCGAGTTTCTCTCGCCCTTCTCCAACCACCGCACGGACGAGTACGGCGGCTCCTTCGAGAACCGCTCCCGGTTCGCCCTCGAGGTCGTCGACGCCGTCCGCGCCGTGTGGCCCGAGGAGCTGCCCCTCTTCTTCCGGATCTCCGCGACCGACTGGCTGACGGAGAACCCCGAGGACGACCGGGACGGCTGGACGGCCGACGACACGGTCCGGCTCGCGAAGGAGCTGCACGCCCACGGTGTGGACCTCCTGGACGTCTCCACCGGAGGCAACGCCCCTGGAGCGCGCATCGAGGCGGGCCCCGGCTACCAGGTCCCGTTCGCGGCGCGGGTGAAGGCCGAGACGTCGCTCCCCGTCGCGGCCGTCGGCCTGATCACCGACCCCGAGCAGGCCGAGAAGATCCTCGCCAATGACGAGGCCGACGCCGTGCTCCTGGGCCGCGAGCTCCTGCGCGACCCCTCGTGGGCCCGCCACGCGGCCCGTGACCTGGGCGGCGATGTCGCCACGCCTCAGCAGTACCACCGGATGGTCTGAGCCCCACGGTGCGGGCCCACGCACCCCATGAGCCTTGGCCAAGGGTTGGGGACTGGGGTCATCCCTAGGTGACTCCCCGAAGCGCGGCCCCGACCGGGGTTCGTACCGTGGCGCTGTCGCGATGTGTCACGGTTCGGGGCCTGTACCGGCCCTCGGGAGGACGTTGTGCGCTACGTCATCGAGGTGTTCCGCTCCCCCGGGGGCGTGCACGGCAATGTGGTGGATGCGGGCCGCGAGGAAGAGGACACGGGTCACCGCACGCCGTTTCACGGCTGGCTCGAACTGCTCTCACTGCTCGAACCGCCGGACGCCGCGTCCACGGAAGCCGGAGAACGCACTTGCGCGGCAGGTGATGACTCCTGTGACGCCTGATGCCACCTCTCGGTAACTGACTCTCCGGGAGTGGCGAATCGGCTTGTCCCGAGAGCGGTTTCGGCATCATCGTGGACGTTCAGGGCCATGCGCCCGGCACGGGTCACCGTCACAGTCATGGCGCCCGTACCGGGTGCCGACATGTGGGGGCGGTGATGACGTCCGGCGACATACTGAACAGCCATGTCAACGCACCGGCGCCCCATGAGGCGTTCTCCGGTCGTACGCGCGAACTCGCGGCGCTCCAGGAGGAGTTCCGCCAGGCACGCGAGGGTGTGCCACGGCTCGTCCTGATCGACGGGCCCGGCGGTATCGGCAAGTCCGCTCTGGTGCGCAGGTTCCTCGACACGGCGGGCGATGCGTGTGTGCTCCAGGCCAGCGGCGAGGAGAACGAGAGCGCCCTGCCCTGCGGGGTGCTCGCCCAGTTCGTCGGGCAGAGCCCGCTCCCACTGCCCGACAGCCTGGGGTCGCTGGTCCGTACGCCCCGCTCGGCGCCCGGCACCCTGCCACCGCTCGCGGCGGGCTTCGGACTGCTCGACCTGCTGAGCGAACTGCAGGACAAGGGCCCTGTCATCCTGGTGCTGGATGACGCCCACTGGGCCGATTCCGCGTCGCTGAACGCGCTGACGTTCGCGCTGCGGCGGCTGCGCGTCGACAAGGTCCTCGCGATCGTGACGGCACGGGACCCGCAGGCTCCCCAGCTGCCGGAGGGCATCCGCAGGCTGCTCGCCGACGTCCGCACCCGGCGCATCCCGCTGCACGGGCTCAGCCCGGACGAACTGGGCTCCCTCAGCGCGCAGATGGGCAGCGACCGGCTCCCGCACTCGGCGTCCGTACGCCTGCGGGACCACACGCACGGCAATCCACTGCACGCCCGCGCGCTCCTGGACCAGGTGCCCGCGCACGTCCTGCGGGACGTCACCACGCCGCTGCCCGCGCCGCGCTCGTACGCCATGCTGGTGCTCGCCAACCTCGCGGAGTGCGGACCCCAGGCGCTGCGGCTCGTCCAGGCGGTCAGCGTGCTCGGGCTGCCTTGCCCGCTGAGCGTGGCTGCCGCGCTCGCCCGCGTCACGGCTCCGCTGCCCGCGCTCGAACGGGCCGTCAAGGCAGGCCTGTTGAAGGAGTCGCACTCGGGGGCCGCGCCCGAGATCGCCTTCCCGCACCCCCTCGTCCATGCCGCCGTCTACCAGGACATCGGCCCCGCGCACCGCGCCGATCTGCACACGCGGGCCGCCGCCCTGGTCGACGACGACTACGCGAGTCTGCGCCACCGCGTGCTCGCCGCCACGGGCCCGGACGAGCATCTCGCCGCCGCCCTCGCCGCCTGCGCCAGGCGCGAGGCGGCCACCGGGCAGTGGGCGGTGGCGGGCCAGCATCTGCGGCACGCGTCACGGGTGGCGACGACCGACCTGGAGCGCGACCGGCTCGCCGTCGAGGCGGTCGAGGCGCTGCTGCTCGACGGCCGGGTCCACGAGTCGGCCGAACTCGCCGCGGGCATTCCGGCCGGCGCGGACCCGGCGCTGCGCGGATATGTACGCGGGTATGTGGCGCGCGTCCAGGGCCGCATGGAGCAGGCGCAGACGCTGCTCGTCGACGCCTGGAACCAGTGCGACCACGAGAGCGATCCCTCGCTCGCCGCGCGGGCGGCGGAGCAGCTGAGCTACGCCGCCGTGATGCGGGGGCGCTCATCCGACGCCGCCCAGTGGGCGGAGCGCGCCCAGCGGCTCTCCACCCTCCAGGGGCCGAGCCGGATGCTGCGCTTCAATCATCTCCTCGCACTGGGCCTCAGCGGGTCCGCCAAGAAGGGCATCGAGCTCGCCGGTGACCTTCCCGATCCGCTGCTCGTGCCGCCCTCGAGCATCGATCTGCTGTTGGCACGCGGTCAGTTGCGGCTCTGGTCGGACGATCTGCTCGGCGCACGCGCCGACCTGCTCGGCGCCGTGGCCAACTGCCGCAAGGGCACGGTGCCGTTGCGGCTCCTCTCGGCCTCCGCGCTCGCCCAGACCCTGCACCGGCTCGGCGACTGGGACGAGGCGCTGATCCACGCCGAGGCGTCCGCCTCCATCGCCGACGACACCGAGCAGTCGTGGCTGAAGCCCGTCACGCACGCCATCGCCAGCTGGATCCTCTCGGCACGCGGCACCTGGGACCGTGCGTCGGTGCATCTGCGGCTCGCCCTGGACGCGCCCGGCTGCGACGAGAGTGCCCTCGCCTACGCGTACGCGGCGTCGGCGCACGGGGCCTTCGCCGAGGCCCGCGCGGAGCCGGAGCGCGTCGTGGAGGCGCTGCGGCCGCTCCTGGATTTCGCCTCGCACGACGGCGTGAACGAACCGGGCGTGGTGTCCTGGCGTGAGCTCCTGGTCGACGCGCTCATCCAGCTCGGCGAGTTCGACGAGGCGCAGGCGGTGCTTCTGCCCTACGAAGAGCGGGCGCAGGCGCGCGGGCAGCACGCGGCGCTGTCCGCCGCGGCACGCGTGCGCGGCAACCTGCACGCGGCACGCCGGGAGGCGGACCGCGCCCAGGCGTCGTTCCTGCGCGCGCACGACCAGGCGGCGCAGATCCCGTCGCCGTTCGGCCGCGCCCGCGTCCAGCTCGACCACGGGGCGTTTTTGCGCAGGATCGGCCGCCGCTCGGTCGCCGTGGCCCAGCTCCAGGCGGCGTACACGACGATGAAGGAACTGAACGCCGTACCCTATCTCGCCCGGTGCGAACGGGAGTTGGACGCCTGCGGGCGTGCGGCGCCCCCGCGGCCCGCGCACGATCCGGCGGACATGGACTCCGCCGCCGAAGGGCTGACCCCGCAGGAGCTGGCCGTCGCGCGTCTCGCGTCGCAGGGCTTCACCAACCGGCAGATCGCCACCGCGCTCGCACTGAGCGTCAAGACCATCGAGTACCACCTGGGCCACACCTATACGAAGCTCGGCATCACTTCGCGCATCGGGCTCGTGCAGCACTTCGCTCCCCAGGAACGGCGTACGCCGTCGTAGCCCCCGGGCCGGCGCCCCGGCACGCCGGGGTTATCCCTGGGCGGTTCCCTGAGGCACCCCTGCCGCTGTCCGGCGTAGTTTCTTGGCTGGTCAGGGGATGGGATGCACAAGTGGGGGTGCGCAGATGGCTGTCACGGAATGTCCGACGGTACGCGGCGACGCGCCACCGGCCCTGCGTCTGCGGCTGCTCGGGGGATTCCACCTCAGCCGCGGCGAGGGTGACGGCGGGCAGGTCGACGTGTCCGCCAGCGGGCAGCAGCTGCTCGCCCTCCTCGGGCTGCGCGGCCCCGCGACACGTTCGGCGCTCGCGGGGACGCTGTGGCCCGATGTCACCGAGGAGCGTGCGCGGGCCTGTCTCCGTACCGCCATCTGGCGTCTCAACGCGGCGAGTTCGGCCGTCTGCGGCTCCCCGCCCGGGGTGCTCGCACTCAGCCGGAGTGTCCGGATGGACATCCAGGACTTCACCGCCACGGCACACCGCATTCTCGCGGCCCCGGCTGAGGGGACCGGGGCCGCGTGCTCCGCACTGATGGACAGGGGGGAACTGCTGCCCGGCTGGCACCAGGACTGGGTGATGTTCGAGCGCGAGCGGCTGCATCAGCTGCGGTTGCACGCGCTCGAGGCCCTTTCGGCGCGGCTCGTCATGCGCGAGCAGTACGCCCCCGCGCTGGAGGCCGCCCTGGAGAGCACCCGGATCGACCCGCTGCGCGAGAGCGCGCACCGCGCGGTCGTGACGGTGCACCTCGCCGAGAACAACCTGGCGGAAGCGGTGCGGCACTTCAAGGCGTTCCGCGGGCTGCTCCGCACGGAGCTCGGCATCGAGCCCTCGGAGCAGTTCCGCACGATGGTGCGGCGCGCGGTGACCTGACGGACACGGCGGGAAGGCGAGGCAGCCATGGTGACAGGGACCGCGGCGGGGGTTTTCCAAGAACAGGTGACGTGCCGCCACGTCACCGATGGCCTGTCTGTCCGTGCGCGCTCGGGGGTGCACGGGCCGCAGGTCGTCCCACCCGCCCCTGCCGACCGCGTTGGGGGACGCGGCCGGCAGGCCACCGACGTTCCGCCACGCACGGTCACGGGGGTGCCGAGCGCGGCGTAGGACGCCGGTGACGGTGGCGGCCCCGGCAGGCGAATGCCTCCCGGGGCCGTCACCGTTCCCCTTCACTCCAGCGGTCCTTCACTTCCCTTGCGGCCGTCTGAGCTCCTCGATGGCCTTGTCGACGGCCTTGTGCGGCAGGCCGGTCCTGCGGGACAGGTCCTTCGGCTCCATGCTGCTCAGCACGTCGTCGACGCTTCTGTCCTCGACGCTCGCGATATCCCACACGTAGCGCCGGACGCGGTCGACCGGGTCGACGGCGGCCCCCACCACGGGCGGGGCGAGGCCCCCGCGCGCCGCGCCGCCCGGTCGCGGCTCCTGCTCCAGCCAGGTGGTCCAGACGCCTCGCCCGACCAGGTGTTCCGCCGCGCTCTCGGCCACCGAACCGTCCTGGAGGATGCCCGGGTCGGCCGAGTCCGCCCGGACCAGGAGGCGGCACGAGGCCGCGAGCATGGGCGGCGAGGCGACCGGCGGCACCGGCTCGTCGAGCAGGGTGCACAGCGCGGCGATGTCCGGCTGCACGGGGGCGTAGTGGACGAGGCGCTCCAGGAGGCTGCCGACCCGCCCCGGATCGGCCTCCCCCCTGCGTTCAGTCCTCGCGCCGTCAGTCCGCGAGCATCGCCGCCACGCTCGCGAGGACCAGCGGGTCGTCGTCGAACGCAGTGTGGCTGCGTGCCCCCGCGTCCAGGCCCGGTGACCAGACCGTGCGGGCGGGATCCGCCCGCAGGAAGCCGCGCAGGTCGTCGGAGTCGGGCCCCACGGCCGCGGAGTCGAGGTACCAGCGCTGCATGCCCGCGATCGGCGTGACGGCGGGCTCCTTGGACGGTCCGCGCTCCAGGACGCCGGAGATGAAGTAGAGCAGCGACCTCGGGTACAGGAACGGCACCAGGTGGTCGGCCTGCTCCGCCCTGTCGGTCATGGTGAACATCCGGAACCGGTCGAAGAGTTCGGCCTGTCGGCGGACCACGGGCGCGAGCCGCGCCACTGTGCAGGCCGGCGCGAGAAGCACCACGTCCCGCAGCCGGAAGTCGGCAGGAAGAGGGTCGTTCTCCGCGGCACGCCTGCGCACGAGGTCGTCGAGGAGGTTGCCGATGAACACGGCGCCCGCGCTGTGGCCGACCACGGTCACCTGGGGGTGGGTGCCGGAGGCGAGCAGCTCGGCGAACCGGTCCAGGAAGTACCGCCCGGCGCGGGCCTCGTCGTCCGCGCCGGCGAAGGTCTCCGCGGTCTGCCGCTTCATCGCGTCCCAGATCGCGGCGCCCGCGTTGGCGAGGTAGAACTCGCGGAGGATCTCCTCGACGACCGTCGGATAGAGCCCGTGGTCGTTGCGCTGCCGGAAGCGGCCGACGACGGCCGCCACGACGCGCACGGTCTTGCGCACGATCAACGCCGTGCTCACCAGGGCACGTTCCCCGGTGCCCGCCCTGGCCGCGAGGTCGGCCACGACGTCCGGCGACATCAGTGTGGCCGCCGCGGCACGCCCCCCGATGATGTCTCGCGCCGCGGCGACCGGCTCTGTGGGGCGGGGCCGGTCCGGGGGCATCGCCGAGTTCACGATCTCCCTGGTGCGCTCGGCCAGTTCGGTGTCCGTCGACAGCTCGGCGGCGATCTGCCTCTGCTCGGACTCGTTCAGCGGCGCCACCTCGTGCGGTGCGGTCAGCCGCGCGTAGGGTTCCTGTCCGGCTCGTACCTGGGCGAGTTCGGCTGCTACAGCCCTCGGGGAGGGGGTGGCCACCGCCCCGAGAGCTCGCTGTCCCGGCTCCCGGAAAACGGTGCCGGTGGCGTATCGGGTGACCCTGTTGAGCAGCGTACGGAAGACGCTCTCGTTCAGGATCTGCGGCAGGTTGCCCCGCAGGGTCTCCAGGAGTCCGCTGCTCCACACGAAGAAGACGGGCTCGGCGCCCGCCGCCTCGTACACGGGCGCGAGCCGCTCGGCGGTGGCGAAGCCCAGCGTGTCGTCGATGAGTCCGCCGTGGAAGTGGAGCACCACACGCGGCCGGTCCTTGAGCCCTGCCACGAGCTCGTCGATGTCGGCGGTGGTGGTCGAGGCGAGTCGACCACCCTGCCGGCTGTGGATGCACCGCTCACGGAAGGAAGCCATGCCCAGGAAGGTAGGGCGGCGCCACCGTCCCCGACATCGGGGACGAGCTCAGGGATAACCCCGGACCACGAACACCACGCACGACTAGGAACCCGAGGCAGGACCCATCCACTCCGCCTCGTACGCCGCGTACGTCCCGTCGTGCGTCGCCAGGTGCGTGAACTGGTCGACGTACTCCTTGAACTCCTCGTCCCCGCGCGGAGTTGCGTACGCCTTCTCGGAGAAGGTGAAGGGCTTGTCGGGGTGCAGGGAGCAGAGCTCGGGGTGGATCTTGGCCTGGTAGCGGGTCTCGCTCGCGTCCGTCATCATCACGTCGGCGCGGCCCGCGATGATCTCCTTGAAGATCGTGGTGTTCTCCGGGTGCAGCTTGATCGTGGCCTGCTTGATGTTCGCGCGCGCGAACTGCTCGTTCGTGCCACCGGGGTTGACGATGACGGTGGTGCCCGGCTTGTCGATGTCCTTGAGCGTGCCCTCGCCGAACTTCTCCTTGTCGGCGCAGCGCACGATCGGCGTCTTGCCGTCCTCACGGGTGGGCTCGCTGAAGTAGACCTGGCGGGCGCGCGGCAGGGTGATGGAGACGCCGCCGACCGCGATGTCACAGCGGCCCGCCGCGACGTCCTTGGTCAGGTCCGCCCAGGTCGTGGCCACGTACTTGGGTTTGGCGTCGAGGCTTTCCGCCAGGTCCTCGGCCATCTTGATGTCCACACCGCTGTAGGTCTTGTCTGCGGGGTCGAGGTGGGTGAAGGGGCGGTAGTCGCCGGTCGTGCACACCTTCAGGACGCCCGACTTCGGCACGGAGTCCAGGAGGCTTCCGCGGTGGCGGTCCTTGCCGCGCCCGGCGTCGGGGGACGCGGGCGCGGCGGCCGTGACGGCGAGCAGACAGACCAGGGCGGACAGGGTGGCGGCACGCTTCACGGGGGCTCCTCCGTACGGGTTCGCGGCTCGAAGGGATCACCTTCGCAGAAGCGTTGTGGCCGGTGAAGCCCCTTCTCACCTGCCGAGCGGGGCCAGCCGGGCGGGCGTCAGGTCGGGGCCCTCCCCGGCGTCGTACGCGTCCTCGTCGAACGGGTAGAGCGGGCGCTCCACTCGATGGTGACCGAGCCGCGGCAGATCCTGGTCGACGCCGCCCGGGGTGAGGGCGAGGAGCCAGTCGGCGGCCATGTCGTAGAGCTCGGGCTCCAGGTAGCCGATCTTGACGACCACCAGATCGAAGGTCCGCGGGTCTATGCCGAGGCCGCCGTCCGCCGGGCCCATGAAGTCCGCGAGGGTGTGGAAGGGCTTGCGGCGCTCGACCAGGATGACGGTCACGCCACCGGTCCGTACGGCCGCCATGTCGACCCCACGGTCGTAGGCGCCGCCCTCCGCCCGGTCCTTCTGCTCGGCCGCGCGCTGCAACGCCACGACGGTACCGGTGAGTTCGTAGGGGCCGCCGTGGTTCGCGTCGACCTTGCCGCCGACGCTCAGGGTGACGTCGGCGCCCACTCCGGCCTCGAAGCAGCGGGCGACGGCGACCGGGTCGGTGATGCCGGGGTGGACGGCCGTGACCTTCCCGGAGCGGATCGCGTCGTTCTCCAGGAGCCTGCCCAGCATGTACGCGAGGTCGCCGGCGCCGCCCGCCGTCGGGTTGTCGCCGGAGTCACTGATCAGGAAGGGCCGCTTGTCCGACGCGACGGCCTTCTCGATGCACTCGTCGGCGCCGCCGGTCGGGCCGACGAAGACGAAGTCGCGGCGCGCGTCCCAGTAGCGGCGTGCGAGCTTCTCGGCCTCCGCGGCGGCCAGTTCGGGGTCTTCCCCGGTGACGACGATCGCTGCCTTGCAGCGCGGTTCGTCCGCCCAGGCGTAGCCGACCCACAAGGCGGCGTCGAGGATGCCGTCCAGCTTCTCGATGTCGGCGAGCGAGGCGTAGAGGGACTTGGCGGGCTCCAGGCGGGTGCTGGTCTTCTCGCCGGGCAGGAGCACCGGCACCTGGACCCAGGCGCGGTGCGGCCGGGTTCCCTCGCGCAGGCAGCGTACGAGATTGCGGGCGGCGCGCTCGCGGGTCTCCCAGGCGTCCTCGTGCGGGGCGAGGCGGTGGGCGGTGAGCAGGTCGATGGGCTCGGCGAACCGGCGTGAGACGTTGCCGTGCAGGTCCATGGCGGTCGAGATCATGGGGCGGCCGCCGTCGGGGGTGCCGACGGCGTCGAGGGCGGCACGGACCGCTTCCGTCAGGTCGGCCTCGGCGTCGGTCAGGCCGATGACGCTCATCGCGCCGTGGATGTCGTACACGAGGCCGTCCAGGGGGCCGGCTTCCCGTATGCGCGTGACCAGTTCGTCCTTGAGGGTCAGATACGACTGGGCCTCGACCGGGCCGCCGGGCAGCGAGGTCGCGTGCAGGAGCGGCACCCATTCGACCGTGTAGGCGAGGTCGGATTCCGGCTGGGTCCAGGTGTAGCGGTCCAGGAGGTCCTGGCCGCGGGTCTGGCGGAAGTCGTCCGTGGTGGAGCGGTGCGGGCAGAAGGTGGAGGACTCGATGCCGATGCCGCCGATGCCGATACGGAGGCGACGCTGGTTCGTTGCGGGGGTGGTCATGCCTGGACGCTCTCTTCCTGGGGTGCCGGGGTGGTCGGGAGGTTCTGGCGCAGGGCGGTGAGTCCGGCGCCGAGGAGGCCCGCGTCGCGCCCTGTCACGGTGGTGGTGATCTCCAGGTCCGCGGTGGCCAGGGGCAGGCAGCGCTCGTAGAGGACGCCGCGTACGGCGGCGACGAGCGGTTCGGCGGTGGCGAGTACGCCGCCGAGGGCGACGGCCTGGGGGTTGAAGAAGTTCACGACGACGGACAGGACGGTGCCGATGTGCCGGCCCGCGGTGCGGACGAGGGTGGTGGCCTGCGGGTCGCCGTCGGCGACAAGCCGCAGGAGGTCGGTCGTGTCCTCCACCTCGACGCCCTGCAGGGCGAGTTCGCGGATGAGGGCGGCGCCGCTCGCCACGGTCTCCAGGCAGCCGATGTTGCCGCAGCTGCACGGGCGGTCGCCCGCCGCCTCGATGCGTACGTGACTGATGTCGCCCGCGGAGCCGTTCGCGCCGTCGTGCGGGCGGCCCGCCACGATGACGCCGCTGCCGATGCCGCGGCCCGCCTTGACGACGACCATGTGGTCGAGTCCGGGGCGGGCGGTGCGGTGTTCGCCGACGGCCATCATCGTGGCGTCGTTGTCGACGGTGACGGGGATGCCGAGGCGTTCGGCGAGGACGTCGCGCAGCGGGTAGCGGTGCCAGCCGGGCATCCGGGACGGGCTCATGACGCGGCCCTGAGCGGGCTGCACGGGGCCGGGGAAGGCAACACCGAGGGCGCGGACGGTACGGCCCGACTCCCGCTGCCGTGCGCCCAGTTCGGCGACCTGGCCGCAGAGCCAGTCGACGGCGGACTCGGGCCCCGCGGTGATGTCGTGCGGCAGGTCGACGGCGTCCAGGACGGTGCCGCCGAGGTCGACGACGCCGATGCGCGCGTGGTGGCTGCCGAGGTCGGCGGCCAGGGCGACGCCGCCCTGCGCGTGGACGCGCAGGAGCCGGGGGCGGCGGCCGCCGCGGGACGCGCCCTCGCCGGATTCGGTGAGTACGCCCGCGGTGACGAGTTCCTGCACGCGCAGCGACACGGTGGACGGGGCGAGTCCCAGCTCCCGTACGAGATCGGCCCGGGAGGAGGCGGCGCCCGAGGAGACCAGCTGCAGGATGTGCTGAGCCGACCCCGGTTCGCCGTGCGGTGTTCCGGCCATGCCGCCCCCAGTTGCTTCGATCAGTTCCTTCGACATCGGGACGAACACTAAGTCTCTTCGAAGCAAGTTGGCCAGAGTCTCCCGACTTTGAGACTTCTTGCCGAACGAAGCTCTTGACTTGATTTTGTCGCCAGACCTAGCGTTCAGGCGCCGCCCGTCGATCTCCGGCACGGTCCGGCTCTCGCATCCTTGGAGGCCCTTCGCCATGCGCTCAAGGCGATCACGTCCCCGCGCGCGGCGCCGCGTGCTCATGGCCGCGGCGGCAGGCATTGCCGCGCTCGCCCTCACGGCAGTCACCGGCTGCACGCAGGAGGGCGGCCGCGTCGACATGGGCCCCACCGGCGGCACTCCGGTCGAGGGAGGCACCGTGACGATGGCGCTGCCGCCCGCCGCCACGCCGAACTGGATCTTCCCGATCGGGGCCCCCGGTTACGGGGCCTCGTACAACAACGGCATCTACTCGCTGTTCTTCATGCCGGTGTACGACGCCGTGCAGGAGAAGGGCGCGCTGACCACGCACGGCCCGAGCACGCTCGGCCTGAAGCCGGAGTTCAGCGACGGCAACAAGACCGTGACCATGCCGCTGCGCGAGGGCGTGAAGTGGTCCGACGGAAAGCCGGTCACCGCGCGCGACATCGAGTTCTGGTTCAACCTCGTCAAGGCCAACAAGACGAGCTGGGGCAACTACTCCGTCGGTACGATGCCCGACAACGTCAAGCGCTTCGAGACCGTCGACGACCACACCGTGCGCCTGCACCTGAGTCGCGCGTACAACCCCGACTGGTTCACCGCGAACCAGCTCACCCTCATGCGCGCGCTCCCCCAGCACGCCTGGGACGCCAAGACCGATGGCGGCCGGATCAGCGACTGGGACCGCACGAAGGGTGGCGCCAAGGCCGTCTTCGCGCGGCTCACACGGCACGCCAAGAGCCTTGGATCGTACGGCTCCGACCCCCTCTGGAGGACGGTCAACGGCCCCTGGAAGCTGGCTGGCTGGCGCGACAGCGGCCAGGTCACCATCGTCCCGAACGAGAAGTACACCGGCCCGAAGTCGCAGCGCCCGCACCTCGACAAGGTCGTCTTCACGCCCTTCACCACGGCCGACTCCGAGTACAACGTGCTGCGTTCAGGTGGCGTCGACTACGGCTACATCCCGCCGTCGGTGATGGCGCAGAAGGAGAAGTTCGAGGAGAAGGGCTACCGCGTCGACCCCTGGGAGGGCTGGGCGGCGACGTACATCGTCTACAACTTCAACTCCACGCACGCGGGCCCGATGATGGACCAGCTCTACATCCGCCAGGCGATGCAGCACCTCGTCGACCAGAAGGCGATGAGCGACGTCATCTGGCAGGGCAGCGCCACACCGACGCTCGGTCCGGTGCCGGTGACGCCGAAGAGCCAGTACTTGTCCGAGGCGATGGAGAAGAACCAGTACCCCTTCGACGTGAAGAAGGCTCAGCGCCTCCTCACCGAGCACGGCTGGCGGACGGACGACGGCATTGCCCGCTGCGTGCGCCCCGGAACGGGCACCGACGAGTGCGGCAAGGGCATCGCCAAGAACGCCCCGCTCGAACTCACCCTGCTCTCCCAGTCCGGTTCCACCGAGACCACGAACATGATGCAGGAGCTCAAGTCCTCGCTCTCCAAGGGCGGCATCGACCTGACCGTGCGCCAGCAGCCGCTGAACTCCGTGCTCGGCAACTCCGTTCCCTGCAAGGCGAAGGACCCCGGCTGCGACTGGGACATGTCGTTCTTCGGCACGGCCGGCAGCTGGTACTACCCGCTCAACCCGAGCGGTGAGCAGCTCTTCTCCACCGGCGCTTCGGCCAACTTCGGCAACTACAGCGACAAGAAGGCCGACCGGATCATCCGCGGCGTGCAGTACTCGCCCGACATGAAGGCCGTGCACGAGTACGGCGAGTACCTCGCCGAGCAGCTGCCGGTGATGTGGATGCCCAACCCCGCCTACCAGGTCTCGGTGATCCGCAACGACCTGCGGGGCGTCAGCCAGAACCCGACCGTCACCTTCGCGCCGCAGGACTGGTACTACGTCAAGAAGAAGGGAGCCGACAAGTGACCGGCTTTCTGGTCAAGCGCTTCCTTCAGGCGCTGGTCGTGCTGTTCCTGGTCTCGATCATCGTCTTCACGCTGCTCCACATGCTGCCCGGCGGCCCCGCACGCGCCATCCTCGGGCCGAAGGGCACGCCGCAACAGATCGAGACCTTCAACCACCAGCAGGGATACGACCGTTCACTGCCCGCGCAGTACGTGATGTACCTGAAGCGGCTGTTCACCGGCGACCTCGGCGAGTCGTTCAAGCTCAACTCCCCGGTGTTCGACCTGCTCAAGCAGCGGCTGCCGAAGACGCTGCTCCTGACGGTGCTCTCCACCGCGCTCGCCGTGGTCATCGCCGTCCCGCTTGGCCTGCTGCAGGCCGTGCGGCGCGGCAAGGCGTCGGACTACGCCCTGACGGGGCTCGCCTTCCTCCTCTACGCGACGCCGGTGTTCTTCCTCGGCCTCATCATGATCATCCTGTTCGCGCAGGTGCTGCCGATCCTCCCGGCGGAGGCACCGCAGGGCGAGACTGTCGGTGAACTGCTCGGAGACTTCACGGGGTTGGTGCTTCCGGTCGTCACCATGGCGTTCGGCATCGTGGCGATGTTCAGCCGCTACATGCGCTCAGCGGTCCTGGACAACCTCACCGAGGAATACGTCCGTACGGCGATGGCCAAGGGCCAGTCGAGCCGCCGGATCATGGTCCGCCACGTCCTGCGCAACGCGCTGATCCCCCTCGCGACGCTTCTCGGCCTCTATCTCCCGACGCTCTTCAGCGGCGCTCTCGTCGTCGAGTCGATGTTCAACTACCCCGGCATGGGGCTCCTTTTCTGGAACGCGGCACAGGGTTCCGACTTCCCGGTGCTGCTCGGCGTGACGCTCGTCGTCGGCGTCGCCACCGTCGTCGGCTCGCTGCTCACCGACATCCTCTACGCCGTCCTCGACCCCCGGATCCGGAGCGTGGCATGAGTACCGCGACCGCAGACGTCACCCCCGAGGCCGCCCCGGGGAACGAGGCGGCGGCACAGGCCACGCCCTCGCTCGCACGCCGCACGCTCCAGGTCTTCACCGGCAACAAGCTCGCCCTGACGGGCGTGGTGGTCCTGGTCCTGCTCCTGGCCTTCAGCTACCTCGGACCGCTCCTGTACTCCACCGAGCAGACGCACACCGACCTGTCCCAGGCGAACCTCGCACCGGGCAGTTCCGGCCACCTTCTGGGTACCACCGACCTCGGCTACGACATGGTCGGGCGGCTGATGGTCGCTGGGCAGACCTCGCTCGAAATCGGCCTGGCAGCGGGCCTGTTGGCAACACTCTTCGGGACGGTGTACGGCGCGGTAGCAGGGTACTTCGGCGGCTGGGTCGACGCGGCCATGATGCGGATCACGGACGCGGCGCTCGCGATCCCGGCGATGTTCCTGCTCGTCGTGGTCGCCGCCATCATCACGCCCAGCAAGGGTGTCCTCATCGTCATCATCGCGTCGGTCGCCTGGCTCTCCCCCGCCCGCCTGGTGCGCGGCGAGGCGCTCTCGCTGCGCGACCGTGAGTACGTACAGGCGATGCGGATGATGGGCGGCGGTGGCGCGCGGGCCGTGTTCAAGCACATCGTGCCGAACGCGATCGGCACGGTCATCGTCAACTGCACCTTCCAGATCGCCGACGCCATCCTCTACGTCAGCTATCTCGCCTTCCTGGGGCTGAGCATTCCGCCGCCGTCGGCCGACTGGGGCTCGATGCTCTCGGCCGGCATCACCTACACACAGAACGGCTACTGGTGGCTGATCTTCCCGCCGGGCATCGCGATCGTCCTGGTCGTCGCCGCGTTCAACTTCATCGGTGACGGGCTGCGGGACGCGTTCGAAGTACGGCTGCGGAAGTAAGGGAGAACCGACAAGATGACCGAGCCCCTGCTCAAGACCGACCCGCCGCGCAGCACCGACGCGCTGCTCACGATCGAGGATCTGCGCGTCGACATCACCTCGCGCGAGCGCACCGTCCACGCCCTCGACGGCATCTCCCTCGAACTCGCCCCGGGTGAGGCCCTGGGCATCGTGGGCGAGTCGGGCTGCGGCAAGACGATGACCGCGCTCAGCGTCCTCGGGCTCCTGCCGCCCGGCGGTGAAGTCACCGGCGGACGCGTCCTGTTCGACGGCCATGACCTGGCCGCCGCCCCCGCGCCGGTCCTTCAGGACGTACGGGGCAACACCATCGGCATGGTCTTCCAGGATCCGCTGACCTCGCTGAACCCGACGATGACGATCGGCGCACAGGTGGCCGAGCCGCTCGTCCTGCACCGCCCGGAGCTGAGCAGGAAGGAGGCGTGGGCACGGGCCGAGGAGATGCTGCGCCTGGTCGGCATGCCGCAGCCCGCAGAGCGCATGAAGGCCTATCCGCACCAGCTGTCGGGCGGCATGCGCCAGCGCGTGGCAATCGCCATGGCCCTGGTCTGCGAGCCGAAGCTGCTCATCGCGGACGAGCCGACCACCGCTCTGGACGTCACGACGCAGCACCAGATCCTGGAGCTGATCGACGGTCTCCGTGAGCGGCTCGGCATGGCGATGATCCTCGTCACCCACGACCTGGGCGTCATCGCCAACCGGGTCGACCGGGTCGCGGTGATGTACGCGGGCAGGGTCGCCGAACAGGCCGATGTGCGGAGCCTGTTCGCGAGACCCCGGCATCGCTACACGGAGGCGCTTTTCGCCTCGCTCCCCGAGCGCGCCGCGGACAGCGGCACCGTGCTCCACACGATCCCGGGCCTCCCGCCGAACCTGGCGCTTCGCCCGACCGGATGCCGCTTCGCGCCGCGCTGCACCTTCGCGACGGACGAGTGCCGGGAGCGGGAGCCGCAGCTGTCGGACGACGAAGTGCGCGGCGTGGAGCACCGGTTCGCCTGCTTCCATCCCGTGCCGGACAACGCGTCGGAGGAGGAGGTGGTGGCGCCGCCGGCCGTGCCCGCACCGCGCGCGCCAGGTGAGGTTCTCCTGGAACTCGACTCCCTGGTCAAGGAATTCCCCCTCAAGGGCGGCGCCTTCTCCCGCAGCCGGGGCACGGTGAGCGCCGTCGGCGGAGTGTCCCTGGAGATCCGCAAGGGCGAGACGTTCGGCATGGTCGGCGAGTCGGGATGCGGCAAGACCACGCTCGGGCGGATCGTCGCGGGCCTGGAGGAGCCGGCGGCCGGGCATGTGCGCTTCGCGGGCCACGACCCGGCACGGATGTCGCGGGCCGAGCGCCGGGCGCACCGGCGCCGCGTGCAGCTGATGTTCCAGGACTCCACCGCCGCCATGGACCCTCGCATGCGGGTGGGCGAGATCCTGCGGGAACCCCTGGTCATCCAGGGCGTCGGCACCCGCGCCGACCAGGAGAAGCTGATCGCCGAACTCCTGGACGCGGTCGGCCTGCCACGCGGCGCCGTACACCGCTACCCGCACGAGTTCTCCGGGGGCCAGCGGCAACGCCTGGGTTTGGCAAGGGCGTTGACGCTCTCCCCTGATCTGGTGGTCGCGGACGAACCGGTCTCCGCGCTCGACGTCTCAGTCCAGGCCCAGATCCTGAACCTGATGCGGGAGCTGCAGCGGGAGCGCGGCCTGACGTATCTGTTCATCTCGCACGATCTGGCGGTGGTGCGCCACCTCGCGGACACGGTCGGCGTGATGTATCTGGGCAAGCTGGTCGAGTCGGGCCCGGCCGAGCAGGTCTACGCCCATCCGCTGCACCCCTACACCCGGGGCCTCCTCGACACGGTCAACCTGCCGGACCCGGCAGCAGCGGAGGGCCCTGACCGCGCGCCCCTGGAGGGCGAGACGCCATCGGCCGCGAAACCGCCGTCGGGCTGCCGCTTCCGTACCCGCTGCCCGCTCGCCCAGGAGGTGTGCGCCACCACGGAACCGCCGGTGTCCATCCCGAACAGTGCGGGACACCAGGTCGCGTGCCACTTCCCCCTGTCCGCGCCTCGGCTAGCGTCGACGGTGTGAAACTCGCGGATGCCCTGACCCGCCGCCCGCTCGTGCTCGACGGCGGCCTCTCGAACCAGCTGGAGGCCGCCGGGCACGACCTGAGCGACGCCCTGTGGTCGGCACGGCTCCTTGCCGACGAGCCGGAGGCTGTCGCCGGGGCGCACCGGGCGTACTACGAGGCGGGCGCGGACATCGCCACCACGGCGAGCTACCAGGCGACGTTCGAGGGCTTCGCCAAGCACGGCATCGACGCGGTGAGCACCGCCGAACTGCTGCGCCTGAGCGTGGAGTTGGCGCGCGAAGCGGGAGCGGACGCGGGCCGCGAGGTGTGGGTGGCCGCGTCCGCGGGACCGTACGGGGCGATGCTCGCGGACGGCTCCGAGTACCGCGGCCGGTACGGCCTGACGGTGGCCGATCTCGAACGCTTCCACCGCCCGCGCCTGGAGGTCCTCGCGGACGCGGAGCCGGACGTCCTCGCCCTGGAGACGGTCCCGGACACGGACGAGGCGCGGGCGCTGCTGCGGGCCGTGCGCGGTCTGGGGGTGCCCGCCTGGCTCTCGTACACCGTCTCCGGCGGCTACACGCGTGCGGGCCAGCCCTTGACGGAGGCCTTCGCGCTGGCCGCCGACGCCGAGGAGATCCTCGCGGTCGGCGTCAACTGCTGCGATCCCCAGGACGCGGACTCGGCGGTGCGCCTCGCCGCGCGGATCACGGGAAAGCCGGCGGTGGCGTACCCGAACAGCGGCGAGACGTGGGACGCGACCGCCAGGACGTGGCGGGGCCCGACCCACTTCGCCGCGGGCCGGGTCGCCGCCTTGCGGGACGCGGGGGCCCGACTGATCGGAGGGTGCTGCCGTGTGGGGCCGGAAAGGATCGCGCGGGTGGCCGCGGAGTTGTCGGGGGCCGGCCGGTCGTAGCGGGGCCTCCAAGCGCAGTGAGGCCTTCAGGCGTAACGAGGTTTCAGGGCGGGCGACATCTCCGCCACACCCGCCCCGACCTGCGAGGACGTCCTGCCCGGGGGTAACTGTCAGTGCCGAGGTGCAGACTGGGCCGTACCTGAGACAACGACGTCCCGGAGGTGGCCACCATGACCGAGATCATCCTGACCGTAGGCACCCGCAAAGGCCTCTTCATCGGCCGCAAGCGCGGCGGCACGAGCACCTGGCAGTTCGACGACACTCCCTACTTCAACGCGCAGGCCATCTATTCAGTGGCTATCGACACCCGTGGCGACACCCCTCGTCTCCTGGCGGGCGGCGACAGTTCCCACTTCGGCCCGTCCGTCTTCCACTCCGACGACCTCGGCAGGACCTGGACGGAACCGCCCAAGGCTCCGGTCAAGTTCCCCAAGGACACGGAGGCTTCCCTGGAGCGGGTCTGGCAACTGCACCCCGCCGCCGCCGAACCGGATGTCGTGTACGCGGGCACGGAACCGGCAGCCCTCTACAAATCGCGGGACAGGGGCGAGACCTTCGAGCTCGTGCGCCCCCTCTGGGAGCACCCCACGCGCGCCCAGTGGGTGCCGGGCGGAGGCGGCGAGGGCCTGCACACCATCCTGACCGACCCCCGGGACCCGGACGCGGTGACGGTCGCCGTCTCCACCGCGGGAGTGTTCCGCACCCTGGACGGCGGCAAGAGCTGGGCCCCGTCGAACAACGGCGTCTCGGCGGTCTTCCTGCCGGACCCGAACCCCGAGTTCGGCCAGTGCGTGCACAAAGTCGCGCGGGACTCGGCCGACCCGGACCGGCTGTATCTGCAGAACCACTGGGGGGTGTTCCGCAGCGACGACGCGGGCGCGCACTGGACGGACATCGGCGAGGGCCTGCCCTCCGACTTCGGCTTCGCCGCCGTCGCCCACCCGCACCGCGCGGACACGGCCTACGTCTTCCCGATCAACGCCGACATGGACCGCGTTCCCGCCGACCACCGGTGTCGCGTCTACCGCACGTCCGACGCGGGCAAGAGCTGGGAGCCGCTCAGCGCGGGCCTCCCGACGGGCGACCACTACGGCACGGTGCTGCGCGACGCGATGTGCAGCGACGGCCAGGACCCGGCGGGCATCTACTTCGGCAACCGCAACGGCGAGGTGTACGCATCGGTGGACGACGGGGACAGCTGGCGGGAGTTGGCGTCCCACCTGCCCGACGTACTGTGCGTCAGGGCTGCGGCCATCGGTTGATCGACGCCCCTGTAGCGGCAGTAGGGTGACGCCGTGGCACCACGACCCTTGCATGAAATCGTCGAAGCGGGCTGGGCGAAGGCCCTCGAACCCGTCGCCGGGAAGATCACCGAGATGGGAGGCTTCCTGCGCTCGGAGATCGGCGCGGGACGCACCTACCTCCCGTCCGGGCCGAACGTCCTGCGCGCGTTCCAACAGCCCTTCGACGAGGTGCGGGTGCTGATCGTCGGCCAGGACCCCTACCCCACTCCTGGGCACGCGGTGGGTCTGTCGTTCTCGGTCGCGCCCGAGGTGCGCCCGCTGCCCGGCAGTCTCATCAACATCTACCGCGAGCTGGGCTCCGACCTGGGTCTGCCTCAGCCGTCGAACGGCGACCTCACGCCCTGGACGCGGCAGGGGGTCCTGCTGCTCAACAAGGCGCTCACCACCGCCCCGGGGCGTCCTGCCGCGCACCGGGGCAAGGGGTGGGAGGAGGTCACCGAGCAGGCCATCAAGGCGCTCGCGGCGCGCGGGCGGCCCCTCGTCTCCATCCTGTGGGGGCGTGACGCCCGCAATCTGCGGCCGCTGCTCGGCCCGCTGCCCTCGGTCGAGTCCTCGCACCCGTCGCCCATGTCGGCGGACCGCGGTTTCTTCGGCTCGCGTCCCTTCAGCCGGGCCAACGACCTACTGGTGCAGCAGGGCGGGCAGCCGGTGGACTGGCGGCTTCCGTGACGGACACCCCGTGTGTCCTCGGGGTCGACTCGGGCGGCTCCGGAATGCGGGTCGCCATCGGCGGCCTCGACGGGTCGGACCGTCTGGCCCCGGTGAGCTCGAAGGAGCCGGTGCGCACCGGCGCGCGCGGCATCGACGCCGGGGAGTTCACGGAGCAACTGGCGGCCATGGCAAGGGAGTTGCTGGAGCGGGCGGGCAAGAGACGGGTGACCGCTGTCGCCATCGGTGCCGCCGGCATGGCGACCCTCGGTGACGACCTGCGCGCACAGCTGCCGGCGGCCCTCCGCCAGGCTCTGGGCGTAGGGCGCATCGCGCTCGCCGCGGACGGCGTCACCGCGTATGTGGGCGCGCTCGGCGTCCGCCCCGGCGCGGTCGTCGCCGCGGGCACCGGCGTGATCGCGATCGGCACGGACCTGACCGCATGGCACCGCGCCGACGGCTGGGGGCACCTCCTGGGCGACTGCGGCGGCGGCGCCTGGATCGGCCGCGCGGGCCTCGAGGCGGCGATGCGGGCGTTCGACGGCAGGCACCGCGGCTCGAAGGCGCTGCTCGCCCGCGCCGAGGAACTCTTCGGCCCCGCGCAGGAGATCCCCGGCCGGCTCTATCCCCGTACGGACCGGCCCGCGATGCTCGCTTCGTTCGCACCCGAGGTGGCGCGCTGCGCCCCCGACGACCCCGTGGCCGAGGCGATCCTGCGGGACGCGGCCCGGCACATCGCCGAAGCCGCGGCCGCCGTCTGCCCGGCTCCCGACGCGACGAGCCAGGACGAGCGGCCCGAAGCCGCCCTGACCGGGGGCCTGTTCAAGATGGGCGACGCGCTGCTCCGTCCGGTGCGCGCCGAGCTGGAGGGACACCTGCGGCACGTGCGCCTTGTGCCGGCCGCGGGTGACCCGCTGGACGGCGCGGTACGCATCGCCGCCGACATCGCCACGGGGGGGATGCGCCTGCCGCTCGACCCTCGCATGCTCACCGTGCACCTGCGGGGCGACAGTTGACCACACCGGAATATGACAGTTGAGCTTTACGTAACTCATAAGACAAAACTGGACTTATACCGCCCACCTGCACCCTCCCCGAACAGCGAAGCCCCCCAGACCAGTAGCATGCGGGGCCATGAGCTCCCCCACCGGGCCCGCATCAGGCCTGCCCGTACGAATGCCGCGACCCCGCCAGCCCGGTCGGCACCGCCGCCCGGAGCCCGTGGCGGCTCCCGAGAACGCGCCCGCGCTCGTTCTCGCCGTACCGGGCGTACCCAGCAGCGCCACGCGCAGCCTCGCCGAAGAGGTCGTGAGCATCGCCCGCTCCGAGCTGCCCGGCCTCGACGCCCGTATCGGGTACCTCGACGGGACCGAGGACGCCACGACCACCTCGTTCCCGGAGTTCCCCTCGCTGCACTCCGTGCTCGCGCGCGCCGCCACCGAGCGCACCGCGCGTTTTGAGCAGGCGCGCGCCGCGGGAGCGGACGTCGCCGAGCCCGACGGCCCCGTCGCCGTCGTGGTGCCCCTCCTCGCGGGCCCCGACAACGCGCTGATGCGGCGCGTGCGCCAGGCCGTGATGGACAGCCGCGCCCCCGCCGAGCTGACGGACGTCCTCGGCCCGCACCCGCTGCTCGCCGAAGGGCTGCACGTGCGCCTCTCGGAGGCCGGTCTGGCTCGCGCCGACCGCGCCCGCCTGTTCACGGTGGCCACCGCGGCGGACGGCATCGTCCTCGCCACGGTCGGCGGCGAGGAGGCCGTGCAGGCCGCCGGGATCACCGGCATGCTGCTCGCGGCCCGCCTCGCGGTGCCGGTGATGGCCGCCGCGCTCGACCAGGAGGGCGCCATCGCGAACACCGCCGAGGAACTGCGCGGCTCCGGCTCCACGCAGCTGGCGCTCGCCCCGTACCTGATCGGTCCCGAGATCGACGGCAGCCTGCTCGACGCTGCCGCCAAGGAGGCCGGCTGCTCGGTCGCCGAGTCGCTCGGCGCCTACCCGGCGATCGGCAAGCTCGCGCTCTCCAAGTACACGTCGGCGCTCGGGATCGCCCCGCAGCCGTCGGGCACGCCGGTCCACTGACCGCACCGCGCCGGCAGACCTGATGCCGTCACGCCGATGGGCCCGCCCCCTGATGCAGGGGGCGGGCCCATCGGCGTACGCGGCGCAGACGGTCAGTTGAAGACCACACAGGAGGCGGCAGGAGCCTCGATCGAGCCCGCGCGCCGCGGAATACCCGTCTCCGGGTCCACGCCGAACCAGGTCACGTCGCCTGAGCGCTCATTGGCCGCGTACAGGAACCGCCCCGACGGGTCGATGGCCAGGTCACGCGGCCAGTGTCCGCCGCACGGCACGGTGGCGGTGAGCCGCGGCCGCACTCCCGCCTCATCGAGGGCGAGCACCGAGATGACGTCCTGACCGCGGGTCGCGGTCCACAGGAAGCGCCCGTCGGGGGCGATCACGACCCCGGAGGGGTGGGCCTCGCCGTCGCCGTCCGTGGGGCCCGGCAGGAGCGCCGCCTCGCCGAGCGGCTTGAGCACCCCGTCGGAGGCGTCCCAGGCGCAGATCGTGACGGTGGGGGCCAGCTCGTTCACGACGTACGCGCGGTCGCCGCGCGGGTGGAACACGAGATGCCGCGGCCCCGAACCGGGCCGCAGCGCGATCTCGCGCGCCAGGGTCGGCTCGCCCGCCGCCGAGAGCTCGCAGACGCGTACGGAATCGGTGCCGAGGTCGACGCTCACCACCCAGTGGCCGCTCGGATCGGGTAGGACCTGGTGGGCGTGCGGCCTCTGCTGGCGCTGTGGGTGGGGCCCGGCGCCGGTGTGCGCGAGGACGCCCGACGGTGCGGGCGCGAGGCTGCCGTCGGAGCGCACGGGCACGACGGAGACGCTGCCGGAGCCGTAGTTGGCGGTGAGGACGTGTCCCGCGTGCAGGGCGAGATGCGTGGGCGCCGCCCCGCCGACCGGGACCGGCGGTCCGGCCTGCTCGGGCTTGTCGCCTTCGAGGCGGTACGCGGCCACAGCCCCGTCGGACGTCTCGCTGACGGCGTAGAGCGTGTCGCCCGCGGCCGAGAGGGCGAGGTACGAGGGGTCGGCGACGGTGTCCGTGGCGCCGAGTACGGTCAGCGCGCCGCTGTCCGCGTCAACGGCGGCGGTGAGGATGCCGGCCCCGCCCGCCGCGGTGAAGGACCCGATGTACGCCCGTTGGCTGTCGCCGTGCCTGCCGACCACTGCGTTCCCCTCTCGACTCTCGACCGAGCGCCGTGTCCAGGGGGCACTCGTGCGGCAGACGCTAGCAGTCGGTCTAGACCAAGGCGCCGCGGCTTTCACCGCGCGTCCTCGCGAGGGCCTCCGGGTGGTGCACGTAGGCGGGGTGCCGCTCGACCATGTCGTACGTCCGGTGGAAGACGGGCGTCGCGCTGCCGGACAGCGGCGGCACGATCCAGGACCAGTCGGCGCCGACGGTGCGACCCTTGCTCTCCTCGCGGCCGAGGTGGGTCAAGAAGCGCCGGGACTCGGTGTGGTGGTCGGCCATGGTGACACCGGCCAGGTCGAAGGAGTGGAGCACCGCCCGGTTGAGCTCGACGAGGGCCCGGTCCTTCCAGAGCGAACGGTCGCTCGCCGTGTCGAGCCCGAGCCGTTCGGCGACGCGCGGCAGCAGGTCGTAGCGGTCGCTGTCGGCGAAGTTGCGGGCGCCGATCTCGGTGCCCATGTACCAGCCGTTGAAGGGCGCCGCGGGGTAGCAGACTCCGCCGATCTCCAGGCACATGCCGGCCAGTGCGGGGATGGCGTGCCACCGCAGGCCGAGCCCGGCCCACCAGGCGTACTCGGGGTGCTCGATCGGTACTTCGAGCACGGCGTCGGGCGGCAGCCGGAACCAGCGGGGTGCGCCGTCACTGCCTTGGACCACCAGGGGCAGGACGTCGAAGGGGGTGCCGGGGCCGCCCGGCCAGCCGAGGCCGCGCGCGAACGCGGTGATCCCGATGTTGCGCGGGTCCCCGACGACTCCACCATCGGGGCGCCGGTAACCGGCGTACCGGATGAGCTGCTCGTTCCAGATGCGGGGGCCGCGGCGGCCTGGCTCGTCGGGCGCGAAGACGGTGATGAGGGGCCTGATGCGCCGCCCGCCACTGACGGCCTCCCGCAGATGGTCGGCGCAGGCAGCGGCGATCTCATCGGCGCCGGTCAGCTGCCTGCGGTCCCGGACGCGCAGGGAGCGCCAGTAGAGGCGTCCGATACAGCGGGCGGCGTTGCGCCAGGCGAGCTGGGCACCGAACACGAGCTCGTCGTGGGTGTGGCGGTACGTCCCCGTCTCCGCGATCTCGGCGAACACCTGGGCGATCCGCGGTCCGGGGTCACCGCGGCGGGCCTCGCCGTGGTGGAGGCGGATGAACTCGGCGGCGACCCCGCGCTGCACAGTGCGCATGGTGCACCCCCAGGGGCGGCTGCGGGGCGCGAACCGCTCCCGCACGGTCCGCGCGTCTGTCAGCCACCGGATTACCCCTCCGACGGGCTGATCCACCCTGTATGTGCCCAGTGCACATGCCTCAGAGGCGGATGAACTGTCCACGGGGGAGGCAGGCGAACTGTCCTCGCAGTGAGGCCGCCGAGGTCAAGGGGAGGTTGCCGCGGCCGTGGGCCGCGCGGCGTCCTTGATGGCGGGCAGCGCGAGGGCGCCGGCCAGTTCGGCCAGTTCCTCGTCGGTGGGGCGGACGGGACCCTCGGCGCCGTCCTGCGCGAAGGCGCGGATGCGTGGAGTGCGGATTCCGGTCTTGTCCGCGATCGCCTGCGGCGTCAGATGACGGCGGCGCATGGTCTGTTGGAGTAGCTGAGACAGGTCGTCCATTGACCTCTCCTGCCCTGCCGGTGCGCTCTCATGCCGTACGCCTCGTGGCACGGCGTGTGCCGCACGGCGCTGCGGGCAGTGGCTAGCGGGGCAGGACCGCCCGGATGGTCTTGCCGTTGGGCCCCCTGGTCACGGTGACCGTCCTGGCCATGTGCTGGACCATGGGCCAGCCGAACCCGCCGGTGCCTCCGGCCAGGTCGGGCGCCCGCTCCTGCGGCGGTCGCGGGTCGGCGTCACCGACTGTCACCGCTACGGCGTCCGGCTGCGCCTGCAGGCGCAGGGAGCACGATGTGCCGCGGGCGTGCCGTACGGCGTTGGTGATGAGTTCGGACACCGTGAGTTCGACACTCACGGCGTCCTGGGCATCCACGGCCGGGCGGAGCCTGTCCACGAAGGCACGGGCGAAGTCCCGCGCGTGGGCGACAGCTTCCGGCCGCTTGTCGAAGACCGCACCGTCCGTCGGTCCCGTCTCCAGGTCCGAGGGTCCGGTGTCCAGTCGCGTCCCGTGCGTCCTCATGAGCCCTCCTCGTACGGGGTGGCCTCTGTCCGAATAGGGGATGGCCGCTGTCCGAATTGCTCACATGCCCGCGATGCCGCCCCTGTAACGCCCCGGCACATAACGGATCTTGTTGCAGAGTGACACGCATGAAGCGCCCACGTGCGGGTACCTGCGCTTCACCGGCCGGTCGGGGGACGACGGAGGGCCGGCGGACTGGGGAGGAGAACCATGACAGTGGCGACAGCGGCTACCGGCACATCCACGGACACTGGCATCACGGAACTGCCGGAGATCGTCTCTCCCCAGGAGGTCGGGCCGCGGGACGCCCGCGACCTGTCTCAGCTGTTCTTCTCCGGGCTCGCCACGCTGGAGGAGGGCACGCCCGAGTACCAGTACGCCCGCAACACCCTCATCGAGATGAACATGTCGCTGGTCCGGTACGCCGCCGGGCGCTTCCGCCACCGCGGCGACGACATGGAGGACATCGTCCAGGTCGGCACGATCGGCCTGATCAAGGCCATCGACCGGTTCGAACTCTCCCGCGAGGTCCAGTTCGCCACGTTCGCCGTGCCGTACATCGTCGGGGAGATCAAGCGGTTCTTCCGCGACACCTCCTGGGCCGTGCACGTTCCGCGCCGCCTCCAGGAGGCCCGCGTCGAACTCGCCAAGGCCACCGAGGAGCTCAGCACCCGCCTCGGCCGCGCCCCCAAGGTCGGCGAACTGGCCGAGCTGATGGATCTCTCCGAGGACGAGGTCATCGAGGCCCGTACGGCCGCCAACGGCTACAACTCCACCTCCCTCGACGCGGCCGTCCACGGCGACAGCGACGAGGGCGAGGCGGCCCTCGCCGACTTCATCGGCGCGGAGGACCCCGCCATGGAGCTCGTGGAGGACTTCCACGCCCTGTCACCGCTGCTCGCCCAACTCGACGAGCGCGACCGGCACATCCTGCGTCTGCGGTTCGTCGACGAACTCACCCAGTCACAGATCGGCGAACGCCTCGGCGTCTCCCAGATGCACGTCTCGCGTCTGCTCTCCCGCACCCTGTCCCGCCTGCGCGACGGCATGCTCACCACGCGCTGACGTCCGATCGAGAAGGCGACTCCCGCGATGGCCGACGACGCTTACCTCTTCCTTCTTCCGGAGCGGCACCCACGGCTGGGGTCGGCGCTGGCCGCCGCCGGCCCTCTGGAGTGCGCACAGACCCCGGCCGTCCACGGCTGGCTGCAGGCCCACGAGGTGTCGGCCTCGTCCGAACTGGTCCGGATTCTGCCCGCCGATGCGGAGGCGTTGATTCCCGATGAGGCCGAGCGCCTGCCCGTTCCGTTGAGCGAGGAGGAGGCGCTGCGGGTCCAGCAGGAGTGCGCACCCCAGTCCGTCACGGACATGGAGGGCGAACTCCTGGAGTTCCGGGACACGACCCAGGACTGGGAGGCGCTGGTGCACCGGGCGCTGGCCGCGGGCATCCCCGCGCCGCGCATCGCCCGCCTCACCGGCCTCGACCCGCAGGCCGTCGGCCGCCTGACCGTGTGACGCCGACCGTGTGACTAGCCGGCGGCGTCGTGTCGCTTCGTGAAGCGGTGCCACCAGTGCCTGCGGCGAGGGTGCACGGCGCGGCCCAGCCTGCGGCCGATCAGCAGGTAACCGAGCACGGCACCCGTGGTGTTGAGCAGCACGTCGTCGATGTCGAAGGCCCGCCCGGTGACAAGGAAGCCCTGCGCGAGCTCGACGAGGAGCATCACCAGTGCCGTGGCGGCTATGACCCGTATGAGCCCCCGGGCACGGGGCACGAGCACCGGCAGCAGCATGCCGAACGGCAGGCCGAGCACGATGTTGCCGCCGAGCTGCTTGACGGTGTCGCGGAACGCGGGCTGCGCCAGATAGTCCTGGATCGAGTCGCCGGGGCGCAGATTGCTGTGTGTCAGGGGCTCGGATGCTGCCGAGGGTTCCAGCGTCAGCCGGGCCAGGAGTACGGCGAAGACCACCGTCCCCGCGAAGGCCAGCAGCATGGCCGTCGCACGCGCCCATCCGGAGAGCGGGGGCGCACCAGGAGCACTCCTGTTCCCTGCTGCCTTCGTCGCCTTGCCCTGCGGAACTGTCCGTGCCATCACGAGCCTCCATTCAGGGAGTGTTCTGACTGCGTCTTCCCCGGCATGAGCGGTGGACCCGCTTCCGGTTGCGGCACGTCACGTGTGTCTCGCGGATCATGTGGGGTCCGTACGGCCGAAAAGACCGGCGTGCCCCGGCGGAAGCTGCGTGAGGATGCGGCGCAGCAGGGCGTCGTCGGCGACCTCCGCGACGGTGGCGAGGACCGCGGTGACGGCGCGGCGTGCCTGCCCCGCGTCGACGTCGACGCGTGCGCCGACCGCCGCGACGAAGGCCGCGGGTGTCAGGGGTTCGCTCGCCGGTGATCCCTCGGTGAGCAGCGGGCCGCACTGACGGGGCAGCAGACGGGCGAGATCGGTGCGGTCGTCCCCCACCAGATGCTCCCCCAGGACCTCGAGGACGCTCTGTACCGCTCCGGCGGCCTCCTGCCGCTCCACGTAGCCTCCGCGTTCCTGGACACGGTCAAGCAGCACTTCCACGGGCTCGTTCATGGCCGCTCCTTCCTTCGGGCTCGTCGTCGTGGTGGGCGCGGGACGGCTGCAGGACGGTGTCGGCCACGTCGAGCAGCGAGAGACCGTCCCGGGCGCTCACCTCCTGAAGCCACGCCAACCCCTCGGCGACGGCGCACTCCTGACGAGCGGCGACGTAGTCGGCCGCCTGGTGGATGCGCTCCCAGCGCGCCGCGCGCGTGCTGGTGGCCCACACCGGGCGCCGGCAGCCGGTGCCCGCGTCGTGCACGGGCCGCCAGCGCAGCAGGGCGTCGAGCGCCAGGGCGGCGGCGCGCTGGGCGTGGGTGATGTGGATAGAGGTCACGTCGGTGCGCTCGGTGTAGTAGAGGCACAGCACACCCACCGGTGTCTGCCAGTCGTGCAGCGGGAGCGCCAGTACGCGCCGGGTGTCCGGCAGTTCCTCGGCCAGGGGCGGTCCTGTGCGGCACGGGTAGTCCCGCAGGTCCGGCACGAACACGGGCTGCATCCCCAGTGCGGCGCTGACGGAAGGGCCGTCGGCGCGGGTGAACTGCACCGCCTCGGCCTGCAGGGCCGGTTCGTCGGTGGCGTGCAGCAGTTGCCAGTCCTCGAGCCGGGGCAGCCAGGACAGGGCCGCCCGCTGCGCGCCGAGGGAGTGTGTGAACGCGGCGCAGAGCCGGTTGGGCAGCGCGTGTCGCCCGACAGCTGCCGCGACCGACACGTCATGCACGATCGACGGTGATTCCTCCGGCATGGTGATCATCCCTCTCAGTCGCGCGCCTCGATGAGCGGGAGTTCGTCTACCACGCGATGAGCCACCTCATGTGTCATCGGCCGGAGTCATCGATCGGCGCGACCGAACGGCATGGTCCGTCCGGCGTCGCACACCGAGGGGAACGAGCCTGCTCAGGCGCCGATCAAGGGCGTACGCGTCGGACTGCGCAGCGGCTCGGCCAGTTCGACCAGCGCCTTCTCCAGGCCGTGCAGATGGGCAAGCACGGGCTCGACGGTGGAGGGGTGCGGCAGGGTGACGGCGTCGGCGGCCGGGCCCCGTGCGGCCTCTGGCGCGGTGAGCGCCTCCACGGCGGCCTCCACGCGCCAGCAGGCGGCGGCGAGCCGGTCGTCGTGCGATGCCTCGGGGTCCGCGGCGATCGAGGCGAGCCCGCGCACCTCGCGGGCGCAGGCGTCGAGCAGCGTGAGCACCTGGCGGGCGCGTTCCTTGCGGGCCCGCAGCGGACTGAAGGGGTGCACCAGCGGAGCGAGCGAGAACCGCACCCTCGCGAGGAGCTGCTCCAGCTCGGCGACGCGCGGCGCGGGGTCGGCGCTCCCGGATCCGGCGAGCCGGGCCGCGGCCTCCGCCGTGCAGGCGTGCACGCACCGCAGGGCGCGCTCGATCCAGGCGTGCGTCGTGGCGTGTGTGGTGACGGGCAGGACGAGGAGCACGGCGAGGACGGCACCGAGCGCTCCCACGCCGGTCTCCGCGACCCGCAGGGCGAGCAGTCCCGGGTCTAGGACCCCGAGCAGCCCGTAGAGCACCCCGGCCATCACGGTGACCGCGAGCATCATCCAGGTGTAGGAGACGGCGGCGGTGTAGAAGATCCCGAAGATGCTGACGGCGACGATGATCGCCGAAGGCACCGGCGCACCGTTCAGCGGGAGCGCGAGGACGAAGCCCGCACCGATCCCGATGACCGTGCCGAGCACGCGCCTGAAGCTCCGCACCAGCGTCTCCCCGCTCGACGCGGTGTTCACGAACACCCACCAGGTGGCGCCCACGGCCCAGTACCAGCGCTCGTGGGAGAGGATCTGTCCCGCGGCGAGCGCGAAGGCGCCGCCGAGCATCGCCTGAATCGCCTGCCGGGTGGTCGTCCTGGCCAGGCCCCTGCCTCCCGGCACGGCGGGCACGGCTACGGGCGGCAGGCGGCGCTCGTAGCACCAGAGCGCGAACCGTACGCCCGACGAGGCGCACAGCGACAGCAGGATGGCGGCGAACAGCTCGGGCAGCTGCCCGGGGCCGGTGTGCAGGAACTGGGTCGCGAAGAACATCATGAACGCGAACACACCGAGCGAGTGCCCGCGCGGCCCCCACCGCCGCGCGTACACGCCCGCGCCCATCACGCCGAGGAAGGCGACATCGCGCGCCACGGGCACGTCGTGCAGCATCGCGGCGAGAGCGAGCACGGGAAACCCGACGACGGGCAGCAGAGCCGTGGTGAGGGCCTGCCCCCGTACCGTCGAGTCGCTGACGGTGAACAGGGCGAGCAGCGCCGCGAGCCCGCCGGTGATCGCCGCGACGAGCGAGTGCCCGGCCAGCCCGCACACGGTCACCGCGAGCGCGATGCCGATGACGGCCCGCGCGGCGAACCGCAATCGCGCCCGCCCCGGATCCGGCGCCACGAACACCCTCTTCAGCACGGCTACCCCGCCCCTTCCGCGTCCGGCTCGACCTGCCCACATGAAAAAGGCGCCGCGGGGATCCGCAGCGCCATCGACAGACCCATCACACCATCCAGAGCCCCGCTGGCTCAACAGGCACCCATTTCACTGATCCATTGGCCCACTCCCCCACTCTCAAGCCGTACCACAGGAGGGCCAACGGATCATTCATGGCCTAAGTCACGCGGACCTGGGTACGCGCCGAGCACCCCGTCGTAGGCTGACGGTTCTCACGTCTTAGGAGTCGGCATGCCCGGAGTCATCAACCGCATCAAGCAGTTCGTCCGGAGCCCTCAAGGACAGCGCACGATCCAGCAGGTCCGCCGGGCTTCGGCCGACCCCAGGAAGCGGGCCCAGGCCAGGCGGATGCTGGGCAAGTTCCGCGGGCGCCGCTGAGTCGTCGGCCGCTCGGGGGCCGCTGGGGGCTAGCGCGCCGTCGGCGGCCACTGGGGGCGCTGGTCGGCCGGGAGGACGTGCAGGGCCTGGCCGACCGTGCGGTGGACGGGGAGCAGTTCCGTGCTCCCGGTGAGCACCAGCATCTCCGACAGCCTGCGCCCCGCCCCCGCGAGCAGCAGCAGTCCCTCGCGGCGGGCGAGCAGCCAGCGCACGGCGAGCAGGCAGTTGAGTCCGCGCGAGTCGCAGAACATCAGCGCCGTCACGTCCAGGACCAGATGCCGGTGCCCGGCCTCGACGGAAGCGCCGAGGGTACGCAGAAAGTACTCCTCGCATGACTGGTCGAGCTCGCCGCTGACCCGCAGCACCGCGGAGTCGGAGCAACTCGCGAGCTCGGTGATGGTCAGGCGATGGGTCTCAGTGGACATCGCACCCCCATGAGCCATCGTACCGAGATCAACCCAGTGACCTCTCCCGAAACAGCTCCGAGCGGCTCGCGCCCTGCTCGCGCTACCTCTTGTCGAGGAGCTTCACCCGCAGCCGGCCGAGAGTCCGGGTGAGGATGCGCGAGACGTGCATCTGGGAGATGCCCAGCTCAGCACCGATCTCGCTCTGCGTCATATCGGCGGCGAAGCGCATCGCGAGGATCCTGCGTTCGCGTTCCGGCAGCGCGGCGATGAGCGGCTTCAGGCTGTGCAGATCCTCGACCTTGTCCAGCTCCGGATCGCGGTAGCCCACGTGGTCGGCCAGCGTGTCATCGGAGTCGACACCGTCGGCCGGATAGTCCAGGGAGGCTGTGGTGTAGCCGTTGGCCGCGGTGAGGCCTTCGCTGATCTCGGCCTCGTCCAGGTCAAGGTGCTCGGCCAGTTCGGCCGTGGTCGGGGCGTGCCCGTTGGCCTGTTCGAGGTCGGTGGTGGCCTTCACCAGGTCGAGGCGGAGCTCCTGCAGTCGGCGAGGAACGCGCACGGCCCAGGTGGTGTCGCGGAAGAAGCGCTTGATCTCGCCCATGATCGTCGGCAACGCGAAGGTGGTGAACTCCACGCCCCGCTGGAGGTCGAAGCGGTTGATCGCCTTGATCAGACCGATCGTGCCCACCTGGACGACGTCCTCGTACGACTCGTCGCGCGGGCGCATCCGATGCGCCGCGTAGCGCACGAGGTTGAGGTTCAGCTCCACCAGCGAGTTGCGTACGTAGGAGTGTTCGGGCGTTCCTTCCTCCACCGCGTCGAGGCGGGCGAAGAGCGCGTTGGACAGGGCCCGGAGGTCGGCCGTGCGCCGACTGCCCGTGTGCGGGCCGGTGTGCGGCGGACGGAGCTCCGTGGCTGTGGGCACGGCTGTGGCGGATTCGGGGCCGGTGGTATGTCGCTCGGCGTACGACATCGTGGGTGCTGGGCCGTTGGACATCGAGGCCACCGTCGTCACTCCCGAAACAGATGGCACCCTCCGGGCGAGAGCGCGCTGTGCACGGGCTCTTACCCACCATCCCCCGTTACATTCCCGTGACTTGACTCTCCGTATAGGAAGCGCCTACCGGGGAACTCGGAGCAACCGCGGGGTGACACGGGAGGTGGACGGCTGTGATCTGGTGGATGTGGCTGACCGCGGTGCTGGTCGCACTGCTCCTGCTGGCCGGTGCGGTCCTGGGGACTCAGGCCCGGCGCCGCGGCGGCGGCGCGATCGTGGTCCGGCGGGGTCGCCGCGTGGGACGCGGGAGGAATCGATGATCACACTGATGCTCGCGGCCGAGCTGACCAAGCGGCCCGTGGTCACGCTCGGCGGGGAAGCGGTGGCCCAGGTCAAGGACACCGTCTTCGATGCCTCGGGCGGCCAGATCACCGGTTTCACCCTGGCGGGCCGCGGCCTGCTGTCCGGCCCGCTCAAGCAGAGCCTGCCCTGGTCCGGCGTCCACGCGCTGGGACCGGACGCCGTGATGATCCCTGCCGAGGAGGTTCTTCAGGCAAGGGACGCGGTGGTGGACAAGGGCGAGGCCGGCACCGGCCAGGTGCGCGGCGCCCGCGTACTGAGCGACGCGGGGCTCGAGTTGGGCACCGTACTGGACGCGGTGATCGAAGGCGGCACCAGTGGCCGGGTGGTCGGCTTCGAGGTCGCGACCACCGAAGCGATGGGCCGCCACGAACGCAGGGCGTTCCTGCCGGCGCACGGCCAACTGGCCATGACCGGGGACACGTTGGTGATACCGGCCCAGCTCGCCGGGCAGGCGGTGGACGATCTCGACGCGCTGGCCGCGGCATGGGAACGGACCCGGACCGCGGGTGAGACGGGCCTCCGGAAAGGGGACGACCGATGATGCTGCTCAGCCAGGTCCTTGGGCATCCGGTCATCAGCGCCGAGGACGCGCGCCCCGCCGGGCAGGTGGCCGGAATCGGCATCGATCCGCTCACCCGAAGGATCACGGAGCTGTACCTGCGGGACGCCAAGAACGGCGGCGACAGCGTCCCCTGGTCGCAGGTGCGCGGGATGGGGCCGGACGCCGTGATCATCGACACCGGCGCCGCCGCCGCGAGCGAGGCGGGCCGCGGCGGCTCGCACTCCCGTGCGCACAAGAGGCTGCTGGGCAAGCGGGTCCTCACCGAGTTCGGCGAGGACATCGGGACACTCACCGAAGTCACCTTCGACCCGGACACCGGCAGCGTCGGCGATCTGCACATCGGAAGCGAGCGGGTACCCGGCAGCCGCCTGGTCGGGCTCGGCTCCTATGCACTGATCATCGGCACGAACCAATATGTGTTCCGGCCGTGAGAGAAATCAGTGCCAGGCGCTCTGAGAGTTTCTTGTGCGACGCCCGGAACGGACTTTTTTACCACACAGAGCCGACCACACCGTGCTACTGTCGATCTCAGTTGCAGTTGTGGTTCCCAAAAACTTCAAGTGCCCTCACTGCCTTTTTCGGCCGGTGGGAGCACTTTTGTATTTCCGGTCATTTCCGGCGGGGCAATCATCGCGGCGACGCGGAGTTCGCACAGTGCGGCTCCGGGCACTGCCCCGAAGGAGATAAGACATGGCTATTGGCACCGTGAAGTGGTTCAACTCGGAAAAGGGCTTCGGCTTCATCGAGCAGGACGGCGGCGGCCCCGACGTCTTCGCCCACTACTCGAACATCGCCGCCCAGGGCTTCCGTGAGCTCCAGGAAGGCCAGAAGGTGAACTTCGACATCGCCCAGGGCCAGAAGGGCCCGACGGCCGAGAACATCGTTCCCGCCTGACGCTCACGCGTACTTCGTAGCTGGGGCCCGCACCTTGGGGTGCGGGCCCCAGCTCGTGCATTTCCCGCACCACCGGGTCACGAATTTCCTGCGCGAATGTTCTTCAGTATCGCGCTCGCCGTGCCCTGTCCGGAACGTCACTCGTTCCCGCGCATCCGCCCCCGCAGAACACTGCCGTCGGCCGGATTCGCTTCACGCATTTCATCCGGCCCGTTCTCGCGATTCTCCGCGCTGCGCTCTCGCTGCGGAAATTCCTTGGTACGTGCCGCATCGAGGAAGGTTCCGCATGAACCGCGCACGCACGAACGACCGCTCTTCCCGCTCCCGCTCCGGCGGTTACGGCTCCGGGTCCCCCTCCGGCCGCTCCGGCGGCCCGAGCCGTTCGGGTGGCTACGGCCGCCGACCGTCCGCGCCCCAGGGCGAGTTCGCCCTGCCGGTCACGATCACCCCCGCGCTCCCGGCCGTCGAGACGTTCGCCGAGCTGGCGATGCCGGCGCCCCTGCTCGCCGCGCTCGGCCGCGAAGGCATGAGCGTGCCGTTCCCGATCCAGGGAGCGACGCTGCCCAACTCCCTCGCGGGCCGTGACGTACTCGGCCGTGGCCGCACCGGCTCGGGCAAGACCCTCGCCTTCGGACTCGCGCTGCTCGCCCGTACCGAGGGTCAGCGCGCCGAGCCGCGCCAGCCGCTCGCCCTGGTCCTCGTACCCACCCGCGAGCTGGCCCAGCAGGTCACCGACGCGCTCACGCCGTACGCCCGCGCCCTGCGGCTGAAGCTCGCCACGGTGGTGGGCGGCATGTCGATCGGCAAGCAGGCCGGTGCGCTGCGCGCCGGTGCGGAGGTCGTCGTCGCCACGCCCGGACGCCTCAAGGACCTCATCGACCGCGGCGACTGCCGGCTGAACCAGGTCGGCATCACCGTCCTGGACGAGGCCGACCAGATGGCCGACATGGGCTTCATGCCCCAGGTCACCGCGCTGCTCGACCAGGTGCGCCCCGAAGGCCAGCGGATGCTGTTCTCGGCCACCCTGGACCGCAACGTCGACCTGCTGGTCCGCCGCTACCTCAATGATCCGGTGGTCCACTCCGTCGACCCCTCGCAGGGCGCCGTCACCACGATGGAGCACCACGTGCTGCACGTGCACGGCGCGGACAAGCACCAGACGACCACCGAGATCGCGGCCCGCGAAGGCCGGGTGCTGATGTTCCTGGACACCAAGCACGCCGTCGACCGGCTGACCGAGCACCTCCTGAACAGCGGTGTGCGCGCCGCGGCCCTGCACGGCGGCAAGTCCCAGCCGCAGCGCACCCGGACCCTGTCGCACTTCAAGACCGGCCATGTGACGGTGCTCGTGGCGACCAATGTCGCCGCACGCGGGATCCACGTCGACAACCTCGACCTGGTCGTGAACGTCGACCCGCCCACAGACCACAAGGACTACCTCCACCGCGGCGGCCGCACGGCCCGTGCGGGAGAGTCCGGCAGTGTCGTCACCCTGGTCACACCCAACCAGCGCCGCGACATGAGCCGCCTGATGGCCGCTGCGGGCATCACCCCGCAGACCGCCCAGGTGCGCTCCGGTGACGAGGAGTTGAGCCGTATCACCGGCGCCCAGGCTCCTTCGGGCGTCCCGGTCACCATCACCATGCCGGCGGCGGAGCGCCCCCGGCGCGGCAGTGCGTCCTCGGCCCGGGGCCGCCGCAGCCGCAGCGCCCAGGACCGGCGCACCGACCGCGCTCCGCGCCGGCCCGCTCAGGGGCCGTCCGCCTCGGCGGCCTGAGGCCTTCGCGACCGTCACTTCCCCCACCCCCGCAGGAGGCACCTTTGACACCGGTTCAGACACCGGGCGGACCACAGGTCCGTGACGACATGACCGTGGAGCTGGCCCTTTCGGTCATGGCCGGCGCGGACGCCGGCCATCTGTTCCTGTGCGACGAGGACGACCAGTGCACGGGCCTGATCACCCGGGCCCGGCTCATCGCGGTCCGCGAAGGCCCCGCCTACACGGACCAGGTCCGCCTACGAGACGTTCTCGCCCTCTCGCGTTGAGCGCCTCGCCCCTGTCAGCCGTCCCATCTCCTCACCTGTGAGGCTTCATGCGCTGCGTCATCGCCCGTTTCCCGTTCGACCTCACCAAGAGCGGGGTGCTGGACACGATGAAGGGCGTCAAGCCCGAGCCCATCACGGGCGACTCCGTCATCATCGGCCGCCGCCACTACCCCATCAAGCAGGTGGGCGCGGTGATCACCCGGCAGGACCGTCGTGACTTCAGCGCCGGGGAAGTCACCCGCGCCATGACGCTGCTCGGCTTCACCTGCCGCACGCCTTCCGAGGACCCCGCCCCGCGCGTCCTCACCCCGCTCCAGACGGCGTCGGCCATGCTCGGCGCCGCCACTCCCGTGTAGCGGGAGACGCGGGACACGACACCAGTACAGCGAAGAGGGCCCTGCCGGCGCGCGCCGGCAGGGCCCTCTTCGCGTTGCCCATCGCACGCACCTACGCGACAGCCCACAAAATCTATGCTCGCCGGAGTAGACATTGCGCGATCGCATGATTAGGGTTTCTCTCGTAGCTGTAACCCAGAGGGAGAACGGAGGGAGCAGACGCCATCAGGATCGCCCGGCCCGAGATCGATGTCGGCCCGGGTACCGCAAGACCCCGGAACGGAAGGTGGTCCTCGGTCACGCATCAGCGATCCCCGCGTTCCCGCCCGCAGGCAGGGCCGGACAGCGGAAACAAGAGGTCGGCGCAGCATTAGGGCCGACAGATGGTGTTGAATTTCCTTCGGGGCCTTGGTGTCGTACGGCACCAAGGCCCCTCGACGCGTTGGCATAACGAGGTGACATGACAGCAGATACCCCACTCAGTGGTCGTCTGGATGACGACGACTACCCCGCCTACACCATGGGGCGGGCCGCCGAGATGCTCGGCACCACTCCCGGCTTCCTGCGGGCCATCGGTGAAGCGCGACTGATCACACCGCTCCGCTCGGAAGGCGGACACCGGCGGTACTCCCGCTACCAACTGCGGATCGCCGCCCGCGCTCGCGAACTGGTGGACCAGGGGACCCCGGTCGAGGCGGCATGCCGCATCGTCATCCTCGAGGACCAGCTCGAGGAGGCTCAGCGCATCAACGCCGAGCACCGCCGCACCGCGGCAGAGTCGAGCGAGAGCCCGAGCTGAGCCCGCTCCTCTCGGCAGGGGCCACTACTCCCTTCTCGCCAGGAGCCACTCCCCCGGCAGGCCAGGTTCACGCGACCGGAGGCCACACCCCCGGGGTGAGAACCCCCAGCGCGTACGCCCGCGCCACCAGCTCCGTCCGGTTCGCCGCGCCCCAGCGCTCGGTCAGGCGGCGCAGATGGTAGGTGACGCCGTCCGTGGTGAGGCCCGTTCCGCGGGCCGCCTGGGCCGTGGTGGCGCCGCCGGCAAGGAGTGCCAGGATGCGGGCCTCGGCGGCAGTGGCGGCTTCGGCGGGGGCCGGAGCGGGGGCGGAGGCTCGCTCCTCGCCCAGGACGCGGAGGAGCACGAGGAGGCCAGGGGTCTCGTCGACGGTGTCGCTCACCGGCTCCGCCGTCAGCTCACCGTGGCGCCGCACCCCGTCCGCCGCTTCCCAGTGCACCGCGACCGGGTAGCGCGAGCGGCGCCGCAGTCGCAGCGCCTCGGCGATCCGCAGGACCTGCGCCTTCTCCTCGGGGCGGAACAGCTCCAGTACGTTGCGGTCGCGCAGGGTTCCGGAGGTCTCGCCCCACTGCGCCGCCATCGCCGGGTTGGCGAGGATGATCGCCCCGCTCGCGTCACAGACCGCGACCGGCATCGGGATGCGGTTGAAGAGGAGCATGGCGCGGTTGCGCCACAGCACGGAGTCCGCGGAGTCCACAGGGCGGCTCCTTCCGGGGCAGTCAAGAGCGGAACGTCGTTCTCCACTACACAATCATGTAGTGCGACGGCGCGGACCCGCGGGGAGCGGCGATCAAGCTGGTGAGCAGTGACTTCCGTACGGCGAAAGGCAGTTGTCACGCCATGCCCCCCACCACCACCGCACCGCTCCCCCAGGACGCCGGCTCCGGCCTCGACGGCGTACCGCTGATCGACATCTCCGCCACCGGGCCAGGGCCCGCCCCTCTGCAGCAGGTCATGGACATGGTCCGCCGCCACGGTCCCGTGGTGCGGCGGCGGCTGCACGGTCGTGACGCGCTGTTCGTGAGCGATCTCGATCTTGTGACCGAGCTCGCCGACGAGACCCGGTTCGCCAAGCACGTCGGTCCCGCGCTGGAGAACGTGCGGGAGTTCACGGCCGACGGGCTGTTCACCGCGTACAACGAGGAGCCCAACTGGGCTCGCGCGCACGACATCCTCATGCCCGCCTTCGCGCTGGGTTCGATGCGTACGTACCACCCGATGATGCTGCGAGTCGCCCGCCGGCTCATCGAGTCGTGGGACCGGGGCGCGCGGGACGGGTGCCCCGTGGACGTTCCGGGCGACATGACCCGGATGACCCTGGACACGATCGGGCTCGCCGGGTTCGGCTACGACTTCGGGTCGTTCGAGCGGGCCGAGCCGCATCCCTTCATCGACTCCATGGTCCGCTGCCTGGAGTGGAGCATGAGGCGGCTGAGCCGTACGCCCGGCAGTGACCACTCGGCGGCGGACGCGGCCTTCCGGGCGGACGCCGACTATCTGGCGCAGGTGGTCGACGAGGTCATCTCCGCGCGGTCGGGCGACGCGCCGGGCGCGGAACCCGCCGACGACCTGCTCGGCCTCATGCTCAGCGCCGCGCACCCGGGCGACGGCACGAAGCTGGACACGGCCAACATCCGCAACCAGGTCATCACCTTCCTGATCGCGGGGCACGAGACGACGTCCGGCGCGATGTCGTTCGCGCTGTACTACCTGGCCAAGCACCCCACCGTCCTTGACCTCGCGCGGCGCGAGGTCGACGCCCTGTGGGGCGACGCGGCCGATCCTGAACCGTCCTTCGACGACGTCGGGCGGCTCACGTACACCCGGCAGGTGCTCAACGAGGCGCTGCGCCTGTGGCCGACGGCCGCCGCGTTCGGCAGGCACGCACGCGAGGACACGCTCCTCGGCGGTCGCATCCCGCTGCGCGCGGGGCAGGGCGTCACCGTCCTGACGCCGATGCTGCACCGGCAGCCGGTGTGGGGCGACAACCCGGAGCTCTTCGACCCGGCGCGCTTCACCGCGGAGGCGGAGGCGGCGCGCTCCCCGCACGCGTTCAAGCCGTTCGGCACCGGTGAACGGGCCTGCATCGGGCGGCAGTTCGCGCTGCACGAGGCGACCATGCTCCTCGGGATGCTGGTGCACCGCTACCGCCTTCACGACCGCGCCGACTACCGGCTCACCGTCAAGGAGACGCTCACCCTCAAGCCCGACGGGTTCACGCTCACGCTGACGCCGCGCACAGCCGCCGACCGGGTGCACGGCGGGCTGCCGGGTGCCGCGGCCGACCGGGCCGTGGCGGAGCCCGACGCCACCGCCCTGCCCTCGCGTGTCGTGCCCGGCACCCGCGCGCTCTTCCTGCACGGCAGCAACTACGGCACGTGCAGGGACTTCGCGGCCCAACTCGCCGACGAGGCCGCGTCGGTGGGCTGCGCGACGGAGGTCGCACCGCTGGACGAGTACGCCGGCGCGCTGCCCACCGACCGCCCGGTCGTCATCACCGCCGCCTCCTACAACGGCCGGCCCACCGACGACGCCACGGCATTCGCCTGCTGGCTGGACGGCGCCCCGGCGGCCGTCGCCGAGAACGTCACGTACGCGGTCCTCGGCGTGGGCGACCGCAACTGGGCCGCCACGTACCAGCACGTCCCCACGCGCTTCGACGAGCGGCTCGCGGAGCTGGGCGGCACCCGGCTCCTGGCGCGTGTGGCGGCCGACGCTTCGGGCGATCTCGGGGGCTCTGTACGGGAGTTCACGGCACAGTTGCGTACGGCGCTTCTTGAGCGGTACGGCGATCCCGATGCGCTGGAGGGACCCGACGACGCCGCTCCCTCGGACGCCTACGAGGTTCGCGAGGTGACCGGCGGTCCGCTGGACGCGCTCGCCGCGCGGCACGGTCTTGTCCCGATGGCGGTCACCGAGGCCCACGATCTCACCGCGCCCGGCCATCCCCGTACGAAGCGCTTCGTACGGCTCGCCCTGCCCGACGGGACGACCTACCGGACCGGCGACCATCTCACGGTACTGCCGGTCAATGACCCCGCGCTCGTCGACCGGGCCGCCGCCGCGCTCGGCGTGGACCTGGACGCGGTTCTCGACATCCGCGCGAGCCGCCCGCGCCGCGACGGCCTCGCCGTGGACCGGCCCCTGACGGTACGCCAACTGCTGGCTCACCACGTCGAGTTGCAGGGGCGTCCTACGGCGGGTCAGCTGGCCGAACTGGCCTCGGCCAACCCCTGCCCGCCGGAACGGGCCGCCCTCTCCGCTCTGGTCGACGACGCCGAGGCCCGCGCGGCCGACGGGCGCACGCTGCTCGAACTGGTCGAGGCCTGCCCGGCTCTGCGCGGGGCGCTGGAGTGGCCGCGACTGCTCGACATGCTCACGCCCCTGCGCCCCCGCCACTACTCGGTGTCCTCGTCACCGGCGGTCCATCCCGCTCACGCCGACCTGATGGTGTCCCTCCTGGAGGCGCCGGCCCGCTCGGGCAACGGGCGGCTGTACCGCGGCACGGGCTCCGGCCATCTCAACCGGGTGCGGCCGGGCGACACGGTCCTGGCCCGAATCCAGCCGTGCCGCGAGGACTTCCGCATCGACCACTCGGGCACCGCGCCCGTCATCATGGTCGCCGCGGGCACGGGCCTCGCACCGTTCCGCGGCACCATCGCGGACCGCGCGGCCCTGAACTCCCAGGGAGCGGAACTACCGCCCGCCCTCTGCTACTTCGGCTGCGACGCTCCGGACGCGGACTTCCTGCACGCCGAGGAACTGCACGCCGCGGAGGCCGCCGGGGCGGTATCGCTGCGCCCCGCCTTCAGCGCGTCCCCCGTCGACGGGGCGGCCTTCGTCCAGCACCGCATCGCGGCGGAGGCCGACGAGGTGTGGGACCTGCTCACCGCCGGGGCCCGGGTATACGTGTGCGGCGACGGCTCACGCATGGCCCCGGGCGTACGTGACGCATTGCGCACACTCCACCGGGACCGCACTCCAGGGGCAACGGCCACCGACTCCGAACAGTGGCTGAACGAGCTGATCGCCAAGGGCCGTTACGTGGAGGACGTGTACGCGGCGGGCTGAGGGACCCAGCGCTCACGCCGGGCCGGGCGGGCGGGGCCCGGCGTGCGGGGCCGGGACGTCAGGTCCGGCGAGTGAGTCGATGCCGAACAGCTCTCCCAGGGCGCGCACCGTTTCGTCGCTGTGTACGTGGTGCAGGGCCCGGATGCCGAGCCGCGCCGCGCCGCGCAGGTTGTGCTCCAGGTCGTCGATCATGACGCAGGCGGACGGTTCGACGCCCAGGCGCTCGCAGGCCGTCCGGTAGATGCGGCGGCCCGGCTTGCGGGAGCCGATCTCACTGGAGATCACGACGGTGTCCGCGAGCGCGTGCAGGTCGTATCCCTGGTAGCAGTCGTCGCCGAGCGCGTTCGACACGATCGCCACCGGGACGCCCTGGGCCCGCAGCACGCTCAACGCCGCGAGCATCGTCTCGTCCGGCCGCATCCCCGCCCCGATCGCGGCGACGAGGCCCGAGGGCTCCACCTCCACGCCCTTCTCACGCAGCCGCCCCGCGATGCCCCGCTCGAAGTCGGCCTCGCTCATGCGACCGCACTCGTGCTCCACCAGGAGCGCCGACGACTCCTCGTCCTCCCGGAACAGCCGCTCGATCAGCATCGGATCGTCGGCTACCCGCGTGGAGTAGGCACGGAACGAGTCGAGCACGCTGGTGGTCAGCACACCGCCGAAGTCGGTGAGCACCGCACGCGGTGGCCCCTCCGGCCGTGCCTCAAGCAGTTCGTCCACTTCTGCCTCCTCAAGTCCCGCCCTTGTCGGCGTAGTCGAATCGTCGGTCGAGGATCTCAAGGACCCGCTCACCCCAGCGCAGGTTCGACTCCTCCAGGGACCTGCCCGCCATCAGCGTGAGGTAGGGGCCGACGCGCTCGGCCTCGCGCAGGTACGTCTCCTCGTCCCGGCCGCCGAGGAGGTGGACGCGCAGCCGTTCGTACCGGGCGAGCTTGCCGCGCGACCACGCCATGCGCTCCTCGATCAGCGCGCGGGTGGCCGCCGGGTCGCCGCCGTCCATGGCCTGCACCTTGACCATGAGCTCGTCCCGGATGGCAATGGGCCGGGGCGGCTCGGCGGCGAAGGCGTGCAGGTCCCGCCGCCCCGCTTCGGAGAGCGTGAACATGCGCTTGTTCGGCCTGCGTTCCTGCTGCACCACGCGTGCGTCGATCAGGCCATCGGCGGCCAGTCGCTCCAGCTCGCGGTAGAGCTGCTGGGGGGTGGCGGACCAGAAGTTCGACACGGACACGTCGAAGATCTTCGCCAGGTCGTAGCCGGACGACTCGCCCTCCAGGAGCGCCGCGAGCACCGCGTACTTGAGAGACATCTGGACACCGTACACCGATGTGATTACTCTCCTTCGCACCTACTCAACAAATTGACTACTACCGATGACCGAGGTGTGCACATGCAGGCTTTCCGCAAGGCCGTCGAGGCCAACGATCACGCGGCCATTGAGGCGCTCCTGGCCGAGGACGTCGTCTTCTCCAGCCCGGTCGTCTTCCGTCCCTACCCGGGCAAGGCGACGACCGTCGCGATCCTGCGCGGCGTCACGCGGGTCTTCGAGGACTTCCGGTACGTACGCGAGATCAACGACGCCGGAGGTCGCGACTCCGCGCTCGTCTTCGAGGCACGGGTCGGCGACCGGCAGATCACCGGCTGCGACTTCCTCCACGTCAACGAGGAGGGGCTGATCGACGAGTTCATGGTGATGGTCCGCCCGCTGTCGGCCGCGCAGGCGCTCGCGGCGGCCATGGGCGCCCAGTGGGACCGGATCACGCAGGAGGCCGCCGGCGCCTAGCGTCTCGGGGCTACCAGGCGCGGGCCGACTGAACGAGGTGGTCGTGCACCAGGGCCACGTGGGGGTTGTCCGCCGACCCCGGGCGCCGTACCAGGAAGCCGGTGTTGATCGGGGCGTCCTCCGGGTCGTGGAGGAGGGCCAGGGTGCCGGCGGCCAGGGCGTCGCGGCAGAGATAGCGGGGCAGCACGGAGAAGCCCGCGCCCGCGGTGACCGCCGAGAGGACGCCGCGCAGGTCCGGGACCGTCACCGAGGCCTCGCAGGTCAGCCGCTTGCCGAAGACATGTCGCCAGTAGCGGCGGGCGATCGGCAGGTCCTCCGCGTACGTCACCAGGGGGACGCCGAGCAGCACCCCGGGGCCGTCCGCGGCGATCCGCTCCGTGCCGCCGATGCGTTCGGCCCACGAGGGCGTCGCGACCAGGACGAACTCCTCGTCCGCCAGCGGCACGGAACTCAGGGAGCGCCCGCGGGGGCGGGCCGTCGCGATCACCAGGTCGTGCCGTCCCGCCCGCAGCCCGTCCAGGAGCCGGTCGGTCAGGCCCGTCGTCACGCGCAGCCTGACCCCCTGCTCGACCAGCGGGGCGAGCGCGGGCAGCGCGCAGTGGCAGAGCATCTCCGCGGGGCCCGCCAGCTGGACGGGCTGCGCGGGGGCGCCGTCGAGGGGGCCGCCGTGGCCGGTGACCGCGGCGAGGGCGTCGAGGGGGTCCACGACACGGGCGGCGAGCGCGTCCGCGTACGGCGCGGGGGCCACACCGCGCGGCAGCCGCTCGAACAGCTCCCGGTCGACCTGCCGCTCCAGGGCCCGGATCTGCGTGGTGACGGTGGGCTGCGAGAGGCCGAGGAGACGGGCCGCGGCGGTGAAGGAACCCGACCGGTACACGGCCAGGAACGTACGCAGCAGGTTCAGGTCGAGCGTCCCCGGGGCTATTCCCGCCGAACCATCGGAATTCCTATCTCCCATATGGGTCAGCCTATTGGATTTCGTTGGGTACACCCACCTACCTTCGAGGACAGCACCGCCTGACGCTCTGAGCACAGAACGTCAGAGATTCCAGCCTCGGAGAGACACCATGTCCAAGATCCTGTTCGTCGTGACCGGCGCCGACCACTGGACGCTGGCTGACGGAACCCAGCACCCGACCGGCTTCTGGGCCGAGGAGGCCGTCGCGCCGTACGAGGCGTTCAAGGCCGCCGGACACGAGATCGTCGTCGCGACACCGGGCGGCGTCGTACCGACCGTCGACCAGGCGAGCCTCGCGCCCGAGTTCAACGGCGGCGAGGAAGGCGCCGAGAAGGTCGCCACGACCCTCGCGGAAATCGCCGAGTTCCTGTCTCCGGTCAAGCTGGAGGAGGTCGACCTCGCGGAGTACGCGGCGGTCTTCGTCCCCGGCGGCCACGGACCCATGGAGGACCTCGCCGTCAACGCGGAGTCCGGCAGGCTGCTCGGCGCCGCGCTGGAGATCGGCATGCCCCTCGGCGTCGTCTGCCACGGCCCGGCCGCCCTGCTCGCCGCCACCAAGGAGGACGGCTCCAACACGTTCGCGGGGTACGAGCTGACCGGCTTCACCAATGTCGAGGAGACGCAGTCCGGCTTCGCGGAGAAGGCCGAGTGGCTGCTCCAGGACCGGCTCGTCGCGGCGGGCGCCGACTTCCAGGAGGGCGAGGCGTGGGCCCCCAAGGTGGTCGTCGACCGCAACCTGATCACCGGTCAGAACCCCGCCTCAGCGGCTCCGTTGGCGGACGAGCTGCTCAAGAAGCTGGCCTGACCCTCATGGGCAGCGACCGGCTCGAAGAGGTCCTCGACGCCACCTACGACTCCCTCACGCGGTACGGCGTACGGCGCACCACGATGGACGACATCGCCTCCACGATGGGCGTGTCCCGGTCAGCGGTCTACCAGTACGTCCGCAACAAGGACGACGCCTTCCGCAAGCTCGCCGAGCGCCTGCACGCCGAGGCGCTCGCGCGGGCCCGGGAGGCGGCGGCCGATGACACCTCCATCGCCGAGCGCGTCCGGGGCGTCCTCGCCGCCAAGCTCGACCTGGTCCTGCGTCTGGCCGGGGACTCACCGCACTCCGCCGAACTCCTCGACGCGAAGGCCCGCGTCTTCGGCGACATCTGCCACGGCTTCACCGGCTCGCTGCGGCGCCTGCTCATCGACCTCTTCACCGAAGCGGGGACCCCGGCCGCGGTGGAGCCCGCCGAGGCCGCCGACATCTGCATCGCCCTGGTCACAGGCCTGGAGTCCGTGGCCGACGGCCGCGGGCTCTTCGGCCCCGCCACGGACGCGCTCCTGACCGGGTTGCTGGGATCGCCGGTCACCACGACGACGACCCGCTGACCGCCCCTTGCACACAGCCGCCCTACCTGAGACCTCCCGAGGAGACCCCTCATGCACCACCCCGAAGTGCTCGAGCCGGAAGTACTCGACCCCGCAGCCCTCGTCGCCAAGCTCCGTTCCACCTTCGCCACCGGCCGCACCCGGCCCCTGGCCTGGCGCGAGGAGCAGCTCACCCAGCTGCGCTCCCTGTTCACGGAGCACCGCGAGGACATCGTGGATGCCCTCTACGCCGATCTGCACAAGCCGCGGACCGAAGCGCACACCGCCGAAGTCGACCTCCCCGTACGGGAGATCGACCACACGCTGGCCCATCTGAAGGAGTGGCTGAGCCCGCAGCAGCTCGCGCCCGGCGCTCTCGCGGGGCTGCCCGAGGGATCGACCGCCGGTACGCAGTACGAACCGCTGGGCACCGTCCTGATCATCGCGCCGTGGAACTACCCCGTCCAGCTCCTGCTCATCCCCCTCGTGGGCGCGCTGGCGGCGGGCAACACCGCCGTCCTGAAGCCGAGCGAAGTCACCCCGGCCACTTCGGAGTTGATCGCCCGGCTCATCCCCGAGTACCTGGACACGGACGCGGTCGCCGTCGTCGAGGGCGGCGTGCCGGAGACCACCGCGCTGCTCGCCCAGCGCTACGACCACATCTTCTACACCGGCAACGGCGCCGTCGGCCGCATCGTGATGCGCGCCGCCGCAGAGCACCTCACCCCGGTCACCCTCGAACTCGGCGGCAAGTCACCGGTGTTCGTGGACCGGGACGTCGACCTGGCAGCCGTCGCCACCCGCCTGGCCGAGTCCAAGTTCCGTAACGCGGGCCAGACATGCGTCGCCCCCGACTACGTACTGACCGACCCGGACACCGCGCCCGCCCTTGCCCGGGAGCTGCGGACGGCCGTGGAGCGGGTGTTCGGCGCGGACCCCAAGTCCTCGGAAGCCTACGGACGCATCGTCAACGAGCGGCACTTCGACCGGGTCTCCGCCCTCCTCGGCTCCGGGAAGACGGCGTTCGGCGGGCAGAGCGACCGCGACGACGTCTACATCGCGCCGACCGTCCTGACCGACGTGCAGCCCGACGAGCCGGTCATGCGGGAGGAGATCTTCGGTCCCGTACTCCCGATCGTGAACGTCGGGGGGCTCGACGAGGCCATCGCGTTCATCAACGACCGCGACAAGCCGCTCGCCCTCTACGGCTTCACCGAGAGCGAGACGACACGGCAGCGCCTCGCCGCGGAGACGTCGTCGGGCGGCCTCGGCTTCGGCCTTCCGATGGCTCATCTGCGCGTCCCCGAGCTGCCGTTCGGCGGAGTCGGCGAGAGCGGCGTCGGGAATTACCACGGCCCGCATTCCATCGCCACGTTCAGCCACCGCAAGGCCCGGCTCGACGTACCCCTGGGGTGATTCCCGGCCAGTCCCTGTGGCGGCTGTGTGCAGTTTCCGCCCTGCCTGTGCTCCTCTCGGCCTCCGCGCCATAAGCTGCGCGGTCGATCAACGCAACGGCTCCCCCACGGCCGTTCGCGTCCCCCGAGAGGAGCACGCACGGCGGAACAAGAGCTGCTGCCCGACGCGTCCGACGGGCCCGGCCGCCGCAGGGTGCTCGCGTATCTGCTCGCGGCGCCGACGCTGGCCGTCGGTGTCCGGCTCGGGGTGGACTCGGCGGGCGGGGAGTCGGCCGAGGCCGTGGTGCCGTCGCCTCCGCAGCCCGAGAACCTGCTCGACCTGGGGGATCTGCAGAACCTGGCGGCGGCGCCGACGTCCGGCCTGATCGCAGTCCAGGTGCACAGCGATGGCACCGCGTCGTTCGCGGTGCCCCGGGCCGAGGTGGGCCAGGGCATGACCACGGCGAGTTCCGCCGTGAGTTCGGCAAGGAGAAGCGGCTGCGCGCCGCCCTGGACAGGGCGGCCGAGGCGCGCGAGTGGGGCAGGTCGCTGCCGTCCGGCAGATGCGGATCGGGGAGCTGTCGGAGCGCGCCGGGACACCCCGGCGACTGCTGCGCTACTACGAGGAGCAGGGCCTCATCATGGCCGAGCGCACGGCGAACGGCTACCGCGAGTACGACGAACGCTTCGTGGACCGGGTCGTGCAGATCAGAGGGTTGCTCGACACGGGCCTTCCCACCCGCATCATCAAGCAGATCCTGCCGTGCCTGGACAAGCCCCGAACCATCTACTTCCCGGACGCGACACCGGAGATGATCGCCACCTTGGAACACCAGCGGGACCGCATGACCGAACGCGTCAACTGCCTGGCCCGCAACAGGGACGCCATCGCGGAGTCTCGACGCGGTGCGCGACGGCAATCCTCAAGAACGGGTGCCCCTGCAGCCAGCGGCGTCATGACCGGAGTCCGGCGGTCCTCGCCGGTGAGCGGTGCTGCGAACACCGCACACCCGAGGGCCGCGCACACCATGCGCAACGGCCATGGACAGCCCCCGATCTGCTGTGATCTCATCCGGTCGGGCGGATCGATCGACCTTCGGCGTGGATCGACGGACCTTCCGCGCTGAGCAGCAGGCGATCCCTGTGTGCAGCATGTGACCGGCCACCGTCCTGGCCCGCGTGCCCGTGGGCCGGTCCTTGCACGCCTCCGCTCAGGCCCGAAAGACCCCCACACATGCAGAAGACCAAGTCCGCGCTCTGGGAGTTCCTCCAGGGCCTCGGCAAGACGTTCATGCTTCCGGTGGCCCTGCTCGCGTTCTGCGGCATCATGCTGGGCATCGGCTCTTCGCTCTCCAGCGAGGCCGTCACCGAGAATCTGACCTTCCTCCAGGGCGAGGGCTTCCACCTCGTCTTCACATGGATGGCGAGCACCGGCCTCGTCGCCTTCAAGTTCCTCCCCGTGATGTTCGCGATAGCCATCCCGCTCGGCCTCGCCCGCGAGGACAAGGGCGTCGCGGCGTTCTCCGGTTTCGTCGGCTACGCCGCGATGAACCTGGCGGTGAACTTCTACCTCACCGCCAAGGGCGTGGATCTCGAGGACGAGAAGGCCATCGCCCACTACGGCATCGCCGACGTGATCGGCATCCAGTCCATCGATACGGGACTGCTTGGCGCCGTCGCTGTTGGCATCGTTGTCAGCGTGCTCCACCAGCGCTTTCGTGCCCAGCGGATGCCCGATGCTCTCGCCTTCTTCGGCGGTCTGCGGTTCGTGCCGATCATCTCGACGCTCGTACTCAGCCTGCTGGGGCTGCTCATTCCGCTGGTGTGGCCGACGTTCAACGGCTGGATCACGGATCTCGGGCGCGCGATCGGTCACGCGGGCGTCTTCGGCCCGTTCTTCTTCGGCATGGGAGAGGTGCTCCTGCGCCCGATCGGCCTGCACCACATCCTCGTCGCGATGTTCCGCTTCACGGATGTCGGCGGCTCGGGCGCGGTCTGCGGCGACCATGTCTCCGGCGCGCTGAACCTCTTCTACGCCCAGCTCAACTGCGCCAACCCGCCCGGCGATTCGGTCACAAGCGCCACCCACTTCCTGTCCCAGGGCAAGATGGCGGTCTACCTCGGCGGGCTGCCGGGCGCGGCCCTCGCGATGTATCACTGCGCGAACAGGAAGATGCGCCCGGAGATCAAGGCGCTCCTCATCTCCGGCGTCGTCGCGTGTGTCGTCGGCGGCATCACCGAACCGCTGGAGTTCCTCTTCCTGTTCATCGCGCCGTGGCTGTACCTGATCCACGCCGTGCTCGTCGGCCTCGGGTTCCTGACCGCCGCCGTCCTCGGGGTGTTCATCGGCAACACCGACGGCAACGTCATCGACTGGCTCGTGTTCGGGGTCCTTCAGGGCACGACCACGAAGTGGTACCTGATCCCGGTGATCGCCGCGGTGTGGTTCGCCGGCTACTACTTCCTCTTCCGCTGGGCCATCACCCGCTTCGACCTCAAGACGCCGGGGCGCGACGAGCCCCCGGCGGAGGAGGCCGCCGAGGAAGGGGCGACTCCCGCGGAGGATGGGGCGGCGGCTCCGCGTGAGCTCATCGCGGGGAAGTACGACGCGGTGGCGATCCTGGAGGCGATCGGCGGCGCCGAGAACATCCAGACCCTCGACAACTGCATCACCCGCCTGCGCATGACGGTCGAGGACGCCGGACGCGTCGACGAGTCCCGTCTGAAGAAGCTCGGCGCGGTCGGCGTCATCACGCTCGACGCGCACAACGTGCAGGTCATCATCGGCCCGCAGGTGCAGTCGGTGAAGGACGCGATCGCCTCGATGGTCCGGGTGGGCTGACCGGTGCCCGAGCCCTCTGACCCCCAGCCCTCTGACCCCCAGCCCTCTGTCCCCCAGCCCTTTGACTTCGCGCCCTTTGACTTCGATGTGCCGGTCGACCGGCACGGCACGTGGTGCACGCAGTGGGACTACGTCGAGGACCGCTTCGGCGTCCCCGGCCTGCTGCCCTTCACCATCTCGGACATGGATTTCGAGACCGCGCCCGCCGTCCTCTCGGCCCTCCGCGGCCGGCTCGACCACGGTGTCCTTGGCTACTCCCGCTGGCGCCAGGCCGACTTCCTCTCCGCGATCGTCGACTGGTACGGAGAACGCCACGCGACCGAGGTGGCCCCGGATTCGATCGTCTACGGCCCTTCCGTGATCTACCAGGTCGGCCGGCTGCTGCGGCTGTGGTCGCGCCCCGGCGACGGCGTCGTGGTCCACACACCGGCGTACGACGCCTTTCCGAAGACCGTCGCCGCCCACGAGCGGCGGCTGCTGCGCTGCCCGCTGGGCGACTGGACCGAGCTGGAACGGCTGCTCTCCCTGCCGGACACGGCCGTTCTGCTGCTGTGCTCGCCCCACAACCCCACCGGCCACGTCTGGACACGGGCCGAGCTGGACCGCATGGCGGCACTGTGCGCGCGGTACGGCGTCGCGGTGATCAGCGACGAGATCCACTCGGACCTCGCCCACCCGCCGCACGTCCACCGCCCCTGGCCCCTGCACGGGGGCCGCGAAGGCCGCTGGGCGGTGGTGACATCGGCCTCGAAGTCCTTCAACATCCCGGCGCTCACGGGCAGTTACGGCATCATCGGCGCCCCTGCCGCACGCGACGCGTATCTCCGCGATCTCAAGGAGGCCGACGGCCTCTCGTCCCCGGCGGTGCTCTCACTGGTCGGACACATCGCCGCGTACCGGGAGGGAGCCCCCTGGCTCGAGGATCTGGGGGCCTATCTCCGCGGCAATCTCCAACTCGTCGCCGACCGGCTGAACTCGGCGTTCCCGTCCCTCAACTGGGCTCCGCCACAGGCTGGTTACCTCGCCTGGATCGACGTACGCCCCCTGGGCGTGGACGACGAGGCCCTGCAACGCGAGCTGATCGAGACCCAGAAGGTGGCGATCATGCCCGGCACGGCGTACGGTTCCCCCGGCCATCTGCGCCTGAACGTGGGCTGTCCACGTGCCAAGGCCGAGCGGGGCGTCACGGCACTGGTGGAGGCGATAGGGGCGATCCACCGGAGGGACGGGGCTGTCCGAGGTGGGGGGCCGGGACCGTCCGAGGCCTGAGGACCAGCCAGTATCCGCAGGTCAGACCAGTCTGCGTGCGGCTGTCCCACAGGTTCCATTGGTACAGTCACGAGGTTCATCCCTCGTAGCCGGGAGACCCCGCACCATGGCCGTCGACGAACTCGACACCCGCATTCTGCGGCTCCTCCTGGAGCAGCCCCGCACCAGCGTCCGTGAGTACGCGCGTGTGCTCGGTGTCGCCCGCGGCACCCTGCAGGCCCGGCTCGACCGGCTGGAGCGGGACGGGGTGATCACTGGGACGGGGCCTTCCCTCTCGCCCGCCGCGCTCGGGCATCCCGTGCTCGCCTTTGTGCACATCGAGGTCACGCAGGGGCACCTGGACGAGGTGGGCGACGCGCTCGCCGCCGTGCCGGAGATCATCGAGGCCTTCTCGATCACCGGCGGCGGTGATCTCCTGACCCGCGTGGTCGCCCGGGACAACGGCCACCTGGAGGACGTGGTCCAGCAGCTGATCCAGATGCCGGGCGTGGTCCGCACCCGTACGGAGATGGCCCTGCGCGAGCGCGTCCCGCACCGCCTGCTGCCGCTGGTCGAGTCGATCGGCAGGGCATCCGCCGATCGGAAGTGATCAGCCGCCGCCCACCCGTGCGGCGGTGAGCTGCGGCTTTGGCATGCTGGAGTCCATGAGCACCTTCGGCGACACCTCGGTCATCTTCGATCTCGACGGCACTCTCGTGGACAGCGAGCCGAACTATTTCGCGGCACAACGCGGTCTCCTCGCCGAGCACGGCATCGATTACACGTGGGCCGACAACGAGCGGTTCGTGGGCATCAGCACCCAGGAGAGCCTCGCCGTCTGGAACGACCTGTACGGCATCGAGGTGCCGGTCGCCGAACTGCTCCCGGAGCTCGACCGCCGCTATCTGGAGCTGGCCCGCGCCGACACGCACGTCTTCCCCGAGATGCGGAAGTTCGTGGAGCGACTGCGCGGTGCCGGGGTGCCGATGGCCGTGGCCTCCGGGTCGTCCCGCGCGGCGATCGAGGCGATCCTTAGCGGCACCGGACTCGACGCGCACCTGACCACGGTCGTCTCGGCCGACGAGGTCGCGCACGGCAAGCCCGCGCCCGACGTCTTCCTGGCCGCCGCCGCGCTCCTCGGTGCGGACCCGGCCGACTGCGTGGTCCTGGAGGATGCCGCTCCGGGCGCGACGGCGGCGCACGCGGCGGGCATGCGGTGCATCGCGATCCCCTACGTCACCGCCCACGCGGACGAACCGGCGTTCGCTTCGGCGGGGCTGCTGCTCCGGGGCGGGCAGGCCGAGTTCACGGCGCAGGCGGCATGGGACCACCTGACCGCGCTGACGCGGCCGCGGACACAGCGGTAGCCGTCGTCGCGGCCCACTCCGCGAGCTCCGTCTTCTTGATCTTTCCGGTCGCGGTGAGGGGCAGCTCGTCGAGGATCTCGACGGCCGGCACTTTGTATGTCGCCATGGCACCGGCTGCCCAGGCGCCCATCTCCTGCGCGGTGAGCGCACTGCCGGAGGCGGTGCGCACGTAGGCGTAGGGCCGCTGGCCGGCGTCCGCGTCCGGGACGGCGACCACGGCCGCCGCGAGGACGTCGGGGTGCCGGGTGAGCAGGTTCTCCACCTCGGCGGGGAAGACGCCCATGCCCTTGACCTTGATCATGCCCTTGTCGCGGCCCAGGTAGTGGAGGAGCCGTCCTCGTCGAGGCGCCCGATGTCGCCGGCGGGCGCGCAGCTCGCGCAGCGTGGCCGAGCGCCGAGTTCGGCGGCATGGGGCTCGAGGGCGCCGTCCGCCTGGGCTACCGCAAGGAGCTGGCCGCGATCGCCGATCCCGGGGAGCGGCAGCGGGTGTTCGACGCCCATGTCGCCGAGTTGTACGAGCACGGCAAGGCGGTGAACACCGCGGCCGCGCTGGAGATCGACGCGGTCATCGACCCGGCGGAGTCGAGGAGTTGGATCCTGTCGGCGCTGGAGGGGGCGGGCGGGCGACGGCCATGACCGGTTTCTGTGTGATCTCGTCAACAGCCTTGCCACCTGGGTCAACGGGTGAACAATGGTGCAATGTTGGAGTTGTTGCGAGAAGTCGGCGTGGAACTGCCGGGCGGCGCTGGGCTGTTGAAGTTCGGGATGACACCCGGCGAGGTCCTTGAACTGCTGCCGCCCGACAGGGTCACACACCGCAGGCAGTGCATGGGACTGACCCTGGGCCAGTACGCGGAGCTCCGGCACGCGCACGACGCCTGGCTCGGCGGCCTCCTCTTCGAACCCGAGTGGAACTTCGACGCCGAGCTCGACGGCGTCGTCCTGGGTTTCGGTGGTGGCGGGCCCGGGGTCACGGACCGGCTCGCCCGCGTGGAGATCCAGGCACGGGCCGGGGCGGACCGGGCGGGCCGTGCGGACCGACCGGAGGTGACCCCGGTGGCCTGGGACGACATCGACCTGTTCGGCTATCCCGCCGCGGAGATCCTGGCCGTGCTGCCAGGGGCCGCCACTCCGTCCGGAGGACAGCTTCCCGCGGAGGTGGCCGTGGAAGAACTGGGCCTGCGCCTCTCGCGGGCCAGACCGACCGCGGAGCACTGGGAGCGGGCGACCCTCCTCGGGCCCGGCTCCGGCAGTTGGGGCGCCTGTTGCGCGGGCGGGCTCATCTGCGCGGAACAGGGGGACGGCCTCGTGGGGATCATGTACTGATCGCCACGGGTCGCCCTGATCACCTACCCCGGGCCGGGGGGAGCCGGTTGCACAGGACGCACGGCCAGCGGTCAGGACTGGGGGCGGCTGCCGTGGTTGGCCGGGTGCTTGCGGCGTGCCTTCTTCTTGCGGCGTCGCTTCGATGACATGCGATTCCCCTCTCGCCAGGTTCGCCAGGTTGGCCACGAGTGGCATTTCGGACGTTTCCTACCGTTCCATACGGCGACCCGACCGGCGACACAGAGAGGAGGTGCAAACAGATTGTTCACAACGAAACCTTGACAGCATCGCGTGCTCCCATCGACGCTGACCCCCATGACCTCCCCGACTCCCGGACAGCGGCACACCGAGAACGCGCCCACCGAAACCGACCCCTTCAGCCCCACGCACCCCGACCGGGTACGCGCGGGCCGCGCCCCCGCCGCCCTGTTCCGCATCGTCGAGCGACACGCGGCCACGGACGAGCAGCGACGCCGACAGGCCCACGCCACGATCATCGGCCCGTACGAGGCGGCGCGGCTCGTGACGTTCCTGCTGACCGGCATCGCGCATCCCGCGGAGGGCGAACCGGAGGTGGACCACGCGGACATCACCGCGGCGCTGACGCTCATGCCGATGGCGCGCGGCGAGATGGACGAGGTGGAGGCAGGGCTTCTGCAGATGGCGCGCGGTCGCGGCATGACCTGGCCGGAGATCGCCTTCGGCCTGGGCCTGGGCACTCCGCAGGCCGCCAGGCAGCGCTACGAACGGCTGGTCGGCCGCACAACGATCGACCCGGAAGCCGCTCCTACGGGCCGGTGACGGCTTGGCGGCAGCGCTGCTCACGCCCCCTCGCCCGCGTGCCGGAGCCACACATAGCCGACCGGCTGCGGGGCGTTCCACTCCGTGGCCAGGGCGGGGTCGACGGGGAGGTATCCGGTGCCGCGGTAGCAGCGCAGGGCCGTGGCGTTCCCCGGGTGGACGCGCATGAAGATCTCCGGGTATCCGGCCCGCAGAGCGAGCCCGGTCAGCCCCCGCACCAGTACACGCCCGGCACCTCGCCCCCGGGCGCCCGGCGCCACGATGATCCGGGCGAGTTCCGCCTCCCCCTCCTCCTCGTCGCACCACACCTCCCCATAGCCGAGGAGCGCCTCCCCCTCGACGAGCGCGTACCCGCGCACATCTCCCTCCAGCTGCCAGCCGGCGACCACTCGCGCGTCCACGGGGAAGTCGCGCAGCCCGCACCACAGAGCAACGTCGGCGACGGAGGCGGGCCAGCGCGCCACCGTGACCGCATCCGCCACGGCGAAGGGACGAAGCTCCATGTACGATCGCTCCCGCCATGCAGATGAATGCCAACTACACCAGTCTCGTCGCGGTCGGCGACTCCTTCACCGAGGGCATGTCGGACCTGCTGCCCGACGGCAGCTACCGCGGCTGGGCCGATCTGCTCGCCGCCCGGATGGCCGCCGCCTCCCCCGGTTTCCGGTACGCGAACCTCGCGGTGCGCGGGAAACTCATCGGGCAGATCGTGGCCGAGCAGGTGGATGTCGCGGCTGCCATGCAGCCCGATGTGATCACGCTGGTGGGCGGCCTCAACGACACGCTGCGCCCCAAGTGCGACATGGTCCGCGTACGCGGCCTCCTGGAGGAGGCGGTCGAACGTCTCGCCCCCGCGTGCAAGCAGCTTGTCCTGATGCGCAGCCCGGGCAGGAACGGCCCCGTCATGCAGCGTTTCCGCCCCCGTATGGAAGAACTCTTCGTCCACATCGACGCGTTGGCGGCACGGCACGGTGCCACGGTCGTGGACCTGTACGGATCGGGCGCGCTCGGCGACCAGCGCCTCTGGGACGTGGACCGGCTGCACCTGACGGCCGAGGGCCACCGCAGGGTCGCCGAAGCGGTGTGGCAGTCCCTCGGCTACGACCCCGAGGACGACTGGCGGACCCCGCTCCCCGCCGCGGCCGCACCGAACTGGTCGGCACGCCGCGTAGCCGACATCCGCTTCGCCAGGCAACACCTGGCCCCGTGGATCGCCCGCCGCCTCACAGGCCGCTCCTCCGGCGACGGCCTCCCGGCCAAGCGCCCGGATCTGCTGCCTTACGAGGATCCGCGGGCGTAAGCGCGTCCGACCCTGGGCGAGGCTTCCATGGCGCGGGCGAAGGACCGTAGCTGATCGTCCGGGGCCGGTGACGAGCCCGTGCTCCAGCGGGTGACGAGCAGCAGCGGCTCGGCGACCAGGTCCGTCGTCTACGCCCCCCACGGCCGCGCCGATTACGGCCGCCAGGCCTTGGTCCATGTCCGTACCTCGCCCCCCCCGAATACCGCGTACCCCTCCCTACTCCTCCACCTCATCCTCGAAATGCAGCGCGATGGACTGCAGCACGTCCGCCGACGTCACGTCCGTGCGGCCCTCGTCGTGGGCCTCCGCCAGTTGTGCGAAGGAGAAGGCGAAGGCCGACGTGATCTGCTCGATGACCGGGCTCAGTTCCCGGCCCACTACCTCGGCCACCTCTATGGCGGTGGCGTCGGCGGGGATTTCGATGCGCGGCAGCATCTCCTCGAGCATCGCGCCGACCGCGCCGCTGGGTTCGACCTCGCCGTCCGGGTTCTCACGTACCTGTCGGCGCATCTCGATCGCCTCGGTCAGGATGCCCACAACTCTTTGGATGATCTCGCGCTGCTCCATGCCATGAAGCCTAGACGTAGGCGGATCAACGGGAGTTGCGGCACAGCCGGGGCGCAGGCAGGTGCGGGGCCCGGTTTCCGCGAACCGGCCGGTGGACGGCCGTTGTCAGTGGTCGATGGCACGATGCCTTGACCGGGACAAGAGCGGGAGCGGGTATGGGTACTTGGGATGTCGGGCCGTACGACAACGACACCCCGGCGGATTTCTGCGGGGACCTCGACGCCGATGTCGCCGAGACGGCCGTGGCCGCCGCCTCTCTGGCCGCCGCGCAGTGTCCGGGCGGGGCCCCGCAGCCATGGCGCCGGAACGTGGACGCGTTGCGGCGTGTGCTGCAGGGCCCCGCGCAGGGAACCCTGCGAGTGATCGCCGTCGCGGCAGGCCGCACCGCGCATCCTGGACGATGCTCCAATGACCTGCGCTTTCCGGACTGTACGGACGGTCAAAGAGCAGCTCGGGCGGCAGGTAAACTCCGTACACGTGACTGTCGCGCCTGCAAAGCCCCGTATCCCGAACGTCCTCGCCGGGCGTTATGCCTCCGCCGAGCTCGCCACCCTCTGGTCGCCCGAGCAGAAGGTCAAGCTGGAGCGTCAGCTCTGGCTCGCCGTCCTGCGGGCGCAGAAGGACCTGGGGATCGAGGTGCCGGACGCCGCCCTCGCCGACTACGAGCGGGTCATCGACGATGTCGACCTCGCCTCGATCGCCGAGCGCGAGAAGGTCACGCGTCATGACGTGAAGGCCCGCATCGAGGAGTTCAACGCCCTCGCCGGGCACGAGCAGGTCCACAAGGGGATGACCTCCCGCGACCTGACCGAGAACGTGGAGCAGCTGCAGGTCCGCCTCTCCCTGGAGCTGGTGCGCGACCGCACCGTCGCGGTGCTCGCGCGGCTCGGAAAGCTGTCGGGCGAGTACGCCGAGCTGGTCATGGCCGGCCGCTCGCACAACGTGGCCGCGCAGGCGACGACCCTGGGCAAGCGCTTCGCGACGACCGCCGACGAGCTGCTCGTCGCGTACCGCCGTGTGGACGACCTGCTGCGCCGCTACCCCCTGCGCGGCATCAAGGGACCCGTCGGCACGGCTCAGGACATGCTCGACCTGCTCGGCGGCGACGCCGAGAAGCTCACCGAGCTCGAGCAGCGGATCGCCGGGCACCTCGGCTTCGACCGCGCCTTCACCTCGGTCGGCCAGGTCTACCCCCGCTCCCTCGACTACGAGGTCGTCACCGCCCTGGTGCAGCTCGCCTCCGGCCCCTCCTCGCTGGCCAAGACCATCCGTCTGATGGCCGGGCACGAGCTCGTCACCGAGGGCTTCAAGCCGGGCCAGGTCGGCTCGTCCGCGATGCCGCACAAGATGAACACCCGCTCCTGCGAGCGCGTGAACGGCCTCACCGTCATCCTGCGCGGCTACGCGTCGATGACCGGCGAGCTGGCGGGCGACCAGTGGAACGAGGGCGACGTCTCCTGCTCGGTCGTACGCCGTGTCGCCCTGCCGGACGCGTTCTTCGCACTGGACGGGCTGCTCGAGACCTTCCTCACTGTGCTCGACGAGTTCGGTGCCTTCCCCGCCGTCGTCGCGCGTGAGCTGGACCGCTACCTCCCCTTCCTCGCCACGACCAAGGTCCTGATGGCGTCGGTGCGGGCGGGCGTCGGCCGCGAGGAGGCCCACGAGGCCATCAAGGAGAACGCGGTGGCCGCCGCGCTGGCCATGCGTGAGCAGGGTGCCGAGCGGAACGAGCTGCTTGACAAGCTCGCCGCGGATTCGCGTATCCCGCTGGATCGGGCGCAGCTGGATGAGCTCATGGCGGACAAGCTGTCGTTCACCGGTGCCGCCAGTGACCAGGTCTCTGTCCTCGTGGCGCAGATCGACGCGGTGGTCAAGGAGCACCCTGAGGCCGCGGCCTACGCGCCGGGGGCGATTCTTTAGGGCTTGCGGCGGGCGCTTCCCTTTCTACGGGTGTGTCGCGGTTTGTCACGCAGTTCCCCGCGCCCCTTCGGGGCGCTCACCCGCAGCGCCACAAACGTCAGCGTCGCCAGTGCCACCACCGCGAGAACGCCCTTGGAGTACACGCCCACCAGGTCCGTTACCTGGTGCCAGCGCGCGCCGAGCGCATGGCCGATCAGGATGAACGCGGCGTTCCAGATGAGGCTGCCCGCGGTCGTCAGGGCGAGGAAGACGGGCAGCCGCATCCGCTCGACGCCCGCGGGGACCGAGATCATGCTGCGGAAGATCGGGATCATCCGGCCGAAGAAGACCGCCTTGGTGCCGTGCCGGGCGAACCACTTCTCCGTGCGCTGGATGTCGGACGCCTTCACGAGCGGGAGGCGGGCCGCGATGGCCACGGTTCGCTCCCTGCCGAGCAGCGCGCCGATCGCGTAGAGCGCGAGCGCGCCGATCACGGAGCCCGCCGTGGTCCAGATCAGGGCCTCGACGACTCCGAACCTGCCCTGGCTCGCGGCGAAGCCGGCAAGCGGCAGGATCACTTCGCTGGGCAGCGGTGGGAAGAGGTTCTCCAGGGCGATGGCCAATCCGGCGCCGGGGGCGCCGAGCGAGTCCATCATGTCGGTGGCCCAGCCCGCGATGCCGCCGGTGGGCGCTTCGTGCCCGGCGGCGGACGCATGGTGCGCGGCAGTGAGGATCATGCCTTCGACGCTAGGTAAGTGGGGCGCCCGGAGGTATGAGGGGGGCCACAAACGTCGTGTGCGGTGGACCGCAGGGCGGCATTGTGGTTTTCCGCAGTCCCGGCGCGGCAGCCGCTCGGCTAGCGTGACCGATCATGCGTACGCACATCAAGCGCTGGCTCAGGGTGACGGTCGGCGTCCTCGCCGGTGCCCTCACCGGGCTCGTCGAGCTGGCCTTCGCCCTGCTGGCCGGGCTGTGGCTGCTTGCCACGCTCGGGCGGCGCACCGGGCGCGGTGCCGAAACCCGGATCGTGGGCGGCGCCCGCAGGCTCGCCGAGATGGAGCGCCGCCGCATGGCCGCCTTCTTCGGCACCGAACTCGCCACGCCTCCGACCGGTCTGCCCGCCGTGAACTACATCGCCTCGCGCTGGGCCGTCGGACTGCTCGGCGGTGTCGTGCTCGCCTGCGCGCTGCTCGGTGCGGGGTATGCCTCGCTTGCGGTGTGGGGCTGGTTCGTCGCCGACATCAGCTCCCCCGGAACCCTGGTGCTCTCCTCGATCGGCGGTCTGTTCCTGCTCTACCTCTGCGTGCAGGGGACGTACGGCGTCGCGCTCGCGGACGAGCGGCACGCGCGGCGCTTCCTCGGCCCGAACGACGGGCAGCTCATGGAGCGCAGGATCGGTGAACTCGTCGCCAGCCGCGCCGGGGTGGTGGAGGCCGTGCACGACGAACGGCGCCGCATCGAACGCGATCTGCACGACGGTGTCCAGCAGCGCATCGTCGCCCTCGGCATGCTGCTCGGCAGGGCCCGCCGCGCCTCCGATCCCGAGAAGTCCGCGCGGCTCCTCGCCCAGGCGCACGAGGAGACCCAGCAGGCCCTCGTCGAACTGCGCGACGTCGCCTGGCGGGTCTACCCCGCCGCCCTCGACGAGGGCGGCCTCGCCGCCGCCCTGGAGACGGTCGCCGAGCGGGCGGCCATTCCCGTACGTCTCGACTGCGCCCTGCACCAGACTCCGCCCCCGACCGCGCAGGCCGTGGCCTACTTCGTCGCCGCCGAAGCCGTCACGAACGCCGTCAAGCACTCGGACGCCGCCCTCGTCACCGTCCATGCCGAGCAGCGAAGTGCCGTGCTGCACCTGCGCGTCGAGGACGACGGGCGGGGCGGCGCCGATCCGTCCGGCAGCGGTCTGCTCGGGCTCGCCCGGCGTGTGGCGGCCCTGGACGGCACCCTCACCGTGGACAGCCCCGCCGGAGGGCCCACCCTCATCACCGCGGAGCTGCCATGCGCGTAATGCTCGCCGACGACTCGACGCTGCTGCGGGAGGGCCTGGCCCGGCTCCTCGCGGACGAGGGGCACACCGTCACGGCCTCGGTCGGTGACGCGCAGGCGCTGCTCACCGCCGTGGCCGAGGATCCGCCGGACGCCGCCGTGATCGACGTACGCATGCCGCCCACGCACACCGACGAAGGGCTGCGGGCCGCGCTGGAGATCCGCAAGGAGTGGCCCGGGACGAGCGTCCTCGTGCTGTCGCAGTACGTCGAACGCCGTTACGCCACCGAGCTGTTGAGCACCGCCACTGAAGGCGTCGGCTATCTGCTCAAGGACCGGGTCGTCCAAGTCGACGAGTTCCTGGACGCCTTGGAGCGTGTCGCCTCGGGCCAGACCGCCTTCGACCCCGAGGTCGTACGGCAGTTGCTGACCCTCAGCAGCCACACCGACCCGCTCCGGCGCCTGACCCCGCGGGAGCGCGAGGTGCTCGGCAAGATGGCGCAGGGGCATACGAACGCGGCGATCGCCGGGCAGCTGTACGTCTCGCAGAGTGCCGTCGAGAAGTACATCAACGCGATCTTCGACAAGCTGGAACTGACCGGGACGACCGGTTACAGCCGCCGCGTGCTCGCCGTCCTGCGCTATCTCGGGTCCTGACATCCTGTCAGTCCGTGACGCTCACAGGCCGACGTCCCTGCCGCGGAAGTCCTCGAGGGACTCGCGCCGCACCAGGAGCCGCGCGCTCCCGTCGGCGACGGCCACCACGGGCGGGCGCCCGACGAGGTTGTAGCCGGACGCCATCGACAGGTGGTACGCCCCGGCCACCGGCACGCCCAGGATGTCTCCCGGCCGTACGTCACCCGGCAGTTCGATGTCGGAGGCGAGCACGTCGCCCGCCTCGCAGTGCCGCCCGACGACCGTCACCGGGGCGGGCTGAACCGTGGAGCGCCGCCCGATCAGGCGCGGCGCGTACCGCACGCCGTACAGGGCGGGCCGCGGGTTGTCGCTCATCCCGCCGTCCACGGCGACGAAGGTGTGTCCGCCGGTCCGCTTGACGGCGAGCACGCGGTAGAGGGCGACCCCCGCGGGGCCCGCGATCGCGCGCCCCGGTTCGATGAGCAGCTTGGGGACGGTGAGCCCGGCCGCCGCACAGCTCTCGATCAGTTCCGCGCGCACTCTGCGGGCGAGGGTGGTGATGTCGAGCGCCGGCTCGCCGGGACGGTAGGCGATGCCGTGGCCACCGCCGAGGTCCAGTTCGGGGAGGGTGACGCCGTGCTGGTCCCTGACGCGGGCCATCAGGCCGACCAGGCGGCGTACGGCCGCGAGGAACGGCTTGTCGGTGGTGATCTGCGAGCCCAAGTGGCAGTGCAGTCCGGTCAGTTCGAGTCCGGGCTGGCCGAGGATGCGGGCGATCGCGTGCTGCGCGGAACCGTCGGTGATCGACAGACCGAACTTCTGGTCGTCCGTCCCGGTGCGGATCTTGGCGTGACCCCCTGCCGCGATGCCCGGCACCACCCGGACCATCACCTTCTGCCGACTGCCCGGCGGCACGGCGGCGGCGAGCCGGGCGATCTCGGAGGCACTGTCGATGACGATGCGCCCCACGCCGAGCCGCAGCGCGGCCTCCAGGTCGTGCGGGCTCTTGGCGTTGCCGTGCAGCACGATGCGCTCGGCGGGGAAACCCGTGGTGACGGCGAGCTCCAGCTCACCGGCGGAACAGACATCGAGCCCGAGCCCTTCCTCCGCCACCCAGTGGGCCATCGCGCGGCACAGGAACGCCTTCGCGGCGTAGTGCACTTCGGCATCGGGGAAGGCGTGCAGGTAGGTGCGGCAGCGTGTGCGTACGTCGGCTTCGTCGATGAGGTACGCCGGGGTGCCGAAGCGCTCGGCGATCTCGGTGAGCGGTACGCCACCGACGGCGAGGTCGCCGTGGGGCAGCCGCGCGGTGGACGCGGGCCAGACGGACAGGTCGTCGCCGGCGGTGGCGTCCGGGGGTGCGAGTTCGTGCAGGGTGGTCATGGCAGGTTCTCTCCTCGCCTCGTCCTCGTCCTCGTTCTTGTCCTGTTGCGCTTCGCGTCTTCAGCCGATCCAGGTGGTCAGGGCGCCGACCAGCGCCGCGGCCCCCGTCACGCGCAGCGCGCCGACCGCCTGCGGGTCCCACTCGCGCCAGGCGGGAGTGCGCCGCTCGGGGGCGCGTACGAGAGCGCGTTCGGGGCCGCCGACGGGATGCGCGGCCAGCCGCGGGTCGACGGTGACCTCGCGGACGCCGAGCGGCTCGGTGAGCGACCGCAGCGCAGGCTCCGAGAGCCTGATCCAGGTCTGGCGGTCACCGAGGGCGGTGCTGAGCCGCTGGGGCGTGGTGAAGGCCACGGCGGTGCGGCCGCCCACGGGTGTGCGGAACAGGCGGGCGACGCAGCCCGCGGGTCCCGGCCGGACGGGGACGAAGAGCGGTCCGGCCGGGCCGGGTTCGGACGGCTCGGGGTCCTCGCCGCACTGGGGCACTGCCATGGGGTTCCTCCTTGAGGATGCTGTTCGGTGAAGGGCGGCCCCCCGGGGCCGGGCGGGAACCCGGGGGCCTGCACCGACGCTATGCCCGGCACCAGGTACCAACCTCCCCACCATGACGGGACGTTGACGGATGAGCAGCCGGTGTTGACGAGGGTTTGACGCGAGCGGAGGAACGCGCCGGCGGTCACATCAGCGGTGCGTCAAGAGTCGAGCTCGACGGCGCGTGCGGGCCGGGGGCGCCTCTAGCGTCGCCTCATGGCCCGACGTACCACGCGCCCCGCACGGCGCACCTCCGGCGTCCCCGCGACGCCCCGGAAGCACGCCCCGTGGACGCACGCCCCTTGGACGCACGACCTCACCTGGGCCGGGGACGCCCGCTCAGCGGCCGCCTGCGCCACGCTGCTGTTCGGACTGCTGCTCGCCCTTGACGCGGCGACCGGCGGGCTCGGCGTCCGGCGCGCGCTGCTCTGGCTGGGGCTCGGCGTGCTGCTGTTCGCCGTGCTGACGCCGCCGCGCGTGGCGGCGCACGGCACGACCCTGGTCTCCCGTGGCCCGGTCCGCGTCCGGTCGGTGCGCCTCGACCGGCTCGTGGCGGTGCGCCGTCGCGACGGCATCGCGCCTCGGCTCGTCCTGCGGGACGCGTCCGGTGGCGAGGTCCTCCTTGACCCCGAGGTACTCGTCGTCAATCCGGCGCTCTGGCGTCTCGTCGCCGCGGGTGCGCGCACATCTGTCGCCGACGGATCGCTCCTTAGCGGGACGACCGCCTTGCGCCGGCTCTCGGACCGTGTCGACCGCGAGACGGCTGAGGGGGTCTTCAGGGCCTCTGGCCTGGAATGACTCCGGAGCGGGCGTGGAGGGGCCCGGGCCACGCGCCGCCGTAGCCGCCCGCTCGTTTGAGATCAAGAGAGTTCGGAAGAGGCCAAGGTCACAGCCCTGGACGGCACCGAGTGCCAGGGGTTCCGCCCTAGCATCATGCCCATGACGGTCCTGCCTGACGACGGGCTTTCCCTGGCCGCCGAGTTCCCTGATGCGACCCATGAGCAGTGGCAGCGCCTGGTGGAAGGCGTGCTGCGCAAATCGGGTAAGGACGTATCGGGGCCGGCCGCCGAGGAAGCGCTGTCCACCGCACTCGAGGACGGGCTCAGCACCCGCCCCCTGTACACCGCCCGCGAAGCCGCGCCCGACGCCGGTTACCCGGGTTTCGCCCCCTTTGTCAGGGGCGGCACCGCCGCGGGCAGTGCCGCGGCCGGCTGGGACGTACGGCAGCGGCACGCGGCCACGGATCCCGTGGGCTCGAACGAGACCGTGCTCGCGGACCTGGAGAACGGCGTCACCTCGCTGTGGCTCGGCATCGGCCCCGGCGCTCTGCCGGTGTCCGGCATAGCGCGCGCTCTTGATGGCGTCTACCTCGACCTGGCGCCACTCGCCCTGGACGCGGGCGCCGAATGCGAGCCCGCCGCACGCGAGTTGTTCCGGCTCTACGAGGAGCGGGGCGTCCCGAAGGACGCGGCGCGCGGCACCCTCGGCGCGGACCCCCTGGGCCACGAGGCCCGCACCGGCGAGCGGCTCGACCCGGCCGCCGCGCTCGAACTGGCCCGGCTGTGCGGGCAGGAGTACCCGAACCTCCGCGCGCTCGCCGTCGACGCCCTGCCGTACCACGAGGCGGGCGGCTCGGCCGGGCAGGAGCTCGGCGCATCGCTCGCCACGGCGGTCGCCTACCTGCGCGAGCTGACCGAGACGGGGCTCACCGTCGAAGCGGCCTGCGCCCAGCTGGAGTTCCGGTACGCGGCCACCGCCGACCAGTTCCTGACCATCGCCAAGCTGCGGGCCGCCCGGCGGCTCTGGGCGCGCGTGGCCGAGGTGTGCGGCGCCCCGGAGGCGGGGGCGCAGCGCCAGCACGCCGTGACCTCGCCGGTGATGATGTCCCGTCGCGACCCGTGGGTGAACATGCTGCGCACGACGGTGGCCTGCCTCGGCGCGGGCGTCGGCGGCGCGGACTCGGTGACGGTCCTGCCGTTCGACCACTCGCTCGGCCTTCCGGACGCGTTCGCGCGCCGCATCGCCCGCAACACCTCGACGATCCTCCTGGAGGAGTCGCATCTCGCTCGCGTGATCGACCCGGCGGGCGGCTCCTGGTACGTGGAGCGGCTCACCGCCGAACTGGCGTACGCGGGCTGGGAGTTCTTCCAGGAGATCGAGCGCGCGGGCGGCCAGGCCGCGGCTCTGCGCTCCGGTCTGATCGGCGAACGGCTCGCCGCCACCTGGGCCAAGCGCAGCGAGAAGCTGGCCAAGCGGCGCGAACCGATCACCGGCGTCAGCGAGTTCCCGAACCTGACGGAGCGTCCGGTCGAGCGCGAGGCCCCGCCCGCCGAGGCGTCCGGCGGTCTGCCGCGCGTCCGCCGCGACGAGGCGTACGAGGTCCTGCGTTCCCGCTCGGACGCGCACCTCGCATCGACTGGGGCCCGCCCCCGGGTGTTCATCGCCGCGCTCGGCCCCGCCGCCGCGCACACCGCACGGGCCTCCTTCGCGTCGAATCTCTTCCAGGCGGGCGGCATCGAGGCCGTACACGAACCGGTGACGGTGGACGCGACGACGGCCGCAGAGGCGTTCAAGGCCAGCGGCGCCACGGTGGCATGTCTCTGCTCCAGCGACGCGCTCTACGAAGAGAAGGCCGAAGCGGTCGCCGAAGCGCTCGGGTCGGCAGGCGCGCGGCGGGTGTTCCTCGCGGGACGGCCCGCCGAGTATGCCGCCGTCGACGCGTATGTCTTCGCGGGCTGCGACGCCGTGTCCGTGCTCTCCTCCACCCTCGACCACATGGGAGTGGCGTAATGGCGATCCCCGACTTCTCCGGCGTCGGTCTGACGCCGGACGCCTCGTCCGAGGTCCCGAAAACCGAGGTCTCCAAGGACCAGTGGCGCAGCGCCGTCAAGGAGTCCACCGGCAAGGCCGACGACGATCTGCTGTGGGAGACGCCGGAGGGCATCGCGGTCAAGCCGCTGTACACGGGCGCCGACCTCGAAGGCCTCGACTTCCTGGAGACGTACCCCGGTGTCGCGCCCTACCTTCGCGGCCCCTACCCGACGATGTACGTCAACCAGCCCTGGACGATCCGGCAGTACGCCGGGTTCTCCACCGCCGAGGAGTCCAACGCCTTCTACCGCCGCAACCTCGCGGCAGGCCAGAAGGGCCTCTCGGTCGCCTTCGACCTGCCGACGCACCGCGGTTACGACAGCGACCACCCGCGGGTGACCGGCGACGTCGGCATGGCGGGCGTGGCGATCGACTCGATCTACGACATGCGTCAGCTCTTCGACGGCATTCCGCTGGACAAGATGACGGTGTCGATGACGATGAACGGCGCCGTGCTCCCCGTGCTCGCGCTCTACATCGTGGCCGCCGAGGAACAGGGCGTGCCGCCCGAGAAACTTGCCGGGACCATCCAGAACGACATCCTCAAAGAGTTCATGGTCCGCAACACCTACATCTATCCGCCCAAGCCCTCGATGCGGATCATCTCCGACATCTTCGCGTACACCTCGCAGAAGATGCCGCGCTACAACTCCATCTCGATCTCCGGCTATCACATCCAGGAGGCGGGCGCGACGGCCGACCTGGAGCTGGCGTACACCCTCGCGGACGGTGTGGAGTATCTGCGGGCCGGTCAGGAAGCGGGCCTGGACGTCGACGCGTTCGCGCCGCGACTCTCCTTCTTCTGGGCGATCGGCATGAACTTCTTCATGGAGGTCGCCAAGCTCCGCGCGGCTCGGCTCCTGTGGGCGAAGCTGGTCAAGCAGTTCGACCCGAAGAACGCCAAGTCGCTCTCGCTGCGCACCCATTCGCAGACCTCGGGCTGGTCGCTCACCGCGCAGGACGTGTTCAACAACGTCACGCGTACGTGCGTCGAGGCGATGGCCGCGACGCAGGGCCACACCCAGTCGCTGCACACGAACGCACTCGACGAGGCCCTCGCCCTGCCGACCGACTTCTCCGCGCGCATCGCCCGCAACACCCAGCTGCTCATCCAGCAGGAGTCGGGCACGACGCGGACGATCGACCCGTGGGGCGGCAGCGCGTACGTCGAGAAGCTGACGCACGACCTGGCACGGCGTGCCTGGCAGCACATCGAGGAGGTCGAGGCGGCGGGCGGCATGGCGCAGGCCATCGACGCGGGCATCCCCAAGCTGCGCGTCGAGGAGGCCGCGGCGCGCACGCAGGCGCGGATCGACTCGGGGCGCCAGCCCGTCATCGGCGTCAACAAGTACCGGGTGGAGACCGACGAGCAGATCGACGTCCTCAAGGTCGACAACTCCTCCGTACGCAGCCAGCAGATCGCCAAGCTGGAGCGGCTGCGCGCGGAGCGCGACGAGGCGGCCTGCCAGGACGCGCTGCGGGCGCTGACGGCGGCGGCCGAGCGTGACCCCGGTCCGGGCCTGGAGGGCAATCTCCTCGCGCTCGCGGTCGACGCGGCCCGCGCGAAGGCGACGGTCGGGGAGATCTCCGACGCCCTGGAGACCTCGTACGGGCGGCACGCGGGGCAGATCCGTACGATCTCCGGTGTGTACCGCACCGAAGCAGGCTCGTCCCCGTCCGTGGAACGCACCCGCACGCTCGTCTCGTCCTTCGAGGAGGCCGAGGGGCGCCGTCCGCGCATCCTGGTCGCCAAGATGGGCCAGGACGGCCACGACCGCGGCCAGAAGGTCATCGCCACGGCCTTCGCCGACCTCGGCTTCGACGTGGACGTCGGCCCGCTCTTCCAGACCCCGGCGGAGGTCGCGCGCCAGGCGGTCGAGGCGGACGTGCACATCGTCGGCGTCTCCTCGCTGGCCGCCGGGCACCTGACCCTCGTACCGGCGCTGCGTGCGGAGCTGGCCGCCGAGGGCCGCGAGGACATCATGATCGTGGTGGGCGGTGTGATCCCGCCGCAGGACGTGCCGACGCTCCTGGAGATGGGCGCCGCTGCGGTCTTCCCGCCCGGCACCGTGATCCCGGACGCCGCCTACGACCTGGTGAAGCGGCTGGCGGCCGACCTCGGCCACGAGCTGTGAGCATGGCGGCGCCGCGGATCGACATCGACGCCTACGTCAAGGGCGTACTCGACGGGAAGCGGGCGCAGATCGCGCGTGCCATCACGCTCGTCGAGTCGACCCGGCCGCAACACCGGTCCCTCGCCCAGGAGTTGCTGACCCAGCTGCTTCCGCACAGCGGGCGGGCGCGGCGGATCGGCATCAGCGGGGTGCCCGGCGTGGGCAAGTCCACGTTCATCGACGCGCTCGGCACGATGCTGACCGGCCTCGGGCACCGGGTCGCGGTCCTCGCCGTCGACCCGTCGTCCACGCGCACGGGCGGCTCGATCCTCGGCGACAAGACGCGGATGGAACGCCTCGCGGTGGACCCGGCGGCGTTCGTGCGCCCCTCGCCCACCGCGGGGACACTCGGCGGGGTCGCGAAGGCGACGCGCGAGTCGATCGTGGTGATGGAGGCGGCGGGCTACGACGTGGTGCTCGTGGAGACGGTGGGCGTGGGCCAGTCGGAGACGGCGGTGGCGAACATGGTCGACTCGTTCCTCCTCCTCTCCCTGGCCCGCACCGGCGACCAGCTGCAGGGCATCAAGAAGGGGGTCCTCGAACTCGCGGACGTCCTCGCCATCAACAAGGCGGACGGCCCGCACGAACGTGACGCGCGCTCGGCGGCGCGTGAACTCGCGGGCGCGCTACGTCTCATGCACCCGGCGGACGCGGCCTGGACTCCCCCGGTGCTCAGTTGCAGCGCGCGCGAGTCCAGCGGCCTGAACGAGGTGTGGGACCGCCTGGAACAGCACCGCACGCTCCTCGACTCCACGGGCCGCCTCGCCGCCAAGCGACGCGACCAGCAGGTGGACTGGACGTGGACGATGGTGCGGGACGAGCTCCTGGACCGGCTGCGGGGGAACGGCGCCGTACGGGATATGGCCCCTGACCTCGAACAGCGGGTACGGGAGGGCACGTTGACGGCTACTTTGGCGGCCGAGCGGATTCTGGAGGCGTTTCAGGGGGGCGGGGAGGGTTCGGGCTGACCGTGCCGGCCGGGCTGACCCACGAGAACCCTGACGAAAGTAGTGGGTTGCTCAGCACCTTGGTCGATGCCGGACGACTCGCTCGTTCTTCGCCCCGGCCCCGTCGGCCGGAACCGGCCGCCCCCTCCTCGTGCTCGGCACCGCAAGGACCACAACCCCCTTGCCGAAGATGCCACCTGGCCACGTCAGTAGCACCGCCTGCACGGCTGCAAGCGCTGGCTCACGGTCGCTGACTCCGGCCATCTCACCTTCACCGACCTGCCGATACTCGGCGGTCAGTTCACGTGACCGATCCGTCGGCCCCGCTCTCCGGCAAGCGGTCGGAGAGATCACCACCGGATATGTGGCGGCCTTCTTCGACAAGCTTCTCCGCGACCGGCGCCGCCTCCTCCTCGACGGCCCCTCGAAGGCCGGCCCGCAGGTCACCTTCCACTCGCCCTGACCATGGCCCCCTCCGCCGCCCGGCGACGTCACGCCGTAGATTCGATCTGTGCGCGCCCCGCCCGGCACGCACCCGGATGCCCGCATCACCCGTCGAAGGAGCCACCCGCCCCATGCCCACCGCTGACTCCGACGAAGCTCCCGTCCTCCTGCGCACCGACGGCCGCGCGGGACACATCGTCCTCAACCGCCCCCGTGCCATCAACGCCCTCAACCACGCCATGGTCCGGCTGATGGACGACGCGCTCACCGCTTGGGAGCGGGACGACGCCGTCGCCACCGTCGTTCTCACCGGCGCCGGTGCGCGAGGACTGTGTGCGGGGGGCGACATCCGGTCCATCCATGACGACATCCGTGCGGGGGGCGGCGCCGCGTCCGTGGCCTTCTGGCGTGACGAGTACCGGCTCAACGCCCGCATCGCCCGTTATCCGAAGCCGTACGTGGCCGTCATGGACGGGATCGTGATGGGCGGCGGGGTCGGCGTCTCGGCGCACGGCAGCGTGCGGATCGTCACCGAGCGCTCCCGGATCGCCATGCCGGAGACCGGGATCGGCTTCGTGCCGGACGTCGGCGGTACGTATCTGCTGACGCGGGCGCCCGGCGAACTCGGCACCCACCTCGCGCTGACCGGCTCGGCGGTGGGCGCGGGCGACGCGCTCCTGTGCGGCCTGGCCGACCACTACGTACCGTCGGAGAGGCTGGCGGAGTTCACGGACGCGCTTGCCGATGCCGACGTGAGCGAGGTCGTCGCGGAGTACGCCGCCGCCGCGCCCGGGGGCGAACTCGCCGCCCAGCGCGAGTGGATCGACGCCTGCTACGCCGCCGACTCCGTGGAGGAGATCGTCGACCGGCTGTACAACTCCGGTGACCGGGCGGCCAAGGAGACGGCCGAGGCCATCCTCGGCAAGTCGCCGACCTCCCTGAAGGTCACCCTGGCCGCCCTGCGCCGGGCCCGCGCCCTCGCCTCCCTGGAGCAGGTGCTCGACCAGGAGTACCGCGTGTCGGCCACCGCGATCACCGCGCCGGACATGGTCGAGGGCATCCGCGCCCAGGTCGTCGACAAGGACCGCGATCCGCACTGGTCCCCCGCCGAACTCACCCAGGTGACCGAAGCGGACGTGGCCCGCCACTTCGCGCCGCGCGACGGCGACGAGCTCGGTCTCGCCCCGGGGACGGGCTCACGGTGACCCTGATCCGGATCCTGGACGCGCCCGCTAGGGCGGATCGATCTCCGTGACCACCGCGAGCAGCTGGAACGGCTGTTCCTTGTCCCACTGGGAGACGCCGAGAGCGATCCACTGCTCGTCCACCCGCCACAGATGAAGGTCCGGCACCGAGGAGCTCAGCGAGCCCCAGGGCTCCGGTATGTCCTCGGCCGCATCGGCCTCGTCCCCGGCGTCGTACATCTCGCCCTGCGCTCGCTCGAAGAGGCTCGCCAGGCTGAATATCCGGGGCGCTCCCCAGCGCTCGGCGAGCAGGACCGTCAGACTGTCGCGCTCGGCGTCGTACTGGTCCGAGGTCGCCTCCCACTCCGTCCCGTCGTCCTCCCAGAAGTCGCCGCTCGTCAGTAACTCGGCGATGTGATACCCGGGACCGCCGACGCCGCACGGCGACCTGCCGCGCTCAGCGGGGAACTCCCGTGAGCGCAGCAGGTCGATCGCGGCGAGATGCTCTGCGGTACTCATGACACCCAGTAAAGCGGCCACCACTGACAACTGGCCCGCCGTCAGGCCCTCGGCGTCGCCATCCGGACACGAGCCGCACGGCGCGAGCCGCACGGCACGTCACGCGTCGCGCCGCCGCACCGCCCACCAGCCCGCGAGCAGCGCGGCGGCCGCCCACGCCGCGGTGACGGCAAGCCCCGCCCAGGGCCCGAGAGTTCCGGACGGGTTCTCGTGGAGCACCTGCTGTCCCGCCCGGTCCGGCAGGAAGTCCGCGACGCCGCTCGCCACGTCCCCGACCACGAAGGACACGATCAGAGTGAACGGGATGAGGATGCTCAGAACGGCGACGCCGCTGCGCAGCAGCATGGTCAGGCCCGCGGCGAGCAGCGCCATGAGCGCGAGGTAGATGCCTCCGCCGACGCACGCCCGGACGGCACCGTCGTGGCCGAGGCCGATGGCGTACTCCCCCAGGAACGCCTGCCCGGTCAGGAAGCCGACGAAGCTGGTGAGTACCCCCACGCCGAGGGCGAGCGCGCCCACCACCGCGACCTTGGCCCCGTAGAAGAGCCCTCTGCGCGGCACCGCGGAGAGCGAGATCCGCAGCGCGCCTTCAGGTACTCGCAGGACATGGCCGTCGTTCCGAAGCTGATGGCGGCGATCTGGCCGAAGTTGAGCGCGTAGAAGGCACCGAAGAGCGGTTCGTATTCGGCGTTGCCCGCCTCCGTCGTGCCGACCGCGGCGAACGCGAGGACGGTGATGGCGACGGTGGCCACGAACACGGCAATGAGCGAACCGAGGCTGGCACGCACCGACTTGATCTTGATCCACTCCGAGCGGAGCACGGCGGTCGTCGACATGGTCAGCCCTCCCGGCGGGGCGTCGAGGGGACAGTGGCGAACTCGGTGTCGTCGGCCGTGAGGGCGAGGTAGGCCTGCTCCAAGGAGGCCTGCTCGTCGGAGAGTTCGAGGAGGGCTATGCCGTGGCCCGCGGCAAGGGAACCGATCTCGTCGGACTTCGCGCCGTCCACCGCCCAGCGGCCGTCATCGCCCGCCGTCATCGCGTACCCCTTGCCCTCCAGGAGCCCCCGCAGCCGGTCGCTCTCCGGCGTGCGCAGCCGCACCCGCGGGCTGCTGTGCGCCGCGATGAAGTCCGGCATCGAGGTGTCCGCCAGCAGCTTGCCGCGGCCGAGGACCACCAGGTGGTCGGCGAACGTGGCGGTCTCGTTCATGAGATGGCTGGACACGAGAACCGTCCGGCCCTCGCGGGCGAGGCGCCGCAGCAGTTCGCGGATCCAGATGATGCCTTCGGGGTCGAGCCCGTTGGACGGCTCGTCCAGCATGATGACGCGCGGGTCGCCGAGCAGCGCCGCCGCGATGCCCAGGCGCTGGCGCATGCCGAGGGAGAACGTCTTGATCCGGCGCCCCGCCACGGAGGCGAGGCCCGCCTCTTCGAGCACCTCCTCCACCCGGCGGGCGGGGACGCGGTTGCTCGCGGCGAGGGCGAGGAGGTGGTTGCGTGCGCTGCGCGATCCGTGTGCGGCCTGGGCGTCGAGCAGGGCCCCCACGCGGCGCAGGGGTTCGTCGATGGCCGCATAGGGGCGGCCGCCCACCGTCGCCGTGCCCGAAGTGGGCCGGTCGAGACCGAGGACGAGCCGCATGGTGGTGGACTTGCCGGCGCCGTTGGGGCCGAGGAACCCGGGGTGATCTACGCTGACCGGATGCCGGTCACCGTCCTGCTCGTCGACGACGAACCCCTCGTACGCGCGGGCCTGCGCGCGGTCCTCGAGGCACAGCCCGACATCGAGGTGGTCGGCGAGGCGGCCGATGGCGCGGCTGTGATTCCGCTCGTGCGTCAACTGCGGCCCGACGTGGTCGCCATGGACGTCCGCATGCCGCTCCTGGACGGCATCGAGGCCACGCGCGCGGTTCTGCGCACCGTGCAGGACCCGCCGAAGATCCTCGTCGTGACGACCTTCGAGAACGACGAGTACGTGTACGAGGCGCTGCGCGCGGGTGCCGACGGCTTCCTGCTCAAGCGCGCCCGCCCGGCGGAGATCGTGAACGCAGTCCGTCTGGTCGCGGAGGGCGAGTCGCTGCTGTTCCCCGCGGCGGTGCGGCAGCTGGCGGGCGAGTACGGCCGGCGGCCCGGCAACGCGGCGGCCAGGGCGGCCCTCGACCGGGCCGCGCTCACCGAACGCGAGGCGGACGTGCTGCGTCTCATGACGCGCGGCCTGTCGAACGCGGAGATCGCGAAGGAGCTGATCGTCGGCGCCGAAACGGTCAAGTCGCATGTGAGTTCCGTGCTGGCGAAGCTGGGGGCCCGCGACCGGACGCAGGCGGTCATCGCCGCGTACGAATCCGGTTTCGTCGCGCCGGGGTGAACGAGCGGGCGCCCCGGCGGGCCGGCACCCGATGCCGTCGGGTCCTAAGCGGTACCGCCCCGGACGATCGTCGGGAGTGGCCCTTCCTCGGGGTAGCGCCGCAGCGGCCCGCCCTCCTGGTCCGGTTCCACGACCCGGGCCAGCTCCGAACCGTTCTCCGAGCGGGCGAACTGGGCGACGCAGTCGCCGTTGTCCAGCGAGCGGGGCAACCGCGGTCCGACGACGAGGGTGTTGAAGCAGTTCTCCGCCGACAGGTTCATGGTGGCGCCCACGGCGAGGCTGTTGGCCAGGACGACCCAGGCGCCGATCACCTCGACGCACCGCTGGGCGGCCTGCCGGTCCCAGCGCACGCTCTCCCTGCTGATCGGTGAGGCGAGCAGCGGCACGAAGAGGTGGGAGACCCCGAAGGCACGCAGCGGCGCCTCCCAGTCGGTCGACTGCTTGATGTCCTCGCACACCAGGACCGCCACACGCCCGATCGCGGTTTCGGCGACGGTGACGACGTCTCCACGCTCCAGGAACTCCGCGGCCGCCTCGTGCTCCGGACGGCCCGGCAGCTGCCATCTGTCCGCCTGCCCTTTGCCCATGGTGAAACCGTGCATCTTGTCGTGGGTCAGGAGGGTCTCCCCGGTGGAACGGTCCACCAGGACGGCACGGTTCGGCAGCAGGTCACCCTCGCCCAGAGGGCCGGTTCCCAGGAGCACCCACCGCAGACGGCTGCCTTCAGGGTCTTTGCCGATGTGGGTGGCCCAGTGGTCCAGGAGCGCGTTGGACAGTGTGCTCTCCGGCATCACTCCGATCTCCGCACCCGAGTCGTCGAGGTTCTTCACCACGTGGTCGATGCGGTAGCGCAGACGTTCGTCCTGCGGCAACACCTTGTAAAAGGTTTTGCCGTCGACCTGGGGAAAATCGAACTCCAGATCCTCATAGCTCTCCAGTAATGGTGCAGACCCTATAGGAATCGCTTTCTTTCCTGAGAAATGTGCACCGTTTCGCTGCTTGAATCCGATGTGGCGCACGTTCCTGCAGTGGTCTTCAGCCACGCGATGCACGTTGTTGAAGAAGTCGGGCTTCCCCGTGGGCTGCACGAGCAGCTTCCCCGGCCGCGTACAGCGGGGCAGCACCTTTCCGGTCGTCGTTCCGTCCGGGTCATTGAGCTGATTCTTCTCGTTGTACCGGCGGGCGATCCTGGTCAGGAGCGACGCGCAGCGCGCACCACTGAACGGGTTGACAGCGCCGAGTGCCTGGTCAAGGCCGATCAGTACGGCGAAGACACCCTTGTCGCCATACCGCTCGAAGACCTCCTCGACGCGGGCGGTGTCGGCGCTGCCGAAGGACTCCACGTCCTCGCACACTTCCTCGGCCAGCCGGTGCACGGTCTCGTCGCCGTGCCACTCGTTCGCCTCGAGTCCCCGGAAGGGACGGTCCGGGAGGAGGTCGTAGAGAACCGCGAAGAGATCCGCCGGGTCCGTGGGCAGAAGAATACCTTTGATCGAATGTTTGCCACCGCTTGCTGACATACTTTCGTTCATGATCCCCCCCGAGTCCATGCCGCTTAACCAGATATTAACGCAGCGCGCCGTCATATTCACAAAGAACTTGACGAAAATTCCACACACACGGCAGCACGGATCTTGCAAACGCCCAGAAGAATCTTGGCGCCCTCACTTGACACTCAGTTGACATCGCTCCACGCTGGAAAGGTCGGTCAACTCGGGGGAGAGGGAAACGGTGAGTGACATGAGTGACGGAAGGCGCCATCGATACGATCGAGCAACCGAGGTCCAGAGCCTGATCGACGAAATGAAGTCGTCGGAGAAGATATCCGACGGGCTGTTCAGTTCGCTGGGCATGATGGTCACCGACGCCTCGCTGGCCGGCGACGAAGAGGCTCTGGAGGCGGCTCACGAGGGGCTGCGCCGTCAGTACGGGCGCCTTCGCCAACTGCGCGACAGCCAGGGAGAGTCGTCCGCCGAGTTACGTGGACGCCTGCTCGGGCTCATCGATGTGACGTACTGGGCGCTGCGCCGCCTGCCGTCCACCCTGCAACTCTCGCTCGACCCGACAGGCCACGCGGCGCGGTTCCTCGTCGAGGTGGCCCGGCAGCCGGGCCAGAGCAACTCCCAGCTCGCCGCTCGACTCGACGTGGACATCACCGAGGTCAGCCGCATCGGGCGGAAGATGATCGACGCCGATGTGGCCTGGAAGCGCCGCGAGTGGCGGCAGAACTCCTGGGACATCACCCCGCGCGGCCGGCAGTACCTCGAGGAAACCGGCCTGTACCGACGCGAGGCCCACCCCGAGCCCAGCCCCCACCCCCGACAACAGCCTTCGGACTTCGACTACTTCGCGGGGATCAAGGTCCGGCCCGGACACCTGTCAGGTGTCGTGACCGACGCCAAGGGCACAGCCATCGCGCGCGCCCACCGCAGGCTGAAGCCCGTCTGGACCGCGCACGAGGCGGTCACGGTGCTCGCGGAGTTCGTCCGCGAACTGCTCGCCGAGGCTCCGTCGGCCCGGGCACCGGCGGCTGCCGGCCGGGTCGGGCTCGGAGTTGAGATCGGCGGCCATGTGGACGCGGCCCGCGGCCACGTCGTCTACGCCCCCAACTACGCCGTAGGAGCGGGCTGGTCGCGCTTCTCCCTCGCGGAGCCGCTCCATCGGGCGACCGGGCTGCCGACCGTCCTCGAGAACGACGCCAACGCGCTCGCCCAGCTGGAGAACTCCCTGACCCGACCCGCGACCGGACGTACCGAGGCCGCGGTGATCCTCGACCAGGGCGTCGGCGCGGGACTGATGGTCAACGGCCGCATCCACCACGGGGCGACGGGCTCCGCGGGGGAGATCGGCCACGTGGTGGTGCAGTCCAACGGCCCCTTGTGCAGCTGCGGCAACCGCGGATGCCTCGAGAGCGTCGCGGGCACCGATGTCATCGCCGAAGACATCCGTGGTCTGACCGAACGGTCCGCCGAAGGCCTGGACGCCGCACTGGCCCTGCTGTCCGATGCCGCATGCCGCAAGTACGTCGAGGACGTGCTCGGCAGGACCGGAGAGGCCCTGGGGCTCGGCCTCTCGGCGCTGATCAACCTGACCAACCCGGACCGGATCGTGCTCTACGGCCCCGGCGGACTGGTCTCGGACGGCGAATTCGACTCGGCTCGACTGTTCATGGCCGCCGTCCGCAGGACGGTGAGCCAGCAGGCCTTCTCGACGGCCGCCGACGACGTCACTCTGACAGCCAAGCCCTACGACGACGGGGTCGGCGCCCTGGCCGCCGCCGCGGTGGCCATGCAGTGCCTGAGCCATGATGGCCGATGACCGGGGTCCGTCGACCGTGGGAACCCAGTACGCAGGGACGCGGGACATCATCCTCCTGGCAGGCCTGCTGATCCTCATGGCTTCGACGCTCGGTGTCGCGCTCGTCCAGACGTGGCCACCCGCTCCCACACCCGGTGCCGCCCAGGGCGCGGACAGGGCGGCGCAGGTACGCGTGCTGTTCTGGTCCCCGGATCTGCTGCGCGAGACGAGGCTGTTCATCGTCGTCGCGTCCGCCGGGGGGCTGGGTGCGGTGATACACACGCTGCGTTCGCTCTACTGGTACGTGGGCAACCGCGGGCTGCGGCGCAGCTGGGTGCTGATGTACATCGTCGAGCCGTTCGCCGGGGCGGGTCTCGCGCTGGTCGTGTACTTCGTGCTGCGCGGCGGACTCACCACCACGATGGCGTCGTCCGCCGACATCAATCCGTACGGAGTGACCGCGCTGGGCGCGCTCGTCGGCATGTTCTCGCGGGAGACCGCGGGCAAGCTGCGTGCCGTGTTCGCGACTCTTCTCGCCCCGGCCGAGCAGGGCGCGGACACCATGGCGCCCACCGACGGCCCGCGACGCGGCGCGGGAGACGGCCCGAGGTGAGCCACAGTTGATCGGCACTCCGTGCCACAGGAGGGCCCGGCACTCGCAGCGGTCGGCCCCGGCGAGTACGATCCGCCCATCATGCGCACAAGCTGGGAGGACGGACGTTGGGGCGGCTGACCGGCGGGGATCCCTCTCTGCTGCGGCGGATCAACTCCGCGGTGGTGCTGCACGCGCTGCGTGCGGCGGACTTCGCGACACTCACCGAGGTCACCCGGGTGACCGGGCTCTCACGGCCGACCGTCGAGGGCGTGGTCGAAGGGTTGATCGAGGCCGGGCTCGTGGTGGAGACCGCAGCCGAGGAAGGCGCGGCCAGACGCCAGGGACGGCCCGCGCGGAGGTTTCGCTTCCGGGCCGAGGCGGGGCATCTGCTCGGCCTGGAGATCGGCCCGCATCGGGTGGCGGCCGTCCTGTCCGACCTGGACGGCCGGGTGATGGGGACCGCCGCCAAGGACGTGGACGAGACGGCGTCGGCGGACGAACGCATCGAGCGCCTGCGTACGGCGGTCGCCGATCTGCTGCGCCGTTGCGGGGTCGCCCGCAGCTCACTGCGCGCGGTCGGCGTCGGCAGCCCCGGGATCGTGGAGGCGGACGGCACGGTGCGCCTCGGGACGGCGCTGCCGGAGTGGACGGGTCTCCCGCTGGGCGAGCGCCTGCGTCGGTCCTTCAAGTGCCCGGTTCTGGTGGAGAACGACGCGAACACGGCGGCCGTGGCGGAGCACTGGAAGGGCGCGGCGGCCGAGTCCGACGACGTGGTGTTCGTCCTCGCGGGGCTCAGCCCGGGTGCCGGGGCGCTCATCGGCGGGCGGCTGCACCGCGGCTACGGCGGCGCCGCCGGGGAGATCGGAGCCCTGCATCTCCTTGGCCGTGACGTGACCCCGGAGACGCTCCTTTCGACCACGGACGAGCCGCTGCACCCGCTCGACGAGCAGGCGGTGGCGGAGGTGTTCGCCCACGCGCGCGAGGGCGACGAACGGGCGCGGCAGGCCGTCGAGCGGTTCATCCAGCGCCTGGTGCACGACGTGGCGGCGCTGGTGCTCGCGCTGGACCCCGAGCTGGTCGTCGTGGGCGGCTGGGCGGCCGGCCTGGACGGTGTTCTGGAGCCGCTGCGCCGCGAGTTGGCGCGTTACTGCCTGCGGCCGCCGCGGGTGGCCCTGTCGATGCTCGGCGAGGCCGCCGTCGCGACCGGCGCGCTGCGCCTGGCCCTCGACCATGTCGAGGAGGAGTTGTTCGCGGTCGAGGGGACGGTCACCGCGCGGCGCTGAGGCGCCACGCGGTGCACGGGAAGCGCGGCGTCAGGAAGCCTGGCGCTCCGGGCCGTGGTGGATCTCGACGCCGCCCGCGTCGCCGAACGTGAGGCGGCAGGTGTCCGCGCGGTACGTGGCCACGGATACCGCGGCGGTGCGTCCCTCGGCGAAGAAGCGGGTCGTCACGACGAGGACGGGGGCTCCGGGCAGCCGGTCGAGCGCCTTGGCGTCGTCCGCGCGGGCCGATCCGAGCTCGACGGCGCGGTCCTGACCCTCGAGGCCGAGCCGGTGCAGCTCGCGCAGCACGCCGCGCGCGCGTGCCGGTCCGGACGGGGCGTCGACGGCGGAGAGCTCCGCGACGGATGACAGCGGAACGTACAGCAGCTCGGCGGCCACGGGCTGGCCGTGCGAGACGCGCGTACGCCGCACGACGTGCACCTGCTCCTCGGGGCGGGCCGCGAGCGAGCGGGCCACTTCGGCGGGCGGGACCGCCGGCGCGCAGTCGGCGGGCTGCCAGGCGTCGCCGACCTCGCCCGGCCAGGTGCCTTGTGCGGATCCGACGGCCACACCCATCCGCGGCGGGGCGACGGTCGTGCCCACCCCGCGGCGGCGCTGCAGCCTGCCTTCCAGCTCGAGCTGCTCGAGTGCCTGACGGAGCGTGGCGCGGGCCACGCCGAACCGGGCCGCGAGATCACGCTCGTTGGGCAGGATCTCGCCGACGGTGAACTCGGAGTCGAGTGCCTCGCTGAGCACGGTCTTGAGGTGCCAGTACTTCGGCTCCGGAGCCGTTTCCAGCTGCGTGGTCCCCACCCTGTCCTCCGCAATCGCCGTGTGCCGACGGCTTTTTAGCGCCCTTGTTTATTAAAGGTTCCTGCACTATCTCTGCGACGATAGAGCGGCCCCCACCCTTGGTCAAGACCAATCCTGGATCCGTTACAGCGTGCACAGGGACGATGCCACAGAGCATTCACGCGATGTTGGCGTCGTGTCACGTACGCGTAGCGAACAAGACAAAAACCCCCGCCCTGTAAGGACGGGGGGTGACGGGGGTCCGCCGTCTGCGTTCTAGGAGGCGAGGCCGACCAGCTTGTCCGGGTTGCGGATGATGTAGAGGTTGGTGATCCGGCCGTCGGCGACGTCCAGTTGGAAGAGGGAGTCCGGTTTGCCGTCGACCAGGACCAGTACGGAGTGCGCGCCGTTGACCTCCAGGAACCGGGCCTCCAGCTCCGCCCCCTCCGGCACGCCCTTGCGGGTCGCACCGCCGAGGAACCGGCCGACCTTGTCGGCGGTCTCGATGACGCGCAGCGGGCCCTTCGCCTTGCCGCCGCTGTCGCCGACGAGGCGTACGCCCGGAGCGAGCAAGGACATCAGGCCGTCCAGGTCGCCACCGGTCGCCGCGGCGAGGAACCGCTCGGTCAGATCCCTGCGCTCGTCCGGATCCACCTCGTAGCGCGGCCTCCCCTCGTCGACGTGCTTGCGGGCCCGGGCCGCGAGCTGCCGGACGGCGGGCTCGCCACGGTCCAGCGTGAGGGCGATCTCCGAGAACGGGAACCCGAAGGCCTCCCGCAGCACGAACACCGCGCGCTCCAGAGGCGACAGGGACTCCAGGACGACCATGACGGCGATGGACACGGAATCGGCGAGCACGGCCTGCTCGGCGGTGTCGGGGACGGTCGGCCCGTAGTCCGTGACGAGGGGTTCGGGCAGCCAGGGACCGACGTAGGACTCGCGGCGTGACTGCACGTGGCGCAGCCGGTCGATCGCGAGCCGTGTGGTGACACGCACCAAGTAGGCGCGCGGTTCGCGCACTTGCGACTGGTCGGCCGCCGACCAGCGCAGCCAGGACTCCTGCACGATGTCCTCCGCGTCGGCCACCCGGCCGAGCATGCGGTAGGCCACGCCCATCAGGACGGGCCGGTGCTCTTCGAATACGTCGGTCACGGTATCGGTCGCCACGTCTCCATCCCATCCGACAGAACACCCGGTGTCCAGACGAATCGGGTGCGTCGCGGCCCACACCGGCCCGGCGGCCGTTCCCCCCACCCCCCACCCTCTTGAACTGGAGGCTACTGAGCGGTAATTGTTGCTGACAAGGTGTCTAAGGTGTCTGAGGACCGTCGCCGGGCGACGGGGACTGGAGCAGCAATGGCCGCAGAGGTGTCCTTCAGCGTCGAATCGCCCGGCGGCCCGCGGACGCTGTCCGTCGCCTACGAACGCGGGGGCGAGGGCGAGCCGCTGCTCCTGCTGCACGGCATCGGGCACCACCGCCAGGCCTGGGGCCCGGTGTTCGGCATTCTGGCCGCCGAGTACGACGTGATAGCCGTGGACCTGCCGGGCTTCGGGGAGTCCCCCGCCCTGCCCGACGGGCTCCCCTACGACATCTCGACGGTGGTGTCCGTGCTCGGCGCGCTGTGCGAGGCCCTGGAGATCGAGCGTCCGCACGTGGCGGGCAACTCCCTGGGCGGCCTGCTCGCCCTGGAACTCGGCCGGGAAAAGCTCGTGCGCTCGGTCACCGCGCTGTCCCCCGCGGGCTTCTGGACGCCCGGGGAGCGGCGGTACGCGTTCAACACTCTGCTCGCCATGCGGCACGGAGCGCGGATCCTTCCGTTGCCGATGATCGAACGGCTCGCGCGGACCGCGGCCGGCCGGGCGGCGCTCACCAGCAGCATCTACGCCCGGCCCGGGCGCCGTTCACCCGAGGCCGTCGTCGCCGAGACGCTCGCGCTGCGCGAGGCCACGGGGTTCGAGCAGACCCTCGCCGCCGGGCGCGACGTGCTCTTCAGTGACGACGTGCCCGGCCTCGCGGTCACCGTGGCGTGGGGCTCGCGCGACCGGATCCTGCTGCGCCGCCAGGGCGTGCGGGCCAAGCACGCCGTCCCCGAGGCCCGCCTGGTGCGCCTTCCCGGATGTGGGCACGTCCCGATGAACGACGATCCGGCTCTCGTCTCGCGCGTCGTCCTCGACACCTGCCGCCGCGCGCCGGCCGCGTAGCACGCCGGAGCCCAGTGCCACCCCGGCGCCGACGAGCGCGCTGCCCACGGCCTGCGGGACGCCGTAGGTGCCGGTGCCGACCAGGGGGGCGGTGAACGCCGCCGCGACGGGAATGAGACCGGAGAAGAGGGTGGCTCGCTCGGCGCCGATGCGCTGGATGCCCGAGTACCAGCAGACGAACCCGATGACGGTGACGATCCCCGCCTGCCACAGCAGAGCCGCCGCCTCGGTGGTGCCGGGCATCCGCAGGAAGTTCCCGCCGTCCACCACGACACCGATGACGGCGGACTCGACGGCGGCGATCCCGCAGACCGTCGCGGAGAGCAGCTTCGGGCCGAGCGGCCGCAGCACGGGAACAGCGAGGACCGCGAAGCCGACCTCGCCCGCGAGCGCGCCCGCGGAGAAGAGGATGCCGAACGCGTCCGTACGGCCCCACCCCTGCACGGTGAACGCTCCGGCGGCCACGACCAACGATCCGTACATGACCGCCCGCTGAGGCCGCCGCCCCTCCAGGAGTGGCACGACAACCGCCACGACGACGGGGGCGCAGCCTACGAAGACGCCCGGTACGACAGGTTCCGCCGTGCGTTCGGCGGCGAGGATCGCCAGGTTGAAACCGACCATACCGACGGCGGCGAGAACCGCGAGCCGCCCCCACTGGCGTCGCGTCAGGCGGCCGAGCGGCGCCGCGCCGCCCCGCCCGAGCAGCGGCAGGAGCAGCAGGCAGGCCAGGCCGTAGCGCAGGAACTGGCCGCCCGCGTACGGGTAGTCGCCGAGGAGGCTGTTGGCGGTGAAGGCGCCGCCGACGAGGAGGCAGGCGAGGGCGGCGAGCAGGGACCCGCGTGTGAGGTTCGCGTTCATGGCCCTGACGTTAGGAACGGCCGCGGACCGGTTTAAGGTCCACTTCCGGGGCCTGTTCGGGGACCACTTTTCGGGGCTCGCTGATTTCCGGCCCCGGTCGTCCGTCGCTCTCAGGAGGCGCATCCCTGTGACATCCACGTCGGGTCAAGGATCAGCCGCCTGGGAGCTACTGCTCCCGGCCGCGTCCGCTCCCGCCCGCAGCCGTGGCCGCAGCCTCCGGTCGGCGCTGCGCGACGCGGTCAGGTCCGGACGCCTCGCTCCGGGCACGCGCATGCCATCGAGCCGTGAACTCGCCGCCGATCTGGGCGTCTCACGCGGCCTTGTCACGGAGACGTACGAGCAGTTGACGGCCGAGGGCTATCTGCGCAGCGACCGCGGCGCGGGCACCTGGGTGGGTGGCGCGGCGCGGAAGGCCGTTCGGGGCGCACACGATCTGGCTCCGCGTCCCGTCCACGCGCGCGTGGACTTCATCGCGGGCACGCCCGACCTGTCCCTGTTCCCGCGCGCCGCGTGGGCGGCCGCGCACCGCGGGGTGCTGGCCGAACTCCCCCACCACGCACTCGGATACCCGGACCCGCGGGGCCTGCCCCGGCTGCGTACGGCCCTCGCCGAACTGCTCGTACGCCGCCGGGGCGTGGTCGCGGACCCGGAGGCGATCGTCGTCTGCTCCGGCGTCGCGCAGGCCATGGCGCTGATCGGCTTCGTGCTGCACGCGCGCGGAGTGCGCAGTGTCGGGGTCGAGGACCCCGGGAGCCCGCAGCACGGCGAGCTGTTCGCCTCGGCGGACGTCGCGACGGAGCCGGTACCCCTCGACGGCGAGGGCGTCGTCACCGGCGTACTGAGAGAGCGGGGTCTGCGCGCGGTCGTCACCACGCCCGCCCACCAGTTCCCTCTGGGCATCGGCTACTCGGCGCGGCGGCGCACCGAACTCCTCGACTGGGCCCGGGACGTGGACGGCTTGGTCATCGAGGACGACTACGACGGGGACTTCCGCTACGACCGGGCCCCGGTGGGCGCGCTGCAAGGGCTCGACCCCGAACACGTCGCCTACACGGGCTCGGTCAGCAAGTCGCTCGCTCCGGGGCTGCGCCTCGGCTGGCTGCGCGTACCGGAGTCGATGACCGATGAGGTCGTCGCCCGCAAACGCATGATGGACCTGGGCAATCCGGCGCTGGACCAGGCGCTGCTCGCGCGGTTCGTCGAGCGCGGGGACTACGACCGTCAGTTGCGCCGCTGTCAGCGCGCCTACCGCGAGCGCAGGGACGCACTCGTCGCGGCGCTCGACACGTACTTTCCCGGTACGGCGGTGACCGGCATCGCCGCCGGTCTGCACGTCATCGCCCGGCTGCCCGCACGTCCGGGAGGACAGGAGGTCTTCCTGCGGCGGGCCTCGGCAGCCGGGGTCGCGGTCCGTCCGCTGAGCGACTACGGCTCGGCGGCGGACGGCGCGGGGGTGGCTCTCGTCCTCGGCTACGCCCACCTCGCGCCCGCCCGGATCGCCGAGGGGGTGCGGCTCCTCGCCGAGGCGGACCACCGGCACGGTGACGCCACTGCGACGCTCCGGTGACAGCCCCTCATTAGGGTCGGCCGGGCCCGGTGACCGCGAGCGGGACGCACGCGGTGCCGGAGGCGTCCGAGGGGGGGGCAGACCTGTGGCCGAGGCCGAGGTCATCATCCAGCTCCGAACCACACCGCGACCCGCGACGGCGGCCACCACGGAACTCCCGGACGTCCACAGCCTTCTGGAGCGGCGGTTCGGCGTCACGCCGGAGCCGCTGCACCCCGGCGCCGGCGACCCGGCGCTCATCGGATGGCACCGGGTCGCCGTCCCCGCCGGCGTGGACGCCGAGGCCGTCGCCACGGCCCTGCGCGGCCACCCGGCAGTCGAGGCCGCCTATGTGAAACCACCGGCGGACCTTCCGTAACGTGGTGAAGGAGTCAGCTGTGCCACAGCGATCAGGTGCGGGGAACAGCCGGGGGAACAGCCGCCCGGCTCCAGGATTCGAGCCGCTCTTCGGACGTCCCGAGCTGGTGTGCGTCACGCGCGCCGACGCCGGGGTACGCATCACCCCGACCGGCGCGACCGCCGCGGCGGGCATCTCCGTGAGCGGTCTCGACGCCGTGGCGGCCCAGGAGGACGTCACCATCAGGCCGCTGTTCGGCGCCGACCAGGAGAGGCTGCGCGCCCAGGCAGGGGCTCAGGCGGGGGCCACCGCGGACGGCCCCGGCGCCGGGACCGACGACGCCACGCTGGAGATCCTCGACCGGATGGGGCTCTTCTTCCATGTCGACGCTCCGGCCGACCAGTTGGATGCGCTGGCCGAGCGGCTGCGCGCGTCGGACGCCGTGGAGGGTGCCTACGTCAAGCCCGCCGTCGCCCTCGCCGTCCCCGATGTCGTCCCGAAGAAGGAGAGCGAGGAGGCAGAGGGCCCGCCGCTCAACGACATGCAGCCGACGGGAGCCGACGCGCCGCCCGTGACCCCGGACTTCACCGCACGCCAGGGCTATCTCGACGCGGCGCCGGGCGGCGTCGACGCCCGCTACGCGTGGACCCTGCCGGGTGGGCGCGGCGCCGGTGTCCGGGTGATCGACTGCGAGTGGGGCTGGCGCTTCACCCATGAGGACCTGCGGCTCAACCAGGGCGGCATCGTCTCCGGCACCGGGAGCACGGACACCGATCACGGCACCGCGGTGCTCGGCGAGATCGGCGGCGACGTCAACGCGTTCGGGATCACCGGGATCGCGCCGGACGCCGTCACCAGCGCGTCCGCCTTCTCCATCCCCACGGCCACGGCGATCAGGAACGCCGCCGACCGCCTCGGCCCCGGCGACATCATCCTGCTCGAGATCCACCGCGCGGGGCCGCACGCGACCGGCGTCGGCCAGGTGGGGTACATCGCCGTCGAGTGGTGGCCGGACGACTATCTGGCCATCCGCTACGCCGTCAACAAGGGCATCACCGTCGTCGAGGCCGCGGGCAACGGCGCGGAGAACCTCGACCACGCCGACTACGACACCCCCAGGGCGGGCTTCCCCTCCTGGTGGCGCAACCCCTTCCGGCGTACCGCGCTCGACGCCGGCGCCGTGATCGTCGGCGCCGGGGCACCGCCGCCCGGCACCCACGGCCGCCAGCACGGCCCGGACCGCTCCCGGCTCGACTTCTCCAACTACGGCGCCTGCGTGGACGCCCAGGGCTGGGGACGCGAGGTGACCACCACCGGCTACGGCGACCTCCAGGCGGGCGACAACCAGGACTTCTGGTACACGGACCAGTTCAGCGGCACGTCCAGCGCCTCGCCGATCGTGGTGGGCGCGCTGGCGAGCACCCAGGGCGTGCTGCGCGCGAACCGCCGCATCCCGCTGTCGCCCTCGCGGGCCCGGCAGCTGCTGCGCTCCACCGGCTCACCGCAGCAGGACGCGCCCGGCCGCCCGGCGACCCAGCGCATCGGCAGGCGGCCCGATCTGCGCCAGCTCGTCCCGGCGGCTCTCCAGACGAGCAGCTGGGTCGGCGTCCAGTTCCGGGGCACCCTCGCCGGGAACCGCACCGGGCGCTGGTTCACCTTCAACTGGCCCGCCCACTGGCATGTGGTGTGGACGGTCGTCCCGACGAGTCCGCGCCCCGGTGCCCCGCAGATCCGCTGGAGGGTCCGGGTCGAGCGGGCGAACGACACCTACGCGACGTACTGGATCGACGTGACGAACCTCGTGACCGACTCGGTCGACTTCGAGGCCCGGTTCGCGGTCCTCGGATGGTGATGCGCGGTCTCGGACGGGGCTCCGCTGTTTCTCGGATGGTGAGAGGAAAACGACGATGCGAGTAGGCACACAGTTCACCGGAACACTCAACCCCGGGCAGACCGGACGCTGGTTCACCTTCGGCTGGCCCCAGGACTGGCACGTCGTCTGGTACTTCATGCCGACGACGCCGCAGACGGGCAGCCCGCAGATCGAGTGGGAGACCGAGGTCGAGCGGGCATCTGCCACGGCGGTCACGTACTGGCTGACGGTGAAGAACATCGGCAGCACCCAGATGAACTTCGAAGGCCGGTACGCGGTTCTCAACTAGGCGGGGGGAACGGCCATGAAGGTGCACATCACGATCGCGGAGGACGCGGGCGCGGCCCCGGCGGCCGGGGCGGGGCGGCAGCTCTCCGTGGCACGGGACGCCACGGGTGCCGTCGACGCCGGGCCCGCCGCTCCCCAGACGACGGAGTCGGCCCGTCCGGAAGGCTCCGCCACGGACGGCGGCGAGGCCCCGAGCCGGCTCGCCGAACTCGTCCGGCTCGCCGACGCCGGAGAGGTCGCCGGCCCCGGTGAGGAGCAGCAGGAGGCCCGGCAGTCCGCCGATGGCGTGTCGATGGACGCCGGGAGCGCGCCGGCGGCTCAGGGCTGAGCAGTCGTCGTCGACGAAAGGGGCCGTCACGGATCGCGTGACGGCCCCCTCCGCTGCGCCAGGAGCCCAGAACCGTCAGGAGTTGGCCCACGCGCGCGTGCAGAGCACCAGGCGGTAGCCGTCCGGGTCCTCGATGGTGACGCCCCACTCGTTCCAGTACGGGTTGGGCGACTTCACGCGCGTGCCGCCGTGCGCCTCCAGGCGGGCCACCAGGTCGTCGGGGACGGGCTCGTCGAGGTAGATGACGAGCAGGTCCTCCTCCGTGGGGCGCGGCAGGACCGGCTTGTTCGCCTCGTGCACGAGTTCGAGATGCCAGGAGGCATCCGGCCAGCCGGCCATGAGCAGGTCGTGTTCACCGGGAGCGCCGCCGCCCTCGGAACGCCAGACGACGTCCAGGCCGAGGCCCGTCACCCAGAAGCGCTCGGCCGCCGCGAGGTCTCGGGACGGGCGGGCGATACGGATGTGGCTCTGCCCGTTGACCGGCATGGGGCTCCCCCTTCGAACGAACGCGCTCGGCCGCGCGCCTCTGCCGCCGAGCGTAGACAGCGAACGATCTTCCGGCATCGGGCTCAGGACCTGCGACCGGAGATGTAGGCGAGGGTGTGGGCAATGGGTGTGGGCAATGGGTGTGGGCAATGGGTGTGGGCAATGGGTGTGGGCAATGGGTGTGGGCAATGGGTGTGGGCAATGGGTGTGGGCAATCAAGGAAGCGACGATGCGGGCGACATGGCGTTCGCACAGCGGTTCCCTTCCACCCATGGGCAGTTGTTCACTTGTGGTTTGTGTGTGCGCCGCCGCGCACCGCTAGTTGTGGCCCTGCACACTGGTCGGACCTGTCACTGGAGGCGCATTCATGTCACACCCTCAGCCGAGCCCGTCCCCTCGCCGCCGCAGTGTGCTGCGCGGCTCGCTCGCCGTGCCGGCGGCGCTGGCCGTGCCGTCCGTCGCCGGGGCCGCTCCGGCGTTCGCCCGGTCGGGGCGTCCGCGGGCCGAGTGGGGTGTGCAGGCCGGTGACGTGACGGCGCACGCGGGTCTGGTGTGGGTACGTTCCGACCGTCCTGCCCGCATGATCGTGGAGACGTCCGCCACGGAGTCGTTCCGCAACCCGACCCGCTGGAAGGGCCCGGTGCTCGGCCCGGGCACCGACTTCACCGGAACGACTCGGCTGCGCGGCCTTCCCGCGGGCGAGCAGATCCACTACCGCGTGGTCCTGGCCGACCCCGACGACCCCAGACGCAGCGGCGAGCCGGTCACCGGCACCTTTCGTACGACGCCGAAGGGCCGCAAGGAGGGGGTGCGCTTCCTGTGGTCGGGTGACATCGCGGGGCAGGGGTGGGGCATCAACCCGGACCGCGGCGGCTGGCGCGTCTTCGACGAGATGCGTCGCAGGGACCCGGACTTCTTCCTGTGCAGCGGCGACAACATCTACGCCGACGGGCCCATCCTGCCCAGCGTCAACCTGCCCGACGGCAGCGTGTGGCGGAACGTGACCACGGAGGAGAAGTCGAAGGTCGCCGAGTCGCTCGCGGAGTTCCGCGGCGCCTTCCGCTACAACCTGCTCGACGAGAACGTGCGGCGCTTCAACGCGCAGGTGCCCTCCATCGTCCAGTGGGACGACCACGAGGTGCGCAACAACTGGTACCCGGGCCAGATTCTGACCGATCCCCGCTACACGGAGAAGGACGTGAACGTCCTCGCCGGCCGCTCGCTGCGCGCGTTCAGCGAGTACTACCCGATCTCGACGCTCCCGCCGGGCGACGAGGACGGACGGGTGTACCGCGTGCTGCGGCACGGCCCTCTCCTCGACGTGTTCGTCCTGGACATGCGCTCCTACCGCAACGCCAACTCTCCCGGCCGGCAGCCCGACGACACCACCGGCATTCTGGGTGCCCGGCAACTGCGGTGGCTGAAGCGCGAGTTGTCACGCTCGCGGGCCACCTGGAAGGTCATCGCCTCCGACATGCCGCTGGGCCTCGTCGTGCCCGACGGCTCGGCCAACTTCGAGGCGGTGGCGCAGGGCGACCCCGGTGTGCCGCTCGGCCGCGAGCTGCAGATCGCCGAGCTCCTGCGGCACATCAAGCACCGCAAGATCACCGGGACTCTGTGGCTGACGGCCGACGTGCACTACACGTCGGCGCAGCACTACGACCCCTCGCGTGCGGCGTTCAAGGACTTCGCGCCGTTCTGGGAGTTCGTGTCGGGGCCGCTGGCCGCGGGCGGCTTCCAGGCCCTCAAGCTCGACGGGACGTTCGGCGCCGAGCAGCGCTTCGTCAAGGCTCCGAACCGCGCCAACACGTCACCGGCCGAGACCCCGCAGTACTTCGGCGAGGTCGACATCGACGGCGGCAGCGGGGAGCTGACCGTGCGGCTGCGCCAGGAGGACGGCGCGGTGCTGTTCACGAAGGTGCTGTCGCCGGGGCGGGTGGGGCAGCAGTGATTACGCCCCCGAACACGCAACGAGAAGTCACCTCCGGACGCCACGAAAGACCAAAGATGAACTAAACGGGCAGAAGGTGTCTTAACTCATCAGTCACAAAACGTTCGTGATCACGCAACACCCTTCCTCCACAGTGGCTGTATGAGTGCTGACATGTCTGATGTGACGCGAACCAAACACGGCCGCCCCGTTCACCACTGGCGGCGGGATCTGGTGGAACTCGCCGCCCTCCTCACGGCGGTGGCCGTGGCGGACGCGGTGGCGAACATGATCGGGCACGGACCCGACGTCCCCGCCCTGCTCGTGATCTCGGCCGTGGCGCTGCTCGCCACGGTCGGTTTCCACACATGGTGGGCACGCCGCCACAACCACGCACCCCCGACGACGGACGATACCGGCGCCCGGTCGCACACCGCCGGGCAGAAGACCACAGGGCACCAGACCCCAGGGCAGCAGACCCCAGGGCAGCAGAGCGCGGGGCACCAGAGCGCGGAGGCGACGACCCTGTGGCGGATGCGCACCACGGTGCGGGACGAGCCGGGCGCGCTCGCCGCCCTGTGCACGGCCCTGGCCCACGACAAGGTCGACATCCTGAGCCTCCAGGCGCACCCGCTGGCCGAAGGCACCGTCGACGAGTTCCTGCTGCGTGCCCCCGCCGACCTGCCCGCGGCCGAGATCACCCGAGACGTCGCGCAGGCCGGCGGCTCGGGCACCTGGATCGAGCGGGCGGACGCCCATGACCTGGTGGACGCCCCCACCCGCATCCTGGGCCTGGCCACCCGAACCGCCCTGGACGCCGCCGAACTGCCGCTCGCGCTGCGTCAGTTGCTGGGCCGCTGCACCATCCGGTCGCTGCCCGCGAAGTCACAGGGCGCCACGTCCGGGCCGCGGTCGGACAAGCCCGACGACGGCGCACCCGTCGAGGGTGCCCTTGAAGGCGAAGGGACAGTGCTCCGGCTGCAGGCCCCCGACGGCGAAGTGATCACCGTGGAGCGGCCGTATCTGCCGTTCACGCCCACCGAGTTCGCCCGCGCACGTGCCCTGGTCGAGCTCGACACCCGGCTCGGCCCGCGCATCCCGCGCAGCCAGGACGTCCTGACCCTCGCCGAGGGCAGCTCCATCACCGTGCGCCGGGCCGACACCGGCGACCTCGACGCGGCCAGGGCCATGCACGAACGCTGCTCGCAGCGCACCCTCGGTATGCGCTACCACGGCCCCGTGCGGGACGCGGACCGCTATCTCAACCACCTGCTGAGCCCCCGGTTCGGCCGCACCCTTGCGGTGCGGACGGCGTCCGGGCGCATCGTCGGCCTCGGCCATCTGCTCTGGGACGGCGACGAGACCGAGATCGCGCTGCTCGTCGAGGACGACTGGCAGCGCCGCGGCATCGGCAGCGAACTGCTCGGCCGCCTGGTGACGATGGCCATCGAGGCGGGCTGCGAGAGCGTGTACGCGGTGACGCGGGCGTCCAACACCGGCATGGTCGCCGCGATGCGCGGCCTCGGGCTTCCCCTCGACTACCAGATCGAGGAGGGCACGCTGGTGATCACCGCGGGCCTCGGGGCTACGCCGGTGAGTTCACGGCTGCCGTACGACCAGCCGCGGGGGCGTGCGGAGCGGCACTGACCCGGGGCACTCGGGCCGCCGCGTCCGTGCCGGGCACCCGAGGGCCGAGGGCGCGGTCGAGGTCCTGCCACAGGTCCTCGACGTCCTCGAGCCCGGCCGAGAGGCGCAACAGGTTGTCGCTCACGCCCGATGACCGCCGGTCCGCCGGGTCGACGACGCGGTGGCTGATGGACGCCGGATGCTGGATGAGCGTGTCCACGCTGCCGAGGCTGACCGCCGGGGTGATCAGCCGCACCCCGGCGGTCACCGCGTGCGGATCGCCGATGACCTCGAAGGCGACCATGGCGCCGCCGAGCCGCGGATATTGCACGCGGCGCACGCGCGGGTCGGCGGCAAGGCGCCGCGCGAGCTCCGCCGCGTTCGCGGAGGCGGCACGTACCCGCACCGGCAGCGTGGAAAGACCCCGCAGCAGGAGATATCCGGCGAGCGGATGCAACACCCCGCCGGTGGCGAACCTGACCTGCCGCAACTGCCGCGCGAACTCCTCGTCGCACGCGACCACTCCGCCGAGGACGTCGCCGTGGCCGCCCAGGTACTTGGTGGCGCTGTGCAGCACGAGTCGCGCCCCGCTCTCGACAGGCCGTTGCAGGACGGGCGTGGCGAAGGTGTTGTCGGCAAGGAGGGGCACCGTGCCGCAGGCGTGGGCCACCGCGCGCAGATCGAGTTCGGCGAGGGTCGGATTGGCGGGCGACTCGACAAGGACCAGGCCCGTGTCGGGGCGGATCGCGTCGGCGATCCCTGCGGGGTCGACCCAGGTCACCGCGGAGCCGAGGAGCCCCGCCGTGAGGAGGTGGTCGCTGCAGCCGTACAGCGGGCGGACCGCGACGACATGGCGCAGTCCCGCCGCCCCTCGTGCGAGAAGGACCGCGGTCAGCGCCGCCATGCCGCTCGCGAACGCGACGGCGCTCTCCGTCCCTTCGAGCCGGGCCAGGGCTGTCTCGAAGCGGGCGACGGTCGGGTTCGCGAGGCGGGCGTAGACGGGCGGTCCTTCGTCCAGGGCGCCGTCGGCGGCGAAGGCGTCGATGCGCGCCGCCTCGCCGCGGGTGTCGTACGAGGGGTAGGTGGTGGACAGGTCGATCGGCGCAGCGTGCAGGCCGAGTCCGGCGAGGTCGTCGCGTCCGGCGTGCACGGCCTCGGTGGCGAGTGCGCGCGGAGCGGGCGATGCCGGCATCGGGGCCGGGTGGCCGGATCCGGTGCGGGGTTCCGTGTTCGTGTCCATGCCCGACAGCCTGAACAAAGGCCGGTACCGGGCAGTTGAAGCCCGTGCTACGTTCGGCAAGTGGCTGATTCTGTCGTACTCGACCCGGTGGATCTCCGCATCCTGCGGCTGCTGCAGAACGATGCCCGGATCACCTACCGGGATCTCGCGGCCCAGGTCGGCGTCGCGCCGTCGACCTGTCTGGATCGTATCTCCCGGCTGCGCCGCTCCGGTGTGATCCTCGGACACCAGCTGCGCCTCGATCCGGCGAAGCTCGGACGCGGTCTGGAGGCGCTGCTGTCCGTGCAGGTCAGGCCGCACCGGCGGGAGTTGGTGGGGCCGTTCGTGGAGCGGATCAGAGCGCTGCCGGAGTCCCGGTCGGTGTTTCATCTCGCGGGGCCCGACGACTATCTGGTGCACGTGGCGGTGGCCGACACGGCAGACCTCCAGCGGCTCGTCCTCGACGAGTTCACGGCGCGGCGCGAAGTGGCACGCGTGGAGACACGGTTGATCTTCCAGCAGTGGGAGTGCGGCCCGCTCCTGCCGCCGGCCCCGGGAGCCGATGGCCAAGGGGCGGCCTCCGGCCAATCGTGATGACGGGGGCGCGTCCCGCGTATGAGGATGTCCGCATGTCAGACACGAAGATCCCGAACACGAGCGAGAACGGGAGCGGGAGCCCGCTGCCTCGCCAGGTCGCCGACGCCTACGTCGACGAGCTCATCGCCCTCGATCCCATCAACGGCACCTTTCTCGGCGTCAAGGCGAGTCACAGCAAGCTCCCGGACACCTCACCGGCGGGCCAGGAAGCCGTCGCGGAGCTGGCCCGCACGACCCTTGCCCGGCTGGACGATGCGGAACGCCTGCCCGGCGCCGACAGCGACGCCGAACGCCGGTGCGCGCGGCTCCTGCGGGAGCGGCTCACCGCCGAACTCGCCGTGCACGAGGCAGGCGAGGGGCTGCGCGCGGTCGGCAATCTGCATACGATCCCGCACGCGGTGCGCGAGATCTTCACCGTGACGCCGATGGAGACGGACGAGGACTGGGCGGCGATCGCCGAGCGGCTGCGGGCCGTGCCGGCCGCGTACGAGGGGTATCGCGCCTCGCTCGAACTGGGCCTGGAGCGCGAGCTGTTCGCGGCTCCCCGACCCACCGCCGTCTTCATCGGGCAGCTCGGCGAGTGGGCGGGCCCCGGCGGCGCCGAGGGCCGCGGCTGGTTCGAGGAGTTCGCCGCGGACGGGCCCGACTCGCTGAGGGCAGAGCTGGACGCCGCGGCCCGCGCCGCCACCGCCTCGGTCGTGGCACTGCGCGACTGGATGCGTGACGTCTACGCGCCCGCGATCGAGGGCGCCCCCGACACGGTGGGCCGCGAGCGCTACGCCCGCTGGTCCCGCTACTTCAACGGCACCGACCTGGACCTCGACGAGGCGTACACGTACGGCTGGTCCGAGTTCCACCGGCTGCTCGGCGAGATGCGCGCCGAGGCCGAGAAGATCCTGCCCGGCGCCGGGACACCGTGGGTGGCGCTCGCCCACCTCGACGAGCACGGCACGCACATCGAGGGCGTGGAGGAGGTGCGGGTCTGGCTCCAGGAGCTGATGGACGAGGCGATCGAGGCGCTGGACGGCACACACTTCGAACTCGCCGAGCGAGTACGGAAGGTGGAGTCCCGCATCGCCCCGCCGGGTGGCGCCGCGGCCCCGTACTACTCCGGCCCATCGGAGGACTTCTCCCGCCCCGGACGGACGTGGCTGCCGACGATGGGCGAGACCCGCTTCCCCGTCTACGACCTGGTCTCCACCTGGTACCACGAGGGCGTCCCCGGCCACCACCTCCAGTTGGCGCAGTGGGCGCACGTCGCGGAGAACCTCTCCCGCTACCAGGCGACCATCGGCATCGTCAGCGCCAACGCGGAGGGCTGGGCGCTCTACGCGGAGCGGCTGATGGACGAGCTCGGCTTCCTCAAGGACGCCGAACGCAGGCTCGGTTATCTGGACGCCCAGATGATGCGGGCTCTGCGCGTGATCGTCGACATCGGCATGCACCTGGAGCTGGAGATCCCGGCGGACTCGCCCTTCCACCCGGGCGAGCGGTGGACCCCTGACCTGGCGCAGGAGTTCTACGACGCGCACTGCAGCCGTCCCACGGACTACGTGGCGAGCGAGATGACCCGCTACCTCTCCATCCCCGGCCAGGCCATCGGCTACAAGCTGGGCGAGCGGGCGTGGCTCATCAGCCGCGAGAACGCGCGGCGGCGGCTAGGCGACGCCTTCGACGCGAAGGCGTGGCACATGGCGGCGTTGTCGCAGGGGTCGCTGGGTCTTGACGACCTGGTGGCCGAGCTGTCAGCCCTTTAGCCACGCCACGCACCCGAGTTGACGCGCGCCTCACCCCGCCACCACCCCTCTCAGCACCCGCAGTCCTCCGCGTCCGCCGGGGCTGTGAGGGTGTCGGGAGTGCGGCGCTCCTTGCCCTCCCAGGTCTCGAACTCGAAGCCTTCGCGCGCCCAGTACTCGAAGCCGCCCATCATCTCCTTGACCTGGTAGCCGAGTTGGGCGAGGGCGAGGGCGGCGCGGGTCGCGCCGTTGCAGCCGGGGCCCCAGCAATATGTGACGACCGGGACGGACGTGTCGAGGAGTTGCTCGGCCTGCTCGGGGATGAGGGCGGTGGGAAGGTGGATCGCGCCGGGGATGTGGCCCTGGTCCCAGGACGCCGTCGAACGGGAGTCGACCACGACGAATCCGGGGTCGCCGCCGGCGGCGAGCGCCGACGCCACGTCGGACACGTCGGCGTGGAAGGCGAGGCTCGCGCCGAAGTACGCGGCGGCGGCAGCCGGGGACGCGGGGGCCACCCGCAGGACGGAGTTCGGGGCGCCGACGGCGGTGGCCGCCGTGCTCGCGGCGCTGGTCGCTTCGGTGTGCGCTGTGTTCGTCGTTGTGCTCATGGCCAAAAATCTACGGGCGAGCCCGCCGCCCCAGAAGAGCCGATCACCGGCGTACCTCTTGATCTGCCGGGGATTCCCCTGTTACCTCTCGGGCATGACCGGTTATTCCACGGACGCCACCGACTGGCGCATCCTCGACGTCCTCCAGCGTGAGGGCCGCGCCAGCTACGCCGAGCTGGCACGCGCCGTCGCCATGTCTCCGAGCGCCGTGACCGAACGGGTCCGCCGCCTGGAGGAGGCGGGCGTGATCCAGGGGTACGCGGCCGTGGTGGACCCGGAGCGTCTCGGCCTGCCCATCCTGGCGTTCGTGCGCCTGCGGTACCCGAACGGCCATTACAAGCCGTTCCACGACCTGGTGGAGGTGACCCCCGAGATCCTGGAGGCGCACCACGTCACCGGCGACGACTGCTTCGTGATCAAGGTCGCCGCGCGCTCGATGAGCCACTTGGAGGAGGTCGCCGGGAAGATCGGCGCACTGGGGTCGGTGACCACCAGCATCGTCTACTCCTCTCCCCTACCAAGGCGCCCCCTGGGCCGCTGACCCCGGCCTGTCCCCCAGGCCGACTCGTAGACGCCCACCGGTTCTGGTTCTCAAGAACCCCGGAAGCCCCACCGAGCACTTTCGGTGGGGCTTCCGGGGCGGTACTGAAGCGCAACCCTTCCCCGATTTCTTCGACTCAGCTGACCTACAGGTCGTACGGGTAGAGCTGAATTTCGGGAGCCCGGAAGGAGATGAGCCCCTTGACGGAAAGCTCTGACCTTCGATTCGGGATTTCAATCAGGAGGATGTCCGACCCTACTCTGACCTCAACGACCGAATCATCGCCATCCTCGAACCTGACAACTTCACCCGTAATCAGGGATCCGGGCCCCGCGCCTACGTCCGAGAGGGAGGTAACACTCGAGGAAGTCGCAGTCCACTCTGCGACCTCTTCCGGAACCTCGATCTCGACATCGAATCGGCCCACCTCGGCGGGGCCTCGCCCCATCCAGCGGCCAGACGCCGTACCGGACTCGCACCTGAAGCGCACGATCCCTTGCGAAGGGGCCAGGACCTGCAGAACTTCCACTCTCATCACTTCCCCCCAAGGGAACTCGCTGCTGCATTGTATTGCCGACAGTCCATGTGTTAGTGACGGAGTATTGTGGGCTTGCTGTTCATCTCGTGATCACCCATCCGAATACTGCGGCGCCCATCGGCAGGTTATTGACTGTTTCATCGGGCGGGCAGTTGGAATTGTGAACCAGGACCGGGGTCCCGCCCGCCAGCACATAGTACGTGTGCTACGCGGCCCCTCTCGATCTGCGTATTCGCAGATCAGCGGTGGTTTCGGGTTCTGCTGGTGTCCGTGATTGTGTGGGGGAATCCGTGGGTGTTGCCGTCGCTACTGCCGTCAGACGGTACGCCGCTGATCGCCCCCATGGTGGACCTGTCCGTCGTCGGCCTCCTGGTCGCGCACCGCCTGCGACGGCACCGGGCAGGCCCGCCCGCTGTCCCGGCTCCCCGTCGCATGCCATGTGCGGCAGATGATCCGCACCTGCTGGGAGCTGGGCAGGCTGCCGGAGTTCGCCCACCTCAAGCTCTGGAAGTGGGCGCACATGCTCGGCTTCCGGGGCCACTTCTCCACCAAGTCCCGCAGCTACTCCACCACCCTGGGCGCGCTGCGCGACGCCCGCCGCGCCTGGCGCACCGAACAGGCCCGCGTCCACGCCGGGCTGCCCGAGCCCGATCCGACGACCACGCTCGTCGTCGGTCGCTGGGACTACCTCGGCTCGGGCTACAACCCCGGCGTGGCCCTCCTCACGGCCGACGTCTGGCATTGCAAGGAACTGGAACGGCAGTTCACGGCCGAAGGGGGCTGTTGATGGCCTCGCCCCCACTCGCCGTCCTCCACGCGGAGGTGACCCCGACGCTGGATCTGCTCACGGTGCCCCAGGTCATGGCCCGACTCCAGCTCGGCCGCTCCGCCGTCTACGACCTGCTCCGCTCCGGCCAACTCGCCTCGGTCACCCTCGGCCGCGCCCGCCGCATCCCCACCCACGACCTCACCGACTTCATCCGCACCCGCCTCGAACAGGAAGCCGCCTAATGACCACACCCCGAGATGCCCCGCCTCCCGGCGAGCCCGCGCCAACGGCGACGGAACCGTCTACCAGCGCAAGGACAGCCGTTGGGAGGCCACCGGATACGTCCTCGCCCCCAGCAACACCCGCAAGCGCCTCCGTGTCTACGACACCACCCGCAAGGAAGCCCTGGCCAAGCTCACCGAGAAGATCGCCAACAGCAACCGCGAGGTCCCCGTACCCTCCGCGCAGGGCAGCCGGGCCGCGTACCTGACGTATTGGCTGGAGGCCGTTGCCGTCCACCACCTCCGCGAGGACACCCCCACACCCCGCTACACCGCCTGCGTGAACAACTACCTCATCCCCGGCCTGGGCAAGAAGAAGCTCGCCAAGCTCACCGCCAGGGACGTCCGCACCTGGCTCAACCAACTCCGCACCACCTGCCAGTGCTGTGCCCGCAGCATCGACGCCGGCCGCGATCAACCCCGCTGCTGCGCCACCGGAACATGCTGATCCAAGCGGCTCTCGCCGCTGACGCTGACGTACATCCACTCCGTCCTCAAGTCCGCCCTGGAACACGCCGTGCGCGAGGAGGAGATCCCGCGCGACGTCGCCCGCAAACGTCCGCACCGGCACGCCTCGGCCCCGACGCTTCGCACCCCTCACCGCTCAAGAACCCCGTCAGCTCCTCGCCGCCGCGAACGAACACCGGCTGCACGCCCTGTTCGAACTCGCTCTCCACACCGGGCTCCGCAAGGGCGAACGCCTCGGTCTCCGCTGGGAAGACCTCAACCTCGACCGGGGCACCGCCGCCATCCGCCGAACATTGCAGCGCACCAACACGGACGGCCTCACCGCTTTGCCCACCAAGACTCGGGCCTCCGAGCGCCGCATCACTCTCCCTCCCTGACCGCTGCCTCCAGTCGCTGAAGCACCGCTACGAAGAGCAGTAGCGCGACCGTGACACGGCGGGCGCCGAGTGGCAGCACAACGGGTAGGTGTTCACCACGCCGCAGGGAAGAGCGATCGATCCGACCAACCTCACCCGGACCTTCACCACACTACGGCGATGACCCGCCGCTGTGCGGAGCCACCGTCCACGACGTTGCCGTCAACTACTGCCGTCACCCACCGCAGAAGCCCCGCCAGGACGCACCTGGCGGGGCTTCGATTTTGCTACTGCTATCCAACACGTGGATTGCAGGATCGGGCCGTGAGGCTACACCTCACCCTCCAGCCAACGATCGAATGGTGCGGCCTCCGGCAGGTCGAACTTAATTGCCTTCAACCCCCGTGCGAAGTCGTCGGCCAATTGCGAGAGCATCGCGACTAGCTCACTTTGCGCAATGCTCTCGCACTCTGGGTCTGGAACCCAATTGGTCCGCGACTCGCAGTGAATCATCACCAGATCCTCGCTTGGCCGGAAGGTCAAAGTCCTCTCGATGCCCTGCGAGTAGAGATCCACCTCTACTTCGCGACGTTCACGCACACTCGCCATGAGTGACGGGAACTGCTCCATGAAGGCAGACAAGTCATACCCGACATCGAGCGGCCACTCATCGTTCCCGAAACCGCCAATGTGGAATCTGCTGCCTCCCGCATCGGAGAGGGCGCTACACGCCTCCATGACGAGGGTTTCGTAATCGTCACCCGGCTCCAGACTCGCTAGAGCAGGAGCCGCAGCACCAGACTGCACTGCCGGATTGAACGACACAGAGAAGCTCATCTCTCCAGCCTCCTAGTTCGGGCCAATAATCGGGAACCCCGTCTTATACAGTCCATTTGGACTCGGGACGATGGTAGCTGCCCGCGCTTGGGCGATACTCCCATCCGGCATGATCACCTGCCCCAACCCATCCGGAATGCGCACCGACCTGGGACCGGCCCCTTCGACGTGGAGTCCCTTCAAGAACTCTGCAGCGCCGTCATTATCCAGCCATTGACCCTGCTGATTCCCGGTACTACGAGCGCGATCGGTCAGAGCCTTCGTGTTCTTCGCTCCGGCACCATGAGTCTTGAATGTGTGCCCCCACGTCTTCACGCTATTGGCGGCCCAATTCGGGCAGTTGCTGTTGTGAACGAGTACCGGAGTCTCGCCCGCCAGCACATAGTACGTGTGGACGCCTTCGATGGTGAGGTTATAGGTGCGCTGACGGTCCTTGTACTCGCGAGTGGCGCTCACGGTGACGGTGCGGCCGTCGTCCGTGCGCAGGGTCATGCCCGGCTTGAGGTCTCCAGCCTCGACCCAGTCCTTCTGGTCGACTGACCAGAAGGGGTGCTCGTGAGTGGCGGTCAGCTTCTCGGTGCCGTTGGGTGTGGCGATGGTGAGTTCGGTGAACTGCTTGTCGTCTTCGGTGACGATAGTCGCCGTGACTTCGCGTTCGCTTGTTTCCCCGGTTTTCGGGTCCGTGGCCAGGACTTTGTCGCCGAGTTCGACGTCCTCGATGTTCTTGTTAGCACCGTCGGCCATGAGGACGTCGGTGCCGGCGAGGAAGCACTTACAACCGGAGGAGGCGGCACCCTTCTTGGTCTTGCCTGCTGCCTCCGCGCCTTCGTCTGCCTTCTTCAGACCCTTGATGGCAGCCTTGAACGGCTTGAGGAACTTTCCCCACGGTGTATCCATGCCGACGCTGGCACAATCCAGGGTGACGCCGGGGTGCTGTCCGCAGGCTTTCCAGGAGTTGACGTCGGGAAGGACTATCTCCTTCACCGCTTTGTATGCGCCGCCGCCGGAGAGGTACTTTCGCGTGTTGGGGAATATTCCCCTGTCCAGAAAGCCGAACGGATTGGGCATTCCGACCTGAGTCGCTCGGTTGCTTCTGCCGCCGGTGTACACGGCGTTGCTTACGTGTCCGCCACCCCCACTTCCGGCGTAACCGCCGCCACCGCCGCCACCGATGATCCTGCCGAGGGTCTTCGTCACACTCTTCTTGATTGACTTCCAGAGGTCGGAAGCCCATGACAACCCGGTCGGGTCGGAATACACCAGGGGGCTGTTGTTCCCATAGATGTAGCCATGCATCTGCTGCGGGTCGGTCAGATCCATGATCGGGTCGACGGAGATGAACCGTCCGGTGGTGGGGTCGTATTCACGAGCGCCGAGGTGCGTCAGCCCGGTGGACTTGCTGTCGTCGGTGCCGCCGACGAAGCCCTTGGAGCCCGGCCAGGACTGCGGCGCCTCGCCGCGAAGGCCGCCAAAGGGCAGGGTGCGACGCTGGGTGAGGGCCAAGTCGGATGCGGCGACGGAGAGTTGTCCGGTGCCCTGGTGGTCGGCGGTGGTGAAGGTGACGGTGCCGTTGTCTTCCTTGACGGCCTGGTGACCACCACCGAGGGGCGTGTAGCGGGTGGCCTTGGCCTTGCCCGCTCCCTTGGGCAGGGTGACTTCGCTGTGCCCGAGGTAGAGGGTGGTCTCGGTCGGGGTACGTGCGATCAGGCGGTTGCCCTCCGTGTCGTAGACGTACTCCGTGACCTTGTCCTTCTCGCCCTCCACGGGTTCGGTGACCTTGGCGAGGTGGCCTTCGGCGTCCCAGGCCAGCGTCTGGGTGTCGCCACGCAGGGTGCGGGTGGTGGTGTTGCCGGTCTCGTCGTAGCCGTAGGAGTCCTTGGTGGCGGTTTTGCCGGGCAGTTGCGAGGTGACCGAGGTCAGGGTGTGCGGCTGCCGGTCACCAGGCTTGGGGTAGTCGTAGGTGCGCTGGGTGTTCTCGGCACTGTCGCCGCCGGTGTCGTGGAGGGTTTCGGTAAGGCGGTTGCCGGCCTTGTCGTAGGTGTAGGAGTGCCAGTAGGGGGCCGGGCCGCCAGTCTTGTCGGCGGCCGGAGCTGTGGCGCAGGTCTTGTCGCCCTGTGTCCACGCCTCGGTCATGCGCCGCAGGTAGTCGTAGGTGAAGCATTGCGTGTCGGTGCCGGTGCGGGAGACGTCCGAGACGGACAGGATGTTGCCGGCCTGGTCGTACCGGTAGGTGTCGAGCTGGTCGACGCCGGGCTGGTCCTGGCGGTCGATGCGGGAGGTGGCCAGGCGCTGGGTGCCCCACTCGTAGGTGTTGGTGGCCCAGGTCTTCTTGCCTCCCCCGGTGCTGCCCAGTGCGTACTGGAGCGGCTTTCCGGTCAGCGAGTAGCTGGTGTCAGCCTGGAAGCCGTCCCCCAGAACGGAGATGGGCCGCAGGGTCTCCTTCTCGTAGGTGGTGGAGTAGCCGCCGCCGGGCAGCGAGCCCGCTGCGGAGTAGCTGATTCCTCCCACCAGCCCGGAGGGCAGGTAGTTGGTGCCGCTCTGGTAGGTACCGGCCAGGGCGCCTTCCTTGTCGGGGATCACCAAGGCGGTCTTCATGGGCCGATAGAGGCGGTCGTAACTGGTGACCTTGGACGTGTAGGCGGCGCCGTCCACGTAGCGGGTGGATTCGGCGAGCTGGCCCTTGGCACCGGTGATGGTGTCGTAGACCCACTTCGCGCGCAGCTCGCCGGTGGCGCTGTCCTTGTGCAGTTCGGTCTTGCGGCCCAGGTTGTCGTAGACACTGGCCAGCGTCGTGCCGCGGGCATCGGTGGTGGTGGTGAGCTGGCCCCGGTCGTCGTACTTGCTCTCCGTTGTGCCCTTGTCCGGGTCGGTAGTCTCGGTCTGACGCCCCAACTGGTCGTAGGCGTAGGTCCAGTTGTTGCCCGCCGGGTCAGTGACCTTCGCCAGCTCCCCGCGCGGGGTGAAGCCGTACGAGGTGGTGTCGAAGGCCGCACTCTGGCTGCGGGTGTGGTGCTGACGCAGCTCGGTTGTCTTGCCGCGGGCGTCGGTGAGGGTAGTGGCTGCCGTGGCGCCCTCGGGCGGGATCACCGTGGTGCGGTCGCCACCGTAGATGGTCTTGGTGATGCCCAGTACGGTGCCGCCGTCGCCGTTTCCGGCGATCTGCCGCTCCTCGACGGCGCGGCCCAGACCGTCGAAGGCGGTGCGGGTCTGCGTCTCCACGCTCAGTGCGTCGGCGGGCTTGAACAGGGACCGGTTGGGTGCACCTGGGGTGTAGTAGGGGGCGAACGTCTTGGTCGTGAGGCCGCGTTCGTCGTAGAAGATGTCGCTGAGGACGCGTCCGGCATCGGGGCCGGGGGCCTGCGTCTGTCGTTCGCGCAGGAATCCGTCGTAGAGCGTGTAGGAGGCGACCTGGCCGCCCTCGTTGTTCACGGTCTGGGTGCGGACGGTGACCGGCTGCCCCTCGTCCACGAAGTAGGTGAACTGATAGCTGGGTGTCTGGCTGGTCTTGCGGTCGGGCAGCCACACCTTCGCCGAGCGGCCCAACGCGTCGTACGTCATCTCGGTACGCTTGGCGTTGGTGTCCACCGTGGCTTTCGGCTGGCCGCGCAGCGGCTCCAGCTCGGTGATCGTGGTCAGTGCGGAGGTCGCGTCGGCCGCCTTGACGGGAGGACTGGTCTCGGTGATCTTGGTGGCGAAGCCGGTCGTCGGGCCGTAGGCGGTAGTCGTCTTGCGGCCGTCCGAGCGGACCGTCCGCACCGGGGCGCCGGCGCCTGTCGCGGTGACGTCGGCGGTCAGGTCGGTGGCGGTCAGCGGGCGGCCGTAGCCGTCGAACGTCGCGCCGGATTCCAGGTAGGTGGCCTTGGTGCCGTCGTGCTTCTTCAGCGTGGCGGTCGCGGTGGCGTCGCCCTTGGTGGGCGCAGCCCCATAGGCCCCGCCGTCGTAGGCCGTGCGGACATCGGAGATGACCTGCTTGGCGCGGTCGGGGGTGTCGGCGCACTTGACGGCGACGGTCTCCACCCGGGAAGGCAGCGTAAGGATGTTCTCCGCGGTGTTGGTGGCGTAGGTGGTGCGGGTGCACTGGTTGTCGGCCGCGGTCGTGTTGTCGCCGAGGTCGTCGACCTGGGTGGCGCGGCCGGCGACGGTGTCGAAGTCGGTCGAGGTCGAGGTGATCCGCCAGTCGGCGCCCGCACCCTCATCCAGCGACGTCCAGGTCTTGGAGTGGGCGGCGCCGGTGAAGTTCGCGGTCACCGTGCCCCAGTCGCGAACCTTCTTCGCGGTCTCGTGGTGCCAGGGCCGGTTCACCGTCTTGTCCAGGACCTTGCCGCCCGGCCCGGAGTATGTGGCGGTTTTGTAGGCGAATCCGGCTGCCGATTCGTGGTCGGTGATCGGGTCGCCCTCGCCCTCGCCGAGCGAGACGCTGACAGCCTTGGTGCCGCCCGAGGTGTCCTTGCGATCCCCGTCCATACCGCGCAGGAAGTAGGAGTCCTCCTGTGATTTGAGTGCGTCGCCGCCGCCCTGGCCGCCGGTCTTGACCCGGACATGGCCGTAGCCGCGCCACTGGGACCACGTCTTGAACTTCTTCTTGGTCAGACCGTCGTCATCGTCGTAGTGCCAGGCCGCATCGCCCAGGTACTCGTACGCGGTCACCGCGTCGGGGGCGCCACCAGTGCGGTCGGTGGTAGTCGTGGAAGTGACGACGTACTTGTTGAACCACTGGCGCTCCGCGTCGTCCGTGCTGGAGCCGCCGATGTACTGCGGGAAGCAGCGGGTGGTGTTGGACTGCGGGGTGGGCAGGGCGTTCCAGTCGCATGTCGGGGCCGAGTAGTTGACGTCGACCTGGCCGCCGGAATCGTCGGCGACCGTGGACAGGCGGGCCTTGATGAACGGCGCGTATCCGTCGCCCGTCTTGTCCAGGCGGTTGGCGAGCTGGGTGTAGGCGAAGCTGGTCTTCGGCAGCGTCACCGCGGGCTCCGCGGTGTGGCCGGTGCGCTGGACCGAGTCGAGCAGCAGTTGGTAGTCGACGTCCGCCATGCCCCACCGGTGGCCCAGCTTCCAGGAGTCGACCTTGCTGTAGGTGTCGCCGTTGAGAACCTGGGTGGTGACGCCGGTCAGCCGCTTGCGGGTGAAGAACGTCGGGGACAGGCGTCCCTCGTCGCAGTCCTCCGCCTCGGTGCAGTTCATGTCCCAGGGCGTGTCGTACCAGTAGAAGGCGTCCTTGCCGATGTCCGAGCAGTCCGTCTTGCTGTCGGGCAGGCAGCGTTCGGAGGTGGCGAAGTCGACCTTGGCCAGCGGCTTGGAGCCGTACATGGCCGAGGACTTCAGGCCGTAGTCGATGCGGCTGAGTGAACCGCCCCGGGTGTAGCGGGTGTTGTCCTTGGCCTTGAGGTTGCGGCCGTAGGAGTTCTTCTCCTGGTCGTAGTAGTAGGCGATCGCGTTGCCGCGAGGGTCGACGACGTAGTCGAGGTTCCAGCGCCAGGCCTGCTGGCACCAGGAGTCGGCGAAGGATGCCTTGTGGCAGGGCTCGTCGGCGTTGTTGCCGAAGACCGGCGACGTCCAGGTCGATTCCGTGGCGGCCTTGCCGTCCGCCCAGCCGGGCAGCCGGTTGTACCCGAAGTAGTAGCGCACGCCATCGGGGTCGGTCAGACGCCAGTACTCGCCGTCGTTGTCACCGTTGCCGCGGTCGGTGGACGACAGCTTCTTGATGCGGCTGCCGTCATCCTGCTTGAACTTGAACTCACCGTCCCCGGCCGGGACGAGCTCGCCGCCCTTGCCGTTGAAGGTGATGAACGCGTTGTCGTAGTCCCAGCACTGGTCGCCGGGCTTGTTGCCGTCCGCGTTCTCGACCCCGTCGTCGGCGCAGGGCTTGTAGCGGCGTTCGATGTAGCCGGGCCACAGGTCGAAGCCGTCGCCGGCCCAGGAGGACTGGTTGTTGGTCGCCCCGGACCGTCCGTCGATGGACCCGGAGGAGTAGGACAGGCCGACCTCCGGCTTCAGGTCGCCCGGCACCTCGGGTACCGGCATGTCGTACGACCAGGAGAAGTCACCGGTGTTCAGGTCCGTGTTCCAGGTCGCGGACGGGGACAGCGAGGTTGCCTTGTAGTCGCTGTTCGCGCTCTTCTCCGCCGCGACCGCTGCCAGCACCGTCGCCCCCGACGAGCGCAGAGCCACCGCGTCGGCGGTCAGGGTCTGCTTCTCCGTGTCGTTGACGGTCCGGACCGGCTCGGCGGTACGGCACTGCTGCTTCGCCGGGGTGTCCAGCGCGCAGGCAGGCAGCTGCACCAGCGTGAGGCGGGACGCGTAGCCGCCGCCGAAAGCCTCGGCGAAGCCGGAGTAGTCAAGTGCCGTCCGGACCTTTCCGGGCTTGTCGCTCGCGTCGTCCCCCGAGCCGAGAGTGAACAGGACACCGTTCACCCCGGCACGCTCGGCCGCCTTGCGGCTCAGCACGCGGGCCTCCACACCGCCGGCCGCAGGCGTGGCCGGCGCCTTGGCACTGCGGCCCGCGCGCTTGGAGTCGGTCGCTTTCGACGCCCCGACGGCCAGCGGCAGCCCCTTCGCCCTGACAGGCTTCTCTGCCTCCTTGACCGATGGCTGCGGGATCTCCACCACGGCGGACCCGGCCTTCGGCCAGGCCGCCTTCGGTGCCCTCTTCGGAGTCTTTGGTCCCTTGGTCACCTTGCGCGGCTCGACCTTGATGCCGTCCCGGCCCTTGATCGGTTTCTCCGCCGAGGGGAGGCCCGGTCTGCCGGTGCCTTCCGCCGTCGCCACCGGTGCGCTCACCACCTGCAGCAGAGTGCCCATCATCACGACGGACACCGCCAGGGCTGCCCTTCGCCGCAGTGCGCCGAACCGGCGCGGTCTTGTTATGCCGTTCATTTTCAGAGATCAGTCCTTCACACGACAACACCAGCCCACGCAGCTGCGCAGCACGGCGTCGAAAGATCAGTAAGGAAGTACGTCAGGTGGGAGGTGTGCCGGGAGGGATGGCCGCTCCCGGCACACCCGGGCTCAGCTTTCGCCCGGTACGTCGGTGGGGATGTCGAAGAACGAGCCGGCCAGCTTCTCGATCTGCGCGTCGTTCAGGGCGCCCTGGAAGGTCCACACGTCGTCGACGGAACCGGCGAAGTACGAACCGGCGCTGTCGCCCCTTGCCTTGCCTACCTGCAGGGTCTTGAGGGCCCTGAAGGTCAGGACGTTGTCAGCCCAGGCGATCAGGTCCTGGCAGGCGGTGTCGTCAGCATCCCCGTTACCGTCCGCATCCCCGCAGGCGACTTCCTGCAGGACACCGTTGACGTAGAGGCGGGCTTCCTTGGCGAAGCCGTCGTAGACCACTGCCAGGTGATTCCACTCAGTGACATCGAAGAACTCGGTGTTACTCACCTGTGTGACTGCGGCATCCGTGGCGTCCTTGCTCGGGAGCGTCAGCTCCCAACGGCCCAGCCCCTCAGGATCCTTGGCATCCGGCTGGAAGCGGACTTCGAAGGCGCTGCGGTTTGTGCCATCGCCACTGACCAACGCCATACCGTGATCCGGGCTCGCGGCGGCACTGGCCCATGCTGTGACAGTGAAGCTGCCGCTCGTGTCGACCGGCATCTGGGCGGTGGCCGCATAGGCGTCGGTGCCATTCAGCTGCAGCCCACTCTTGTCGATCATTCCGGAGCCGAGCTGCGCGCCACCGTGGAGGTTCATCGGACGCTTCTGTGCGGAGGAGTCCGGTGTGGTGAGTGGGCTGCTGGTGCTTGTCTCCTCGAAGTTCCAGCGACCCTTGACCAGCGGGCGCTGCTTGAACATCTGCTGGACTTCCTCGGCCGAGACCGGCCGGTCCAGCAGGCGCACATCATCGATGCTGCCCGGGAAGTGGTTCTTGACCTGGCCGCTGTAGCTGCCCGCGCCCAGGTACATCGACTGGTCGGCGTAGAAGGCTCCGGCCAGCGGAACCGACCCGGCCTTGGCGCCGTTGACGTACAGCGTCAGGGTGTTCGCGACGGTGTCGTGCACGCCCACCAACTGTGCCCACTCCCCCACTGAGGCGCTGGCACCCTCGGGCTGCATGGCGCGGATCGGGGTCGCATCCGCCGCGTCGGCGGAGTACTGGTTGACCGCCCACCGGTTGTAGGTGGAGGAGTAGTAGAGCTCGAAGCCCGGGCGTTCCCTGCCTGCCTGCGCGGCGATGACCGCCGCACCCGAGGGCTTCTTGTCGAGCTTGGCCCAGGCGGACACGGTGAAGCTGCGCGAGGTGTTCAGATGCGGTCCGTTGGTCTGGCCGATCTTCGCGTAGCCGTCGGTTCCGTTGAACGCGGCGGCCTTGCCCGCTATACCGGGAGCACCAGCAGTGACGCCGCCGTTGTACTTGGCGGGCAGCACGCCGCCGTGTCCGGCTATCTCCGTCGCGTCCGCTGCTTCGTCCAGGTCGAAGACAGCCAGCGCGGGGCGGCCCGGGTCGCCGACCGTCTGCTGGGCGTGCAGCTTGTCGATCTCGTCCTGCGCCAGCGGCTTGTCGAACAACTGCACATCGTCGACCGCGCCGGGGAAGAAGGCCGAGGGCGCACCGTTGTAGGAAGCAGCTCCCAGCTGCAGGCCGCGGCGGGCCTCCCACGGGCTGTCGTAGGCAGTCTTGCCGACCAGCTTGCCGTCGACGAACAGTTCCAGCACATCGCGCACCGAGTCGTAAGACCCTGCCAGGTGCGTCCACTTGTCCGGAGTCGCGCCGCCGGGCTGGTCTGCCATCGCCCGGGCAATGCCCGCGTCCGCGGTGTCGGACTTGTACTGGTTGAACGCCCAACGGTCGTATGTCTTGGAGTAGTAGAGCTCGAAGCCCGGCGAGTGGTTGCCCGGCTGGGTGGCGATGACCGCCGCGCCCTCGGGCATCTTCGACAGCTTCACCCATGCCGAGACCGCGAACCCTCCACTGGTGTTGACCACCGGGATGTCCGTGGAGGCGTACCCGTCAGTGCCGTTGAAGGACAGTGCTGTGCCCTGCATACCGGCCGCACCCGGGGTCGCCCCTCCGTGCAGCTGCGCGGTGCGCGGCGGCGTCGAGCCCTTGGCCTCACCGGCGCTCTCGGCCTCGTCCAGCTGCCAGGTCGCCCGGTCCGGCTGTCCGGCCTTGACTCGGTACTGGTAGGTGCGGATCTCGCTTCCGTTGCCTGCGGTGTCGAAGGCCTGGGCCGTGATGAAGTTCAGCCCCGGCTTGGCGGGCAGGACCTTGGTGCTCTTCGCTGCGCCACCGGATGTGGTGATCTTGTTCTTGGAGCTGGGGTCGCTGTTGACCCCGTACCGGTAGGACGTCACATCACCTTCGGCGGCCTTCAGCTCGAACGTGCCGTACTTCCCCACCCCGTCGTACCAAGGATCGTTGGGATCCTCCGAGTCGGAGGCCGGGTACTCGCCCGAGGACACCGTCGGCGCCTTGGGGACCTTGGTGTCATACACGAAGTAGCAGGCGGTCGGGTCGCCTGCGTATGACCAGGGTGAGTACTGCGCCCCGTCATAGACGCGTGCGTACCAGTTGACCTGCTTGTTGGCCGGGATCTTCGATGACGGCAGGCTGATCGTGAAGTTCGAGCCGGACTTCTTCGACGATGTCCGCGCCGGGCTCCAGCTGCCGCCGTCCCACTTGGCCTGGAACTGCACCGAGACGCTGTCGCGGTCCGGGTCCCTCACCTCGTTGGCGTGGATCTTCCCCAGGGTGCGTACGCGTGCAGCGTCGCTGGACCTCTTGCAGGTACCGCCGTACTCCATCGTCAGCTGCGACATCCTCAGCTGCGAGGGCGCTCGGTTGTACTTCACCCGCAGGAACGCCTTGTCCGAGAACCGCTTCCAGCCGTAGGCGTCCGACTCGCTGTCCGCGCGCAGACCGAACGTCATCGTCGAATCCCGGCCGTTTGCCGCATCCTGCACAGCCGACTTCACCGAGAACTCGGCATCCTTCGCCGCACAGCCGGAGTAGCCATAGGCGAACGACTTCGACGACAACTTCTTGTCCCAGAACCCGGAGGCGTTCTGCGAGTTCCACGTCGTGGACGAGGAGATGCCCTTGGTCTGCCACAGCTCCACGTTGCGATCGGAACACGAGGCGGACCAGGTGTTACGCACCACGAACTCGGCCGACAAGATCGACTTGCCCGCGAACTTCGAGACCGGGATGCGGTAGAAGAGCCGCTTGGTGTCATTGGGCTGGCAGTAGTACCAGTTGCAGTAGCCCATACCCGCGTCGTGATCGCCATTGAACTTCCACTGCGGCGATGAGTCCCAGTACTTCGACGCCATCGTCCACGCCGATGCACGCGGCGAATACCACTGCGGATCGATGAACACCGGGTAGGTGGTGTCCTTGCCCTTCAGCACTTCCGCATCCGGCGTCAGCACCAGCTCCTTGCCACCGGCGGGGAGATCCACCCCGACCGGCGCGAGCTTGCCGGACTCACCCGCCGAAGGCTCCTCCGCTGCCTGCGATACAGCCCCTGCGTCCTTGGCTGCGCCGAGCCCGGACGGCGCGTTCTTCGCCGTCGGCGTGCTGTCGACGCCGGGACTGGAGTCCCACATCATCGGCTTCGGCGCTTCGAACACCGCGCCTTTGGCGCCCTTGTCGACGGCTTGGAGCTCGCCCTGGGCCGTCTCCTTCACATCCATGCCATCCGCGGCCAGTTTCAACCGCAGCTCCGCCAGATCAGAACTCTCCGCAGCCTTTGCCGACTTCACCACCAGCAGCTGCGTGAACCCGTCCTCCTGCGCCCCCATCCGCAGGTCCACATCCGGCAGCACATCGGCATACGTTGCCGTGGCGCCGTCAAGCTCCGGAGCAGGTAGCTTGCCGGGCCAGGACAGTGCCAGCTCACGGCCGGACTTCGTCATCCGCACCAGTGGCGCATCCCCACCGCCGGAGAACTTCAGCCCCACCGTGGCCACTTTCGGCGCGACTCCGCCATCAGCGGACTTCGCCAGATCGGTGTCGACCGGCTTCCACTGGTCCCCCACCCGGGCACGGACCGGGCGCAGGTACTCCCGCGCCTCGAGGTTTCCGTCGGCGGTCGCGTACACATCACTGCTCGCACTGCGCAGAGACGTCACCTCAACCGGCTTGCCCGTGCGCTTGGCCTCCACCAACGCCGCCTCGGTGCTTGCTTCTTCAGTAGCTGCACCCTCATCTGCGGCCTTCGCCGCCGCGGGCATGGTCGGCCCGGCCCCTGCCGCGGTCGCCGCTGGGGCCGAGCCGGCCACGATCGCCACGCTGACCAGACCTGCCAGTACCCCGGCCCCACCGCGTGAACGCACGCGCCTCCACATATTCCACCCCGGCCCGTCATAAACATGAAGATTGCCTAAACAGAGCAACCGAATGTGGACTGTATGTAGTCATCAAGTAAAGATCCAGAAGGATCACTTGGGGCACATCCGGCAAAGAGGCCGCGGTGACTGTGGCGTTACCCACGGTTGTGCTGGGTGTGGGAGCAATTCGATAAAACTCACGCCGACAGGAATCTCACAACCAGGCGTTGACACAAGGCCGGGAGTCCGCAGTCGGCGTGAACGTGACTGCTCCGTCCAGTCCCGACTGCGGGCGTAGCCGGCGGATCAGTCGGTGGCCCCCCGCTGCCGTACGACCGGTCCCGCGCGCCCCTTCTCGATCTCCAACTGCGCGTGAACCCGTCGTCGCAGGTCAGCGACGTGGCTCACGATGCCGACGCTGCGGTCCCGTTCGCGAAGCGAGTCCAGGACGTCGAGCACCTCGTCCAGGGTCTGGTCGTCGAGGCTTCCGAAGCCCTCGTCGATGAAGAGCGTGTCGCAGATTCCTGTGCCGTGATAGGCCTGCTCTGACCTGGGAAAACATCGTATGAAGAGCCCCCGGAGTGATCTCCGAGGGGCAATTTTCATGAGCGGGGGACGAGCGGGGGACAACGCGGTCAAGCGGCGTCGGATGACTCATATCGAGGGGCTGCGCGCACCACGCGCAGATGTCGGTCCTCTGTTGTCTCTGCTGCGGCAGCGGGGGGTGCGTCTTGCTGCGCCTCTTCGTCCTCATGGGCTGAGGCAGGAGGGCTCGTGAAGTGCGGCTCGGCTGCTGGGGGGGGGCAGGGCGGCGATGACATCCCCAAGAGCGCCAGCCTGGTAGTCGCCCCAGCTGCGTTCGACGAAGACCTGCGCCTGATCCAGCTGAGGCAACTGCCGCTCCGCCGTACGACCGAACAGCAGCTTGGAGAGACGCCGGGGGCTCATCAGGGCGTCGCGGACGGCCGGCACGTCGTCCATGTGCTTCTCCCCGTCCTCCATCAGGACGGGCTGACCCATCAAGTCGCCGAGCGGGATGCGCAGTACACGAGCGAGCTCGGCGAGCTTGTCGATCCTTGGCGCCTTCCGCACACCTCGCTCGATCTTCGACAGCCAGTCGGTGCTGTGCCCGACGAGCCCGGCGAGCACCGGCTGCGTATAGCCCCGTCGCTCTCGGTAGAACGCGATTCGTTCTCCGACGCTGAGGTGATCCCCAAGACCACGCATGCGCGCTGCCTCCCCGACGGTTGGTCCGTCATCCACGTTAGCGGCCGCGCTGGCCCCTCGAGATCAGGTAGCGATTCGGCCTGCCGTGCCGTGTTCAACATCCGCTATCGGGCCTAGGACGGGCCGGACACTCTGTCCGGCTGCACCAACGAGTCCGCGAGGAGCCAGGACGTTGTACGTCCGCCATCAGGGCAAACGTTCGATGCCCTGGGGAACTAGTAGTGCTTTGTGAGCTCTGTTCGTTGGTGCTGATCAGGAGCATGTTGGGTGTGTGGATGCCTATGAAGTGGACCGTCTGCGGGCGGCGTTGGCATTGTTCGTGGCTGATGTGTTCGCCTCGGTGCCGCGTAGGGATCAGAGGGCCAAGGGCGAGTGCTATCTGCGGGGGCTGATGCTGGATGGTCGGCGCAAGCCGATCCAGCCGATGGCCGCCCGTCTGCCGGACGGTGACATGCAGACCCTGCAGCAGTTCGTCAGCCAGTCGCCGTGGGACTGGACACCAGTGCGCCAGCGGATCGCCCAGCGGCTGTGCCAGGTGATCCGGCCGCAGGTGTGGGTGGTCGATGATGTGTCGTATCCCAAGGGCGGGCGGGCCTCGGTGGGGGTGGCCCGGCAGTACTGCGGAGCGTTGGGCAAGCGGGCGAACTGCCAGATCGCCGTCAGCGTGCACGCGGCCACCGACACCGTCTCCTGCCCGCTGGAGTGGGACCTGTTCCTTCCCCCGGGATGGGCCGACGATGACCAGCGGCGCCGGCGGGCCGGGGTGCCCGAGGAGGTGGGGTCTGCCTCCAAGGCCTCTCTGGCTCTGGGGCTGCTGGACCGTCTGGCCGGGCAGGGGCTGCCAGTGCTGGTGGCCGATGCCGGCTACGGCCGCAGTGTCTCCATCCGCCTCGCACTTCAAGAACGCGGCTGGTCCTATGCTCATGGCGGTCGATCCCAAGGAGATCGCCCGTCCGGCCACAGCCGAGCCCTTCCAGCCCGCATACAGCGGTCTGGGGCCACCCACCCTGCCCCGCTATCGCCAGAGGCCACGGCCCTTGCCGACATGCATCAAATCCGCCACACCCTTTGAACAAGTCACCTGGCGCCAGGGCAGCAAAGGCACGATGACCTCGCGCTTCGCCGTGCTGCAGGTGCGACCCTCAGGCAAGGAGGCCTGTCGCACCGCCCAGGAACGGGCCGGCGGACGCAGCCGATGGGACGGCGTCCTGCCGCTGGAGACGCTGCTGGTCGAGCGGCCCGAAGACCCTGGGCACAGCGTCTGCTCACAGCCAGTGACTACCGTACCGAACTGGCCGAATGATTCCGCGCGCCTGGAAGACCGTCACCGGGACGTCCGTGCACGCCTGAACGCAGTACCCCTCGCGGCACCTGCGCGCCATCAGCATGCGTCAACGCGCCTATCCCACACGCAAGTTGACGGAGTCCTTCCGTCGGGTAGCGGTGGCTCGGGTGCGACGGGCGGCATCGCTGTCCATGAAGAAGATCGTGTCACGGTGCCCGGCCGACATGACGGTCCCGATGCAAGATCTCGCTGCGCGTTCGTGGTGAGCGGTCGTACGTTCCGTCGTCGGACCGTACGGCTGCTGGGCCGGCTCGTGTTCAACTGCCGCCCGCACACCAAGGTCCGCCCGCTTCCGCTCAGGGCGGCGGCCCTGTTCCACTTGCCCATGACACGTGGCTGCGAGCGGCCGAGCCCTGGCGGCGCACCGTCTGAGTGCTGCGGCTTGCGGGTCCGGTCACTGATGGCGACGCTCGTCTGCCGCATGGCCGAAACCTGCGTCTGAGCAACCTGACAATCTTGGGATTCTCTGGTCATGCGCCTCTCCAGGCACTTAAGTACCTGTTGGGCACTCGCTTACCGGCCAAGAGCGAAAGCCAGCGGCCGGGTTGGCCAGCGGCCGTCTCCGCCCTGCACGTCGGCCCACACCGCTCTCCTTTGCACGACCGTGCCGTCCGTCCCAACTGCCCCGAGGGTCCTTCTGCCTATGGCCGCCAGTGCACACCGTTCGGTGTCGTGCTCACACCACCCGGCGAGCCGTGACGCTCACACCAGCGGGCGGCGGGCGGCCCGCCGCAGAGCACGCCCTGCGCAGCCGGGCCGCGCGCTGCGCCACCGGGTCGGGTCCGAGGGCACCGACGACCTGCTGCCTGTGGGGTGCCACCAGGTCTCGGCAGCGCCGTCCGAACCGGCCCGTCGCCGCGTGAAGGCTCCCGGACTGCCAAGACGCCGTGCGCAGGAGTGCCGGCCCAAGGTGCACGGCGTGACACCGCAGGCACAGGTGAAGTCCAAGAGATCACCCTCAGGCGCGAAGCCCGGCCTCCCCATGGCCTCAGCGGCTCCAGCTGACGGCCCCCTGCGGCCCGCCCTGTGTCCGGCCGGCCGAGGTGGGCGTTGATGGAGAGTTCGAACCCGGCCGGCCGAGACACAGACCTCTATGCGGCAGTGCAGGACATTCAGGCGGGTTACTGGATGCAGATGCGGCAGGTGCTGGCCTGCACGGGCAACTGGCCGCAGTGGACATCCCGCACTCAGGTACTGGGGGTTGTCGCAGCTCAGGCCAATGTTGTGGAGTTGTGGCTGAAAGAGGAACCGGAGAGCCTCGCTGCCCGGGTGATGTACGCCAGAGTTGCCACCGAACGGGTACTGCAGGCCCACCGACGGAACTGGGGGCGCGACTACCGGCGGGCAGGGGACCTGGAGAAACTGGTGGCCAGGGCCCGGGAGGCGTGCCACATGGCGGGCACGGGGAATCCCGACGACTCGGTGCCCTGGATCTGCCGCCTGGCCCTGGCTGAAACGGACACGACAGGACGCTACCCGGAGCATCACGTGGCCCCGCCACCCCATGAGTATCTGCTGCCTGGTGGGCCATGGGGCCTGCTGGGGGACGTGCACCGACGAGATCCGTTCAACCGCGAGGCATGGCACCGCATGTCCCAGGCGCTCCAGGCCCGCCCGGGTCCAGCGGGCCGCCAGGCGGTCGCGACGGATTTCGCCCGCTGGACGGTCTCCTTCGCGCCGCCCGACTCGCCCCTGCTTCTGCTGCCCCTCTACGCCCGTGTTCAGGAGCACCGGGAGCGACGGGACAGAGGCGCCGAGGTCATGCAGAACCTCCTGTGGACCAGGGAGGACACCACCCGGGCCATCACGCAGGCATTCGAGGGCTGGTTCCACAAGTGCGATCCGGCCACCAGTTCTCAGCTGGATCTGAACTACCTCGCATACGCCTTGGCGAGGGGCGGCTTCGCTCAGTGGGCCACCGAAGTGTTCGACGCCATCGGCGACTTCGCCACGCCCGCCCCGTGGCAGTACGACGCCCGGCACCCCGAGGACCAGTGGCGGAAGGCATTCGAGGAGGACCGTGACGCCTGCCTGAGATCCCACCCGCGGCGTACGGGAGAACACCCATGACCGCCGACCTGACCCCACGGGCGGGCGCCGCCACGCCCCGCTAGCGGCCCGGCAGCCACCCCGCCTGCACCCCCTTGTCTCAGCTTTCCTGTGCGGAGAACCAATGACTTCAACAAGAGCACCGCGCCAGCAGCCGAACCCGGTCGACGACGACGGGGAGGACGCACGCATCCTCCAGTCGCTGGGCTACACCCAGCAACTGCACCGCCGGATGGGGGCTTTCGGTAATTTCTCCGCCTCCCTGTCGGTCATATCGATCATGTCGGGGACCTTGCTGCTGTTCGGCTACGGCCTGAACTCGGGAGGCCCCGCGGTGATCATGTGGGGATGGCTCGCTGTCGGGCCGCTGGTGCTGTGCCTGGCCGCCGCCCTGGCGGAGATCACCTCCCGCTACCCCACCAGCGGCGGCCTGTACTACATGGCCCGCCAGCTCGGAGGCGAGCGGTGGAGCTGGTACACCGGCTGGCTCAACCTCCTGGGCCTGCTCGGCGGAATCGCCGCCCAGGACTACGGCATCGCGACGTTCACCGCCGCGTGGATGAACCTGCAATACGGTTACACGCCGACCCCGGGCTCCCTGCTGGCCTTGTACGCGGTCATCCTCGCGCTGCACGCGGTCCTGAACCTCTTCGGCACCCGGCTGATGAACATCCTGACGTCCCTGAGCGCGTGGTGGCACCTGGCAGGGGCCGTAGTCATCATCGGCGCCCTGGCGTTCGTACCCTCCGACCACCAGTCGGCCGGCTTCGTCTTCACCGAGTTCACCAACAACACCGGCTGGAGCGCCCCGGTCTACGTGATCCTGCTGGGCATGCTGCTTCCGGTCTTCGCCCTGGCCGGCTACGACACCTCGGCCCACCTGAGTGAGGAGACCAACCATGCCTCCGTCGCCGCGGCTCGCGGGGTCTTCCGCTCGGTGGCGGTGTCCTGGATCGCCGGCGGCATCCTGCTGACCACGCTGCTGTTCGCCATCCAGGACTACACCGCTACCCTGTCCGGCCCGACCGGTGTACCAGTGGCACAGATCCTTCTGGACGCACTGGGCATGGCGGCGGCCAAGGCCCTGCTGTTGGTCATCATCGTGGCCCAGTTCCTGTGCGGCTACACCGTGACCGCCAGCGCCAGCCGGATGATCTACGCCTTTGCCCGGGACGGCGCCCTGCCCGGATCGGCGCGCTGGAAGAAGGTCAGCCGCCGCACCGCCATCCCCGCCAACGCGGTCTGGCTCGCGGTCACCGTGGCTTTCGTGCTCGCGCTGCCGTCCTTGTATTCCACAACGGCGTTCTCGGCGGTGACCGCCATCTCGGTCGTGGGATTCACCTCGGCCTACGCCATCCCGGTGCTGCTGCGACTGGTCCACCGTGACCGATTCACCCCAGGGCCCTGGCACCTGGGCCGTTGGAGCCGGCCGATCGGCTGGGTGGCGGTGGTGTGGGCGGCTGCGGTCACAGTGCTGTTCCTGCTGCCGCAGAGCAGCCCGATCACCACCACCACCTTCAACTACACCCCCGTCGCCGTAGTGGTGGCCTTCCTCATAGCCGGCCTGTGGCGGCGCTTCGGACGCGACTCCTACCACGTGCCCCGCTCCAGTTCCCCCACCGAGGACAAACAGTTCGAAGGCATCATCTGATGGCAGCGACACCGCGTGCCGCACGTACAGTTCCCACCGGCCCGGAGGCGCCAGAGCCCTCCGCTCCCAGCTCCGGTTCCTCAACGACCTCAATGACCTCAACGACCCGTGGGAGTACGGTGACTGGCCTCACTGAGTCCATCGAATCGGCACAGCAGCTCACCGTGGCGTGGCGGGCCATGGTGCTCGACCGCGATGCGGAAGCGGATGTGCGGGACCTCCCCGGCATCGCCGTCCGCTGGGCCGACTGCCGATTTTCGTTCTACAACTGCATCACTCTGACCGACCGGGGAGCAGGAGCCGATCGCGTCGCGCAACGCCTGAGCCAGGCGGCGGACATCATGCGCGCGAAGAAGAACCCGGGCTTCCTGTGGCTCTTCGAGGACCTCCTCGACGACGAGGGGCGCACCGCGCTGTCCGCGGCGGCCGAGCAGGCCGGCCTGCAGTACGCCTTCCCGGGCAGGGGCATGGCCGGAGACCTGCTGCCCATTCCCGACCCGGTCCACCCCGATCTGACGTTCGTGCGTGTGCGCACCGACGAGCACCTGCGGGCCTATGCGGACCTCCAATCACGCGCCTACGGGTTCCCCTTGGAGGAAGGCCGCGACGGCCTGGTCGGATCCGCGCGCTGGAAGAGTGAGGTCTATGCCTACCTGGGCATGCGAGGCGACGTTCCGGTGGCGTGCGCCGCGACGGTCGAAGCGCAAGGCCGCCTCTTCGTCGCCTTCGTCGCCACCGACCCGCAGTGGCAGCGCAGGGGCTATGGCGAGGCTGTCACGCGCAAGGCGCTGCACGAGGGCGCCCGAGCCACCGGGCTGACCCGCGCCACCTTGCACGCGACCGTCGCAGGGGCCCCTGTATACCCGCGTATCGGTTTCACGCCGAACTCACCCATCCACTTCTACACCTTGAAGGAGTGAGCCGACGAGGTCCGGCCCCCACGTTTACGGCTAGCCGCGCTGAAGGCTGTTGCGGCCTTGGAGCGGTAGTCACTCAAACCAACCGGAGCCCGCTACCTGCAAGGACGGACGGGCCATTGAATTCGACCGCGACGGCAGGTAGGCCCTGAGGGCGGTCCGGGGGACGGCCGGGGGACATAAGGACGAAGACGATCCGGGCAAGCGAGGGTAAAACAGGGAAAGAATCCATCCTGATAGGTGCCTCTAACCGGCGGATCAGTCGGTGGCCCCCCTCTGCCGTACGACGGATCCGGCCCGCCCCTTCACCACTTCCAGTTGGGCGTGCACGCGTCGTCGCAGGTCAGCCACATGCGAGACGATGCCGACGCTGCGGTCCCGCTCGCGCAGCGAGTCCAGGACGTCCAGGACCTCGTCGAGGGTCTGGTCGTCGAGGCTGCCGAAGCCCTCGTCGATGAAGAGCGTGTCAAGCCGTACGCCGCCTGCCTCGTCGGTGACGACATCGGCGAGGCCGAGCGCCAGGGCGAGGGAGGCGAAGAAGGTCTCGCCGCCCGAGAGGGTGGACGTGTCGCGCTCGCGGCCCGTCCACGCGTCGACCACGTGCAGGCCGAGGCCCGAACGGCCGCGCCCCGTACGGTCGTCGGAGTGGACGAGGGTGTAGCGGCCCGACGACATGCGCCGCAGCCGTGCGGTCGCCGCGGCCGCGACCTGTTCGAGCCGGGCCGCCAGGACATAGGACTCCAGGCGCATCCTGCGTTCGTTGTCCGCCGACGTGCCCGCGGCGAGGCCCGCCAGGCGTGCCACGCGGTCGTACTCGGCGCGCAGCGGCGCGAGGCGCCGGGCTCCGGCGTCCGACCGGCCGGAGAGCCGGTCGAGTTCGGCGCAGCGCCGCGTGGCCGCGTCGAGTGCGGAGGCGCTCGTGCGGGCCAGCCGGTCGGCGTGCTCGGCGGCTTCCTGGGCGGCCCGGAGGCCGGCGGGCGGCCGCTGAGCCGCGGCGGCCGCGTCGGGCTCGGCGAGGAGGGAACGCACCGCCGCCTCTTCGTTCTGCCAGTCGTCGATACGGTGCTGGAGCTCGCGGTGGCTCGCGTCGTCGAGCAGGGCTTCGGCGGCGTCACTCGGCGTGTCGAACCCGGCTCGGAAAGCGGCGTCGGCGAGTCGCGCGTCGGCGTCCTTGAGCCGCTGGGCGGTGTCGTCGGCGACGCGTGCGGCTTCCGCGGCCTCGCTCAGGAGCGCGGCCTGCCGTTCCAGCTGGGCCGCTCGGGCGGCGACGCTGTCGCTGGCTCCCCGCGCACGGCTCAAGTCGACCTCCAGAACGGCGCGTTCGCGTTCGAGGCTGTCCCGCAGAGTGGCACGGGACGCTGCCCGCACGGCCGCCTCCTGCTGCACGGCGACCCTGCGGTGGTGCTCGCGCTCGGCCTGAGCGAGGGCTTCCCGGGCAGCGTGCAGACCGGAGGCGCGACTGCGCGCCTCGGCGTGTTCGCCTCGCAACTCCTCGACCAGCGCGGCGAGTTGCTCGACCGATGGCCCCTGCGGGCCGGTCGCCGCCTCTTCGGCCTCCGAGTCCCCGGCGGACGACCCCAGCGCCGCCGCCCCGGCCGCCGCCAACGACTCGCGCACCTCGCCGAGGTGCCGCTCCTCCCTTGTGCGCAGCTCCTCCGCCCGTCGGTGGACGGTGAGTGCGGACTCCTCCGCGGCGCGGTCGACGTGGCCGGCCGACTTCGGTGCGGGCGCGGGGTGTTCGGTGGCGCCGCAGACCGCGCAGGGGGCCCCGTCGGTCAGGCCCGCGGCCAGTTCCGCCGCGATGCCGGTGAGGCGCTGTTCCTTCAGGGTGAGCCAGTGTTCGTGGGCCCCGGTGGCACGCTCGCGGGCCGCGAGGGCGCGTTCGTACGCGGCGGCGGCTTCCTGGGTGAGGCGGTCGCGACGGCGGGCGGCGTCCAACCTGCCCTGTGTGGGCTCCAGTTGGCCCGCCAGTTGCTCCGCCCGGGTCGCCGCGTCCTGGGCGGACTCGATGCGCTCGTGGAGCGCGCTTCGGGCCGCGTCCCAGCCGTCGAGCCAGTCCGCCGCCTCGCGCAGCAACTCGTCGTCGGCCCGTTCCTCGCGCTCCACGGAGGCGCGCTCCGTGCCGAGCTCGGCCAGGCGCCGCTCGGCACGCCGGGCGGATTCGAGACCGCCGAGTTCTTCGGCCGCCTTGCGCGCGGCCGCGGCGAGTCCCGACGCGCCGGAGTCCGCGAACGCGGCGGGCAGCTGCCCGCGCGCGCGTGTCTCGTCGGCGGCCGCGCGGCGGTGCTCCTCCTCGGTGGCCCGGCGCAGACCGAGCGCGGGGGCGACCCTCTCGGCCTTGCGGGCGCGGTCCATCCGAACCTGCAGCCGCCGGTGTTCCCCGGCGCGCTCCTGAAGCCGCCCGGCCCGCTCCCGCGCCTGGGAGAACCGCGCCTGCAGCCGGTCGAGTTCGCGTACGTCGTCCAGTCGGCGCCCGGCGGCGGCCTGCGCGGACTCGGCGGCCGTGAGAGCGCACCCGGCGATCGTGCGCCGTTCGCGGGCGCTGGTGCGGGCGACGGCGGCCCAGGCCAGGACGGACTCCGCGAGCCCCGGGTCGCCTGGGGAAAGGTCGGGCAGCGGCGACTCCGCGTTCTCCAGGGCATCGAGGGTGCCCCCGGCGGCCTGCTGCATCCGGTGCGCGTCGGCGAGGAGCTCCCCGTCCCCCTCCCGCACCGCGCCCTCGGCGTCGCGCCGCTGCTCGGCGAGTCGCTGCTCGACGGCGGCGAACCTGCGCGTGTCGAAGAGCCGCCCGAGCAGTTTGCCGCGGGCCTCGGCGTCGGCCCGCAGGAAGCGCGCGAAGTCGCCCTGGGGCAACAGCACCACCTGGCAGAACTGCTCCTTGCTCATACCGAGCAGCTGCGTGATCTCCTCGCCGATCTCCTGGTGGGAGCGGCTGAGGTCCCTCCACTCGGCGCCACCCTCGGCGCCGGTCTCGTACTCCCGGAGCCAGCTCTGCGCCTTCTCCGTGGTCGTGCCGGTGCCGCGCTTCTTCGGGCGCTCCCACGGCGGCTGCCGGGTGACCTCCAACCGGCGTCCGGCGACGGTGAGTTCGAGGCACACCTGCGTCCGCACGCCGGGCTGCGCGTGGTCGCTGCGCAGCGTCACCCCCTGGCCGCTGCCCTGCCGGGGTCCCGGCACCGAGCCGTACAGGCCGTAGCAGACGGCGTCCAGGACGGACGTCTTGCCCGCGCCGGTCGGTCCGTGCAGCAGGAAGAGCCCGGCGGCGGAGAGGTCGTCGAAGTCGATGTCCTGGGTGGTGCCGAAGGGGCCGAACGCGGTGATCCGGAGCCGGTGCAGCCTCATCGGGCCACCTCGTGCAGCGTGTCGTCGGTGCGGACGGTGTCGAACGCGGCCCGCAGCACCGCCTGTTCGCGTATGTCGGGGCCCGCACCCCGCACATGGGTCACGAAGTCCTCCGCGATCTGCTGGTCGCTGCGGCCCTTCAGGCGCTGGGCGTACGAGACGTCCGGGTCCTCGGGGGCGCGCTCCGGGTCGAAGACGAGGCTGAGGGTGTGCGGGAAGCGCCCGCAGAGACGGGCCATGGGGTCGTCGGGGCGCACCGGGTCGGTGAGCGTCGCCTCGACCCAGGCCTCCTCGTGACGGGCGAGCTCCGGGTCGGCGAGCAGCGTCTCGATGTCACCGCGGATGCGGGCGAGGGGCCGCGGCACCGGGCAGTCGATCCGCTCGGCCTCGATCTCCCCCGTGGCTCCGAGGTCGACGAGCCACATGGTCTTGCGGTGCGCGGACTCGGAGAACGAGTACGGCAGCGGGGAGCCCGAGTAGCGCACGCGCTCGCTGATGGCCTGGCTGCCGTGCAGGTGGCCGAGCGCGACATAGTCGACGCCGTCGAAGACCCCCGACGGCACGGCGGCCACCCCGCCGATGGTGATGTCCCGCTCGCTGTCGCTCGCCTCGCCGCCGGTGACGAAGGCGTGGGCGAGGACGACGGAACGGGTGCCCGGCGTCCGGTCGGCCAGATCGGCGCGCACCCGGTCCATGGCGGCGCCGAGCACCGCCTCGTGCCCGGCCCGCTCCACCCCGAATTCACCCTTGACCAGGGCCGGTTCGAGATAGGGCAGGCCGTAGAACGCCACGTCCCCGTGGTCGTCGGCCAGAACCACCGGGTCCGCGCAGGCGGCGGGCGCGGTACGCAGGTGGATGCCCGCGCGGCCGATGAGACCGGCGCCGACACCGAGGCGGCGTGCCGAGTCGTGGTTGCCGGAGATCATCACCGTCGGGACGCCGAGGTCCGCGAGCCGGTGCAGGGCGTCGTCGAACAGCTCGACGGCGGCGAGGGGCGGCACCGCCCTGTCGTACACGTCACCGGACACGACGACGGCGTCCACCTCGCGCTCACGCGCGGTGGCGACCAGGTGGCCGATGAACTCGGCCTGGGCGCCGAGCATGTTCACGCGGTGAAGCGCCCGGCCCAGATGCCAGTCGGACGTGTGCAGAATTCTCAAGACGCCGCTCCGGACCGCATGCTCGTTCACCCCTCCTACGCCCCGGATCAAGGACCGCCCCAGCACGGGCCTCGCCGACAGCACCCACCACGCTAGCGCCTGCCGGCACCTGCTCGATCACGAACCTCAATCTGTCACCGGTGCGGACGGGGGTTGCGCGGACTGCGAGGCGGGCGACTGCTCCTGCTCCGGCTCCGTGGAGGGCGTCTGCGGCGCGGACGATGCGGACGGCGAGGAGGGCTCCTCGGAGGAGGGGGAGGCGGATGAGGCGGAGGGGGACGACGGGGACGCCGATGACGGTGACTCGGACGGCGAGGGGGACGGGGATGGCAGGTTCGCCGGAGGCACGGTCTTCGTGTCGCCGGCGCCCGTGTCGCCCTTGTCACGTTCGAACCAGTCGCCGCTCTTCGGGTCGTACATGACGAAGACGTTCACGACCTGGGTGGCCGGTGCCACGACCACGACGTTCGAGGACTTGTAGCCGGGCCACGCGTCGCCCGTCGGCTTCGGGGTGCTCTTCTGCGCGACGGGGGGCAGCAGCGGATTGCCGCAGGCGCAGCGCACGCGCGGCACGCCCCGGTCGTCGACGAGTACGGCGGTCCCGGCCTGGAGGACGGCCTGGTAGGCGGTGGCGGAACCGTCACGGTAGCCGTGGTTGGTGACGCGGGTGTCCATGCGCAGCTGTACGGGTGTGAGTGCCCGCAGGTACGCCGGGACGGCGGACGCGTCAATGCCGAGGACCGAGGCGAACGCCTTGTTCTTCGCCGGGTCCTTCTTCAGGGCGCTGACCTGCTTCTCCACGTCGCAGCTGCCGACCTTGCGCGTTCCGCCGTAGAGGCCGGGAGCGGCGCCGTCCACGCCGCGTGTCACGTTGGCCGACGCCGATGAGCTCGGCAGGGCGCTCGGGGATGCCGGCGTCGAGTCGTCCCGGGCCGTCGACTCGGTGAAGGGATCAGGTCCCTGCTTCCCGGCGGGTTGGAGGGCGACCTCGCCGCCGGATTTCGAGGTGCCGTCGGGCCGGGTGAGGACGACCGTCAGCACTACCGCGGCCACGAGCACGAGGGAGATCGCCGCCACGCGCGGCGCCGACTTCCACCAGGGGCGCTCCGGCTCGGGGCCCCCGCCGGGTCCCGGTTCCGGGCTCGCGCCGCTCGGCGGGGGCCCCGGTCGGTCGGGTGGACCGGGTGGGCCGCTCGGTGGACCCGATGGCCGGTCCCCGCCGGGCGGTGGCGTCGAACCGGCCTGGGTCGCGCCGGGCTGCGAAGGGCCCGAGAGCGGGCCGGACGGGGGTCCTGTGGGGCGTCCTGACGACGGCGGTTCGGCGCTCACGAACACTTCTTCCCTGCGGAGGAGACCGCTACGTACGGTTTCTTCGGTTACGCGCCTATTGTGTGTCCCGCTTGCGTGTCCCGCTTCCCGGGAGCCCGCGAGCCGACGCGGTCGGCCCTCCCGAGGGGCGGACCGCCGCCGCGCTGCTTAGCGTGACAACGTGAGCGACCACAAACCGCCCGGTCGGGCCCCCCACGGCTGGATCCACGCCCTGCTCGCCGTGCTCGCCGCGCTGGTGACCATGGCCGTCGTCGCCGCGCTCGGCCTGTGGGCCGCCGGGGCCGCGGACCTGCCGGGCGGCGCCTTTCCCAGCGTTGTCGCGGCCGTCGTCGTGATGGCGGTCGGCGGCTCCGTCGGGCTCTCCGGAGACGCCGGGGCGATCGCCGAGACGAACGCCGGGCTCTCGGTGCTCCCCCTCTCGGTCACCCTTGCGGGAGCTCTGGTGACCGCCGCCGGGTTCCTCAGGCCACTGCGGCACCGGGCCGTCGCCGACGCCAGGGAACTGGCCGGCTGGGCCGGGCGGTTCGCGGTGCTGTGGGTGCTGCTGCTCGTCGGTCTGGGGCTGCTGGCCCGCCACCGGTTCACGATCTCGCTCGGGGAAGGGACCGCGTCCGACATCGGCGACGTGCTGGGTGCGACGCCCAGGGTCGGCTTCGAGACGGATGTGCCGCTGACCATCCTCTTCGGGCTGCTGTGGCTGGCGGGTGTCCTCGCCGTGGCGCTGCTGGTCTCGCGCGGGGCGCCGCTCCCGGGCCGCCTGGTGCGCTTCCAGGAGTCGGTGCGTCCCGCGGCCTACGCCATGGTCGTCCTGCTGCTCGCGTACGTCGCCCTGGGACTCGTCATCGGCGTGGTCGTGGCCGTGACCAAGGGGCATGCCGCCGAGACGTTCGCGGTGCTGCTGCTCGGGCTTCCCAACCTCGTCTGGCTCGCCTTCACCATCGGGCTCGGCGCGTCCTGGGAGGGCCGCGTGGACGGGCCGTTCGGACTGCCCATGCCGCGCGTCCTGGACGACGTACTGCGTACTCCGAACGACTCCACGCTCAGTCTGCGGACGCTCTCCGATCACGACGGCCGGGTGTGGTGGCTGCTTGTCGTCGCGGCGGCCCTGGTCCTGGGGGCCGCGTTCCTGATGGCGGCGCGTTCGCCGGCCCGGATGCGGGCCTGGCAGCACGCCGTGCACATGGCGGTGGCCCTGACCCTCACGGTGCTCGCCGTCTGTCTGCTCGCCCGCGTCTCCGCCCACTACGGCCTGTCGCTCCTGGGCATCGGGGATCTGGGCGGCGGCCTTTCCGGCCTGGTGAAGCTGCATCCGCAACTGGGGATGGCGCTGGTCCTCGCCGTGGCCTGGGGCCTGGTCACCGGTTTCATCGGCGGCTTGCTCGCACGTCCGGTGCACCGGCGGGGTGAGGTACGCCAGGACGGTTCCTCACCGTCCTAGCCGCCGGAAGACCGGTCGCGCCCAGCTCGGCGGCTCCGGAGGCGCCCCGGGGTCCGTCGAGGCTCCCACGACCCGCAGATCCATCTGCGTGGGTGCGTGTCCCTGCGCGCTTCCCGTGGCCGCGGCGCGCAGTGCGGCCACGAATTCGAGGCAGGAGCCGTACCGGTCCTCGGGCCGCTTGGCCAGCGCCTTCGCCAGGACGCCGTCGAGGGCGGCGGGAACCTCGGGGCGCTTGTCCGTCAGCGGGGGCGGCTGGTCGTACTGGTGGGCCCAGAGCAGCGCCATGTCGTCGTCGCGCTGGAAGGGCGGGCCGCCTGCCATGGTCTCGTGGACGACGCAGGCGAGGCTGTAGACGTCGCACCGGCCGTCCACGGGGCGGCCCGAGATCTGCTCCGGCGCCACGTAGTCGAGGGTCCCGACGAACTGGCCCACGGTCGTGAAGCCGGTCAGCGACAGCGACTTCTTCGTCAGGCCGAAGTCCGTGAGGTAGACGTGCTCCGGGTGGTCGCTGTCCGTGCCCTTGGCCACGAGGATGTTGCCCGGTTTGACGTCGCGGTGGACCAGGCCGTGATCGTGCGCCGCGTCGAGAGCGGAGGCGACCTGGGCGGCGATGCGCAGGGCCGCTCCCACGGGGAGCGGGCCCGATTCGTCGAGCAGATGGCGCAGGTCGAGCCCGGGGACGTACCGCATGGCGATGTAGAGCACGCCCTCGGTCTCGCCCGCCTCGAAGACCGGGACGATGTGCGGATGCTCGATCGCGGCGGCCACGCGTGACTCGTGCGTGAAGCGCTGCCGGAAGGTGTCGTTGCGCGCGAGCTCGGGGGCGAGCAGCTTCAGGGCGACGGTCCTGTCGAGCCGCAGGTCCTTGGCGCGATAGACGACGGCCATGCCACCGCGCCCGATCTCGCTCTCGACCCGATACCCCGCGATCTGCGCCCCCACCAGCTCGGAGGGCCGCCCGGCATGACTACTGGGCCCCGACGGTTCACCGCCCCCCATCACGAGCCCCGCCCCGGCGCGGCGGGCCCGCGATCACCCGTGACGGGCGGGATACGACGGGTGGGTTCTTCGTACGGAGCGGGAGCCGGCCCCTCACTGCCTCCACCCGCCGGGGCACGAGCCGCCCCCGGGCCGGCCACGGCCTCGACCACCTGCGTCGGCTCGGGATCGGGAGCGCCCGCCACACCAGCGGTGCCGACCCCGCCGTACCGCACGGGGACCCGCCCCGGACCCGTCGCCTCCACCACCTGCGTCGCCCCCGGATCGGCAGGGGACGCCGCGCTACCAGGATCCGCGTCTCCATGCGCGGCCTCGACAGCTCCCGCCCCACCGGCGGCGCCGGTCCCGTCGTACCGCGCGGAGGCCAGGTCCGGACCCACCGCCTCCACCACCTGCGTCGACTCCCGATCAGCAGGGAACGCCGCACTTCCAGGATCCGCGTCGCCCCCGCTCGCGGGCGGTACCCGCCCGGTAGGCACGTCTCCATACGCGGCATCGGCTGCCACGACCACCGGCGCGGCCTCGACAGCTCCCGCCCCACCGGCGGTGCCGACCCCGCCGTACCGCGCGGGGGCTCCCGGGCCCGCCGCCTCCACCACCTGCGTCGGCCCCGGGTCGGCAGGGAACGCCGCACTTCCAGGATCCGCGTCGCCACCGCTCGCGGGCGGTACTCGCCGGGTAGACGCGTCTCCATGCGCGGCATCGGCTGCCTCGACCACCGGCGCGGCCTCGGCAGCGCCCGCCCCACCGGCGGCGCCGGTCCCGTCGTACCGCGCGGGGGCCCCCGGGCCCGCCGCCTGCACCACCTGCGTCGGCTCCGGGCCCCCGGCTTTGCCGCCGTCCGGCGGTGCCCCGCCCGGGCCCTCCCCAGCCGCGTACGTGCTCAGTCGGGTTCCGTCGCAGTACACCCACCGCTCGTGTTCGGCGTCGTAGAGCCACATCGACTCGCCGTCCACGACCATGCCCACGCGCAGTCCGCGCGTCCGGCTTCGGAAGGACTCGCCGTCGGTTGCGCCGGACGCCAGTTCCTGCGTCGCGCGGCGGTAGCGGCTCAGTGCCTCCTCGGTTCTCGCCAGGAGCGGGGCCGGGTCCGCCGTGCGGGTCAGGGGGTGGCCCGCGGCGGGCGGGTCGCTCGGTACGGCGATCAGGAGGCGGCCGTCGACCCAGGCCGACCAGTCGTTGGCGCAGACGATGCGGGCCCAGTCGCCGAGCCGGTCGACCAGTTGTACCGGCAGCAGCGCGTCCAGCGGCGTCGTCGGGCGGTTCACGTCCGGCGCCTCCCAGGCGGGCAGCCCGTCCTGGGGGACGACATGGGTGGGACGGAAGTCCGCCGCAGTAGTCATCTCGTCCGCTCCTGATCTCCCGTGCCGCGCTCGCTATTTCCGCATGACCGCCGGTTCGTGCCGCCTCAGCAGTCTGGCGACCACGTAGCCGAACACGACCGAAAGGGCCAACAGCATGCCCATGTTGAGCAGCCAGATCCCCGCGGAGTGGCGGAACAGCGGGTCGGCGGTCAGCTCCCCCGGCACGATCCTGCCGAGGCCGATCGTCCCCGCCATCGCGCCCAGCGCCCACCGGGAGGGGACCAGCCACGCCAGTTGCTCCACCCCGGGCACCCCGTGGAGCTTCAGGAGCGCCCCGCAGAACACCACCTGGACGATGGCGAGCAGCACGAGCAGCGGCATCGTCACCTCTTCCTTGCGCACCAGGGCGGATACGAGGAGCCCCAGCATCATCGCCGTGAACGCCAGCATCGCCACCGCCACGGTGATCTCCACCAGCGGTGGGAGCAGCACACCCTCGCCGCCCGGCGCGTTCAGGTCGACGCCGAGCAGCGCCACCAGCGTCAGCACGACGGCCTGCAGCACGGTGATCGTCCCGAGTACGACGACCTTGGACATCAGATACGCCGATCTGGAGAGCCCGACGGCCCGCTCGCGGCGGTAGATGACGCGTTCCTTGACCAGTTCCCGCACGGCGTTGGCCGCGCCGGTCAGGACGCCGCCCACGCAGAGGATGAGCATCGCGTTCATCGCCGTCTCCTGCGTCAGCTTGCTCCCGGACAGCGCGCGCGCCATGGCGCCCATCACGAACGGCAGCGCGATCATGATGGCCAGGAACGTCCGGTCGGCGGCCAGCGCGGCCGCGTACCGCCGCACCAGCGTCCGCAGTTGGGACCCCCAGCTCTGCGCCTTGGGCGGTGGCGCGAAGGCCGCGACCGGGCCGCCGCCGCCCTGCGGCAGCGGCGGCTGCGCCGAGGAGTTGACGATGTACTGCTGGTGGAGGGGCGAACGCCGGTACTCCCCGGCCCAGTCCCGGTCGCGGTCCCCCTCGAAGGCCTCGAACGCCTCGGGCCATTCCTCGAAGCCGAAGAACGGGAGCGCGTCCTGCGGAGGCCCGTAGTAGGCGATCCTGCCGCCCGCGGCGAGCACGAGAAGCCGGTCGCAGCCGTCGAGGCTGAGCACGCTGTGCGTGACGACGATGACCGTACGGCCGTCGTCGGCCAGACCGCGCAGCATGTGCATCACCGAGCGGTCCATGCCGGGGTCGAGCCCGGACGTCGGCTCATCGAGGAAGAGCAGGGACGGCTTGGTGAGGAGTTCGAGGGCGACGCTCACGCGTTTGCGCTGTCCGCCGGAGAGGCTGTGGATGGGCTGGTCGACGCGCTGTTCGAGGCCGAGCTCGCGGATGACCTCGTCGACCCTGGCCCGGCGCTCCGCCTTCTCCGTGTCCTGGGGGAAGCGCAGTTCGGCGGCGTATCCGAGGGCACGGCGCACGGTGAGCTGCGCGTGCAGGATGTCGTCCTGCGGCACGAGGCCGATGCGCTGACGGAGCTCGGCGTAGTCGCGGTAGAGGTCGCGACCGTCGTAGAGGACCGTGCCGTCGTCGGCGGGGCGCAGGCCGGTGAGGGCGTTGAGGAGGGTGGACTTTCCGGCGCCGCTGGGACCGACCACGGCCAGCAGGCACTTCTCGCCGACGGGGAAGGAGATCTTGTCGAGGAGCGTCTTGCGGCCCTTGTCGACGGCCACCGTCAGCTCCTGGACGTCGAGCGACACCTCGCCGGTGTCGACGTACTCCTGGAGCTCGTCGCCCACGAGGCAGTACGCACGGTGACCGACGCCGACGATGTCCCCGGGCGAGAGTGCGGCGCGGCCGACCGGCTGGCCGTTGAGGTACGTGCCGTTGTGGCTGCCGAGGTCGACGATCTCGTACGTGCCGTCCGCGAGGACCCGCAGTTCGGCGTGGCGGCGCGAGACGACCAGATCGTCGATGACCAGGTCGTTGTCGGCGGCACGGCCGATGCGGACGGTACGGGCGGGCAGCGGGCGCACGGTCGTGGGCTGCCGGAAGGTGCCGGTGGCCGAGGGGGTGCGGACGCCGGAGGGGCGCTCGGGAGCGGCGGGCGGAGCGGGCGGGGGCGGCTCACGGCCGACGAGCACCGCGCGCGGGCCGTCCGTGACGTTCCCGAAGCGCAGGACGCTGCCGGGTCCGACGCCCCACTCCTGGACGCGCTGCCCGTCGGCGTACGTGCCGTTGGTGCTGTGCTCGTCCTCGATCGTCCAGTGGTCGAGATCGACGTGCAGGACGGCATGGTGCCAGGAGACCCGGGCATCGTCGATGACGATGTCGCTCAACGGATCGCGCCCGACGTGATAGTCCCGGCTCGGACTCATCACCGTGGAACCGGTGTCGGTCTCGATGACGAGTTCGGGCGCAGTCGGCGTTACAGGCCGCTCTCCCATGCCCGAATTCTACCCATTCGCACGCATCCACGCCTGGGCTCGGGCGCCCGCCCGACGCCACAGGCCCCCGCCCACACGCCCCGCCCGGCGTCAGACGTCCCCGTACGCCTCTCCCCCGAGCTCGAACACCGCGCTGCCCGCGGTCGCGTCCGCCAGCCAGGCCGTGAAAGCCTCGACGTCGGCGTCGGGAAGGCCGATCCCGATGGTCACCGCGTCCCCGTACCGCACGTCACGCACCTCGCGCCCCGCCGATCGCAGATCGTTCTGGATCTTGCCGGCGCGCTGGTGGTCGACCGTGACGGTGGCGAGCCTGAACCGCCTGCGGGTCAGCGTGCCGACCGCGTCGAGCGCCTCGCCGACCGCTCCTCCGTAGGCCCTGATCAGACCGCCGGCACCGAGCTTCACCCCGCCGTAGTAGCGGGTCACGACGGCGACGACGTACCGCATGTCACGGCGCAGCAGCATCTGGAGCATCGGCACACCGGCGGTGCCGCCGGGCTCCCCGTCGTCGCTCGCCTTCTGCACCCCGGCGTCCGCCCCGATGACGTACGCGAAGCAGTTGTGCGAAGCGGACGGGTGCTCCTTGCGGATGCGCGCGACGAAGTCCTGCGCCTCATCCTCCGTGGCGGCGGGCGCGAGGGCGCACAGGAAGCGCGAGCGGTTGATCTCGGTCTCGTGCACGGCCTCGCGGGCCACTGTGCGGTACTCGTCGTGCATTCCGCCAGCCTAGGCCCCCGCTCGGGGAGCGGCCCCGGTACGGTGATCCGTTGTGACGTCGCCCTCGAATCGCCTACGCCAAGTACCCGGTGACACCGACGTGTTGGGGTCGCTGCTCGCCGCGGCACCCGTCACCGCCGTGGAGACCCGCGAGGACCCGGCCGACCCCTTCCTCTTCCCCGAGGAGGCGGAGGTCGTGGCGCGGGCCGTGGACAAGCGGCGCCGCGAGTTCGCCACGGTCCGGCAGTGCGCCCGCACCGCCCTGGCCGGGCTCGGCGTGCCGTCCGCACCGATAATGCCCGGACCCAAGGGTGCGCCGCGCTGGCCCGACGGCATCGTCGGCAGCATGACGCACTGCGCGGGATACCGCGCGGCCGTCGTGGCCCGCGCCTCGGCGGTCGCCTCCGTCGGCATCGACGCGGAGCCGGCCGCTCCGCTCGCCGACACCGATGTCCTGAAGCTGGTCTCGGACGAGACGGAGCGTGCGGCCCTCACCGATCTCGGCATCCGGCATCCGGACGTCCCGTGGGACCGGCTGCTCTTCAGCGCCAAGGAGTCCGTCTACAAGACGTGGTTCCCGCTCACGGGCCGCTGGCTCGGCTTCGAGGAGGCGCGGGTGGATCTGTACCCGGACGGCACGTTCACCGCGGCGCTCCTCGTCCCCGGGCCGACGGTGGCGGGGCGCGAGCTGACAGGCTTCGAGGGCAACTGGCTGATACGTGACGGCATAGCGGTCACCGCGATCGTCCTGCCCCTCACTCCTGCCCCGCCCGGTAGGTAGGGTTCCCGCCCAGCCAGGTGCCGAGCACCCGCACATGGCGGATGGCCATCGGGTCCGCGGTGCGCGGATCGGCGGAGAGCACCACCAGGTCCGCGGGCGTGCCGGGCACGAGCGCGACGCGGTCGTCCGCGCCCGCCTGATGGGCAGCGCCACTGGTGGCGGCGGCGAGCGCCTGCTCCACGGTGAGGCGTTGGTGCGGGGTCAAGGCATCCTCCGGCGACCCGTCGAACGTGCGCCGAGTGACGGCGACCTGGATGCCCTCAAGGGGCTCGTACGAGCTGACGGGCCAGTCGCTGCCGAAGGAGAGTCGCGCCCCGCCGCGCGCCAACTCCCCCATCGGATACTGCCGGTCGGACCGTTCGGCGCCGATCCGCGGCATCGAAAGCTCGGTCTGCAGCGGGTCGGGCTGCGCCCACAAGGGCTCGAAGTTGGCGATGACGCCGAGTGCGGCGAAGCGCGGCAGGTCGGCCGGGTCGACGAGCTGGACATGGGTGACCACGGGCCGCCGGTCCCAGGCCGGATTGGCGCGGATCGCTGCCTCCACCGCGTCGAGCGCGGCCCGCACGCCCGCGTCACCGATGGCGTGGATGTGCGTCTGAAAGCCGTCGGCGTCGAAGGCGCACACCGCTTCGGCGAGCGCGCGCGGCTCCCACACGGGCATGCCGCAGCTGTGCGGCGCGTCCAGATAGGGGTCGAGCAGAGCGGCCGTACCGCCCTCGATCACGCCGTCGCTGAAGTACTTCACCGTGCGCGCGGACAGCAGCGGGCCGCCCTCGGCGGCCACACGCACCCGCGCCACGTCGAACTGACTGCGCTGGTCGCGCCAGTGGTCGGGGTCGGCGCGCTGGGCCAGGTCGACGCGGACGCTCAGCGCGTCGTGCCGGGCCGCCGCGAGATAGGCGTCCACCATCTCCGGCTCGACCCAGGCGTCCTGCACCCAGGTGATGCCCGCTCGCGCGTACGCCCGGCTCGCGCGGCGCACCGCTTCGACCAGTTCGGCCTCCTCGCGTGCGGGCACCTGGTCGAGCACGAGGTCGCAGGCGTGCCACTCGCGCAGGGTGCCCATGGGCGTGCCGTCGGGGCGCCGGACGATCCAGCCGAGGCGCGGGTCCGGCGTCGAGTCCCGCACGCCGGCCCGGCGCAGCGCCTCCGAGTTGCACCACACCGTGTGGTAGTCGTACGCCCGCAGTACGACGGGCCGTTCGGCGACGGACGCGTCGAGCCACCGGGCGTCGAACTCGCCGTCGGGCGCGAGAGCGGGGTCGTAGGACGCGCCGACGATCCACTCCGCGTCCGGATGCGCTGCGGCCCACCGGCCGACCTCCGCGACGATCGCGTCGACCGAGGTGAGGTCCTTGATCTGCGGGCCGAAGCTCTCCAGACCTCCGAAGAGGGGGTGGGCATGGCCGTCGCCGAAGGCGGACATGAGCATCCCGTCCCCCAACTCGACGATCTCGTCCGCCACTTCCGCGAGCCCGCGGGCCCGGTCCCCGAGCGCGATGACACGTCCGTCGCGCACGGCGAGTGCCGTGGTGTCCGCGTGGCGGTCGCTCCCGGTGCGCACCCGCCCCAGGAAGACCCGCGTCAACGTCTCGTCCGCCATGTTGTTCCGCTCCTGAGTCACACGCTCTCCGCGTCCACTGTCGTCAGCCGTTCGTATGCCCGCGGCGCGCGCCGCCGCATCCGCAGGGCCAGTGCCGCTCCCGCCACGAACAGCACCGGCAGCGGCGCGATGAGCGCCGCGTTGACGCCGCCCGAAGCCCCCGTGAGGAGATCGAGGTTGGCGCACACCAGGGCGATCAGTACCGCCAGGCCCACGCAGGCGACCAGCGGGGCCGCGACCACCCGCCAGGCGGGCATGCCCCTGCGATCGCGCCGGAAGAAGCCGTACACCGCGAGCGCGGCGAGCGCCTGCATCAGCATCACGCCGAGGATGCCGGAGCCGTTGCTCCACAGGAAGGTGACGGTGTACGGATCGGCGCCGCTGACCAGGGTCACGACGACCACGGCCAGCGCGATGGCCGACTGCGCCACGACCGCCGTGGCGGGGGCCCGCGTCTTGGGGGACACGGTGCCCAGGCGGCGCGGCAACAGCCCTTCGCGGCCCAGGGCGTAGAAGTAGCGGGCGGCGCCGTTGTAGAAGGCGAGTGTCGCGGCGAAGGCGCTGGTGATGATCAGCACCTGCATGGAGTCGGCTGCCCAGGCGCCCGCGAACCGTTCGGTGGCCGTGAAGACCATGTCGGCGCCGCCCTCCCCGTTGGCGACGGCCTGGGCGCGGCCGGGTCCGTACGCGTTGATGATCGTCCACACCGTGACGGTGTAGAAGAGCGCGAGGAACGCCACGGCGATGTAGGTGGCCCGCGGCACCGCGCGCTCCGGTTCCCGCGCCTCCTCCGCGTAGATGGCGGTCGCCTCGAAACCGACGAAGGCACCGACAGCCAGCACGAACATGCCGCCCACCCCCTCCCCGCCCAGGTGTTGCGGCGAGAGCGTGCCGAGGTCGAGGCCCTGCGGCCCGCCGCCGTGCGCGATCAACCCGGCCTCGAAGACCAGGAGTACGAGAACTTCGAGGACGAGGGCGACGCAGAGGACCTTGGCACTGAGCGTGACCTTCAGATAGCCGAGGACACCGATCGCGACGAGCCCGGCGAGGGACCAGATCCACCAGGCAACGCGGACCCCGGTCAGATCCTCGAACCCTGACTCGGTGAACCATCCGAAAGCGACCAGGAGTCCGGCCTCGATGGCGTTGTACGAGAAGAGCGCGACGTACGCCGACCCCGCTCCCGCCGGGCGTCCGAGCCCGCGGCCGATGTAGGCGTAGAAGGCGCCCGCGTTGCGGACGAAGCGGCTCATCGCGGTGAACCCGGCCGCGAAGACGATGAGCAGCAGCCCCGATATCAGGTAGCCGAGGGGCGCCGCCCGACCCGCCATCCCGATCGCGAGCGGGGCCACCCCGGCCATCACGGTCAGCGGCGCGGCGGCGGCCACGACGAAGAAGACGAGGTCGCCCGTGCCGACGGCACCGCCGCTCAGACTTTCGGCGGCGTGGGAGGTGGGTGCGGTCACGCGGGCACTCCAAGGAGTCGGGCGGGGGCCGGGTGGGCACGTCCGTAAAACTAAAGCCTTTAGTCCGAGCTGGGCAGGACCGTACTCTGCACACGGGCGGCTGTGAAGACCCCGTCCACGGGAAGGCCCCACCCAGAGACGGGAGTTGCCAGGCCATGGGCAGAGGGAGACCGCGCATACCGGTGCTCAGCGCGGAGTTGATAGCGCGAGAGGCCCTCGCGCTGATCGACGCCGAGGGGGCCGGCGCGTTCAGCCTGCCCCGCCTGGCCGCGCGGCTCGGCGTGAAGACCGCGTCGCTCTACAACCATCTGGACGGCCGCGCCGAGATCATCGAGGGCGTACGGCGTCTGATCGTCGAGGAGATGGACGTCTCCGCATTCGACACGTTGCCGTGGCCCGACGCCCTTGCCGCGTGGGCCCGTTCGTACCGCGACGCCTTCGCCGGGCATCCGCACTCCATCGAGCTGCTCGCCACCACGACCATCAGCTCGCCGGCCACGCTCACCATGTACGAGGCGGTCGTGGCGGCACTGGCCCGTGGCGGCTGGCCGCAGGAGCGGCTGGTCGCGGCGATGACCAGCGTGGAGTCCTTCCTCATCGGCTCGGCGCTCGACCTCGTGGCACCGCCGCTGATGATCGACCCGGCCGGGCACGCGCCACGGGTGCCCGTCCTGGCGGCGGCGCTGGAGAGCGCCGTCGGCGGCAACAAGGCGGGGCGTGCCGAGGACGCCTTCGCGTCGGGGCTCGACGCGCTGGTCCGCGGCCTGGTGGCGCAACTCGCCCAATTCCGCGGGGAGCAGGCCACCGGGTGAGCGTCCGTCGCACCGCCCGTCCCTGAAAGCTGTCGGGACGGCTGTCTTGACGGCCCGTCGAGGAGCGCCACATCGTAACGGGACGCGGTACCGAGACGCGGCACTCCGGATACTTCTACAGTGCTGTAGTTTTTACCTGCCGGCCCTGACCAAGGCCGGTACGCACTTCACCTCAGGACTTCAGGAGGACATCGTGGGAGTTTCCCTGGCCAAGGGCGGCAACGTCTCGCTCAGCAAGGAGGCCCCCGGCCTCACCGCCGTCCTGGTCGGCCTGGGCTGGGACGTCCGCACGACCACCGGCACGGACTACGACCTGGACGCCAGCGCACTGCTCTGCGACGACTCGGGGAAGGTCGTCTCCGACCAGCACTTCATCTTCTACAACCAGCTGAAGAGCCCCGACGGTTCGGTCGAGCACACCGGCGACAACCTCACCGGTGAGGGCGAGGGCGACGACGAGGCGGTGAAGGTGAACCTCGCGCAGGTGCCCGCCGAGATCACGAAGATCGTCTTCCCGGTGTCCATCCACGACGCCGAGAACCGCGGCCAGAGCTTCGGCCAGGTCCGCAACGCCTTCATCCGCGTGGTCAACCAGGCCGACAACGTGGAGATCGCACGCTACGACCTCTCCGAGGACGCCTCGACCGAGACCGCCATGGTCTTCGGCGAGCTCTACCGCCACGGCACGGAGTGGAAATTCCGGGCGGTCGGCCAGGGTTATGCCAGTGGGCTGCGCGGCATCGCGTCGGACTTCGGCGTGAACGTCTGACGCACGCGACTGACGACGTACACGTCTGATGTGTGCGTCATCGCGCAGTCAACCGACCATCGGCGACAGAAGGAGCGGGACGTGTACGGCGATCCGGCGACAGTGCGCAAGATCCTGACGGAGCTCGGGGACACCTGGGCGGTCGTGGGCCTGTCCACGAACGAGGAGCGAGCGGCGTACGGGGTCGCGGGCGTCCTGCAGCGGTACGGAAAGCGCGTCGTCCCGATCCACCCGAAGGCCGAGACGGTGCACGGCGAGAGGGGCTACCCGTCCCTCTCCGCCGTGCCCTTCAAGGTCGATGTCGTCGATGTCTTCCTCAACAGCGCCCTCGCCGGCCAGGCCGCGGAGGAAGCCGTCGCGATCGGCGCCCAGGCGGTCTGGTTCCAACTGGGGGTCATCGACGAGGCGGCGTACGAGCGGGTTCGGGCCGGGGGCCTGGAGATGGTGATGGACCGCTGCCCGGCGATTGAACTCCCGATGCTCTAGCGCTCCGCGGTTCCCCGCGCCCCTGACGGGGCTCGGGGCGCCTACCTCAACCCACCCGCCGCAGCGCCCTCTCCCGGCGCTCCGCCACGCTGGAGCCCGACTCCCTGCGTGCCATCCGGCGCAGCACGATCGGGGCCACCAGGAGACCGAGCACGGCCCAGGTCCCCAGCACTCCGGCCGTCTCCCAGTGTCGCCAGGAGCCGGCGATCTCGATGCCGGCCGCGCTGTCCGGCAGCAGGGCCGAGCGCATGCCGAGGCCCAGCCAGTAGATGGGGAACGCCTGAGCGACCCATTGCAGCCAGTCCGGCATGGCGGTGACCGGGTAGAAGATGCCGGAGATCGCGATCATGCCCAGGACGGGCAGCTGGATCAGGCCTTGGCTGCGCGCGCTGGTGAACACCGAGCCGAGGACCGCGCCGATGGGCAGCGTCGCGACCATGCCGAGGACGAGCACCCAGCTCAGCGTGAGCCAGGAGTCGGGGCCGCCGATCACGAGGCCCTCGATGATCAGGATGCCGGGAATCAGCAGGATCGCGAGGTCGGCGAGCAGGCCGCCGGCCACGGAGACGACCTTGCCGATGAGGTAGCCCGGCATGCCGTTCGGCGTGGCCTTGGCGCGCAGCAGGGTGCCGTCCTCGCGCTCGGCGGTGAGCGCCTGGCTCATGCTGACCATGCCCATCGCCGCGTTCATGCCGAGGATGCTCGGCAGGGCGTGGGTGCCGAGCAGGAGTCCGCTTGTGCCGAACGCCGTGTCCCGCATGAGGAACATGACGGTCAGCATCAGCAGGGGCCAGATCAGGTGGGAGAGCACGTCCCCGCCGTTGGTGAACGACTGCCGCAGTTCGATCAGGCCACGGGCCCAGCCCGCGCGGACCGACACGCTGGTCGCGTTCACCGGGCCACCGCCTTCGCGGTCCCGCGCACCCCACTCGGCTGCGGTACTCCCCGCACCAGCGCGAGGTAGGTGTCCTCCAACGAGGCTCTGCGGACCTCCAGTTGGCCCACGGCGTCGCCGTGTACGCGGAACAGCTCGCGGACGAACGCGGTCGATTCCGGCGTCGCCTTCACGAAGTGCCGCCCGTCGCGCGTCCAGCGCACCTCGTCCTCCCCCGCGATCCGCCGCGCCAGATCCCCCGCCGAACCGTCGGCGATGACGCGTCCCCCGGTGAGGATCATCATGCGGTCGGCGAGCTCGGCCGCCTCGTGCAGGTCGTGCGTCGTGAGCAGGATCGTGGTCGCGTGATCGTCGGCGAGTCGGTGGACGAGCGCGTGGAACTCCTGCCGGGCCTCCGGGTCGAAACCCGCTGTGGGCTCGTCCAGGAACAGCAGTTCAGGGCGGCCGACGATGCCGATCGCCACGTCCAGCCTGCGCCGCTGTCCGCCGGACAACGTCTTGGTCTTCTTGCCCGCGTGCGCGGTCAGGCCAACCGCCGCCATGAGTTCATCGGTGTCCCAGGGCCGCCTGACCGTGCCGGTGGAGTAGGGCGCGTAGTACGTCCCCAGGTGCGCGAGGAGCTCACCCACCCGCCACTTGCCGTGGTCGCGCCAGGACTGCAGAACGACCCCGATACGCGCACGCCATGCCTCGCTGCCGAGCGCCGGGTCCGTTCCGAGCACCCGGACCCGGCCCGCCGAGCGCATGCGGAATCCTTCCAGGATCTCGATGGTGGTGGTCTTGCCCGCCCCGTTCGGCCCGAGCAGGGCGAGCACTTCGCCGTGCCGCGCCCGGAACGTCACATCGCGCAGCACGTCGGCCGTGCCGTAGCGCATGCGCAGCCCCTCGACATCGAGCACCACGTCCTCGCTCGTCGTCGTCACGTCAACTCCTCCCCGTATCCGTGCAGATACCGGCGAAGCTACGTTGCGTTCAATATGCCTTCAATGAATTACTGGGCGAATACGCGCTCCTCGTAAGGGGTTACGGGGATTCATTGCAATGGACTTGCCGATGAACGCAAGGAGGCCGATGCTCGTGCCGGGAGGCAGGCTGACCCACCAGGACCGCCGGCACATCGGCGCGGGCCTCGCCGAGGGGCTCGGGTACGCCGAGATCGCCCGGCGCATCGACAGGCCGACATCGACCATCAGTCGTGAGGTGGCCCGCAACGGCGGGGCCGAGCGGTACCGCGTCGACCACGCCCACCTCACCGCCGGGCGACGGGCCCGCAGGCGCGGGCGGATCCCGCGCCGCGATCCGGCCACGCCTCCCGACGCGTACGGACGCGACCCCGATGCCGTACGCGATGTCGCCGAGCGGCTCGCGGCGCTCATGGTCGAGGCCGGGGTGCCCCGCATGGCCGCGCGGGTGCTCACGCGCCTGATCACCGACGACTCCGGCAGTCTCACCGCCGCGGACCTGGTCCAGCGGCTGCGGGTCAGCCCCGCGTCGGTGTCCCTTGCCGTCGGCTATCTGGAAGGCCTCGGGGTGATCCGCCGCGAGCGGCAGCCCGGTCACCGTCGCGAGCGGTACGTCATCGACGACGACGTCTGGCTCCGGGCGTGGCTGACGAGCGCGCAGCAGCACGCGATGTGGGCACGGACCGCACAGCGAGGAGTCGACGTCCTCGACTCGGCGACGCCCGCGGGGGCCCGGCTCGCCCACATGGGCCGGTTCTTCGAGACCCTCAGCGACGACATGAGCGGCGGCTCCGCAGCCGCCGACGACGCGCTGACCGTGCTGGCCGCGCTGCGGCACGCGGCCGCACCTCTCCCGGCCGACCACCTGGCCGCCGCGCTGGGCTGGCCACCGGCCCGAGTGACCGAAGCCCTGCGCCAGGCCGATCCGGACCGCCTCACACCGGCGCAGGTCCAGGCCCTGGGACAGCCTGGCGCCGGCGGTACCTGAGCTCCCGACGTCGAGTCGGCCGCCCGGCATGACAGCCGGGCGGCCGTGCGGCGTGTCAGGCCGCGGCGCCCGCCAGCGCGGGGCTCTCGGCGTCCCGCAGTCGTTCCATCAGCGAGACGCGGGCCCGCGCCACGCGTGAGCGGACCGTGCCCACCGGACAACCGGTGAGCAGCGCGGCCTCCGCGTAGGGCAGCCCGAGGAGCTGGGTGAGGACGAAAGCCTCACGTCGTTCGTCGGGCAGCGTCGCGAGGAGGTCGGCGAGGACCACGCCGTCGTCGAAGCCGGGCAGGCCCCTCGGCTGGGCCCGCTCCGCGGCGGACTGCCAGTCGTCCGTGTCGCAGAGGCGGGGCCGGGCGGCGGCGTACCGCAGGCTGTCGATCACCGCGCGCCGGGCGATGGACAACAGCCACGTACGGGCGGACGAGCGCCCTTCGAAACGGTGCAGGCTGCCGAGGGCTCGCAGGAACGTGTCCTGCGTCAGGTCGTCGGCGGCCTGCGGGTCGCCGCCGAGGTACGTCACGTACCGGCGGACGTCCCGGTGCAGGGCGCGTACGAAATGCTCGACCGCTTCGGGGTCACCGGCGCGGGCGGCGAGCGCCCAGGCCGTTATCGACTCGTCGGGTGAGCTGGGCAGGGCAGGAATGATCACCTGGTGTCCTTCTCGGGAGTCCGGGACCCGGGACGCGCCGTCCATGCGTGGCTGAGTACGTAGGTGCCTACGTGCGTACATGCCTACGCGCGTACGTGAGTCCGGCGGGTCCGGTGAGGGGGGTACGGCCGCGCGCGAGTGCGTACGACCGATGCCCGAGCCGTACGGCGGCGCGACGTGGCGCGCGGGAACGGCGTCGGGGAACCAGCTGTCAGGCGACAGCGGTCCCGGCGGGCGGGCCCCGAGAGGTGATGGCGTGCACGAGGAGCAACTGCCGCGGCCGGCCCGTCGAACGGTGGCGATGGGGCCGGACGCGGGGCCGGTGGGCGGGTGTGGGCAGCGCGAGCGGCACCCGCAGCGGGGAGATGAGCCATCCGGCGAAGGCACGCGCGACACGGAAGGCCGCGCGTTCGCCGTGCGCCAGCCAGAGGCCGCAGACAAGCGCGGCCAGAAGGTGCGCGGCGAGCATGCCGGTCGGCGACATGCCACTCATGTCGTGGCCGCCGCCCATGTGATCCATGTGCTCCATGGCGGAGCCCATGGAGGACGCGGGCATGGCGGGCATGGGCGTCGTGCCCGCATCGGGCATCGGCGCCGACATGGCCGACCCCTGCCCCCTCCCCATGTCCCCCGCGGAGGCGGCACCCATCGGCGCGGCGCAGAGCATGTGCCGCACCCACCGCCCCACGAGCGGCGCTCCGCCGGAGGGCTGCGCGGCGGCCTGGGCCAGGGAGAACCCCGAGTGCAGCGCGGCCTGCGCGGCCACCGCAAGGGAGACGACCAGGGGCAGCCCCCGCTCGCGCCCGGCAAGCAGCCACGCCGTACCGCCGACTCCGACGGCCCCGGCGCCCAGCGTCCACCAGGGCAGCGGGGTCCCCGACATCATGACGTGCCCCAGGGCAGCGAGCAGCACACAGGCGGCCGCGAACACCGCAGCCCGTACCGCGCGAGAACACCACCCAGCAGTCATGGCGGGGCCATCCTTGCATTCGCGCCACTCCGTTCACGGAGGGGTACGCGAAATCACCCCCGACCGCTCACCCGCACCGGTCATGTGAGCCACGGCACATCAACCCACGGGAACGGGAAGGCCCTGCGCCCCGACCCCTGGGGGGAGGACATCCACGCGGCTGCTCCGGGGGCGCGGACCGGCTCATCGACCGCCGCCGGAGTGCATGTCTCCCATGCCATCGCCACCATGGGCCCCACCGCCACCGTCGGGGCCCTTGTCAGTCCCGGTCCCGGTCCCGGTCCGCTGCGTCCCCGGCGCGACCGGTCCGACGGCCGCCCCCACGGCGTAGGACACCGCGAAGATCACCGCGAGCAGCACGAGGAACCCGCAGAGCAGGGGCAGTTGGGGGCGATCGCCCATCGCCGTTCTCCTGACAGTCGTGAACGCGGCGGCGCGGGACCGTCCCGCCCGCGTCTGTTCAGGAGTCGGCCGCGCAGGAGCCCGAGTTCCCGTGCCGCACGGCACACTTGACCTCAACCAAGCTTCAGGTACGAGCCTGGGCCCATGAACCGGACATCACAAGCAACCACCGAAGCGGCAGCCACCTGGCTGCTCCAGCACGCCCGCCCCATCAACGCCCTTGATCCGCACGCCGGGTTGGACGATCTGCGCCCGCTGGCGGACGCGGTGGCGGGCGCCGAGATCGTCGCGCTCGGCGTGGGGTCCCGCGCCACTCATGAACTGTCCGTCGTCCAGCACCGGATGCTGCGATTCCTGGTCGAGGAGCGGGGGTTCCGTTCGCTCGTCCTCGAAGGGGACGATCCGACGCGGCTCGGCCTCGACGCGTACGTCCTGACCGGGACGGGCGACCCGCAAGCCCTGCTCTCGCAGGCCCGCCCCTTCCTGCGGACCGGTGAGATCCTCGCCGTACTGCGCTGGCTGCGCTCCCACAATGAACGCAACCCGCACGACCCCGTCCAACTGGCCTCGCTGCCCTCGCAGTCGACGCCGCCCACCGCCGGTCTCGCTCAGATCGAGCGGGACGTCGCCGACGACGCGATCCGCTGGCACGAGCGCACCCGGCAGAAGACCGTGTACTGGGGCGGGATCGCGCACACGGCCGTCGGCGCCCCCCGTACGGTCGCGTCCCCCTTTCCCCAGACACACCGCAACGCGGGCGGCCACCTGCGCGAGCGCCTCGGCACCGGCTACGCCTCCGTCGGGCTGACCTTCCACCACGGCACGGACTACCCCGTACCGCCCGCGGATTTCGCCGAAGCGGTGCTCGGCGCGACGGACCTGCCCGCGTACTTCCTCAACCTGCGCGCGCCGCGCCGCGGGCCCCTCGACGCCTGGCTCGGCGCCCCCGTCAAGACCCGCATCGTCGGCCCGTTCTACGACGCCCGCGAGGACGCGGACCACCATCTGTCCGGTAACTCACTCGCGGAGTGGTTCGACGCCGTGGTGCATGTCCGCGAGGTGACACCGGCCAGGGCTCTCGGCGGTTCCTGAGGACCACCGCGCCGCGGCTCGGACGTGTCAGACATGAGCGGGCAGCTCATGGGCCCCGATGGCCGCTTGGGCCTGCGCCGCCAGCGCTCGTCGGTCGGAGCCGCGCAGCGGGGCGTGGGGGGTGACCCGTACGGTCAGGCCCCGGGCGCGGGCCACGCGGTGCAGCGAGGCGCCGAAGGTCTCATCGCCCAGGAAGGCCGCCGTGGTGCTGCGCGTGCCGTGCCGGAAGTAGCGGATGGTCACCGGGCGCACGGGAGCGCCCGCGTCGGCCGCCGCCTGGAACGTGGCCCGCCGGAAGCGGCCGCCGGCGACGGAGCACCAGGTCGTGGCCTGCGGGAAGACGAGGACGGAACGGCCCGAGCGCAGGGTCGACGCCACCTCGGCGACCACGTGGGGCAGTTGGCGCATCCCGTCGCGGTCGATGAACTGGGTCCCGGCCCGCCGGGCGAGCGCGCCGATGACCGGCCACTGGCCCACCTCCCGTTTGGCGAGGACGGTCACGGGCTCGACGGCGAGAAGGCTGACGACGTCGAGCCAGGAGATGTGGTTGGCGACGATCAGGGTGCCGGGGCGGGAACCGGTGACCGTCAGCCTCTCCGGCTCCGCCTCGAGCCGTACGCCGAGCGCACTCAGGATCCCGCGGGCTCGCGCCCGCAGCGCGCGGGGTTCGGCGAGCCGCTCGCCCTGGGCGACGCCGATGCCGATCCCGTACGCCAACACGGCGTACCGGCGTGCCATCTCGGCCGGTGGCACCTCCGGCGCCGAGCGTGTGACGCAGGCCGGGGTGCACAGCGCCGCCGGGGCTGCCGCGGGGCTCATGGCGTCTGCCCCAGGAAGTAGCGGCGGTAGCGGTCGTCGAGCCGGTCCATGTCGAGGAGGACGAAGAAGTCGGCGACATCGAACTCGGGGTCGTGCGTGGGCGCCCCGCACATCCACGCACCGAGGCGCAGGTACCCCCTCAGCAGCGGCGGCAGGTCGGCGTAGGAGGGCCGCTCCACCGTCGGCGCGGTGGGCACCCAGGGGCGTCGGGGATGCACCCGGAGCCCGGGCGGCGACGCGTGCTTGGAGGTGCCGATCAACCAGGCGCTGGACGCCGCCTTGCCACCGTCGGCCAGCGGCACCGAGGCACAGCCCGCCAGGTAGCGGTGACCGGAGAGCAGGACGTAGCGGGCGAGCGCCGACCACATCAGGTTGATCACCGCGCCGGAGCGGTGGTCGGGGTGCACGCAGGAGCGGCCCGCCTCGATCGTGGAGGACCGCAGCCCTTCGAGCGCGCGCAGGTCGAACTCGCTGTCGGAATAGGACCGCCCAGCCCGCCCCGGCGGGAGCAGACGGTAGGTCCCGACGACCTCGCCGGTGGCGGTGTCGGTGACGATCAGATGGTCCGCGAGGTCGTCGTAGGCGTCCATGTCGTGGCCGGGCAGGGAGGTGTGGAGCGTGGCGCCCATCTCCTCGCCGAAGACGCGGTACCGCAGCCGCTGGGCGGCCCGGATCTGCTCCTCGGAGTCGGCGATGGAGGTGACGTACGCGGTGGGGACGGGGGGAGCAGAGGGCGTCAAGGGGGTGGCGGATGTCGAGGGCATGACAGGTCCGGTCTCCGTTCGGGGAGTTCGGCCATGGGGGGCTCGGGCGTCTCGGCGCCGGAGGATCACCGTGGCCGGGATCAGGGAGGCTGCCGTCCAGGCCGCCAGGAGCAGCAGCCCGGTGGCGGGGCCGTAGAGGTCTGCCTCGCCGGTGAGGAACTGCGTGCCCGCCGCCTGAGGCAGGAACTGCGCCAGGTTCGTGAGGAAGTCGAGGGGAATCGATGGGAGGATCGTCGGCACGATGAGCAGCAGCACGAACAGCACGGTGATAGCCCCGGCTGAACTGCGCACGATGGCTGCGAGGCCGATGGTCAGGACACTCATGAGCATCAGGTGAACGGCGATCGCGAACACCCGACCCGCCACCTGCCCGAAGTCGGAGGTCGACTCCTCCATGGCCGCCGCGCCCGCCACGGTCCCGAGCGCCGCGAGCACGAGCCCGACGGCGCATACGACGGCCCCCGCCGTGAGGCTCTTGGCGATCGTCAGGCGTACGCGGTCCGACGGCCGGGGAGCCGCGCGAGGCAGTGGAGTCCCGGCTGCCGAGGCTCACCAGGGACGGGCCACCCGGACGGTGCGCCCGCGACGCCGCGCGGCCAGGGCTGCGCGTACTACAGCACGCGCTTCATGTCGGGGGACGGCTACCGTCTCTGCTTCGCCGACGACCGACTCGTGTCCAAGGCGGTCATCGGCGAGGGAGATTGAACGGAAGGCGTGGTTCCTGTGTGACCGTGCAGACTCAGGCAGCACCCGCGAACGAAAGGCAGTCATGGCGACGACGCACCACCAACCGGCCGGTCACCTCCCTCTGGAGGGCATCACCGTCGTCAGCCTGGAGCAGGCCGTCGCCGCTCCCTTCGCGACCCGCCAGCTGGCCGACCTCGGCGCCCGCGTGATCAAGGTCGAGCGCCCCGGCGGCGGCGACTTCGCCCGCCGCTACGACACCACGGTGCACGGCCAGGCCAGCTACTTCGTCTGGCTCAACCGCTCCAAGGAGTCCCTCACCCTGGACCTCAAGTCCGATGAGGGCGTGGCGATCCTGCACGAACTCCTCGCGGGCACCGACGTGTTCGTGCAGAACCTCGCCCCCGGCGCCGCCGGCCGCCTCGGCCTCGGCCCGGACGAACTCCAGTCGCGCTACCCCTCGTTGATCCCCTGCACCGTCAGTGGATACGGCACGAGCGGCTCCTGGGCGGGCCGGAAGGCGTACGACCTGCTGGTGCAGTGCCAGACCGGGCTGCTCTCGCTGACCGGCACGCCGGACGAGGCGGTGCGGGCGGGGATCTCGGTCGCGGACATCGCGGGCGGCATGTACGCCTACAGCGGCGTCCTCTCCGCGCTCTTCACCCGGGCGACCACCGGGCGCGCACCCGCCGTCGAGGTCTCGCTCTTCGACGCGCTCGCCGAGTGGATGAGCCAGCCCGCCTACTACACGCGATACGGCGGCACCCAGCCGCCCCGCGTCGGCGCCCGGCACGCGACGGTCGCGCCCTACGGCCCGTTCACCGCGTCCGACGGCAAGGACGTCCTGCTGTCCGTGCAGAACGAGCGCGAGTGGGCGGCTCTGTGCGAGCAGGTCGTCGGGCGGCCCGAGTTGACCGACGACCCGAGGTTCACCACCGGTTCCGATCGCGTCGCGCACCGCGACGAACTCGACGCGATCATCTCCGCGCGCTTCGCCGAACTCGGCAGCGACGAGGCGATGGAGCTGCTCGACCGCGCCAACATCGCCAACGCGGGCGTCAATTCGGTCGCCGAGTTCCTCGACCACCCGGCGCTCACCGAGCGCGACCGCTGGCGGGAGGTCGCGATTCCGGGCGGCCCGGCCCCCGTTCAGGCGCTGGTGCCGCCCGCGAATCTGAGCGGCGTCGCGCCACGCATGGATCCGGTGCCGGCCGCCGGCGAGCACACCGACCGGATCCTGGGGGAGCTGGGGCGCGGCCCGGACGATATCGCCCGGCTGCGCGCGGCGGGCGTCTGCCGGTGAACGGCGCGTGAGTCCCGCCCGCGTCAGGCGGCGACGCCGAGCCCTTCGAGTACGACCGCGTTGGGCAGCTCGGCGAACGCCTTGCCCGGCACGATGAGCTTGCCCCGGCGGCTGCCGCTGCCGATCAGGACGTACGGCAGATCGACGACGGCGGCGTCCACGAGCAGCGGCCAGTCGGCGGGCAGGCCGATCGGCGTGATGCCGCCGTACTCCATGCCGGTCTCGCCGGTCGCCGTGTCCATCGGGGCGAACGAGGCCTTGCGGGCGCCGAGTTGGCGGCGCACGGCGCCGTTCACATCGACGCGGGTGGTGGACAGGACCAGGCACGCGGCGAGCGAGGCCTCGCCGCCGCGCTTGCCCGCGACGACGACGCAGTTCGCGGACTGCTCCAGGATGTCCCGGCCGTAGTGCTCCACGAAGGTGGCGGTGTCGGCCCACCGCGGGTCGGTGTCGACGTGGAGTACCTGCTCGGCGAGCTCGGTCCCGTTCCATCCGCGCACGGCTTCGGCGACCGGCGCGACCAGGAGGTCGATGGCCTCGGGCGCGGGGCGGACGTCGTCGAAATCTCCCATGGGTGCACGCATGGCCGCACGCTAACAGGCTCGGGCAGGGGTCGGTCGGCCAGGAGTCGGCAGGAGTCAGTACGACGAGGCGTGCGCCGGGGGCACCGACACCGACATGGTCATCTCGACCGGCCCGGCACCCTTGTTGTGATAGCCGTGCCCCACGTTCGCCTCGAACGACGCGGCCGACCCGGCGGGCACGAGATGCTCCACGCCGTCCACCAAGAGCGTCAGTTCGCCGGCGGCCACGTGCAGCAGCTCCATGGTCCCGGGCGGGTGCGGGTCCGAGTCGCTGCCCTCGCCGGGCATCAGCTTCCACGCCCACAGCTCGAAGGGGCCGCGCGCCTCGGTCCCGACGAGCAGCGTCGTGCTGCTGCCCGCCTCCGTGGACCACATCCGCACCGCCTGCTCCGGCGGCACGAGCCGGACGTGGGAACCCTGTTCGTAGTCGAGGAGCGTGGTGATGCTGACACCGAGGGCGTCGGCCAGCTTGACCGTTATGCCGACGCTCGGGTTGGTCCTGGCCTGCTCGATCTGGATGATCATGCCGCGGCTGACGCCCGCGCGGGCCGCGAGCGCGTCGAGCGTGAAGCCCCGTTCCGAGCGCCAGCGCTTGAGGTTGCGGGCGAGGGACTGGGTGAGCTGATCGAGATCCGACACATTCCGTCCATTATTTTGGATGACAGAGTTCAGGATATTGAACTACGGTGTGGTGCACCTAAAGGTTCACCACACTGTACTGCGAGGATCTTCGATGACAGCACTGTTCGCTCTGGCCACCAGCCTGATGTACGGGTTGGCCGACTTCGGCGGCGGACTGCTGACGCGACGCCTCCCCGCGCTCACCGTCGTCGTCGCCTCGCAGACCATCGCCGTGATCGTCCTCGGCGTGATCGTGGTCGCCACGGGCGGCTGGACGGAGTGGGGACCGCAGCTGTGGTTCGCGGTGGCGGCGGGCCTGCTCGGCCCGGTGGCGATGCTCGCCTTCTACAAGGCCCTGGCCATCGGCCCGATGAGCGTCGTCTCGCCGCTCGCCTCCGTGGGCGTCGTCGTGCCGGTGGCGGTGGGTCTCTTCCTGGGCGAGCGGCCGGGGGTTCCGCAGTTCGCCGGGCTCACTGTCGCCATCGTGGGCATCGTGCTCGCGGGCGGCCCCGAACTGCGCGGCGCCCCCGTGCAGCGGCAGGCGGTGCTGCTCACCCTGCTCGCGGCCTTCGGATTCGGGGCGGTCCTCGCCCTCATCTCCGAGGCGTCGAGCAACCTGACCGGTCTGTTCCTCGCCCTGTTCGTGCAGCGCGTGACGAACGTGGCCGCGGGCGGGGCGGCGCTGTTCGTCTCCGTGAGGCGGGGCGGCGCCGCACTCCCCGAGGGCACGGGCTTGGGCCTGCTCTGGGCGGCGCTCCCGGCGCTCGCCTTCGTCGGCCTGGCCGACGTAGCGGCCAACGGCACGTACTCGATAGCCGCCCAGAACGGCCCCGTCACCCTGGCCGCGGTGCTCTCCTCGACCTACCCGGTGATCACCGCGCTCGCCGCACGGGCGGTGCTGAAGGAACGGCTGCGGGGGGTGCAGGCGGCGGGAGCGGGGCTGGCCTTGGTGGGCACGGTGTTGCTGGCGAGCTGAGCAACGCCCCGGCTGAGCGCCCCAAAGGGGCGCGGGGAACTGCGCGACAAGCCACGACGCACCCGCAGCCGAGGAAGACAGCGAACTACCCCTCCAACTCCCCCAGAGCAAGCAGCTGTTCCGGCGTGACCCCGTCAGGAATAGGCACAGGCGCAGGCGTCCGCAAGGGCGGCTGCCACCCGGCCTCGGGGTCCCACGTCCGCACGACACGAGCGGGGGCTCCCGCGACCACCGCGTGGTCAGGGACGTCACCCCTGACAACCGCACCCGCGGCGACCACGACATTGCGCCCCAGCCTCGCCCCCGGCAGGATCACCGCGTTCGTGCCGATCCAGCAGCCTGGCCCGATCTCGACGGGCTCCATGCGCGGCCACTGTTTGCCGATGGGCACCTGCGGATCGTCGTACGAGTGGTTCGTGGACGTCACGTACACCGTGGGCCCGAAGTAGCAGTCGTCGCCGATCGTCACGGTGGTGTCGGCGATGACGTGGCTGCCGCGGCCGAGCACGACGCCGTTGCCGATGCGCAGGATCGGGTCGGGCCCGAGGTCCAGGTCGGGCATCATCCCGGCGGTGAGGGTGACCTGCTCGCCGATGATGCAGTGGTCGCCGATGCGGATCCACGGCTCGCCGAAGACGGTCCCCTGCGGGAAGGACAGCTTCGTGCCCTGTCCGATCGCGCCGAACCGCAGCCGCCCCGGCCGCTGCGCGGTGACGGCCCCCGTCCGCTGCACCCAGGCCCAGCCCGCGTGGACGGCGCGCTGGGTCGCGCGGCGCCGCCAGTCGGCGACCCCGGATGAGAACGTGTTCCTGTTCTTCGGCACGCGCTCACGTTACTCAGCCCCGGGCGCCCCGGTGAGCCCGTACCCCTGTGATCTTCACCCCACAGGGCAGCGGGCCCGCCCCCGTCCCGTACGGTTCCGCCAGGCGCGAGACACGTACGAATGGAGAAATCCGATGAGCCACGAGGCACTCATCACCGGGATCGGCGGCAAGGACCCGAAGATCGATCAGGACGCCTTCACCGCGCCCACCTCCGTGCTCATCGGCGAGGTGACGCTGAACGCGGGCGCGAGCGCCTGGTACGGGGCGGTGCTCCGCGCGGACTGCGGGCCGATCGTCGTCGGCGCCGACAGCAACATCCAGGACAACTGCAGCCTCCACGTCGACCCGGGCTTCCCGATATCCATCGGCGAGCGGGTCTCGGTCGGCCACAACGCCGTCCTGCACGGCTGCACCGTCGAGGACGACTGCCTGATCGGCATGGGCGCGACGGTCCTCAACGGCGCGGTGATCGGCGCCGGTTCGCTGGTCGCGGCGCAGGCCCTCGTACCGCAGGGGATGGTGGTCCCGCCCGGCTCACTCGTCGCAGGTGTGCCCGCCAAGGTGCGGCGCGCGCTCACGGACGAGGAGCGCGCGGGCATCACCCTCAACGGCACGATGTACGTGGAGCTGGCCAAGGCCCACCGGGACGCCCACGCCAAGTGACGTCAGTCGGCGGACGACGTCAGTCGGCGGCCGGGACGGGGACGGGCTCGGCCGCCGCCTTCTGCGCATCGTTTTCGGCCGCTGCCTCGGAGCGCGCCGCCGCCGACTTCTTCGCGCGGCGCTTGACGAGCAGCATGGAGCCGACGCCGATCAGCACGGCGATGGCGAGGCCGAAGTACGAGAACCGCTTGAGCCAGTCCTCGGCGACGACACCGATGTAGTAGATGACGGCGGTGGTGCCGCCCGCCCAGACGATGCCGCCGAGGACGTTGGCGATGAGGAACTTCCAGTACGGCATGCGCAGGACGCCCGCGAGGGGTCCCGCGAAGATCCGGAGCAGGGCGACGAAGCGGCCGAAGAAGACCGCCCACATGCCCCACTTCTGGAACGACTGCTCGGCGCTGCCGACGTTCGCGGCGCTGAAGTGCTTGGGGAACTTCCGTTCGAGCCAGGCAAGGAGCGGCCGGCCGCCCTTGCGTCCGATCGCGTACCCGATGGAGTCGCCGATGATGGCGCCCGCGGTGGCGCAGATCCCCAGGATGACGGGGTTGAGCTCGCCGTGCTGCGAGGAGAGCAGCGCGGCGGAGACGAGGACGATCTCACCCGGCAGCGGGATGCCCAGGCTCTCCAGTCCGATGACCACGCCCACCAGCGCGTAGATACTGACGGCCGGTACGGTCTCCAGCCATTCCTGGACGTGCAAGGCCGGTTCCTCCTGTGCTGGTGTGCGTGTGCCCGGCGTGCGCGTTCCCCCCAAGATCGCGCACGCCGGGCAGCCTACCCGCTCAGCCGGCGTCGGCCGGGCGGGAGCCTTCGCGGTCCCAGAGGTCGCACCGGTGCTCGCGGGCCACGGCGCCGCTCAGCTCGTTCCCGCCCGCGGAGGCGGCCCGCAGCGAGAGCACCTGGCCGGGCTGCGTCCGCTGGTCGGGCGCGGTGGGCTGGCCATCGGCGCGCGGCGCACCACCGTGGATGAAGGAGCCCCAGTACTGGACCATCTGCCGGGCCAGAGCCCGCTGTTCCCTGTTGAGCGGTGACGCGAGCCCGAAGTGCTTGAAGAGGTACTGCACTTCGTTGACGTGGGTCGCCCCGAAGTCGAACGTCCTGCCCGCGTCGCGGATCGAGGCGAAGGGCGGCGAGGTGCGGTCGGTGAACTCGTAGGCGTAGACGGGGCCGCGGCCGGCGAGCGACCTGTCCATGCGCAGCGCCGGGCAGGCGAACATCCGGTCGCCCTGAGTGGCCGCGTACGCGTGCGTCGGCGAGGCGTGCCCGGACACCGGATAGCGCCCCAGGAGCTTGGCGCCCAGCTCCGCGCCGTACGTCCGGGTGAGCGCGCCCGGGTACTGCTCCTCGGTCAGTGGCTTGCCCTGTCCGTCGAACTGCCCGTAGGCGAAGAGTGTGCCCTCGTCGCTGTTAGCGCCGTTCAGGACGGGCACCCGGGAGGCGCTCCCCCTCTCGTACGCCTCTTCGGGCTGGACCGGCAGGAAGTCGCCGCCCATCACCGGCGCCCAGTCGAAGCCGCCCTGCGCCGCGAGGATCTCCTCGGCGGGCTTTCGGCGCAGACAGGCGAGGGCGGCCGCCGGGTCGGGGCAGCCGGCCTTCTTCGCGAACGCCGCACCCTGCGCGAGCGCCTCGTCGCGCTCCCGGGCGGCGCAGTCCCCGTAGGCGCCGCTCTGCACGATGCCCGCGCGGTAGAGGCCCCTGGCGGCGGGCGAGGCGAGCTGGGTGCACACGGAGCGGCCGCCCGCGGACTCGCCCGCGATGGTGACGCGCTGCCGGTCACCGCCGAACCTGCCGATGTTGGCGCGCACCCAGCGCAGCGCTGCCTGCTGGTCGAGCATGCCGTAGTTGCCCGAGACGTGATCGGACGCCTCACTGTCGAGGCCCCTGCCCGCGAGGAAACCCATGGCGCCGAGGCGGTAGTTGACGGTCACGACCACCGTGCCGGTGCGGCGGGCGAAGGTGTCGGGCACGATGTCCTCGCCCGCGCCCGCGGTGAGCCCGCCGCCGTGCAGCCAGACCAGGACGGGACGCTGCTTGTACTGCCCCTTGGGTGCGTGGACGTTGAGGTCGAGGCAGTCCTCCGTGTGGCTGGGGTTCTCATAGCCCGGGTCCCAACTCGCGGTCTGTACGCAGCGGTTGCCGAAGGAGGTCGCACCGCGCACGCCCTGCCAGGATTTGGCGGGACGTGGCTCCTTCCAGCGGAGGTCGCCGACCGGCTGCCGTGCGTACGGGATGCCGAGGAACTGCCGCCCCTCGGCGGTGGACTCGCCGCGCAGCCAGCCCGCGTCCGTACGGACGAGCGTGCTGCCGCCGCCCGTCCGGGTCGCGTCCTTCGGGGCTGCCTGTGCGGCGTGCGGGGCGAGCAGGGCCGCCGCGGCGGCGATGACCGTGAGGGTGGTTCGGGCAGTTCGCTTGCGTCCCGTGCGTCTCATGCGGCGACTCCCTTGAAGACGTCAACCCTGGCGGCCGGAAACTATGACCACTACTGACTCGTGTCAATGACATGAACGGAAGGCGGGCCGAAACGGCTGGATGGAGTCACGAAGTTGGAGTCACGAGGAGCGACGCCCCGCCGGTCGGGACCCCCGTGGCCCGGCCGGCGCGACGCCGCTGTGTTCAAAGAACGTACGGAAGCGAACGCCCGTACGCGACTCAGTTATTGGGGCGCAGTGTCCAGACGACGGTCATCTCGCCGGTCACGGCGCCGTCCTCGCGCTGGATCGCGATCGCCACCGGGAACTCAGGCCGCTGCCCCGCGTCCAGCTCGGCGACGACCTCGGCGGCCGGGCGGCCGAGGGTCGCGGTGGCGGTCACCGGCCCCATGGCGAGCTTCTTGTACGCGATGTCGGCGCGGACGGCGAGGGGCACGGCCCGCGAGAGCTGCTCGCCGAACGCGGCGAGCACGATCGCGCCGCTCGCCGACTCCCCCAGCGTGAACATGGCTCCGGCGTGCGGTCCGCCGACGTGGTTGTGGTAGTCCCCCTGGTCGGGCAGGGCGACCACGGCCTTCTCGGGCGTGGTCTCGCGGAACTCGAGGTTCAGGGTCCGGGCCATCGGCACGGTGGCGGCGAGCATCTCGCCTATCGACATCTGGTCAGCGCTCATGGGCGGGATGTTACCCACCGGTAGCGTTCTTTGGCCAGGAGCCTGCTCCGCGTAGATCGCCGTCACCTATCGTTGCTGCGCATGTGGCCAGGAGAGCAGCAGCCCGGGGGCGGGCCGAACCAGCAGCCGAATCCGTACCAGCAGCCGGGATATCAGCAACCAGGACCCTGGAACGCGCCCGCCGTTCCCGGCGGCGCACCTCAGGGACCGCAGGGCGGCGGCGGCAGCAGAACCAAGGTCATCGCCCTCGTCGCCGCGGCTGCGGTCGTGGTGGCCGCCGGTGTGACGGGCTTCCTGGTCCTGGGCGGCGACAAGGACGACGACGCGAAGCCCGGCCCGACGCGGTCGTCCGCCTCTCCCGGGTCGACCGGATCCGAAGGCACCGACGACCGCGGTGTCGGCCGCGGGCCGAAACCGACGATCGCGGGCTGGAAGACGGTCGTGAACGCCGAGCGCGGCATCGCCTTCGACGCACCCCCGGAGTGGGAGCTCACGTCGCGCGACTGGGTGGAAGCCGTCGGGGAGGCTGACGACGAGGACAGCATCCTGATCGGGATGGTGGCGCCTGCCGTGTTCAAGAAGCAGTGGTGCGCGAGCGATCCCGACCGGGACGGCATCAAGGACTACACGCCGCTCGCGGAGGCCGGCAGCAAGGGCAACCGCGGCGCGAAGAGCACCGAGGAGATCGCCAAGGAGAACTCCGCGACCTGGGTGTACGGCCTGTACAGCCAGCCCGACCGGAAGAGCATCAAGACCAGCGCCGTGGAGTCGTACACCACCGAGTCCGGCATCCGGGGCAGCGTGGCGACGTCCTCGGTCTCCGGCGTCGAGAAGACGGACAAGTGCCGGACGGACGGCAAGGCGACCACCTTCGGATTCAAGGACTCCCGGGGGAAGTTCGTCTCGTGGTCGTTCTTCGGAGCCAAGGCCGTGAGCGGGGAGGTTCCGGACGCGACCGTGAAGAAGATGCTCAGCACGGTGCGTGAATACGACAACGGGTCCGAATCCTGATCAACCCGCCCCATCAGGGGCCCTGCCACCAAGGGTTGCCGCGCCGCCCCGGTTTCATGACCCCGTATCGTTTCCCGCCATGTGGCCAGGACAGCAGCCGCCCGGGGGCGAGCAGAACCCGCAGGACCAGAATCCCAACCCGTACCAGCAGCCGGGGTACCAGCAGCCGAACCCGTATCAGCAGCCGGGATACCAGCAGCAGCCGCACTCGGGGGCCTTCTCGCAGCCGGAGCAGCCGCAGTGGGCCGCGCCCACGCCGCCGCCCATGCCGCCCCAGCCGGGCGGCGGTCGGGGCGGGGACGGAAACAAGACGAAGATCACCGCGATCGTCGCGGCGCTCGCCGTCCTGGTGGCCGCCGGCGTCACCGGCTTCCTCGTGCTCGGCGGCGACAAGGACGACGAGGCGGACGCGAAGCCGGACAAGTCCCCCGCCAACTCCGCCTCCAGGAAGCCGGACCCGGCGACCGGTGGCGGCGAGGACGAGCGCGGCACGGACAACGGCCAAAAGCCGGTGGTCAAGGGCTGGCAGGTCGTGGTGAACCCCAAGTGGGGCACGGCCTTCGACGTCCCGGCCGACTGGGAGGTGCAGACCCCCGACACGCTCATCGCCTTCGAGGACGGAAGCAAGGGCGCCGAGGCGAAGCCGCTCATCACCATGTCGGCGCCCGCGTACTACAAGTCCAAGTGGTGTTCCGTCGACGACGACAAGGACGGCACGAAGGACGACACCGCCCTCGGCGCCGTCGGCACCAAGGGCGCGAACGGCGCGAAGAGCACCGACGAGGTCGCGGTCAACCAGGTGCCGTGGTGGGTCTTCGGCGGGTACACGCAGCCGGACAAGAAGAGCCTCACCTTCGACAAGAAGGCCAAGCCGTACACCACCCAGTCGGGGATCAAGGGCAGCATCGCGCGGGCCTCTTCCACGCATACGCCCCGGAAGGGCAAGTGCGCCTCGGACGGCAAGGCGATCACCTTCGGCTTCAAGAACTCCGAGGGTGAGTACGTCGCCTGGAGTCTCTACGGCGCCAAGGGCGTCAAGGACGAGATCCCGGAGGCGACGGTGATGAAGATCCTGAACACGGTCCGGCTGGCCGGGGATCCCACGGAATCCTGAGCCGTTTCGTACCCCGCGGGGGCTTATGGCCCGATGTGCTGTCCCCACCGCGGGGGCAGCGATGACATCAGGCCACAAGCCCCTCTATGGTTACTGCCCATGTGGCCAGGACAGCAGCCGCCCGGGGGCGAGCAGAACCCGCAGGACCAGAATCCCAACCCGTACCAGCAGCCGGGGTACCAGCAGCCGAACCCGTATCAGCAGCCGGGATACCAGCAGCAGCCGCACTCGGGGGCCTTCTCGCAGCCGGAGCAGCCGCAGTGGGCCGCGCCCACGCCGCCGCCCATGCCGCCCCAGCCGGGCGGCGGTCGGGGCGGGGACGGAAACAAGACGAAGATCACCGCGATCGTCGCGGCGCTCGCCGTCCTGGTGGCCGCCGGCGTCACCGGCTTCCTCGTGCTCGGCGGCGACAAGGACGACGAGGCGGACGCGAAGCCGGACAAGAAGTCTCCCGCCAAGTCCGCGTCCTCGAAGCCGAGCCCGACCGACGACGGCGGCAGCGAGCGCGGCCCCGACGCGGGCCTGAAGCCGACGGTCGAGGGCTGGAATGTCGTGGTGAACCCCAAGTGGGGCACCGCCTTCGACGTCCCCCCGGACTGGGCGGTCCAGTCGGCGGACACCTTCATCGCCTTCGAGGACGCCGAGAAGGGTGACGGCAGCCAGCTCATCACCATGTCGGCGCCTGCGATCCTCAAGGAGAAGTGGTGCTCGTACGACGATGACAAGGACGGCCAGGAGGAGGACACCTCACTCGCGGCCGTGGGCACCAAGGGCCAGAACGGCGCCAAGAACACCAAGGACGTAGCCCGCAACGACTCGGCGTGGTGGGTCTTCGGCGGCTACACGGGCCAGAAGAAGGCCGACAAGAAGAAGATCAAGGTCGGCAAGGTGGAGTCGTTCACCACCACGTCGGGCATCAAGGGCAGCGTCGCCACCTCCACGACGTCCGGCGTCGTCAAGGAAGACAAGTGCGACTCGGACGGCAAGGCCACGACCTTCGCCTTCAAGAACGCCGACGGCGAGTTCGTGGCGTGGACCCTGTACGGCGCCAAGGGTGTCAAGGACGAGGTCAGCGATGCCCTGGTGAAGAAGATCCTCAACACCGTGCGGCTGCACGAGGACTCGTCGGGGTCCTGATCGGCTCGGCCCGAAGCAGGCCGGAACTCTGCGACGCGGGCCAACAGACTCGCCTCCGCCCTGCGCGGAGGCGTTTGCATGAAAAGTACAGAACCAACGGAGGATTGATGAAAAATCGGGTCGTGACCGGACTCGTGGCAACACTCGTTCTCGGCGTCGCCGCACCCATGGCGGGCGCGAGCACGGCGTCGGCCGACGGCTTCCGGTGCAATCCGCTCCAGCAGCGGATGCAGACCGTCGACGGCACACCACTCAGGAACGGCTTCAGCGAGGGAGCCACTCTGCGAGGGTTCCTCAACAAGGGCTCGAAGGTCGTCACCTCGCAGAAGTGCACCAACAGCAAGGGCAACGTCTGGTACAAGGTCGACCACGTCGGAAGTTCGAAGTCCGGCTGGGCGTATTCGGGCCACCTTCGCCGGTACTGACGGAGGGGCCCTCGGGCGGGCGAGGCGCGAGGCACCTGAATTCGTTTTGTCATGAGGTGGCTCCAGCGACGATAGTGCGGAAGTGCGTGACTCCACCTCCTCCACTCGCCCCGCCTGGGCCGGCCGCAACTACAGCCTGCTGACCGCCGCCGCGATCGTGACCAACCTGGGCAGCCACGGCGCCCTGATCGCGGCGGCGTTCGCCGTGCTCGACTCGGGCGGTGACGGCGGGGACGTGGGACTGGTGGCGGCGGCCCGCACGCTGCCGCTCGTGTTGTTCCTGCTCATAGGCGGTGCCGTCGCCGACCGACTGCCGCGCCACCACGTGATGGTCGCGGCCAACGCCCTCAACTGCCTTTCGCAGGCGGTCTTCGCGGTGCTCGTCATCTCGGGCACGCCCCCGCTGTGGTCGATGATGCTGCTCACCGCGCTCGGCGGCACCGGCCAGGCGTTCTTCGGGCCGGCCGCCGAAGGCATGCTGATGTCGTCCGTCAGTGGCGAGCAGGCGAGCCGCGCCTTCGCGCTGTACCGCATGGCGATGCAGGGCGCGGGGCTCGGCGGCGCGGCGCTCGGCGGCCTGATGGTCGCCGCGGTCGGGCCCGGCTGGGTGCTCGCGGTGGACGCGGCGGCGTTCGCGGTGGCCGCGGCGCTGCGCTCGTTCCTCGACGTGAGTCACATACCGGTGCGCGAACCCGGCGGCGGGCTGCTCTCCGATCTGCGGGAGGGCTGGCGGGAGTTCACCGGCCGGCCGTGGCTGTGGGCGATCGTCGCGCAGTTCTCCGTGGTGGTGGCGGTGGTCGGCGCGGCCGAGGCGGTCTTCGGGCCGCTGGTCGCCCGGGACGAGCTCGGTGGCGCGGGGCCCTGGGGCCTGGCACTCGGGGCGTTCGGCGCGGGCACGGTCGGTGGCGCGTTCTTGATGATGCGGTGGAAGCCGCGGCGCCTGCTGCTCGCGGGCACCCTCTGCGTCTTCCCGCTGGCCGCGCCGTCGGCGGCGCTCGCGGTGCCGTTGCCGGTGTGGGGGCTCGCGGTGGTGATGTTCGTCAGCGGCGTCGCGATCGAGGTGTTCGGCGTCTCCTGGATGACGGTGATGCATCAGGAGATCCCCGAGGAGAAACTGTCGCGCGTCTCCGCGTACGACTGGTTCGGCTCGATCGCGATGGTCCCGCTCGCTACGGCGCTCGCCGGCCCGGCGGAGCTCGCCTTCGGGCGTTCGGCGTCGCTGTGGGGCTGCGCGGCACTGGTGGTCGTGGTGACGGCGCTGGTGCTTTTCGTGCCGGACGTACGCAATCTGACGCGGCGCGTGGCGTCGAAGGAGATCGCGAAGGTGCCCGCACCCACAGCCGGCCCGGCGGTCGACCCCACGGTTGCCTCAGCCGATGCTGAAGGCCCCCTCGGGCGGCTCGGGTGACGCGACGGCGTCCTCGTCCCGCACCGGCCTCGCAGCACCGATGAACCGGCGCAACGCGGCGCCGTGTTCGACACGCGCCGGGAAGACATCGGCCGCTGTCCGGCGGGTCAGCGCGTCGAGGTCGATGGGCTCGTGCGCGGCGACGAGCACCGCGTTGCCGAAGCGGCGGCCGCGCAGCACGTTCGGCTCGGCGATCAGCGCGACCTCCTCGAACACGTCGGCGAAGGTGGCGAGTTGGGAGCGCAGGAAGGCGAACGGCGCCCCGTCGGCGAGGTTCGCCGCGTAGAGGCCGCCCGCGCGCAGCACCCGGTCCGCGGCGCGCGCGTAGGCCACCGACGTGAGATGGGCGGGCACCCTCGAGCCGCCGAACACATCGGCGATGAGTACGTCGGTGCTGTCCGGAGCCGTCTCCTCCAGCCATTGCCTAGCGTCCGCACCGTGCACCGTGATCCCGGATTCCGGCGGCAACGGCAGCCGCTCGGTGACCAGTTCGAGCAGGCCCCGGTCCGCCTCCACCACGTCCTGCCGCGAGCCCGGCCTGGTCGCGGCGACGTAGCGGGGCAGGGTGAGCGCGCCGCCGCCGAGGTGGATCACGTCCAGCGGGCGTTCGGGGTTGTCGGCGGTGTCGAGGACGTGCGCGAGCCGCTGCGCGTACTCGAACTCGAGATACGTGGGCACGTCCAGATCGACGTACGACTGAGGGGCCCCGTCGACCGTGAGCAGCCAGGCGCGGGGCCGGTCCACGTCCGGCATCAGCTTGGCGGTGCCATGGTCCACGTCCTTGATGACGGGTATGGCCTCGTCCGCGCGTTCATCCGCGCCTTCGTCCGCGCTTTCGTCCTCAGTCACCGCTCCATTGTGCCCGCCTCCCTCAAGGGTGGGTCCCCGAGGAAGGCGGGCACCGGCGTCAGCCGACCTCGGTCACCGTGCCCGCGCCGACGGTGCGCCCGCCCTCGCGGATCGCGAAGCCGAGGCCCGTCTCCAGGGGCATGTCGCGGCCGAGCTCGACCGTCAGGGTGACGGTGTCGCCGGGCCTGGCGACGGCGGCTTCGCCGAGGTCGACGTCGCCGACCACGTCCGCGGTGCGGAGGTAGAACTGCGGCCGGTAGCCGGTCGCGATCGGCGTCGACCGTCCGCCCTCCTTGGTCGACAGGACGTACACCTGCGCCGTGAAACGGCGACTGGGACTGACACTCCCCGGCTCCGCCACGACCTGCCCGCGGCGCACGGCGTCGCGTGGCACGCCGCGCAGGAGCAGCGCCACGTTGTCGCCCGCCTGCGCGGACTCCATGGGCTTGCCGAAGGTCTCGAGCCCGGTGACGACGGTCTCCGTCCCGGCGCCGAGCACCTCCACCCGGTCACCGATCCGCACCGTGCCGCGCTCGACTGCTCCGGTGACGACCGTTCCGCGCCCGGTGATGGTGAGCACGTTCTCCACCGGCAGCAGAAACGGCGCGTCGACATACCGCTCGGGCATGGGCACATAGGTGTCCACCGCGTCGAGCAGCGCCTCGATGGCGGCGGCCCACCGCGGGTCGCCCTCCAGCGCCTTCAGCCCTGAGACCCGTACGACCGGGACGGAGTCGCCCCCGTACCCGTGCGCGGAGAGCAGCTCGCGCACCTCCAGCTCGACGAGGTCGGTGAGCTCCTCGTCACCGGCGTCCGCCTTGTTGAGCGCGACGACGATGTGGTCGACGCCGACCTGGCGGGCGAGCAGGACGTGCTCGGCGGTCTGCGGCATGATCCCGTCGAGCGCGGAGACGACGAGGATCGCCCCGTCCAGCTGCGCGGCGCCGGTGACCATGTTCTTGACGTAGTCGGCGTGGCCCGGCATGTCCACGTGCGCGTAGTGCCGGGTGTCTGTCTCGTACTCGACGTGCGCGATGTTGATGGTGATGCCGCGCTGCGCCTCCTCGGGGGCGCGGTCGATGCGGTCGAAGGGCACGAACGTGCCGGTGCCGCGCTCGCTGAGGACCTTGGTGATGGCGGCCGTCAGGGTCGTCTTGCCGTGGTCGACGTGGCCCATCGTGCCGATGTTGAGGTGCGGTTTGGTGCGGACGTAAGCCGTCTTGGACATGGCGGTTCCTTCTCCGGAACTCGAAGCTGAGGACCCCGGTGGCCGAACCGACCCTCCCCCTGTGGGGTCCGCCGGAGTGTCCGGGGAGGGTCAGCGTCGGGCGCCGTCGACAGGAAGTGCGGCGTGGAGGAGGACGGCAGCCTTCGCAGCGACCGCGACCGCGGTCAAAGCTGCGAGGAAGGCGTACCGGAACATGTCGCAGATCATTGCCGACGGGCGGGGGTACGTCGAATGCTTTTCACCTGGCACCGCGCGAAGTCCGCTGCGGTCAGCGGTTCTTGCCGAGGGCTCACCGCTCAGAGGTTCTTCAGCGCCTCGCGCACCGAGAGCGGCGCGAGCCGCCCGCGCTCCCGCTCGACGAACTCGCGTACGGCCACCGGATCGGTCTTGGCGTACTCCCGCAGACACCAGCCGATGGCCTTGCGGATGAAGAAGTCGGGGTGCCCGGCCTGCCGCAGGCAGTAGCCGAAGAGGCGTTCGGTGTCGGTGGTGTCCTTGTACCGGAGCTGGTGGAGGAGGGCGGTGCGGGCCACCCACAGGTCCTCGTCCTCGATCCAGGCGTCCATCTCGGCCGAGAGCTTCGGGTCGGCGGCGACCAGGCCGCCCACGACGTGCGCGGCGAGCGCGTCGACCGTGTCCCACCAGGACGCCGTCGCCACGAGCTGGCGGGCGACCGGCAGGAAGCCCGATGAGAGGCGCTTCACGTGGCGGCGCAGGAAGTCCACGGCGAAGTACGCGTACTCGCGCTCCGGCAGCCGCCAGCAGCGCAGCGCGATCGCCGCGCAGTCCGACTCGTCGGGACGCGGGAGCCCGGCGAGGACCGTGCGGGACAGTTCGCGGCGCAGGGGCGTGGGCAGTCCGAGGAAGGGCGCGATGTTCCTCATGTACGCCTGTGCCTGCGCGGCCCGCGTGGGATCGGCAGCCGCCGCGTACGTCGCGGTGAGCCGCTGCATGACGGTGTCGGCCAGGTCGCTGTGAGGGACTGTCACGCTCATGGGACGCACCCCGGAACTGAAATCCGTGAAGCCGGAACTGAGACGCCGGAACTGTGACGCCCGTGAGACGCACCATACGGCGATCACACACATTTGTCGGTTAGTCTCCCCGGATGTTCGACTCTGCCGCCGCCCGCCCGCAGGGACTCGCCGAGCGCTGCACCAGGGTGCTGTTCTCGCCGTGGTCGCGGCTGTCCCTGCTGGTGGCTCTGCTCGCCGCCGCCGGGACGTGCGTGCTGCTCTTCGAGCCGCAGCGGCTTCTTTCCAACGGGTGGCCCGCGCAGCTCGGCGGCGCCGCCGCGGTGGTGGTCTTCGCCGTCGCGTACGGCCTGTGCACCACCGCGTTCGTGCCGCGTCCGCTGCTCAATCTGGCGGCAGGAGCCCTGTTCGGATCGCAGGCGGGCCTCACCGCGGCGCTCGCGGGCACGGTCCTCGGCTCCGGGATCGCCTTCGGGCTCGGCAGGATGCTGGGGCAGGACGCGCTGCGCCCGCTGCTCCGTGGCCGCTGGCTGAAGGCTGCCGACGGGCAGCTGAGCAGACACGGCTTCCGGTCGATGCTGGCGGCACGGCTCTTTCCCGGGGTGCCCTTCGCGGCGGCCAACTACTGCGCGGCGGTCTCCCGCATGGGATGGCTGCCGTTCCTGCTCGCCACCGGCCTGGGGTCGATCCCGAACACCGCCGCGTACGTCGTCGCGGGCGCCCGCGCGTCGACTCCGACATCCCCCGTTTTCCTCATCGCGATGGGCTTCATCGCGGTGACGGGTCTCGCGGGTGCGGTGGTGGCGTGGCTCAAGCGCCACCACCTGCGCGATCGGTAGATCCCCCGGCAGCGGAACGCCACGGCGGCGTAGCCGAGTCCCACGCCCCGGACAGTGGCCCTCCCACGGTCCCGTAACCAAGTGACGCTACGCTGCCCCCGGCAAGGGAGTGATCACCCCTCGCTCTCAAACCTCCCGTATCTCCCATCACATGACCGCACCCGCAGCCCATGATCCGTACTTGGACGGCGCAGTTTCCATGTCTTGGCTTGAATCCTTCATCCTCGGGCTCGTCCAGGGACTGACCGAGTTCCTCCCGATCTCGTCCAGCGCGCATCTGCGGCTGACTGCGGCGTTCGCGGGCTGGCACGATCCGGGAGCCGCGTTCACCGCGATCACCCAGATCGGCACCGAGGCCGCCGTGCTGATCTACTTCCGCAAGGACATCGCGCGGATCATCTCCGCGTGGTTCGGCTCCCTCTTCGGCAAGGTGCCGCGCTCGGACCACGACGCGCAGATGGGCTGGCTCGTCATCGTCGGCTCGATCCCGATCGGCGTGCTCGGCGTCACGTTCAAGGACCAGATCGAGGGCCCGTTCCGCGATCTGCGGCTCATCGCCACGACCCTGATCGTGATGGGCATCGTCCTCGGCATCGCCGACCGCCTCGCGGCCCGCGACGAGACAGGCGCCAAGCACCGTGCCGTCAAGGAGCGCAAGAGCCTCAAGGAGCTGGGCGTCCGCGACGGCCTGATCTTCGGCATCTGCCAGGCGATGGCCCTGATCCCGGGCGTCTCCCGCTCCGGCGCCACCATCAGCGGCGGCCTGCTCATGGGCTACACCCGCGAGGCCGCGGCCCGCTACTCGTTCCTGCTCGCCATCCCGGCCGTCCTCGCCTCCGGCGCGTTCGAGCTCAAGGACGCGGGCGAGGGCGGGCATGTGTCCTGGGGTCCGACGATCTTCGCGACGATCATCGCCTTCATCGTCGGATACGCGGTCATCGCGTGGTTCATGAAGTTCATCACGACCAAGAGCTTCATGCCGTTCGTGTACTACCGGATCCTGCTCGGCATCGTCCTCTTCGCCCTGGTGGGAGCGGGTGCGCTCAGTCCGCACGCGGGCGAGTCGGCGGGCTGAGGAGCTGAAAGGCCCCGCCGCTGACGTGAGCGGCGGGGCCGTGGTGCGAGTGGATCAGTTGGTCTTGCACTTGTTGCCGGTTGCGGGGTTGAGCAGCCCGATGACGTCGACGGTGTTGCCGCAGAGGTTGAGGCCGAGGTCGATGGGGACCTGCACGGCGTTGCCGCTGAGGACGCCGGGAGACTTCGCCACATGTGCGGCGGCGTCCGGGCCGGGGTCGGCTACGGCGGCGCCGGCTCCCCCGAGGACGGCGGTAGCGGTGAGGGCAGTCGCGGCGAGGATCGATCGCATGCGCATGGGGGTACCTCCTGGTGAGGAAACGGATCGTGCGGCTGTGAGGCCTCACCGGTCCGGGACGCAGATAAAACGATCATGGCCCGTCTGCAGGAACGGATTCCTCCGTCCGAGGGGGTATCGGGGCAGCGACTCCGGGCGTCTGCCGGATCGCGCTCGGCATCGTCCTCTTCGCCCCCCGACCGGGGGGCGTTGTGACCAATGGCATGCCTAAAGACCCTCTTCAGGAGGGTTTGGCCGCCCTACGGTGAAGGGATGTCGCCCCTCGCCCGCATCAGCGCCTCGTACGCCCCGCGCTTCGCCGAGTTCGCCTTCGAACCCGGTTTCACGGCTGCCGTGGACCAGCACGTCGCGGAGCTGCGGGATCGGCTCGAGATGGGCGGGGCCGGGCTCGTACCGCCGACGCCGGACGCGGAGCTCCTCTCGGACTACGCCCTGGGGTTCCTCGACGCGCTGTCCGAGAACGGGTGGCGGGAGCCGGTGGGACACGACTACGCGGTGTGCCGCCTCACCGCCATCTCCTGGCTGGTGAGGCGGCACGACCTGGTGCCGGAGTCCTCCGGGTCCTGACCGGCGAACCGGCAAGGACCCGGCCCGTGAACCGGTGAGGACCCGGCCCGGTCACATGTCGTCGCGCATGTCACCACGCATGTGACTGCCCGTGTCACCGCGCATGTCACCGCGCATGTCGCTGCGCTCGCGCTCCCCCACGGGCTGGTTGGTCATCGCGTCCTGCCGACCGGCCTGGTACGCGCTGACGCTGCCGCGGGCCTTGGCCGTCTCCTGCTCCGCCGTGTTCAGCCAGCGCTCCCAGCGCTGCCGCATCGGGCCGATGAGGCCACCGCCCACGCCGACGATCAGGATTCCCGCACCGGCCGCGAGCGCCGCGTACAGGACGGGCTGGGTGACCGTCGTGGCGATGCCCGCCTGACCGAGGGCCGCGATCACGCCGAGGGCGACGATGCAGGCCCAGACGATCGTGCCGATGGTCTTGCCGTACGACATCGAGGACAGGGCACTGGTGACGATGTCGCGTACGACGTTGGCCACCGCCATGGCGACGACCATCAGGACGATGGCGACGACGGCGCGCGGGATCCAGGCGACGATGCCGTCGAGCATGTTGGAGACCGGGTTGCTTCCGAAGACGCCGAAGGCGATCTGCAGGGTGACCAGGAGCAGGGCGAAGTACACGACCTTGCAGACGATCCCCGTCGTGTCGTGCTTGGAGTTCGCGAACATCCGGGAAGCGCCCGCACGTTCGGCGAGTTTCTCGGAGCCGACCTTGCGCAGAACCCGGTCGAGGACCTTGGCGATCATCTTCGACACGAACCAGCCGATGGCCAGGACGACCAGGAAGCCGATCAGCTTCGGCACGAATTGCGCGACCTTCGACCAGGCGTCGTTGAGGCCCTGGGTGAAGTCCACGGAGAGACTGATGTGCTGGGACATGAGTGGTCCTCCACTCGGTGGGCCCCGGCCGCCACTACAGCGTCAGGGCGATGAATCCCCCACGGCGCGCGGCTTCCGGCGCGTCCCTTCTCCCCTGGATATCAGGGGCCACGGCCGGGCACTGCGCGGTGATGCGCCGTACGGGTGACAGGGGGTGACGTGCCGCGCCACTGTGCATCCGCTCACGTGGGGGATCTGTCCAGTAGCTGAGAGTTCCGATTGTCGTAGCTATCCCCTAGGCTTGACGCATGCCCTTAACCCCTCAGCCCCGTGGTTCCGTGCGCTCTGCCGCGGAATTGAACGAGCGAATCCGCGGCCTGTGGATGCGTGCCGGAGGACGCCTCTCGGCCGAACAGCGCCGTGAGTACGAACAGTTGGTGACGGAGTGGGCCGCCGCCGTACGTGAAGAGGTCATCGAGGCGGCCTAGGCGGTGAACTCCCCTGTGCGCGCGAGGGTTTCCGCCGTATGGGTGTAGATGTGACCTGCCATCCCCAGGGCCCGCGCCGCCGTGACATTGCCGGGGGTGGCGTCGATGAACAAGGCCCGCGCGGGCTCGACGGCGAGCAGCCGCAGTGCGATCTCGTAGATCCGCCGGTCCGGTTTGGCGCATCCGGCCTCGCAGGACAGGACGAGGTGGTCGGCGATGTCCACCAGGCCACCGGCCGGCATCCGCTCGCGCAGGCCGGGCCAGGTGTTGCTGACCCTGGGGTCGGGACGCCCCGCCTCCGCAGGCCGCGCAGGCACGCCACGAGCTCCTCGTCCCAGCTCTCCCTGGCCACCAGCTCCCGGCGCGGCTCGGCGATCACGTCCGGTCCCGTGCGGAGCCGCCCCCTCGTACAGGGCGGCCATGAAGGCGGCGGCCGGGATACCCAGTCGCCTGCCCCAGGCGTCCGCGACGGCGGGCAGGTACTCGCGGACGAGCACACCGCCGACGTCGATCAGTACACCGCGGGTGTGCGCGGGCTCACCTTTCGGGTCAGCCCTTGCCCTGACGCGCCTTCCTCGCGATGCGGCGCTTCTGGCGCCCCGTCAGTTCCCTGCGGTTGCCCTGCCGTTTGTACGCGTCGTCGCGCTGCTCGTTCTTCACCGGGCCTCCCAGCTCGGAGTGTTCATGCTTGCACGAACGGTCAACCGCCGGGAACCGTACGGCCGTTGACACAAACCCGCCCCTCGACGACCGCACGATACGCGCCGGGTTCCCGCGCCCTTTCCGGCACGTTCCTGCACACCTCTTGGCTGGGAACCCCCTGTGCCCAACACTGACCCGATGACGCAGCGCGTGGAACTCGCCACCGTGATGGACCGGTTGGCCATCGACTCCCTCATCACCGAGTACGCAGTGACCGTGGACGACGGCGACTGGGACGCCTACCAGCAGCTCTTCACCCCGGACGGACGTGCCGACTACAGCTCGGCGGGCGGCATCGACGCGAGCGCCGCCGAGGTTGCCGGGTGGCTGGCCGGCACGATGGAGCTCTTCCCGATGCGCCAGCATCTGATCGTCAACAGGAGGCTGCGGTTCGGGACACTCGACCAGGACATCGGCGACATCGCGCAGGTCCTGGCCGACTACGTGAATCCGATGCGCTTCTCCTCCCCCGGGGGCGAGAGCGCGGGCGAGGGTGATCGTGGGAGCGGCGATGGAGGTGGGGGCGGCGCGGAGTCCTCGGCCCCGGACTTCATCTGCGGCGGCCGCTACGCCTTCACGGTTCTGCGCACGCACCAGGGCTGGCGGCTGCGTCAGGTGACCGTGCAGGAGAAGTGGCGTCAGATGCAGGAGCGCTCCCGGACCCGTACGCCCGGCTGAGAAGACGCACCGCAGGCGCACTGTCCTAGATCGTCCGCGGCGCGCACACTGGAGGCACGACGGGCGTCGGGGACCGAGGGAGGCGCTGCATGGATCCGCTCAGCGACGACCGGGGCCGGCGGTGGCCACGCCTTTCGGCTGCTTCGGCGTCGGGGCCGCTCGCATCGCCCCGATGGCGCGGCGCCCTCGCCGTCCTCGCCGGCGCGCTGCCGGCCCTCGCCTTCCCCGCGCCGTCGCTGTGGTGGTTCGCCTACGTCGCGCTCGTGCCCTGGATCCTGCTGGCACGCTCGGCGGAGAGCGGGCGCAGGGCGGCGCTCGACGGATGGCTCGGCGGCCTCGGCTTCATGGTGGCGGTGCATCACTGGCTGCTGCCGAGCCTCCATGTGTTCACCCTCGTCATCGCCGCGCTGCTCGGCCTGTTGTGGGCGCCGTGGGGCTGGCTGGTGCGGCGCCTCTTGGGCGGGGCGCTCTCACCGGGGCGGACCGCGGCCGCGCTGGTGGTCCTGCCGTCCGGCTGGCTGATGGTCGAACTGGTCAGGTCCTGGGAGGGCCTCGGTGGCCCGTGGGGGCTGCTCGGCTCCAGCCAGTGGCAGGTCGAGCCCGCCCTGCGCCTGATGTCGGTGGGCGGGGTGTGGCTGGTCAGCGCCCTGATCGTCACCCTGAACACCGCTGTCGCAGCGCTCGTCGCGGCACGGGCCCCGCGCCCGACCCGTACGGCACGTACGGCCGCTGCCAGGGCCGTCCCCGCCACCGCCGGGCTCGTGGCGGTGGCCGCGGCGACCACATCCGCCTGGGCGTGGGCGCCGCTCCCCGAGCCGGCGGGCCGGATGCGCGTGGCCGTCGTCCAGCCGGGTGTCATAGACGGGATCGGCGGCGCCGACAGGCGGCTCGCGCGCGAGGAGGAACTGACCCGCGGCCTGGCGGGGCGGGACCTGGATCTCGTCGTCTGGGGCGAGAGCAGCGTCGGCTACGACCTCGCGGAGCGCCCGGACGTCGCCCGGCGGATAGCCGCGCTGTCCCGGGAGGTCGGCGCGGACATCCTGGTGAACGTGGACGCCCGCCGCTCCGACAAGACGGGCATCTTCAAGAGCTCCGTCCTCGTGGGACCCGAGGGCCCGACCGGCGACCGCTACGACAAGATGCGGCTCGTCCCCTTCGGCGAGTACGTCCCCGCCCGCTCGCTCCTCGGCTGGGCCACGTCCGTGGGCAAGGCGGCGGGCGAGGACCGCAGGCGCGGTGAGCGTCCGGTGGTGATGAAGGTGGGGGACGGCCTGAAGGTCGGGCCGCTGGTGTGCTTCGAATCGGCTTTCCCCGACATGAGCCGTCATCTGACGCGTGAGGGCGCCCAGTTGCTGCTCGCGCAGTCGTCCACCTCGACGTTCCAGTCCAGTTGGGCGCCCGAGCAGCACGCCTCGCTCGCGGCGGTGCGGGCCGCCGAGACAGGCCGCCCCATGGTGCACGCCACGCTCACCGGCGTCTCCGCGGTGTACGGCGCGAAGGGCGAGCGGGTCGGTGCGCCGCTCGGCACCTCGGCGAGCGCCACGGCGACGTACGACATCCCGCTGGCCAAGGGCGTCACGCCGTACGTCAGGCTGGGCGACTGGCCCGTGCACGCCGCACTCGGTGTGCTGGCACTGCTGTGCGCGGCCGAGGGGGCCCGTTCCTTGCGGGGGTCGGCGAGGGGACGGCTCAGGCAGCCTGCTCCTGAGCCGCACGAACCACACGCTCGCACAGCTCATGGGTCGCCAGCGCGTCCCGGGCACTGAGCACCTTGCCCGCGCGCACGGCGTCGAGGAACGCGAGCACCACCTGCTCGATGCCGCGCTGCCGGGCCACCGACACCCAGTCACCGCGCCGCCGCACGCTGGGCTGGCCCTTGTGGTCGATGACCTCGGCGAGGTTGAGCACCTGCCGCTTGGTGTCCTGCCCCGACACCTCGAGGATCTCCTCGGTGGAACCGCTCAGCCGGTTCATCACGCCGAGCGCGGTGAAGCCGTCCCCCGCCAGCTGCAGCACGACATGCTCCATGAGCCCGTCCTGGATGCGGGCGCGTACGCCGACGTGGTCGATCGGCCCCGGCGCGAGGAAGCGCAAGGTGTCGACGACGTGGATGAAGTCGTCGAGGACGAGTGTTCGCACGTCCTCGGGTAGACCGACGCGGTTCTTCTGCATCAGGATCAGCTCGCGCGGGTGCTCGACACACTGGGCGTAGCCGGGCGCGAAGCGGCGGTTGAAGCCGACGGCGAGGCTGACCGAGCGCTCCTCGGCCAGGCGCACGAGCCGCTCGGAGTCGGCGAGTTCGTACGCGAGGGGCTTGTCCACGTAGGTGGCCACGCCCGCTTCGAGCAGCCGCGTCACGATCTCCGGGTGGGCGGCGGTCGAGGCGTGCACGAAGGCGGCGTCGATGCCCTGGGCGAGAAGCGCGTCAAGGTCGGTGTGGCAGCGCTCTTCAGGGATGTGGTGGACGCCGGCGACGCGGGCGAGGGTCGCGGGAGTGCGCGTCTGCAGGTGCAGCTCGACCCCCGGCAGGGTGGTGAGCACGGGCAGATACGCCTTCTGCGCGATGTCACCAAGTCCGATACATCCGACCTTCACCACTGTGCTGATTCTCCTCTACCGCTGAACGAGTTCCGCCTCCGCAGCATACTGCCGGGCAAACCGGCGGGTGGGCGGGGAAAGATCTGCCGCGAAGCGGCAGGGCAGAGCAGAGTCAGCCCGCAGACAAACACCACCCGCCGGGCTCCCCAACACCCCCGCTCCCCCCGCCGGCCAGAGGCGCCCTCACCCATGCGGGCCAACTTCCCCCCGTTCCCTCGCCGAAAGCACCCCCCACCCCTCAGAGTTGCGCGAATGCACAGAACCACGGCCACCACCGCCACGCTCCTGGCCTCCGTGGCGGTCACCGCCCTCTCCGGCTGTGTGAGCGTCGAGCGGCAGCCCACGCCAGGATCATCCGCCGCGAGCGCCCCGCCCCCGGCGCCCCGCGCCGACGGCGACTCCCGCCCGCGGGTCGTGGAAGCCCCCGCCCGCGAGGCACTGGAGCTCATCGGACCACCTCGCGACCCAGCGCCGCGCGCCACCGGCACCGCCCCGACCGTCCCTGCGGCGAAGCGCCCCGCAGTGCTCCCCCCGCAGCGCTCGGACCCGCCCCCGCGCCGCCAGGGCCACCGGCCCGAGGCCGCCGAACCGCCCGCTCCGCCCTCCGACCTGCCCACGAACGCGGACCTCTGCGCCCTCGGCAAGCAGTACGGCGGCTGGCAGCCGGGCAGCCCCGAGGCAGTCATCTGCCAAAACGCCTACGGGCATTGACCCCACCGCGCACAGCCGCCCCCGCCGGCGGAGCCCTCACCCCGCCTCACCCCCACCTCACTCCACCTCGCTCCCCTCCCCCAGCTGCAACTCCAGCCTCTCGATGGCCGCCCGAATCCCGTCGCCGTACCCGTCGTCCCCCAGCGCCCCGACCGCCCCACGCGCCCGCCGGATGTGATTGCGCGCCGCCTCGGGGCGCCCCAGCTTCGCGTAGTCCGCGGCGAGGTTCAGGTGCAGGGAGGGGTAGAAGCCGCGGACCGCGATCGCGTCGTGGTGTTCGTGCAGGCGCTCGTCCGTGAGCTCGTCCGCGGCTGACAACGCCCGCAGATCCCACGCCAGTTCGTCGGAGGGGTCCTCCTGCGTGTCCGCCATGTAGTGCGCGAGCGTGCAGCGGTGCAGCGGGTCGCCCTCCTCGCCGATCTCCGCCCACAGACCGAGGAAGCGGCCCTGCGCCTCCTCGCGGTCGCCCCCGTGGTGCAGCATGACCGCCTGCCCGATCCGGGTCATCATGGCGTCTTCCGCCGCCTGCTCCTGCTGCTCCGCCACCGGGTCCTCCACACTCGTACGCCCATCGTCAAGACCGCTCTCGACGCTATCCGCCCCCACGGACAATCACGGTCAGGCGCGATCCAGTGTCGATCAGCTGACCTCAGCCCAGGTCGGGAATGCGCCAGTCGATCGGCGCATGGCCCTGCGCCGCCACCGCCGCGTCGATCTGGGTGAAGGGGTGCGAGCCGAAGAACCTCTTGGCGGAGAGCGGCGAGGGGTGCGCGCCCTTCACGACCACGTGCCGCTCCTCGTCGATGAGCGGGAGCTTCTTCTGGGCGTAATTGCCCCACAGGACGAAGACAGCGGGATCGGGGCGGGCGGCCACCGCGCGGATCACCGCGTCGGTGAACTTCTCCCAGCCCTTGGCCTTGTGGGAGTTGGCTTCTCCGGCGCGGACCGTGAGCACCGCGTTCAGGAGCAGGACGCCCTGCTGGGCCCACGGCATCAGATAGCCGTTGTCCGGCACGGGGTGGCCGAGCTCCTCCCGCATCTCCTTGTAGATGTTCCGCAGCGAGGGCGGGGTCCTCACGCCGGGCCGCACGGAGAAGCAGAGGCCGTGCCCCTGCCCCTCGCCGTGGTACGGATCCTGGCCGAGGACCAGGACCTTGACCTGGTCGTACGGGGTCGCGTCGAGCGCGGCGAACACTTCGTCCCGCGGAGGGTAGACGGGACCCTTCTCCCGCTCTTCCTCGACGAAATCGGTGAGCTCCTTGAAGTAGGGCTTCTGCAGCTCCTCGCCGAGGACTCCGCGCCAGGACGCGGGCAGCATGGCGATGTCGGTCACGTCAACAACCTCCGGTGTGCGGTCACTTCTCACCACAGAACCTATCGGCGGCCACTGACAATCGCCCCGCTGCCCGCGGCCTACGCCGCCCGCGACGTCCCGAGACCGACTACCAGCTGGTCTTGCGCTGCAACTCCCACATCATCATGATCGCCGAGGGGTCCAGGGCGCGCTCGCCGCCCGCGATCTCCTCGCTCGCCATGATGTACTGCTTGCCCTGCCACAGCGGCAGCAGCCGCGCGTCGTCGACGAGCAGCTTCTGGGCCCGCTCGAAGTCGTCGGCCACCGCGCCCCGGTCGGCCTCACGGCGCGAGCGCGGCAGCACCTCGTCGGTGATCTCCTTCGAGGGGTAGGGCGTGTTGAGCACGTTCTTCGTACCGACGAACGGCGCGATGAAGTTCTCCGCGTCGGGGAAGTCGGGGAACCAGCCACGGCCGAAGACCGGGTACTCGCGCTTCTTGGTGCCCGCGTCGAACTCGGTCCAGGGACGGCTCTTCAGCGTGATCTTGAACAGGCCCGACTGCTCGAGCTGCCGCTTGATCTCCTTGAACTCCCCCGCGGTCGCCGAACCGTAGCGGTCGGTCGTGTACCAGAGCGTGAGCGGCACGGGTTCGTTGATGCCCGCGCTCTTGAGGATGTTCGCGGCCTTGCTGTCGCTGGGGTCTCCGTAGTCGTCGAAGAAGCCCGTGCCGTGCCCGGTGAGCCCCTGGGGGACCATCGAGTACAGCGGTTCGACGGTGTCCTGGTAGATCTTGTGGGCGATGGCCGGGCGGTCGATGACCTGGGCGAAGGCCTGACGGACCGGCTTCTTCCTGGCCCAGGGGTCATCGGGGTTGAACACCAGGTAGCGGATCTCGGTGCCCGAGCCCTCCACGAGCTGGATTCCCTCACGGGCGTGCTTGTTGGCCTGCATCCCGACGATGTCCTCCGCCGCGAGACCACGGAAGGTGACGTCGATCTGCTTGTTCTTCAGGGCCTCGACCATGGTGGCCGACTTCTTGAAGTAGCGGATCGTTACGGCGTCGTTCTTGCGGTCGGCCGCACCCTCGTAGTGGGGGTTCTTGACCAGTTCCGCCCGCTCACCGGCCTTGTACGACTCCAGGGCGTACGGTCCGGAGCCCGCGATCGAGGTGCCATCGCGGAGCTTGGACGCCGGGTACTCGCTGGGGTCGACGATCGACATGGCGGGCGTGGAGAGCACGAACGGGAAGGTGGCGTCCGGCTTCTTGAGCCGGAACGTGACCGTCCTGTCGCCCTTCGTCTCGACCGAGTCGAGCGACCCGAGCAGACCCGCGGGCCCGCCGTCCACGTCGATGCGCCGCATGCGGTCGAAGGTGTGTTTGACCGCCTTCGCGTCGAGCGCGTGGCCGTCGGAGAACTTGAGGTCCTCGCGCAGCTCGCAGGAGAAGACCATGTTCGTCGCGTCGGTGAACTTGCAGGACTCGGCCGCGTCCGGCTCGGGCTCGGCCGCCCCGCTGGGGAAGCTCAGGAGCGTCTGGAAGACGTTGCGGTACAGCTCCCAGGAGCTGTCCCAGGCGGCGGCCGGATCGAGGGTGCTGGGGGCACTCATCGTGCCGACGGTGATCTTCTGCTCCTCGTCGGACTCGTCCGAAGAGAAGATTCCGCATCCCGAGAGCAGGGATATCGTCACCAGCGCAGCGGCCGGCCGCAGGCCCCGGCGGGGCAGACCGGCCAGGCCACGCAGACCCGCCGCCGCCACCAGGCGAACTTCACTGAACACGCGCACGCTCCTCGATCGGCCATGCCATGGGTCGGGAGACAATATCGCAATGCCCCGCCGGGCCAACTCGCGGCGCCGACGGGGCACTTGATGCGCGTGTACGTCCCTTTTGCAGGGCGTACCTGGCGATTCCTCGGCCTTCGTCAGCTGACGCCCGCATTGAGGAAGATGCCGCCATCGACCACGAGTGTCTGGCCGGTGATCCAGTCGGACTGGCTCGACGTGAGGAACGCGGCGGCGCCCCCGATGTCCTCGGGCACGCCGAGCCGCCCCAGGGGGTACGCGGCGGCTGCCTCCGCCTCACGGCCCTCGTACAGCGCCTGGGCGAACTTGGTCTTGACCACGGCGGGCGCGATGGAGTTGACCCGCACCTTGGGCGCGAACTCGTGCGCGAGCTGCAGGGTGAGGTTGACCATGGCGGCCTTGCTCATGCCGTACGCGCCGATGAACGGCGAGGGGGCGACGCCCGCGACGGAGGCGATGTTCACGATCGCGCCGCCGTTCTCGCTCTGCCAGGCCTTCCAGGTCTGTTGGGCGAAGCCGAGCGCCGAGATCACGTTGGTCTCGTAGACCTTGCGCGCCACGTTGAGGTCGAGCTCCGCGATCGGCCCGAACACCGGGTTCGTACCGGCGTTGTTGATCAAGAAGTCGACCCGGCCGAAGGCCTCCATGGCGCGCTCGACGGCGACCGCCTGGTGGGCCTCGTCGTGTGCCTTGCCCGCGACGCCGATGACGCGGTCGGCGCCGAGCTTCTCGACGGCCTCCTTGAGCGCGTCCTCGTTGCGTCCGGTGATGCACACACGGTCACCCCGGGCGACGAGCGCCTCCGCGATGCCGTAGCCGATTCCACGGCTGGCGCCCGTGATGAGCGCGGCCTTTCCGCTGTCCTGCACAGTCATCTCCGCATCCCTCCGGAACAGAACTAGTTGAGCGGGCCGCCGGCCACGTACATGACCTGGCCCGAGACGAAGCCCGCGGCGTCGCCCGTGAAGAAGGCGATGGCGTTGGCGATGTCCTCGGGGCGGCCGACGCGCTGCACCGGGATCTGGGTGGCGGCAGCGGCCTGGAAGTCCTCGAAGCCCATGCCGACGCGGTCGGCGGTGGACTTGGTCATCTCGGTGACGATGAAGCCCGGGGCCACGGAGTTGGCGGTGACGCCGAACTTGCCGAGCTCCTTGGCCAGTGTCTTGGTGAAGCCCTGCAGTCCCGCCTTGGCCGCGGCGTAGTTCACCTGGCCGCGGTTGCCGAGCGCGGAGGACGAGGAGAGGTTCACGATCCGGCCGAACTTGGCGTCCACCATGTGCTTCTGGATCGCGCGGGACATCAGGAACGCACCGCGCAGGTGCACGTTCATGACCGTGTCCCAGTCGCTCGCGCTCATCTTGAAGAGGAGGTTGTCGCGGAGCACACCGGCGTTGTTCACGAGGATCGTGGGTGCGCCGAGCTCATCGGCGATGCGGGCGATGGCCGCCTCGACCTGAGCCTCGTCGGACACGTCGCAGCCGACGGCGATCGCCTTGCCACCGGCAGCGGTGATCTGCGTGACGGTGTCCTTGCAGGCGGCCTCGTCGAGGTCGATCACCGCGACGGCGCGGCCTTCGGCGGCCAGGCGCACGGCGGTCGCCGCGCCGATGCCTCGCGCTGCTCCGGTCACGACCGCGACGCGCTGCTCAGTGGTGGACATGCTGGTTCTCCTCGCCCTTGGGATGCGGCTCTACGGTACGCCCCGATGGTGAGCGACCGCTTAGTACCTTCAGCTGAACGAGACGCTAGAAGCCCTGGCACCCGGTGTCAACGGCAGACCGGGTGCGTGTGATTCTTACTTGACCAGGAGGTCCAGGAGTCGGTCCACCTCCGCGGCAGGATCCGCGGTGAGGCCCGTGTGCACCGGCCCCGGCTGCACGACGGTCGAGCGCGGGGCGATCAGCCATCGAAAGCGCCGTCCCGCATCGTCCCGCCCGGCCTGACCTGCCTCTTCATCCCCGGCGCAGATCCGCTCGACGGCGCCGAGCGCGGCCCTGATGCCCCCGAGATCGGCTTGCGGGTCCAGAGCCCGCAGCTTGCCCTCGTCGAGATGCGTGCGGGCTGCCACGAAGGACTCGGCCCGGCAGTAGACCACCACGCCCCCGTTGAACTGCTCGCCGCGCTCCACGCGGGGCACGACGCGCACCAGGGCGTACTCGAAGACGTGCCGCTCGGCCGGCGGTGGCTGCTCGGTCACTGGGTGGCGCCCTTCCGCTGCGGCTCGGACAGGCTCTCCGGCAGCTGGATCCGTTCGTGGATGGTCTTGGCCCGCGCCAGCAGCGCCGTCACATAGGCGCGGCGTACGGCGTCGGGGTCATCGAAGCCGGGCTCGTCCACCAGCCACGCGTCGGGCACGTCGGCCGCGGCGGCGGCCAGCAGCTCCTCGGTGACCAGCGGGGCGAGCTCGGTGGCGGCGGTGGCGACATCGGGCCCGAAGGGGGCGAGGGCGTGGTCGGACGCGTCGTACGGCTTGGCGGCCGCGGTCTCGGCGGTGCGCCAGTTGTGGTGCCAGATCATGCTCGCGCCGTGGTCGATGAGCCACAGGTCGCCGCCGGCCACGAGCATGTTCGGGTTGCGCCAGGAGCGGTCCACGTTGTTGATGAGCGCGTCGAACCACACGACGCGGCCCGCCTCGGCCGGGTCGATGTCGAACGCGAGCGGGTCGAAGCCGAGGGCACCGGAGAGGTACTCCATCCCGAGGTTGAGTCCGCCGCTCGACTTGAGCAGCTCCTGCACCTGCTGGTCGGGCTCACCGAGGCCGAGCACCGGGTCGAGCCGGACCTGGGCGAGGCTCGGCACCCGGAGCCCGAGGCCGCGCGCGAGCTGCCCGCAGATCACCTCCGCGACGAGCGTCTTGCGGCCCTGCCCGGCCCCGGTGAACTTCATGACGTACGGCGCGTACGTTCCCCGGCCGTCGACGGCCTCGACGAGACCGGGGAGCGATCCGCCCTCCCGCAGGGGTGTGACGTAGCGGACCGCGGTGACTTCGGTGAGCATTGCCCCAGGTTAATCGCCCCAGGTTGATGCCGGTCCGAACTCGGCTCGCGCAAGAAGTGCTTGAGGGCTTGAACACAGCGGCGCGTGGCCTCGTACCACCGGACATGACCCTTTCGAAGGAACCTCTTCCCCAGCCCTCCCGCCGTTCGGTCGTCGCCGCGGCGGGCGTCGTCAGCCTGGCCGCGGCCCTTGCCGCCTGCGGTGAGAGCGACGACGGTTACGACTCCGATGCGGCCGCCGAGCAGAAGCCCGATGAGGCCGCCGATGGCGCGGCCGGCGCTGCGCTCGCCAAGACGTCGGAGATCCCGGTGGGCGGCGGCAAGATCTTCAAGGCGGAGGGGGTGGTGGTGACCCAGCCCACGGAGGGCGAGTTCAAGGCCTTCTCGAACCGCTGCACCCATAAGCAGTGTCCGGTGACGAGTGTCGAGGGCGGCACCATCAACTGCCCTTGTCACGGCAGCAAGTTCTCCATCGCCGACGGGAGCGTGAAGGCTTCCCCGGCACCGAAACCGCTGCCCGCCGCCGAGATCAGTGTGGACGGTGACTCCATCACGCTGGCCTAGGACGTCTCGATCACACCGGCCGGCCGGGGACGTCTCGGTCACGCCGGGGCGGGGCGCTTCCAGCTGCCGAGGACCTCCTCGGTGGTGGCGATGGTGGCCACCAGGGAGAGCGTGTTGCGGATCATCGCGGGTGCGTAGTCGGAGGGGACTCCCGCGATGGCGTCCGACGGCACGACGGCGGTGTACCCCAGGTTCACGGCGTCGAAGACGGCGTTCGGTATCGCCACGTTCGCCGACACACCGGTCACCAGGAGGGTGCGGCAGCCCAGATTGCGCAGCAGCGGGTCGACGTCCGTGCCCGCCAGGGGTGAGAGGCCGTGCAGCCGCCGTACGACGAGGTCCTCGTCGGCCACCTCGATGGGCGGGGCGATCCGCACGGCCCTGGTCCCCGAGAGCTGCTGCACGGGCAGCCGCCCCGCGGCGCGGAAGAGGCGGGCGTTTCGGTTGGCGCCGCGCCCGTCGGGCCGCCGCTCGGCGACGGCGTGCAGGACCTGGACACCGGCCCAGTGGGCGGCGGAGACGAGCCGCGCGACATTGGCGAGGCAGCCCGACGAGCGTGCCTCGTCGGCGAGTTCGGGCAGCGCGCTCTCCGTCCCCACCACGCCCTGCTGGCACTCGACGGTCAGCAGCACGGTGGTGGCGGGGTCGAGGAGTTCCCTGAGCTGTTCGTACGACGGCATCGCTCCCCCTGTCCGGGTCGTCCGGATCGTCCGGCCGGCCGGTCGGCCGGCGCCCGGGATGCGCGGAGGTTAGCCGCCATTGCGTCACGACGGAAGAGGCCGCATGCTTTCCTGACACAGCATCCTGACGGGTAGTCAGTTCTCGCTGTGCGCCCACCTTTTCCACATGTCGCGGGAGGACCTATGGCCGTCACACAGCGCCGGGGCCGCAGGATCATGATGTCGCCGGACGAGCTCGACGCCTACCTCGCCGCGGAACGCACCTGCCGGGTCGCGACCGTGTCCGGCGACGGCGCCCCGCACGTCAGCGCGCTGTGGTTCGCCTGGGACGGCACGTCCTTGTGGCTCTTCTCGATCACCCGCAGCAAGCGCTGGGCCGACCTGCGGGGCGACCAGCGGATCGCCGTGGTGATCGACTCGGGCGTGGAGTACGGGGAGTTGCGGGGCGTGGAACTGTCCGGGACGGCGGTCTTCGTCGCCGAGTCACCTCGGATGGGTGATCCATGCCCCGAACTCGACGCCCCTGAGCGCCTTTTCGCCCAGAAGTACTTCGGGATGGAAACGATGCCGTACGACGGGAAGCACGCGTGGATCCGGCTCACCCCCGACGCGATCACGTCCTGGGACTTCCGGAAGCTGGCGGAGCTGCAGGCCCGCCCCTGAAGGGCCCGCCCCCGCCCGGTCAGCCCACCCCGGCCCCGGCCACCTGGAGCGCCTCCACCGCCGCCCTGATCGAGGGACGGCGGTCAGCGTCCGCGCGCCACACCACGTACACATGACGGTGCACCCGGTGGCGTACCGGAACGGTCCTGACCCCGGCCGGCATCGGATCGCGCCCCAACTGGGGTGCCACGCACACGCCGAGCCCCGCGGCCACCAGCGCGAGCTGGGTGTGGTGCTCCTCCGCGCGGTGCGCGATCCGCGGCTCGATGCCCTTGGCGCGCAACGTGAACATCAGCCACTCGTGGCAGAACTCCCCCTCCGCCCAGGCGATCCACTCGTCGTCCGCGAACTCCTCCAGGTCCACTTCGGCACGGTCGGCGAGGGGGTGCGCCGCGGGCATGGCGACATCGGCGGGGTCGTCCAGGAGGGACGCCTTGACCAGGCCTTCGGGCATCGGCAACGGCTTGTTGTACCAGTCGAGGACGACCGCCATGTCGATGTCGCCGCGCACCACGGCGGCCACCCCGGGCTGCGGCTCCATCTCCTGGGCGCGGACGCGCAGGCCGGGGTGTCCGCCGCGCAGCGCGGTGAGCGTGGCGGGCAGCAGTCCGCGCATCGCTGTGGGGAACGCGGAGATCCGCAGCTCGCCGACGGCCTTGCCGCGCTGCTCCTCCAGGTCGGCCTTGGCGAACTCCACCTGGGAGAGGATGCGCGCGGCATGCTCGGCGAGCAGCCGTCCGGCATCGGTCAGGCGCACTCCGCGGCCGTTCTTGGCGAGGAGCTGCTGGCCCACCTCGCGCTCCAGTTTGGTCATCTGCTGGGAGACGGCCGACGTCGTGACGTGCAGTCCGGCCGCGGCGCCGCTGACCGAGCCGTGCCGGGCCAGAGCGTCGAGCGTGCGCAGGCGCTCCAGGTTCAACATGTAAGCGATGCTACGCGGTACTGGGCAGCTAATTTCGCTTGTTCTACGAGGTCGGAGGCTTCAATGTGACGTACATGCACGTCACCACCACCCCTCCCGGCAGCACCGCCGCCACTTCCTCGTCCTCCCCCACCTCCCCCACCTCCCCCACCTCCCCCGCCTCCCCCGCCTCCCCTGTCGAGCCGAAGCGCCGCCGCCCCCTCGGCTGGCGACTCCGCTTCGGCATCCTCTCGCTGATCTGGGGCTTCAGCTTTCTGCTGATCAAGGTGGGCACGGAGGCCTACGCCCCCTTCCAGGTCACTCTGGGGCGCCTCCTGTTCGGCACCGCCATCGTCGCGATCGTCCTCGTGACGAAGCGCGAACGGCTGCCGCGCGGGGCACGGACATGGGCGCACCTCACCGTCTCCGCGCTGCTGCTCAACGCCCTGCCGTTCTCGCTCTTCGCGTACGCCGAACTGACGATCCCCTCCACGCTCGCCGGCATCTGCAACGCGACCTCACCCCTGTGGGGCATGGCGCTCTCCATGGTCGCGCTCTCCGAGGACCGGCCGACGCGGCGCAGGGTCGCGGGGCTCGGCATCGGCTTCTTCGGAGTGCTCACCGTGCTCGGCGCCTGGCAGGGATTCAACGGCATCGACTTCCGCGGCACGTCGCTGGCGCTGCTCGCCTCGCTGAGCTATCCGGTCGGCTGGATCTACGTGCGCCGCACCCTGGCGGGATCCGGTCACTCGAACCTCTCGCTGACCGGCGCCCAACTACTGGTCGCGACCGTCGAACTGGCCGTCGTGACGCCGTTGTTCACGTCGATGCCCACGCACTTCCCCGTCGTGCCGCTCCTCGCCATCGTGGCACTGGGTGCCATCGGCACCGGGCTCGCCTTCCTGATCCAGTACGACCTCGTCTCCGAGGTCGGTCCGACGACGGCCCAGATGGTCACGTACTTCGTCCCGGTCATCGCCACCGCCGCCGGCGTCGCCGTACTCGGCGAGTCCCTGAGCTGGTCGACGCCGGTCGGCGCGGTGATCGTCCTGGCGGGTGCGGCGCTCACCCAGTCCAGGCCGCGCGATCGCGCGCGGAGCCGCCCCGATCACTCGTAGCGCCGTGCCGGAGCGGGCCCGGTGGCGGATGCGACGGCGTCCGCCACCGGTTCGATGTCCTGGTCCCCGAGCGTCGACACCGTGATCCGTACGCCGGGCCGCGCGCTCATCCGGAAGCGCGCGCCCGGAGCGACGGCCCACCCCGCGTGCAGCAGCCTGGCGACCGCCCCGGTCTCGTCCGGCACGGGCACCCACACGTTCATGCCGCTGCGCCCGTGCGCCATTACGCCCCGCAGGGCGAGCGCGGCGATCAGGGCGTCACGCCGCTTCCCGTAGGACGCGGCGACCCCGCCCGTGTCCACCGACCCGTCCGTCCACAGACGCACGACAGCGCGCTGCGAGATGTGGCTGACCCACCCGGGGCCGAGTCGCTGCCGCCCCTGGACGCGATCGACGGTGACGGCGTCCCCGGTGAGCAGGGCAAGGCGCAGATCAGGGCCGTACGCCTTGGCAGTGGAGCGGATGAAGGCCCAGCTGCGGGTCACGCCCGCCAGCGGGTGCAGCGGCAGATCGACGATGGCGTGGCCGTGGTCGTCCTCGACGAGCAGCACGTCCTTGTGCGCGGAGAGGACTTTTCGCAGCGCACGCGCGCGCGGGGCACTGATGGCGGCGCCCGTCGGGTTCTGGGCACGGTCGGTGACGATCAGCGCCCGGACGCCGCCACGCAGCGCGTCCTCCACGTCGGCGGGCAGCGGCCCGTCGTCGTCGACGCCCACCGGGACCGTGCGCAGGCCTAGCACCGGCATCAGATCGAGCAGGCTGCCCCAGCCGGGGTCCTCCACCGCCACCGAGTCGCCGGGCTTGACTTGAGCGGCCAGCACGCGCTCGATGGCGTCGAGGGACCCGGATGTGACGGCCACAGGACCGTCCGGCACGCCGTCCTCGTCGAGGGCCACGCGCGCGTGGCGGCTCATTTCGGGGTCCACGGCCTCCTCCCCGTACAGGACGGGACGCCGGTCGCCCTCGGCTGCCGCCGCCGCGAACGCCTCTGCGAGCGACGGCAGCAGCGCCGTATCCGGATTGCCGTTCGACACGTCACGGACGCCGTCCGGCACGTCCACGCGGATCAGCTCACGCACCGTCGTCGCGGGCTTGGGGCGTACGCGGCTGCCGCGCCGCCCCGCCGTCTCGATGACGCCGCGTTCGCGCAGCGTGCGGTAGGCGGCGGCCACCGTATTGGGATTCACCCCGAGCCGCTGCGCCAACTCACGCATCGGGGGCAGGAGTTGACCCGGCTGCAGGTCTCCGCCCCCCACCGCGCGCTCCACGCTGGCAGCGATCTCAGCTGCGCGTCGTCCTTCGATCCGATACTCTCCTAGCACAAACCAGATTATGCACTAGTGCAATGGAGAAGGCAATGAGCGTCGCATCCGGGTCCGGCATCGAGACGGGCGCCGAGACCGCCACCGACACCGCCTCGTACGCGCCGACCGACCTCACCGTCCCCACCCGCGGGCGGGACCGTGCCGCGTACGACCAGGAGTTGGTGCACGCGATACTCGACGAGGCCTACGTCTGCCACCTCGGTTTCGTACGCGAGGGCGCTCCCGTCGTCCTGCCGACGCTGTACGGCCGGGTGGGCGAGCGGCTGTACGTGCACGGTTCGACGGGTTCGAGGCCGCTGCGGATGGCGGCCGGCGCCCCGCGGGAGGACCCGGGCCTGTCCGTCTGCCTGACCGTCACCCACGTCGACGGCCTGGTCCTCGCCCGTTCGGCCTTCCATCACTCGATCAACTACCGCTCCGTGGTGATCCACGGCACCGCCCACCAGGTCACGGACCCCGAGGAGAAGCGCACCGCCCTCGACGCGCTCGTCGATCACGTCGTGCCGGGCCGCTCCGCCGACTCCCGCCCCGCGAACGCGAAGGAGCTCGCGGCGACCGCCGTGCTCAGCCTCGACCTCTCCGCGGTCTCCGCCAAGGTCCGCACCGGCGGCCCGAACGACGACCCCGAGGACCTCGACCTCCCGCACTGGGCCGGCGTCGTCCCGCTGCGCAAGGGCCACGACCCGCTCGTCCCGTCGGCCGACCTCGCCCCCGGCATCGACGTCCCCGACTACCTGATCGAACTGTGATGCTGATCCACCCCTGGGACGCCCCACGCTCCGACACCGAGTGGCAGCAGTGGCTCGCGGGCCACGACTTCGGCCAGCTCGCCGTGAACGGCCTGCCCGGAGAACCCCCGCACGTGCAGCCCGCCCACTTCGCCTTCGAATCCGGTCACGGCCCGCTCGGCAGGGTGATCACCCACCTGGCACGCCCCAATCCGCTGTGGCCCGCGCTCGAAGCCGATCCCGAAGTACTGCTCAGCGTGGTGGACGACTACGTGTACGTGCCCGGCCCCTGGCAGGCGCCCCCGGACGCCCCGCCCGAGCACGGCGTGCCGACGAGCTTCTACGCCGCCGTCCAACTCCGCTGCACCGCCCGCATCGTGGACGCCCCGGAGGAGAAGGCCGAGCTCCTCAACCGCCAGGTCGCCCACTTCCAGCCGGAGGGCGGGTCGGCCCCGGCCGCGGTGGGCAAGGCCCCCTTCGGCCGCATGCTCTCCGGCATCCGCGCCCTGTGCCTCGAAGTGACCGACGTACGGGCGAAGTTCAAGTACGCGAGCCACAAGCCGCAGGAGGTCCAGGACCGAATAGCAACAGGCCTCGCGGAACGAGCGGGCCCACGAGACGCGGCAGCACGCACCCTCCACCTACGCCGCCGCTGAACGCCCCACAAGCGGCACGGGCTGAGCCACACGCGGCCCCACGGCAGGACGCGCACCCCGCTACGGCACCGCTACACCCCGCAAGGGACGCGAGGCTGAGCCACACGCAGCCCCGCAACACAGGCACGCACCTAGCTACGCCGCCACTGCACCCCACAAGCGGCACGGGGCTGAGCCACACGCGGCCCCACGGCAGGACGCGCACCCCACTACGGCACCGCTACACCCCGCAAGGGACGCGAGGCTGAGCCACACACAGCCCGCGGCACAGGCACGCACCTAGCTACGCCGCCACTGAACACCCCGCAAGGGACGCGAGGCTGAGCCACACGCAGCCCGCGGCACAGGCACGCACCTAGAACGCCGCCGCTGAACACCCCGCAAGGGCCACGAGGCTAAGACACCCGCGGCCCGCGGCACAGGCACGACCACCCCCCACCGGCCCTCGGGCTCAAGACAACACTCGCGGGGCACGGCCATTCCAACCGCGCCCCGCGAGAACCCGCCGCGCAGCGACCGTCTCCGCGACCGCGAGGCCCATCACCGCCGCCAGCATCACCAGGGTGCCGAGCACCGTCGTCACGGTCAGTTCCTCGCCGAGCAGCACGACCGCGATGACCGCCGCGCTCAGCGGTTCGAGGAGCGTGATCACGGAGACGGTCGCGGACCGTATGACGGCGGCGCCCGCGAAGTACAGGGCGTAGGCGACCGCCGTCGGGATCACGACGATGTACAGCAAGTACAGGCCCAGCCGCGCTGGTTCCGCGGCGTGCGGCACGAGCCCCTCCGCCGCGGCGAGCGGCAGCAGGCAGACCGACACCACGGCGAACGACCAGACCGTCGTGTCGGACGAGTCGGCACCACCGTCCCGGCCCCACCACCGCGTGAGCAGCGTCATCGCGGCGTACGCGGCGGCCGAGAGCAGCCCCCACCCGGCGCCCGCCGGACGCACACTCGCGTCCCCGCCGCCAAGGACGAGCACCACGAGCCCGGCAAGCGCCCCGGCCACCGCGACGACACCGCCGCGCCCGAGCCGCTCCCCCATGGTGAACCGCGCCCCGATCGCGATGAGGACGGGCCCTGCCCCCATCGTGACCACCGTGCCGACCGCGAGCCCGGTCGACTCGACGGCCGCGAAGTAGGCGGTCTGGAAGACGGCGAGGGCCACGCCGGTCGCCACGATCCGCGGCAGCCTGCGCCGCAGCGGCGTGCCGGCGACAGCGGCGGCGTCCGCGGACCGTCGGCGCGACCGCACCAGCCGGACGGCGAACAGCAGCACGAAGCCGCCCGCGCAGCGCCAGAAGGACAGGCTGACCGGTCCCATGTCGCTGGCCTTGAAGACCAGCGCGGCGGCAGCACCGGCGGTGCCCCATGCCGTACCGGCGACGATCAGATAGAAGAGGCCTCGTCCGACGGACAGGCCGGAGACAGCAGTCGACACATTTGACGCATCGGACACGTCAGGCACGTTCGGCACGTGAGTTCTCCGCAGAAAGGAAAAGAAGGTCCCTGGCTCCGTCTGCGGGCAGCGTCGTTCCACCCGGCCACCGGCCGGGTGTGTTCCAGGAGGCGCCCGCGCCTAAGCGGCGGGGGGCGGAAGAACGAGCGCGCGGGAATGCATGATCAACACCCTAGACGGCAGTGCCTGTTGCCGACAACCGCTCTTCCGACTCCGGCGTCCCGCCCGCAGCCGGCCCCTGGCGGGGCTTGGCGGGAGTGGACGACTGCGCGATGAACGCCCCCGCGAGGACCACGGCGCCCCCGATGATCTGCGGTGCCGACAGGTGTTCGCCCAGCAGGACCCAGGCGAGCACGGTGGCGATGACCGCTTCCAGACAGGCCACGACGCCCGCCACCTGCGGCGAGAGCCGCCGCACCGAGAGCACCCCGGTGACGTACGCCACCACGGTCGCGACGAGCACGATCCAGCCGATGAGCACCCACGCGGGCACGGCCGTGCCGTCCATGGACGCGCTCCCGGCGAGCACCGACCAGTCCATGCCCCAGGGCCGCGCCACGACGGTCAGCACCGCGGCACCGATCAGCAGCCCGTACGCGATGACGCCGAGCGGATCGGGGGCGTCGTCGCCCGCGTCGCTGCCCTGGTCGGACAGGACGAAGTAGCCGACCTGGCAGCACGCTGCGCCCAGCGCGAGCAGCAGTCCCACTGCGTCGAAGCTCAGCCCGGCCCACACCTCGACGACGCAGGCGAGCCCGCCGACCGCGAGCACCACGCCGACGGCGGCCGCGCGCGTCACGGGCCGCCGCTGCACGAAGCGCACCCAGCCGAGCACGAGCGCGGGCGCGAGGTATTCGACCAGGAGCGCGACGCCGACCGGAATGCGGGAGATCGCCGCGAAGTAGCAGGCCTGGACGCCGGCCACGGCGAGCAGGCCGAAGCCGAGGAGGAGCGCGGGCCTGCGCAGCAGCAGTCCGCGGTGGCGCCAGGCGACCGGCAGCATCACCAGGGCGGCGCCCGCCACCCGCAGCCACACCACGTGGAGCGGGTCGAGGCCCGCCTCGATCAGCGGCTTGGCCGCGACGCCCGAGCCGCCGAAGGCGACCGCCGATCCCAGGGCGAGCCCCAGGCCGACGCCCCTGCCCCGGCTCAGCCGCGAGTCTGTCTGATTCCCCTGAGACGCTTGCACCGGCACATCATGACAGGACGTGTCATGAGCGTCACCCCCGATAGAACCTGTCTCAATCGGCGGACGTCTCCGCGTACGGATCGGTGAACGCGCCCGCGGACGTCTCCGCGTACGGATCGACCAACGCACCCGCGGAGCTCCCGGTGAACGGGTCGTCCTCGATCCCCCGTAGGATCACCTGCGCGTCGGCCCCGGCCCGTCCAAGGACCTCGACCGCGCGACAGTCCGGGTCGGCGACGAGCGCCGCCAGGAGATCGATGCCCAGGGCCCGCGCTTCGCCGCGGCGGCCGGCCCGCTCGACGGCCACCTCCATGGCGGTGCTCGCGGACGGCGACCAGCCCGTCTCCTTCGCGGGGCTCACGGGTGCGGAGTACCCCGCCCGCACCATCGGCACCGCTCCGGAGTCCTCGACCGTCCCCTGCCACTGCAGGCCGTAGCCGATGCTGCGCTGGACGAGATAGCCGAGCAGCCGCACCACTTGCGCCCCGTCGTCGAAGGCCGCCCGCACATCGGGGTCGGTCTCGAGGAGGGAGTGCAGCAGGTGCGCGGTGTCGATCTGCCGGTCCCCGTCCCGTACGGCACGCCGGCGCGCGCCGGCCACCACCGACGTCAGCGCTGCGCTCAGTCGGGGGTCGGTCTCTGCTCTGGTCGGGCCGGGCTCGGCGCCCCGCGGGGTACGGCTTTGCACATCTTCCACCCCATCAGCCCCCGAGGGCCGCGTCATCGGCGGCGGGAAGCATCTTCGCGTCCGACACAGGTTGGGTACGCATGAGCGGCCTCTCCTCCTTACGGATGAGATCAGGCTGTTCTTCCCCGAGGGGCGCGCGCCGCTCTGATTCGCGCCGGGCAGGCAACCGTGGCGCACCGGCCACTCGTCTTCGGGCATGGAGTGCAGGTGCTGGATGGTCGCGCTACCCGCGATCGACGGCAGGCAGTACGTGTACCGGGTGTACGCACCCGAGAACGCGCTGCCCGCCGATCTCTTCTGGGAAGCCTGGCACTGCCACGACGAGGGCCCGTTCCCCAGGGCGTGCGATCTCTTCGACGCGGCGGTGATACGCAGGGTGGGCTAGTACGCGAGGGGGCCGACGCCTGCGCGCGGGCCCACCCCGACCGCCCTACGCGGGCCGCGTCCCGATGACGACCGTCGCGTACATTTCCTCGTCACTCACCGACCGCGGCGCGAGACCGCCGTCGACGACCGCTTCCAACGCGTACGGCACCTGCCGCTCACTCGTCTCGAACAGCAGCCGACCGCCGGGAGCCAGCCAGCGCGCGGCGTCCGCGGTCACCCGCCGCAGGACGTCGAGGCCGTCCGCTCCACCGTCGAGCGCCACACGCGCCTCGTGGACACGGGCTTCCGCCGGCAGCAGACCGACCTCGTCGGTGGGTACGTAGGGGACGTTCGCCAGCAGTATGTCGACACGGCCCCGAAGAGCGTGCGGCAGCGGCTCGTAGAGATCGCCCTCGTACACCCGCCCTCGCACATCGGCGACGTTGCGGCGCGCGCACCGCACGGCGGCGGGGTCGATGTCGGCGGCGTGCAGCTCGATTCGGCCGACGGAGGCGCCGAGTGCGGTCCCGAGCGCGCCCGAGCCGCAGCACAGGTCGACGACGACGGCGCCGGGCGGAGCGAGAGCGGCGGCCTGCCGCACGAGGAACTCGGTGCGCCGCCGAGGGACGAAGACGCCCACGTCCACGGCGATCCGCAGACCGTGGAACTCCGCCCAGCCCAGGACGTGTTCGAGCGGCTGACCGATGACGCGCCGCTCCACCATGGCGGCGAGTTCGGCGGGGTCACGCGCGGTGCTGACGAGCAACTCCGCCTCGTCCTCGGCGAAAACACAGCCGGCGGCGCGCAGCCTGGTGACGACGGCGGCTGGAGCGAGGGGTGTTATGGGCGGTGACGCGGGCGATGCGGGTGACGATGGTGAAGCCGACATGAGAAGAGAAACCTTTCGGGACGCCTGTGGGGCTCCCTTCGGTCACCTATGCCGGGTGAACCGCGCGGTCGCGAAGGGGGAGCACCCGACCTGCTGCTGCGGTAATGGGTCTCACCTCCTGGGTCCGTCTCCCCGCGTCCGTCGCGGGGGAAGGCAACAGTACCCGACCCGGTTCCGGGCGGCATCGCCGGAGCGACCACAACACCTGACGGTTCATCAGTATTGAATGTTCCGGGCCCTGCGGCTACGTTCCGCGACACCGCAGCTGCGCTCCGCCGCAGCGCCCGAAGAGAAGGGGTCGTCGCATGGCCGAAGTCAGCGCGGAAGCACGGATCGAGGCGCCCGCCGAAAAGGTCTGGGCCCAACTCACCGACCTCTCCTCGTACGGCGAGTGGAACGCCACGCACACGAGTTTCCCCAAGGGCGCCCCCACGACACTGGAGGCGGGCGGCACGTTCGCGGAGAACATGAAGCTGATGGGCTTCCCCGCCGAGGTCGAGTGGACGATCGAGGAGCTGGTGAGCGAGCGCACCCTTGCGATCAGGGGCAAGGGCCCGATGGGCGTCACGGTCGGCACCCGCTACACCCTCTCCCCCGAGGGGGACGACGCGACGAACGTGCGCATAGACGGGGAGTTCACGGGCGCGGCGGTCTCCTTGATGGCGGGCAAGCTGAAGGACTCGGCCACGGCCGCGCTGAACGAGTCACTGCGGAAGCTGGCGGGCTTGGTGACCTGACCCCGGCGCGAGCCCCCTCACAGGTGGAGGGGCGCCCCCACACATGAAGAGGCGCCCCACACGCGAAGTGCGGGGCGCCTCAGAAGCAGCGGGGACCATCGCCCCCAGCCGCCTCAGTCCTCATCGGCGAGGATCAGGTACAGCTTCTTACGGGCGTCGTTGATGACCGTGAGAGCCTTCTCGCGCTGGTCCTTGCTGCCGGTCTTCCAGACCTGGCCGAACGCCTCCATCAGACCGAAACCGGCCTGCCGGATCTCGCTCAGTGCCTCCCAGTCGACCCCGCGCCCGGCCTCTTCCCAAGGCGCGTCGGGACCTTCGTCGGCCGCGGTGCGGCCGGCATCGGTGAGCGAGAAGAGCTTCTTGCCGCCCTCGCTCGCGCTGCTGATCAGGCCCTCGTCCTCCAGAAGCTGGAGGGTGGGGTAGACCGAGCCGGGACTGGGCTTCCACGCCCCGCCGCTGCGCTCGGCGATCTCCTGGATCATCTCGTAGCCGTGCATCGGCCGGTCCTTCAGGAGGGCCAGGATCGACGCGCGTACGTCACCGCGCCTCGCCCTTCCTCGCGGACCACCCCTGCCGCCACGCCCGCCCCAGGGACCACCTGGTCCACCGGGTCCGCCGAAGCCGGGCCCGAAGGGACCGAACGCCGCGCGCCGCCCCTCGAAACCGCCCCGGCCCTCGTGGCCGGGGCCGCACTTTCCACGTCCGTGCTCGTGTTCGTAACCGTGGGAACGCATCGCCATCACTCCTCTTGTGTCAGTGATCAACCGTGTAGTCGTTGATCAGTCGCGATGCGTCAACGATATATCGGAACTGTTCACCTGGCAAGCCCCTTCCCGAAAGGCCGGCCGTCCTGTTCCACCGGGCCTTGACCGGCCCCACCGAAGTTCGACGGCCGCCCGTGCCGGCCCGGCCGGACCGCCGTCCGAGGCGGCAGCCCTGGCCCGGGCTCGCCCCTGCGCCGACTGACCAGCCGCGCGGGCCCGGGCCGCGGTCCGGCAGACACCTTCCGCAGCCCGGACCGCGGGCCGCGGCCACTCGCCGTTGCGGGCGCCCGCAACGGTCAGCTCATGTGCGCCTTGACGTGGTCGACCACCTCGCTCAGCTCCTTCGCCGGCGAGAAGTCGACGTACTCGCAGTCCTCGATCGCCTCAGGGGCATGGCCCGGCGCCCAGTAGAAGGCCTGCCCGGCCTCGTAGGTCTCGTCGCCGGACGCCGTCCGCATCTTCAGCCGCCCCTTGAGCAGGTAGCCCCAGTGAGGGCACTGGCACAGTCCGTCCGGCATCCCCGTGAGAGCCGGCGCCATGTCCGCACCCTGCGGAAGCCGCACGAACGCGACTGCCATGCCGCCCCCGACATCTCGCATGCGAAACTCCACGCCACCCCCTTCGATCGCGACGGGAGTGTCGTTCCGCGTCGTCGCCGTCATGGTTTCCTCCTCATCGCCCCCTGTGGCAGAGCCCGGAAATCCCCGTCACTTCCAGCGTGTGCCTGGTCCGCGCGGGACGCGAGGCGAGGTCGCCGGGCAGCCCATCAGGCCACTCACCCTCAATTGGCCTTGTCCCACACCCATATTGGCCCGCTAGCGTCGTCGACATGCCGACTTCTCAGCCTTCTCACCGCATCCGCATCGTCGACGCCTTCGCCGACCGCCCCTTCGCGGGCAACCCTGCTGGCGTCCTCCTCCTCGACGCCTTCCCCGAGGACGCCTGGCTCCAGAAGGTGGCCGCGGAGGTCAACCACGCCGAGACCGCCTTCGCCCACCGCCTCCCCGCGGACGCCGAAGCCGACTGGGCCCTGCGGTGGTTCACCCCCGCCACCGAGGTCGACCTCTGCGGCCACGCCACGCTCGCCACCGCCCACGTCCTGCAGGTCACCGGCTCAGTCGAAGGCTCCGTACGGTTCGCCACCCGCAGCGGAGTCCTGACGACGATCGCGCACGCCGACGGCGCCCTCACCATGGACTTCCCGACCGCCCCGCTCACCCCGGCCGAGACCCCCGACGGCGTGGCGCGGGCACTCGGCGCCGAGCCGCTCGCGGTGTTCGACGCCGGGGCGAGCCTCGGCGACCTGCTGGTCGAGCTCGCCGACGAGAAGACGGTGCGCGCCCTGACCCCGGACCACAGGGCCCTCGCCCAGTACTCCGAGCGCGGCATCATCGCCACCGCACGCGCCGAAGACCCCACCCGCGGCTACGACTTCGTCTCCCGGGCCTTCTTCCCCAATGTCGGCATCGACGAGGACCCGGTGACCGGCAGCGCCCACACGGCCCTTGCCCCCTTCTGGTCCCATCGCCTTGGCCGCACGGAGCTCACCGGCCTGCAGGCATCGGCCCGCAGCGGCCTGGTCCACACGGAACTGCGCGGCGATCGCACCCTCCTGACGGGCCGCGCGGTCACCGTCATCGAGGGCGACCTGTACGCCTGACAGGTCCGCGACGCCCGACATCACTGTGGGGACGTACGACCCGGTCATACGTCCCCACAGCCACCCCAGGAACCACCCGCCTGCCCGCCCCCTACGGCGTCGGCGCCCCCTACGGCGTCGGCAGCCACCCCACCTTCCCCGCGAGCAGCGCGTACCCGACGAACGCCCCGATATCCAGCAGCGAATGGGCCACCACCAGCGGCCCGACCCTCCCCCACCGCCGGTACAGGAGCACGAACACCACCCCCATCGCCATGTTCCCGATGAACCCGCCGATGCCCTGATAGAGGTGGTACGAGCCGCGCAGCACCGAGCTCCCGACCAGTGCGGCCATCGGCGTCCACCCCAACTGCCCGAACCTGCGCAGCAGATAGCCGACCACGATCACTTCCTCGAGCACCGCGTTCTGCACCGCGGACAGCACGAGCACCGGGTACTTCCACCACACGTCGGGCAGGTCCTCCGGCACCACCGTCAGGTTGAACCCCAGCCCGCGCGCCGCCAGATAGAAGGCGATCCCGGTGCTGCCGATCACCGCGGCGATCGCCGCCCCGCGCCCGAGGTCCGGCCACGGCCGGCTCCGGTCGAAGCCGATCGAGCGCAGCCCCGCGCCCTCCAGGATCAGGAAGTGCGCGACCAGCGCCACCGGCACCAACGCGGTTGAGATTCCGAACAACTGCCACGCGAGATCAAGCCACGGCCGCCCCGGGGCGGCCGACGCGTTCATGGTCGCCGCCTGATCCTTCAGACCGCCCGGCTTGGTGACCGATCCGACGAAGCTGATCAGTGCGGACACCCCGCTCGCGCCCAGCGAGAGCGCCAGGACGAGCAGTGTCTCGTCCCGGAGGATCCGTCGCGTTGGCCCCTCGCCCCGAAAAGAACCGGCCAACGGCCCGGACTCCGCTTGCACTCCGCCTCCAGTTGAGTAATCCCGCCTCATCCCCATCCCCGTTTCGCTAGGGTCTCGAAAGAAGTTACGAAGACCGTGCGCGACAGGCCGAGGGGGACGGACGCCGACTGCGGTCATGCCGCCCCCTCTTTCCTTGCTCCATTGCTCAAGGAGGGGCACCACCGCCATGGGACGTCACAGCTTGCCCGATGATTACGGGACGGACGCACCCGACCCTCGGCCTCGTACGCGCGGGCGCACGGTGGCCATCGCGACGGCGCTCGTCCTGACGGTCGCGGCGGGCACGGCGGTCGCGGTCCGCAGCGACCTGCTGGCCTTCGGCGGCGCGTGCCACGACGACACGGTGAAGCTGGACGTCGTCGCCGCCCCCGCCATCGCACCCGCCCTGCGCGCGGCCGCCGACGACGCGCGCGAGAAGGACGTCACGTCCGACGGGGCATGCATCGACGTACGGGTCTCGGCCCGCGATGCGTACAAGGTCGCCGACGAACTACGCACGGGCGAGGGCGACCCCGGCTACGACGTGTGGGTGCCGGACTCCGACCTGTGGGTACAGCGCGCAGGCCTGGGCGGCAAGCAGAGCAAGGTGTCGCCCGCGGGAAACATAGCCTCATCCCCGGTGGGCATGGCCATGATCCCCTCCGCCGCCGAGACCCTGGGATGGCCCAAGAAGACGTACAGCTGGCCCGAGTTGACCGGCGCGGCGATGAAGGACGACAAACTGCGGCTCGGCGCCGCCGATCCCGCACGCAGCGCGACCGGCCTCCTCGCGCTGGCGAAGCTGAGCGCGTCGGCGAAGAAGTCGGGCGGCAAGGACGGCGACACCCGGGCCGCCGGGATGGCCAAGGCGCTGTCCGCACGCACGTCCGACAGCGACAGCCAGCTCCTCGACACCCTGGCGCGCGACGCCTCCGGCACCGAGCAGGGCAACCCGCGCCGCAACCAGGCGCTGATCCTCTCCGAGCAGGCCGCGTTCGAGCACAACGCGTCGGCGGGTGAGGAGAACAGCCTGGACATGTTCTATCCGAAGGACGGCTCGCCGCGCCTCGACTACCCGTACACGCTGGTCCAGGAGGACGAGCTGTCCACGGACCAGAGCCGGGCCGCCCTGCGCTTCATGACCCTGTTCAGCGACGAGGGCGGCCGCGCGATCCTGGAGAAGCACGGATTCAGGACCGGCGCCGAGGCCCCCTCGGAGAAGCTCGTCACGGCGGCCGGCGGCCGCACGCCCCAGCCGTACGACGACGAGGCGAGCGAGCCGCCCTCCGAGAAGGAGATCCAGGAGACGCTCGGCATGTGGACGATCACCGTCCAGAGCGCACGGCTCGGCACGGTCGTCGACGTCTCGGACTCCATGGGCGAGTTCGTGCCGGGCCGGGGGCAGACCCGGATGGAGGTCACCAAGTCCTCGCTCCTTCAGGCGCTCGCGGGATTCACCGACGAGGACGAGATCGGCCTGTGGGAGTTCGCCACCCTCCTGGACGGCGAGCGCGACTACCGCAAGCTCGTGCCGACCGAACGGCTCGGCGACCGCAAGGGCGAGGCCACCCAGCGGGACAGGATCTCGGAGGCCTTCGGCGACCTCACGCCCATCCCGGGCGGCGCGACCGGCCTGTACGACACCACGCTCGCGGCGTACAAGGAAGCCACGTCGAGCTACGCGAGCGGCAAGTTCAACGCACTCGTGGTGCTCACGGACGGCGCGAACCAGGACCCCGGCTCCATCGCGCGCAGCAACCTCATCTCGCAGCTGGAGAACCTCTCCGACCCCAAGCGCCCGGTGCCGCTCATCGCCATCGCGGTCGGCCCGAACGCGGACAAGGAGGAGGTCGTGCAGATCGCGGAGGCGACCGGCGGATCGGGCCATCAGGTCGACGACCCGGCGCAGATCCACGCGGTCATCCTCAAGGCCATCATGGAGGCGGGCAGCCACGGCTGAGCCGACCCCCGTGCGCCTCCGCTCAGGTCACCTCAGCTCAGGGGGGGGGCACCTCAGCTCAGGACGGCCGGTTCGGGCAGCCCCACCGGCCAGGTGTGCACCGGGTCCCCCGCGTGCATCAGCTCGGCATAGCGCCGCGTGGTCGCGGCGAGCGCCTCGTCGCGTTCGAGCCCGGTCTCCAGGGCCTGGTGGTACGTCGCGGCCTGCCAGGACGCGCCGTTCACCCGGCGCCTGCACCGCTCCTCGATGACGCCGAGGTAGAAGTCGCGGTCGGCCGGCTCGACCCCCCAGGCGTCGAGCCCGGCCGCGGCCAGCGGCAACAGCTCGTCGCGAACGAGCGCGACCGCGGGCACCTCCACGATCCCGCCCGAGCGGCCGCGCCGCGGCCACTTCAGCCGGGCCTCGATGCCGTCGCGGCACGCGGTGTCGAAGTTGGCGGCCGCGGTCTCGAAGGGCAGCCGGGTCCACACGGGCCTGGGTTCCTCGGCGAGGGCGCGTACGACGCCGTAGTAGAAGGCGGCGTTGGCGATGACGTCGGTGACGGTGGGGCCCGCGGGCAGCACGCGGTTCTCCACCCGCAGGTGCGGGACGCCGCCCGCGATGCCGTACACGGGGCGGTTCCAGCGGTACACGGTGCCGTTGTGCAGGACGAGTTCACCGAGCTGCGGCACCCGGCCGTCGTCGAGCACCTCCAGCGGTTCCTCCTCGTCCATGAGAGGGAGCAGCGCGGGAAAGTAGCGCAGGTTCTCCTCGAAGAGCTCGTACGCGTCGCTGATCCAGCGCTCGCCGAACCAGGTCCGCGGCCGCACGCCCTGGGCCTGGAGTTCGGGCGGACGGGTGTCGGTGGACTGCAGGAACAGCGGCGGCCGCGACTCGCGCCACAGCTCACGCCCGAACAGGAACGGCGCGTTGGCGCCGACGGCGATCTGCGCCGCGGCGACGGCCTGGGCCGCGTTCCACACGTCGGCGAACCGGCCCGGCGTGACCTGGAGGTGCAACTGCACCGAGGTGCACGCCGCTTCGGGCGCGATCGAAGCGGACGTGCAGCTGAGTCGCTCCACGCCCTGGATGTCCAGGACGAACTCCTCGCCGCGCGCGGCCACGATCTGGTCGTTGAGCAGTGCGTAGCGGTCGACGTCGGAGAGGTTTCCCGAGACCAGGTCGTGGTGCGCGAGCGTCGGCAGAATGCCGATCATCACGATGCCGGCGTTCACCTCGTTCGCTTTCCGGTGAGCATAGGCGAGGCCGGTGCGCAGCTCCTCGGCGAGACGGTCGAGAACACGTCCGCCCAATCGGTGCGGTGCGATATTGACTTCAAGATTGAACATTCCGAGTTCCGTCTGGAAGTCCCGGCTCGCGATCCGTTCGAGAACTTCCCCATTCAGCATTCTCGGCATGCCGTCGGGCCCCGCGAGATTCAACTCGATCTCCACACCCATCAGATTCTTGGGCCGATCGAACCGCTCCTCGTCCAACAGCCTCCGCAGCCCCGCCAGACACTCCTTGAGCTTGGTCCTGTACCGGTTCCGTTCGGCCAGATCAAACGTTCCCGCTACGACCTTCTCTCCCATCGAAGCGTCCCCTCCTCGGATGGGCAGCCAATGATCCGGCCGCTGTGTCTCGGTGGATGATGCCCTGCAATGTGATCGATAACGCCCCGCACATGCCCCCGGCCCAGTACGCTCTTTGCCAAGCCCGAGCGGCACATTCACCAGGCATGAGGTGCGCCGGCGAATCCTCGCACCGACGCCTGGTGAAAAACACCGATGAGAATCGGCCGTCCGCTTCTGCGAAGGGATCCGAGGTCAAACGTCTGGGCCCCATCCTGAATCGGGTTAAATCCCGCAAAATGGCGACCGAATAACGCCTTGCAGGCAATATCGGGTGCGGTTAGACGAAACACTGCCTGAACACGTGTCGTATAAACTCCGCGAACGAGGCAGAGAGTTGGCGCTCGCGGTCCCCTGCCCCCGCCCCTCTGTCCCCGGAGCAGACAGCGACGTCCGCACCTGTCCTCGTTCCACCGTGCCTGTCGAATGAGAGAGGCGACCCACCATGCCGCTGCAAGTCCCCCCGGCTCCCGCGCCCGCCCTGCGCAGCGTCCTCGCGGCACTCGGTTCACCCACCGCCGTGCGCGAAGCCCGCACCCCGTCCCTGCGCGCCGCACAGGGACCCACAAGCCCCGAACTCCCTTTGCCTGTGCATGTACTTGACCGGATCGCCCCGTCGGGCGACTCACCGACCCGACTCGCGGGGTGGCGCTTCCTGATCCGCTCCGGCGAACGAGCCGTCGCCGCCGCGGACACGATGCTGACGCCCGACGGGTGGACCTTCTCGCACTTCTTCGAAGGTCCGTACATTGCGTCCACCGAGCGCGCCCTTCGCCATGCCGAAGCGATGCCCATGCCGTACCAGCCACGATTGTTGTCCGTACCCGAGCTTTACATGCTGACACTCTGGCTGCACGGCGACTGCACCGCGGACGGTGCGGGCGGCCACCTCGCGCCCTCCGATGTCCTCGTGCCCCTGGCGCCCGCGCCACCCGGCATCGCGGCGCACCGCCCGCACCGCGCCGAGGAGCTCCTCAAGGTCCTCACGCATCGCATGACCCCGGCGCCGCTGCTCGGCTCGCCCGCCTGACCTCGCCGTACGTTCCCGTGCCCCGCCGCCGTCTCGGCCGCGGGGCTCGGCGCGTCGTGTGCCCATATGGACTAGCCCGGTATGACCACGCCGAACCACCCGAAGAGACAGTGCAGTTGGGCTGAACCGTCCGGGCGGGTGATACGTCATTAAGCAGTAAGGAGCGCTGCCGCTAAATCCCTGCGGATTGACGCCCGTAGGGCAACACTGGGACCGACCGACTAAACGGGGGGCGGCCATGAACACCGCATCGAGCCGCAAGGCAGACGTCACAGCCATCACATCGCAGCGAAAGAACCCTTCCATGTGCCAGCACCAACCACCGTGCCCGACAGCCGACTCCGCCGACCGGGAAGCCGCGCTCCTCATGGCGAGCCACCCGGAACAGGGCTGGAGCCTGCTGTGCAACGGCGTCCTCCTGTTCGAGGACACCGGTGAGCTGCTGCCGGACGGTCAGATCATCGCCCCGCATCGACCGCTGGGCACGGACAAGATCATGACCGCCGCCTGACGCGACGGCCGCACGGCACGGACAACAAAGGGGCCGACCCGGAGAGACACAACTCCGGACCGGCCCCCACGCATGTTCGGGACCCCGATATCAGTCCTCGTACGCATCCAGCGGCGGGCAGGAGCAGACCAGGTTCCGGTCGCCGTACGCCTGGTCGACACGGCGCACCGGCGGCCAGTACTTGTCCGCGGCCACCACGCCGGCCGGGAAGACGGCCTCCTCGCGGCTGTACGCGTGCTCCCACTCACCACCGAGCGCGGCGGCGGTGTGCGGGGCGTTGCGCAGCGGGTTGTCCTCGGCGGGCCAGTCACCGCCGACCTTCTCGATCTCCGCGCGAATGCTGATCATGGCCTCGCAGAACCGGTCGATCTCGACCAGGTCCTCGCTCTCGGTCGGCTCGATCATCAGCGTCCCCGCGACCGGGAACGACATGGTCGGCGCGTGGAAGCCGTAGTCGATGAGCCGCTTGGCGATGTCGTCGACGCTGACACCGGTCGCCTTGCTGAGCGGCCGCAGATCGATGATGCACTCGTGCGCGACGAGCCCGCCGGGGCCGGTGTAGAGCACCGGGTAGTGCGGCTCGAGGCGCTTGGCGATGTAGTTCGCAGAGAGCACCGCGACCTGTGTGGCTCGCTTGAGGCCCTCGCCGCCCATGAGCCGTACGTACGCCCAGGAGATCGGCAGGATTCCGGCCGAGCCCCACGGCGCGGCGGAGATCGGACCGACGCCCGTCTCGGGGCCCGCGGCGGGCTGCAGCGGGTGGTTGGGCAGGAACGGCGCGAGGTGCTCACGCACACCGACCGGGCCGACGCCGGGGCCACCGCCGCCGTGCGGGATGCAGAAGGTCTTGTGCAGGTTCAGGTGCGAGACGTCGCCACCGAACTTGCCGGGCTGGGCGAGGCCCACCAGGGCGTTGAGGTTCGCCCCGTCGACGTAGACCTGGCCGCCCGCCTCGTGCACCTGGGCGCAGATGTCGGCGACGTGCTCCTCGAACACACCGTGCGTCGACGGGTACGTGATCATCAGCACCGACAGCTCGTCGCGGTGCTTCTCGATCTTGGCGCGCAGGTCCTCGACGTCGATCTCGCCGTCGTCGCTGGTCTTCACGACGACGACCTTCATGCCGGCCATCACGGCGCTCGCGGCGTTGGTGCCGTGCGCGGAGGACGGGATGAGGCAGACGGTGCGCTGCTCGTCGCCGTTGGCGCGGTGGTAGCCGCGCACGGCGAGCAGTCCGGCCAGCTCGCCCTGCGAACCGGCGTTGGGCTGCAGCGAGACCTTGTCGTAACCGGTGACCTCGGCGAGCCGCTCCTCCAGCTCACGGATGAGCGTCAGATAGCCCTGCGCCTGCTGGGCGGGCGCGAAGGGGTGCAGCTGCCCGAACTCGGGCCAGGTGACCGGCTCCATCTCCGTGGTCGCGTTGAGCTTCATGGTGCAGGAGCCCAGCGGGATCATGCCCCGGTCGAGCGCGTAGTCGCGGTCGGCCAGCTTGCGCAGGTAGCGCAGCATCGCGGTCTCGGAGCGGTACTGGTGGAAGACGGGGTGTGTCAGGTACTCGTCGTCACGCAGCAGACCGGCCGGGAGCGAGTCCGCGGTCTCCGCGTCGAGCGCCTCGACGTCGCCCTCGACACCGAACGCGGTCCAGATCGCGGTCAGTTGCTTGCGCGTGGTGGTCTCGTCGCAGGCCAGCGAGACGTGGTCGGCGTCGATCTGGTGGATGTTGACGCCACCCTCGCGGGCGGCGGCCACGAGCTCGTCGGCCCTGCCGGGCACCCGCACGGTCAGGGTGTCGAAGTACGCGCCGTGCACGACCTCGACCCCGCCCGCGGTGAGTCCTGCGGCGAGCACGGTCGCGTAGCGGTGGGTACGCCGTGCGATGGCCTTGAGACCCTCGGGCCCGTGGTAGACCGCGTACATTCCGGCCATCACGGCGAGCAGCACCTGAGCGGTACAGATGTTGCTGGTGGCCTTCTCGCGGCGGATGTGCTGCTCGCGGGTCTGCAGCGCGAGCCGGTAGGCCTTGTTGCCGTCCGCGTCCACGGAGACACCGACGAGCCGCCCCGGCAGGCTGCGCGCGAACTTCTCGCGCACCGCCATGTAACCGGCGTGCGGGCCGCCGAAGCCCATCGGGACGCCGAAGCGCTGCGTGGTGCCGACGGCGATGTCGGCGCCGAGCTCACCCGGCGAGGTGAGCAGCGTCAGGGCCAGCAGGTCGGCGGCGACGGAGACGACGGCACCGAGCTCGTGCGCCTGCTCGATGAGGGGCTTTATGTCGCGTACGGCACCGGAGGCGCCGGGGTACTGGATCAGCACGCCGACGACACCGCGCTCGGCGACGTCGGCCGGGATGCCCTCGCTCAGATCGGCGACGACGACCTCGACACCGGTCGGCTCGGCGCGGGTCCGAATGACGGCGATCGTCTGCGGCAGCGCGTCCGCGTCGACGAGGAAGACACCGTTCTTGACCTTGCCCATACGCCGCGACAGGGCCATGGCCTCGGCGGCGGCCGTCCCCTCGTCGAGCAGCGAGGCACCGGAGGTGGGCAGCCCCGTCAGCTCGGCGACGACGGTCTGGAAGTTCAGCAGCGCCTCGAGACGCCCCTGGGAGATCTCGGGCTGGTACGGCGTGTAGGCGGTGTACCACGCCGGGTTCTCCATGACGTTCCGCAGAATCACGGGCGGCGTGAAGGTCCCGTAGTAACCGAGCCCGATCATGGAATCGAGAACCTGGTTACGGTCCGCGAGCGAGCGCAGCTCGGCGAGGACCTCGGCCTCGGTACGCGCCCCGGGCAGGTTCAGCGTCTCGGTGTTCTTGATCACATCCGGCACGGCGGCCGCGGTCAGCTCGTCGAGCGAGCCGTATCCGACCTGCGCGAGCATCTTGGCCCGTGCTTCCACGTCGGGACCGATGTGCCGCTGCTCGAAGGGAATGCCCTGTTCGAGCTGGGAGAGCGGGATGCGAGGGGTGGCGGTCATTGCGGAGGCCTCCTGGTCTGACGCGACCTGCGAGGGGCACCACGGCACGGGTACCCGGACGGCCTCCCCCTCTGTCATCTCAACCTGAGAGTTTCACCGGTCCATGCCCCGCGAGAGGCGTCGCACCGGCTTTCACCGTCGGTGAGGAAGGGGTCCGAACGTGCCCGCCCGACGCCCGCCCTACTTTCCAGAGTGACCTCGTCCGTGCGGTACGGGGGCCTGAGAGATTCCGGGGAGGAGTTGCTCCTTCGGCGCCTCCGGTGTCTTGACCGGAGAGCTCTCCCGCACGGGGTCAGCAGCCAAGCGCCAGCCTACCAGCGAGGACCACGGCCGATCCCTCGAGTGGCCGCCTGCCCCGAAGTGCTCTTTCGTAGTGATGACGAACGAACGAGGATGAGTTACGCCCCACTTCGACATGCCTCGACCAGTTGGAGGGCCCGTGCAGACCGATATCGATCCGCGCAACCTGATCGGCCGGAAGGCGTTCGACCGGAACGGGGCCAAGATCGGCACGATCGACGAGGTCTATCTCGACGACGCCACCGGCGCCCCGGAGTGGGCGGCCATACGCACGGGTCTGTTCAGCCGGGACACGTTCGTCCCCCTGGAGCCCAGCGAACTCACCAGCGACGGCACCCTGCGCATCCCGTTCGAACGCTCCCTGATCAAGGACGCCCCGGACTTCGGCGTCGGCCGCCACCTCTCCCCCGAACAGGAACTGCAGCTCTACCACCACTACGGCCTGGACATCACACCACCCGAGTCGTCTCCACCCCCGGACCAGGACTTCGGCAAGATCGCCGGCAAGGGAGAATCCTGACGGCCGGCATCACCGCCGCTCCCGCTCCTCAGGAGACGCCACCAGGGGCAGCGGCTCCGCGGGTTCCAGGGCCGGATCATCCGTACGGAAGGTCCGCACCCGCCCCGGCGCCGACGACTCCGGCGTCTCGAAGCGCACCGTGACCCGCCCCAGGCCACTGCCCTGCACCCATCCGTGCCCGTACTCGGCATGCCGCACATCGTGCCCGGCGGCCCACCGCCGCTCGGCCGGCACGACCGGCTCCTCCACCGTCTCGCCCACGGGCTTCTCTGCGAGATCCTCGGCCCGCTCCGCCTCGGCCTCACGCTGCGTCTCCTGGACCTGCTCGGCCTCGGCCTCGGCCTGAGCCTGGGCTTGGGCCTGGGCGAAGAGGTCCTCCTGCGTGTAGTCCGCGAGCCCCGTGACCCCCACCCCGAGGAGCCGCACGCCTCCGGTGGTGTCCACGGACTCCAGGAGCCGCGCGGCGGCCTCCCGCACCACCCCGGGGTCGTCCGTCGGCCCACGCAGCGTCTCGGAGCGCGTCAGCGTCGAGAAATCGAACCGCCGCACCTTGATGACGATGGTCCGCCCCGAGTGCCCCGCGGCCCGCAGCCGCTCCACACACCGGTCGGCGAGCCGCGCGACCTCGCCCCTGACCCGTACCCGGTCATGGATGTCCACGTCATACGTGTCCTCGACGCTGACCGACTTGGATTCCCGCTCCGCCACCACGGGCCGCTCGTCCCGTGCGAGCGCCATCGCGTACAGCGCGCTCCCGTGCGACTTCCCGAGGAGCCGTACGAGCTCGTCCTCGCCGGCCTCCGCGATCTCCCCCACGGTCGTGATCCCGCCCCGCCGCAGATGGTCGCCGGTGGCCGGGCCCACACCGGGCAGGGTCCGGACCGGCATCGGCGCCAGGAGCTCCCGCTCGGTCCCGGGCACTATCAGCCGCAGGCCGTCCGGCTTGGCCTCCTCCGAGGCGATCTTCGCCAGCATCTTGGACGCGGCGAGCCCGACCGACCCCGCGAGCCCCGTCACCGCCTTGATGTCCGCGCGCAGCCGCTCGCCCACCACCAGCGCGGACGCCTGGTCGTCGGCCACCCCTCCCGCCTCCAGATCGACGAAGGCCTCATCCAGGCTGAGCGGCTCCACCAGCGGCGACAGCTCCCGCAGCAGCGTCATCACCTGGTCGCTGATCTCGCGATAGAGGCCGAAGCGCGGCACCAGATAGGCGGCGTTGGGAGCCAGCCGCCGCGCCTGCCCCATGGGCATCGCCGAGTGCACCCCGAACTTCCGCGCTTCGTACGAGGCCGTGGCCACCACGCCTCGCGGCCCGAGCCCGCCCACGACCACGGCTTTCCCGCGCAGACTCGGCTTCGCGGCCTGCTCGGCAGACGCGTAGAAGGCATCCATGTCGAGATGCAGAATCGTGGGCGCGGTTCTCACACCTCTGATGCTGCCCTACGCCACTGACAACGCCCCCGCACCCAAGGCGGCCGGCGACGGTCGTGGCCGCCTCACACGGCCCTGTTGCGCCGCCTGGCCAGCTCGTCGGCGGGGTTCTGCCGCACCAGCGTCTCGCCGGTGTCGATCCGCTCCCCGTGCAGCTGCGAAAGCGCGGCTTGCACGTCCCGCCACACGACACCCACCGCGATCCCGAAGACCCCCTGGCCACCCTGGAGCAGTTCGTGGACCTCGTCGGGCGACGTGCACTCGTAGACCGTCGCGCCGTCGCTCATGAGCGTCATCCGCTCCAGGTCCTGAAAACCGCGGTCCCGCAGGTGCTGGACCGTGGTCCGGATGTTCTGCAGGGACACGCCGGTGTCGAGGAACCGCTTCACGATCTTGAGAACGACGACGTCCCGGAAACTGTAGAGCCGCTGGGTCCCCGATCCACCCGCGGACCGCACACTGGGCTCCACCAGACCCGTACGGGCCCAGTAGTCGAGTTGTCGATACGTGATGCCGGCGGCCGCGCACGCGGTCGGCCCCCGGTAACCGATCTGTTCCTGTTCGGACTGTCCGGACGTGGCGTCCCCGCTCCCCTGAACCGCCATCGGCCTCTTCGGAGAGTGACCGGCCGCGCTGCTCTGAAGCGGATACGGCCCGCCCATCGCCGTACCGTCGCCGCTGCTTCTCACGCCGACCTCCGTCCTTGACCTGCCTTCACGACGGTAGGCAGTCGCCAGGGGCTCGTCAACGATCGCCACACTCGGCACGCCGAGTGATAATCACCCTAAGAGTGGTTTGCTGTGCCGCACCGCCGGGAAAGGCTAGCCGAATGGTCCGCCGATCCCTCGGGAACTGACGGCCTACTGGCTGTTGGTGCCGAAGTCCTCGGGCGAGATCTGGTCGAGGAACTCGCGGAACTTCTCCACCTCGTCCTCCTGCTCGTCCGGAATGGCGATGCCCGCGTCGTCGAGGACACCGTCGCTGCCGTAGATCGGCGTTCCGGTGCGCAGCGCGAGCGCTATGGCGTCGGAAGGCCGGGCGCTCACCTCGACTCCACTGGCGAAGACCAGTTCCGCGTAGAAGACCCCTTCTCGGAGGTCCGTGATGCGCACTTCGGTGAGCTCCTGACCCACCGCCTCCAGCACGTCCTTGAACAGGTCGTGGGTCAGCGGCCGTGCGGGCGCCATCCCCTGCTGTGCGAAGGCGATCGCGGTCGCCTCCCCTGGTCCGATCCAGATGGGGAGGTAGCGATCGCCTCCCACTTCACGCAGGAGCACGATCGGTTGGTTGGAGGGCATTTCCACCCGGACACCTACGACGTCGAGCTCGTTCACACAGCAACCCTAGGACGTGCCCGGCCGGTTTGGGTAGTCGGGCACCCTCCGAGTCAGGGCAACCGCACCCCGAGCGCGGTCTGCACCAGTGCAGAATGCAGCTTCCCGGTCAGCCCGGCGAGTTCCTTCGTACGGGCTTCCGCATGGGCTCTGGTCTGCGGATTGCGGTGCCGGCGCAGCGGAGCCACGACCTGGTCGACCAGGCCGGCCTCACGTTCGGCCGCCGACTTCATGGCGCGCAGATGCCTGGGTTCGATACCGAATCGCCCAAGTTCCACGACGAGCGCGGCGACCGTCACGGCCTCCGCGTCGTAACCACCCTCCGGCAAGGGCACGATGAGCCCGTACGTCTCCCAGTCGGCGAGCTGCTCCGCGTCGATCTCGGCGGCGGCAAGCAGCTCCGCACGGCCCACACGGGCGGCAGTGGGCTCCCCGGTGTCGCTCACGCCCCAGGCATCACCGGGCTCGCGCGGCTGCCCCAGAGAGGGCGTGGAGACCCGCTCACCGCGCTCCAAGGCGTCCAGGTGCTCCCGGATCACCTTGAGCGGCAGATAGTGGTCCCGCTGCATCCTCAGGACGTGACCGAGCCGCTCGACGTCCTGAGGACTGAACTTCCGGTAGCCCGAGGGCGTGCGCTCCGGCTCGATGAGCCCTTCCGACTCCAGGAAACGAATCTTGGAGATCGTGACCTCGGGAAACTCGTCACGCAGCGCGTTCAACACGGCGCCGATGCTCATCAGCCGACGGTCCTCGGCGGCGGTGCCGTTGCCGGCACCGCCCCTCGGTGTTTGAAGCATGGACCTTCCTGACAGATCAGATACCGATGCCCCGCTGGCTCGCGTAGAAGACCAGCCGGTACTTGCCGATCTGCACCTCGTCGCCGTTCGACAGCGCGACCGAGTCGATGCGCTCGCGATTGACGTACGTGCCGTTGAGGCTGCCCACATCGGCGACGGTGAAGGACCCGTCCCCGAGGCGACGGAACTCCACATGGCGGCGCGAGACGGTCACGTCGTCCAGGAAGATGTCGCTCTGCGGGTGGCGCCCCGCCGTGGTCAGCTCGCCGTCCAGGAGGAAGCGGCTGCCCGAGTTCGGCCCGCGGCGCACCACGAGGAGCGCGGAGCCGAGCGGCAGTGCGTCAACGGCGGCCTGGGCCTCCGGCGAGAGGGCGGGCGAGGCGGTCTGCCCCGTCACCTCCGCGTCGTAGGCCTCGAGGCCCGAGATGGAGATGGTCGAGGTCGTCTCGGACGGACGCTCCGGCGCGGCCCCGGCCCGCAGCGGCGCACCGCAGTTGGAGCAGAACCGGCTCGCGTCGGCGTTGCGGTTCCCGCACCTCGTACACACCAGGGCCATGGACGGATCCTCCTGCCGCGGCTGCCCCGCGGGGGCATTCGATGCGTACGGATCGGGGGTGAACCCTCCACCCGTACCTGAGGTCGACGGTTCTCCGAAACCTATGCGGCCCGGACCGGCAGGGTCAACAGACGACGCGCCCTGCGCGCCCGAAATGTCACCGCCTGGCCCACCGACCTGGTCACGGAACATCGGGCGCTCGGCGCCCTGGTCCTCGGCATCTCCATGGCGCGGGGCACGGTGCCGGGCGGTGGCGGGATTGCCACTGTCCTCACGTGCGCTCTTGCCGAACAACTTCGCAAACAACTTCACGGGCGATTCCCCTTGACCGAAACAGACCCGCCCGTGGGGCAGGACGAACCCTGATTGCACACACCGGCGTACATCGGCAGCACAGACATCCTCACAACGTCCGTATCCGCCAAACAGTTTCCACCACGCACCACGTTTACAGTGCGCCGACCCCCCGCAACCTCATGCCCTCGACCGGCGGCCCCCATGCGCCCCCGCCTCACTGGGACGACGACCGAGCGTAGTCAGGCCGCTTCGCCGCTCGCAAGGCGTCCACCACGATCTTCTCCGCTCGCGCCACGGTGACGGTGGCCTGCTCCTTCTCCAGAGTCTGCACCACCCCACCTGGGATGTTCAGCGCCGGCTCGAGGTCCTGCGGCTTGCCGATGACCTTGAACCGGTAGGGCTTGCCCACCGTGCGGCCGTCCACCCGGACACCACCACTGTCCGTATCCGACAGATAGGTGTTGGCCACTACGCGTACGTCATTGATCTGGATGGCCTCGGCCCCCGCGGCACGCAACTCCTGAATGGCGTCGAGCAGCATGTCCGCCTCGACCGACCCCTTCTTGTCATCGATGGTCAGCGTGATTCCAGGACCCTGCGCCGCCACGGTGCCCGCCAGAATGCCGAGTTGACGCTCCTTCTCGACAGTCTGCTTGCGGGCCTCCTCGGCTTGGTCCGAGCTGTTCTCCAGCCCGGTGCGCTGGTCCTCGAGACGCTGCTTCTCACCTTCCAGACGCTGTGTACGGTCATCCAGTTCATCGAGGATGCGTACGAGATCTTCCTGACGGGCGCCGCGGAGCGCGCTGCTGTCGTTGTTGGAGCGCACCTGGATGGCAAGACCGAGCCCCAGCACGAACAGCAGCAGGGCCACGATGAGTTGGGGGCGCGTGACGCGAGGCGGCCACAGCCCCTCCATCAGGCGCTGACGACCGCTGAGCGACGCCTGCTCGTCCCGCTGCTCGTCCTGCCGCTCGTCCTGCTCGGGCGCCGCGCTCCCCCCTGGCTCCCCGGACTCCGCGGGCACGCTGTGCACCTCCGCGGGCAGCTCCCTGCTCCGGTTCTCGCCCCCGGGCGTCTCGTCCGTACCCATCCGCCTCACGCCCTGAAGATGTGTCGGCGGATGGCGGCGGCGTTGGAGAAGATCCGGATGCCGAGCACCACCACGACACCCGTGGAGAGCTGAGCGCCTACGCCCAACTTGTCGCCCAGGAACACGATCAGCGCGGCCACGACCACGTTCGAGAGGAACGACACCACGAAGACCTTGTCGTCGAAGATGCCGTCGAGCATCGCGCGCAGGCCTCCGAACACCGCGTCGAGTGCCGCCACCACGGCGATCGGAAGGTACGGCTCGACCACCGCCGGAACCTCGGGCCGGACCAACAATCCGGCCACGACTCCCACGACGAGGCCCAGTACGGCGATCACGATGTGCCCTTTCCTGCCTTCGGCTCTGCTGTACGTACGGTCACACTCGGTGCTGCCGGCAGTCGGACGTCTTCCTGGACGGAAATGCTGGTCCGAACGCCGAAGTTCTCCTGCAGAGCATGCAGATACTGACCGTCGCGACTGTTCTGGAATCTGGTGCTCAAGCGTTGCCCGTCCCCTACGGCAAGGACCGTATACGGCGGCACCAGCGGCTTGTTGTCGACCAGTATGGCGTCACCCGCGGCCCTGATCGCCGACAGTGCGGTCAGCCGCTGATCGTTGATGGAGATGGCTTCCGCACCGGACTGCCACAGGCCGTTGACGACCCGTTGCATGTCGCGGTCGCGCACCCGTCCGGTGTCGGAGAATCCCGCGCTCTCGCGCGGCCCGCCTCCGCCCTGGTCGGCCTGCTTGGCATCGTCCACCACAAGCTTCACGCCGGGCCCGTGGGCCTTGGTGGCACCGGAGAGGAGGGACACCAACTCGCCCTGGCTGCCCCCGTGCTTCTTCAGCGCCTCGCGCTGTCGTTCGTCCACGTCGTCACGGAGTGTCTCGACGTCCTCTTCGAGGTCGTCGGCGTCCGAAGTGGCCGACTCGATCCGGTCGATGAGCTCCGCGCGCTCCTTGGCGACGACCGGAGCCGCTATCCGCGCCTGCGCGGCACCCACCGTCACCACCAGGGCCGCGAGCACGAGTCCGAGGGCGAGACCAAGCTTCGCCCGCAGCGGACGCGGCACTCCACCCGCGCCCTTCGCCTTCTTGCGAGCCGCCGCTTCGGCGTAGCCCTCGTCCAGGCTGTGGTCCATGACCGTGTTCAGCAGCGACATGGAGGCGTCCGGACGCCGAGGGCGCGAGGGGGCGCTCCGGTTGGGGGGCTGCTGCGGCATGCCGCACATCGTCGCACGTCGCGGGCGTTACCTCCGAATGGCCCCACCGGCGGGCCGGACGGCACCTCTCAGGGGTGCCGTCCGGCCCGTGTCGCCGGTCAGCGACCGGCGCTGTCCACCACGGCGGACCACTCGTCGAGCAATGCCTGAGCGGACGCGTCGTCGGGCCCCTCGGCCCACAGATGAGTGACGGCCTCCGCGGGGTCGGGCAGCACCAGGGCCCAGCGACCGTCGGACTCCACGACCCGCACGCCATCGGTGGTGTCCACCGAACGCTCCCCCGCCGCCTCCACCACGGTCCGCATCACAAGCCCCTTGACCGCCCAGGGCGTCGCGAGGTCCCGCCGCAGCACATGGGCGCGCGGGATACGCGCGTCGATCTGGCTCAGCGTGAGCTGCGTCCTCGCCACCAGACCGATGAGCCGCACAAAGGCGGCCGTACCGTCGAAGACGCTGCTGAACTCGGGAATGATGAACCCGGCGCGGCCGTCCCCACCGAAGATGGTCGACTCGTCACGCCCCACGCGCGTCAGATCGTCTGGTGACGTGGTCGTCCAGTCGACCTGCGTCCCGTGGTACGCGGCCACCTGCTCGCCGATGCGCGTCGTCGTGACCGGCAGCGCGACCCGACCGCTGCGGCGTTCCGCGGCGACCAGGTCGAGCATGACAAGAAGCGCCCGGTCGTCCTCGATGATCCGCCCCTTCTCGTCGACGAGCGAAAGCCGCTCACCCACCGGGTCGAACCGGACCCCGAAGTCGGCACGCGACGACGCCACGATCTCGCCCAGCCGCACAAGGCCCGACCTGCGCGCTTCGTAGGTCTCGGTCGGACGCGACTCGTCGAGCCCCGGGTTGATGGTCAGCGCGTCGACTCCCAGCCGCCCGAGGAGGCTCGGCAGCACGAGGCCGGCACTTCCGTTGGAGGCGTCGACGACGACCTTCAGATCCGACTCGGCCACGCCCGTGGTGTCGATGTTGCGCAGCAACGAACCTGTGTAGGAGTCGAAGACACTGGACGGGAAGTGCAGATCGCCGATCTCCCCGGGGAAGGCCCGCCGGTACTCCTGGCGCGCGTAGACGCGGTCCAGCTTCCGCTGGCTGCCCTGCGACAGGTCGGCCCCGCGCCCGTCGAAGAACATGATGTCGACGGAGTCCGGCACTCCCGGCGTCGTCCGGATCATGATCCCGCCGGCACTGCCCCGAGCCGTCTGCTGCCGCGCCACGGGCAGCGGCACGTTCTCCAGGTCCCGTACGTCGATGGCACTGGCCTGCAGCGCCGAGATCACCGCTCGCTTCAGCGCCCGCGCGCCACGTGAGTGGTCACGGGCCGTGGTGACGGTCGAGCCCTTCTTGAGGGTCGTGGCGTACGCCCCCGCGAGCCGCACCGCGAGCTCCGGCGTGATCTCCACGTTCAGGATCCCCGAGACGCCGCGCGCCCCGAAGAGGTGGGCCTGGCCTCGGGACTCCCAGATGACGGAGGTGTTGACGAACGCTCCGGCCTCGATCGTCTTGAACGGGTAGACCCGGACGTTGCCCTGGATAATCGATTCCTCACCGACGAGGCACTCATCGCCGATGACGGCACCGTCCTCGATGCGGGAGGCCCGCATGATGTCGGTGTTCCGCCCGATGACACAGCCCCGCAGGTTGCTGTGCTGGCCGATGTAGACGTTGTCGTGCACGACGGCCTTGTGCAGAAAGGCCCCTGTCTTGACGACGACGTTCGATCCCAGAACCGTGTGCTCACGGATCTCGGCGCCGGCCTCCACCTTGGCGTAGTCGCCGATATAGAGCGGACCGCGCAGCGTGGCGTCGGGGTGTACCTCGGCGCCTTCGGCGACCCACACCCCGGGCGAGATCTCGAAGCCGTCGAGCTCGACGTCGACCTTGCGCTCAAGGACGTCGGCCTGGGCCTTGACGTAGCTCTCGTGCGTGCCGACGTCCTCCCAGTAGCCCTCGGCGATGTAGCCGTAGATGGGCTTGCCTTCCTTCATCAGCTGAGGGAAGACATCGCCGGACCAGTCCACGGACACATCGGCGTCGACGTAGTCGAAGACCTCGGGCTCCATGACATAGATACCCGTGTTCACCGTGTCGGAGAAGACCTGCCCCCAGGTCGGCTTCTCCAGGAAGCGCTCGACCTTTCCTTCTTCGTCCACGATGGTGATGCCGAATTCCAGCGGATTGGGGACACGCGTCAGGCAGACGGTGACAAGCGCGCCCTTCTCCTTGTGGAAGTTGATCAGCTCAGTGAGATCGAAATCAGTCAGTGCATCACCGGAGATCACGAGGAACGCATCGTCCTTCAATGCTTCCTCGGCGTTCTTCACACTCCCGGCAGTGCCGAGTGGCTTCTCCTCATTGGCATAGGTGAGCTCCATCCCGAGCTCTTCACCATCGCCGAAGTAATTCTTGACCAGAGAGGCCAGGAATTGGACTGTCACTACGGTCTCGGTGAGCCCATGCCTCTTCAGCAGCCGCAGCACATGCTCCATGATGGGCCTATTGGCCACAGGCAGGAGCGGCTTGGGCATGCTCGAGGTCATAGGGCGAAGGCGTGTGCCTTCGCCTCCGGCCATTACGACGGCCTTCATGTCGGAAGCGTCCTCCTCGATAGGCGACGATCTAGCCGACTCAGCCCGCCAAAACTGGCCCGCGTATGCGACTTACGGGACCGTAAGCCTTACAGCTGCCGAACCGGCAAGCTCAATCGGCCGTGGCGTCTGCACGGACAAGTCGGCGGACCTGGACCACGTAGAGGATCCCTGCCCACCAGTACAGACTTGTACCCCATCCTGCGAACGCCCATCCGAAAATAGCAGCGAGAGTGCTGATCCAGCCACTTCCGTCGCTCAGGAGCAGTAGTGGAAAGGCGTACATCAGGTTGAAGGTGGCGGCCTTGCCCAGGAAGTTCACCTGGGGCGGCGGATAGCCGTGACGCCTGAGGATCCCGACCATCACCAGTAGGACCAGCTCACGCAGGAGCAGCACAGCGGTCAGCCACAGCGGAAGAATCTCCCGCCACGTGAGCCCGACCAATGTCGACAAAATATAGAGCCGGTCAGCAGCCGGGTCGAGCAGCCGCCCGAGGTTGCTGATCTGATTCCAGCGGCGGGCCAGCTTGCCGTCGAGATAGTCACTGATGCCGCTCAGCATCAGCACCAGCAGCGCCCAATGATCGCTCTTGGGTCCGCCGAACTCCGGCCTGAGGATCAACCACAGGAAGAGGGGTACGCCAACGAGGCGTGCCATGCTGAGGATGTTCGGGATGGTGAGGACTCGGTCCGTCTGGACGCGAGTCTCCTGGACCTCCACCCGGGGGCCTCCTGTGGGAAACGAGCCGATGATGCCCCCGACCTTACCGTCAGTTGTCGGCCGGCGGTGCAGAGGGGTGGCCGAGGACTAGAAAGACCCCGGAAAACAAAATAGCCGTGGTCCCTGAACAATAAGTCCAGGGACCACGGCTATAAAAGAAGTTCGGCGGCGTCCTACTCTCCCACAGGGTCCCCCCTGCAGTACCATCGGCGCTGTGAGGCTTAGCTTCCGGGTTCGGAATGTAACCGGGCGTT
>NZ_JBVIPU010000012.1:0-275327 GCF_055577645.1 Streptomyces sp. NPDC033180 | reverse complement strand
CGGTTACATTCCGAACCCGGAAGCTAAGCCTCACAGCGCCGATGGTACTGCAGGGGGGACCCTGTGGGAGAGTAGGACGCCGCCGAACTATTATTAGAAGAGCTGGTCCCCGAACTTCGGTTCGGGGACCAGCTCTTTTTTGTTTTGTGTCACTTCCCGTTCACGTGCCGCAGCCAACATCTTGAGGCATGGGGACAGTTGGCATGTTGCGAGCCGCAGGTGTCGGCATTGGTGACGAGGTCATCGTGCCGGCGTACGGAAACGTGGAGATCGCCGAGACCGTGGTCCTGGCAGGGGCCGTGCCCGTGTTCGCGGACATAGATCGGACGACGTACTGCCTCGATCCTGATGCAGTGACCGCCGCCATCACCTCTCGTACGGCCGCCGTGGCTGTCGTGCACCGCTTCGGGCACCCGGCCGACGTCAGGCGGCTTCGGGACGTCGGGCAGCGGCACGGCATTCTCGTACTGGAGGAGGGTGAGACGAACGCACCGTACGACGAGCTTGCGCAGCGGCGGGCTCACGCGGCCTACCTGAGTGGGCGGCTCGGTGGTGTGATCACCCCGGACGGCGTCGAGGGGCACAGCTATCAGCAGTACGTCGTGCGGGTGCCCGGCAACGGGCGGCCGGACCGGGACGCGTTCGCGCGAGCCGTGCGGGTCAAGGGGATCGACTGCCGGGTGCCGGTGAAGACGCCTGTTCATCGCACGCCGAAGTTCTGGCGGGACGTCTGCCTGCCGGAGACCGAGCGGGCCGCGGACGACACCCTGGCGCTGCCGGTTGACGCGTCGATGTCGCGGCGCGAACTGCAGCGCGTTGTCTCTGCCTGCAACGCGCTCGGCGGGCTTCTTCAGCCGGCCTTCTAGGACTTCGAGGCGGCTGTTCGCCAGGGCACCTTCTTGGTGTGGGACTTGAAGAACTCCCACATCACGTCTGTCGCGTTGATGCCCGCGGTGGGGTCGGACATATTGCCGCCCACGCCGCCCGGCCAGGAATGGCCCATGTCGGGCAGGCGATGCACGACGACGTCCGATCCGTCGCGGCACTTGGCCGTTGTCCTCTTGATGTTCTTCTTGAGTTTCTCCGGCCGGCTCGTCTTGCAGGACAGCCGTTTCTGCCAGGCCGTGATGCCCTCGTCCATCCCTGTGTAGTGCTCGTCGAGTCCGCCGATGAAGGTGATCACGGAGACTGGGGTCTTGGGCATGTACGAGTCCATTGCCGAGTCGGGGCCGAGATAGCCGCCGCTGACCGGGGCGATGGCCGCGAAGGTGTCGGAGAGTTCGACCGCGAGCTTGTAGGACATGTCGCCGCCGTTGGAGATGCCGGTCGCGTAGACGCGGTCCGGGTCTGAGTTCCAGGTGCCGGTCAGCCTCTTCGTCATCGTACGGATGAAGCCCACGTCGTCCTCGGTGCCGCAGCAGATCAGGGCGTTGAAGCCCTGGTTGAGGCCGTCGGGGTAGGCGACGAGGAAGTTCTCCTTGTCCGCCTTGGCGTTGAGGCCGCTGATCGTGGCCGCGGCCGAGCCGTTGGCCGGATAGGGGTGCATGGCGATGATCAGGGGGAGCTTGTCGGCGCGGGTGTAGCCCGGTGGGGCGTGCACCGTGTAGACGCGCTTCTTGCCCTTCCAGGTGAGTGTGACCTTCTGATCTCCGGGGCGCGGGGTTTCCGCGGCCGCCCGCTTCCTGGTGGGCTTCTGGTCCGCGGCGTCGTTGTCGTCGTCGGATCCGCAGGCTCCGAGCGGCAGGAGCAGGGCGGCCAGTGCCAGGGGTAAGGAGTTCCGCATGGATGTACCACGTGGGGTCGGCATGGGCGCAGAGTGGCAGTGGCGGTGCGGGCGGTCCAGAGGAACGGTCGGTTCGAGGCACCTTCGATTTCGGGTATGATCTATTCCGTTGCCGAGCGGGAAACCGCGAAGCGCAACAGGCCCCTATAGCTCAGTCGGTAGAGCGTCTCCATGGTAAGGAGAAGGTCTGCGGTTCGATTCCGCATGGGGGCTCAGAGAGTAAGAAGAGAAGGTCCCCGCCCAGTTGGGCGGGGACCTTCTTTCGTTTCCGGAGGGGCGGGGGTGCCTCAGTCCTTGTGGAGGCCCGGGACCCGCATCGCGAGGATCGCCATGTCGTCCGACGGGGCGTCCGTCGCGAAGCGTTCCACCGCGCGCATGATGCGGGCCGCTACCGCGCCGGCCGTGAGTCCCGTGCATGTGGTGAGGACGTCCGCGAGGCCGTCGTCGCCGAGCATGCGGGTGCCCTCGCGGCGCTCGGTGACGCCGTCCGTGACGCAGAGCAGGACGTCGCCCGGGTCGAGCGTCATCGTCTGTTCGTAGAGCTCCAGGTCGTCCATGACGCCGAGGAGCGGTTGCGGCTCCGCGTACGGCTCGACTGTGCCGTCCTGGCGCAGGCGGAGCGGGAGGGGGTGTCCTGCGCAGACGATCTTCAGGACCGCTGAGCCGTCCTCCTGCGGCCACAACTCCCCGTAGAGGAGCGTGAGGAAGCGGCTGCGGGCGCCCTCGTCGAGGATCGCCGCGTTCAGGCGCTCCAGGACGGCGGGGCCGCCGAAGCCCTCGCGGGCCAGGAGACGCAGGGCGTGGCGGGCCAGTCCGGTGACCGCCGCGGCCTCCGGGCCCGTGCCGCAGACGTCGCCGATCGCGAAGCCGTACGCGCCGTCGCGGATGGGGAAGAGGTCGTAGAAGTCACCGCCGACTTCGTTGCCCTCGCCGGCCGCGCGGTAGATGACCTCGACCTCGACGCCCGGGATCTGCGGGAGCCCCGGCGGCAGCAGGCTGCGCTGGAGGGACTGACTGATGGCCATGCGCTCCGAGTACAGGCGGGCGTTGTCCAGGGCCAGGGCCGCACGGCGGGAGAGATCTTCGGCCAGTTCCAAAATCTCTTGGCGGAAGTGTTCGTCGGAGGGCTTGCCCAGCGTGAGCATGCCGATGACGCGGTTGCGGGCGACCAGGGGCAGGACGACCGTCTCGCCGCCGACCGCCGATGCCGTGGAGAGCGTCGTGCCGATGCCCGAGCCCAGGCTCATGGGCTCACCGAGGCCGAGGCTGCGCATGGAGGTGCGCAGGGCGGCCTGGTGGGCGGCCTCCGATGGGGCGGCCCAGACGCGGGCTCCGGGGGTCGGCACGGGGTCGGGAGGGGCGATCTTGGAGAGGAGTGCCTTCAGGCCGTCGATGCGCTCCTCGTCCTCATGGAGGACGTACGAGAGATAGGGCTCGGACGACTGGTCGGCGATCGTGTAGACCGCGCACCAGGTGGCGAGCGTCGGGACGGTCATCTGGGCCATGAGCGCCAGGGTCTGGTCGCGGTCCAGGGTGCCCGCGAGGAGGTCCGAGGCCTCGACGAGGAAGGAGAGCGAGCCGCGGCGCAGGCGCTCCAGCTCGCCGAGGCGCGCGGACTCGACGGCGAGGGCGATGCGGTCGGCGGCGAACTGCAGGCGCAGAGCTTCTTCGTTCGAGTACCGGTCGGGGGCCTCGGCGGCGACGCCCAGGGAGCCCGTGAGGCGGCCCTCGACCTTCAGTGGGACCGTGACCACCGAGCGCATGCCCGTGCCGCTGAGGAGCGGTACGGCGCCGGGGACGACCGTGAGGTCCTCGTGGACGGCCGGCATACGGGCGGAGCCGTAGCGTCCGGGGCCTGCCTCCACGGGGACGCGGGCGAAGCGCTGGCGGGCGGAGGGGAGGCCTGTGGAGGCGCGGACCTCCAGCTCCGTCTCGTCGTCCGTGGCGAGGAGCAGGAAGGCGGCGTCGCCGTCGAGCATGTCGCGGGCGCGTTCGACCGTGCGCTGGAGCAGACCGTCGAGGTCGTCCGGCGCGGGGGAGCCGATGAAGACCTCGAAGGGGTCGGCGGTGTGCGACTCGGTGAGCGTCCCGGGCTCGGGGGCGGGGCCGCGCAGCGGGGTCTGCAGGACGGCACGCTCGTCGTCGCGGACGAGCAGGCAGACCGTGGAGGGTTCGCCGTCGGCATCGCGCACGCGCAGATGCGAGGCGTAGACGGGGGTCACGCGGCCGTCGGAGCCGCGGATGCCGTAACTGCCCTCCCAGCGGGAGAGTTGGAGCGCTTCCACGATGCCGGTGCTGGTGCCCGGGGTGTGCGGCCAGGCGGCGAAGTCGGTGAGCGGCTTGCCGGTTACCTGTTCCGCGACGTACCCGAAGAGCTCTTCCGCGTCTTCGTTCCAGGCGGAGATCGCGCCGACGCGGTCGATCTGGACGACGGCGACGCGGACTCTGCCGTCGGTGAGCGGGAGCAGCTCGGCGGGGAGGGCGGGGCCCGCGGCGCGGGTGCCCACCGAGCGGTCGGGGAGGTCGAGTTGGAACCAGACCTGCTTCTGCGTCGGGGTGTAGTCGACGCCCCACCGGGTGGCGAGCGCCGCGCACAGCTGGAGGCCGCGGCCGCCTTCGCGGTCCGGGTTGCCCATGTTCACCGCGGACTGCTGGAGCGGGATCTCGCGTTCCGGATAGTGGTCGGACACCTCGATGCGTACGGCGTCCTCGCTGCGCAGGCAGAGGACGTCCGCGGCGGTTCCGGCGTGCACGACGGCGTTGGTGACCAGCTCGCTGGTGAGGACGACCGCGTCGTCGACGATGTCCGTGAACCCCCAGCCCTGGAGGGTGTCGCGGACAAAGGAGCGGGCCGTCGCGACGGAACGCCCGACGGGGTCGAAAGTCGCAGCCGCGCGCGCGGTGATCACAGAACTCCTCGTACGAGTATCGACGCCCAAGTCTCCCACCATGGTGCGGCCGCCCCTCCGATGCCCGCTTGTACGTGTGCCACCGCCCAGGCCGGGCAGGACCGGGGTGGTTGGACAGCCGGATGCCAGGTTACTTACCTTCGCCGTCCATGCTGATGCCGGACGTCAGTGTTTCCGCCCGGAGGGTGTGCGGACGGTGTGCGAAGCTGCCGAACTGTTATGGCCTGGTTCAGCCATGGTGAAACACTGGGCAAGCTTCTTGGAGAGAGCCCAGGTAACCCGAGCAGTACGGTCGACCCTTGCGGGAGGGACACAGTGGAGTCTGGCGCAGCGACGCGGGGCACTAAAACGCGTGCGAAAGACGGACAGTCCCAGAGCAAACAGCGCAAACCGCGCCACGGGACGACTACGTCAGTGGACGCTGCGGCCCTGAACAGGTTGCTCGCGGCGCTCGCGGCGATGCGGGACGGAAACTTCCGCAAGCGGCTCACGGTCTCCGGTGACGACGTCATGTCGGAGATCGCCGCCGTCTTCAACGAGGTGGCCGACCGGAATCTGCATCTGACCGGTGAGCTTTCCCGGGTGCGGCGCATGGTCGGGCGTGAGGGAAAGCTCACGGAACGGCTGGAAACCGGCGCGAGCGAGGGTTCCTGGGCGGCCGCGATCGACGCGTCGAACGCCCTCGTCGACGACCTCGTACGCCCCGTCTCCGAGGTGGGACGTGTGCTCTCCGCTGTCGCCGAGGGCGACCTGGAGCAGCGGATGGAGCTGCGGGCGCAGGTGGACGAGGGGAACGGTCATCCGCTGCGCGGGGAGTTCCTGAAGGTCGGCCGGACGGTCAACAACCTGGTCGACCAGCTCTCGACGTTCACCGACGAGGTCACGCGGGTGGCCAGTGAGGTGGGTACCGAGGGCAAGCTCGGAGGCCAGGCGCGGGTACGCGGAATGTCCGGTTCGTGGAAGGACCTCACGGATTCGGTGAACACCATGGCGTACCGGCTCACCGCGCAGGTACGTGACATTGCTCTCGTTACGACGGCGGTCGCCAAGGGTGACTTGTCCCGGAAGGTGACGGTCCACGTCGCCGGCGAGATGCTGGAGCTGAAGAACACCGTCAACACGATGGTGGACCAGCTCTCGTCGTTCTCCTCCGAGGTGACCCGCGTCGCGCGCGAGGTCGGTACGGAGGGCGAGCTCGGCGGCCAGGCGCAGGTGCCGGGTGTGGCGGGAGTGTGGAAGGACCTCACCGACTCGGTGAATCTTATGGCCGGCAACCTCACCGCCCAGGTGCGTGGGATCGCCCAGGTCACGACGGCCGTCGCGAACGGCGACCTGTCCCAGAAGGTGACGGTGAGCGCGCGCGGCGAGGTCGCCCAACTCGCCGAGACCATCAACCAGATGACCGAGACGCTGCGTACGTTCGCGGACGAGGTCACGCGTGTCGCGAACGAGGTCGGTGCCGAGGGCCAGCTGGGCGGTCAGGCGAACGTGCCGGGCGCGGCGGGAACATGGAAGGACCTCACCGACTCGGTGAACACGGTCTTCCGGAACCTCACCACGCAGGTACGGGACATCGCGACGGTGACGACGGCGGTCGCCAACGGCGATCTGTCGCAGAAGGTCACGGTGGATGTCGCGGGCGAGATGCTCGAGCTGAAGAACACCGTGAACACGATGGTGGACCAGCTCTCCGCCTTCGGTGCCGAAGTAACGCGTGTGGCGCGGGAGATCGGCGTCGAGGGTGAGCTCGGCGGCCAGGCACAGGTACAGGGCGCGGCCGGCACGTGGAAGGACCTGACGGACTCGGTCAACACCGCCTTCCGCAACCTCACGGGTCAGGTCCGCAACATCGCGCAGGTGACGACGGCGGTCGCCAACGGCGACCTGTCGCAGAAGGTCACCGTCGACGTCTCCGGCGAGATGCTTCAGTTGAAGAACACCGTGAACACGATGGTGGACCAGCTGTCGTCCTTCGCCGATCAGGTCACGCGGATGGCACGCGACGTGGGTACGGAGGGCCGCCTCGGTGGCCAGGCGCGCGTGGACGGTGTCAGCGGCACCTGGAAGGAACTCACCGACTCCGTCAACTTCATGGCGGGGAACCTGACGTCGCAGGTACGCCAGATCGCCCAGGTCACGACGGCGGTGGCCCGGGGTGACCTGTCGCAGAAGATCGACGTGGACGCGCGCGGCGAGATCCTGGAGCTGAAGAACACCATCAACACGATGGTCGACCAGCTCTCCGCCTTCGCCGACCAGGTGACCCGGGTGGCCCGCGAGGTGGGCACGGAAGGCCGCCTCGGCGGGCAGGCGCAGGTGCCCGGCGTGGCCGGTGTGTGGCGCGATCTGACGGACTCCGTGAACGGCATGGCCGGCAACCTCACCGCCCAGGTGCGCAACATCGCGCAGGTGGCGACCGCGGTGGCCCGCGGTGACCTCTCCCAGAAGATCGACGTGGACGCGCGCGGCGAGATCCTGGAGCTGAAGAACACCCTCAACACGATGGTCGACCAGCTCTCCGCCTTCGCCGAGCAGGTGACGCGAGTGGCCCGCGAGGTGGGCACCGACGGCATCCTGGGCGGCCAGGCCGAGGTGCAGGGTGTCTCCGGCACCTGGAAGGACCTCACGCAGTCCGTGAACGGCATGGCGAACAACCTGACCCTTCAGGTCCGCAACATCGCCGAGGTCACGACGGCCGTCGCCATGGGCGACCTCTCCAAGAAGATCACCGTCGACGCGAAGGGCGAGATCCTCGAGCTCGTCACCACCGTGAACACGATGGTCGACCAGCTCTCGAACTTCGCCGAGCAGGTCAACCGCGTGGCCCGCGAGGTGGGCACCGAGGGCAACCTGGGTGGCCAGGCGCGGGTTCCGGGCGTCACCGGCACCTGGAAGGACCTCAGCGACAACGTCAACCTGATGGCGAACAACCTGACCGGTCAGGTGCGCAACATCTCCCAGGTCGCGGCGGCGGTCGCCAACGGAGACCTGACCAAGAAGGTCACGGTCGAGGCGCGCGGCGAGGTCGCGCAGCTCGCCGACACCGTCAACACGATGGTGAAGACGCTGAGTTCGTTCGCGGACGAGGTGACCCGAGTGGCCCGCGAGGTGGGCACGGACGGCATCCTCGGCGGTCAGGCCCGGGTGCCCGGAGTCTCGGGCACGTGGAAGGACCTGACGGAGTCCGTGAACGGCATGGCCTCCAACCTCACCGGCCAGGTCCGCAACATCGCGATGGTCACCACCGCGATCGCCAAGGGCGACCTGACCAAGAAGATCGACATCGACGCCCGGGGCGAGATCCTCGAACTCAAGACCACCATCAACACGATGGTCGACCAGCTGTCGTCCTTCGCCGAGCAGGTCACGCGCGTGGCCCGCGAGGTGGGTACGGAAGGGCAGTTGGGCGGTCAGGCGCGGGTGCGGGACGTCGACGGCACGTGGCGTGACCTCACCGAATCGGTGAACGAGATGGCCGGAAACCTGACGCGTCAGGTACGTGCCATCGCCGAGGTCGCCACCGCGGTGACGCGCGGCGACCTGAACCTGAAGATCGACGTGGACGCGGCGGGCGAGATCCAGGTCCTGCAGGACAACATCAACTCGATGATCGCCAACCTCCGTGACACCACCCTCGCCAACAAGGAACAGGACTGGCTCAAGGGCAACTTGGCCCGCATCTCCGGTCTGATGCAGGGCCGGCGCGACCTGGCGGACGTCGCCTCGCTGATCATGAGCGAGCTGACGCCGGTGGTTTCCGCGCAGCACGGCGCCTTCTTCCTGGCGCTGCCCACGGAGGACGCCCCGGAACCGGGCGCCGAGCAGGGCGACGCGTACGAGCTGCGCATGATGGGCAGTTACGGCTACTCCATGGGCTCCATGCCGACGTCCTTCCGGCCCGGCGAGACGCTCATCGGCACGGCGGCGCAGGAGCGGCGCACGATCCTCGTGGAGAACGCGCCATCCGGCTATCTGCGGATCGCGTCCGGCCTCGGCGAGGCACCGCCCGCCCAGGTGATCGTCCTCCCGGTGCTCTTCGAGGGGACCGTCCTCGGCGTGATCGAGCTGGCCGCGTTCCAGCCGTTCACGCAGATCCAGAAGGACTTCCTCAGTCAGATCGCCGAGATGATCGCGACGAGCGTCAACACCATCAGCGTCAACACGAAGACCGAGGTCCTGCTCAAGCAGTCGCAGGAGCTCACCGAGCAACTGCGGGAGCGCTCGGCGGAGTTGGAGAACCGGCAGAAGGCGCTGCAGGACTCGAACGCCGAGCTGGAGGAGAAGGCCGAGCTGCTCGCCCAGCAGAACCGCGACATCGAGGTCAAGAACACCGAGATCGAAGAGGCAAGGCAGGTCCTGGAGGAGCGCGCCGAACAGCTCGCGGTCTCGATGCGCTACAAGTCCGAGTTCCTGGCGAACATGTCGCACGAGCTGCGGACGCCGCTCAACTCCCTGCTGATCCTGGCCAAGTTGCTCGCCGACAACGCCGACGCGAACCTCACCCCCAAGCAGGTCGAGTTCGCCGAGACCATCCATGGCGCGGGCTCGGACCTGCTCCAGCTGATCAACGACATCCTCGATCTGTCGAAGGTCGAGGCGGGCAAGATGGACGTCTCCCCGACGCGCATCGCCCTGGTGCAACTCGTCGACTACGTAGAGGCCACTTTCCGCCCGCTGACGGCAGAGAAGGGGCTCGATTTCTCCGTACGGGTGTCTCCGGAGCTGCCCGCGACGCTGCACACGGACGAGCAGCGGCTCCTCCAGGTGTTGCGCAATCTCCTGTCCAACGCGGTGAAGTTCACCGACTCCGGAGCGGTCGAGCTGGTGATCCGGCACGCGAACGCCGATGTGCCCAACGCCATCCGCGAACAGCTCCTGGAGGCGGGTTCGCTGCGGGACGCGGACGCGGATCTGATCGCCTTCTCGGTGAGCGACACCGGCATCGGGATCGCCGGCAGCAAGATGCGGGTCATCTTCGAGGCGTTCAAGCAGGCCGACGGAACGACGAGCAGGAAGTACGGCGGTACGGGCCTCGGGCTCTCCATCAGCCGGGAGATCGCGCGTCTCCTTGGCGGCGAGATCCACGCGGCGAGCGAACCGGGCCGCGGTTCGACGTTCACGCTTTATTTGCCGCTGCACCCGAGCGAACTGCCGCCGCAGGGCTACACGCAGCTGGCGCCCCTGCCGGGCACGGTCGCGCGGCCCGCCCTGGAGGAGGGTCCGTCCACGGTCGAGCAGCCCCCGCAGAGCGAGGGAGCCGCCCAGCCGCGGCTGGACTCGATGCCGGGTTCGGGCACGCTCTTCAGGCGCCGCCGTCGTGCCGCGCACGCCTCGTCGGAGCAGCCGCCGGTGCTGCCCGGGCAGGGCGTCGCCGAGCCCCAGGAGCAGGGCTCGCAGGGGCAGTGGCCGACCGAGGGGCAGGAGGCGCCCGAGGCGCGTCACGGCTACCAGTTCGGCGGTGAGAAGGTGCTCATCGTCGACGACGACATCCGCAACGTGTTCGCGCTCACCAGCGTTCTGGAACAGCACGGGCTCTCGGTGCTGTACGCGGAGAACGGCCGTGAGGGCATCGAAGTCCTGGAACAGCACGACGACGTGACGGTCGTCCTGATGGACATCATGATGCCGGAGATGGACGGGTACGCGACGACGACGGCGATCCGCAGGATGCCGCAGTTCGCCGGGCTTCCGATCATCGCGCTCACCGCGAAGGCCATGAAGGGCGACCGGGAGAAGGCCATCGACTCCGGAGCCTCCGATTACGTTACGAAGCCGGTTGACCCGGATCATCTGCTCTCGGTGATGGAGCAGTGGATGCGCGGGGAGTGACCGAGAAGAGGCTTCATTACGCGGAGTTGCTGACAGAGTGTGGCCGAAGCCGTGTAGAACCACGGGATTCGGGGAACCTTCTGGTCTCCCACTGCGTTTCTGCTACGTGCACAGTGACATCGCGGTGACAGGGTGTGGCGACAGGCGGGGTGCGGCTACCATGACCGGCACAAGGACGGACGGCGTAAGGGAGTCGTCCCCTGGGGCGGCGCCCGGTGTACCGCCGGGGCGAGGAGGGCGGGCCATGGTGCAGAAGGCCAAGATCCTCCTGGTCGATGACCGGCCGGAGAATCTGCTGGCGCTGGAGGCCATCCTCTCTGCGCTCGATCAGACCCTGGTACGGGCATCGTCCGGGGAGGAAGCGCTCAAAGCACTACTCACGGACGACTTCGCGGTCATTCTGCTGGACGTCCAGATGCCAGGCATGGACGGTTTCGAAACCGCCGCGCACATCAAGCGGCGAGAACGGACCCGGGACATCCCGATCATCTTCCTCACCGCCATCAACCACGGCCCGCACCACACGTTCCGCGGTTACGCGGCCGGTGCGGTGGACTACATCTCCAAGCCGTTCGATCCGTGGGTGCTGCGCGCGAAGGTCTCGGTGTTCGTCGAGCTGTACATGAAGAACTGCCAACTGCGGGAGCAGGCAGCCCTGCTGCGTCTCCAGCTCGAAGGCGGCGGCAAGTCGGCGGCGGGTGACGCCAAGGAGCCCGCGGGTCTTCTCGCCGAGCTCTCCGCGCGCCTCGCGGCCGTCGAGGAACAGGCCGAGGCGCTTACGAAACAGCTGGACGACGACTCGGCGGATGCCGCCGCGGTCGCCACCGCGGCCCATCTCGAACGCAAACTCACCGGCCTGCGGCGGGCTCTTGACGCCTTGGAGCCGGGCACCGGAAGCGGTGCGCCTTCGGTGTCCTCGCAGAGTTGAGCCGGCGCGGACACAGGGCACGAGGGGGCACAAGCCGACGCGGAGGCGGTGAACATCCGTCAGTTCACCGCCCCCGCAAGGGCGACACAAACGGGTGAAGCAGTAGGCACACGTGTCCGCAGTGGCCTCCACCGGTAACCTCAGACCCATGGCCTCACGTCCGTCCGCAGCCAAGAAGACGCCCGCGAAGAAGGCGGCCGCGCCCACAAAGGCTCCGGCGAAGAAGGCCGTCGCCAAGAAGCCGCCCGCCAAGAAGGCTCCGGTGAAGAAGGCGCCCGCCAAGAAAGTCGCGGCGAAGAAGCCCGCGCCCAAGCCGGCGCCCAGTCCCACGGGCGGCGTGTACCGCCTCGCGCGCGCCCTCTGGCTCGGTCTCGCGCACAGTGTGGGCGCGCTGTTCCGCGGCATAGGGCGCGGCGCCAAGGGGCTCGATCCGGCGCACCGCAAGGACGGTGTCGCGCTGCTGCTGCTCGGCATCGCGCTGATCGTCGCCGCGGGCACGTGGTCGAATCTGCGCGGGCCCGTGGGCGATCTCGTCGAGATGCTGGTGACCGGCGCGTTCGGCCGCCTCGATCTGCTCCTTCCGATACTGCTGGCGGTCATCGGCGTACGCCTCATCCGGCACCCCGAGAAGCCCGAGGCGAACGGCCGCATCGTGATCGGCCTGTCCGCGCTCGTCATCGGCGTGCTCGGCCAGGTGCACATCGCCTGCGGTTCGCCTGCCCGCGCGGACGGCATGGAGGCCATAAGGGACGCGGGCGGCCTCATCGGGTGGGCCACGTCCACTCCGCTGATCTTCACCATGGGCGAGGTCCTCGCCGTACCGCTGCTCGTCCTGCTGACCGTCTTCGGGCTCCTCGTGGTCACGGCGACGCCCGTCAACGCCATCCCGCAGCGGCTGCGGCTGCTCGGCACCAAGCTCGGCATCGTCCAGGCGGAGCCCGAGGCGGTGCAGGGGGACTACGCGCACGACGAGCGGTACGAGGAGCAGTGGCGCGAGGCGCTGCCCGCCCGCTCGCGCAAGCGCGCTGGGGCGCCTGAGCAGTACGCCCCGGACCAGGCGGAGGAGGAGGCGCTCACCCGGCGCCGCAGGCCCCGCAGAGGGTCCTCACAGCCCTCTGCGGACCGGCCGATGGACGCGGTGGACGTGGCGGCCGCCGCGGCCGCCGCCCTGGACGGTGCCGTCCTGAACGGCATGCCGCCCTCGCCGCTGGTCGCCGACCTCACGCAGGGCGTCACCGGGGAGCGCGACGAGCGGCCCGAGGAGCCCGAGCAGTCCGCTGAAAGCTCCGCCAGCTCCGTGCCGGTTCCGACCGCGCGCGCCACGGACAGCCCGCCGCCCGGCGTGCTCCGCAAGAAGCCGGGGGAGTCGCGTGACGCGTCGGCCTCCGGCGTGAAGGACCTGACGAAGGCCGCCCCGGAACAGCCGCGGGACCTGCCGCCGCGAGCCGAGCAGCTGCAGCTGGCCGGGGACATCACGTACTCGCTGCCCGCGCTCGACCTGCTGGAGCGCGGTGGCCCGGGCAAGACCCGCAGTGCCGCGAACGACGCGGTCGTGGCCTCGCTCAGCAACGTCTTCAGCGAGTTCAAGGTCGACGCGGACGTCACCGGCTTCACTCGGGGCCCGACGGTCACGCGGTACGAGATCGAGCTCGGCCCGGCCGTGAAGGTCGAGAAGATCACGGCTCTGGCCAAGAACATCGCGTACGCCGTCGCCAGTCCCGACGTCCGCATCATCAGCCCCATTCCCGGCAAGTCCGCGGTCGGCATCGAGATCCCGAACACCGACCGCGAGATGGTCAACGTGGGCGACGTGCTCCGTCTGGCGGACGCGGCCGAGGACGACCACCCCATGCTGGTGGCGCTCGGCAAGGACGTCGAGGGCGGGTACGTCATGGCCAACATGGCGAAGATGCCGCACATCCTGGTCGCCGGAGCCACCGGCTCCGGTAAGTCCTCGTGCATCAACTGCCTGATCACTTCGATCATGATGCGGGCGACTCCCGAGGACGTACGGATGGTCCTCGTCGACCCCAAGCGCGTCGAGCTCACCGCGTACGAGGGCATCCCGCACCTGATCACGCCCATCATCACCAACCCCAAGCGGGCCGCCGAGGCGCTCCAGTGGGTCGTGCGCGAGATGGATCTGCGCTACGACGACCTGGCGGCGTTCGGCTACCGGCACATCGACGACTTCAACCAGGCCGTCCGCGAGGGCAAGCTCAAGACGCCCGAGGGCAGTGAGCGGGAGCTCAGCCCGTACCCGTACCTGCTGGTGATCGTCGACGAGCTCGCCGACCTGATGATGGTCGCCCCGCGCGACGTCGAGGACTCGATCGTGCGCATCACGCAGCTCGCGCGGGCGGCGGGCATCCACCTGGTGCTCGCCACGCAGCGGCCGTCCGTGGACGTCGTGACCGGTCTGATCAAGGCGAACGTGCCCTCGCGGCTCGCCTTCGCGACCTCGTCGCTCGCCGACAGCCGCGTCATCCTCGACCAGCCGGGTGCCGAGAAGCTGATCGGCAAGGGAGACGGCCTCTTCCTGCCGATGGGGGCGAACAAGCCCACCCGAATGCAGGGCGCCTTTGTCACCGAGGACGAGATCCACGCGGTCGTCCAGCACTGCAAGGACCAGATGGCGCCCGTCTTCCGGGAAGACGTCACCGTCGCCACCAAGCAGAAGAAGGAGATCGACGAGGACATCGGCGACGACCTCGATCTGCTCTGCCAGGCCGCTGAGCTGGTGGTTTCCACCCAGTTCGGGTCCACGTCGATGCTCCAGCGCAAGCTGCGCGTCGGCTTCGCGAAGGCCGGACGGCTCATGGACCTCATGGAGTCGCGCGGCATCGTGGGGCCCAGCGAAGGCTCAAAGGCTCGTGACGTTCTTGTGAAACCCGATGAGCTGGATGGCGTGCTGGCAGTGATCCGCGGGGAGGCTCACCCATAAGGGAGCGGCAGGCAACCGTTTCCCTTCGGCATACGTCAAGTTGAGCGGAGGGAAAGCACCATGGTCCACCGCCCCCACCATCAGGATGTCCGGCCATTCCGATGGCGTACAAAGTCCGTCGCCCAGTTGCCCCACCCTTCGCGAACCCCCCTAGACTGAACATCCGGCAGGTGGCTACACGCTCGAAAGGCGCCCCCGTGTCCATCGGCAACTCCCCTGAAGACGACCGCCCTTCAGACCACCGACCCACAGACGACCGGCCCGACGACGACCGTCCGGCAGCTGAGAGTCCGGCTGACGACCGGCCCTCGATCGGGCGCGCGCTGCAGCAGGCACGTATCGACACGGGCCTGACCGTCGACGAAATCAGTACGTCCACTCGGGTGCGCATCCCCATCGTGCACGCGATCGAACAGGACGACTTCTCCCGGTGTGGCGGAGATGTGTACGCCCGCGGCCACATCCGGACGCTCGCACGCCACGTGGGCCTCGACCCTGCCCTTCTGCTGGCCCAGTACGACGAGGCGCACGGCGGTCGCCCGCCCGCGCCCACCCCGGCGGCGCCGCTCTTCGAGGCCGAGCGGATCAGGTCCGATCCGCGCCGGCCGAACTGGACCGCCGCCATGGTCGCCGCGATCGTCGCCGTCGTCGGCTTCGTCGGCTTCACCGCGTTCAACGGCGGGGACGAGGACGACGGATCGAAGTCGCAGGTCGCCGAGGGCGCCACGCCCGCGACCAGCAAGCCCGCCACGAAGCCCGCGCCCAACAAGCCCGCCGATCCCAAGCCGGACCCGTCGGACAGCGCGATCGCCGGCGCTCCCCGGGACAAGGTCACGGTCAAGGTGAGCGCCCCGGACGGGCGAAGCTGGATCTCGGCCAAGGACCACAACGGCCGGACGATGTTCGACGGCGTCCTCGAAGAGGGCAAGTCGAAGACCTTCCAGGACAAGCAGAAGATCGACCTGGTCCTCGGCGACGCGGGCGCGATCCAGCTGTTCGTGAACGGCAAGTCGATCGAGAACGAGTTCGAGCCCGGTCAGGTCGAGCGGCTCACGTACACCAAGGGCGATCCCGAGGTCGGCTGACCCTTGTGACGGCGGCCCGGACCCTCGCGGCGGGGGCCCGGGCAGGGACGAAGTAGTCTTGAGACCATGCCCGAACGCCGTACCGTCGCCCTTGTCACTCTTGGCTGCGCCCGTAACGAGGTGGACTCGGAGGAGCTCGCAGGCCGCTTGGAGGCGGACGGCTGGCAGCTCGTCGAGGCCGCCGAAGACGCGGATGTCGCCGTAGTCAACACCTGTGGATTCGTCGAAGCCGCCAAGAAGGACTCCGTCGACGCCCTCCTGGAAGCCAATGACCTCAAGGGCCATGGCAAGACCCAGGCCGTCGTGGCGGTCGGCTGTATGGCCGAGCGGTACGGCAAGGAGCTCGCCGACGCCCTCCCCGAAGCCGACGGTGTCCTCGGTTTCGACGACTACTCCGACATCTCCACCCGCCTGAACACCATCCTCAGCGGCGGCAGTGTCGAGGCTCACACCCCTCGTGACCGTCGCAAGCTGCTGCCGATCAGCCCCGCCGAGCGGCAGGACGCGGGCTCCGACGTCGCCCTGCCCGGTCACGCGCCCATGGACCTTCCCGAGGGCGTCGCACCCGCCTCGGGGCCCCGTGCCCCGCTGCGGCGGCGCCTGGGCACCAACCCCGTCGCCTCGGTGAAGCTGGCCTCCGGCTGCGACAGGCGCTGCTCGTTCTGCGCCATTCCCTCCTTCCGCGGGTCCTTCATCTCGCGGCGCCCTTCGGACGTCCTCGGGGAGACGCGCTGGTTGGCCGAGCAGGGCGTCAAGGAGGTCATGCTCGTCTCCGAGAACAACACCTCGTACGGCAAGGACCTCGGCGACATCCGGCTCCTGGAGACGCTGCTGCCCGAGCTGGCCGCCGTCGACGGGATCGAGCGGGTGCGCGTCAGCTACCTGCAGCCCGCCGAGATGCGCCCCGGGCTCATCGACGTACTGACCTCCACGGAGAAGGTCGCCCCCTACTTCGACCTGTCCTTCCAGCACTCCGCGCCTGGTGTGCTGCGGGCGATGCGGCGCTTCGGGGACACCGACCGGTTCCTGGAGCTCCTGGACACCATTCGGACGAAGGCCCCGCAGGCCGGCGTGCGGTCCAACTTCATCGTGGGCTTCCCCGGCGAGACCGAGGCCGACGTGGACGAGCTCGAGCGGTTCCTCACGGGTGCGCGGCTGGACGCCATCGGCGTCTTCGGGTACTCCGACGAGGAGGGCACGGAAGCGGCGACGTACGACCGGAAGCTGGATCAGGACGTCGTGGACGAGCGGCTCGCGCGCATCTCGCGGCTCGCCGAGGAACTGACCTCGCAGCGCGCCGATGAGCGCCTCGGTGAGACCGTCGAGGTGCTCGTGGAGGCCGTGGACGAGGAGGACGGCGCGATCGGCCGGGCGGCTCACCAGGCGCCCGAGACGGACGGCCAGATTCGCTTCACGGGCGCTACGGGTGGGGACGGCCTGCAGGTCGGTCGTATGGTCGTGGCAAAGGTGGTCGGCACGGAAGGCGTGGACCTGGTGGCTGAGTACAGCGAAATCCTGGGGGACTCGCCCCGGATCCCGGCCGAGGAGGCACGCAGATGACCGGAGTCCCGGCATCCGCGGCGGGCGGCTCCGGCGCGCAGGGCGCCAAGCCGGTGCGCGGCGGAAAGTTGGGCGCTGCGGCCGTCAATCAGGCCAGTGTGTGGAACGTCGCCAACTTGTTGACGGTGATCCGGCTGCTTCTCGTGCCCGGCTTCGTGATGCTGCTGCTCGCCGACGGCGGATACGACCAGGCCTGGCGCGCGTGGGCCTGGGCGGCGTTCGCCGTCGCCATGATCACGGACCTGTTCGACGGGCACCTGGCACGCACGTACAACCTGGTCACGGACTTCGGGAAGATCGCCGACCCCATCGCCGACAAGGCGATCATGGGCGCAGCGCTGATCTGTCTCTCCTACCTCGGCGATCTGCCCTGGTGGGTGACGGGCGTGATCCTCGGACGTGAGCTCGGGATCACACTGCTGCGGTTCTGGGTGATCCGCTTCGGTGTCATTCCGGCCAGTCGCGGCGGCAAGATGAAGACGCTCTGGCAGGGAACGGCGGCCGGAATGTACGTCCTGGCGCTGACCGGGCCGCTCGCCACGCTGCGCTTCTGGGTGATGGCGGTCGCCGTCGTCCTGACCGTCCTGACCGGGCTCGACTACGTACGGCAGGCCATCCTGCTGCGGCGACGGGGTCTCGCGGAGGCGCGTGCGGCGTCTGCCGCCTCCGCAGCCGCATCCGGCTCCGGCGAAGGGGCTCGGGAGTCGGCCCCGTGATGTCCCTCGGCCCGGCCGCGGAGGTGCTGCGGCTCCTTCAGGCGCGGGGCGAGACGCTCGCGGTCGCCGAGTCGCTGACCGGCGGTCTGGTGGCCGCCGAGCTGACGGCGGTTCCCGGGGCCTCCCGGGTCTTCCGGGGGTCCGTGACGGCGTACGCGACCGAGCTGAAGCACGAGGTGCTCGGGGTCGACCGCACTCTCCTGGCCGAGCGCGGTGCCGTGGACGCCGATGTGGCGCTGCGGATGGCGGCGGGTGTGCGCAAGGTCATGGACGCGGACTGGGGGATCGCGACCACGGGCGTCGCGGGGCCGGAGCCGCAGGACGGTCAGCCGGTCGGGACGGTCTTCGTGGCGGTCGACGGGCCGGGTTCCGCTCTTCGCTCTGAGGGGAAAGTGGCCGCGCTGCGGTTGAACGGTGAGCGTTCGGACATCCGTATGGAGAGTGTACGGAGCGTGCTCACGCTGCTGGTCGAGCGGCTGTCCGGCGAACCTGCCGGGAACGGGCGGGCACAGGATACGGAACAGAACGGGGGGACTTGATGTTTGCAGCCCTGAGTGAACACGACATCGCTCCCCGCACGGCCGCCGCGCGAGGCGGTACGGTGGGGCGTGAAGGATGCGGCTACGCGGTCCGAGGAGGGAGCCACCGATGATTCTGCTCCGTCGCCTGCTGGGTGACGTGCTGCGTCGGCAGCGCCAGCGCCAGGGCCGTACTCTGCGCGAAGTCTCCTCGTCCGCCCGAGTCTCGCTCGGCTATCTTTCCGAGGTGGAGCGGGGGCAGAAGGAGGCATCCTCCGAGCTGCTTTCCGCGATCTGCGACGCGCTTGACGTACGGATGTCCGAGCTCATGCGCGAGGTGAGCGACGAGCTCTCTCTCGCTGAACTGGCTGCGTCGGCAGCGGCTACGGAACCGGTGCGCGCACCGGTTCGCCCGATGCTCAATTCCGTCTCGGTGAGCGGTGTGCCGCCGGAACGGGTGACGATCAAGGCGCCTGCGGAGGCGGTGGACGTCGTCGCCGCGTGACGCTGCGCTGACTGTGCACGCTGTTTGAGCGCTCCGATGTGTCGAAGCCCCGGCCGGGTCACCGGCCGGGGCTTTCGTGCGTTCACGGGGCGCTCCGGGTGGTTCGTGCGTTCCGGGAGTCCTTGGGCGTTCTGGGTGCCGCTGTGTGGGTTGTGGGTGCTGGTTGTGGGGCTGGTTGTGGCTGGTTGCGGGCGCTGGTTGCGGGTGCTGGTTGAGGGGTGTGCGAGGGCTGTTTGAGGTGCCTTTTTGAGGTGACTCGTTCATCTTCTAAGCTGTCTGCGAGATGTCCCTATTGGTGCACTTGTGCGACAGTTGGTGGGGATTTTCGCTCACGCGAGCCCATGATCTTTGGAGGTTGGATGTACGTCGTGAAGAGTCCTCTGTCCGATGCGGATCTGAAGACGGTCTCGGACGCCTTGCAGGGCGCGCTCGTGGATCTGGTCGATCTCTCCCTGGTGGCCAAACAGATCCACTGGAACGTGGTCGGCACGCGCTTCCGCTCCGTCCATCTGCAGCTCGACGAGGTCGTGGACACTGCGCGGACGCACTCCGACACGGTGGCCGAGCGGGCTTCCACCCTCGGCGTCTCGCCTGACGGCCGCGCGGCGACCGTGGCGCAGAGCAGCGGCATCGGCGAGGTCGCCGGCGGCTGGGTCAAGGACGGGGACGCGGTGGGGACGCTTGTGGACGCGCTCGGTGCGGTGATCACGCGGATGCGGGAACGGGTCGAGGCGACCGGCGAGGCGGATCCGGTGAGCCAGGACATCTTCATCGGGATCACGGCCGATCTGGAGAAGCATCACTGGATGTTCCAGGCGGAGAACGGCTGATTTCGGAGAACGGCTGGGCTCGGGGAACGGCTGATTTCGGGAACGGCTGAGCTCGGCTGTTTCGGGAGCGGCTGGGCTCGGCTGTTTCGGGAACGGCTGAGCTCGGAGACGGGCGATCGCGGAGGGGTCGCGAGTGGTCGCGGAGAACGGTTGAGCAGGATGTTGGCCGTGCCTCGTGTGCCCTGTGGTGCGCCCTGCCGCCCGGTGGAGCCGGGCGTCTAGCGTCGATCGGGCATCGGGAGCCGGGCGTCAGGAGTTGGGCGTCAGGAGTTGGGCGTCGAGCGTTGAGCCTCGTGCGGAGGTGGTGACCGTGGCATGGAGAGTCGTGCGGTGGGCGCCGGCTCTGGCACTTGGCGCGCTCTGGTGGTGGGGCGTGCTGCGGCTGGCCCTCGTGCCCGATGCGGGAATCCTGGAGGGGGCGGTCGCGGCCGGTGGATGGGGGCTGAGTCTGCTGCCGGTGCACTGTGTGCCGAAGTCGCGGGCGGTGGGGGCGTCCCGGGCCAGGAAGCGTGAGGCCTCCGCCGCCGGGCGGCCGGGCGGCAGGCAGTGGCCCGGGCGGCGTGCGGCCAGGGGCGCTGCCCGCGGTGCCGCCGGCGCTGTCACCAAGGCATGGCGACGCCGCCGTTCGGGCGGAGGATCTGGCCCGTCGTAAAGCCGGAGGCGTCGGATGCCAGGTGCAGGACGGCGTGTGCGATGTCCTCCGGTTCCCCGACGCGGCCCAGCGGGGACATGCGGATCATGAGTCCCTCGGTGTGCGCCTGGGCGTCGGTGTCGTGCCGGTTGGTCATCGGGGTACGGATCCAGCCGGGTGCGACGGCGTTGACGCGGATGCCGTGCGGGCCGACCTCGGTGGCGAGGGTCTTCGTGAGCTGGACGACGGCGGCTTTCGCCGCGCCGTAGCAGAGGAGGCCGGGGCCGCCGGTGTCCACGGCACCCGAGGCCATGGTGATGATGCTGCCGGTGTGGCGGGGACTGCCGGTGTGGCGGGGACTGCCGGTGTGGTGGGGCCTGTCGGGGTGGCGGGGGCTGTCGGTCTCGCCGTTGTGCGCCGCGATCATCGCGCGGGCCGCGGCCTGGCAGGCGTACAGAACGCCCTTGAAGTTGATGTTCAGGACCCGGTCGAGGTCCTCGTCGCGGGTCTCCAGAACCGGGCTGCTGTGCATGATTCCGGCGATGGCTGCCATGACGTCCAGGCGGCCGTCGGCCGCGGTGGCGGTGGCGACGGCCTGGTCGACCTGGGCTCTGTCCGCAACGTCCACGGAGTGGGTGTGTGTGGTACCGCCCGCGGCCTTGATGAGCGTGGCCGTCTCGTGGAGTCCCTGGGCGTCGCGGTCGGCGCAGTGGACGGTGGCACCCGCTTCCGCGAGGAGTACGGCCGAAGCCCGGCCAATGCCGCTGGCCGCGCCGGTGACGAATGCGGTGCGTCCGCTGAGGTCGTACGCCGAGAGGGGCATGACGGGACGGTACGGCGGGATCTGACGGGGCGTCAACTAGTTGGTGTGGGTGTGGGTCTGCGCAAGTGTGGGTGTGGGTGTGGGCTGACGGGCTCGGGAAGCAGGCCGGGATTCAAGGAGTCGGGCCCTGTTGGCAGGAAGGGCACCAGTACGTGGGGCGGCTCCGCGAGCCGTCGCCCTGCTCGGCCAAGCGGATGGGGGTGCCGCAGCGCAGGCAGGGGCGGGGGACGCGGCCGTAGACGTACAGGCGCCGGCCCGCGCTGTCGCGGCCCGTGGTGGTGCGCGCCGGGCGGTCGCGGTTGGCTTCCAGGAGCTTCTTGGCTAGGGCGGGGATGCGGGAGGCGGTCTCGGTGGGGAGCTCGCCCACGGGGTGCCAGGGGGTGACGCCGAGGAGGAAGCAGAGCTCGCACTTGTAGACGTTGCCGATGCCCGCGAGATTGCGCTGGTCGAGCAGGGCCTCGCCGAGGGGGCGGTCGGGGGTCGCGAGGAGGTTGGCGAGGGCCTGCTCGGGGTCCCAGTCGGGCCCCAGGAGGTCGGGGCCGAGGTGGCCCACGGCCTTGTCCTCGTCGGCGGTGCGGAGGAGTTCGAGTACGGGCAGGCGATAGCCGACCGCGGTGCGCTCGGCGGTGCCGAGGATCGCCCTGATCTGGTGTCCGGGGCCGCCTCTCCAGCGCTCACCGGGGGCGTACACCTTCCAGGAGCCGTCCATGCGGAGGTGGGAGTGCAGGGTGAGCCCGCCCTCGAAGCGGGCGAGGAGGTGCTTGCCGCGCGGGGTGACGTCCAGGACGGTGCGCCCGGTGAGGTCGACGGTCGCGAGCTTCGGGACGCGGAGGTCGGAGCGCGTGACGGTATGCCCGGCGAGGGCGCTGTGCAGACGCCGGGCTGCCTGGTGGACGGTGTCGCCTTCGGGCATGGGATCCAGGGTGGCATGTCGGGGGTGGGGTGGGGGTCAGGTGTGGGGGAGGGGCGCGTGGGGTTGGGAGGGCGGCGTGCGGTGTGGCATGGCGTGGCCGGCTCGGGGCCCGGGGGCGGCTGGCCCGGGTGGTTGCCGTGGCTAGGCGCGCAGGCGGAGGCCCCGGGGGGTGGCGTGGAAGCCTGTTCCTTCCAGGAGAGGGGCGAAGGGGGAGGTCAGGGCGGAGCCGCCGTTGATGCGCTCGACCGTGACCGTGCCGAGTGAGCCCGCTCGGGCCGCCGCGGCGAGGGCCGCGGCGGCCGCGTGCAGCCGGGCGTCCTCGGTGGCCGGGGTGTCGTCCTGCGGGGTCGCGGGCCACGCCAGCAGGGTCTTGCCGCCCCGCTCCATGTAGAGGGTCAGTTCGCCGTCGACGAGGACGACCAGGGAGCCTGCCTTGCGGCCCGGCTTGTGCCCCGCGTCGGTGGGCGGGTCGGGCCAGGGAAGTGCGGCTCCGTACGCGTTGGCCGGGTCGGCGGCGGCCAGGACGATGGCCTGGGTCTCCGAGGGGCGCGGGGAGTAGTTCATGGCGGCCGGTGAACTGTCGGCGCGGTCGCGGGCGTTCGCCGCCGCGCGCAGCCGGTCCACCGCGCCGTCCATGGCGAACTGGGCGGCGCCAAGACCCTCGACCACATAGCCGCGCCGCGCCTGACCGCTGTCCTCGAAGGCGGACAGGACGCGGTACGTCGCCGAGAAGCCGCCCTCGACTCCCTCGGCCGCGACCGCCCCCCGGGTGACCACGCCGTGCCGGTCCAGGAGAGTGCGGGCCAGGGCGTGGGCACGCAGGGTGAGGTCGGGCTCGTGGGCGGGGAGCAGTGACCAGCGGCCCGCTACGGTCGGCGGGCCCGTACGCGACGTGGGGCGGGCGGCGGTGGTCAGCGTGCCATAGCGCCCGCGAGGGGCGGAGCGCTTGGCGCGGTGGGCCGTGGAGCCCGCGGTGCGACCCGAGCCGAGGAGGGAGCGCATCGGGGCGAGGGTGTCGTTCGTGAGCCGTCCGGACCAGGCCAGATCCCAGATGACATCGGCCAGTTGGGGGTCGGATGCCTCGGGGTGGGTCGTGGCGCGGACCTGGTCGGCGATCTGCCGGAAGAAGAGGCCGTACCCCCCGGAGAGGGCGTCGAGGACCGACTGGTGGAGCGCGGTGAGCTCCAGCGGATGAGCAGGCGGCAGGAGAAGGGGTGCGGCGTCGGCCAGGTAGAGGGAGACCCATCCGTCCTTTCCGGGGAGGGCTCCGGCCCCGGCCCACACCACTTCTCCGGCGGCGGTGAGTTCGTCGAGCATCGCGGGCGCGTAGCCGGAGACACGGGAGGGCAGGACGAGCTTCTCGAGCGCGGACGCGGGCACGGTCGCTCCCTGCAACTGCTCGACGGCGCGCACCAGTCCGTCCACGCCCCGCAGTCCGTGCCCGCTCAAGTTCTGCCATTGGGGCAGGAACTGGGCGAGGGCGGCGGGCGGCACCGGCTCCAACTCATGCCGCAGGGCCGCGAGGGAGCGGCGGCGCAGCCGGCGCAGGACGGCGGCGTCGCACCACTCCTGGCCGATGCCCGCCGGATGGAACTCTCCTTGTACGACACGTCCGTTGGCTGCAAGGCGTTGCAGCGCACCCTCGGTTACCGCGGCTCCGAGGCCGAAGCGGGCCGCCGCCGTCGCCGAAGTGAACGGGCCGTGCGTGCGTGCGTACCGCCCGACGAGGTCACCGAGGGGGTCCTTCACGGGTTCCGTGAACGCCTCCGGGACGCCGACCGGCAGCGCGGTGCCCAGCGCGTCGCGCAGCCGGCCCGCGTCCTCGATCGCCGCCCAGTGGTCGGCCCCCGCGATGCGGACGTTGATCGCGCGGCGGGCGGAGGCAAGCTCCTGCGCCCACTCGGGCTCGGCACCGCGCTCTGCCAACTCGGCTGTGGTGAGCGGCCCGAGAAGGCGCAGCAGGTCGGCGACACCCTCGGCGTCCTTGATGCGGCGGTCCTCCGTGCGCCACTGGAGCTCCTGCTCCAGTTCCGTGAGGACGTCCGCGTCCAGCAGCTCGCGCAGCTCGGCCTGGCCCAGGAGCTCCGAGAGCAGCCGGGAGTCCAGGGAGAGGGCCGCCGCGCGCCGCTCGGCGAGCGGTGAGTCACCCTCGTACAGGAACTGCGCCACGTACCCGAACAGGAGCGAGCGGGCGAACGGGGACGGCTCGGGAGTGGTGACTTCGACGAGCCGGACCTTGCGGGACTCGATGTCGCCCATCAGTTCTGTGAGGCCGGGGACGTCGAAGACGTCTTGGAGGCACTCTCTGACCGCCTCCAGGACGATGGGGAACGAACCGAACTCGCTCGCCACCTGGAGCAGTTGCGCGGCGCGCTGGCGCTGCTGCCACAGAGGCGTGCGCTTTCCGGGGCTGCGGCGCGGCAGCAGCAGCGCGCGGGCGGCGCACTCGCGAAAGCGCGAGGCGAACAGAGCCGAGCCGCCCACCTGATCGGTGACGATCTGGTTGACCTCGCCCTTGTCGAAGGCGACGTCTCCCGCGCCTACGGGGGCCTGCTCGCTGTCGTACTCCAAAGGGCGGTCGGTGGGTTCCTGGTCGAGCAGGTCCAGGCTCATCAGGTCGGCGTCCGGCAGCCGCAGCACGATGCCGTCGTCGGCGTGCATGACCTGGGCGTCCATGCCATACCGCTCGGTCAGCCTGGAGGCGAGGGCCAGGGCCCAGGGGGCGTGCACCTGCGCGCCGAACGGGGAGTGCACCACGACCCGCCAGTCGCCCAGCTCGTCGCGGAACCGCTCGACCACGATCGTGCGGTCGTCCGGGATGTGGCCGCAGGCCTCACGCTGTTCGGAGAGGTACGTCAGGACGTTGTCGGCGGCCCACTCGTCCAAGCCCGCTGCCAGCAGGCGCACGCGCGCGTCGTCACGCGAGAGGGAGCCGACCTCCCGGAGGAACGCGCCCACCGCACGGCCCAGTTCGAGCGGGCGGCCCAGTTGGTCGCCCTTCCAGAAGGGGAGGCGGCCCGGGACGCCGGGAGCGGGGGAGACGAGCACGCGGTCGCGTGTGATGTCCTCGATGCGCCAGGAACTGGTGCCGAGCGTGAAGACATCGCCCACCCGGGATTCGTAGACCATCTCCTCGTCGAGCTCTCCGACGCGGCCGCCGCCCTTCTTGGGGTCGGCACCGGCGAGGAAGACCCCGAAGAGGCCGCGGTCGGGAATCGTGCCCCCGGAGGTGACCGCGAGGCGCTGCGCGCCCGGCCGCCCGGTGACGGTGCCGGCGACGCGGTCCCACACCACCCGGGGGCGCAACTCCGCGAAGGCGTCCGACGGATAGCGTCCCGCGAGCATGTCCAGGACGGCCGTGAACGCCGACTCGGGGAGCGAGGCGAAGGAGGCCGCCCGGCGGACCAGGGCAAGGAGGTCATCGACCTGCCAGGTGTCCAGGGAGACCGTCGCGACGAGCTGCTGCGCAAGGACGTCCAGCGGGTTGGCCGGGATGCGCAGCGACTCGATGGAGCCGGTCCGCATCCGCTCGGTGACCACGGCGGCCTGCACCAGGTCCCCTCGGTACTTGGGGAAGACGACGCCGGTGGAGACCGCGCCCACCTGGTGTCCCGCCCGGCCGACCCGCTGCAGGCCGGAGGCCACGGAGGGCGGTGACTCGACCTGGACCACGAGGTCCACCGCGCCCATGTCGATGCCCAGTTCCAGGCTGGAGGTGGCGACGACCGCCGGCAGGCGGCCGGCCTTCAGGTCCTCCTCGACGAGCGCGCGCTGCTCCTTGGAGACCGAGCCGTGGTGGGCGCGGGCGAGGACCGGAGGGGCGCCCTTGGCCGCGCCCGCCTCGGCCATCAGCTCCGCGGGGGAGTGGTCTTCGGGGAGGGGCTCGCCCGTCGCGCGTTCGTACGCGATCTCGTTGAGCCTGTTGCACAGGCGCTCCGCGAGACGGCGTGAGTTGGCGAACACGATGGTCGAGCGGTGCGCCTGGACGAGGTCGGTGATGCGCTCCTCGACATGCGGCCAGATCGAGGGGCGCTCCGCGCCCTGGTCGGAGTCGGCGACCGGGGAACCGCCCAGCTCCCCGAGGTCCTCGACCGGCACGACCACGGACAGGTCGAACTCCTTGCCGGACGGCGGCTGGACGATCTCCACCCTGCGCTGCGGGGAGAGATAGCGCGCCACCTCGTCCACCGGACGGACGGTCGCCGACAGGCCGATGCGGCGGGCGGGCCGGGGCAGCAGCTCGTCGAGCCGCTCCAGGGAGAGGGCGAGATGGGCGCCGCGCTTGGTGCCCGCGACGGCGTGCACCTCGTCCAGGATCACCGTCTCGATGCCGGCCAGCGCGTCCCGCGCGGCGGAGGTGAGCATCAGGAAGAGCGACTCGGGGGTGGTGATCAGGATGTCCGGCGGGCGCGTGGCGAGGGAACGGCGCTCGGCGGGCGGGGTGTCGCCCGAGCGGATACCGACCCGCACCTCGGGCTCGGCGAGCCCGAGGCGCACGGACTCCTGACGAATGCCGGTCAGCGGGCTGCGCAGATTGCGCTCCACGTCGACCGCGAGGGCCTTCAGCGGAGACACGTACAGCACCCGGCAGCGCTTCTTGGGGTCGGCGGGCGGCGGGGTCGAGGCCAGCTGGTCGAGGGCGGCGAGGAACGCGGCCAGCGTCTTGCCCGAGCCGGTGGGCGCGACGACCAGCACGTCCGAGCCCTCGCCGATGGCCTTCCACGCCCCGGCCTGCGCGGACGTGGGCGCGGAGAAAGCCCCCGTGAACCAGCTGCGGGTCGCGGGGGAGAACCCATCGAGGGCGCCGGGGGCGCCGGGAGCACTGGATGCGGACCTGACCATGACCCCATCGTGCACCCCGCCACTGACAACGGCGCCGACCTGCGGAAAAGGGTTTGCGTGGCTGGCGCAGAATGGGGTCATGGCAGGTTCGGCGGAGCAGGCGCGGCACTGGCGGTACGCGGAGCTGCCCGGGGTCGACCTGCTGCGTGCCCACTACATCAACAAGACGTTCGTGCGGCACACCCACGAGCACTTCGTGATCGCCGCGATCGCCGAGGGCGTCGACGTCTTCCACCACGGCGGCGCCGATCAGCACGCGGGGCCGGGGACCCTGGCCCTGGTCAACCCCGACACGCCGCACACGGGCCGGGCCGGTGCGCCCGAGGGCTGGCGGTACGCCGCGGTCTACCCGTCACCGGAACTGGTCGCGGCCATCGCCGCGGAGACCACCACCGTTCGAGGAACCCCCGGCTTCATCCGACCGGTGCTCGAGGACCCATACGCCGTGACTCTCGTCCACCGGGTGCTGCGAGCCGCCGAGGAGGGCAACGCGCTGGCCGCCGACACGCTGCTGCGGGTGGCCGTGACCCGGCTGCTGCGGCTGAACGGCGGGCCGCTCCCTGAGCGTGCGCTGCGCACGGCGGGTGCCGGGGTCGCGGCACGCGCGCGTGCCGTCCTGGAGGAGCGGCTCGCCGAGCCGCCGAGTCTGGAGCGGCTCGCCACCGATCTCGGAGTCGGCCCCTTCGCGCTGCTGCGGGCTTTTCGCGACGCGTACGGGATGCCTCCGCACGCGTGGCTCACCGACACGCGGGTTCGCGCCGCACTGCGCCTCCTGGACGCGGGAACGACCCCCGCCGAAGCGGCCGTCGCCGTGGGCTTCACCGACCAGCCGCACCTGAACCGGCACTTCACGCGGATCGTCGGGGTGCCGCCGGGGGCGTACCAGCGTGAGCGCAAGAACGTACAAGACGGGGAATCGGCCCTGCTCGTACCGTCCGGCGTGTGGCAGAACAAACGACACGCGCAGGCATAACCCCAGGCCTGATCGAGCACGACGACCGCCCCACCGGCTCACCGGAGAAACCCGACTCCGCCGTCGTCCGCGACGCCCTCGGGGTCGGGATCGCCGTCGGACTCTCCGGCTTCGCCTTCGGAGTGACCTCGGCGGGCAGCGGCCTCACTGTGCTCCAGACCTGCGCGCTCAGCCTGCTGGTCTTCACCGGGGCCTCGCAGTTCGCACTGGTCGGGGCGCTGGCGGGCGGCGGCAACCCGTTCACCGCGGCGGCGGGCGCCTTCTTCCTCGGCGTACGCAACGCGTTCTACGGGCTGCGGCTCTCGCAACTGCTGGCCCTTCCGCGCGCGGTGCGCCCGTTCGCCGCCCACTGGGTGATCGACGAGACCACCGCCGTCTCGCTCGCACAGCCGACCCGGCACGCCGCCCGCATCGGTTTCACCGTCACCGGGCTGAGCCTCTACGTGCTGTGGAACCTCACCACGCTCCTCGGGGCGCTCGGTGCCGAGGCCATCGGTGACACCGACGTGTGGGGGCTCGATGCCGCGGGACCAGCGGTCTTCCTGGCGCTGCTCGCGCCGATGCTGCGGACGACTACGGAGCGGGCCGTGGCGGCGGTCGCGGTCGTCCTGGGGCTCGGTCTACTGCCCGTGCTGCCTGCGGGGGTGCCGGTTCTGGTGGCCGCGCTGGCCGTGCCGGTGGCGCTCTACGTAGAGGGCCGCAAGGCATCCGCCAAGGGAGCCGCATCTCCCGATGACGCCCAGAACGACAGGCAGAACGTGACGCAGAACGACATGCAGAGCGAGACGCAGAGGGAAGACCGTTGAACATCTGGATCGCGATCGGAGTGACCTTCGTCGGTTGTTACCTCGTGAAGCTCGCGGGCCTGTTGGTCCCGGCGGGCGCCCTGGAGCGCCCGCTCGTCAAGCGCATGGCCGCCCTGCTGCCGGTGGCGCTGCTAGCCGCGCTCACGGCCCAGCAGGCCTTCGCCGAAGGGCGGGTCCTGGAGCTCGACGCCAAAGCCCTGGGGCTCGCCGCGGCGGCCGTGGCGCTGCTGCTGCGCGCCCCCTTCCTGGTCGTCATCGGAGCGGCGGTGGCCGTCACCGCGGGGGCGCGGGCGCTCATGGGCTGACCGGCGTCTCTGTCCCCGTCGTTTCGGGGACTCCGAGCCGCCGCGCGGCCTTCTCCGGACGGCAGAAGAGGGCCGCGAGGACGCCGGCGGTCAGCAGCAGCCCCGACGTCAGCAGCCAGCCTTGCTCGTAGCCCGCGGACACCGTGGCGGCGCGGTCCACCATGCCGCCGAGGACCAAGGGGGAGAGGATCCCGCCGAGCGCATAGACGAAGGTCAGCACACCGAGGACGAGGCCCCGCCGGGCGGGTGGAGCGATCTGGGCGCAGGCCGTGGAAGCCACGGTGAGCATCACCATGGCCAGGGCCATCGGGCCCATCATCAGAGGCACCTTGACCCACATGGAGTCCGTCGATCCGAACGTGGCGACGGCGCAGCCCGCCACCGTCATGAGCAGCCCGGCTCCCGCGCCCACCGGCAGCCGGGGTGTGCCGCCCCGCCGTGTGGAACGCTGCGCGAGCAGGCCGTGCGCGAGGAGCACCGCGCCGTTCGCGAGGGCTCCCACGCCCACCAGAGTGCCCGCCTGGTGGAGGTCCCAGCCGACCGAGCAGCCACGTGTTCCGCCAGGCCCCGCTCATCCGCAGCAGCCGTCTTCGCCGTCGATCACGCCGACACTGATCGCCCCGGCGGCGCGGCTGCGACCCTCCGGGGTGCGCGTCAACTCCATCTCCAGGTCCGTGCCTTCGGCCACGGCGGCCGACTCCGCGGCCGCCCAGTTGAAGACACCGCGCGCCATGGTCGACGTCTCCTGGAGGGCACGCAGCGCGTACACCTCGGCACGCACGCGTGCCACCCCGGCATCGGCGGGTGCGGCCAGCGCGGCCGTCTCCGCCAGATGCGCGGCCAGTCGTAGCTCGCCGTCGGCCAGCAGCTGTGCGGCCCGCTGCGCCAAGGCGTGGGCGCCTCCCGCGGCCTTCGCGAACTCGGCCGCGAGCGCCGCCTCCGGGGCCGGCTTGAGGTGGGCGGGGTTCTGGTCGTACCAGCCACCCCAGAGCCGCCAGAGGTTGCGTACGACGAACTCCGGCTCGTCGTAGGCGGGGTGGAGGTACGGCTTCGCGAGGAGTTCCTCCGGGACCTTCACGCCGTGGATGACGGCGTCCAGTCGGTGGCCGGCGTTCATCAGCGCCCTGGTCTGCTCGCACAGCGACTCCAGGAGCCGTGCGGTGTCGTCGAGCGCCTGGTGTACGCGTTCGGCGCCCACGATGGGGACGCCGTGCCCGGGGAGCAGCAGTTCGGCGCCGAGTTCCTGCATGGCGCGCAGGGCTCGTGCCCAGTCCTCCGGGTAGCGCTGCGCCTTCTGGGGATTGCCGGCGTTCGGCGAGTTCCAGATGAACAGGTCGCCCGTGCACAGCGTTTTGAGTTCTGGTATCCACACGTAGGTGTGGTCATCGGTCTCCCCGCGCGCGTGGACCAGCTCGAAGGTCAGCTCGCCGCGGCGCACGGTATGGCGGTCCCGGTAGACGGTGTCCGGGTAGCGGTACGTGGTGGGCCACTCCAGGGAGGGCACTCCGAACTGCTTGCGGTTGATCCAGGAGTTGTATCCCGCGGTCCGGATGTAGCGGTCGAAGCGTGCGGTGACGCCTTCGTGGGCGATCACCTCGGGCGGCCGGCCGCCCGTCGCCTCCGCTTCGCGGTCGAAGGGGAACACTCCGAAGACGTGGTCCACATGGCCGTGCGTGTACACCACGGAACGTACCGGCCCCGCGCCGAATCGGCCGACCGGCGCGTGCAGTTGCTGCGCCGTGCGGAAATCCCCGGAGTCGACGAGCACCACCCCGTCGCCGGTGTCGAACACCGCGACGTTCGCGAACGCCGGGAAGAACCGCGCCCGTTCGCCGAGCCGCACCAGTTCGTCCCCGGTGTACGCGCCGGTGAGGTGGGCCAGAAGTGTCTCCTCACCCCGCCAGACCCGGTCGATGTACTCGGAATAGTCCACTGCCTTGTGCTCGGTCATGCCCGCGGCTCCTCGTGTGCGTTGGGGTGGATGGCCACAGGTCACGAGTTTCGGACCCTGCCGCGTGATCGAACACCCGCTCCCGTCACACACAGGTCCCGTGGGTAATGTGACGCGTCACAACCGCGGCCCCGCCCCCGGAGAGGAGACACCGTGGCCCTGTCCTCCGAGGCGAGATCCCTGGCGGCGCGCTGTGAGCCCCGGGTCGACGAACTGGCCCGCAGGATGGCCCGTGAGTCGTTCGAGGAGCTGCCCGGCTACGCGGAGCTCCCCGACGACGTGAAGGACCTGGAGATAGCCGCGACCGCACGCCACGGTGTGCGTCTGTTCCTGCGCCACGTCTCCGATCGGCCCGGCAGCCACCGGCTCTTCCGCGAGCGGGCCGCACAGCGCGCGGAGGAGGGCATGCCGCTGCACCTGCTGCTGCGCACGCACGCTCTGGGCGTCTACGTCCTGTGGCAGGCGCTGCGCGACGTGGCTCGCCCCGGCGAGGAATCGGCGCTGGTCGAGCTCGTGGACGTGTTGCTGCAGTCGCACCCCGCCATCGTCGGTGCCGTGGCCGAGACCTACCTGGACGAGCGTTCCGCCCTGGAGGCCGAGCAGCGCGCCCAGCGCAAGTCCCTGGTCCGCGGTCTGCTCGACGGCATGGTGCCGCCCGGTCATGTGCTGCTCGACCAGCTGCGCCTCGCGGGGCCCGCGCTCGTCCTTGCGGTCGGCTTCGACGGGGCGCCTGCTGAGGGCCCCGTAGCGGTACGGCGGCGGTTGCGGCGTGTGCAGACCGCCCTGGACCACGCCTTCGAGGTGGAGGTGCTCGCGCTCCTGGAGCTCGACGGCGGACGGGTCATCGTGCCCCAGGAGTGCCGGCCGTCCGATGACCTGCCGCGCCGCCTCAGCAAGGCCTGCGACCTTCCCGTACGCGTGGCCGCCGTGGACGCCGCTGGGCCCGAGGCCGTGACGGACGCGGCGCGGACCGCGACCGAGATTTTGCGCATCACGCGCGCGTGCGGTCTGCCCCCGGGCCTGTACCGCATGGAGGACGTGCTCCTCGAGTACCACCTCTCCCGCCGCAACGAGAGCAGCCACCTCATCTCCGCACTGCTCGACCCGGTCGCCGACCGCCCCGAGCTCCTGGAGACGCTGCGTACCCACCTCGGCCATCAGCAGGAGCGCAGGGCGACCGCCGCCGCCCTCGGCCTGCACCCCAACACCGTCGACAACCGCCTGGCGAAGATCGGCGAACGCACCGGCATCGACTTGTCGGCGCCGCGCGGCACAGCACTCGCCATCGCGGCGCTGCTGCTGAGGGAGGCCGAGGACGGCCCGTCAGGCGATGGACCGTCCGTACGCCCGTAGCGTGCGCAGCGCCTCGATGGTGACGATCGGGCGGGCTTCGAGGGCGCTGCCGGGCGCCCACTGTCGCCAGCGGATCGGCCAGCCGCCGTCCTCCTGCTGCTCCCGCTCGAGGAAGTCCAGGGAGAGCGCCATTTCCTCGTCGGTGAACCACGCGCGCGAGAGCGACTCGGGGGCTTTCGCGTAGTCGTGCGCGAAGTGGTGCTCACCCGGCGCGTAGCCCGGAGCCACGGGGTACGCGTCCAACCGCTCGGGGTCGAGCGTCACGAGGTTCTGTTCCCGCGCGATCCTGCCGAGCCGGTCGGCGGCAGCCTGCGCGCGCGGGCGGTTGGGTGCCCCGTCGAGAAAGGCGACGGCCGCCTCGATCTCGTACGGATGGGACTTCTCCAGGGACTCCACCGCGGCCCAGCAGAAGTCGGTGGCCCTGAACAGCCAGGCGTGCCACACCTCGTTGCGGTGCAACAGGCCCACTACGGGGCCGGTGGCGAGGAGTTCGCTCGGCGGATCGTCCACTACGGGCACGAACGGCGCCGAGGGGTAGCCGCGTTGGCTGGGATGGATCGCCGGGAGGGCGCCGTCAGCCGTCGACACGGATGTCAGATAGCGGCACACGCGCTCCACCCGCTGCCCGCCGCAGCGTCGGATCGAGTCCAGGACGCGCAGCGCGTGGCCGGCGTGCAGGGGCTGGCTGACGGGGCCCCGCAGATCCGGTTCGAGCGCGTATCCGTACCCGCCGTCCTCGGTGCCGTACGCGGCCAGGGCGGTCTCGACCGCGTCGGCCGACGGGCCGGCTCCGGTGCCACCCGGGCCGCTCAGGAAGTGGTACGCGAACCGCCGCTGCTCGAGGACGCGCGCGGTGAGCCAGACGAAGTGCTCGGCGCGTGCGACCGGCGAGTGCGCGGCGTGCGGGGATGCTCCGGTTTCGGCCATGCACAGACCGTAGGCCGGAAAGCACCTTCGGTAAGCACCCCTGCGTCCGGCTGCACTCTCAAGGGAGCGATACTGAGGGCATGCGGTTGACGGTTTTCTGGGAGCGGATGGCGGACCACTTCGGACAGGGGTACGCCGACTCGTTCGCTCGCGACCATGTGATGGCCGAGCTCGGCGGGCGCACGGTGCACCAGGCACTGGACGCGGGCTGGGAAGCCAAGGATGTCTGGCGCGCTGTGTGCGCGGCGATGGACGTACCGGCCGAAAGGCGCTGACGGCCGGACACTTCGCCATCCGCCCGTGACCCGCCCCGAGCACCGTCGGGTGCGAAGACGCGGGGGTGGCGGTCGAATGTCGGTGGCGTGGGCGAGACTGGCCCCGTGGCATCGACAGACGAGACCGCGCAGGTCACTCAGGACGTAGCTCCACTCGGCACAACGCCGCCCGCACAGCCCCCGAACGGGGCGGAGACCGGGCGGGCCGCCAGCATGCCGCGCTGGCTGCCGCGCGCCATGGTGCTCGCCCTCGCGCTCATCGCCTGTTTCCAGCTGGGCAGTTGGGCCTTCCACCAGCTGACCGGTCTGCTGATCAACGTCCTGATCGCGTTCTTCCTGGCGCTCGCGGTAGAGCCCGCGGTGAGCTGGATGGCCGCGCGCGGGCTGCGCAGGGGCTTCGCCACCTTCCTGGTCTTCCTCGGGGTCCTGATCGTGGGCGCCGGCTTCATCACGCTCATGGGGTCGATGCTCGCGGGCCAGATCGTGGACATGGTCGAGGACTTCCCCGAGTACCTCGACGATGTCATCAGCTGGATCAACCAGACGTTCCACACGGAGCTGTCCCGGGTCGAGATCCAGGACAGCCTGGTCCACTCGGACTGGCTGCAGAAGTACGTGCAGAACAGCGCGAGCGGCGTCCTGGACGTGTCGGCGCAGGTCCTCGGCGGTCTCTTCCAGCTCCTGACGGTCCTGCTGTTCTCGTTCTACTTCGCGGCCGACGGCCCGCGGCTGCGCCGTGCGCTCTGCTCGGTGCTGCCGCCCGCCCGCCAGGCCGAAGTGCTCCGCGCCTGGGAGATCGCGGTCGACAAGACCGGCGGCTACATCTACTCGCGCGGTCTGATGGCGCTGATCTCCGGAGTCGCGCACTACGTCCTGCTGCAGGTCCTCGGCGTGCCGTACGCGCCTGTGCTCGCGGTGTGGGTCGGCCTGGTCTCGCAGTTCATCCCCACCATCGGCACGTATCTGGCGGGCGCGCTGCCGATGCTGATCGCCTTCACGGTCAATCCCTGGTACGCGCTGTGGGTGCTGATCTTCGTCGTGGTCTACCAGCAGTTCGAGAACTACGTCCTGCAGCCCAAGCTCACCGCCAAGAGCGTGGACATCCACCCGGCGGTCGCCTTCGGGTCGGTCATCGCGGGCACGGCACTCCTCGGAGCGGTCGGCGCCCTGATCTCCATCCCGGCGATCGCGACCCTGCAGGCCTTCCTGGGGGCGTACGTGAAGCGGTACGACGTCACGGACGACCCGCGCGTCCACGGGCACCGCCGCAAGGGCGGGGTGTCCCTCCTGACGCGCGTGAGACGTGCCATGCGCGGGCCGAACCACCCCGGGGCGGCTTCGGAGGCCGAGGTCGCGTCGGAGGAGGCGTCGGGCGACACCGGCTCCGCATCGGGCTCGGGCGAGCGCGAGTAGGCACCCTCCAGGTCTCCTCCGCAGTCTCGGCGGGAGCCGCGTGGTGCGCTTGACACCAAAATCGAACATCCGTTCTTATGGGTTGCCTGGCGGCGTTTTCCCGGGGTTTTCGCGGGGGGATCCCTGGGCTCCGGCGGATTTCGGCGGGGCGATCGCCTCGAGTTATCCACAGGCCGGACGGGCGTCGGGGCGGATTGTCAGTGGCAGGCGCTAGCGTCATTGACGTGAAGCGATCGACACAAGCAAATCGGGTGGAACCCATGGCAGGAACCGACCGCGAGAAGGCGCTCGAAGCCGCGCTCGCGCAGATTGAACGGCAATTCGGCAAGGGCGCAGTGATGCGCATGGGCGAGCGGCCGAACGACCCCATCGAGGTCATCCCCACCGGGTCGACCGCGCTCGACGTCGCGCTCGGCGTCGGAGGCATCCCGCGCGGCCGTGTGGTGGAGGTGTACGGACCGGAGTCCTCCGGTAAGACGACGCTGACGCTGCACGCCGTGGCGAACGCACAGCGCGCGGGCGGCGCCGTCGCCTTCGTGGACGCCGAGCACGCACTCGACCCCGAGTACGCGAAGAAGCTGGGCGTCGACATCGACAACCTGATCCTGTCCCAGCCGGACAACGGCGAGCAGGCTCTGGAGATCGTCGACATGCTGGTCCGCTCCGGCGCGCTCGACCTGATCGTCATCGACTCCGTCGCGGCCCTGGTGCCGCGTGCGGAGATCGAGGGTGAGATGGGCGACTCGCACGTGGGTCTGCAGGCCCGCCTGATGAGCCAGGCGCTCCGGAAGATCACCAGTGCGCTCAACCAGTCCAAGACCACCGCGATCTTCATCAACCAGCTCCGCGAGAAGATCGGCGTGATGTTCGGCTCGCCGGAGACCACGACCGGTGGCCGCGCGCTGAAGTTCTACGCCTCGGTGCGGCTCGACATCCGCCGGATCGAGACCCTGAAGGACGGCACGGACGCGGTCGGCAACCGCACCCGCGTCAAGGTCGTCAAGAACAAGGTCGCGCCGCCCTTCAAGCAGGCCGAGTTCGACATCCTCTACGGCCAGGGCATCAGCCGCGAGGGCGGCCTGATCGACATGGGCGTGGACAACGGCTTCGTCCGCAAGGCAGGCGCCTGGTACACGTACGAGGGCGACCAGCTCGGCCAGGGCAAGGAGAACGCCCGCAACTTCCTGAAGGACAACCCCGATCTCGCCAACGAGATCGAGAGGAAGATCAAGGAGAAGCTGGGCGTCGGCGTGAAGCCGCAGGCCGACGAGCCGACCGCCGAACCGGGCAAGGACGCGGCGGGTGCGGCGGGTGCGGCAGCCGAGGACGCCGCCAAGACGGTGCCCGCGCCGGCGACCAAGGCCACCAAGCCCAAGGCCGCCGCGGCCAAGAGCTGATCCATGACGCGGCGCACGGACTGGGCGGACCAGATCACTTCCGAGCACCACACCGACCCCGCGAGCCGAGGCCTCGCGGACGGTGCGGATCAGGGCGGCGCCGACCAGGAGGGCGAGAGCGCCGGCTTCCGCGGGGGCGGCGGCCGGAGAGGGCGCCGACGGCGTGGCGGCTTCGGTGAAGGCCGGGGTGGCGGTGCACAGGACAGCGGCCCCCCTTCCTCGTCGAGGGCCGAGAAGGGGGAGCCGCCGACGGGGGATCCGGGTGAGCGGGCGCGGGCGATCTGTCTGCGGCTGCTCACCGGGACTCCGCGCACGCGCAAACAGCTGGCGGACGCGCTGCGCAAACGGGACATCCCGGAAGACGTGGCGGAGGAAGTGCTGACCCGCTTCGAAGAGGTCGGCCTGATCAACGACGGCGCCTTCGCGGGTGCGTGGGTGGAGTCCCGGCACCACGGCCGGGGCCTGGCCCGACGGGCGCTCGCGCAGGAGCTGCGTACGAAAGGCGTGGACGCCACGCTGATCGAGGAGGCCGTCGGACAGCTCGACTCGGAGCAGGAGGAGGCGACCGCACGCGAGCTCGTCGCCCGCAAGCTCCGGGCGACGCGGGGCCTCGCCCGAGACAAGCGGCTGCGTCGTCTCGCGGGCATGCTCGCCCGCAAGGGCTACTCGGAAGGCCTGGCGCTCCGGATCGTCCGGCAGGCCATCGAGGAAGAGGGCGAGGACGCGGGGGACTTGGGGTACGACGGGGACTGAACCGGCCAGGGCCCTCGCGGGGGTGGGGCCCAGGTCAGGGCCGGGCAGCGCGGTGCGAACCGCGGCCCGGCCCCTTCGCGTGTCCCGTCATGGTGGCGAAGGTCCGGCGGCGAGTGAGCCTGATCAACCCGAGTTGGGAAGCCCGGCGCCGGCGGGAAGCCCGGCGGTTACAGGGAGGCCGGAGGTGACAGGGAGGCCGACGGCCTTCCACGCCTGGAACCCGCCGATGAGGTCGGTCGCGTGCCGCATCCCCAACTGCCGCAAGGAGACGGCGGCGAGACTCGACGCGTAGCCCTCGTTGCAGATCACGACGACCCGCAGGTCGTGGCTCACGGCCTCCACGGCACGGTGGCTTCCCTGCGGGTCCAGGCGCCACTCCAGTTCGTTGCGCTCGACGACGAGAGCCCCGGGAATCAGGCCGTCGCGCTCGCGCAAGGCGGCGTACCGGATGTCGACCAGGAGGCCCCCCGCGGCCGCGATGTCACGCGCCTCCTCCGGAGTGACCCGATCGAGGTCGAGCCGCACACGCTCCAGCAACTCGTCGATGCCGACGGGAGGTTCGTCCTTGGGGCGGGCGTCAGTGTGGCGTACACCTTCGGAATGCTCACTCACTGCCAGTCCTCCGGGCGCTCCACGGACTCCAGGCGCAGGACCGCGCCCGTACGGCTGTAGCGGCGGATGCGCGGGAGCGGGGGGTAGTAGGCGTGCACGGAGACGGCGTGCTCGCTCGTGGACTCGTTCAGCACTTCATGCACGTGGTTCTGGCCGAACGCCCTGCCCTTGCCGGCCGTCAACTTCCGCTCGCGGTCGACCCCTTCGGACAGCTCTAGGGTCTTCCAGCCGTCGGTGGGCAGCCGGGCGGCGAGCGAGTTCTCCTTGAGCGTGCCGGCAGCGGTGAGGAAGGCACCGACCGATTCCGCGTGGTCGTGCCAGCCGGTGCCGGTGCCCGGCGGCCAGCCGATCAGCCAGGCCTCGCTGCCACCGGGCCCTTCGAGGCGCACCCAGGTGCGGCCCTCGGGGTCGAGCGGCAGTGAGGCGATGAGCTCGGGATCGGCGGCGCTACGGCGTACGAAATCGAGGAGCTCGGCGGCGGTGGGCGCGTGCGCCGTCGTGGAGGCGGGCGCGGTGAAGACAGAGGCAGACACGAGGACCGTCCTGGAGGTTCGCGGAAGCGCGCGCCACAAGGAGGGCAACGCGCAAGGGAGAAGAGGGCGAATTCAGCAGGACGGACGACACACGCAGCCCGCATAGCGGACGAGGTCCATATGGACCCTCCGCCACAGGCGCACATCGGTGTCGGTCACGTTTCGGAGTAGACCATGACGCTGCGTGCCGGTCAACTCCTTCTCACTGTGTGGTCGGACGGCCCACCGCGGCCGTGTCCTCCGCCTTTTCCGTGGTCTCCGCGCTGTCCGTACGCCGCTTCGAAACCGCCCCGCCGAGGGCCGCCTCGGCCGCCGTATACAACTCGGCGGGCCGCACGCCGCCGAGCGCGGTGACCAAGTGACCGTCGGGGCGGATGAGCAGCACCGAGTGGGCGGGGGCTCCTGGGTAACTCTCCGCGACGAGGAGTTCCGCAGGGTGCGGCAGCGCCGTGACGGCGGCGGCGAGCCGGGGCATGATCCCGGCCGTCACCCAGTGCCGCCGCTCCCACACCACCGTGCCGGGCGCGACGAGGACGACGAGCAGATGACCCACTCCGAGCCGATCGCGCAACTGCACCAAGGACCCGTCGGGCGCCGTCACCGGTACATCGGCCACGGGCGCCCCCGGCTCCGTGCCCACCGCCACCTCGGACTCGGAAAGCGGGGGCGCCAGCGGTGATTCCGCGTACGACGCGGGTGCGCCGAGGGGCCCGCGCCCCACATGGCCATCGGCGAGGAGCGTGTCGTGGCCGCGCGCCGACCCCGGCACATAGGAGCGCAGCCCTTTGCCGCCCCGCAGTATCGGCAGCGACTGGTCGGCGGCGCGCAGGCGAGCGGCGACACTGGCCCGCCGCTCGGTCTGGTAGCTGTCGAGGAGAGCGTCCCGCGCGCCGTGGTGCCAGGCGAGCGCCAGCTTCCAGGCGAGATTGTCCGCGTCCCGCAGTCCTTCGTCGAGCCCTTGCGTACCGAGCGCGCCGAGCAGATGCGCGGCGTCGCCCGCGAGGAAGGCGCGGCCGACCCGCCACCGGCGGGCCAGACGGTGGTGGACGGTGTGCACGCCCGTGTCGAGCAGTTCATACGGCGGTGTGGCGCCGTCGCACCAGCCCGCGAGGGTCTCGCGGATGCGCACCACGAGGGCATCGGGTGTCACGAGCTCGCCGCGCGGCGGCAGCAGCCAGTCGAGCCGCCACACCCCGCCGGCGAGCGGACGGCCCGTCACCTCGGCGCCTCCGTGGCGCCACGGAGGCATCCGATGCAACAACGCTTCGCCGGGTCCCGGAAGTTCCGTGCGCAGCGCGGCCACGGCGTGTCGCTCGACGGCCGTACGGCCCGGGAAGCGGACGTCGAGGAGCTTGCGCACAGTCGAGCGCGGCCCGTCGCACCCCACCAGATAACTGCCGCGCCACCAGGCGTCCTTGGGGCCGCGCGTGTGGGCGGTCAGCCCGCCCGGGTCCTGTTCGAGGGTGTCGAGCTTGCTCTCCGCCGCGATCTTGACCAGACGCTCCTCGGCGATGGCCGCCCGCAGGGCACCGGTCAGCACATGCTGGGGCACATGCAGCGGGGCAGGCGCCTCATCACTGAACGTGAACTCCCGCATCAGCTGCTTGCGCCGCAGGGAACGCCAGCCGCCCCACCGCGCGCCCGACTCCTGATCACCGAACGAGTGACCGGCGAGCCGTTCCATGAGTGCCGCGATGTCATCCCGCAGGACGACCGTCCGCGCGGGCCTCTGCTCGTCCTTGCCGGGCCCTTCGTCGAGTACGACGGTGGGGACGGAGTGACGCGCGAGAGCCAGGGCGAGCGTGAGCCCCACGGGACCCGCGCCGACGACGATCACCGGGTCCACGGGGCGCACCCTCCCGCCGCAAGGGCCCGGGAGCGCTGGACATACGTACAGGAACTGGCAGTTGGAGCCCGGTGCACGATCACAGAACGTATGCAACCCACCGCTGCTGCCTGCGTCAAGTTGCCGCCCGACTGCTGTGGCGCTTGGGCGAACGTGTGATGGGGCGGTCGACAGACAAGACTGGGAGTGGTCGGTATGTGACAAGGGCTGCCGCCCCCTATGCAAGAGGGGGGCAGCGGCGCAAAGCCGCTGCCCCCTCCTTTTGCCCTGCCGCTGAGTCGATGGCCGCTGCTAGCCGCCGCCGCCCCCGGTGTTTTCACCGTGGTCCATACGGATCGTCTTGGGGCCGATCGTTTCCAGGTTCTCGAGCGCTTCGGGGCCCACCACGGCACCCGTGCTCTTCTTGGACCGTCGCATACGGCGCTCCAGCCACGACGCCAGACTGGTGAGAATCAGGTTCAGCACGATGTAGATCACCGCGACCACGATGAAGCTGGGGATGACGCTCGCGTAGAACGACGCCGCCGTCTTCCGGGCGTTGAGCAGCTCGGTGAAGCTGAGCATCGCGCCGCCGAGCGCGGTGTCCTTGACGATCACGACGAGCTGGCTGACGAGGGCCGGGAGCATCGCGGTCACGGACTGCGGAAGCAGCACGCTCGTCATCGTCTGGCCCTTGCGCAGGCCGATCGCCTTGGCCGCTTCCGTCTGGCCCTTGGGCAGCGACAGAATGCCCGCTCGCACGATCTCGGCGAGTACCGAGGCGTTGTAGAGCACCAGGCCGGTGACGACTGCGTACATCGGGCGCGCGTCGACGCTGATGTCGGTGGACGCCGAGTAGAACTGGTTGGCGAAGACCATCAGGATCAGCACCGGGATCGCCCGGAAGAACTCGACGACCACGGCGGCGGGAACCCTGACCCACCGGTGGTCGGAGAGCCGTGCGATACCGAAGAGCGCCCCCAGCGGAAGGGCGATCACCATGGCGAGGCCCGCGGCCTTCAGCGTGTTCGCGAGTCCTGGCAGCAGATACGTGGTCCATGACTCGGAGTCGGCGAGCCAGGGCTCCCACTTGGCCCACTCCAGCTGCCCCTTGTCGGACATGGCGCTCCAGGCCCACCAGAGTCCCAGGAGCAGGAGCGCGAGAAAGAGCAGGGAGAGAAGGACGTTGCGTCGTCTGGCGCGGGGCCCAGGAGCGTCGTAGAGGACGGAGGTCATCGCTTCACCGCCAGGCGCTTGCCGAGCCACCCGAGTATCAGGCCCGTCGGCAGGGTCAGCACCACGAATCCGAAGGCGAATATCGCGGTGATGAGGAACAACTGCGCCTCATTTTCGATCATTTCCTTCATCAGCAGAGCCGCTTCCGCCACACCGATGGCCGCTGCGACCGTGGTGTTCTTGGTCAGGGCGATCAATACGTTGGTAAGAGGGCCGATCACGGATCGGAAGGCCTGCGGCAGCACGATGAGACCGAGGACCTGACTGAAGCTCAGCCCGAGGGCACGTGCGGCTTCCGCCTGGCCCACCGGCACCGTGTTGATGCCGGACCGCACTGCCTCGCACACGAACGCCGCCGTATAGGCGCCGAGGCCGAGCACCGCGAGACGGAAGCCCAGCGTGTCGAAGTCGTTGCCCGCACCCAGAGTGATGCCGAAGACATCGGCGAGCCCGAGCGAGCTGAACACGATGATGACGGTCAGCGGGATGTTCCGCACGATGTTGACGTAGGCGGTACCGAACCAACGCATGACCGGAACCGGGCTGACGCGCATGGCGGCCAGCAGAGTGCCCCAGACCAGGGAACCGATGCCTGCGAAGACGGTGAGCTTCACCGTCATCCAAAAGGCATCGAGCAAGTCGTAGTCTTCAAGAAAGTCGAACACGATCTCCCGCGCTCTCGCATGTGGTGATGGCGAGGTACGCCGCCGCGTCCGAGCGGCGGCGTACCGGCGTGTGCCCTGTCAGTGGAGCGGCTTCAGGAGCTGCTCCCACGAGGTCACTTGACGATGTCGCCGATCTTCGGGGCGGGCTCGTTCTTGTAGTTGGCAGGGCCGAAGTTCTTCTTGACGGCCTTGTCCCAGGACTTGTCCGAAACCATCTTCTCGAGGGCCTTGTTGATCTGGTCCTCGAGCTTGGAGTCGCCCTTCTTGATGCCGATGCCGTAGTTCTCGTTGGTGAGCTTCAGGCCGGCGAGCTTGTACTTGCCCTTGTACTGCTCCTGCGCCGCGTAGCCGGCGAGGATCGAGTCGTCCGTGGTCAGCGCGTCGACGGCGCCGCTGCCCAGTCCGTCGATGCACTCGGAGTAGGTGCCGTACTCGCGCAGCTGGGCCTTCGGCGCGATTTCCTTCTTGACGTTCTGCGCGGAGGTGGAGCCGGTCACGGAGCAGAGCTTCTTGCCGTTGAGGTCCGTGCCCTTGGTGATCTTGTCATCCGACCGGACCAGCAGGTCCTGGTGAGCGAGAAGGTACGGTCCCGCGAAGTCGACCTTCTCCTTGCGCTCGTCGTTGATCGAGTACGACGCCGCGATGAACTTCACGTCACCACGCTGCAGGGCGGTCTCGCGGTCCGCGCTGGGAGTTTCCTTCCACTCGATGTCCCCGGCCTCGTAGCCGAGCTCCTTGGCGACGTAGGTCGCGACATCGACGTCGAAGCCGGTGTAGCCGTCCGGCGTCTTCAGGCCGATACCCGGCTGGTCGAACTTGATGCCGATGGTGATCTTCTTGCCCCCACCGGAACCCTTGTCGTCCTTGTCGTCCGAACCGCAGGCGGTGGCGGTGACGGAGAGCGCCAGTACGGCAGCGGCAGCCGCGGTGACCTTGCGAGCCTTCATGGTGAACATCCTTTGTGTCGGCAGAAGAGAGTTGAGACGCAGGAGAGCGTCATGCGTCAGTGGTGAAGGATCTTCGACAGGAAGTCCTTGGCCCGGTCGCTGCGCGGGTTGCTGAAGAACTGGTCCGGTACGGCCTCTTCGACGATCCGGCCGTCCGCCATGAAGACGACGCGGTTGGCCGCGGAGCGTGCGAAGCCCATCTCGTGGGTGACCACGACCATGGTCATGCCGTCGCGCGCGAGCTGCTGCATGACCTCCAGGACCTCGTTGATCATCTCCGGGTCGAGCGCCGACGTGGGCTCGTCGAAGAGCATCACCTTGGGGTCCATGGCCAACGCGCGGGCGATCGCGACGCGTTGCTGCTGGCCACCGGAGAGCTGCGCGGGGTACTTGTCGGCCTGCGAGGCGACGCCTACGCGGTCCAGCAGACCGCGCGCCTTCGTCTCAGCCTCCGCCTTGGACGTCTTGCGCACCTTGATCTGGCCCAGCATCACGTTCTCGAGCACGGTCTTGTGCGCGAAAAGGTTGAAGGACTGGAAGACCATGCCCACGTCCGCACGGAGACGGGCGAGCTCCTTGCCCTCCTGGGGCAGCGGCTTGCCGTCGATCGAGATGTCTCCCGACTCGACCGTCTCCAGGCGGTTGATGGCGCGGCACAGTGTCGACTTGCCCGACCCGGAGGGGCCGATCACGACGACGACCTCACCGCGGGTGATGGTCAGGTCGATGTCCTGGAGGACGTGCAGAGCGCCGAAGTGCTTGTTGACGTTCTTCAGCACGACCAGGTCATCCGCCCCGGGCGGTATGGCGTCCTTGGTCACCGATACTTCGGTCACGGCTTGTTGCTCCATCCTCCTCGGTTGGGAGGACAGTAATAACCCGGTGCGACCAGCGTCATTACATCTGAGGGGAAATTGAGCATAACGATCCGGCCGCAACCGGACACACCGTGTGAACGGGGACGCCCGGGCGCGTACCGGCTCCATAACGGAACGTGCCCGTGACCCGAACCCTCTTGACGCGGTCCTTACTCATCGGAGTGGATGCCTTGGTGCCTGTGCACGCGCGCGTACCGGCCATCGGCGAGCGCGAACGGAACGACCGATGAACCGGAGGGGGCCCGTATGAGACTGCTCCTCGTCGAGGACGACGATCATGTGGCCGCCGCCCTGTCGGCGGTCCTGGCCAGGCACGGCTTCGACGTCGTGCACGCCCGCAATGGCGAGGAAGCGCTGCAGGCCCTGCTGCCCGGCGAGACGGCACCCTTCGGGGTCGTACTCCTAGATCTGGGACTGCCCGATCAGGACGGCTACGAAGTGTGCGGGAAGATCCGCAAGCGCGGGTCGACTCCTGTGATCATGGTGACGGCGCGTGCCGATGTGCGCTCGCGGATCCATGGCCTGAATCTCGGGGCCGATGACTACGTAGTGAAGCCGTACGACACCGGGGAGCTCATCGCCCGCATCCACGCGGTCATCCGGCGCCCCCCGTCCGGCGCCGCGGCCGGCCCGGCCGACAGTGAACTGCGCCTCGGTTCCGTACGCATCGAACTGCCCACCCGTCAGGTCAGTGTGGACGGTTCGACAGTTCAACTGACCCGCAAGGAGTTCGACCTGCTCGCGCTCCTCGCGCAGCGGCCGGGCGTGGTGTTCCGCCGGGAGCAGATCATCAGCGAGGTGTGGCGCACCAGCTGGGAGGGAACGGGACGCACCCTTGAGGTGCATGTCGCTTCCCTGCGCTCCAAGTTGCACATGCCGGCCCTGATCGAGACCGTACGGGGCGTGGGCTATCGGCTCGTCGCCCCGGCCGCGTAGCGAGTAGCGAGGTCAGGTGCGCTCTCGCCTCCTCCCGCTGCTCATCGTCCTCATGGCGGGTGTGCTGCTCGCGCTCGGCTTCCCGCTCGCGGTGAGCGTGGCGGCGGCGCAGCAGCAGAAGGTGGTCGTCGACCGGATCGACGACACGGCGCGGTTCGCGGCGCTCGCACAGTTCGTCACGAAACGTCCCACAGGATCGCGCCTGCGCGACAAGGACGAACGGCGCGAAACCCTCCAGACCGAACTCGACTACTACCACGAGGTCTACGGGATCAAGGCGGGCGTCTTCTTCCGGGACCGTGTGCCCATGGCTCACGCCCCCGGAGCCTGGTTCCTGCCTCCCAGGGGCGCCGAGGCGCGGGAGGCCTTCGAAGAGGCCCTCAGGTCCCGTGGAAGCCACGATCCGCGTCAGGTGTGGCCCTGGCAGCGCGGCCGGCTCGTCGTCGCATCGCCGGTGATCAGGGACGGGGACGTCGTCGCCGTCGTCGTCACCGACTCGCCCACGGGACGCATGCGTTCCAAGACGCTGCAAGGGTGGCTGCTCATAGGGGCCGGCGAGTCGGCGGCGATGCTCCTCGCCGTCGGCGCCGCACTGCGCCTCACCGGCTGGGTGCTGCGCCCGGTACGGGTCCTGGACGCGACCACGCACGACATCGCGACCGGGCGCCTGAAATCGCGGGTGGCCGCAGCGGGCGGACCGCCGGAACTGAGGCGCCTGGCCCGGTCGTTCAACGAGATGGCCGACAACGTCGAGGACGTACTGGAGCAGCAGCGGGCCTTCGTCGCCGACGCCTCTCACCAACTGCGCAACCCGCTCTCCGCCCTGCTGCTCCGCATCGAGCTGCTCGCCCTCGAACTGCCCGAGGGGAACGAGGAGATCGCCTCCGTGCGTACCGAAGGCAAACGCCTCGCCCAGGTACTCGACGACCTCCTGGGCCTCGCACTGGCCGAGCACGCCGCGGCCGATCTGCGGCTCACCGACATCGGCGAACTCGCGGCCGAACGCGTCGGCGCCTGGCGCCCGCTCGCCGAGGAGCGCGGGGTGCGCCTGACGGGCGTCTGTCCGGCGACCACCGGCTGGGCCGACCCGGTCGCCCTGTCCAGCGCCCTGGACGCGGTGATCGACAACGCCCTCAAGTTCACGCCCGAGGGCAAGGAGGTGGGGGTGGAGGTCTCCTGGAGCGGTGAACTGACGACCATAGTGATCACGGACGGCGGTCCCGGCCTCACGGAGGACGAACTCGCCCGCATCGGCGACCGCTTCTGGCGCAGCAACCGCCACCAGAACGTCAAGGGATCCGGCCTCGGCCTGTCCATCTCGCGCGCCCTGCTCACCGCGGGCGGCGGTTCCATCGCGTACGAGCGGCACGAGCCGCACGGACTGCGGGTGACCGTCCGCGTGCCACGCGGCGAGCCCGGGAGCCCGGTCTGACGGCTACGGCTTGACCGAGGGCTACGGCTTGACCGACTGGTAGTAGCGGCGCGCGCCCTCGTGCAGGGCGAGCGGGTCCGTGTAGAGCGCCGTCCGCAGGTCCACCAGCTGGGCCGCGTGCACCTTGCCGCCGATGTGGTCGCGGCTGTCGATCACCGTGCGGGTCAGCCCCTCGGTCAGCTTCGGGTCCGCCCGGTCCGTGGTGACCAGGAGGTTCGCCACGGCCAGGGTCGGCACGGCGTCGTTCTGCTGGGCGTCGGGATAGGCGTCGGCGGGCATCACCGCCGCCCGGTAGTAGCGGGAGGCTCCGCCCTGCTTGTGCAGGGCGTCCACGAGGGTGCCGAGCTCGACGAGGCGGATGTCGAACTCTTCGGAGAGCAGCCGCACTGTGGTGGTCGGCAGCCCGCCCGACCAGAAGAAGGCGTCGATGTCGCCCTTCTTCAGAAGATCGGGCGCCTTGTCGATGCCGGCGTCCACCGACGTGAGGTCCTTCTCGGGATCGAGGTCGGCGGCCTTGAGTACCCGGTCCGCTATCAGCCGAACGCCCGAGCGCGGCTGTCCCACGGCCACCTTCTTGCCCCGCAGGTCCTGCGCTTTGCTGATGTCCGACGAGCGCCGTACGACGAGCTGCACGTAGTCGTCGTACAGCCGCGCACAGCCCCGCAGCCGGCCCGCTCCCGCACGGTCCTCCAGGCGGTACTTCTCGACGGCGTCGGCGGCCGCGATCGTGAAATCGGCCTTCCCCGTGGCCACCCGCTCGACGTTCTGCTGGGAGCCCTCGCTGTTGAGCAGCTCCACGTCCACCTTGGGCATGTCATGGGAGACCGCGGTCCGCAGGAGCTTGCCGTATCGCTCGTACACCGCGTTCTTCACGCCTGTACTGAAGGTCATCCGGCCCCCCGGGGAGTCGTCGCCCGCCGGGACGAGCCACCACATCAAGAGCCCGAAGACCACAAGGGCGGCCGCGGCACCCTGGAGTGCGCGGCGCCGGCTGATGCGGGGGAGTGCCTGGAGCATGCGCGCGATCCTGCCAGGCCACTCGCCGTGATGGCCAGGGCCGAGCTCCCGGCAGGGACACTCCGGCGACCGCCTACCCTTGTCACATGAGCAGCGGCGACCGGGGACAGGCAGTGGGCGTTAAAGGAACGTACGAGGTGCGCACCTACGGGTGCCAGATGAACGTCCACGATTCGGAGCGCCTCTCCGGTCTCCTCGAGGGCGCCGGCTACGAACGCGCGCCCGAGGGCTCGGACGGCGACGCCGACGTGGTCGTCTTCAACACGTGTGCCGTCAGGGAGAACGCCGACAACCGCCTCTACGGGAACCTCGGCCGCCTGGCGCCGATGAAGACCAAGCGGCCCGGCATGCAGATCGCCGTCGGCGGCTGCCTGGCCCAGAAGGACCGCGACACCATCGTCAAGAAGGCCCCCTGGGTCGACGTCGTCTTCGGGACGCACAACATCGGCAAGCTGCCGGTGCTCCTGGAGCGTGCCCGCGTCCAGGAAGAGGCCCAGGTCGAGATCGCCGAGTCCCTCGAGGCGTTCCCCTCGACGCTGCCCACGCGCCGCGAGAGCGCGTACGCGGCATGGGTGTCCATCTCCGTGGGCTGCAACAACACCTGCACGTTCTGCATCGTGCCCGCCCTGCGCGGCAAGGAGAAGGACCGCAGGACCGGCGACATCCTCGCCGAGATCGAGGCGCTCGTCGCCGAGGGCGTCTCCGAGATCACCCTGCTCGGTCAGAACGTGAACGCCTACGGCTCGGACATCGGTGACCGCGAGGCCTTCAGCAAGCTCCTTCGGGCCTGCGGGAAGATCGAGGGCCTGGAGCGCGTGCGCTTCACGTCCCCGCACCCGCGCGACTTCACGGACGACGTGATCGCCGCCATGGCCGAGACCCCGAACGTGATGCCGCAGCTGCACATGCCGCTCCAGTCGGGCTCGGACCCGATCCTGAAGGCGATGCGCCGCTCGTACCGCCAGGACCGCTTCCTCGGCATCATCGAGAAGGTCCGCGCCGCCATGCCCGAGGCCGCGATCACCACCGACATCATCGTCGGCTTCCCCGGGGAGACCGAGGAGGACTTCGAGCAGACGATGCACGTGGTCCGCGAGGCCCGCTTCGCCAACGCCTTCACCTTCCAGTACTCCAAGCGCCCCGGTACGCCCGCGGCGACGATGGAGGGGCAGATCCCCAAGGAGGTCGTGCAGGAGCGCTACATGCGTCTGTCCGCCCTCCAGGAGGAGATCGCCTGGGACGAGAACAAGAAGCAGGTCGGCAGGACGCTCGACCTGATGGTGGCCGAGGGCGAGGGCCGCAAGGACGGCGCCACGCACCGCCTCTCCGGACGCGCCCCCGACAACCGCCTGGTCCACTTCACCAAGCCGGACACCGAGGTCCGCCCCGGTGACGTCGTGACGGTGGAGATCACGTACGCGGCCCCGCACCACCTGCTCGCCGAGGGTGCCGTCCTGAACGTGCGCCCCACGCGCGCGGGTGACGCCTGGGAGAAGCGCAACACCGAGGCTGCGGCCAAGCCCGCCGGCGTGATGCTCGGACTGCCGCAGGTGGGCGCCCCGGAGCCGCTTCCGGTGACCACTGGAAGCGGTTGCGCGGTCGACTGACCGGGGCGAGCGGCGGACGACGGGGGAGCGGCGGACACGGGGGATGGGCTGATGGCGCGCTGGGCGCTGATGATGGAGAACCCGCCGGGGCCGGGGGCATGGCATCTGTTCGAGCTGATGGCCACGGTGGACGGCACACATGAGGAAGCGGTCGAGCGGTTCGCGGAGTTCGTCCGCCTGTACCGCCCGAAGCACCCGCGCTATCCCGTACGGATGCGGCGTTACCGCACGGCCGACGGCTGGATGGTGATCGGCGACGGTTCTTCCGGGGGCTCGTTTCCGTACCGCTTCTCGATCTCCGAGCTGGAGTGGGACTCCGGCCCGATCTCCTACTAGCGCGCGCTCCCACTGGCGCGCGGCGTTACGCTGCGGATCATGCTTGTCGCCGCAGCCGTCTGCCCCTGCCCGCCCCTGCTGGTCCCCGAGGTGGCCGCGGGTGCTGCCCCCGAACTGGACGCCGCACGCGCCGCGTGCAAGGACGCCATCGGGGTGCTCGCCGCCTCGCGCGCCGACCGTCTCGTCGTGGTCGGCCCCGCCGCGCAGAACGGACGCGGCCCGCATCCGCAGGGCGCCCGCGGGTCCTTCCGCGGTTTCGGCGTGGACCTGGATGTGCGACTCGGACGCCCCGGCGGCGAGGGCGGCGGCGACGGTACGGCCGGCGCGGACGGCTCCCTCGCGGATGCGGCGGAGCGCGAACTTCCGCCCTCGCTGGCCGTCGCCGCCTGGCTGCTCGACCGTACGGAGTGGTCGGGGGCCCCGCTGGAAGGCCTCGGGGTGGGGGAACCTCTGGCGGCCGAGCGGTGTATTCAAGTCGGAGGGGAAATCGTGGCGCGGGCCGACCGGGTGGCCCTGCTGGTGATGGGCGACGCCAGCGCCTGCCGCACGCTGAAGGCGCCCGGTTATCTCGACGAGCGGGCGGCCGGCTTCGACGCGGAGGCGGCCCGTGCACTGGGGGCGGCGGACGTCGAGGCGCTCAAAGCACTGGACGAGAAGCTGGCGTACGAACTGAAGGCGGCGGGAAGGGCGCCGTGGCAGGTGCTCGCGGGCGCGGCCGAAGGAGCGGGCCTGAGCGGCGAGCTGCTCTACGAGGACGCTCCGTACGGCGTCGGGTACGTGGTGGCTGCCTGGTCGTAGCGCTCGAGCCCCCTGACTTGAGCGGACGAGCGGACCGAGCGGACCGACCGGCGGGAGCGGCCTGGCAGAGGCGTCCGCGCAACGCGCACGTGGCCGACGCACGGCGACGGCCGCGGAGCTGGTGGCGCTCCACGGCCGTCCGCCGGGGTCGTTCGACCGGTGACGCGGGGTGGTTCAGGGAGCCGGAGGGGACGTGGGTGGGGTGGTGCCACCCATGGGCGGGGTCGTGCCGCCTGCGGGCGGGGTGGTGCCGCCACCCGTGTCCTTGCCCTCGTCGGGCGTCCCGGCGAGGCGGTCCACGGCATCCTTCGCCTTGCCCGTCCCCGTCTGGATCTTGTCGCTGTACTTGCCCTTGGTCTTGTCGTCGACCACCTTCGCGGCCTTGTCGAGACCTTGGTCGATCTTGCCCCCGTGCTGCTGCGCGAGGCCCGCGACCTTGTCCTTCGCCGGGGCGAGCTTGTCTTTCAGGCTTTGCAGGAAGCCCATCGGTTGCCTTCCCTCGCTGGGGGAGTCACTTGCGGGCGCCTTCGTCGGCTTCGTCGTTGTCGGCGGCCTTCTCCGCGGACTGCTGCTTCGGGATGTCCACGTTGTCCGCGGCAGCCGCATCGGTGTCGTCCGACTTGTCCTCGGCCTCGGTCTCGGCGTCGACCTTCTCCCCGGCTTCCTTCTCCGCTGGCTCCTCGGCCTTGGTCTCGGCGTTGGGCTCGTCCTTCGCGGCGGCTTTGGCCTTGGCCTCTTCCTGGCCGGGCTCGGCCTCGGGGGACTCCCCGGCCGCTTCCGGCTCGGCCGTCAGGGTGCCGGCTGCCGCCTCGGCTGTTGACGCCTCTTCCGTGTCCTTGGACTTCCTACGGAATCGTGCAAAAACGCCCATATCTACTCCATACGGTACTCGTGTGGGCGAAATCCCGCGCCGCCCGGTGCGCCCTGTTGCGCCGCCCGGGTCGCCGATCCTCGAAACCGGCGGCCGGAACCTCGCAACAGGCAACGACCCCGGACGTGTGGCGTCACGTAGCTCGTTCGGGAAGTGGCCTTGGGGTTTGCGAGACTGGGGCGGTGAGTAGAGCAGCTCCCGCACCGCGGGTCATCGCCATCGTCGGGCCCACCGCGGCTGGAAAGTCCGATCTGGGCGTTTTCCTCGCCCAGCGTCTCGGCGGCGAAGTCGTCAACGCCGACTCCATGCAGCTCTACAGAGGGATGGACATCGGAACCGCCAAGCTGACGCTCGAAGAGCGTGACGGAGTGCCGCACCACCTCCTCGACATCTGGGACGTCACGGAGGCGGCGAGCGTCGCCGAGTACCAGAAACTGGCGCGAGCCGAAATCGACCGACTCCTTGCCGATGGACGCTGGCCGATCCTGGTCGGCGGCTCCGGGCTCTACGTCAGGGGGGCCGTCGACCACCTGGAGTTCCCCGGCACCGACCCAGCGGTCCGGGCCCGCTTGGAGGAAGAGCTCGCGCTCCACGGCTCCGGCGCGCTCCATGCCCGCCTCGCCGCCGCCGACCCCGGAGCGGGCCGGGCCATCCTCCCCAGCAACGGCCGCCGGATCGTCCGCGCCCTCGAGGTCATCGAAATCACCGGCAAGCCCTTCACCGCCAACCTCCCCGGCCACGACTCCGTATACGACACCATCCAGATCGGCGTCGATGTCGGCCGCCCGGAGCTCGACGAACGCATCGCCACGCGCGTGGACCGCATGTGGGACACGGGCCTCGTCGACGAGGTGCGTGCCCTGGAGGCCGTGGGGCTGCGCGAGGGGCGTACGGCCTCCCGCGCGCTCGGGTACCAGCAGGTGCTCGCTGCGCTCGCGGGGGAGTGCACCGACGGCGAGGCGCGTGCGGAGACCGTGCGCGCGACCAAGCGGTTCGCACGCCGTCAGGACTCGTGGTTCCGCCGTGATCCCCGGGTGCACTGGCTCAGTGGCGCCATGGCCGATCGGGGGGAACTCCCGGGGCGGGCAATGGCGTTGGTCGAACGAGCGGTCACAGCCTGATCACGTGATGGCATCGGGACGCTCCGGCGGTCATCCCGGCCCCTGACGCCGTGCCATCATCGACCATCGATCGACCAGTGGAGTCCGAAGCAGGAGGGCGGATGGCGATGGAGGCCGGCCCTCGTGACACCGCGCATGACGGCGGCGAGCTGACCCCGGACGGCCCTGACGGGGCCCCGGACGGCGTGACCGACGACGGTCCCGTCGCGGACGCGATGGCCGCGGCGGAGGTCGAGGTCGAACTGCGCCCGCAGCGCCGTCTGCGCATCTGGCAGCTCGCGCCGATCGTCATACTCGCCGCCGCCGGATCGCTGATGTTCGCCTTCCCGCTGGCCTTCGAGTTCGGGGACGGCGGCGCCGTCGTCGCCATGCTCGGGCTCCTGATCAGCAGCTGCGCCGCAGGCTGGGGCATGATGGCCGCCCGCCGCGTGGGGCACACCTGGCCCGGGCTGCCGGAGCGCGGTTCCGGGCGCCGCCCGGACTGGCGGATCGTCTCCGCGTACGCCCTGGTGTTCCTCGCCGTCGCCGTCCTCGCCGTGTGGCGGGTCGCGCGCCTTCGCTGACGGCGTCGTACGAGGTCAGAGCCCTGGCGGGCACCTTGACGACTGACTGTCCCAGGTACCCCGTACGATCGAGGAATGAGCACGCCGATCGCTTTCCTCAAGGGGCACGGGACCGAGAACGACTTCGTGATCATCCCGGACCCCGACAACGCCATCGCGCTGTCCCCGGCAGCTGTCGCCGCCCTGTGCGACCGCCGCGCGGGCATCGGGGGCGACGGTCTGCTGCATGTCGTGCGTTCCGCGGCGCACCCCGAGGCACGGCATCTGGCCGACGAGGCCGAGTGGTTCATGGACTACCGCAACGGCGACGGTTCGATCGCCGAGATGTGCGGCAACGGCGTGCGCGTCTTCGCCCGCTACCTGCAGCGCGCCGGTCTGGTGGGCGAGGGTGATCTTGCCGTCGCGACCCGCGGTGGCGTGAAGACCGTGCACATCGCCAAGGCCGCGGCCGGCGGGGGCGTCACCGTCGGCATGGGCAAGGCGGCCTTCCCCGAAGGGGACGTCGAGGTCTCGGTGGCCGACCGCCACTGGCCCGCGCGCAACGTGAACATGGGCAACCCGCACGCGGTCGCCTTCGTGGACGACCTGGCCCACGCGGGCAACCTGTACGACCCGCCGCCATTCAGCCCCGCTTCGGCCTACCCGGAAGGCGTGAATGTCGAGTTCGTCGTCGACCGCGGCCCGCGCCACGTCGCCATGCGGGTGCACGAGCGCGGCGCCGGAGAGACCCGCTCGTGCGGCACAGGCGCGTGCGCCGTCGCCGTCGCGGTGGCCCGCAGGGACGGGGCGGACCCCGCAGCGACCGGTTCGCCGGTCACGTACACCGTCGATCTGCCCGGTGGGAGCCTGGTGGTCACCGAGCGGCCCGACGGCGAGATCGAGATGACGGGCCCCGCTGTGATCGTCGCCGAAGGCGAGATCGACGCGGAATGGCTCGAAACTGTAAACCCGTGAACTGTCGCTCGAATGGGTGATCCGTTTCACGCTCGGCGAGAGGCGGTCAGCGGCGCGTGATGGGCTCGGTAGCATCAAGCACCGGCCCGGACGGAGCACGCCGTCGTCCGCTCACCGCCGGTCGGAGCAGCCGGAGGTGCCCATGAGTGCGGAGGCCACAAACCCCGCGGTGTCTGGCCCCGTGACGCCCGCAGCGCAGCGCAGGCGCGGTCGTCCTCGGCTTGACCTGCGCAGGCTCGGCCGGGCAGCCCTGTTGGGGCCGGCCACCCGGGACCGGTTGCCGGACGCGATCGGCCATGTGGCGGAAGCCCATCGCGCCCATTACCCGGACGCGGATCTGGAGCCGTTGCGGCGTGCCTGGGTCCTCGCCGAGTCCTCCCACCGCGGCCAGATGCGCAAGAGCGGTGAGCCGTACATCACACATCCGCTCGCGGTGACCCTGATCCTCGCCCAACTGGGCGCCGAGATCACGACCTTGACCGCGTCCCTGCTCCACGACACCGTCGAGGACACGGATGTGACGCTCGATCAGGTGCGTACGGAGTTCGGCGACGACGTCTGCTATCTGGTCGACGGCGTCACGAAGCTGGAGAAGGTCGACTACGGTGCGGCCGCCGAGCCCGAGACCTTCCGCAAGATGCTCGTGGCCACCGGCAACGACGTACGCGTCATGTCGATCAAGCTGGCCGACCGCCTGCACAACATGCGCACGCTCGGCGTCATGCGCCCCGAGAAGCAGGCACGGATCGCCAAGGTGACGCGGGACGTGCTCATCCCGCTCGCCGAACGCCTCGGCGTGCAGGCGCTCAAGACCGAGCTGGAGGACCTCGTATTCGCGATCCTCCACCCGGAGGAGTACGCCAAGGTCGAAGAGCTGATCGCGGCCAACGCGGTGGGCGGCGGCGACCCGCTGGAAGGGACGGCGGACGACGTCCGGGCGGTGCTGCGCGAGGCGGGCATCGCGGCCGAAGTCCTCATCAGGCCGCGGCACTACGTCTCGGTCCACCGGGTGCACCGCAAACGCGGCGAGATGCGCGCGGCGGACTTCGGACGGCTCCTGGTCCTGGTGAACGAGGACGCGGACTGCTATGGCGTGCTCGGCGAACTGCACACGTGCTTCACGCCGGTGGTCTCGGAGTTCAAGGACTTCATCGCCGTACCGAAGTTCAACCTCTACCAATCGCTGCACACGGCGGTGGCCCGCCCGGACGGAGAGGTCGCCGAAGTCCTCATCCGTACGCACCAGATGCACGAGGTGGCCGAGGCCGGCGTCGTCGCGCTGCGCAATCCGTACGCTCCTCCTTCGGAGGAGCAGTCCGACGCCGCCACCGAGGCCCCTTCCGAGGACGCCGTCGAGGGCGAGCGCGCCGACCCGACCCGGCCGGGCTGGCTCTCCCGCCTGCTCGACTGGCAGGAAGCGGCCCCCGACCCCGACACGTTCTGGTCCACGCTCCGTGAAGACCTCGCCCAGGACCGCGAGATCGCCGTCTTCCGCCCCGACGGGGGCACCCTTGGACTGCCCGCGGGCGCGAGCTGCGTGGACGCCGCCTATGCCCAGTACGGCGAGGACGCCCACGCCTGCATCGGCGCACGTGTCAACGGCCGCCTGGCGACGCTGAGCACGGTCCTGCTGGACGGTGACACGGTCCAGCTGCTCATGGGGCAGGACGTGGCGTCCGGGCCCTCCCGCGAGTGGCTCGACCACGCGCGCACGCCCGGGGCCCGGATCGCCATCCGGCGCTGGCTCACGACCCACCCCGCGCCCGCGTCGGTACCCGCGGCGTCGCCCCCGGAGAAGACGGCCCCGGCGCCCTTGCCGCAGGCCTCCGCCTTCCCGCGCCCCGCCGCGGCGAACGCCGTCGTGGACAGGGAAGGCGCGAGCGTACGACTCGCGGGCTGCTGTACGCCCGTGCCGCCCGACGAGGTGACCGCCTTCGCCGTGCGGGGCGGGGTCGTCACCGTGCACCGCGTCGAGTGCCCCGCTGTAGTACGCATGAAGGAGGTGGGGCGTTCGGAGGTCGGAGTGCGCTGGGGAGACAGCGCGGAGTGCCGGGTCACGCTGATCGCCGAGTCGTTCGGGCGGGCGCATCTGCTGGCCGATCTCACCGAAGCCATCGCCCTGGAGGGCGTCGAGGTCATGTCGGCGACCGTCGAGCCGCCGAGCCAACAGCGCGTGCGCCACACGTACACGCTGCAACTGCCGGACGCGGCTCACCTCCCGGGGCTGATGCGCGCGATGCGTGCGGTGCCCGGTGTGTACGACGTCAGCCGTGCCCAGCACCCGGCGGCGGCGACTTCGTAGCAGTCGGACAAGAGGCGTCAGCGTCGTATCAGCCGCCTACTGGCGACTCGTTCGAGTGGCACGGCGCGCGCCGACACCGGTGCGGAAGGTCCGCGCTGATAGCGGTAGTTCATGCTGCTCACCCCCCGGGTCAAGGCCTCGCGGCCGAGGACTCTCCGTATCGCGACCGCGCTCCTGGCCGCGGCCACCTCCGTAACCCTTCTCGCCGCGAGCGCGCCGTCACCGGCCGGACCGCTCGGCATCGGCGACCGGCTCTTCCCCCACCTGGGCAACCCCGGGTACGACGTCATGGCGTACGACATCGCCTTCACGTACCACGGCGACAAGAAGAAGCCGCTCGACGCGGTGACGGTGATCGACGCCCGTGTGATCGCCCCGCTGCAGCGGATCAACCTCGACTTCGCCCATGGCAAGGTCCGCTCCGTCGCCGTCAACGGTGCCCCCGCCCGCTTCGAGACCACTGGTGAGGACCTGGTCGTCACGCCGTCACGGCCGCTGAGCCGGGGCGAGCAGATGCGGATCACCGTCCGGCACACCAGCGATCCCAGGCCCACGAAGAACCAGGACGGCGGCTGGGTGCCTACCTCCGACGGGCTCGCCATGGCCAACCAGGCCGATGCCGGGCACCGTGTGTTCCCGTCCAACGACCACCCGTCCGACAAAGCACAGTTCACGTTCCGCGTCACCACTCCCAAGGGGCTCACCGCCGTCGCCAACGGCCTGCCCGTCGCCACGGCGCGCACCGGGTCCACCACGACCCGGGCCTTCCGCACCCGCCACCCGATGGCGACGGAACTGGCCCAGGTGTCCATCGGCCGCTCTGCCGTGGTGCACCGCTCCGGGCCGCACGGCCTGCCCGTACGCGATGTGGTGCCCGCCAAGGACCGCAAGGCGATGGAACGCTGGCTGAAGAAGACGCCGGACCAGATCGGCTGGATGGAGGGGAAGGTCGGCCGCTACCCCTTCGAGACGTACGGCGTGCTGATGGCGCAGGCCCAGACCGGTTTCGCCCTGGAGACGCAGACCCTCTCCCTCTTCGAGAGCGACCTGTTCAAGCGGCCCGAGTACCCCGAGTGGTACGTGGAATCGATCATGGTGCACGAGCTGGCGCACCAGTGGTTCGGCGACAGCGTGAGCCCGCAGACCTGGTCCGATCTCTGGCTCAACGAAGGGCACGCCACCTGGTACGAGGCCCTCTTCGCCGAGGAGAAGGCGAAGAAGCCCCTCCAGAAGCGGATGCGTGAGGCCTACAAGCAGTCGGACGCCTGGCGTGCCGCGGGCGGACCGCCGGCCGCGCCGAAGGGCCCCGAGTCGGGCCAGAAGATCAGCATCTTCCGCCCGGTGGTGTACGACGGCAGCGCGCTGGTGCTGTACGCGCTGCGGCAGGAGATCGGGCACCAGAACTTCGACGGCCTGGAGCGGGCCTGGGTGCGCATCCACCGGGACGGGAACGCGACGACCGCGGACTTCGTGCGGCTCGCGTCCTCGATCGCGGGCCGTGATCTGAGCGGCTTCTTCGACGCCTGGCTGTACGGCGCGAAGACGCCGCCGATGCCGGGCCACCCGGACTGGCGTAAGGCGGCTCCCGCCCGGAAATAACCTGGGTGACGAGACGGGCCGTTCCGTGCAACCATCTTCAGGTCGGCGCCGCTGCGGGTCCGGGAAAACCCTTCGGGGTGATCTCAGGGCCCCCGCCGGCCGGCCCGGGGAATCTCGGGGCGGCCCGGAGCGTTGACCCGTGTGAAGAATCCCATCGACGTAAGGATCCAATGACCTCCTCTTCTTCCCCTTCCCAGGACGCGCAGAGCCTCGCGCAGAACTACCCCGAAGGTCTTCGGGCCGATGCCCTGATGGAAGAGGACGTCGCCTGGAGCCACGGACACGACGGAGACCGGGACGGCGAGCAGCTCGACCGCTCCGAGCGCGCGGCCCTGCGCCGCGTCGCCGGCCTCTCCACCGAGCTCGAGGACGTCACCGAAGTCGAGTACCGACAGCTCCGTCTGGAGCGAGTCGTGCTCGTCGGCGTGTGGACCTCGGGCACAGTGCAGGACGCGGAGAACTCCGTCGCCGAGCTGGCCGCCCTCGCCGAGACGGCGGGCGCGCTCGTGCTCGACGGCGTCATCCAGCGCCGCGACAAGCCCGACCCGGCGACCTACATCGGATCCGGCAAGGCCATGGAGCTGCGTGACATCGTCCTCGAGACCGGGGCCGACACCGTCGTGTGTGACGGTGAGCTCAGCCCCGGCCAGCTGATCCACCTCGAAGACGTCGTCAAGGTCAAGGTGGTCGACAGGACCGCCCTGATCCTCGACATCTTCGCCCAGCACGCCAAGTCCCGAGAGGGCAAGGCGCAGGTCGCCCTTGCCCAGATGCAGTACATGCTCCCGCGCCTCCGTGGCTGGGGTCAGTCGCTCTCCCGTCAGATGGGCGGCGGCGGATCCAGCGGCGGCGGTGGCATGGCGACACGTGGTCCCGGTGAGACCAAGATCGAGACGGACCGCCGTCGGATCCGCGAGAAGATGGCGAAGATGCGCCGGGAGATCGCGGAGATGAAGACGGGCCGCGAGATCAAGCGCCAGGAGCGCAAGCGCAACAAGGTGCCGTCGGTCGCGATCGCCGGTTACACGAACGCGGGCAAGTCCTCCCTGCTCAACCGCCTCACCGGCGCGGGCGTCCTGGTGGAGAACTCCCTGTTCGCCACCCTTGACCCGACCGTGCGCCGGGCCGAGACGCCGAGCGGCCGGATCTACACCCTGGCCGACACCGTCGGGTTCGTACGGCATCTGCCGCACCACCTCGTCGAGGCGTTCCGCTCCACGATGGAGGAGGTCGGCGAGTCCGACCTGATCCTGCACGTGGTGGACGGTTCGCACCCGGTGCCTGAGGAGCAGCTGGCCGCCGTGCGTGAGGTGATCCGCGATGTGGGCGCGACCGACGTGCCCGAGATCGTGATCGTCAACAAGGCGGACGCCGCCGATCCGCTGGTCCTCCAGCGGCTGCTGCGCAACGAGAAGCACGCGATCGCGGTCTCCGCGCGCACGGGCGCCGGCATCGAAGAGCTGCTCGCGCTGATCGACGCCGAACTGCCGCGGCCCGAGGTCGAGATCGAGGCCCTCGTGCCGTACACGCAGGGTCAGCTCATCTCGCGCGCGCACGCCGAGGGCGAGGTGCTCTCCGAGGAGCACACCGCCGATGGCACGCTGCTCAAGGCGAAGGTGCACGCGGAACTGGCGGCGGATCTCGCGCCGTACGTCCCGGTCGCGGGCTGAACGCAGGCCCGGACGCCGCGGGCTGAACGCAGGCCCGGACGTCGCGGGCTGAACGCAGGCCCGGACGTCGCGGGCTGAACGCAGGTCCGGACAGGCGTGGTTCACGCGGTACGCATGTCACGCGGTTCACATGGCGAAGGCCCGCCCCCTCTCGTAGGGGGCGGGCCTTCGCCGTGTCAGGTGCGAGGTGCGGCGGTCGCCCGCCGTGCGGCTACTGGGAGCCGTACTTCTTGCTCATCATGTCGTAGACCTGCTCGGCGCCCTTGCCCAGCTGCGGTCCGGCCAGCCAGGTGTTCTCGGCCGGGCCGATCGAGGTGTTCGAGACCAGCTGGGTCTTGTCGCCCACCATCCGGAACCAGCCGCCGCCCGACGAACCGCCGGTCATGGTGCAGCCGATGCGGTACATCGTCGGCTGGGTGGAGGTCAGCGAGAGGCGGCCCGGCTTGTCGATGCACTTGTGCATGATCTGGCCGTTGTACGGGGGAGCGGCGGGGTAGCCCCAGGCGCCCATCGAGCTCACGCTCTGCGCCGACGGAGTCGAGAAGTCGACCTCAAGCGCGTTGCCGACCGTCTCCTCGAGGGACTTGGAGCCCTGCTCCGGCTTCACGTGCATCACGGCGTAGTCGTATGGCGCACCGGCACCGCCCGAAGCGGCGCCCTCGTCGATCCACTCGGCGGAGGTCGAGACCCAGTCGGCCCAGTACTGGCCGTACGGGGCGACTTCCTGCGGGGCGGCGTTGCTCAGCTCGGCCTCGGACTTGCCGAGGTCGTTGTAGGCAGGCACGAAGGTGATGTTGCGGTACCAGCCACCGGCGGAGCCGGCGTGCACGCAGTGACCCGCGGTCCACACGAGGTTGGACTTGCCCGGGTTGCGCGGGTCCTTCACGACCGTGCCGGAGCACACCATCGAGCCCCCGGGGGCATCGAAGAAGATCTTGCCGACCGGGGCGGCGTTCTTGTGGTACGGCGTCTTCTCGCGCTTGGCCTGGACCGGCGACGGCTCGGGGTCGGTCGCGCCCTGATCGGAGGGGGCGTCCTTCGCGGCGATGGTCTTCTTCGGGTCCTTCGCGTCCTTCATCCGCTCGGGCTTCCAGAGCCCTTCGATGACGGGGTTGACGAAGTCCTTCGCCTCGCGGAGCCATTCCTCCTTTTCGAAGTTCTTCCAGCCACCGTCCTTCCACTTGTCCGGGTCGATGCCGTGGTCCTTCAGCTTGTCGGCGAGGTCGCCGGGCAGCTTGGCATCGGAGCCGGTGTCGGTGCCGGTGTCGGAACCCTTGTCGGCGCCCTGCGAGGTGCCGGAATCAGCCCTGTCACTGGCCTTGTCTTCGCTGGGACCGCAGGCCGTGGCAGTCAGTGCCAGAGTCGCGGCGAGCCCCGTGGCGGCGAGTGCGAGACGCCGCCCGCGACTGCGCGCGAAGGGCGCACGAGTGGAACGCATGGTGCTGTAACCCCCGAATTGAACGTGTGATTGCTGCACTTGATTGCTGCAATTGCCATGTACTTGTCACATGTCGGCGTGGCGTCTCCTGGAGCGCCCCGCCGATGCAACACCCCACTATGCCTGTGTGATTGGGGACGAATGACGGCGGGGTCGTGAAGGTTTCCGGCGATCCCGCCGTCGTACATCAGGCGACTACTGCTGGTTGTGCGTCAGCGACTTCCGCTGGTCGCGCCCCACAGGCGTCTACTGGTCGGCGAACTTCTTGCTCACCGCGCCGTAGATGCCCTTGGCTTCCTTGCCGAGCCGCGGACCGGCGAGCCAGCCGGCCGTCACCGGGCCGATGGAGGTGTTGGAGACCAGGGAGGGCTCGCCGTCCGAGCCCTCGGCGACCCAGCCGCCGCCGGACGAACCACCGGTCATCGTGCAGCCGATGCGGTACATCGTCGGGTCGGGCTTGCTGATCGAGAGCCGGCCCGGCTTGTCGGCGCACTGGAACGCCTTCTGGCCGTCGAACGGCGGAGCCGCCGGGTACCCGGTCGCCGTCATGTCGGCGATCTGCGGCACGGCCGGGGCATTGAAGTCCACGGGGAGCGCCGAACCGACCTGCTCCTCGAGGGACTTGCCCTCGCTGCCCTTCTCGGGCGTCACGTGGATGACCGCGAAGTCGTACGGTGCGCCCTTGCCGCCCGTCGGGCCACCCTGCTCGATCCACTGATCGGAGGTCTGCGCCCAGTCGCCCCACCAGACGCCGTGCGGAGCGACTTCTTCCTTGGGGGCGTTCTGCAGCTCGGCGGCCGACTTGCCGCTGTTGTTGTACGAGGGCACGAAGGCGATGTTGCGGTACCAGCCGCCGTCGGCGCCGGCGTGCACGCAGTGACCCGCGGTCCACACCATGTTGGACTTGCCCGGGTGTGCCGGGTCCTTCACGACGGTGGCGGAGCAGACCATCGAGCCGTCGGGGCCGTCGAAGAACAGCTTGCCCGACTCGGGAACGCTGGCGTCGTACGGCGCCTTCAGGGCCGCAGCTTCCACCGGCTCGGGCGTCGGGTCGGTCACGCCCTGGTCACCGGAGATGTCGTTGTCGTCTACACCGCGGTCGGGGTTCTGGTCGGCGTCCCGCATGCGGTCCGAGTCCCACAGACCCTCGATGATCGGGTTGACGTAGTCACCGGCCTCGCGGAGCCAGTCGTCCTTGTCGAACTTCTTCCAGGCCCCGCCCTTCCACTTGTCCAGGTCGATGCCGTGCTCCTTGAGCCGGTCCTGGATGTCCTGCGGAATCTTGACCTTGCCGTCGTCGTTGCTGTTGCCGTTGCCGTCGTCGGCGGGCTGGGAGGCGGACGGATCGTCGCCCGCGTTGTCCTCGCTCGGGCCACAGGCCGTCGCGGTCAGCACGAGCGCCGCGCCGATGGCGACAGCGGCCGCCACAGGGGAGGTTCTACCGCGCGCGCTCCTCCCACGACGAGCGGTATTGAGCGGGCGTATGGATCGCATAGAGAGATTCCCCCTGGGCTTCGAGATCGTTCGCATGCCGGACACCGTGTGCCGCACGGTGCGTTGAGCACCGGACTTCCGTGGCGCTGCGCACCCTGCTGCGGATGAACGGCACCTCACACTATGCCGGTGCCGTAGGGGACAGCCGACGGAACGGCAACGGTTCCGTCACGGCAAGGATCTTCCGATGACCCGTGTTCTCCCGCAGCCCCCGTCGTTGGTACGTACGGGGGACTGGCGGCCTGCGTTCATCTCCCCTGCCAACTCGTCGGCGCGCTGGCCCAGTTCGAGTGGGAGCGCCCATTCCCAGCGGGAGGACCAACAGTCGTGGCCGTGACCGAGCCGGCGCCCGCGGCGGTTTCCGCGGGGCACTCCGCAGTACACGAGGGGATCCTGCGACGCCAGTCGGCGCGCGAGTCGGCGGCCCGCACCTATGCGCGGGCCCTGCCGATCGTGCCGGTACGGGCGCGCGGCCTGACCATCGAGGGCGCCGACGGGCGGCGCTATCTCGACTGCCTCTCGGGTGCGGGGACCCTGGCCCTTGGGCACAACCATCCGGTCGTGCTGGAGGCGATCAGAAAGGTCCTCGACTCGGGGGCACCGCTGCACGTCCTCGACCTGGCCACGCCGGTCAAGGACGCCTTCACCACCGAGCTGTTCCACACACTGCCCCGTGAACTCGCCGACCGCGCCCGGATCCAGTTCTGCGGCCCCGCCGGCACGGACGCGGTGGAGGCCGCGCTCAAACTCGTGCGGACGGCGACCGGGCGGAACGGCATGCTCGCCTTCACCGGCGCCTACCACGGGATGACGGCAGGGGCGCTCGAAGCATCCGGCGGCGCACCGGACGTACGCGTCGCGCGCCTGCCCTACCCGCAGGATTACCGCTGTCCGTTCGGCATCGGCGGTGCGGACGGCGCCGAACTCGCGGCCCGCTGGACCGAAAGCCTCCTCGATGACACCAAGTCGGGCGTGCCCCAGCCGGCCGGGATGATCCTCGAACCGGTGCAGGGCGAGGGCGGCGTGATCCCCGCCCCCGACGACTGGTTGCGCCGGATGCGCGAGATCACCGCCGCACGCTCGATCCCGCTCATCGCGGACGAGGTCCAGACCGGCGTCGGGCGCACCGGCACCTTCTGGGCCGTCGAGCACAGCGGTGTGGTCCCGGACGTGATGGTGCTGTCCAAGGCCATCGGCGGCAGCCTGCCGCTGGCCGTCGTGATCTACCGCGACGACCTCGACGTCTGGCAGCCCGGCGCCCACGCCGGCACCTTCCGCGGCAACCAGCTCGCCATGGCGGCCGGCACGGCCACCCTCGCCTACGTGCGTGAGAACGGCCTCGCCGACCGCGCGGGAGTCCTTGGTACCCGCATGCTCACCCAGCTGCGGTCCCTGGCCGCCGAACACCCCTGTATCGGCGACGTCCGCGGCAGAGGCCTGATGATCGGCGTCGAACTCGTGGACCCAGTCGCCGCGCATCCGGCTGTCGTGGACCCGGCCGCCGCGATCTCGGCCAACGCGCACCCGACCGCTACGGACCCGACCGCTACGGACCCGGCTGTCGCGGACCGATCTGTTCCGGCTGCCCGGTCGGTGAGCGACCCCTTGTCTGCCGGGCCTCTGACCCGCTTCCCGCGCCCGCTTCCCCCGGCGCCCGAACTCGCCGCGGCAGTTCAGCGCGAATGCCTGCGCCGCGGCCTCATCGTCGAGCTGGGCGGACGGCACGCCAGCGTCGTACGTCTCCTTCCTCCTCTCACCATCACCGACGAGCAGGCGGCCGCGATCCTCGACCGCCTCTCCGACGCGATCTCCGCGGCGGCGCGTCCGCACCACGGATAGCCACACCCGGACCCGGGCCGTCCCTCGGACGGCCAAGAGACATCAGCACAGCTCCAGCCCGTCGCCCCGGAGCCCGAACGACTTCACAAGGAAACCCTCTTGAACGCCACCCCCGCATCCGACGACCCACCTCACCCGCACGTCCCAGGCGTGTGCGGCCAGCAATCCTCACTGGTGGCGGAGCCCGGTACGGTCCCGCGGCAGAAGGGAGGCCGGCAGGCCGAGCAGCTGCGAGGCGCGACCGCCGACCTCCTGGAGCACCCCGATCCGCACACCGCCGCGCAGGTGGCGGCCATCGAGAACCTCCTGCGCTGCTGGGTACGCGAGAACGACTTCCCCGCCCCCGAGCAGGGCGCCCTGCGTATCCCGCTAGAGGCCAGCGGCACCGCCCTCCTCGTCCCCGTGTACTACTGGTCGGCCACCGGCTGGCACCGCTTCGGCCTCCCGTACCTGGAAGACGGCCCCCAGAGCGCACCCCCGGCCGACGCCGTCACCGTCGCCGCGCTGTTGGGCCGCGAAACCGGCCAACGAAGCGGAACCGCCGCCCCAGACGGGCAGGCTGCCGGCCCCGAATCCAACTCCGGCATCGGGTCCGGCGCAGCCGCAGCCGCCGACCCCGGCAGCGACAGTGAGCGGGTCGAGGGAGGGGACCTCGTCGGCCGTGTCGCCGATTCGGTGCGGCGCACCGCTACCTTCATCGCCGACCGCCGCGACAACCCCGGCGACGAGCCCGACCTCTTCCTCGCCGCCGAGCAGTCCCTGCTCCTCGGCCACCCCCTGCACCCCACCCCGAAGAGCCGCGAAGGCCTCTCCGACACCGAATCCCGGCTCTACTCACCGGAGTTGCGCGGCGCGTTCGCCCTGCACTGGATCGCCGTGGACCCCTCCGTACTCGCCTCGGACTCGGCCTGGACCGAGCGCGGCCGCACGCTCCCGGCCCAGCAGCTCACCGCCCGCCTCGCCGGTCCGGACCTGCCGTTGCCGCACGGCCACGCCGCCCTGCCCCTGCACCCGTGGCAGATGCGTGAGCTCAGGCACCGCCCCGGGACCGCCGCTCTCCTGGAAGCCGGCCTCCTCCAGGACCTCGGCCCTCACGGCGCACCGTGGTACCCGACCTCCTCCGTGCGCACCCTCTACCGCTCGGGCGCACCGGCCATGCTCAAGCTCTCGCTCGGCCTGCGCATCACCAACTCCCGTCGTGAAAACCTCCGCAAGGAACTCCACCGCGGCGTGGAGGTCCACCGCTTGCTGCGCAGTGGCCTCGCCGAGCAGTGGCAGGCGGTCCACCCCCGCTTCGACGTGATCCGCGACCCGGCCTGGCTCGCCGTGACCGGCCCCGACGGCGCACCCGTCTCCGGACTCGACGTCATGATCCGGCACAACCCCTTCGGCCCCGGCGACGACGCCACCTGCATCGCGGGACTCGTCTCGCCCAGGCCGTCACCGCACTCCAGTGGGCACGGCCGGCCCCCGATGCGCTCCCGGCTCGGCGAGATCGTCACTCGCCTCGCCGGACGGACGGGCCGCCCTCGGGGAGCCGTCGCCACGGAGTGGTTCCTGCGCTACCTGGAGAACGTCGTACGCCCCGTGCTCTGGCTGGACAGCGAGGCAGGGGTGGCCCTGGAGGCCCACCAGCAGAACACCCTCCTGCTGCTCGACTCCGACGGCTGGCCTGTGGGCGGCCGCTACCGCGACAACCAGGGCTACTACTTCCGCGAGTCCCGACGCCCCGAACTCGACCGAAGGCTTCCCGGCATCGGCGAGCACAGTGACACCTTCGTGTCCGACGAGGTGGCGGACGAGCGCTTCGCCTACTACCTCGGCATCAACAACGTCCTCGGCCTCATCGGAGCCCTGGGCGCCCAACGCCTGGCTGACGAGGCGCTGTTGCTCGCGGCATTCCGCCGCTTCCTCGGCGACATCGTCTCCGGCCCGGCTTCGCTGCGTACGCCGCTGCCCGCCCTGCTTCTCGACTCACCCGTGCTGCGGTGCAAGGCCAATCTGCTGACCCGCCTTCGCGGGCTCGACGAGCTCGTGGGCCCGGTCGACACCCAGTCCGTCTACGTCTCCATCGCCAACCCCCTTCATTCCTGAGGAACATGACCCACGCTTTCTGAGAGGAGCGACGCCGTGCCTCCGCCTCCCCCCGATGCGAGCACCGACGCCGGAACCGAGTCCGCCACCGAACCCGCCACTGAGCCATCCGCCGCCGACAGAGCAGACGTCCAGGACACCCTGGACCTGCGCCTCCCGGACGAACTCATCGCCCTGTTCGGCGCTGGTGGCGCGGCCCCAGCGCAGGATGCGTACGCGGGACGCATCGGCGCCGACGCGCGCACGGCAGAACGTGCCCCGGCGCCGTCGGCTACCTCGTCAGCCGATGACCTGCTCGACAATGTCGCCGACTGGGGCCCCGCGACCACCTCAGCCGGTGTCTTCCAACTCGTCCCCGTGTGTATCGAACGCGATCTCTCCCTCATCAGTCGGTGGATGAACGACCCCGCTGTGGCGGCATTCTGGGAGTTGGCCGGCCCCGATGCCATCACGCGGGCGCATCTGCGCCGCCAGATCGACGGTGACGGACGCAGCGTCCCCTGCCTCGGTGTCCTGGACGGCACGCCGATGAGCTACTGGGAGGTCTACCGCGCGGACCTCGACGCCTTGGCCCGCCACTATCCGGCCCGCCCGCACGACACCGGTCTTCACCTCCTCATCGGCGGTGTCGCCGACCGTGGCCGCGGGCTCGGCACCTCTCTGCTGAGAGCCGTCGCCGACCTCGTGCTCGACTGTCGTGCCTCGTGCGCACGCGTCATCGCGGAACCTGACCTGCGCAACACCCCCTCCGTATCCGCATTCCTGAGCGCCGGCTTCCGCTTCTCTGCCGAGGTGGAACTTCCCGACAAGCGCGCGGCGCTCATGGTCCGTGACCGGGCCCTGCGCGCACTGCTCTGACCCGCTCACTCTTAGTACACCGCTCGACCTGATCCGGTTCCCTCCCTGAGGAGTCCCCGTGCCGAATCCGTCCGTCCCCCCGACGTCCCGTGAGCCGTCCGCTCTCCACGACCCGCGCGCTCTCTACGACCCGCCTGAGCTGACTCCCGACCGGTGGGCGAGAGGGGGGCGCCGCCTCCTGGCCAAAATGGTCGGTGAGTTCGCCTACGAGGAGATCATCGCGCCCGTCCCCGCCCGACCGGGCGACGGGGACAGTTACAGCCTCCGCCTCGATGCCGGTGGCGACGGCGACGGCGATGTCGGTGCCGATGCCGATGCCGGTGGCGACGGTGGCGAAGCCGGTGGCGGTGGTGCGGGCCGGCGCAGTGAAGTCCCGCGACCGGCAGCGACAGCGCCCCGCCTCCTCTTCCGCGCCCGCCGCGGCTCGTACGGCAGTTGGCACGTCGACCCGGCGAGCCTGGCCCTGGCCGAGGGCGAGGGGCCGCCACTCCCCTTCAGCGACCCCCTCCGCTTCCTCACCCGGGCCCGCCGCACTCTGGGGATCGACGGTGCCACGCTCGGCCACCTCGTCCGCGAGCTGACCATCACGCTCTCCGCCGACGCCCGGCTCGACCGGACGGCACTCACCGCCGCGCAGCTCGCCGACCTCGGCTACGCCGAACTCGAAGGGCATCAGACCGGCCACCCCTGGCTCGTCCTCAACAAGGGCCGCATCGGCTTCTCCGCCAGCGACGCCGCCCGCTGGGCGCCCGAGGCACGCCTCACCGCGGAGCTCCCTTGGATCGCGGTCCACACCGACCTCGCCACCTACCGAGGCGTCGCCGGCCTGGACGCGGCGGAGAAGCTCTATACACGTGAACTCACCCCCGCCACACGGGAGTCCTTCGCAGACATACTCAGGGCACGCGGCCTCGACCCGCACGCCTATCTCTACTTGCCGGTGCATCCGTGGCAGTGGGACGACGTGGTCCTGCCCCTCTTCGCCCCCTCCGTCGCCGCGGGCTCGATCGTGCCCCTCCCGACCGACGGCGATCTGCGGCTGCCCCAGCAATCCATTCGTACGTTCCTGAATCTGTCCCGACCTGACCGGCACACCGTCAAGTTGCCCCTGTCGGTCCTCAACACCCTCGTGTGGCGCGGCCTCCCGACCGAGCGCACTCTGGCCGCCCCCGCCGTCACCGCGTGGATGCACGCCCTGCGCGACGCCGACCCCTTCCTGCGTGACGAATGCCGCGTGATCCTGCTTGGCGAGGTCGCGTCGGTGACCGTCGAGCACCCGTTGTACGACGGCCTTCCCGAGGTCCCCTACCAATACAAAGAACTACTGGGTGCCATCTGGCGCGAACCGATCACCCGGTATCTCGCCCCCGATGAGCGCGCCCGCACGCTTGCTTCCTTGTTGCACACCGATCCGGACGGCAGGGCTTTCGTCGCCGAGCTGGTCGAGCGCTCGGGCCTTGCCCCCGAGGCCTGGCTGCGGCGCCTCTTCGGCGCACTGCTGCCTCCGCTCCTGCAGTTCCTGTACCGGTACGGCACCGTGTTCTCCCCTCACGGGGAGAACGCCATCGTCGTCTTCGACGACAAGGACGTACCCGTCCGGCTCGCGGTGAAGGACTTCGTCGACGACATCAATGTCAGCGCCGAGGCCCTTCCCGAGCACGCGTCGATGCCGGACGACGTCCGCGACGTACTGCTCACCGAACGCCCCGACTTCCTCACGCAGTTCATCCATTCAGGGCTCTTCGTGGGTGTTTTCCGCTACCTCGCCCCGCTCTGCCAGGAGCAGCTGGGCATCCCGGAGACCACCTTCTGGTCGCTCGTCCGTGCCGAGATCCTGCGCCATCAGGCGCGCGCCCCCCAGCTCAAGGAGCGGTACGAGATGTTCGACCTGCTCACCCCGCGCATCGAGCGGCTGTGCCTCAACCGGAACCGGCTCCACCTCGACGGGTACCGGGACCGCCCCGAGCGCCCGCACGCCGCCGTGCACGGCAGCGTCCCGAACCCTCTGCATCAGCCTTGATCGAGGGATTGTCAGTGGAGACCCGTAGGGTGGTCGCGCTATGACAAAGCCCTCCCTTCCCGAGCTCCTGCACGCCGCCGTCACCGCCGTCGGCGGCACAGAGCGCCCTGGCCAGGTGACGATGGCCGAGACCGTCGCCGAGGCGATCGACGACGGTTCCCATCTGCTGATCCAGGCCGGCACCGGCACGGGAAAGTCCCTCGGCTATCTGGTGCCCGCGCTCGCGCACGGTGAGCGCGTGGTGGTCGCGACGGCCACGCTCGCGCTGCAGCGTCAGCTCGTGGAGCGCGATCTGCCGCGGACGGTGGATGCCTTGCATCCGCTGTTGCGCCGCCGCCCCCAGTTCGCCATGCTCAAGGGCCGTTCGAACTATCTGTGCCTGCACCGCCTCCATGAAGGAGTGCCACAGGAAGAGGAGGAGGGGCCGGGCCTCTTCGACCAGTTCGAGGCAGCAGCCCCCACCAGCAAGCTCGGCCAGGACCTGTTGCGGATGCGCGACTGGGCGGACGAGACCGAGACCGGTGACCGGGACGACCTCACGCCAGGGGTCTCCGACCGTGCCTGGTCCCAGGTGTCCGTCTCCTCCAGGGAGTGTCTGGGCGCGTCGAAGTGTGCGTACGGAGCGGAGTGCTTCGCCGAGGCGGCGCGGGAGCGGGCCAAGCTCTCCGAGGTCGTCGTCACCAACCACGCACTGCTCGCGATCGATGCCATCGAGGGCGCCCCGGTCCTTCCGCAGCACGAAGTGCTGATCGTGGACGAGGCCCATGAACTGGTCTCGCGAGTGACCGGCGTCGCCACCGGCGAGCTCACCCCCGGCCAGGTCAACCGCGCTGTGAGGCGAGCCGCCAAGCTCGTCAACGAGAAGGCGGCAGACCAGCTCCAGACCGCGTCCGAAGGCTTCGAGCGGGTGATGGAGCTGGCGCTCCCCGGCCGTCTCGAGGAGGTCCCGGAGGATCTCGGGTATGCGCTGATGGCCCTGCGCGATGCCGCCCGCACGGTCATCTCGGCCCTTGGCTCGACCCGCGACAAGTCGGTCCAGGACGAGGACGCCGTGCGCAAACAGGCCCTCGCCTCCGTCGAGACGATCCACGATGTGGCGGAGCGCATCACGAACGGCTCCGAGTGGGACGTCGTCTGGTACGAACGGCACGACCGCTTCGGGGCCTCGTTGCGAGTGGCGCCCATGTCCGTGTCGGGCCTGCTGCGCGAGAAGCTCTTCAGCGACCGCTCCGTGGTCCTCACGTCCGCCACCCTCAAGCTCGGCGGCGACTTCAACGGGGTGGGGGCCTCTCTGGGGCTCGCCCCCGAGGGCATCGAGTCCGAGGACGCCCCCGCGTGGAAGGGCCTCGACGTCGGCTCGCCCTTCGACTACCGCAAGCAGGGGATCCTGTACGTCGCCAAGCACCTGGCCCGGCCGGGCCGTGAGGGCACACGCAGCGACATGATCGATGAGCTGGCCGAACTGATCGAGGCGGCAGGCGGCCGTACGCTCGGTCTGTTCTCGTCCATGCGTGCCGCTCAGAACGCCGCCGAGGAGCTCCGCGGCCGCCTCGACGTGCCCATCCTGCTGCAGGGTGAGGAGACGCTGGGCGAGCTGATCAAGAACTTCGCGGCGGACACGCGGACCTGCCTGTTCGGGACGCTTTCGCTGTGGCAGGGCGTCGATGTTCCCGGCGCCAGCTGCCAGTTGGTGGTCATGGACAAGATCCCCTTCCCACGACCCGACGACCCGCTGATGAGCGCTCGCCAGAAGGCGGTGGACGACGGCGGCGGCAATGGCTTCATGGCCATCGCCGCGACGCACGCGGCGCTTCTGATGGCGCAGGGCGCGGGGCGGCTGGTGCGGGCCTCCGCGGACCGCGGAGTGGTCGCCGTCCTGGACCCCCGCCTCGCGACCGCGCGCTACGGCAGCTATCTGCGGGCTTCGCTTCCCGACTTCTGGTACACGACGGACCGCAATCAGGCACGGCGCTCCTTGGCCGCGATCGACGCGGCGGCTAAGGCAGATCCGATGCCCAACCCCAAGCCCGATCCGAAGGCCAATCCTCAGACGGAGGGCGAGGACGAGGCAGCAGCGGAGTAGAGGGCCCGGCTCCTGCGCCCTGGGCCCGGCGGCCTCCAGACGCAGCAGGGCCCCGGAACCGGCGCAGTTGGTTCCGGGGCCCGGTCAGGGGCGGAGGCTCACACTCGCCGCAGCACCGCCACCACCTTGCCGAGGATCGTCGCCTCGTCACCCGGGATGGGCTGATACGCGGAGTTATGAGGCAGCAGCCACACGTGTCCGTCCTCGCGCTTGAACCTCTTCACCGTCGCTTCGCCGTCGAGCATGGCGGCGACGATGTCGCCGTTCTCCGCGACCGGCTGGCGGCGCACCGTCACCCAGTCACCATCACAGATGGCGGCCTCGATCATCGAGTCACCGACGACCTTGAGGACGAACAGCTCGCCGTCGCCGACGAGCTGCCGGGGGAGCGGGAAGACGTCCTCCACCGACTCCTCGGCGAGGATCGGGCCACCGGCCGCGATGCGGCCGACCAGAGGGACGTACGAAGCGGCGGGCTTGCCTGCCGTGTCCGTGGGCTGGCTGCTCGGCTGGTCCGAGCCTCGCACCTCGTACGCCCGCGGGCGGTGCGGGTCGCGGCGCAGGAAGCCCTTGCGCTCCAGGGCCATCAGCTGGTGAGCGACCGACGAGGTGCTGGAGAGGCCTACCGCCTGCCCGATCTCCCGCATGGACGGCGGGTACCCCCGCCGCTGCACCGAGTCCCTGATGACCTCGATGACGCGGCGCTGCCGGTCGGTGAGCCCCGAGCTGTCGGCGCGGATGCCCGGAGGCCGTCCTGGTAGGGAGCGTGTGGGCTTGGGGCCCTCCGGGTTCGTGGCGTCATTCATGGCATGCACCGGCTCGAGTCGGCTCTGGCGGTCCTGGGCAGTGATGGTGGCGCTGTCTGCGGTGGTGGTCACGTCGGTCGGCCCCTCTCGAGATTGTCTCCCTAGTTAGCCAACGGTAGTTGCTTTCGAAAGGTTGCGCCAAACACACGTTCGAGTGAAAAATCGCAGAATGCCTGCCGCGATCAGGCGTCTGGGTGTATGGCTAACGTTCGAGCCGACTGGCATTTCGGTTCATTACGGTACGCTTCACCGCCCGGGTCGCACCCCGCTCAGTGGGGCTCCCATACTGCCACTCGCAGCCCGGTCAACCCGGCACCGCCCCCTTCTCGTGCGGCGCGCGAGGCGGGCTCGTACCCTTCCTGGCGTGCCGCGGCTACGCGACACGCGATGGGGCCGGATTTACGGCCAAACCCCAGATCTAGTGGTTGGATTGCAACCACGGCCCAGAAGTTGTGGTCCCCGGTCTTTTCAGGCCTCGGGCATCGCCTATGCTTGGGGCTGCTTCGAGGGCCTCATGGGCCTGTTGAGGCCTATGAGTCGTGTCGTGAAGGAGGGTTGGGAGTTCCATGCACTGCCCCTTCTGCAGGCACCCCGACAGTCGCGTGGTCGACAGTCGCACCACCGATGACGGCACGTCGATCCGCAGGCGCCGTCAGTGTCCCGACTGCTCCCGTCGTTTTACGACCGTGGAGACGTGTTCGCTGATGGTGGTCAAGCGCAGCGGCGTGACCGAGCCCTTCAGCCGTACGAAGGTGATCAACGGCGTACGCAAGGCATGCCAGGGGCGGCCGGTGACCGAGGACGCCCTCGCCCAGCTCGGCCAGCGGGTCGAAGAGGCGGTGCGGGCCACCGGAAGCGCCGAACTGACCACGCACGACGTCGGTCTGGCCATACTTGGTCCGCTGCAGGAGCTGGACCTCGTGGCCTACCTGCGCTTCGCGTCCGTGTATCGGGCGTTCGATTCACTTGAGGACTTCGAGGCTGCCATCGGGGAGCTGAGGGACCAGCGGGAAAGGCGGCTCGACGACGAGCCGCAGGGCGCCGGCGGCAAGAACGGCGCGAAGGACTGCGGGCCCGGAGGGACTGTCGAAGTCCCGGTGCCCGCCACTGCCGCCGACTGACCGGCTGAACGGCCGCCGGCGGCACACCAGACCTGTTGCGGATGACCTTCGTGGGATCCGCAGCACCAGACAACACCGTGTCACGGGAAGAACGTGGCACTTCAGGGCGTTTTAGCCTGATACAGGGAGGCGGCATGACCGAGACGACGAGCGGCCCGGCGCGAGGTTCCCGAGCCAAGGGATCCAAGGCCAGCAAGGGTCTGCGTATCGAGCGCATCCATACGACGCCCGGCGTGCATCCGTACGACGAGGTGGTCTGGGAGCGCCGAGACGTCGTCATGACCAACTGGCGCGACGGCTCGGTCAACTTCGAGCAGCGTGGCGTCGAGTTCCCCGACTTCTGGTCGGTGAACGCGGTCAACATCGTCACCAGCAAGTACTTCCGCGGGGCCGTTGGCACCCCGCAGCGCGAGACCGGCCTCAAGCAGCTGATCGACCGCATCGTGAAGACCTACCGCAAGGCCGGCGAGGACTACAGCTACTTCGCCTCGCCCGCCGACGCCGAGATCTTCGAGCACGAGCTGGCGTACGCCCTCCTGCACCAGATCTTCAGCTTCAACTCGCCGGTCTGGTTCAACGTCGGTACGCCCCAGCCGCAGCAGGTCTCCGCCTGCTTCATCCTGGCCGTCGACGACTCCATGGACTCGATCCTCGACTGGTACAAGGAAGAGGGGATGATCTTCAAGGGCGGCTCCGGCGCCGGCCTGAACCTCTCCCGCATCCGCTCCTCCAAGGAACTCCTCTCCTCCGGCGGCAACGCCTCAGGGCCGGTCTCCTTCATGCGCGGTGCCGACGCGTCCGCAGGAACGATCAAGTCGGGTGGCGCCACGCGCCGCGCGGCCAAGATGGTCATCCTCGACGTCGACCACCCCGACATCGAGGGCTTCATCGAGACCAAGGTGAAGGAAGAGGAGAAGATCCGCGCCCTGCGTGACGCGGGCTTCGACATGGACCTGGGCGGCGACGACATCACGTCCGTCCAGTACCAGAACGCCAACAACTCGGTCCGTGTGAACGACACGTTCATGAAGGCGGTCGAGGAGGGCGGCAAGTTCGGCCTGACCTCCCGTATGACGGGCGACGTCATCGAGGAGGTCGACGCCAAGTCGCTCTTCCGCAAGATGGCCGAAGCCGCCTGGGCCTGTGCCGACCCCGGCATCCAGTACGACGACACCATCAACGCCTGGCACACCTGCCCGGAGTCCGGCCGGATCAACGGCTCGAACCCGTGCAGCGAGTACATGCACCTGGACAACACGTCCTGCAACCTCGCCTCGCTGAACCTGATGAAGTTCCTCAAGGACGACGGCCTGGGCAACCAGTCCTTCGACGCCGAGCGCTTCGCCAAGGTCGTCGAGCTGGTCATCACCGCGATGGACATCTCGATCTGCTTCGCGGACTTCCCGACGCAGAAGATCGGCGAGAACACCCGCGCCTTCCGCCAGCTGGGCATCGGCTACGCCAACCTCGGCGCCCTGCTGATGGCGACCGGCCACGCGTACGACTCCGACGGCGGCCGCTCGCTGGCCGGCGCCATCACCTCGCTGATGACGGGTAGGTCGTACAAGCGTTCCGCCGAGCTCGCCGCGGTCGTCGGCCCGTACGACGGCTACGCCAAGAACGCCACGCCGCACAAGCGCGTCATGAAGCAGCACGCCGACGCCAACGCCACCGCGCCTCGTGTGGACGACCTGGACACGCCGATCTGGGCCGCCGCCACGGAAGCCTGGCAGGACGTGATCCGCCTCGGCGAGAAGAACGGTTTCCGTAACTCCCAGGCGTCCGTCATCGCCCCGACCGGCACCATCGGTCTCGCGATGTCCTGCGACACCACGGGCCTCGAGCCCGACCTCGCCCTGGTCAAGTTCAAGAAGCTCGTCGGCGGCGGCTCGATGCAGATCGTCAACGGCACCGTGCCGCAGGCCCTGCGTCGCCTGGGCTACCAGGAGGAGCAGATCGAGGCGATCGTCGCCCACATCGCCGACCACGGCAATGTGATCGACGCCCCCGGCCTGAAGACCGAGCACTACGAGGTCTTCGACTGCGCGATGGGCGAGCGTTCCATCTCCGCGATGGGCCACGTCCGCATGATGGCGGCCATCCAGCCGTGGATCTCCGGAGCGCTCTCCAAGACGGTCAACCTCCCGGAGACTGCCACCGTCGAGGACGTCGAAGAGGTCTACTACGAGGCCTGGAAGATGGGCGTCAAGGCGCTCGCCATCTACCGCGACAACTGCAAGGTCGGCCAGCCCCTCTCCGCCAAGACGAAGGAGAAGGAGAAGGCCGCGGTCACCGAGAAGACCGAGGACACGATCCGTGCCGCGGTCGAGAAGGTGGTCGAGTACCGCCCCGTCCGCAAGCGCCTTCCCAAGGGCCGCCCGGGGATCACCACCTCCTTCACCGTGGGTGGCGCCGAGGGCTACATGACCGCCAACTCCTACCCGGACGACGGTCTCGGTGAGGTCTTCCTGAAGATGTCCAAGCAGGGCTCGACCCTCGCGGGCATGATGGACGCCTTCTCGATCGCCGTCTCCGTGGGCCTGCAGTACGGCGTTCCGCTGGAGACGTACGTCTCGAAGTTCACGAACATGCGCTTCGAGCCGGCCGGCATGACGGACGACCCGGACGTGCGGATGGCGCAGTCGATCGTCGACTACATCTTCCGCCGCCTGGCGCTGGACTTCCTGCCCTTCGAGACCCGCTCCGCGCTCGGCATCCACTCGGCCGAGGAGCGTCAGCGCCACCTGGAGACCGGTTCTTACGAGCCGTCCATGGAGGAGTCGGACGTCGACGTCGAAGGCCTGGCGCAGTCCGCTCCGCGGCAGCCCGAGGTCCTGAAGGCGGTCGCCACGCCGAAGGCCGAGGCCGAGAAGCCCGCTCCGCAGCAGGCGCACACCAGCGCCGAGCTCGTCGAGATGCAGCTGGGCATCCAGGCCGACGCGCCGCTGTGCTTCTCCTGCGGCACGAAGATGCAGCGGGCCGGCTCCTGCTACATCTGCGAGGGCTGCGGCTCGACCAGCGGTTGCAGCTGATCTGCTGACCTAGCCGAATGAGGGGTTGGCGGAGCCGTCCGGCTCCGCCAACCCCTCACCGCGTTCTCAGAGCGCGCCGCCCATCAGTGCCGCGAAGGACGTCGGGTCCGCGTCAAAACCGCGGATGACCTCGCGGAAGGCCCACGCGCCCGACTCGTCCCTGGTGAACTCGGCGACGGTGGCAGCCGTGTACCCGGAGACATCGGAGAGGTCGCTCAGGGCCAGGTCCGTGTACCCATGGCGGATGCGTACGGACGTGTTCGGGATATCGCCGAACACCTGTCGCTCCTCGTGAGGCTGTATGGCCACACCGACCACCACGCGCGCGTACCTGGCCGCGAGCCGGTCGAGCTCCAAGGTCATGACCTCGTCGAAGCCGAAGCCCTGACCTGTCTGGCTGTCCCTGTTGAGGGTGATCGTCCCGTCGGGGGCACGGCTGTCGAAATGCACCAGGTACGCGGGCCTGTCGTACGGAGCGTCCGCCGTATAGGTCGCGGCGATGATGTCGAGGTCGTGCGAGGCTGAGCCGAGCGGGCTCGGATCCCACTTGAGCCCCACCTCGACCTTCTCAATTCCCTTGCTGACACTGCTCACCAGAGATCCCCCTCCTCGTAGTCCCCGCTGACGCCGATGCTCTAGGCATGTCCAACAGACACGCTACGACGCATGACTGACATCACTGAAGTTCGCCGGTCGGCAAGGCTGTTGGCGCACGGACACAGTCCTGTGGATCATTGTCCCCATGACGTGGAACGGGGAAGAACTGGACATCGAGGCCTACTTGGCCAGGGTCGGCCACGAGGGAGAGGCGAAACCCGACTTCGACACCCTCCGTGCGCTCCACCGGGCGCATGCGGCGTCGATCCCCTTCGAGAACCTGGAGATGATGCTGGGCAGGCCCGTGCCGCTGGATCTGGGGGCGCTGCAGGACAAGCTGGTGCGGCAGCGCAGAGGCGGTTACTGCTACGAGCAGAACCTCCTGTTCGCCGCTGCCCTGGACCGGATCGGCTTCGCCGTCACGGGTCTGGGGGCCAGGGTCAGGGCGGGTGCCTCGTCGCGTCGCGCGGTGACCCACATGCTCCTGAAGGTCGAGGCGGACGGCCGACAGTGGCACTGTGATGTCGGCTTCGGCGCCGAAGGGCTGCTCGAACCGATCCCCATGGGGGGCGAGGGTGACGTACGGCAAGACGTGCGACAAGGAGAGTGGCGGTTCGGGATCGTCCAAGAAGCAGACGGTGCGCGGGTGTTGCGGACTGAGCATGCGGAGGGCTGGTTCGACCTTTACGAATACACGCTGGAAGAACGCCTTTTCGTCGACTACGTAGTGATGAACCACTACACATCGACCCACCCCATGTCGTCGTTCATCCGCCGCCCGGTGATCCAGAGGGCCGCTCCCAAGGTGCGCCGCACCTTGGTCGGCGAGCGCCTGACGGTGACGCGACCGGATGGCACATCGGACGAACGCGACGTATCCGCCGAGGAGTTGGGAGATGTTCTCGACCGTGAGTTCGGCATTGAACTGAACGCCGATGATCGCGCCGAGCTGATCAGGGCGCACTACGCCGGAGCGTGACCCGGGCCACGCTCCGCGCCGTACGATGGCGCCGTGCTGGTCAAGTGGATTCGCTGCACCGTGGTGGACCGACGGGGGTTCGAGCGTGGACAGCGAAAGTGGGCGGGGCTTCTGGGGGAGCCGGGGTTCCGGGGACAGGGCGGGGGGTGGAGCCGGGAGCGGCCGGGCGTGGCGCACGTCTTCGGCTTCTGGGAGAGCCGGGCTTTCTATGACTCCTTCATGGCACGCTCCCACGACCGGCTGGCCGCCACGCAGTCAGGGACGTTCAAGGACATCCAGATCAAGCTCTTCGATCACCGTTTCGACGTGAAGACGGGCTTCGAGCCGCGCTTCGCGGACGCCGACGTGGTTCGGGTGGCGCACTGCCGGGTCCGTGAGGCGCGGGTGGAGCACTTCGCGCTCATGCAGGAGAAGGTCTGGAATCCGGCGATGGCGGGCTCGCCGGGGATGGTGCGCGGGCTCTTCGGCGAGGCACCCGGGCACGAGTTCCTCGTCCTTTCGATGTGGCTGTCGGCCGCCGAACACGGCAAGTACCGCAGGGAGCGGGTGGAGCGCCTCTCGCTGCGTGCCCAGACGGAGGCCGATGTCGCGGCACTGGCCGGTGACATCGTGGAACTGGAGCCGTCGTGGACGGTGTGACGTCGCGCGATGACCTTCCGCGACGGCGGGCTGTGACGGCGGGCCGCGACGCGGGCGGCGGCCTCATACGCCGGATGGAGCCCGGGCGGCCGACCGGTTGAGCCGCGCGGGAGCGCCCGATCTAGGGTTTCCGTATGGCACGTCCGCAGCGCATCTTCCTTCTCCGGCACGGCGAGTCGGCCGGCAACGCCGACGACACCGTGTACGAACGCGAACCCGATCACGCGCTGGCGCTCACCGAGAAGGGGTGGCGGCAGGCGGACGAGACGGGCGAGCAGCTACGGGAGGCCATCGGCCAGGAGCGGGTGAGCGTGTACGTCTCGCCCTACCGCCGCACCCACGAGACCTTCCGGGCCCTGCGGCTCGACCCCGAGCTGGTACGGATCCGCGAGGAGCCGCGGCTGCGGGAGCAGGACTGGGGAAACTGGCAGGACAGGGACGACGTCAGGCTACAGAAGGCGTACCGCGACGCGTACGGGCACTTCTTCTACCGCTTCGCCCAGGGCGAGTCAGGAGCCGACGTCTACGACAGGGTGGGCGCGTTCCTGGAGAGCCTCTACCGGAGCTTCGAGGCTCCGGACCATCCACCGAACGTCCTTCTTGTCACCCACGGCCTCACCATGCGGCTGTTCTGCATGCGCTGGTTCCACTGGTCGGTGGCGGAGTTCGAGTCGCTGTCCAACCCCGGGAACGGCGAGATGAGGACGCTGGTGCTCGGCGACGACGGCAAGTACACACTGGACCGGCCATTCGAACGCTGGCGCGAACCCGAACCCTACGGCGTCACCGGATAGAGTGGCAGGGCGATGACCGCTGACTCCTCTCCCGACCGGCGCCTGGCCCGCGCTCTGGCCAGCCTGCGCGGACTGGCGGTGGGGGACGCGCTGGGCTCTCAGTTCTTCGTGCCCGCGAACTACCCGCTGCTGAAGCGCCGGGAAGCGCCCCCAGGCCCCTGGCAGTGGACCGACGACACCGAGATGGCCTGTTCCGTGGTCGCGATCCTGGTCCGCCACGACCGGATCGACCAGGACGCCCTGGCCCTGTCCTTCGCCGAGCACCACGACTTCGACCGCGGCTACGGCCCCGCCGTGAACCGGCTGCTCAGGCAGGTCCGGGAGGGCGGGGACTGGCGGGAGCTGGCCTCCGCGCTGTTCAAGGGCCAGGGCTCGTGGGGCAACGGGGCGGCCATGCGGATCGCCCCGCTCGGCGCCTGGTACGCGGATGATCCGGAACAGGCGACGCACCAGGCGGAGATCTCCGCTTACCCCACGCATCAGCACCGTGAGGCGGTCGTGGGGGCCATGGCGGTGGCGGGCGCCGCGGCACTGGCCGCCGACCCCGCTGGGCCGCCCGCGCCGAAGGCACTGCTCGACGGCGTCATCGACCTCGTGCCCCGCAGTGCCGTGGGGGCGGGCCTCCGTCGCGCTCGGGACATGCTCGACTACGGAGACGCGGAGACCGTCGCCGCGGTCCTCGGGTGCGGCCGCCGCACGAAGGCGCATGACACGGTGCCGTTCGCGCTGTGGTCGGCCGCTCGCGGCCTCGGCGCCTATGAGCGGGCCATCTGGTCCACCGCCCAGGTGGGCGGCGATATGGACACGACCTGCGCGATCGTGGGTGGCGTGGTCGCTTCCGGCGAGGGCGGGGCGCCTTCCGGGGAGTGGCTGGAGCGGACCGAGGTGTTGCCCGGCTGGGTGCCGGACGAGGCGGGCTGAAGTCGGGGTTCCCGTGTGGCTGTCACGGCCATGCCACAGCGTGGCCGGCGCGGGGGTCGTCGTCGGCCTTGCGGCCAATCTGGCCGGCAGGCCACGAGTTGATCATGACTTGTGTGTCCTCAACGAGATGGCGGTCGCTCGTCGGCCCCGCCACGCGCGCGTGCCGTCTGCTGCACGTGCGGACCGGCCGGGAGTGGGTCCCTTGTCCGAAACACCGTCCATGCCTGAGCCATCCGATGTGGAGGATCCACCAGCGGGTTCAGTCAGAGATTCAGCAGGAAAACCGCCACGGACTCCACGAGTGGACAGCTACGGCGACGTGCCTGAGGAACCTGCTGCTGCTCGCCACGCTGCTCACCCTGGTCGTCATCGTCCTCGCCCTGCGCTGGGCCCCACGGGACGGGGCACGCGACCGAGGTCTGGTGCGGGCCGTGCTCGGGACGCTCTGTGCCCTCACGCTCGTCGTCGTCGCCTCCGCGGTGCGGCGCATGGACATGTACGTCGAGGCGTACGGCCTGACCAGGCTGCGGGTCTCCGTCGTGGCCGTAGAGCTCTGGCTCGGCGTGGTCATCGTGCTGATCATGGCGGCCGGAATATGGGGCGCGACCTCTGCCGCGCGCCGTCGCCGCGAGTGCCGCGGCCGGTGTGCTGGTCTTCGGGCTTCTCTCGCCCGACGGTCTCATCGCCGAGCGCAGTGTCCAGCGCTACGAGGACACCGGGAAGTTCGACCTGGAGTACGCGCGGGGGCTGTCCGCCGATGCCGCTCCCGCCGTCGACGGACTGCCGGAGCCCTTGCGCTCCTGCGCCCTTGAGGGCATCGCGAACGGCCTCGGATCCGAGGCCGGCCCTTGGTACGCCACCAGCTGGGAGAGGCGCGGGCCAGGGAGATCATCGAGGACCGGCCGCCCACGGCACCCTCGGAGGACTGCGCATCCGCCGGCGAGGAGACCTCGTACCGCTGAGCCGCTTGTGGTCGTCCGGGGCGGCGGAGGGGGGCTGCGAGTACCGGGCCGCCCCCTCCCCGCCGCCGAGGACGGCCCGGCGCGTACGCACGCCCCGTCGCACGCTCGCCCCCGTCAGCCGCCCGCAGGCCCCGCCGCGCTCGCCGTACCGGACAACGCGTCCATGTCGCTTCTGCGTACCCGGACAAGCACCAGGGCGGTGACCAGGGCGAGTACGGCCATGGCGACGGCCGGTATGAAGGCCGTCGAGATCCCCTGGGAGAGCACTTCATGACCCCAGGGCGCGGGCAATTCGCCGGTCTTGGCGAAGGCGGCCTTCTGTTCCGGCGAAGCGTTCGCCATGAAGTCCGCCATCTGTTCCTTGCCCTCGTCGCGGCTCGCCGTGCCGAACACCGTGGTCAGGATGGAGAGGCCGAGCGAACCGCCCACCTGCTGAGTCGCGTTGAGCAGCCCTGATGCCGCGCCCGCCTCGTGTTGGGCCACTCCGGAGACGGCTGTCAGTGTCAGGGTCACGAAGTTCAGGCCCATGCCGAAGCCGAACAGCACCATCGGGCCGAGCACTCCGCTCGCGTACGAACTGTCCGGGCTGATGAAGGTCTGCCAGCCGAGTGCGAGAACGACGATGGCCGAGCCGGTCACCATGAATGGTTTGGGACCGAGGACCGGAAGCAGCCGTTGGGAGATGCCCGCGCCCGCCGCGATCGCGACCGTGACCGGGAGGAAGGCGAGGCCTGCCTCGATCGGGGTGTAGTTCAGTACGTTCTGGACGAAGAGAACGATGAAGAAGAACATCCCGAACATCGCCGCAGCGAGGCTCAGCATGATCACGTACGAGCCCGAGCGGTTGCGGTCGGCGAACATCTTCAGCGGAGTGATCGGTTCCTTCGCCCGGCTCTCGATCAGGGCGAAGGCAAGGAGCAGCACGATCGCCGCGCCGAACGACCCCAGGGTGAGGTTGTCGCGCCAGCCGTCCTCGGACGCCCGGATGAATCCGTAGACCAGGGAAGCCATGCCGAGGGTCGACGTGAGGGCGCCCGCGATGTCGAAACGGCCCGGGTGGCGCTCGGACTCGCTGATGTAGAGCGGGGTGAGGAAGGCGATCAGGATGCCGATGGGTACGTTCACGAACAGCACCCAGCGCCAGTCGAGCCACTCAGTGAGCATGCCGCCGGCCAGCAGGCCGATGGCGCCGCCACCCGCGGAGACGGCCGCGAAGACGCCGAAGGCGCGGTTGCGCTCGGGACCTTCGGGAAACGTCGTGGTGATGAGGGCCAGGGAGGTCGGTGACGCGATCGCGCCGCCTACGCCCTGCAGGGCGCGCGCGGCCAGCAACTGCCAGGGCTCCTGGGCGAATCCACCCAGGAGCGAGGCGAGGGTGAAGACCAGGATGCCGGTCATGAACACCCGGCGGCGGCCGAGGATGTCACCGGCCCGGCCGCCGAGAAGCAGCAGACCGCCGAAGGTCAGCGTGTACGAGCTGACGACCCAAGTGAGGTCGGTGGTGGAGAATTTGAGCGCGTCCTGAATGTGCGGGAGCGCGATGTTCACAATCGTCGCGTCGAGGACCACCATGAGTTGGCAGGCCGCGATGACGGTCAAGGCGATACCGGGCCGGCCCTCTCGGCGGGCGGCGCCGGGTTCTTGATCTTTACCTAACTGAGAGGTTGTCACTATGGGTCCCCCACAAGTGCGTTAGTGAACGCCCCCGTTCACTGTCGCGTCAACGGTAGTGACTCCCCATCAGTGAACGCAACCGTTCACTGACACTGCCTCGCACTCCAAGTACTCCAACGGAGAGATATCGATGGTTACTTCGCGCTGGAGCGCCGCATCCGCTCAACCGGCCTCCCTGCGCCGCCGGGGCCCCGTCCTGGAACGGGCGATCCTCGAGGCCACGCTCGAGCAGCTCAGCACAGTCGGCTGGAACGGCCTGACGATGGAAGGCGTGGCCGCGGGCGCTCAGACCGGCAAGGCCGCCGTCTATCGCCGCTGGCCCTCCAAGGAGGACCTCGTCGTGGACGCTCTGCGGGCCGGCCTTCCCAAACTCGACTCCACGCCGGACTGCGGAGGGGTCAGGGAAGATCTCCTCCAGCTGTGCCGGCAGATGCGTGAGTCGATGTTCTCTCGGCCCGGATTCGCTCTCCGCGCGGTGCTTCACGAGTGCGACACGGTGGCGGCCGAGCGATTCCATGGGGTGATCTTCGACGGGGTCATCGGGCCGAGCGTGGAGTTGATCAAAGAGGTCGTTCGCCGGGGAGTCGAGCGCGGAGAGGTGCGCGCCGACGCCGCGAACTCCAACGTATGCGACGTCATTCCGGCGATGATGATGTACCGCTCCAAGGTGTGCGGGAGCGAATGGGGGGACGAGGAGTTCGCCGAACTGATCGACCAGGTGATGGTTCCGCTGCTTCGTCGGTAGTCCCGGATGGGTCTGGGCGTCGCGGGTCGTGCTTCGTCGGTAGCCCTGGGTGTCGCGGGCGCTATGCGGCGGCGTAGGCTGATGGCGCCATGCCGTACGAACCACCCACCCACACCGTCGAGCGCTCCCTTCGCGCTACCACCGGAGCGAAGATCGTTGCCGGAGTCGACGAAGTCGGGCGCGGCGCGTGGGCGGGACCGGTCACCGTATGTGCGGCGATCACGGGACTGCGCAGGCCGCCCGAAGGACTCACCGATTCCAAGCTGATCACTCCCAAGCGGCGCACCACGCTCGCCGGGGTGCTGGAGAGCTGGGTCACGGCCTATGCCCTGGGGCACTCCTCGCCCGAGGAGATCGACGACATGGGGATGACCGCCGCGCTGCGGCTCGCCGCCGTGCGCGCCCTGGATGCGCTGCCGGTGCGTCCGGAAGTGGTGATCCTCGATGGGAAGCACGACTATCTCGGGACTCCCTGGCAGGTCCGTACGGTGATCAAGGGCGACCAGTCCTGTGTGGCCGTCGCCGCGGCGTCGGTGATCGCCAAAGTTCGGCGCGACAAAATGATGGCCGAACTGGGTATCGAACATGCAGACTTCGGTTTTGCGGCCAACGCCGGCTATCCGTCGCCGGTGCACAAGGCCGCGCTGGCGGAGCGGGGGCCCACCCCGTACCACCGGATGTCGTGGGCGTATCTTGATGCGCTGCCCCAGTGGCGGCACCTCAAGAAGGCCCGCAGCTGGGCGGATGGAAGTGTTCCGGAAATCGAGGGCCAGCTCGGCTTCGATTTCTGAGACTTCCGGCAGTTCCACTCGCACTCAAGTGCCACCCGCCGGTGCCACGCGCACCGGCATTTGACAGACAACAACGCATGCCTCTCAGTCCCGAGGAGCCTCAGATTCACGAGAGTGCCCAGGGTCCCCGCGTGACCCCGGCCAGTGGCCGCATCACGCCGACCCCCCGCCCCGTACCCGGCCCGCGTCCCGCGGCTGCGCCGCGTCCTGGCCGACCGGGCCCCGCCCGGCCGACGCCGCCGGCGCAGTTCACGTCGCGTGAGCCGGCCGCCAAGCCCGGGCCGTCCGCCCCGGCTGCTTCCGGATCTTCCGCCGCTCCCGCCGGTCCCCCCGCGGGGTCCGCCACGGATGCCGGTGCTTCGGTTCCGCAGATCCAGCTGATACCGGCTTCCGCCGAGGGGGCGCTCGACGCCGCCGAGGAAGCCCTCGACCTGCTGCTCGACTCGGGCCGCGCTCCGGGTGAGGTGCTGGTGATCACCACCGGCGACCCGCACCCGTGGGCCACGCACGAGCTGTCGTTCGGCGAGGCCTCCTACTGGGCTCAGCACGACGCGGGCGACGACGTCTTCTACGCCGACGCCGCCGCCCTGGACCGTGCCGTGTCCCGCCCCGTGGTCGTCGTCGCCATCAACGGCGGCAGCGAGGAGACCGCGGTCGGCGCGCTGCCGACGGCGCTCACCCGGGCCGGAGCCCTGCTGATCGTCTGCGGTGACCCGCAGCGCATCAACGCGATGCTCGGCGCGGGCGTCTGACGTTCGCTGTCTGACCTTCGCTGTCTGACATCTGCGCTTCGGGCTCTGGCTTCGGCTGCCCGGCGTTCGATGCCGGGTGGATGGAGTCGGACGCGGAGCGGCCGGTGTCTGTGGCATGGCCGGGTGAGCCTTGAGCGTGTGCGCCGCGTACCGCGCGACGCGGGCGACGGTGCGCTCCGGTCCATGCCTGTGGCCCGCCTCGCGGCGGGTGGTGCGGCGGACGCCTCAGCGTGCCGCCGCTCGGCGCAGTACGTCGGACGCGGCGCCGCCGGTGCGCGGTGGCGGCGGATCGGTTTCGGCGAAGGCCTCGGGGTCCGAGCCGGAACTGGGGCGACGGCCGCCGCGACCCTCGCCGAGCACCTGCCAGCCGTCACGCGTCAGCGTGATGTAGGCGCCGCACCGCAGCCCGTGCAGCGTGCAGGCGTCCCGCAGCCCCCACATCCACGCCCCGTCCTCCTGGGTCCAACGCGCGTCACCGTCACGGCAGTAGAGCAGGACGGCGGTGCGCACCGGAGTGCGGCGCCGCAAATCGTGCGGGATGACCCGACGCAGCTGCGCGAGCAACGCGTTACGAAAGACCCAGCCGTCCGCCACGCTCGGCCGCCGGGGGAACGAAGCGCTCGCCCGGAGCCGTTCTTCCGGATCGAGGACAGCGACGACGGCTGTCGCGGGCGTCGGGCGATGCCGGGCGTGCAGCCCACTGACAACCTCACGCGGGTTGCGCAGCAGGGGAATTCCCGCGGCTGACCACTCCGCGGGCTCGAGCATCCGGGCCAGTCGGTTGGCGGAATCGGCGGACATCTCGGCCGACGTCGAAGACTCCGACATCGATGCCGCGGCGGACGGAGCGAATCCGAAGGTCACGGTCCTCCCTTCGGCTACGCGCCCAGAGGGCGGGATCGGGCTGGGGGAGCGCACCGCGGCACAGTCCTACCGGGCCACGGGGAGCCGCGCGGGGAGCGATACCAATTCTTCCCGTCGGACTGCCCTGCGGCAACGAGCAATTGGGGCCGCCGACCGCTATCTGGTAATGCGCCTGCTATATCCCTGCCCAGGGCACGCCACCTTGACCCTTGTGTCAGCCCTGTACAGCCAGGACCAGCGGCAACACCCCCTTGGCTCCGGCTCGGCGGAGCATGCGCGCGGCCACCGCCAGGGTCCAGCCGCTGTCCGTCAGGTCGTCGACGAGCAACACGGGGCCGGCCGTTTCCTGGAGCGCCGCTGCCAGCTCGGGGGGCACGGACAGCGTTCCGTCGAGGGCGCGCAGCCGCTGGGCACTGTTGGTCCTCGGCACATGCGCCGTATCGGCACCGGGGGCGTACTCGATGGAGCCGAGGAGGGGAAGGCGGCCGACCTCGGCGATCCGCGCGCCCAGTGACTGGATCAGCTGGGGCCTGGTGTGCGAGGACATGGTCACGACGCCGGCCGGTCGCGGTGGGGCGTCGGCGCTGCCCGAGGCCCAGCCGCCGGGGCCCTTCGCCCAGTCGGCGAGCACGCCGACCACGGCCTTCGCCACGTCGTCGGGCACCGGCCCGTCAGGGGCCTGCGGGGTGAGCATGGGCCTGAGCCGGTTGCCCCACCCGATGTCCGACAGCCGTCCCAATGCCCGGCCCTGGGAGGCCTGTTCCCCGGCGGGGATACGTCCCTTGAGGTCGACGCCGACCGCGGCGAGGCCGGTCGGCCACATCTTCCGGGGTTCGACATCGACGCCCGCGCGGACCAGTTCGCCCTTCGCTGTGTCGAGCGCCCCGGGGGACACGGCGTCGGTGAAGCGCGCTCCCGCGCAGTTGTCGCAGCGGCCGCAGGGGGCGGCTGCCTCGTCGTCCAACTGCCGCCGCAGAAACTCCATCCGGCAGCCGGGAGTGGTGGCGTAATCACGCATCGCCTGCTGTTCCGTCTGGCGCTGCTTGGCGACCCAGGCATAGCGCTCGGCGTCGTACGCCCAGGGCATCCCCGTGGAGGTCCAGCCGCCCTTGACGCGTCGGACCGCGCCGTCCACGTCGAGGACCTTGAGCATCGTCTCGAGGCGGGACCGGCGCAGCTCGACCAATGGCTCCAGGGCGGGCAGCGACAGCGGCCTGCCCGCCTGCGCCAGCACGTCAAGCGTGCGCCGGACCTGCTCCTCGGGCGGGAAGGCGAGCGAGGCGAAGTAGTTCCAGATCGCCTCGTCCTCCTTGCCCGGAAGAAGCAGCACCTCCGCGTGGTCGACACCGCGGCCCGCACGGCCGACCTGCTGGTAGTAGGCGATCGGGGAAGAGGGGGAGCCGAGGTGCACCACGAAGCCGAGGTCGGGCTTGTCGAAGCCCATTCCCAGGGCGGAGGTGGCGACCAGGGCCTTCACGCGGTTGGCGAGCAGATCCTCCTCGGCCTGCTGGCGGTCCGCGTTCTCCGTCTTTCCGGTGTAGGAGGTGACGGTGTGCCCGCACTGACGCAAGAAGGCGGTGATCTCCTCGGCTGCGGCCACGGTGAGCGTATAGATGATCCCTGAGCCCGGAAGCTCGTCCAGGTGGTCGGCGAGCCACGCCAACCGGTGTGCGGCATTGGGGAGTTGGAGAACATTCAGGCTCAGGCTCTCCCGGTCGAGGGCGCCGCGCAGCACAAGCGCGTCCGAACTGCCGCCGGTACCGAGCTGCTCGGCCACGTCGGCCGTCACGCGCGCGTTGGCCGTCGCGGTCGTGGCCAGGACGGGGACACCCGGCGGCAGGTCGGCGAGCATGGTGCGCAACCGTCGGTAGTCCGGCCGGAAGTCGTGGCCCCAGTCCGAGATGCAGTGCGCCTCGTCGACCACGAGCAGGCCGGTCGCCGCGGCGAGCTTGGGCAGGACCTGATCGCGGAAGTCCGGGTTGTTCAGCCGCTCCGGGCTGACCAGGAGAACGTCCACGTCGCTGGAGGCCACCTCGCCCTGGATGGTCTCCCACTCCTCCGTGTTGGAGGAGTTGATCGTGCGGGCACGGATCCCGGCTCGTGCCGCCGACTCCACCTGGTTGCGCATGAGCGCGAGCAGCGGGGAGACGATCACGGTGGGGCCGCTGCCCCGCTCCCGCAGCAGCGCGGTCGCGACGAAGTACACGGCGGACTTTCCCCAGCCCGTGCGCTGCACGACCAGTGCCCGGCGCTTTTCGGCGACGAGCGCTTCGATCGCGCGCCACTGGTCCTCACGCAGTCGTGGGCCGTCCGACGGTGCCTCCTCGCCGCTTGCGGGCGCGGGGCCGCCGACGAGGCGGGCGAGTACGGCATCGGCCGCCGTGCGCAGATCTTCGTTGCTCATGCCCCCATGCAACCCGATGGGTCTGACATTAGGCGAACGAGTCCGCCGAGCTGTGGATAACTCTTGGCGTGCCCCTGATCGTAGTTATCCACAGGGCAAACCGGAATCTGGTGATCCGCGGGAGAGTCGGCACATGGCGAACCACAGCGAGCAAAACGACCAGATCGACTCGACCAACTCCATCCACTCGACCGACTCCACCCCTTCGACCAACTCCATCCACGCGGCCAACTTCAACGACTCGACTGATTCCAGCGACTCGACCGGTGCACCTGACCCCACCGACCCCATCAATCCCACCGATCCCACCGATCCCATCGGCTCCATCGACGAGACGCTGGTCACCCTGCGCACTCCGGCCGAACTCGCGGATGCTCTGCCGTACTTGCTCGGATTCAGGCCCGAGGAGAGCGTCGTCCTCATCGCTCTGCACGGCGAGCGGGGGCGGTTCGGTGGGCGGGTGCGCCTCGGCATTCCCGGGCGCGAGGAGGACTGGCCGCCCATCGCAGAGCAGCTCGCTCAGTGCCTGGTGGGCGGGTGTGAGCGGCGCGGAGCCCGGCCCGACGGCATCGTCGCCTTCCTGTGCGCGGAACCGGTCGGCGCCGAATCCGGCCGGCAGGTCATGGAGCGCCTGCGACCGCTGGCACAAGTGCTCCGCACCGCCTGCGGAAGCCTCGACGTCCCCGTGTTCGAAGTCGTGTGCATCTCGGCGGGCAGCTTCTGGACCTACTGCTGTCCGAACAAGCAGTGCTGCCCGCCGGAGGGCGTGCCACTGCTGAGGCCCGGCACTTCGGTGCTGGCTGCGGCCACCGCCTACGCAGGCGTCCAAGTGGGGGCAACACCAAGGGAGATGAGGGCCCGACTCACTCCATGGGAATCCGCCGCCGCGGTGGACCAAGAGGCCGCACTCGACGCGGCAGGCATGGCGATCGTGCACCGGATCCTGGAGGAGGACGGGCACGCCGAGGTCGCCGCTGACACGCTTGACCTGGCCCGGCGGATCATGGCGCGCATGGTCGCCGCGCCGTCGGTCAGCGAAAGGCTGGAGGCGGACCTTCAGGATGACGAACTGCTGGCTCACGACGAGGCCGCGGCGCTGATCCTCGGTCTCCAGGACCGAACGACGCGCGATCGGGCCGCGGAGTGGATGGAAGGCGAAGCCGGGGCGCCTGCCCTTCGTCTCTGGAGGGCCCTGGCCCGTCGCTGCGTCGGCGCCTACGGGGAGCATGCCGCGGCACCACTGTCGCTGGCGGGCTGGGTCGCATGGTCCCTCGGTGACACCACGGAGGGACAGGAAGCCCTGGACATGGCCTTGTGCGCCGATCCGAGTTACACCTTCGCGCAGCTCCTGCACCATGCCTGCACCGGCGATCTGGACCCCGAGCCGATCCGTCGCTGCTTGCGCAGGGAGCGAACCGACCGTGGGATGACGGGGGTTCAGACCGAACTGCCACTCTCGGCGGAGCCCTCGGAGCCCTCGGAGCCGGCAGCTGAGCCGGTGGGGGTCGCTCGACGCCGCCGCCCCGCGCGCCCGAAGGGCGGCACCGGTTCACGGACCACCGAAAGGCCGACCACAGGGCCGCAGAACCGCAGCCGCACCATTCGACGCACGGCGAGGAACGACACGTGAACGCGGGGGTTCGGGACTGGGGGAGAGGGGGCAGACGGGTGCTGTCCGGGATGCCGTACGTGGAAGGCAGGGGCCGGGCGAGTGGCCTTCCGCCCCGCGGGCGTGACTTGGGGCGGGGCCGGTCCGTTCACCTGAGTGGCGGTACCTGCGCCCGGTGGGACACCCGTGCCGGGGTCGATCCGCCGTACGACCTCCGACTTCCCGTAGCGCGGACAGCGCAGAAGAGGCCACCTCATGCCCCTGCCCGCCCCGTCACCTGTCTCCGGCAGAGAAGGTCCCCAGAGGGCTGCGCCGGGTTCACCGCCCCACCCCGGCGGACCCGCCCAGGCTCACGCGCCGCGTCGCCTCGCGCAGCTGCCGCCCGTGCACGCCACGCTGATCTGTGTCGCCATGCCCACCCTCGCGATCTCCACGGAACAGGGGCAGTTGACCGGCCGCGGACTCGAGGGGTTCTACCGCGCGGGACGCAGGCTGCTGTCCCGCTGTCAGCTACGAGTGGCGGGGCGCGAGCCCATCGCAGTGCAGGCACGGATGCTCTCGGCCGACCATGCCCGCTTCGTGGCGACGCTGCGTCCCTCCGCGGACGGCGGCCCGGATCCGGACGTGGTCGTCGAGCGGACCCGGTACGCGGACGGTACGGAGCGGATCATCCTGCGCAGTGCCGCCGGTCGACACCTGCGGTTGCCCGTGGAGGTGTCGCTCGGCACGGATCTGGCGGAACTTGGAGTGATCGCCTCCGGCAACACCGGCCCCGAACTGCCCGCCAGTGTCCACGACTCCGGGATGCGCTGGTCCTCGCCGGGTGGCACCTGTGTGGTTACCGCACACCCGGCGCCTGCGGACGCGCTGGCCTCCGCGGGGCTGTTGCGCTGGGAGGTGGAGCTGCCGCCGGGTGGCACCTGGAGTCTGGAGCTGCGGGCGCGGCCGGAGGGTGCGGGCCCGGTGAGGGTGGTCGGGCACGGGGTGTCGCGCTCCCTGGCCACGGCGCGGGCCGCGGGCGACGACCCCAGGGCCCGCACCCTGCTGGATCGATCCGTGGAGGACCTCCAGGCGTTGCTGCTGCGGGACCCCGAGCACCCGACCGACGTCCACTTGGCCGCGGGGGCGCCTTGGCGCTGCGGTCTCGCACCGGCCGAAGCGCTCGCGGCCGCCCGGATGGCCCTGCCGCTCGGCACGCGGATCGCCGTGGGGACGCTGCGTACGCTGGCCCGCCGTCAACTCGCGGGCAGGGGACCGCGGGTGGGCATGATCCCGGGGCCGCTGCGGAACGCGGGACCGCATCTGCCGCCCGGGTGCACGGGGGTCGAGGCGACGCTGCTCTTCCCGGTGCTGTTGGCGGAGGCATGGCGTTGGGGGCTGCCGACGCAGGAGACGGAGGAGTTGCTGCCGGCGGCCGAGCGTTGCCTGCAGTGGCTGCTTGCCGCCGCGGGCGACGGAGGGCGCCTGCCGGACCCGTATCCCGGTGGGCCCGCGCGTTGCGAGACCCAGGCCCATGCCCACCGGGCCGCGCTGCTCGGCGCCGACCTGCTCCACGCGCACGGCCGGCCGGGCGGCGGCGACCTGCGGCAGTGGGCGGAGCGGATGCGGGGCGCGTTCCGGGAGGACTTCTGGGTGGAGGACAGGGCGGGCGGCCGCCCCGCCGCGGCCTGTCTGGCCGACGGCCGCCCCGTGCCCCTCCTCACTGGGGGAGCCGCGCACCTCCTCGACACGGGCCTGCTCGGGGCGGGCGTGCTCGCGCCAGGACTCCTGGACAAGGTGCGGACCGAGCAGCTCGCCCGGCTTCTGGGCGGGCCCGCGATGGACTCGGGGTGGGGGTTGCGGAGCCTGGGCGTCAAGGAAGCCGCGTACAACCCTTTCGGGCATCGTGGCGGGGCGGTCCGGGTCCATGAGACGGCGGTAGCCGTCGCGGGTCTGGCCGCCGCGGGCTATGAGAAGGAGGCGAGCGCACTGCTGCGGGGGGTGATGGCGGCGGCGGAGACGTTCGGCTGTCGGCTGCCTGAGATGTACGCGGGGGAGCAGCGGACGGAGGGCGGCGCTCCGTTGCCGCACCCTGCTGCCTGCCGCCCGGCGGCCACCGCCGCGGCCGCTGGGGTGCACCTCCTCACGGCGCTCGCCGGGGTCCGGCCCGACGCCCCGTCGGGCACGGTGACGCTGCGCCCCGTCCGCAGTGCGCCCCTGGGGGAGCTGGGGCTGACGGCGCTGCGCGTCGCGGGCGCCCCGTTCTCCGTGCGTGTCAGCAGGCTCGGCCTCGCCATGGTCGAGGAAGCGGCCGACGGACTGCAGCTCGGGGTGTGAACGGACTGCGGCTGGGGGTGCAGACCGACGGAGGAAGGACCTACGGAGCTGAGGCCTGCGGCGGGCGCGGCTCACCTGGGGAGGGTTGGGGAGCGTGTGGCCAAAATCTGACGTGGGGCCCGGTGAAACCAGCCGGGATCGGATGCCGGAGGAGCTGATTATCGTCAGGCAGACGACTATGATCGCGGCATGTCGCCCTACGACCCGTCGGCCTTCCCGCCCTTTGCTGTCACCGTCGATCTGGTCGTGCTGACCGTGCGTCGCCACGCGCTCTGCGCGCTTGCCGTACGCCGGGGCGAGTCGCCGTTCCAGGGTCGTTGGGCGCTCCCCGGCGGATTCGTGCGTGACGACGAGGACTTGTCGGCGGCCGCCGCGCGGGAGTTGGTCGAGGAGACGGGGCTGTGCGCCCACGATCCGGACTCCCCGGCCCAGGCGAACGGCGCGCACCTGGAGCAGCTGGCCACGTACGGCGATCCGAAGCGCGATCCACGGATGCGGGTCGTCAGCGTCGCCCATCTCGCGCTCGCCCCCGACCTCCCCGCGCCGCGGGCCGGCGGCGATGCGAACAGCGCGCGCTGGGCGCCGGTCGAGGCACTGCTCAACCAGGGTGGATACGGTCGTGAGGGCGAACAGGCGGCGCCGCTCGCCTTCGACCACGCGCGGATCCTGGCGGACGGCGTGGAGCGCGCCCGTTCGAAGATCGAGTACTCCTCGCTGGCGACAGCCTTCTGTCCGCCCGAGTTCACCGTCGGTGAGCTGCGCCGGGTGTACGAGGCGGTGTGGGGCGTCGTGCTCGACCCGCGCAACTTCCACCGCAAGGTGACCGGCACGCCGGGCTTCCTCGTCCCCACCGGTGGTACCACCACTCGCCAGGGGGGCCGTCCCGCCCAGCTCTTCCGGGCGGGCGGTGCGACGCTGCTCAACCCGCCGATGCTGCGCCCCGAGGTCTGAGGCGCGCGCCACGGGTCGCCCCGCAGGTCACCTGTCGGTCTGGTCGCCGAGCGGACACCCGCAGCCCGCAACCTGACCGAAATGCCGGAAATATCGCGTTATCTTGCTGAAGTACCCACGGGGTTCGACCGTCCCCGACCCGGCGGACGAACCCTGGCCGCCGAGCGGTCGCACATCCCGCGAGAGAAGCGATGATCCAGGCCATCGGACTGACAAGCAATCCCCGCCAGGAGCTGCCGCCCGCCGTCGACGACGTGTCGTTCGAGGCGCGAACAGGCCGTGTCACGGCACTGCTCGGCGCGCAGGGCGCCGGCAAGACGACGGCGCTCAGGCTCATGCTCGAAATCCAACAGGGCCGAGGAGTCACCTACTTCAGAGGACGTCCGCTGCACCGCATCACCTACCCGTCACGCGAGGTGGGCGTCCTGCTGGGTGAGGTCCCGGGCCACCCCGGCCGCACGGTCCGCGGTCAGCTGCGCATGTTGTGCGCGGCCGCCGGTGTGCCCGCCCAGCGCGCCGACGACGTACTCGAAGTCGTCGGGCTCGTCAGCCTTCGAGATCAGCGTCTCGGCACGCTCTCGCGTGGCATGGACCGCCGTCTCGGCCTGGCCTGCGCGCTGCTCGCCGACCCGCACACGCTCGTCCTCGACGGGCCAGCCGACGGGCTCTCGGCTCGGGAGGGCGGCTGGCTGCACGGGATTCTGCGCGCGCACGCGGGCCAGGGCGGGACCGTCCTGTTCTCCACGGCCGACCCCAAGGAGGCCGCACGGACCGCCGACCGCGTCGTCACGCTGGAAGCGGGCCGACTGGTGGCCGACCAGGAGGCCGGGGACTTCGCCCGCACCCGGCTGCGCCCCCGGGTCGCTGTGCGCAGTCCGCACGCGGCTCGGCTCGGCGTGCTGCTGTCCAAGGAGGCCAGGGCCGGGCAGCGCTCCATCGAGGTGGTGCAGGAGGACGGGAGCCGGCTCTCGGTGTACGGCAGCAATTGCGCCGACATCGGAGAGACGGCTTTCCGGCACGGAATTCTCGTCCATCAACTCGCCGACGAAATCGGGGACGCGGGGCCTGCGGCTGAGGCTGCTGTGACCGACCCCGAGCCCGTGTCCGCCCCCGGAATCGACGCCTCCGACGCGGCGGCTGCGGCGGGCGACGCGGGAGGGAGCCCAGCAGGAAGCGACTGGGCGCCAGAGCCGCCAGCCGCGGCAGCCGCGCCAGCCGCGGCAGCCGCGCCAGCCGCGCCAGCCGCGCCAACCGCGCCAGAGACGCCAGTGCCAGCCGCCATGCTGCCAGGAGCAGGAGCAGGAGCAGGAGCAGGAGCAGGAGCAGGAGCAGGAGCAGGAGCAGGAGCAGAAGCAGGAGCAGGAGCAGAAGCAGGAGCAGAAGCAGAAGCAGAAGCAGAAGCAGAAGCAGGGGTCGAGACCTCGCCCGAGGCTGAGACCGTGGCAGCGTCCGGGACCGCCACCCAACTCGCCCCTACGGACCGCACCGCCACCACGGATCGTCTCGCCACCGCGGCCCACACCGCCACCGCGGCCCGCACCGCCACCACCGACCGCGGCGTCACCGCCGGCCTTCTCGCCACCACCGACCGTCTCCCCACCGCCGCCCGCGTCGCCACCACCGACCGCACCGCCACCCCGGACCCCCTCACCATCGCCGCCCAGCGGATTCCCGTGGCGCCGTCCCCCCTGCCGCCCCCCATCTCGGTTCGGCCCGCCGGCAGCCCTCTCCGTCCCCTGCGCTACGAGCTGCGTCGCGCTGCCGGTGTCGGTACGGGGTACCTCACGACGGCCGTTGTGCTCGCCGTCTCCGCCGTTCTCTGCGTCTTCCTCGCCAGGAGCGGTCACACGCCGCAGCCTTACTTGCTGGCCGCCTGGCCCCAGGAACTCCCCTTGCCGCCCGCAGCGCTCGGCGCCGGACTGCTCGGCGCCCTCGCCTTCGGTGAGGAATTCCGCCACCCCGCCCTGGCTGCCGACCGGGGCACCGTCCCCCGCCGCTTGGGGCTGCTCAGCGCCAAGTTGATCGTCGCGGCCGCCACCGCTCTTGTGCTGAGCCTGCTCGTCCTGGTCTCCGACGCCGCGCTCCTCCACCTGGTATACGGCGAAGAGATCGCAAAAGTTCCCGCCGACTGGCTTTCGCTGAGCACGAGTTGGGTGGCACTGGTCGCGGGCTGCGCCTGGGCGGGGGTGCTCGCAGCCGGAGTCTTCCGGTCCACTACCGCCGGCCTCGCCGCGGTTCTCGCGGTGCCGATCGTCGTCGTACCGCTCGTACAAAAGGCCTTGGAGGGACCGTCTGTGCGATCGGCGGCGGGGCTCCCCGGGAGGCTGCGCGACCTCGCACTGGTGCAGTGGCCGTTCGGTGTCGAGCGATATCTGGCCGGCGGAGTCCGGCTGGTCGCCCAACCTGTGGGCAGCGCGCTGATGTTGTCGCTGACCACACTGCTCTGCGCATATCTGCTCACGGGGATGCGCAGACGGGCTCGATAGCGACCGTCCGTCGCTTGTGTTTCCGTGCTGCGCACAACTCCTCGGAGAACGCCCATTTCTTTCCGATAAGGCGTCAATTGCGGCGGGGTAAGCGATCACCCTTTCGTGTGCTTTTCACCAAAGACCTCAAGGGACTTGGGGGCCACGCCGACAAAGGTTCCGTGAGTACCCTTGCGCACACCATGATGACCGCCGCCCGCTCCGCAGACTCCGGCCTCGCCGGCCCGGGCGAACTCGACCGCTACCCCTACGCCGAGGCCCCGGGTGCCGACCGCGTCGTCGCGCCCTCGTGGGACAGCGCCGACCAGGACCTCGGCCGCGTGGGACGACGCACCGCAGGCAGCCGCGGCCGCGGGCTGCACGGCCAACTCGTCCAGCAGCTCGGCCAGATGATCGTCTCCGGCGACCTGGGAGCCGACCGCCCGCTGGTCCCCGAGGAGATCGGCCAGCGTTTCGAGGTCTCCCGCACCGTCGTCCGGGAATCGCTGCGTGTACTGGAAGCCAAGGGCCTGGTCAGCGCCAGGCCCAACGTCGGCACGCGCGTGCGGCCCGTCAGCGACTGGAACCTGCTGGACCCGGACATCATCGAGTGGCGTGCGTTCGGGCCGCAGCGCGACGACCAGCGCCGCGAACTCAGCGAGCTGCGCTGGACGATCGAGCCCCTCGCCGCCCGGCTCGCCGCGGGCCACGGCCGCGAGGAGGTGCAGCAGCGGCTCGCCGACATGGTCGAGATCATGGGCCACGCCCTGAGCCAGGGCGACGGGATCACCTTCTCCCGCGCCGACGCCGAGTTCCACTCGCTGCTCATCCAGCTCGCGAGCAACCGCATGCTGGAGCACCTGTCGGGCATCGTCTCAGCGGCTCTCCAGGTCTCGGGTGGCCCGGTCACCGGCTGCGAGCGCCCGACCGAGGCATCCCTGGTGCACCACTCGCGCATCGTCGACGCCCTCGGGGCGGGCGACGGACCGGGCGCCGAGGCCGCGATGCGCCAGCTGCTCACCGTCCACCCGGAGGTGGAGCGCGTCGTGCCCGCCCCCCGCGAGCACTGACGGCCGGGTCCGCGTCCGTTCGGCCGGCTCATGCGCCTCGCGGCCCGACCTCATCACTCCGTTGGCGCGGTGGCGTCGCCGGGACTCTGTGGGTTCCTCGGGGACCCGGCAGAGACCCGGCGACGCGGCCGTTGCTGTTCGGAGGGCCGCCAGGGCTCAGGTCTGGACACCTCTGACCGTATCTGGGCGCTTTTGAGCGCTTACGCGGTGTGACTCGGGCCACGTAGATTGGGCGTAACGCTCCTCGGGGCAGCGCGATGACCTAAGAGGTGATAGCCGAGGAGGGAATACAGCAGTCGTTCGCGACGCTGTGCAGCTTCCCGGCCGCGCCTGCGCCGTCGGCCCATCCCCAGTCGTCGGTCGTCGGTCCTGGTCCACAATGGACGGGGCCGGAAGCCGTTTTCCAACGTTCCGAGAGGTTGTTCGTGTCGGCCAGCACATCCCGTACGCTCCCGCCGGAGATCGCCGAATCCGTCTCTGTCATGGCGCTCATCGAGCGGGGAAAGGCTGATGGGCAGATCGCCGGCGATGACGTGCGTCGTGCCTTCGAAGCTGACCAGATTCCGGCCACTCAGTGGAAGAACGTTCTGCGCAGCCTCAACCAGATCCTCGAGGAAGAGGGTGTGACGCTGATGGTCAGTGCCGCGGAGCCGAAACGCCCCCGCAAGAGCGTCGCAGCAAAGAGCCCGGCCAAGCGCACCGCGACCAAGACAGTCGCGGCCAAGGCGGCCACGGCCAAGCCGACCACCGCGACCGCCGCCCCCGAGGCGTCGGCCGTGGATGTCGCAGCTGAGGACGCGCCCGCGAAGAAGGTCGCTGCCAAGAAGACGACGGCGAAGAAGGCCGTCGCCAAGAAGACCGTGGCCAAGAAGGCGACGGCAAAGAAGAGTGCGTCCAAACAGGACGACGAGATGGTGGACGACGAGGCCACTGAGGAGACGTCCGCCAAGGGCAAGCCCGGTGAGGGCGAGTCCGCGGAAGAGGGTCCCCAGGCAGGCTTCGTACTGTCCGACGAGGACGAGGACGACGCCCCGGCCCAGCAGGTCGCCGCGGCCGGTGCCACCGCCGACCCCGTCAAGGACTACCTGAAGCAGATCGGCAAGGTCCCGCTGCTCAACGCCGAGCAGGAGGTCGAGCTCGCCAAGCGCATCGAGGCCGGCCTGTTCGCCGAGGACAAGCTGGCGAATGCCGACAAGCTCGCCCCGAAGCTCAAGCGCGAGCTGGAGATCATCGCCGAGGACGGGCGCCGCGCCAAGAACCACCTCCTGGAGGCCAACCTCCGTCTGGTGGTCTCCCTGGCCAAGCGCTACACCGGCCGCGGCATGCTCTTCCTGGACCTCATCCAGGAGGGCAACCTCGGTCTGATCCGCGCGGTCGAGAAGTTCGACTACACCAAGGGCTACAAGTTCTCCACGTACGCCACCTGGTGGATCCGTCAGGCGATCACCCGCGCCATGGCCGACCAGGCCCGCACCATCCGTATCCCGGTGCACATGGTCGAGGTCATCAACAAGCTCGCGCGCGTGCAGCGCCAGATGCTCCAGGATCTGGGCCGTGAGCCCACCCCGGAGGAGCTGGCCAAGGAACTCGACATGACCCCGGAGAAGGTCATCGAGGTCCAGAAGTACGGCCGTGAGCCGATCTCCCTCCACACCCCTCTGGGTGAGGACGGCGACAGCGAGTTCGGTGACCTCATCGAGGACTCCGAGGCGGTCGTTCCGGCCGACGCGGTCAGCTTCACGCTCCTTCAGGAGCAGCTGCACTCCGTGCTCGACACGCTGTCCGAGCGTGAGGCGGGCGTGGTCTCCATGCGCTTCGGTCTCACGGACGGCCAGCCGAAGACGCTGGACGAGATCGGCAAGGTCTACGGAGTGACGCGTGAGCGTATCCGTCAGATCGAGTCGAAGACGATGTCGAAGCTGCGTCACCCGTCGCGTTCGCAGGTCCTGCGCGACTACCTGGACTAGTCACCAGCGCTCCACAAGGAAGACCCGAGGCCTCACGCGAGGCCTCGGGTCTTCTGTTTGTCCGATGCCTCCACCCTGACGCGGAGCGCGTGGCGCGGGTGCGGGGTGTGCCGCACTGGATCACTGTGGGTGTTTCACGGCAACCCAGAGTGAGGAGTTCGCATGCCTCGTCCTTTCGCCCGTACCTTCACGGCGGCGTTGGCCCTTGTCGCCCCGGTGGTGGCGCTGCCGCTGGCCTCTCCGGCCCCCGCGGCGGCCGACAGCATCGTCATCGGGGGCAGTCCGGTCCGGGTGGCCGACAGCCCCTGGGTAGTGGCGCTCTCCAGCCGTGACCGGTTCGGGGGTACGCGTTCGGGACAGTTCTGCGGAGGCGTGGTGGTCGGACGCACGAGGGTCCTCACCGCGGCGCACTGTCTGGGAGAGGAAGTCCTCGGAGTGCGGCTGAGCGAGATGAGTGACCTGAAGGTGATTGCCGGCCGGGATGATCTGAGCACGTCACAAGGCCGTGAGATCCCGGTACGCGAGGCTTCGGTCAATCCGCGGTACGACAGTTCCTCGAACTCCGGCGACGTCGCGGTGCTGTCGCTGGCGAGCCCGCTTCCGCAGGGCTACGTGATCCCCATGGCCGGCGCGGGCGACCGGGCATACGAACCCGGCACGCGCGCGGCGGTCTACGGGTGGGGTGACACGACGGGATCGGGTGACTACGCGCGTACGCTGCACTCCGCGTACGTGCGTGTACTGCCCGACGCGACCTGCAGGGAGGCGTACCCGGGCAATTCTGACGGAACGTACACGGCCGCATCCATGCTGTGCGCGGGGGAAGTTGAGGGCCGGCGTGATGCCTGCCAGGGGGACAGCGGCGGTCCGCTGATCGCACACGGGCGGCTGATCGGCCTGGTCTCGTGGGGGAGCGGCTGCGGGCGGGCCGGGAGTCCCGGGGTCTACACGCGGATCTCGGGTGTCGCGCGGGAGATGCCACTGCGCGGGTGAAAGTACGGGAGTTGTCGGTGCGAGGGGTGTGGAGCGCGGCCAGGGACCGCCGAGGAGGTGCCTGGGCGCCCGTGTAACGCGAGCGGGCGGCCGTCCCTGGGGTTGGCAGGGTCGGCCGCCCGATCACCGGCCTGGTGTGCGCCGGATGGCTCGTCGTGGGTGCGAGGCGTCAGTGGTCCTCGTCGTTGGTCTCCGGGACGGCCGTCAGCCGCTCCGTCTCGTCCTGTATCTCAGCGGCGATCTTCTTGAGTTCCGGCTCGAACTTGCGGCCGTGGTGGGCGCAGAAGAGCAGTTCACCGCCGCTCAACAGGACGACGCGCAGGTATGCCTGGGCGCCGCAGCGGTCGCAGCGATCAGCGGCCGTCAGGGGGCTCGCGGGGGTCAGAACAGTAGTCACGTCGCCTCTTCTCTAGCTCGACGAGCTGTCGTACCAGGGTCAACATCCAACCAGGCCGAAAACGTTCCCGCTCGTGGCTTTTCCTCGAAGTTTTTTCCGAGGCGGTTGTCTGCTGCCGGTTGGCGGCGAATGTGCCGTATTACGTCTCTTACGTGTCGTACGGTTTCGCGCTGTCTGTCAGGTCGGTCGTCCGCCGGCTGGGTTGCCGGTTGTTCATGAGGACGTGCCCGGAGCCTAAATGGTTCATGCCTGGAAGGGAACGTGACGTGCGCTTCACTCAATCGAAGGATCGAACAAGCGTGCGGTACTGGACTAGTGTGAGTTGAGACGAGGGTGGCGTTACAACGGCTCTACCAGGCCTCGGTACCCTCTGAGCGGCAACCGAAGCCGGGTCCTTACCCCAAGGGACCCCTTTTGAAATTCAGCGAGGAGCGAACCGCGTGACCGCCGAGACGTCCGTGCCGTCCACAGCATTGCTGACCGGAGCAGACCGGGACGGTTCCAACTACACCGCGCGGCACCTGCTCGTCCTGGAGGGGCTCGAGGCCGTTCGCAAGCGTCCTGGCATGTACATCGGGTCCACGGACAGCCGTGGCCTGCTGCACTGCCTCTGGGAGATCATCGACAACTCCGTCGACGAGGCCCTGGGCGGCTACTGCGACCACATCGAAGTCATCCTCCACGACGACGCCTCCGTAGAGGTCCGGGACAACGGCCGAGGCATCCCCGTGGATGTCGAGCCCAAGACCGGCCTCTCCGGAGTCGAGGTCGTCATGACGAAGCTCCACGCGGGCGGCAAGTTCGGCGGTGGCTCCTACGCCGCCTCCGGCGGCCTGCACGGAGTGGGTGCCTCCGTGGTGAATGCCCTGTCCGCACGCCTCGACGTAGAGGTGGACCGCGCGGGGCACACCCACGCGATCAGCTTCCGTCGCGGCGTCCCCGGCGCCTTCGCCAAGCCCGGCCCCGACGCCGACTTCGACTCGTCGGCCAAGCTGCGCAAGGCCAAGAAGATCCCCAAGACTCGGACCGGCACGCGCGTGCGCTACTGGGCCGACCGCCAGATCTTCCTCAAGGACGCCAAGCTCAACCTCGAGACGCTGCACCAGCGTGCCCGGCAGACCGCCTTCCTGGTGCCGGGCCTGACCATCGTCGTACGCGACGAGTACGGCCTCGGCGAGGGCGGCACCAAGGGCGAGGAATCCTTCCGCTTCGACGGCGGCATCAGTGAGTTCTGTGAGTACCTCGCCCAGGACAAGGCCGTCTGCGATGTCCTGCGCCTCACCGGGCAGGGCAGCTTCAAGGAGACCGTCCCGGTCCTCGACGACCACGGGCAGATGACCCCCACCGAGGTCACCCGTGAGCTCACCGTGGACGTCGCCCTGCGCTGGGGCACGGGCTACGACACGACACTGCGGTCCTTCGTCAACATCATCGCCACCCCCAAGGGCGGCACCCACGTGACGGGCTTCGAGCGCTCGCTCACGAAGACGATGAACGAAGTGCTGCGCACCCAGAAGGTGCTGCGCGTCGCCGAGGACGACATCGTCAAGGACGACGCCCTGGAGGGGCTGACCGCGGTCGTCACGGTCCGTCTCGCCGAGCCGCAGTTCGAGGGCCAGACCAAGGAGGTGCTCGGCACCTCGGCGGCCAACCGCATCGTCGCCAACGTCATCGCCAAGGAGCTCAAGGCGTTCCTGACGTCCACCAAGCGCGACGCCAAGGCGCAGGCGCGCGCCGTGATGGAGAAGGCCGTCGCCGCGGCCCGCACGCGCATCGCGGCCCGCCAGCACAAGGACGCCCAACGCCGGAAGACGGCCCTGGAGTCCTCCTCGCTGCCCGCGAAGCTGGCCGACTGCCGCAGCGACGACGTGGACCGCAGCGAGCTCTTCATCGTCGAGGGCGACTCGGCGCTCGGCACCGCCAAGCTGGCGCGGAATTCCGAGTTCCAGGCCCTCCTGCCGATCCGCGGCAAGATTCTCAACGTTCAGAAGGCGTCCGTGACGGACATGCTGAAGAACGTGGAGTGCGGCGCGATCATCCAGGTCATAGGGGCAGGGTCCGGCCGGACCTTCGACATCGACGCGGCGCGCTACGGGAAGATCATTCTCCTCGTCGACGCCGATGTCGACGGCGCGCACATCCGGATTCTGCTGCTCACCCTCTTCCAGCGCTACATGCGCCCGATGGTGGAGGCGGGCCGGGTCTTCGCGGCCGTGCCGCCCCTGCACCGGATCGAGCTGGTGCAGCCGAAGAAGGGCCAGGACAAGTACGTCTACACGTACTCGGACAACGAGCTGCGCGAAACGCTCCTGGAGTTCCAGCGCAAGGGGATCCGCTTCAAGGACTCCATCCAGCGCTACAAGGGCCTCGGCGAGATGGACGCGGACCAGCTCGCGGAGACCACCATGGACCCCCGTTACCGCACCCTGCGACGGGTCAACATCGGCGACCTGGAGGCCGCCGAGCAGGTCTTCGATCTGCTGATGGGCAACGACGTCGCGCCCCGCAAGGAGTTCATCACGAGCTCGGCGGCGACGCTGGACCGTTCGCGCATCGACGCCTAGCGCTCGCGCGACCGCAAGTCCCAGTTGAGCGGGGGTCTTTGATGGGGTCCTTCACCTGATGGGGTGAAGAGCAGGGAGAGAAGAGTCAGGGATCTTCCCGTTCTGCCCATCCTTGGGCACGCGGCCGAACAAGGCTGCGGACAAGGAGAGTTCGGTGGAGAAGCACGACGGGCGCGATGCGGGGCAGGCGCGGACCGGTGATCCGAGGGATCCCTGGTACGACGCGCTTGCGTCCGGCTGGGGCGAGTTGGACGGCACGGGTGCGCCGGCACCCGTGGCGCCGCCCCGAGCCGCACCGGAGCGGATCGCGAGCGCGGCCGACATCTACCTGGAGGTCCAGCGAAGCGCTGCCTTCCAGGAGGTGCGCAGCCGGTACCGGCGGTTCGTCTTCCCCGGGGTGGCCGTCTTCTTCACCTGGTACGTCGCGTATGTCGTGACGGCGACGACGGCACCGGGGCTGATGGCGCGGCCCGTCGCCGGATCCGTGAACATCGCGATGCTCGCCGGCCTCGGGCAGTTCCTCACGACCTTCCTGCTGACCTGGGCCTACGCCCGGCACGCCCGGCTGAGGAGAGATCACGCGGCGCTCGATCTGCGCTGGGCGGTGTTCGAGCAGAAACGGGAACACGACCAGCGCAGCGAGCGGGACCCTGCCCGGGGGAGCGCGCAGGAGCCGGCCCTTGGGGGCGAACGATGACCGGGGACCACCAGACGCTCGCGCTGTTGCTGTTCGGCGTGTTCGTGGCCGTCACGCTCGCCATCACCACGTGGGTGAGCCGGAACCGGCACGGCTCGGCGGAGGAGTTCTACGCGGGCGGACGGCTCTTCTCGCCCATGGAGAACGGTTTCGCCATCGCGGGTGACTACATGTCGGCCGCCTCCTTCCTCGGCATCTCCGGACTGATCGCGCTCTTCGGGTACGACGGGTTGCTCTACTCGGTGGGCTTCCTCGTCGCCTGGTTGGTCGTGCTGTTCCTGGTGGCCGAACTGGTGCGCAACTGCGGCCGGTTCACGCTCGCCGATGTCGTCGCCGCCCGGATGAGGGAGCGGCCCGTACGCATCGCGGCGGGAACTTCCTCGGTGACCGTGTCCGTTCTCTATCTGGTGGCGCAGATGGTGGGGGCGGGCTCACTGGTGGCGCTGCTGCTCGGCGGGACGAGCGGGGCGGCGCAGACCTGGACGGTGATCGGCGTCGGTGCGCTCATGGTCATCTATGTGTCGTTGGGAGGGATGCGGGCCACCACCTGGATCCAGATCGTCAAGGCGGTCCTGCTGATGTGCGGCGCGATCGCGCTGACCGTGCTCGTTCTGGTGCGTTTCCACGGCGACTTCGACCAGTTGCTGCGGACCGCGGCCGACCGCAGCGGACACGGCAGCCAGTTCCTCGCCCCCGGGTTGAAGTACGGCGGTGACTGGACCTCGCGCCTGGACTTCATCAGTCTCGGGCTCGCGCTCGTCCTCGGCACGGCCGGACTGCCACACATCCTCTCCCGCTTCTACACGGTGCCGACCGCGCGAGCCGCCCGCCGCTCCGTCGTCTGGTCCATCGGTCTCATCGGCAGCTTCTACCTGATGACGATCGTGCTCGGATTCGGCGCCGCCGCGATCGTGGGCTCCGACGCCGTGCGGGGGTCGAATGCCGCGGGGAACACGGCGGTTCCGCTGCTCGCGCTCGATCTCGGAGGCGGCGCGGACTCCACAGGAGGAACGGTTCTTTTCGCGATCGTCGCCGCGATCGCCTTCGCCACGATCCTCGCCGTCGTCGCCGGGATCACGCTCGCCTCCTCGGCGTCCGTGGCCCACGACCTGTACGCGTCGCTGCGGCGCAAGCACGCGAAGCCGCGCAGCGAGGTGGCGGTCGCGCGCCTCGCGGCTGCCGGGATCGGTGTGGTCGCGATCGGTCTGGGGCTGCTCGCCCGGGACCTCAACGTGGCGTTCCTGGTCGGCCTCGCCTTCGCGGTCGCCGCGTCCGCGAATCTGCCGGTGCTGCTCTACTCGCTGTTCTGGCGGAACTTCACCACGCGGGGAGCTGTCTGGTCGGTCTACGGCGGCCTGGTGCCCTCCCTGGTGCTCGTCGTGCTGTCACCCGTGGTCTCCGGAGGGCCGAGCTCCCTCTTCCCGGGCGTGGACTTCCAGTACTTCCCGCTGGAGAACCCGGGGCTCGTCTCCATCCCGCTGGGCTTCCTCGCCGGATGGCTGGGCACCGTCACCTCGGCGGAGCCCGCGGACGAGGCCAAGCACGCGGAGACCGAGGTGCGGTCGCTCACCGGGGCGGGAGCGGCGTAACAGCCCTCCAGGCCCACGGAACGGCACGGCACGGCCATGGCCCTGGCTAGGAGGCGCTGGACGCCCATTCGTAGCGGTGCTCCGGGCGGCCCGTGTCGCCGTACTTGAGGCTGAGCCGGACCCGGCCGGAGCGCTCCAGGAGCTTCAGATAGCGCTGGGCCGTCTGGCGGCTCAGCCGGGTGCGGTCGGCCAACTCCTGGGCGGACAGCGGCCCTTCCGCGCCCATCAGGGCCCTGCGGACCAGCTCGGCCGTGGTGGGGGAGTGCCCTTTGGGCAGCTCGGGCGCCGGAGTCGCCGAAAGGGCGCCGAAGATGCGGTCGACCTCGGCCTGCTCGGCCTCGCCCCCGCCGTCCAGCGTGCGGCGCAAGGTCGCGTACGCGTCGAGCTTGGCGCGAAGTCCCGCGTAGGAAAACGGCTTGACCAGGTACTGCAGGGCGCCGTGGCGCATCGCGGCCTGCACGGTGGCGACATCGCGCGCGGCGGTCACCATGATCACGTCGGTCTGGTGGCCGCGCTCACGGAGCGTACGGACCACCGCGAGACCCGTCTCGTCCGGCAGGTAGTGGTCCAGGAGCACCAGGTCGACGGGGAGTTCCTCGACGCACCGCAGCGCCTCGGCCGCGCTGTGGGCCTTCGCGGCCACCCGGAAGCCGGGGACCTTCGCCACGTAGGCGGCGTTGACGTCCGCGACCCGGACGTCGTCGTCCACGACGAGCACCTCGATCATCGTGTCTCCTCCGTGGGGGCCGGGTCCGTGGGGGCCAGTTCGGCCTGGGCGAGCGCTTCGGGCAGGATGACGGTGAACTCGGCGCCCCCTTCGGGGGAGGCGTCGGCCCGGGCGCTGCCTCCCTGTCGCTCGGCGAGCCTGCGGACCAGGGCGAGCCCGATGCCGCGCTTGCCGTGCGCCGGCGGCTCCTTGGTGGACCACCCCTCGGTGAAGATCGTCTCGCGTTGCTCGGGCGGTACGCCAGGGCCCGTGTCGCTCACCCGCAGGACGACGGCGCGTCCCTCGGTGCGCACATCGACCTCCACGCGCGCGTGGCGGGTGCCCGCGGCCGCGTCGAGCGCGTTGTCGACCAGATTGCCGACGATGGTGACCAGGCCGCCCGGGTCGATCAGCCGGTCGGGCAGCGCGGTGTCGCGCGGGACGGCGAGGACGACCCCGCGCTCCGCGGCGACCGTCGCCTTGCCCACCAGAAGCGCGGCGAGCAGCGGATCGCCGATCTTCTCCGTGATCTGCTCGGCGGTCACCCGGTGCGCGCCAGCCACCTCACCGACGAACTCCGCCGCCTCCTCGTACATCTCCAGCTCCAGGAGGCCGAGCAGGGTGTGCATACGGTTGGCGTGTTCGTGGTCCTGGGCGCGCAGGGCGTCGATGAGGCCGCGGGTGGAGTCCAGTTCGCGGCCCAGCTGCTCCAGTTCGGTGCGGTCGCGCAGGGTGGCGACGGCGCCTCCGTCGTCCGTGGGCATGCGGTTGGCGACCAGGACGCGCTGGCCGCGGACGGTCAGGAGGTCGGTGCCGGTGACCCGTCCGGCGAGCACGTCGGTTGTACGTCCCGGGCCGAGCGCGGTGTCGAGCGGTTGCCCGAGGGCTTCCGCTCCGAGGCCGAGGAGGCGCTGGGCCTCGTCGTTGAGGAGGCGGACGCGTCCCGCACGGTCCAGGGCCACCACGCCTTCGCGGATGCTGTGCAGCATGGCCTCGCGTTCCGCGAGGAGCGCCGAGATATCGGAGAAGGCCAGGTCACGAGTCTGCCGCTGGACCCTGCGTGAGATCAGATAGGCGGCGAGGGCGCCCACGGCGAGGGCCCCGCCCGCATAGGCGAAGAGTCCGGGGATCGCGTGGATCAGCCGGGCGCGGACACTGTCGTACTCGATGCCTACGGAGACGGCGCCCACGATGTCCCCGTCGATGTCCCGCAGCGGCACCTTGCCGCGGGCCGAGCGGCCCAGGGTGCCGTCGTCGATCTCCATGACCTCGTCCCCGGCGATCGCCTCGCTGGGGTCGGTGGAGACGATCTGGCCGATCTCGTCGTGATCGGTGTGGGACCAGCGCACGCCGTCCTTGTTCATGATCACGACGTACTCGGCGCCGCTGGCGTGCCGGATTCGTTCCGCTTCCGTCTGCACGGGCCCGTCGACAGCCGGCTTCGACGAGCGCAGGTCATCGGCGATCTGCGGCTGGGCGGCCGTGGTCTGCGCGATGGCGAGCGCGCGGCGCATCGCCTGGTCGTCCAGCTGATCGCTGAGCGGCGCGAGGAAGAGCCCCGTGGCGAGCACGGCGACCCCGGCGGCGATCGCCAGCTGCATCAGCAGCACCTGCGAGAAGACGCGCCGCGGCAGGCCGAGGCGGAGTCGTCGTGCGGGGGAGGTCGGGCTCATGTGTACGAACGGTACGGCGAGCGGAGGGCTACTCCGAAGTCACTGTGGCGGGGATCTCCCGCGCGGCTCCGTACGCGATCGGCCGCACGGCGACGGCATCCATGCGCGCCGGGGCCGCCAGGGCCGCGCCGCAGCTCTCCGGCCGTGGCGGCAGTGAGGCCCCCTGGACGACCGTCACGCGCCAGCGCCGTCCGTCGGTGTGCGCCACCGTCACGTCCCAGCGCGGGGCCGTGCCGTCCCGCGGGGACGTGACGCCCGTGTGGATGACGCTCAGGGCACCCGCGGCGTCCTCGCCCGTCTCGGCGCGCACCGCGAGCTCGGCGGCCTGTCCCGGGCGGTCCCAGGCGGAGCTGCCCCGGCAGCCTTCGGTGACGACACGGCCCGCACGCACCCCTTCGAGGATCTCCTTGACGGCGGCCTGATCGGAGCGGCCGTACGCGTAGCCGTAGGGCAGGACCAGCAGCGTGGGGGAGAAGCGGTGACCACCCAGATGAGTGACTTCCCAGGCGCCCTCTTCACCGGACGTGGCGAGTGCGGCGGCGAGCGGCCTGCCCAGAAGAGCGCAGCAGCGGTCACGTTTGCCGTTCGTGCAGACCAGGGCGAGCGGGGCGCCCGTGTGCGGGGTGCCGAATCCGCCGTGGTCACCCGCTCCGAGAGCCGCGAAGTCGAGGTCGAGCAACTCCTGGGGCCTGTCCGTGACGTGGCCGCGCAGCCAGGCGTCGCCGGGCACGGTGTGGGCCACGTACACCCTCCGGCGTGCCGGCGGATGGCTGTCCGCGTGGCGGCCCGGGCGGCGGATGAGTGCGATGCGTACGCCGGTTCCCTCGGCGGCGGCCTCCAGGGCGCGGCCGACCTCCGGATCCAGGTGGCTCGAAGTGAGGGCTTTGGCGCCCCACGGACCCGGCTGTTCAAGCAGCAGCCAGGTCCTCGCGGTGGCCGCGGTCCCCGCGAGAGACTCGTCCAGATCCCGCGAAGCGGCGGCGCACGTACTCACAGAGGCGAGCCTAACCCGCGCCGGGTCTGGGGTGATTCATCCGCCGTCGGGCGCGGGCATCGGCTGGGGCGGACGCCGTCCGACGTACTGCCCGCTGGGGCGCATGCGCAGCGGACGTTCCTCGTACTCCTCCAGGGCGTGCGCGATCCAGCCGGCCGTGCGCGCCACGGCGAAGATCGTCTCGCCCGCTTCGGCGGGCATCCCGGACGAGGCGGTCAGGACGGCGAGGGCCAGGTCGACATTGGCGTGCAGGTCCGTGTGGCGGGCCGTGGTGGCCACCACGTCGCGGGCCGCCGCCAGGGCGGGGCCGGCCCTGGGGATGACCTCCAGGAGGGCGAACAGGGCCTCCGCGCGCGGGTCGTCGCCGGGGTAGAGCCGGTGGCCGAGGCCCGGGACGCGGCGGCCCGCGCGGAGTTCGTCGGCCACTACGGGGGCCGCGCTGCCCCGGTCGAGTACGTCAAGGAGCATGCGGTGCGCGAGCCCGCTCGCCGCGCCGTGCAGGGGGCCCTCCAGGACACCGAGGCCTGCCGACACCGCCGCGTACGGGTGGGCGCGGGCGGAGGCGGCGACGCGGACGGCGAGCGTCGACGCGGCGAGGTCGTGGTCGACGAGCAGGGCGAGCGCGGTGTCCAGGGTGTGCAGGGAGGCGTCGTCGGGTTGTCGCCCAGTGAGCCGTGCCCAGAGCCGCCGGGCCAGGGGGCCCTCGTCCCGGTGGGCGCGGCTGATGGGGGGCAGCGCCGCTACCAGGGTGGGGATGAGGGCGCGTGCGGTGCCGATGACGGCCTCTTCGGAGAGGTCGAAGCGGAGGGGGTCGGCTGCCGCGGCCGAGATGGCGGCCACCCGCAGGCGGTCGGTCGGGCCGCTGTGCTCGGGCAGCGCGTTGACGGCGCGGCGTGCGGCGTTCACCGTCTCCTCGGGGGCGGTGAAGCGGGTGCCGGGGCGCATGACGCCGGTCCACAGCCACTCGGCGACCTCTTCGTAGGAGTGCGTCAGGGACAGTTCCATCGCGTCGACACCGCGGTAGTAGTAGCGGTCCTTGTCGATGAGTGTGATGCGGGTGTGGACGGAGAGCTCGCTGCTCGCGGAGGTGGTGGCGGGTTCCCGGCGATTCTTGCGGGCGAGCGATTCGACCTCCTTGGCGTCGAAGGTGCTGCCCCGTGAGCCGGGGCCGCGGCGGCTGCTGAGCTGACCGCGGCTCACGTACGCGTACACGGTTTCCGGCTTCACGCCGAGCAGTTCGGCGGCTTCTCGGGTGCTCAGGCGTCGGCCTTCCTTCGGGGTGACCGGGGTGGCCTCTTGATCCGTCATGGGCATCACCGTATCCACTCAGTCAGTGCAGGCATTGATTCAATCAATATTGACAGGAAAACAGTCAAGCATGGACAGTCAAATCAAGTCCAGGGAGGAAGTCGAGGAAGAACATGTCGATCAATGGCTCCACCACCACCCCCACCACCCCCACCGCCCCCGTGGAGGTTCCCCGCGGGCTCGCGGGCGTCGTCGTGACCGAGACCCGGCTCGGGGACGTCAGGGGATACGAGGGCTTCTACCACTACCGCCAGTACTCGGCCGTCGAGCTCGCGCAGACCCGCAGCTTCGAGGACGTCTGGCACCTGATGTTCCACGGCTCGCTGCCGGATGCCGGGCAGCGAGCCGCCTTCGCCACGCAGACCGCGGCCCTGCGCCGGCTGCCCGACGAGGTGAGTGCCGCGCTGCCCGCCATAGCCCGCGCCAGCGCCCTGTCGGGGCCGCTCTCGGGACTGCGTACGGCGCTGTCGCTCTTCGGTGCGGCGAAGGGCTTCCGCCCCGTGTACGACATCGACGGCGACCGGCGCCGTGCCGATGCCCTCGCCGCGTCCGCTGTCGTACCGACCCTGCTCACGGCGCTGTACCGGCTCGGTCAGGGACTCGACCCCGTGGAGCCGCGCGAGGACCTGTCCTACGCCGCCAACTACCTCTACATGCTGACGGGTTCGGAGCCGGAGCCGGAGCGTGCGCGGGCGATCGAGCAGTACTTGATCTCGACCATTGATCATGGATTCAACGCGTCAACGTTCACGGCCAGGGTGATCACCTCGACGGGCGCGGATGTCGCGGCCTGTCTCGTGGGCGCGGTGGGGGCCCTCTCGGGCCCGCTGCACGGTGGAGCGCCGAGCCGCGCGCTCGACACGCTCGACGCGATCGGGACCCCTGACCGCATCGACGGCTGGATCCGTGAGCGGGTGCTGGCGGGGGACCGCATCATGGGCTTCGGTCACCCCGTGTACCGCACGGAGGACCCGCGTTCGCGCATGCTGCGGGGCATCGCGCAACAATTCGGCGGACCGATGGTGGAGTTCGCGATCGAGGTCGAGCACCAGGTCGAGGCGATCCTCGCCGAACTGAAGCCGGGCCGCGAGCTGCACACCAACGTGGAGTTCTACGCGGGCGTGGTCATGGAACTGTGCGGCCTGCCACGCGAGATGTTCACGCCTACGTTCGCGGCGGCGCGGGTGGTGGGCTGGGGGGCCAACATCCTGGAGCAGGCGGAGGACTCGAAGATCATTCGGCCTGCGGCGCGGTATGTGGGTCCTGTCGCGCCGGAGTCGGTGCCTGCGGTGACCTGACAGTGCCATAGCGGTCACGGGGCAGTGAGTGAGGGACCTGGCCACCCCTGGAGGGGCCAGGTCGGTGTGGTCGCAGCCGACTCGGGAGGTTCACCCACCTCTCAAGGAGGTCAGAGGTCAGGAATGTCGATCTTGGCGTGAAGGAGTGTCTCGCGCGTGATGACCACGATCCCTTCATCGCTCGAGCGCCCTGCATCGGCGGGGAGTTTGCTGTCGAGGGCTGCGGTTCTGACGGCGCCGATCACGGCAAACGAGCCATCGCTGAGCTCGAAGATGTCGGGGCATGTGTTGCCGTCTAGGCTGCCGCGCTGACGAGGGGAGGAGCCGATGCGGCGGATGATGTCTGGTGTGGTCACGAGCGGTAGGTTCTCAGCAGGTAGAGGGTGCAGTCATGCCGGAGTGGCAAAACTTCATCCGCGTGGTGTAGGCGAGGATCTCCAAGGTGCGTACTTTTGCTTCTCTGTTGACCGTCAAGCGGTTGGCGGACTGGCCGGAGAAGGTGGCGTGAAGTAGTCGTCAGCCCTGACCGGCGGCCCGCAGGCGACAGCAGATGCGTACGCCTCGTTCGCGATCTGCACGAAGCGCCGCAAGCGACGGTCGGTCCCCGACTCCGCGAGCCGATGCCACGACGGTCCGCTGTTCACCCAGTAGGCCCGGCCGATCTCGCCTCGGAAGTAGTCCTGAAGGATGGCCCGCATGGTGGGCTCATCGAACAGGTCGAGTTTGAAGTCGGTGCTCCACATGCTGACCATCAGGTTGCAGACGAGAAGCTGACGCCAACGCTGCTGTGTGACAGGCGTGTTGGGCGGCTCCCAGCAACTGAGGAATTCCGGTTCGTTCAGTGTGAGCAGGGTGAGCTCGCGATGAGTGGCCCGGTGTGACTCCTCGTTCTGTATGCGGGTCTGCCGCGCCTGGTAGGCGATCGACAGCACCACACCCATGAGGGCAGCGGCCGAGAAGAGCACCGAGAGCGCGCCATATGTCTGACTGACGTCGCTGAGATGATTCCAGTCCATTCCGTGCGGCGCGACGCTGTTCAGTAAGAAGGGTGTCGCGGAAATGACGGCCAGTGAGGCCAGGGCCCCGCTGCCCCAGGTTGCGAAGCGTCGGCGTATCCCTCTGGGCGATGTCACTGCCCGCCTCCTCCCCTGACCCCAGGAGAGGAGGGTCGCTCAGCATCCTCGGGGGAAGTCACCGCTTAGGCAACAGGGCCCGACGTCGGTGGTGCCTGGGCGCGGGGCCTAAATGCTAGGAATGTCCGCCTTTGCGCAAATCAGGGTTTCGCGGGTGATCACCACGATGCGCTCATGGTCGCCCCGGCCGGCATCGGCGGGGAGCTCCGAATCAAGTTCTGCGGTGCAATCTGTCCCGATGACGGCGAAGTTTCCGTCGCTCAGCTCAAAGATGTCCGGGCAATGCTGTGCCGTGTGGCAGCGGCCTCGTGGGGACTCACCGATGCGGCGCACGATCGTCAAGTAGAACCCTGCTTCGGGGGTAGGTGGCGTTGTGAGTGGCGACAGGGTAGCGGTCCGACGATGAGCCCTGTGTCGACCAGGCTCGATCGAAGCGGTCGTGACGTCCTGTCGGTGTGCACGAGGCGCTCCGGTTCCGTGGCAGGCACTTGGTCCGCCGCCGTCGGCGTCGGCCCTCGTCACTCCGGAGGGTTGCCCACGACCCACCATTCGTCGGTGTCGGCTTCATCCAGATCGTGGATGAGTTTGTCCGTCATGTGGCCGACCTGGGCCTCGACGGAACTGTCCGCGAGGCTCGCCCGAGCAGGCCGGGTCGCCTCCCAGTACTCGCGGAAGATCGGGTTCTGGACCGTGCCGCGGAGGTGGCCGAAGAGCTCCATCTGACTGACGTTGCCGATGCGGTAAGCGAGCAGGGCATTGGTGTAGACGGCGTTGGCGAAGAGGAACTGGCGGTGCTTCGTATGAGGGATCGTGCCCCCGTGCGTGTCGAGGACAGCAGCCAGTGCCGGGTCCTCCATCGCCTTGCTCAGCAGCTCCCATTGGAGCCGTTGCTGGTTGGCGAGGTCGATGTGCCTCTGCAGGCTGCGCTGATCCACTCGCTCGCACCGTTCGACCCGCAAATGCAGTTCCTTGAACCGGCGTTGTTGTGTGATGAGGGCACCAACGGCGCCGACCGTGAAGGCTGCCAGGCTCGCCGTCACGGCAGAGCCCCACCCCCGTGCTCCGTAGTTCTGTGTGGCCATGTCAACCCCCGAATCAGGCGACCGTCCGCCGGTCGTCGTGTGCGGGTCGACAGGGAGCGGACCGGCGAGCGATGGGCGGCGCGCTTGCCGTCTCCCAGGGTGCCGAGCGGCTCTGATCGGCGGGGAGGCGGAGAGGAGGCGCACGGAAGGCATCGGTGGTCGCATGTCCCGGCGCCGTGCCCAATGTGTGCCCCGCCTGCGCCGCTAACAATCGTTCACTTCGCGGCCCTTCCACGCGCACATATCCTGGGGCCGTCTTCATTCGTCGTACGGGATCCGGAGGGGTCGCACGTGAGCAAGCAGCAGATCCCGGTCGTCGTCCTCACCGGCTTCCTCGGTTCCGGTAAGACGACTCTGCTCAATCACCTGCTGCACCGCAGCGGCGGCAGCCGGATCGGTGCGATCGTCAATGACTTCGGGGCCGTGGAGATCGATGCCATGGCGGTTGCCGGGCAGCTCGGGGACTCCACCGTGTCGCTCGGGGGTGGGTGTCTTTGCTGCGCCGTGGATGTCAGTGAGCTCGATCTGTATCTGGACAAGCTTGCTCAGCCCTCCGCCCGGATCGACCTCATCGTCATCGAGGCCAGCGGGCTCGCCGAGCCGCAAGAGCTCGTGAAGATGGTCCTCGCCAGCGAGAATCCGCACATCGTGTACGGAGGGCTCGTCGAGGTCGTCGATGCCGCCGAGTTCGACTCCACCCGGCAGCGGCATCCCGAAGTTGATCGGCATCTGAGGATCGCTGATCTTGTTGTCGTCAACAAGGTCGACCGTGTGCCTGGAGGCGAGCGGGAGCGGGTCCTCGGCGTCGTCCGCGGGCTCACTGATCGCGCGGCCGTGGTCGGAGCCTCGTACGGGCGCGTCGATGTCGAGCTGCTCCTCGACCGGAAGCCCGTGGGGGAGCGCGTCGGGCAGCTGTCCTTCGACGACCTGCACCAGCATGAGCACGACGCGGACGGTGAGCACCACGACCATCTGCACTCCGCCTACGAGAGCCTCTCCTTCTCCTGCGAAGTGCCCATGAACCCCCGCCCGTTCATGGCTCTCCTCGACAGTCGGCCCGAAGGGCTCTACCGCATCAAGGGGTACGTCGATTTCGGCGCCGCCGACCCGCGCAACAAGTACGTCGTGCACGCCGTCGGGCGGTTTCTGCGCTTCTACCCCGAGCCGTGGGCCGCGGGTGAGTCACGGCTCACCCAGCTCGTCCTCATCGGGTCCGGCATCGACGTACCGGCTCTGGAGAAGGAGCTCGAGGCGTCTCGTGAGTACGCCCCACAGGGCGGTGCCGATGAGCACAGCATGTGGGGCGTACTGAGGTACGTACAAGAGCCGCAGGGCGACTGACTACGCCGGGCCCGCCACCGCGGCCACCGGCTTCGACAGGGAGACTCCCGAGCCGTCGCGGCGCGGGTCGATCTCCGGCAGCTCCGCCGGCAGGCCGCTGCGCTGGGCCGCGAGCGGCGGCGTCGGGCCCGCCCACGCGAAGCTCAGGCAGTCCTCGCCCTTCAGGAAGCGCTGGACCCTGACACCACCCGTGGCGCGGCCCTTGCGGGGGTACTGGTCGAACGGCGTCACCTTGGCCGTCGTCTGCACCGAGTCGTCGAGCGTGCCGCGCGAGCCCGCCACCGTGAAGACCACGGCGTCCACGGCCGGATCCACCGCCACGAAGGAGATGACCTTGACGCCGTCCGCGAGCTTGATGCCCGTCATGCCACCCGCGGGGCGGCCCTGCGGGCGGACCTGCGCGGCCTGGTACCGCAGGAGTTGGGCGTCGTCCGTGATGAAGACCAGGTCCTCCTCGCCCGTGCGCAGCTCGGCCGCGCCGACGATCCGGTCACCGTCCTTGAGGGTGATGACCTCCAGCTCTTCCTTGTTGGACGGATAGTCCGGGACCACGCGCTTGACCACGCCCTGTTCGGTGCCGAGGGCGAGGCCCGGTGAGGACTCGTCCAGGGTCATCAGGCAGATCAACTTCTCGTCCGGCTCCAAGGAGAGCAGCTCCGAGACAGGCGCTCCTCCGGAGAGGTTCGGTGCCGCGTGCGTCTCCGGGAGTTGCGGGAGGTCCACCACGGAGAGGCGCAGAAGGCGGCCCTCGGACGTCACCGCGCCCACCTCGCCCCGCGCGGTCGCGGGGACGGCGGAGACGATCACATCGTGCTTGACGCGCTTGGTGTCGCTCTCGTCGAACGGCTCGCCGTTGGCCGTACGGGCAAGGAGGCCCGTCGAGGAGAAGAGCACGCGGCACGGGTCGTCCGCAACCTGCAGCGACACCGTGGGTGCCGGGGTGCTCGCGGACTCCAGGAGGACCGTGCGCCGGTCCGTGCCGAACTTCTTCGCCACGGCGGCCAGTTCGGCGGAGACCAGCTTGCGCAGCTCCGCGTCCGACTCCAGGATGCGGGTCAGCTCGTCGATCTCGGCCTTGAGCTTGTCGCGCTCGGACTCCAGCTCGATGCGGTCGAACTTGGTGAGGCGGCGCAGCGGCGTGTCGAGGATGTACTGCGTCTGGACCTCGCTCAGCGAGAAGCGCTCCATCAGGCGGTCCTTGGCCTGCGCGGAGTTGTCGCTGGAGCGGATGAGGCGGATGACCTCGTCGATGTCCAGGAGGGCGACAAGGAGACCCTCGACCAGGTGCAGCCTGGCCTGCTTCTTGCTGCGGCGGAACTCGCTGCGGCGGCGCACGACATTGAAGCGGTGGTCGAGATAGACCTCGAGCAGTTCCTTGAGGCCGAGCGTGAGGGGCTGGCCGTCCACCAGGGCCACGTTGTTGATGCCGAAGGACTCCTCCATCGGCGTCAGTTTGTAGAGCTGTTCAAGGACGGCTTCAGGGACGAAGCCGTTCTTGATCTCGATGACCAGGCGCAGGCCGTGCGAGCGGTCCGTGAGGTCCTTGACGTCGGCGATGCCCTGCAGCTTCTTCGAGCCGACCAGGTCCTTGATCTTCGAGATGACCTTCTCGGGGCCCACGGAGAAGGGCAGTTCGGTCACGACCAGGCCCTTGCGGCGCGCGGTCACGTTCTCGACGGCCACCGTCGCGCGGATCTTGAAGGTGCCGCGCCCTGATGCGTACGCGTCCTTGACCCCGGACAGGCCGACGATGCGGCCACCCGTGGGCAGGTCCGGGCCCGGCACGAAACGCATCAGCGTCTCCAGGTCGGCCCCGGGGTGCTTGATCAGATGGCGGGCGGCGGCGATGACCTCGCCGAGGTTGTGCGGCGGCATGTTCGTCGCCATGCCGACGGCGATGCCCGACGCGCCGTTGACCAGGAGGTTCGGGTAGGCCGCCGGCAGGGTGACCGGCTCCTGCTCCTGGCCGTCGTAGTTCGACTCGAAGTCGACTGTGTTCTCGTCGATCGACTCCGTCATCAGGGACGTCGCGTCGGCCATCTTGCACTCGGTGTACCGCATGGCGGCCGGCGGGTCGTCGTTGCCGAGCGAGCCGAAGTTGCCGTGGCCGTCCACCAGGGGCAGGCGCATGGAGAAGGGCTGCGCCATGCGCACCAGGGCGTCGTAGATCGACGCGTCGCCGTGCGGGTGCAACTTACCCATGACCTCACCGACGACGCGGGCGCACTTCACATAGCCGCGGTCGGGGCGCAGGCCCATCTCGTTCATCTGGTACACGATCCGGCGGTGCACCGGCTTCATGCCGTCGCGGGCGTCCGGCAGGGCGCGCGAGTAGATGACCGAATACGCGTACTCGAGGAAGGAGCCCTGCATTTCGTCGACGACGTCGATGTCGAGGATCTTCTCCTCGAACGACTCGTCGGGCTGCGGGGTCTTCGTGCTGCGGCGGGCCATCGCTGCTGCGGCTCCTTCACGGTGTCTGCCAGGGCATCAACAGGATCTGACGCCGACCATCAACGGGATCTGACGCCGACCATTGTGGACTGTCCCACTGACAACGCCGACCACGACCCGGACTTCGACCCTGACTACGCCGAGTGCGGAGCGGGAACTTCGCCGGTTGTCAGCACGCTTGCATACAGTGGCGGGACTGGCAGAATTTCCAGTTTTCAGCGATCGAAGGGACGTACATGCCCATGGGTCACACGGCCACAGCCGAGGCCGGCTCCGGCGGCCTGACAGCGACCGAGCACCGGCTGGCCAACGGCCTGCGCGTGGTGCTCTCCGAGGACCACCTGACCCCGGTCGCCGCGGTCTGCCTCTGGTACGACGTCGGCTCGCGCCACGAGGTCAAGGGGCGTACGGGCCTCGCGCACCTCTTCGAGCACCTCATGTTCCAGGGCTCGAAGCAGGTGCAGGGCAACGGCCACTTCGAGCTGGTACAGGGTGCGGGCGGCTCGCTCAACGGCACCACGAGCTTCGAGCGCACCAACTACTTCGAGACCATGCCCACACACCAGCTCGAGCTGGCCCTGTGGCTGGAAGCCGACCGCATGGGCTCGCTGCTCTCCGCGCTCGACGACGAATCCATGGAGAACCAGCGGGACGTCGTCAAGAACGAGCGCCGCCAGCGCTACGACAACGTTCCGTACGGCACGGCGTTCGAGAAACTGACCGCCCTCTCGTACCCCGAGGGCCACCCCTACCACCACACCCCGATCGGCTCCATGGCCGACCTGGACGCGGCGACGCTGGAGGACGCGCGGCACTTCTTCCGTACGTACTACGCGCCCAACAACGCCGTCCTGTCGGTCGTCGGCGACATCGACCCGGAGCAGACCCTCGCCTGGGTCGAGAAGTACTTCGGTTCCATCCCCTCGCACGACGGCAAGCAGCCGCCGCGCGACGGCTCGCTGCCCGACATCATCGGCAAGGAGCTGCGCGAGGTCATCGAGGAAGAGGTCCCGGCCCGCGCCCTGATGGCGGCCTACCGCCTCCCGGAGGACGGCACGCGCGCGTGCGACGCGGCCGACCTGGCGCTCACGGTCCTCGGCAGCGGCGAGTCGTCCCGCCTCTACAACCGCCTCGTGCGCCGCGACCGCACCGCCGTGGCGGCCGGGTTCGGCCTGCTGCGCCTCGCCGGAGCCCCCTCGCTCGGCTGGCTCGACGTGAAGACGTCCGGCGACGTCGAGGTCCCCGTCATCGAGGCCGCCGTCGACGAGGAGCTCGCCCGCTTCGCGGAAGAGGGCCCCACCGACGAGGAGATGGAGCGCGCCCAGGCGCAGCTGGAGCGCGAGTGGCTCGACCGGCTCTCCACGGTGGCGGGACGCGCGGACGAACTGTGCCGGTACGCCGTCCTGTTCGGTGACCCGCAGCTCGCCCTCACCGCCGTCAAGCGCGTCCTGGACGTCACCGCCGAAGAGGTCAAGGCGGTCGCGGCGGCCCGCCTGCGCCCCGACAACCGCGCGGTGCTCGTGTACGAGCCCATCGCCCCTGAGGCCGACGAAGCCAACGACGAGGACGAAGAGGAGGCGGCGAAGTGAGCGAGGCCGCAACGATGCAGTTCCACCCGCAGCCCCAGGCGGGCGCCGCACGGCCGTGGGCCTTCCCCGCGCCCGAGCGAGCCACCCTGGACAACGGCCTCACCGTGCTGCGTTGCCACCGCCCCGGCCAGCAGGTCGTCGCCGTGGAGGTCCACCTGGAGGCGCCGCTCGAAGCCGAGCCTGCGGGCCTTGACGGCGTCGCCACGATCATGGCGAGGGCCTTCAACGAAGGCACCGACAAGCACTCCGCCGAGGATTTCGCCGCCGAACTCGACCGCTGCGGCGCCACCATGGACGCGCACGCCGACCACCCCGGTGTCCGTGTCTCCCTCGAAGTCCCGGTCTCGCGCCTCCCGAAGGCGCTCGGCCTGCTCTCCGACGCCCTGCGCGCCCCCGCCTTCGCGGACAGCGAGATCGAACGGCTCGTACGCAACCGCCTGGACGAGATCCCGCACGAGGCGGCGAACCCGGGACGCCGCGCCGCCAAGGAGCTGTCCCGGCAGCTCTTCCCGGCGACCTCCCGCATGTCGCGCCCCCGCCAGGGCACCGAGGAGACGGTCACGGCCATCGACTCGGCGGCGGTGCGCACCTTCTACGAGAAGCACGTGCGTCCCGCCACGGCGACCGCCGTGGTCGTGGGCGACCTGACCGGCGTCGACCTGGACGCCGTCCTCGCCGACACCATCGGCGCCTGGACGGGCGGTACCGCCGAGCCGCGTCCGGTGCCTCCGGTGACCGCGGACGACACCGGGCGTGTCGTCATCGTGGACCGCCCCGGGGCCGTCCAGACGCAGTTGCTCATCGGCCGCGTGGGGCCGGACCGGCACGACCGCGTCTGGCCCGCGCAGGTGCTCGGCACGTACTGCCTGGGCGGCACCCTCACCTCGCGCCTGGACCGCGTCCTGCGCGAGGAGAAGGGATACACCTACGGCGTACGGGCGTTCGGCCAGGTCCTGCGTTCCGCCCCGGACGGCAGCGGCGCCGCGATGCTCGCCATCAGCGGCTCCGTGGACACCGAGTCCACGGGTCCGGCGCTCGACGACCTGTGGAAGGTCCTGCGCACCCTCGCCGCGGAGGGCCTCACGGACGCCGAGCGCGATGTCGCCGTGCAGAACCTGGTGGGCGTCGCCCCGCTCAAGTACGAGATGGCGGCGTCCGTCGCGGCCACCCTCGCCGACCAGGTCGAGCAGCACCTGCCGGACGACTTCCAGGCCCAGCTGTACCGCCGGTTGGCCGAGACCGGCACCGTGGAGGCCACCGCCGCCGTGGTGAGCGCCTTCCCCCAGGACCGCCTTGTGACGGTGCTCGTCGGGGACGCGGCGCAGATCGAGGAGCCTGTCAGGGCGCTCGGCATCGGTGAAGTGAGTGTGGTCACGGGGTGAGTGCGGGGTGCGCGCGAACTGAGTGACAGTCAGGACATATCGGGACCCCGGTGGCGAGAAATCGCTACTGGGGTCCTCATATGTCCGAATTAGTATGGAGGTTACGTGTCTGACCTGTGGCGTGCGCTACAAAAGCTCTGATCCGTTTGTCGTTTGAAAGACGCCCCGCTTAGCGTCTGGTCCGGCTGTTCGTCATGCAGTACGCCGCGCCCGCGGCACCGGACAGTCATCGCCGAGTCCCCGTACGGCGCGAGCCAGGGGAGCCGGGGACCCACATGTCCCCTTGGGGTGAATCGGGAACCTCGCCGTGAGGTGAGGGACTCGTAGGAGACCTTCCTGCTCCGAACCCGTCAGCTAACCCGGTAGGCGAGAAGGAAGGAAAGGATCAGCCACTTCATGGCGTTCACCCGTGCCACCGGGAAGCACCGTCGCCCGAGCCGCCTCACGCGTACGACCGCGAACGTGGCGGGCGTCGCCGCCCTCACCACCACCGGTGTCATCGGGGGCCTGGCCGCTCCGGCGCTCGCCGCCGACGACGCGGTGACTCCCCAGCACACCGGCCTCACCCAGGCGATCTCCGTGGGCGACTCGCTCGCCCAGAGCGTCGACGCGCAGGCCGCTGCCCAGCAGCAGGCCGCCGACGACGCCGCAGCGGCCAAGAAGGCCGAAGAGGCCGCCAAGAAGAAGGCCGAGGAGGCCAAGCGCAAGGCCGAGGCCGAGGCGAAGGCCAAGGCCAAGAAGGAGCGCGAGGCCAAGGAGCGTGCCGCTCGCGAGGCCGAGCGCAAGCGCCTCAACAGCTACGTCTCCCCGATCACCGGCTCGTCCATCTCCACGGGCTACCAGACCGGTGGCGCCATGTGGTCCTCCGGCAGCCACACCGGTGTCGACTTCCACGCCGCGTCCGGCACCTCGGTGCACGCGGTCGGCTCCGGCACCGTCGTCGAGGCCGGCTGGGGCGGCGCCTACGGCAACAACGTGGTCATCAAGATGAACGACGGCACGTACACCCAGTACGGCCACATGTCGTCCCTCGGTGTCACGGTCGGCCAGGCGGTCACTCCGGGCCAGCAGATAGGCCTCTCCGGCTCCACCGGCAACTCCAGCGGCCCGCACCTCCACTTCGAGGCCCGCACCGGCGCGGACTACGGCACGGACATCGACCCGGTCGCCTACCTCCGCTCGCACGGCGTCAACGTCTGATCCCGGCCCGAACTCACGCGGTCGCACGCGGCGCACCTGATTCACCGAAAGCCCCGGCTCGTCGAGAGCCGGGGCTTTCGCCGTTCCCGTATCTCCTTTGGCCAAAAGTATCCCTGGATTTCGGCCGACCGTCGGAAATTCGGCCGCTCTGCAATAGAGTCCCCGGACAGGCGAACAGGCGTCGATCGACCGCGTTTCGCGGGGATTAAGGCGGAGGTCAGTCATGCGCATTCCCGCGCACTCGGTATGCACGGCCATCCGGGACGACATCGTCTCCGGTGTCTACGAACGGGGCGGCCGGCTCACCGAGGAACTGCTCGCGCGCCGCTACGGAGTCTCCCGCGTCCCCGTGCGCGAGGCCCTGCGCACCCTGGAGGCCGAGGGCTTCGTCGTCACGCGCCGGCACGCGGGCGCGTGCGTCGCGGAACCCACCGAACAGGAGGCGGCCGACCTCCTGGAGGTCCGCGCGCTCCTGGAGCCGCTGGGTGCGGCCCGCGCCGCACAGCGCCGCACGGAGGCGCACCTGAAGGTCCTGCGCGGCCTCGTCAGGCTCGGCCAGGAGCGATCCAGGCGCGGTCGGAGCGAGGATCTGCGCTCCCTGGGCGGCTGGTTCCACGAGACGCTCGCCCAGGCGTCCGGCAGCCCGGGCCTCACGGCACTGCTCACCCAGCTCCGGCACAAGATCGCCTGGATGTACGTGGTCGAGACGTCGGCCGCCCCCGCGGAGGCCTGGGCCGAGCACGCCGCGATCGCCGACGCGGTCGCTCGCCGGGACGCGGAACGGGCCCGTGCGCTCACCGCGCAGCACTCGGAGCGGACGGCCTCCGCGCACCGGCTGCGCTACGTGCGCAATCTCTCCGGTGTGAGGGGTTCGCAACATGCCGTAAACACGACGGGCCTGCGTCTTTAACAGAGGCGCCGTATACAAAGAAGTGCTATTCGGTGGGGCGTTGTTTCTGCTGCCCGAATTCAGTGCGCGGTGTGGGGGAAACAGGGCAGGGGATAGCAGCAGAAAAAACACTGAAGGGCCCGCCCCTATTTCGGGCGGGCCCTTCAGCGTATGAGTACCAGTCTTTACTAGACGGTCTCGGGGAGCTCCTCGAGACCGTCCGCGACCAGCTTCGCCAGACGGTCGAGAGCGGCGTCCGCGCCCTCGGCGTCGGAGGCGAGGGTGATCTCCTCGCCGCCCTGCGCGCCCAGACCGAGCACCGCGAGCATGGAGGCGGCGTTCACGGGGTTGCCGTCAGCCTTGGCGATCGTCACGGGGACGCCGGCGGCGGTGGCCGCGCGGACGAAGATGGAGGCGGGTCGGGCGTGAAGGCCCTCGGCCCAGCCGACGTTGACGCGGCGCTCAGCCATGTGTTGCTGCCCTTCCAGATGTCTCACAGTTGTCTAGACCAGTGTCTCATGCCGTCACGAGTGCTCCGCCGGCCGTTGGTCCGTGCCGTGCCGACCGATGGTCCGTGCCCCGTCGACCGTACGTCCTGGCGCCACGGGGCCCACGTCCCGCCTTCGACGTCTCCTAGCCTGCCCCGGCCAAGGCGCCCCCGCGACCCGTACCCTGGGCCCATGCAGACCCCGTCGGACCGGCACGCATACCCCTCCCACTGGGAAGCCGATGTCGTCCTGCGTGACGGAGGCACCGCCCGGATCAGGCCGATCACGGCCGAGGACGCGGACCGCCTGGTCAGCTTCTACGAGCAGGTCTCGGACGAGTCGAAGTACTACCGCTTCTTCGCGCCCTACCCCCGCCTGTCCGCCAAGGACGTGCACCGCTTCACCCATCACGACCAGGTGGACCGGGTGGGTCTTGCGGCCACCGTGGGCGGCGAGTTCATCGCCACCGTGCGCTTCGACCGCATCGACTCCCGCGGCATGTCCGCGAGCGCGCCCGCCGACGAGGCCGAGGTCGCCTTCCTCGTGCAGGACGCCCACCAGGGCAGGGGGGTCGCCTCCACCCTGCTCGAACACATTGCCGCTGTCGCCAGGGAGCGCGACATCCGCCGCTTCGCCGCCGAGGTGCTGCCCGCCAACACCAAGATGATCAAGGTGTTCACGGATGCGGGGTACCAGCAGAAGCGCAGCTTCGAGGACGGCGTCGTACGTCTCGAATTCGATCTGGAGCCCACCGACCGCTCGCTCGCCGTGCAGCGCGCCCGTGAGCAGCGGGCCGAGGCGCGGTCGGTGCAGCGGCTGCTCACGCCGAAGTCGGTCGCCGTGATCGGTGTCGGGCGCACGCAGGGCGGCGTGGGGCGCAGCGTGCTCCGGAATCTGCGGGAGGCGGGCTTCACGGGGCGGCTGTACGCGGTGAACAGCGCGTTCGAGGAGGAGACCGAGGTCGACGGGGTGCCTGCCCACCGCTCCGTGCGGGACATCGAGGAGACCGTCGAGCTCGCCGTCGTCACCGTGCCCGCCGAGCGCGTGCCGCAGGCCGTCGCCGAGTGCGGTGAGCGCGGGGTGCCCGGTCTTGTCGTGATCTCCGCCGGGTACGCGGAGAGCGGTCCCGAAGGGCGGGAGCGGCAGCGTGAACTGGTGCGTCAGGCCCGGTCGTACGGCACGCGCATCCTCGGCCCGAACGCCTTCGGAGTCATCAACACGTCGCCGGACGTGCGGCTCAACGCGTCCCTGGCCCCGCATCCCCCCGAGCGCGGCAGGATCGGCCTCTTCACCCAGTCCGGCGCGATCGGCATCGCGCTCCTTTCCGGTCTCCACCGGCGTGGCGCGGGCCTGTCGACCTTCGTGAGCGCGGGCAACCGCGCGGATGTGTCCGGCAACGACGTCCTCCAGTACTGGTACGAGGACCCGGACACCGATGTCGCCCTCATGTACCTCGAATCCATCGGCAACCCGCGCAAGTTCACGCGGCTCGCCCGGCGCGCGGCGACGGCGAAGCCGCTGGTCGTGGTGCAGGGGGCGCGGCACAGCGGGATCGCGCCCACGGGGCACGCGGTGCAGGCCACGCGGCTTCCGCACGCCACGGTGTCGGCGCTGCTCCGCCAGGCGGGGGTCATCCGGGTGGAGACCGTCACCGAGATGGTGGACGCGGGGCTGCTCCTCGCGGGGCAGCCGTTGCCGTCCGGGCCCCGGGTCGCCATTCTCGGCAACTCCGAGTCGCTCGGACTTCTCACGTACGACGCGTGCGTTGCCGATGGGCTTCGGCCGTTGCCGCCGGTGGATCTGACCACCGGGGCCACCCCCGATGACTTCCGGGCCGCGCTTGCCGAGGCGTTGTCGGATGATGCCTGCGATGCCGTGATCGTCACCGCTATCCCCTGGGTGGGGGAGGACGGAGCCACGGGGTCGCCCGAGGGGGAGGAGCTTGCCGCCGCGCTGCGGGCGGCTGCCGCCGGGTGCCCGGCGAAGCCGGTGGCCGTGGTCCACGTGGAACTCGGCGGCCTCGCCGAAGCGTTGGCAGCGGCGACGCGGACTCGCCCCGACGCCCCCCGCCCTGCGGAACGTACCCCCGCGGTGGAGGTGGCCCCGGCAGGGGCCGACCCCGAGCCCACACCCGCCCCCAGCCCGGCGCAGTCGTACCGCATCCCCGCCTACCCCGCCGCCGAGCGTGCCGTCCGGGCCCTCGCCGAAGCCGTGAAGTACGCCCAGTGGCGACGTGAGGCCAAGGAGCCCGGCAAGGTTCACGAGTACGAGGACATCGACGAGAGCGGTGCCGCACGGCGGATCGACGAGCTCCTCGCCGCGCAGGACGACCCGCGCGGCGCCACCCTCGCCCAGGACGACGCCCGCGAACTGCTCGGGCGGTACGGCATCGACGTACGGGACGCCCTGCCCGCGCCCGACCCGGACGGGGCCGTGGCGGCCGCCCGCGCGCTCGGCTACCCCGTGGCCCTCAAGACCACGGCCCCGCACCTGCGTCACCGTGCCGACCTCGGAGGCGTGCGGCTCGACCTGGCGGACGAGGAACAACTGCGCAGGGCCTACGCCGAATTGACCGAAGCCTTCGGCAAGCCCGCCGAGCTGCGGCCCGTCGTGCAGGCGATGGCGCCCCGCGGCGTCGACACCGTCGTCCGCGCGGTCATCGACCCGGCGGCCGGAGCGGTGCTCTCGTTCGGCCTCGCGGGCGCCGCGTCCGAGCTGCTCGGTGACACCGGGCACCGCCTGGTGCCGGTCACCGAGCGCGACGCGGGCTCCCTGGTCAGGTCCATCCGGACCGCCCCGCTCCTCTTCGGCTGGCGCGGTTCGGCGCCGGTCGACACCCCGGCCCTCGAAGAGCTGCTCCAGCGGGTCTCGCGCCTCGTGGACGATCACCCCGAGGTGGTCGCCGTCTCCCTGGAGCCCGTGGTCGTCGCCCAGCGCGGCCTCTCCGTGCTCGGTGCCTCCGTGCGGCTCGCGCCCCCACCGGCCCGCGACGACCTCGGCCCGCGGGCCCTGCCGGGGTACTGAGGCCGCCAGTGGGGCACCGTGCGCCCTCCGCCGGGTCGTAGGATGGACGGCATGGCAAAGACCGGTACGACGACCCAGGGGCTGCGCGCGGCGATCGAGCGCAGCGGCTACTACCCGGCCCTCGTGGCCGAGGCGGTGGAGGCCGCGATCGGCGGCGAGGCCATCGGGTCGTACCTGGTCCACCAGGAGACCACGTTCGACGCGAACGAAGTGCGCCGGCATGTGACGGTCCTCGTCCTGACCGGCACCCGCTTCATCGTCAGCCACACCGACGAGCAGGCGGCGGACAGCACATCCCCGACGCCGTACGCGACGACCTCCACGGAGTCCGTGAAGATCGGCCGGATCTCGTCGGTCGTCGTCAGCCGCGTCGTCGCCAACCCCGAGAAGTACGTCCCGGGCTCGCTGCCCCGCGAGGTCGTCCTGACCATCGGCTGGGGTGCCGTGTCGCGCATCGACCTGGAGCCCGCCGCCTGCGGCGACCCCAACTGCGAGGCGGACCACGGCTACACCGGCAGCTCCACCGCCGACGACCTCAGCCTCCGCGTCAGCGAGGCGGGCGACGGCCCGGACACCGTGCGCCAGACTCTCGCCTTCGCGCAGGCCCTGTCCGAGGCGACAGCCGAGACCGCCCGCTGATGTCCCTGTCCGCCTGGGACGACGTACAGCCGCTCTCCCTCGACTCCGCGCCCCTGCCCGAGTACGGCGCGGGCTCGCTCGCCGACCTGCTGCCCACGCTCGTCTCCCACCAGGGCGTCGAGGGCTTCGCGCCCGTCATTCCGGAACTGGCCCAGGCCGACCGGAACTGCGTCTTCCTGATCGACGGCCTCGGCTGGGAGCAGCTCCGCGCCCACCCGGATGAGGCTCCCTTCCTGACCTCGCTCATCGGTTCATCCCGCGGCGGTACGGGACGTCCGATCACCGCGGGCTTCCCCGCCACCACCGCGACCTCCCTGGCCTCGGTCGGCACGGGCCTGCCGCCCGCCTCGCACGGCCTGCCCGGCTACACCGTGCGCAACCCCGCCACCGGCGAGCTGATGAACCAGCTCCGCTGGAACCCGTGGACGGACCCGCGCAAGTGGCAGCCGTACCCCACGGTCTTCCAGCAGGCCCACGCGGCGGGCGTGCACACCGCCCAGGTCTCGTCCCCGACCTTCGAGAACACCCCGCTCACCAAGGTCGCGCTGAGCGGCGGCAGCTTCCGCGGCCGGCTCTCCGGCGAGGACCGCATGGACCTCGCGGCCGAGCAACTGGGCGCGGGCGACCGTTCGCTGGTCTACACGTACTACGCCGAGGTCGACGGCAAGGGGCACCGCTTCGGCGTCGACTCCGACGCCTGGCGCGGCCAGCTCATGTACGTCGACCGCCTGGCCCAGCGCCTGGCGGAGCAACTCCCGCCGCGCAGCGCCCTGTACGTCACCGCCGACCACGGCATGCTCGACATCCCCTTCGACGAGCAGTCCCGCATCGACTTCGACGAGGACTGGGAGCTGCGCGCAGGCGTCGCCCTCCTCGGCGGCGAGGGCCGTGCGCGCCACGTGTACGCGGTGCCGGGCGCCGAGAACGACGTCCTGACCGTCTGGCGCGAGGTGCTCGGCGAGCAGTTCTGGGTGGCGAGCCGGGACGAGGCGATCGCGGCGGGCTGGTTCGGCCCGCCCGGCGCCGTCGACGAGCGGGTGTACGGACGCATCGGCGACGTGATCGCGGCGGCGCACGACGACGTGGCGATCATCGCCTCCGAGAAGGAGCCGAAGGAGTCGGGCCTGTTCGGCATGCACGGTTCCATGACCGCCGTCGAGCAGCTCGTACCGCTCCTCGAAGTACGCTCCTGACCAGACCGCTGCCCCGTACTGCCTCCGAACGTCCCGAAAGGCTGCAACTCCCCATGCCCGAGCTGGTGTTCTTCTCCGGAACGATGGACTGCGGAAAGAGCACCCTGGCTCTGCAGATCGAGCACAACCGCTCGGCCCGCGGTCTGAAGGGGATGATCTTCACCCGTGACGACCGTGCGGGGGAGGGCAAGCTGTCCTCGCGGCTCGGCCTCGTCACGGACGCGATCGAGGCCGCCGACGGCTTCGACTTCTACGCCCATCTCGTCGACCGCCTCTCGCAGGGCGGCCGCGCGGACTACGTGATCGCGGACGAGGCGCAGTTCCTCGCCCCCGGCCAGATCGACCAGTTGGCCCGTGTCGTCGACGACCTGGGCCTGGACGTGTTCGCCTTCGGCATCACCACGGACTTCCGCTCCAAGCTCTTCCCCGGCTCGCAGCGTCTTGTCGAACTCGCCGACCGCGTCGAGGTGTTGCAGGTCGAGGCGCTGTGCTGGTGCGGCGCCCGTGCCACCCACAACGCACGCACCATAGGCGGTGCGATGGTCGTCGAAGGCGCTCAGGTCGTGGTCGGCGACGTCGACCACGCGGCGGACGAGGTGGGTTACGAAGTGCTGTGCCGCCGTCACCACAGGCGCCGGATGACCAGCGCCACGGCGCACGCGGCGGTGCTCTCTCCCGATGTGCTGCCTGTCGCCTCTGCCTGACCGGCGCTGCGGCGGTGACGCCCGTGTGCGTCACCGCCGAGGCCGCACGGCCACCGGGGTCCCTGGTTACTTCACCCCGAGCAGTTGCTCCAGCGGATCGATGGCGAAGTAGACGAGGAAGAGTGCCGCCGTGCCCCACAGCAGCCAGTGGACCTCGCGGGACTTGCCCAGGCACGCCTTGATGGCGACGTACGAGATGAAGCCGGCGCCGATGCCGTTGGTGATGGAGTACGTGAACGGCATGACCGCGATGGTCAAGAACGCCGGTACCGCCAGTTCGTAGCGGTCCCAGTCGATGTGCTTGACCTGGGTCATCATCAGGAATCCGACCGCGACGAGGGCGGGCGACGCGGCCTGCATGGGCACCATGGTCAGGACCGGGGTCAGGAACAGGGCGAGGCCGAACAGGCCTCCGGTGACCAGGTTCGCGAAGCCGGTGCGGGCGCCTTCTCCGACACCGGCCGCCGACTCGATGTACGTGGTGGCGGAGGACGACGAGGACGCGCCGCCCACGACGGCCGCCGCACCGTCGATGAGCAGCACACGGCCGAGGCCGGGGACCTGGCCGCGCTCGTCGAGGAGACCGGCCTCCGCCGTGACGCCGACGATGGTGCCCATCGTGTCGAAGAAGTCCGACAGGATGAGGGTGAAGACGAGCAGCACCACCGTGAGGACGCTCACCTGCCCGAAGGACCCGAACAGGTCGAAGTCGCCGAGGAGGGCGAAGTCGGGTGCGGCGACGGGCTTGTCGGGCATCGACGGCGCGGTCAGGCCCCACGACTTGACGTCGGCGATTCCGTCGACGATCACGGCGAAGATCGTCGTCGCCACGATGCTGATGAGGATGGCGCCCCTCACCTTGCGGGCGAGCAGTACGACCGTCAGGAGCACGCCGAGGCAGAACACGAGCATGGGCCAGCCGGTCAGCGAACCGGTGCCGAGCTGGACGGGAATGGTGCTGTTCGCGGCGTCCGGGACACGCGTGACGAAGCCCGCGTCGACGAAGCCGATGAACGCGATGAACAGGCCGATCCCGACGCTGATGGCCTGCTTGAGCGGCTGTGGGATGGCGTGCATGATCGCCTCGCGCAAGCCGGTCATCACCAGGACGCAGATCAGCAGGCCTTCGAGCACGATGAGACCCATCGCGTCGTCCCAGCTCATCAGTGGCGCGATCTGGAACGCCACGACGGCGTTGATGCCAAGGCCCGCGGCGAGGGCGAGCGGCAGATTGCCGCCGACGCCCATGATCAGGGTCATCACCGCGGCCACGAGAGCCGTGGCGGTCACCAGTTGGACCGAATCCAGCCGTGTGCCGAACTTGTCCTCGGTGCTGCCGAGGATGATCGGGTTGAGCACGAGGATGTACGCCATGGTGAAGAACGTGGCGAAACCGCCGCGTATCTCGCGGCCGTACGTCGAACCCCGTTCGGTGATGCGGAAGAACCGGTCGAGCGGGCCGCGAGGGTACATCGGCGGGGCGTCGGCGGGGCCTGGCGGGCCGTACGGCCCGGACGGGCCTGTCGCGCTGGTCGTCATGAACGTTTCTCCTGGACCGACAAATGGGGACGTGTGACGGAGGGGGCGCCGAGGGGGCATGCGAGCGGTATTGGGGGAACGCACATACGGCGCCTCGCGAGCGGATCATACGGGGGGTCGACACGCCTTCAACTCCGGCCTCATTACTAGGCAGTACAGGGCAGGCGAGCTCTTGTGGCTTCCTACGAACTTGACTACGACGCATGCGCGAAAACCGAAACAAAGGCGACAGATGACATGGAGTTAACGGCCGTAACTCCATAGTGTCTGGCCCCGTGCACCCACCACCACCGTTCAATGCCCGGGCTGCCCGGACGCTCCGCGAGAAGCTCGGCATGGCCCCCGGCCACGTCGCCTACGGCATGCGTGTCTCGTACGGCTTGGAGTACGTGTCGCCGGACCATGTCACCGCGTGGGAGCAGGGCAGGGCGGTGCCCACGTCGAACGAGCTCGCCGCGCTGGCCGGTGCGTTGTGGTGCGCGCCCCACGAACTCATCGGCGCTCCGCGGACTCTGCGGGACCACCGTCTCGCGGGAGGTCTCGCCATCGAGGACGTGGCCCGGGCCACCGGACTCGACGTGCGGGCCTACCAGCACATGGAAGAGACCAACACGTGGGCCGGCAATCGGAGGCAGTCGGCCCATCTAGGTGCCGTGCTGCAGCTGGCGCCGCGGGATTTCGTGGCCGTCACCGGCCTCGAGGACGAACTCGCCCGACTCCTCGCGGAAGCCGTCAGCACCCGCTGGCAGGCGCACATTCGCCCCATCGCCAAACTGCTCTCGATGGAGCGCCAGGATCTGCAGGAGCCGCTCAAAGCCATGCACCAGGAGTACCAGTCCCTCCTGACGGCCACCCTCGGCCGGGTCGGCAACGCCGCCGCGTCGGGCGAGACAGGGCGGCGTTACCTGGAAGACATCGTCGACCACTTCTGGTCCAGGATCCCCGGCCGTGATCCCGGCGGGAGGTGACCTTCCGCGTCCTGAGTCAGCTCTCCGAGCGCACGAGCGTGAAGACCGCGCCCTCCGGGTCGGCGACTGTGGCCACCCGCCCGTGGGCTCCCGCCTGCGCGGGTGTCACGACATGGCCGCCGAGTTCGGTGACCCGCCGTACCGACTCGTCCACGTCGGCGACTTCGAAGTACGTCATCCAGTGCGCGCCCCGGTCCCGCGGCAGCGCCTGGCCCAGGCCGCGCACCGAGGCCACCGGCCGTCCTTCGACCTGGAGCGTCACGTAATCGAGGTCGGGCGAGGTGGTGGCCTCTTCGGTGTATCCGAAGACCGCTTCGTAGAACTTGAAGACGCCCGCGGTCTCCTGGGTGACCAGTTCGTTCCAGGCCGGGGCTCCCGGCTCCCCGACGAGGGCGGCGCCCAGGTGCTCCGCCGCCTGCCAGATCCCGAACACCGCGCCGGCGGGGTCCACCGCGATGGCCATCCGCCCGGCCGCGCCCGCGTCCAGCGGGCCGACGCCGATCGTGCCGCAGCAGTGCCGCACGGCCTCGGCCGTCGCGTCCACGTCGTCCGACGCCAGGTACGGCGTCCAGGCGATCGGCAGGTGGTGGTCGGGCGGCAGCTGGCCGATCCCGGCGACCTCATGGCCGTCGAGCAGCGCCCGCACGTAGGGCCCGAGCTGCTCCGGTCCTGGCCGGAACTCCCAGCCGAACAACGCTCCGTAGAACTCCTGGGTCGCGGCCAGGCCGTGCGCCATCAGGCTCACCCAGGTGGGTGTGCCGGGCGCGCGGCGGACGGCCTCCGAGCCGTCACGCTGACCCGTCGACCCCCGTGCCTCCGTCATCGTCACTCTCTCCTCGGCCCGTCATGGTGGCCGCTAGGCTCCGCTTTCGAATGCACGTACCTATGTCGCGCGTTTGCCCGCCCGTGCAGATGCTCGCACCACCTGGGGCGCCGCGCGCCTTGGCCGCGCCGCTTGCCCCGGCTCCGCCCAGAGGATGCCCGGTTTGCCGTTCCTCATCCGTTAACGCGCGATTGCTCGGTGGTGTCGTCCGGCAGTACACGCCGTGCCCGGTTCCGTACGCCCCGTGTTCGGCAGTCGTCCGGCGGAGCAGGGTAGCCGGACCTGGCCGATGCGGCCACCCCGTACGCAAGGATGGGCCTATGAATGCCATCATCTCCGCATCCGAACTCGCGAGCGACCTGGAGGGCGAGAACCCGCCAGTGCTCCTGGACATCCGCTGGCAGCTGAGCACCGCCAAGGCGGCGGGCGCCCCCGCCTTCGACGGGCGGGCCGAGTACGAGAAGGGGCACATCCCCGGAGCCGTCTTCGTCGACCTGGACGCTGATCTCGCGGGCCCGGCGGGCTCGGCCGGACGGCACCCCCTGCCGGACGTGGAGCGCTTCGGAGCGGTGATGCGCGCGGCCGGCGTCTTCGCCGACCGGGACGTGGTCGTGTACGACGGCGGGCAGGGCTGGGCCGCGGCACGTGCCTGGTGGCTGTTGCGCTGGACGGGGCATCCCTCCGTGCGGGTGCTCGACGGCGGGCTCGCGGCGTGGGGCGGTCCGCTGGTCCCGGGGGACGAGCGCCCGGCGGCCGAGGGCTCGTTCGTCCCCGCGACGAACACCGCGGACCTCCTCGACGCCGACGCCGCGGCGGCCCTGGCCCGCTCCGGTCTGCTCCTGGACGCCCGCGCGGCCGAGCGCTACCGCGGTGACGTCGAGCCGATCGACCGCGTCGGCGGCCACATCCCGGGTGCGGTCTCCGCGCCGACCACGGAGAACGTCACGGCGGACGGCACCTTCAGGCCGGCCGCCGACCTCGCGGAACGCTTCAACTCCCTGGGCGCATCCGGCACTTCCGAGGTCGGCGTCTACTGCGGCTCGGGTGTGTCCGGCGCCCACGAGGTGCTGGCGCTCGCGGTGGCGGGCGTACCGGCGTCGCTGTACGTCGGCTCGTGGTCGGAGTGGTCATCGGACGAGTCCCGTCCGGTGGCCAAGGGCCCGGATCCGCAGTAGCGGGCGGTCCGTCAGAATGGCCGGGGCCCGCACCTGCACGGTGCGGGCCCCGGCCATGTTGCGACGACGCGTTACTCCTGCTTCTTGCGGCGCGTGCCGAAGACGATCTCGTCCCAGCTGGGCACCGCCGCACGCCGCCCGGGACGGACGCCGTCGGCCTCCGCCTGGCGGTCGGTGGTGCCGACGAGGCGGTCGCGGTGGCTGGCCACCGAGCGCGGCATCAGGACGTCCGCGTACGCGGAACCCGCGCCGGCCGATGCCGCGGGGGCCTCGTCTGCCTCCGGGTCCTGCTCGGGCTCCTCCACGGGCACCGGCACCGGCGGAAGATCCGTCGGCTGGGGCACGGGACGCTCCGGCACGATCATGTCGCCGCGGAAGCTCGGCACCGCCTCCAGGAGGCTGGTCAACGAGTCCCGCTCCGACTCGGAGACGGCGGCGGTCGCGCCGGTGGCCGTGCTCTCCTCCCCGGGCTCCGGGGGCAGCGGCACGCTCGGGCGGTCCAACTGCCGGTCCAGGGCGCGGTCAAGGGGACGGTCCAGCGAGGGCCTGTCCCGGGGCAGCCGGGCGATGCGCGGCACGAACGGGAAGCTGGGCTCGGGCGCGGCGATGTCGTCCGTCTCGCCGATCAGCGAGCGCGCCTCGTCGTCCACGGCCTGTACGAGCCGCCGCGGCGGGTCGTACGTCCAGCTCGCGGAGTGCGGCTCGGTCGCGACGCGGTAGACGAGCAGGACCTCCCAGGTGCCGTCGTCACGGCGCCAGGAGTCCCACTGGATGGTTTCCTTGTCGGCTCCGCGCAGGAGCAGTCGCTCCGAGACGGCCTCGCCGAGTTGGGGCCCGGTGTTCTCGCCGGGACGGCGCACAGGAGTCTTCCGGGCCCGCTCGGCCATGAAGGCGCGCTCGGCGAGCACGGGTCCTTCGAAGCGGCGGACACGATCGACGGGGATTCCGGCGAGAGAGGCGACTTCCTCCGCGCTGGCACCGGCACGTATCCGCGCCTGGATGTCGCGGGGGCGGAGGTGGCTCTCGACCTCGATCTCGATCTGGCCGAGACGCGGACGGTCGCCGCGCACCGCCGCGCGCAGTCGCTCGTCGATCGGAAGCGTGTACTCCGTGCTGTCCGCAGCTTTGAGCACCAGCCGTGTGCCGTCGTTGCTGACGGCCACGACACGCAGTTCGGGCATGGGGACCTCCCGGGTGGTGCCTGCCGACGTCACGTGCGTCGCTGCTTCCGCTAGTCGAGTGTGGCCTGCCCGGGTGCAGCCTGCCACAACCTTGCCGAGTTGCCCGGCGTGTCGGGCATGGGCCCAAGGTCGCCGTTATGGCACGGTTACCTCTTCGCAACTCTCAGTGACCACTTCGGTCACCCTGTGCAGCGAGCCCCCTCCCGGCGGTTCTGGAAGGCCCCGGGCACCCAGGTGGGAGACCGGACCCAGGGCTCGCAACAGTACTCCATTCGGGCCACGCGGGTGGTCCGCCGCGCCGCCGAACTTCTCGCAGGGGACGGGAGTTGGCGCATCGGGATACCCGGGCAGGGTGGTCCACGAGTGGCACACTTCACGGAATCTCCAGAAACGGAACTATCCCCTTCACCCATACGTCCCTTTCTCGTGTAGTCAGTCGAGAAAGGGAGGCAAGGGTCGGAGATGCGTGAAAAGCCGGATTCCGGCAAGGAGTCGAGGGGCCGGGCGGAGCCGGAGGACTCGACGGAGCCGAAGGAGAAGCGGCGCCTCGACCTGAGTGTGCCGCAGGTCGCGGGAAGCGCCGTGGCCGCGGTCGTGGCGGCGAAGCTCGCGTCGAGCTTCGGCGTCTACGGCACGATCCTGGGCGCCGGTGTGGTGAGTGCCGTCGCGACCTGCGGCGGCACGCTCTTCCAGCACTTCTTCCGGCGCACGGGCGAGCAGATACGTGACGTCACGGTGCAGGCCAAGCCGAGGGCGCGGCAGGTGCCGGCCGACGGCTCGGGTGCGCCGGTGGCGGAGACGTTCAGAGCGGCGTCGTACACGGGTGCGGCGGCGCACACCGGGCACGGGCCCGTGACGACGACATGGGGGAAGACGGTCGAGCCGGATGCCACCTCAGTGCTGCCTCCCGCTGTTGACACGGATCGCACGAACGTGCTGCCGGTGGTCGATGCCGACGCGGACCGCACGAATGTGCTCCCGGTGGTGGACGCCGACGCGGACCGCACGACCATGCTGCCCGGCGCGGGCGCCGAGGCCGAGAAGACACAGATGCTCGGATCGGTCGACGCCACGCAGCTGGTGCCCCGGGACGACGCGACGCGCGTGCTGCGGCAGGCGGCTCCGGTCGTGCCGGAAGAGCCGGCGGCGCCACCGCTCCCCCCGGACGAGTTCACCCACGGCACCACGCATCGCACCCAGGTCCGGAGCTGGAAGAGGCCGCTGATCGCGGCCGCGGTGGTCTTCGGCGTCGCCATGGCCGGCATCACGACGTACGAGCTCGTCTCCGGCGAGGACTTCAGCGGGGGGCACGGCACCACGATAGGCAACGGCTTCTCGGGCAGGAACAGCTCCTCGGACCACGGGTCCACGCCCTCGACCGACCCCTCCGGGCAGCCGTCCGACGGACCTTCCACGGGCTCCGACGACGACGGTTCGCAGCAGGGTGGCGACGCTTCGCAGGACCCGGACGGGGCGCACTCGCAGACGCCGGAAAGCGGCAACGGCGACGACAGCGGCTCGGACTCCGGTTCGAAGGACGACCCCGACAAGGGCTCGGACCCCGGCACGGACTCCGGGGACGACGACGGCTCGAAGACCGACCCGACGCCGACGCCGACCCCCACCCCGACTCCGACGCCGACCCCGTCGAGCGGTGGCGACACCGGAAACGGAGACGACGGGCAGCGGGGAGGGACCCCCACCCCGTAGGCCGCTGCTGCGTGAACCGCCCCCCCCGTAGGCCGTGGCGGTCCTCAGGCGCCCAGGACGCGGCGCAAGTAGTCGTTGCCGAACATGCGGTCCGGGTCCAGGCGGTCGCGCAGCGCCGTGAACTCGGCGAAGCGCGGGTAGACCCGCGCGAAGTAGTCGGCGTCGCGGGTGTGGATCTTGCCCCAGTGGGGCCGGCCCTCGTGCGCGGTGAAGATCCGCTCGGCGGCCGTGAAGTACGCCTGGTAGGGCGCCCCCCGGTACATGTGGACGGCGACGTACGCGCTCTCCCGGCCCGAGGCCGTGGAGAGCGTGATGTCGTCAGCGGGGGCGGTGCGGACCTCCACGGGGAAGCTGATCCGCAGGTTCGAGCGCTCCACCATCGCCTTCAGCTCGCGCAGTGTCTCGACGAGGGCCGCCCGCGGGACCGCGTACTCCATCTCCATGAAGCGCACGCGGCGCGGGCTTGTGAAGACCTTGTAGGGGATGTCCGTGTAGGTGCGGGCGGAGAGCGCCTTGCTGGAGATCCTGGCGATGCCGGGGATCGTCGCGGGGACGGCCCTGCCGATCGTGTTGACCACCTGGAAGAGGCCGTTGGAGAGAATTTCGTCCTCTACGAAGGCGCTGACTCTGCCGGGCGGGGCGGCGGGGCCCACGCTGCGGTTGTTGCGCTTGGTGGTGCAGTTGCCGGTGTGCGGGAACCAGTAGAACTCGAAGTGCTCGTTCTCGGCGTGGAGCGCCTCGAACTCGCTGGTGACCTTGTCGAAGGTCATCGGCTCCTCGCGGGCGGTGAGGAAGAAGACGGGCTCCACGGAGAAGGTGATCGCGCTGATCACGCCGAGTGCGCCGAGGCCGAGCCGGGCCGCCGCGAAGACCTCGGGATTCTCCTTCTCGGAGCACGTGAGGACCGTTCCGTCCGCGGTGACCAGCTCAAGTGCCGTGATCTGCGCGGAGATCGACGCCGAATCGCGGCCCGTGCCGTGCGTCCCGGTGCTGATCGCGCCGGAGACGGTCTGCTCCATGATGTCGCCCATGTTCGTGAGCGACAGGCCCTCGCGTGCGAGGGCGGCGTTCAGACGCTTCAGCGGAGTGCCCGCCTCCACCGTGACGGTGCCGGCCTCGCGGTCGATTCTGCGGATGCCGGTGAGGAGTTCGGGGCGTATGAGGAGGCCGTCGGTCGCCGCGGTCGCCGTGAAGGAGTGGCCGGTGCCGACCGGCTTCGCCCTGAGGCCGTCCTCCTTGGCCCGACGCAGCGCGGCGGAGAGCTCGTCGACCGATGCGGGGGTGACCTCCCTGGCCGGGCGGGCGGTGACGTTGCCCGCCCAGTTACGCCACGCTGCTGTGCTCTTCCCGCTGCCCGTGCCCGATGCCGTGCTCATGCGTCCCTCCCCGTTGCGACGCCGGCTTCTTCAGCCGGCGGTACCCGAGGAACCCGACCGCCACCGCGACGGCCCCGGAGAGCCCGGGGACCGCGTACCCGGCGTCCGATCCGGCCGCGTCGATGACCCAGCCGGCCGCGGAGGAGCCGAGCGCGACGCCGACCGCGAGTCCGGTGCTCACCCAGGTCATGCCCTCGGTCAGCTTCGCGCGTGGTACGTGCTGTTCGACGAGGGCCATCGTCGTGATCATGGTTGGCGCTATGGAGAGGCCCGCGATGAACAACGCCACGGCCAGAAACGGAAGGTTCCCGACCAATTGAAGCGGGATCATACTCACGGCCGTCGTGCAGACACCCAGCAGCCACCTCGGCGCGGGAGCGCCCTTGAAGCGGATGAGACCGAAGGCGGCTCCCGCCAGACAGGAGCCGAGCGCGTAGACGGCGAGCACGAGGCTGGCCGCCGACTTGTGACCGTGGTCCTCCGCGTACGCGACGGTCACCACGTCGATGGACCCGAAGATCGCACCCGTCGCCACGAAGGTCGCGACCAGGACCTGCAGCCCGCCGGAGCGCAGTGCCGAGCCCTTGGTGTGGTGTTCACGGCCGTGCGGCACCGGCTCGGTGGCCCGCTGGGCCGTCAGCCAGAAGACGCCCACGGCGAGGAAGACCCCGGCGACGAGCGGCCCGGCCTCCGGGAACCACACCGTGGAGAGCCCGATCGAGATGATCGGCCCGAAGATGAAGCAGATCTCGTCCACCACGGACTCGAAGGAGTACGCGGTGTGCAGTTGCGGGGTGTCCCGGTAGAGCACCGCCCAGCGTGCCCTGATCATCGAGCCCACGCTCGGCACGAAGCCGACGAGGGCGGCGAAGGCGAAGAGCGTCCAGTCCGGGAGTTCGTACTTCGCGCAGAGCAGGAGCCCGGCGACCGCGGCCAGGGATGCCAGGGTCGCGGGCCGCAGCACGCGGCGCTGGCCGTACCGGTCGACGAGCCGGGAGATCTGCGGGCCGATCGCGGCGGCCGAGAGCGCCACGGTCGCCGAGAGCGCGCCCGCGAGGCCGTACCGCCCGGTGAGCTGGGACACCATCGTCACGATCCCGATGCCCATCATCGACAGCGGCATCCGGCCGAGGAAGCCCGCCGTCGAGAACCCCTTGGTGCCGGGGGCGGCGAAGATGGCGCGGTAGGGGCTTGGCACGTGGGACTCCGTAAGGCGTAAAGATGGCCGATACAGCTTACGGTCCCCGCAGGGCCGAACGCACCGTGATTTTCCGGCTGTCAGTGGCGAGTGGCAGGATCAAAGACATGTCCGATGCGCTCGATGCCTCTCCCTATGACGCCCTGCTGCTGCTCTCGTTCGGCGGCCCCGAAGGCCCCGACGACGTGGTCCCGTTCCTGGAGAACGTGACGCGGGGCCGCGGCATCCCCAAGGAGCGGCTCAAGGAGGTGGGGCAGCACTACTTCCTGTTCGGCGGGGTCAGCCCGATCAACGACCAGAACCGCGCCCTGCTCGACGCCCTGCGCAAGGACTTCGCGGAGCACGGCCTCGACCTGCCGGTCTACTGGGGCAACCGCAACTGGGCGCCCTATCTGACCGACACCCTGCGCGAGCTCGTCCGGGACGGCCACCGCCGCGTCCTTGTCCTCGCCACCAGCGCGTACGCCTCGTACTCGGGCTGCCGCCAGTACCGCGAGAACCTCGCCGAATCCCTCGCCGTGCTCGCCTCCGAGGGCCTTGAGGTGCCGCGCGTCGACAAGCTGCGGCACTACTTCAACCACCCCGGCTTCGTCCGCCCCATGATCGACGGGGTCCTGAAGTCCCTGGCCGACCTCCCCGGTGACGTACGCGAAGGGGCGCACCTCGCCTTCACGACGCACTCCATCCCGACCGCGGCCGCCGACACGTCGGGTCGCGTCGAGGACCACGGGGACGGCGGTGCGTACGTCGCGGAGCACCTGGACGTGGCCCGGCTCATCGCCGACGCGGTGCGCGAGGAGACCGGCGTCGAACACCCCTGGGAGCTCGTCTACCAGTCGCGCAGCGGCGCCCCGCACATCCCGTGGCTGGAGCCGGACATCTGCGATCACCTGGAGGAGCGGCAGGCGGCGGGCGCTCCCGCCGTGGTGATGGTCCCGATCGGTTTCGTGTCGGACCACATGGAGGTCCTCTACGACCTCGACACCGAGGCCGAGGCCAAGGCCGCGGAGCTGGGGCTCCCGGTCCGCCGCTCGGCCACGGTCGGCGCCGACCCGCGGTTCGCCGCCGCGGTGCGTGACCTTGTCCTGGAGCGAGCCGGCACGGAGAGCGGGCGCGAGGTCGCGCCCTGCGCCCTGGGCGCGCTCGGCGCGAGCCACGACCTCTGCCCGGTGGGCTGCTGCCCGGCACGCGCCCCGAAGCCCGCGGCCGCGGGCGCCGACAGCCCGTACGCGTGAGCGCCGACAGAGAAGGCACAAGGAGCACCGTGACCGACCCCGCAGACCAGCAGTTGAAGGCCGAACTCCTCGGCGTGGCCCTGGAGGCCGCGCATCGCGCCGGGGCCTTCCTGCGCGACGGGCGCCCGGACGACCTGGGCGTGGCCGCCACCAAGACCAGCGCGGTCGACGTCGTCACCGAGATGGACATCGCCTCCGAGAAGCTGATCACCGACTTCTTCGCCCAGCGCAGGCCGGACGACGGCGTGCTCGGTGAGGAAGGTGCGAGCTCCGAGGGCAGCAGTGGCGTCCAATGGGTGATCGACCCGATCGACGGCACCGTCAACTACCTGTACGGACGCCCGGACTGGTCCGTGTCCATCGCGGCCCGCAAGGACGGCGAGACGCTGGTCGGCGTGGTGCACGCCCCGATGCGCGGGGAGACCTACCGGGCCGTCCTCGGGGAGGGCGCCTTCGTCAACGACAAGGCGGCGCACACCCGCCCCGCGCCCCCGTTCGAGCAGGCCCTCGTCGGCACGGGCTTCGGGTACATCGCCGAGCGCCGCACCCGCCAGGCCGAGGTGGCACGCCGGCTGATCCCGCTGGTCCGGGACATCCGCCGCGGCGGCTCGGCGGCGATCGACCTGTGCGATGTCGCGCTCGGCCGCCTGGACGCGTACTACGAGCGTGGCCTCAACCCGTGGGACTTCGCGGCCGGTGAGCTCGTCGCCCGGGAGGCGGGCGCGCTGACCGGTGGACGCCCCGGACAGGCTCCCTCGGGGGAGCTGACCGTCGCGGCCCCGCCCGGCCTCTTCGAGGACCTGCAGGGCCGCTTGGAGGAGCTCGGCGCCTGGCACGACTGACCGCCGGGATTCACACCTCCGGAGCAGACAGCACACGCGGAAGGGCCCCGGCATCTCGTCCACGGATGCCGGGGCCCTTCTGCTCGCGATGGATCAGGAGCGATGGATCAGGCGTGCAGCGCGCCGACCTCCACCCCGTGCTCGGCGGCCAGCCGGTGGAGATCTTCGAGCTCGGCCTGCTCGACCTCGGCAAGGAAGTCGTCGCCCGTCTCACGGGCCTTCGTGAGGTCGGATTCCGTGGCCTTTATGCGCTGCAGCAGTCCTGCGGTAAAAGCGTCCATGGTTGCGCCCCCTCGGCTGGGTCGTGGGTCGATGGCACGGGGGTGTGCCCTCAAGAAGGGGCGATCACGTCTCAAGCCGCCCGTCGTACGGAAAGCGGGTTGTGGCGTGCCACATACAAAGCGTGATCGCGGGTGTGAGGTCGTCCTCCCCTGGCTCCCTTCCACGGAAACCTCAACCGTCGGAGAAAATCCCGCATTCCCCGGCCAGGAGACCGCCTTACAGCCGGTTTATGGCCGAAAGGGGCAGGATGGAGCCCACACCCCACGAACAGACCTGCCCGCAGGGGCACAGAGGAAGGACAGCGCCGTGCGCGTACTCGTCGTCGAGGACGAGCAGCTGCTCGCCGATGCGGTGGCCACCGGACTGCGCCGGGAGGCCATGGCCGTCGACGTCGTGTACGACGGAGCGGCCGCCCTGGAACGCATCGGGGTCAACGACTACGACGTCGTGGTGCTCGACCGGGACCTCCCGCTCGTGCACGGCGACGACGTCTGCCGCAAGATCGTCGAGCTCGGCATGCCGACCCGCGTCCTGATGCTCACCGCGTCGGGCGACGTCAGCGACCGCGTCGAGGGCCTGGAGATCGGCGCCGACGACTATCTCCCCAAGCCCTTCGCGTTCAGCGAGCTCACGGCACGCGTGCGTGCCCTCGGCCGGCGTACGAGCGTGCCGCTGCCCCCCGTCCTGGAGCGCGCCGGGATCAAGCTCGACCCGAACCGCCGCGAGATCTTCCGCGACGGCAAGGAGATCCAGCTCGCCCCCAAGGAGTTCGCCGTCCTCGAAGTGCTGCTGCGCAGCGAGGGTGCCGTCGTCTCCGCCGAACAGCTGCTCGAAAAGGCCTGGGACGAGAACACCGACCCGTTCACGAACGTGGTCCGGGTGACCGTGATGACCCTGCGGCGGAAGCTCGGCGAGCCCGCCGTCATCGTGACGGTGCCCGGCTCCGGTTACCGGATCTGATCCCCGGTGGCCGCGACCCCGGCGCCACCAACGGCGCCTCCGAAACCCACCTGGGACCCCAGGAAGGCCGAACCGCCCTTCCCGTGGCTGCGCCCCACGATCCGCATACGGCTCACGTTGCTGTACGGCGGCATGTTCCTGATCGCGGGCATCCTGCTGCTCTCGATCATCTACCTCCTCGCCGCGCAGGCCCTGAACGTGGGCAGCGACCTGCCGTTCAAGATCGTCTCCGGCCAGGTGGCCAGCGACACGTGCAACTTCCCGAGCTCGCCGTCGGCCGGTGAGCTCAACAACGCCATGAACGCCTGCGTCAACGAACAGCGCCAGCACGCCCTGGACAACCTCCTGAGCCGCTCGCTGCTCGCCCTGCTCGGCCTCGCGGTGATCGCCTTCGCCTTCGGTTACGCGATGGCGGGCCGCGTCCTGTCGCCGCTGGGCCGCATCACGCGCACCGCGCGCAGGGTGGCCGGCACGGACCTGTCCCGGCGCATCGAACTGGACGGCCCCGACGACGAGTTGAAGGAGCTCTCGGACACCTTCGACGAGATGCTCGACCGCCTGGAGCGGGCCTTCACCGCCCAGCAGCGGTTCGTCGGGAACGCCTCGCACGAACTGCGCACGCCACTCGCGATCAACCGCACGCTGCTCGAGGTGCAGCTCTCCGACCCGGGGGCGCCCCCCGAGCTCCAGCAGCTCGGCAAGACGCTCCTGGCGACGAACGAGCGCAGTGAGCAGCTGGTGGAGGGGCTGCTGCTGCTGGCCCGCAGCGACAACCAGATCGTGGAGCGCAAGCCGGTCGACCTCGCCGAGGTCGCCGACCGCGCCGTCGACCAGGTGCGGTCAGAGGCCGACGCGAAGGGCGTGGAGATCCGCGGGGAGCGGGGCCCGGCCGTCGTCCAGGGCAACGGCGTCCTCCTGGAGCGGATCGCCCTGAACCTCGTCCAGAACGCCGTCAGGTACAACGTGCCGGATGAGGGCTGGGTCGAGGTGACCACGGAGGCCCAGCACGGCCAGGCGGTCCTCGTGGTGTCGAACACGGGTCCCGTGGTGCCCGCGTACGAGATCGACAATCTTTTCGAGCCGTTCCGGCGGCTCAGGACCGAGCGCACGGGCAGCGACAAGGGCGTGGGACTCGGCCTGTCGATCGCCCGGTCGGTGGCGCGGGCTCACGGGGGCCGTATCATCGCGGAGCCGCGCGAGGGGGGAGGGCTCGTGATGCGAGTCACCCTTCCTCTCTGAGATGCTGCCGCGGACTCGCCGCGATGTTCGCTTTGCGCGGAATTTTCGGGACCTGTTCCCGGAGATTTCGTGTGCGATCGATCACAGGGGCGAATTTTCGGCCATCTACTCTCCGTGATCGTGAAAGTCGTCGGAAAGCCGGGAAAATCCGGGTTTTCAGGGGTCTTGATCACGGGAAGTACACGGGGTGGCGCCCGTGAAGTGCGACATTCGGACCGTGTACGGTCCCGATCGCCATCCAAACCGATCACCTCTTCCGGGGTGCGGTTGGGTGTCGATTGAGTAACAGACCTTGATGTGAGGCAAAATCTCCGCCTCAGGTCGGGCACAAGTCCGGCCTCTCACGCGTTACGTGCGCTGAGACACCGCAGACACCCAGAGGGGGAGAGCGACATGGCAACGGACTACGACACCCCACGCAAGACCGACGATGACGTCAACGAGGACAGCATCGAGGAACTCAAGGCGCGGCGGAACGACAAGTCGACCTCGGCAGTGGACGTCGACGAGTTCGAGGCCGCAGAGGGCCTCGAACTGCCCGGCGCGGACCTGTCGAACGAGGAGCTCGCCGTACGGGTGCTCCCGAAGCAGCAGGACGAGTTCACCTGCATGAGCTGCTTCCTGGTGCACCACCGCAGCCAGCTGGCCAGGGAGAAGAACGGCCAGCCGATCTGCCGCGACTGCGACTAGGGCAGGGTCGGCCGTGACAGGCTCGACCCCGCCTAGGAAGCGCCGCTTCCGCAAGCGCGGAGCGGACCAGGAGAACGCCGCCATCGAGGGCGTGCGTGACGACGAGCGGGGCTCTTCCCCCACAGGAACAGCCTCGCTCGGACCGGCGAACACCTCAGAGGTGGCAGCACCAGACGAGACGGCGGCCGACAAGGCGTCCAGGGCCCCCGGGTCCAAGGGCCGCGTTGCCGCCGTCACGGACGGAGTCAAGGCGGGCGTACGCATGAGCGGACGCGGCGCCAAGGCCGGCATCGGCTATCTCGCCGACCGGATCATCGAGAACGCCCCGCGGGTCCCGATCCGGGACCTGGGCACCCTCCGCAAACAGTTCCCCGGCCTGGACGCCGAGCGGATCGCGGACAAACTCATCTCCGGAGCGGCCAACGCGACATCGACGGTCGGTGCCGGAGTCGGCGCCGCGGCGATGATGCCCGTGCCGCCCGCGATGCCCGCGGAGATGGCCGCCGAGATCACCGGAGTAGCGGCGATCGAGCTGAAGCTGATCGCCGAACTCCACGAGGTCTACGGCAGGCGCCCGCCCGGCAACCTCAAGGAGCGCAGCTCCGCCTACCTCACCTCGTGGACCGAGGAGCGCGGCATCGACGTGGTGAAACCCGCGTCGATCAACGCGGCGCTCGGCGGCCAGATGAAGCGCGAGCTGCGCCAGCAGATCATGAAGCGCATGGTGCGCAACCTCCCGAACCTGATGCCCTTCATGGTGGGCGCCGCGGTCGGCGCCGTCATGAACCGCCGTGACACCAAGAAGCTCGCTGAGCGGGTCCGTGCGGACCTGCGGAGGTCGCAGGTGCCCTGGGACGCCCTGCCCGAGCTGCCGCCCCTCGAGCAGCCCCTGAAGCCTCTGGACCCGCTGCGTCCCGGCACCCCGCCCAAGGAGCTGGGGCACTGACGCGGCGGGTTCCGCGCACGCCCCCGAGGAGCGGCCCTTAAGAACCCCGGACGGCCGTCAGCGCCGCCGCGAGCCCCTCGGGGTTCCGCGTCGACACGTACACGTACGGAGTCGGGTCCTGCGGGTCCGTGATCTCGACGCGCAGCGCCGTGGGGATGTAGGCGCGCAGCAGCATGAAGGCGCGCGGATCGGCCTTCGGGCCGCGCCAGGCGCGCGCCTCCTCCGCGTCGAGTACCACCGGCTCACCCAGCGCGGAGACCGGGATCTTCGCGTCACCCGCGACGAGCGAGCCCGCCACCACGCGGATCCGGGGGGAGCCGTACGAACTGGTGACGACCGCGGCGACCGCCGTCCCGGCGACCAGGCCGCCGAGCAGCGGCAGGGTGCCGAAGGGGAGCATGATCAACGCCATCGCGACGCCGACCAGGAGCGAGACAAGCCACCAGGAACGGGGCGCCGTCAGGCGTTCTTCGTAAGGCTGCATGGATGCAAGCTTGGCACGATGAGCTGTGTGACCGGACTCGCGGGTAAGGTCTGCGGCTGTGAGTGGTACTTCAGCAGCTCTGACGCCCCCGGCCGACGCAATAGCGCCCGTCCGCCACCCCGACGCGCCCGGCCCCGGCGAGCTCATCGGAGCCCATTACGAGCACTGCTTCGGCTGCGGCGAAGGACAGGCCCACGGGCTGCACCTCGCGGCGTACGCCGGTGAAGGCGTGGGCGTCACCGCCGAGTTCACCGTCCGCGAGGCCCACCAGGGCGCTCCGGGCCTCGCCCACGGCGGAGTGCTCGCCACGGCGCTCGACGAGACGCTCGGCTCGCTGAACTGGCTGCTGCGGGTGATCGCCGTGACCGGACGGCTCGAGACGGACTTCGCGCTGCCCGTGCCGCTGGGCACCGTGCTCTTCCTCGAGGCCGAGGTGACCGCCGTCGCGGGACGGAAGATCTACTCCCGGGCCACCGGCCGGATCGGCGGCCCGGACGGGCCCGTCGCCGTCCGTGCCAAGGCCCTCTTCATCGAGGTCAAGGTCGACCACTTCGTCGAGAACGGCCGCCCGGAGGAGATCCGGGCCGCCATGGACGACCCGGACCAGCTCCGCCGCGCACGTGCCTTCGAGGTGAACCCGTGACCCCCGCACCCCGGCCGGAGCTCGACGTGCTGATCCGTCGCGTCGACTCCGATGTACCGCTGCCGTCGTACGCGCAGCCCGGCGACGCCGGGGCGGATCTGCGGACCACCGAAGCGTGCGAACTCGCCCCGGGCGAGCGGACGGTCCTGCCCACCGGGGTGTCTATCGCGCTGCCGGAGGGGTACGCGGCCTTCGTGCACCCGCGCTCCGGGCTCGCCGCCCGCTGCGGTGTCGCCCTGGTGAATGCCCCGGGGACGGTGGATGCCGGGTACCGTGGAGAGATCAAGGTGATCGTGGTGAATCTCGACCCGCGCGAGCGCGTGCGGTTCGAGCGCTTCGACCGGATTGCCCAACTGGTCGTCCAGCAGGTCGAGAAGGTGCGCTTCCACGAGGTGGCGGAGCTTCCCGACTCGGCGCGGGCCGAGGGGGGCTTCGGGTCCACCGGCGGCCATGCCGCCGTGGACACCGGCTCGGGTGAAAAAACGGGTGGGAATCGATACGCATCGGTCGTATCTGACCGGGAAGGACAGTGACGTGTTCGGACGTCGCAAGAAGGACAGTGCCGCCGAGGACGCGGCGGGCGAGGCCGAGCAGGTCGTCGACGACTCCGACGCTGCGGACAGTGATGACGCGGCGCGGTCGCGCGTGAGGCTCGAGCCCGAGCCCCGCCCCGACGGTCCCTGGGACATCTCGGAGGTCCGGGAGCCCGGCGAGGGCCGCGTGGACCTCGGTGGCCTCTTCGTACCGGGTGTCGAGGGCATGGAGCTGCGCGTGGAGGTCGCCGGTGACGCGATCGTCGCCGCGACTGTCGTGCTCCAGGACAGCGCCATCCAGCTGCAGGGCTTCGCCGCCCCCAAGAAGCAGGGCATCTGGGGCGAGGTCCGCGAGGAGATCGCCTCGGGCATCACCCAGCAGGGCGGTGTCATCGACGAGGTCGAGGGCCCCCTCGGCTGGGAGCTGCGCGCGCAGGTGCCGGTGCAGCTGCCGGACGGCACGGGCGGGGTGCAGGTCGTGCGCTTCATCGGTGTCGACGGTCCGCGGTGGTTCCTGCGCGGGGTCATCTCCGGCCAGGGCGCGGTGCAGCCGCAGGCCGCGGGTCTCCTCGAGCAGATCTTCCGGGACACCGTCATCGTGCGCGGCGACGGCCCGATGGCCCCTCGCGACCCGATCGTCCTGAAGCTGCCGGACGACGCACAGATGGTCGCCGAGGGCGGTGTCCAGCAGGAGCAGCAGGAGGGCTCGCGCTTCTCCGGCGGCATGGGCCAGCTCCAGCGGGGACCTGAGATCACCGAGGTGCGCTGAGGGGCACCCCACCTGAGCAAGCAGTACAGGCCGATGGGCCGCACTCCCTGACGGGAGTGCGGCCCATCGGTGTTTTCGCAGGTGGGGGTGGGGAGACGCACGTACTCGTAAGAGAGTCGTCAACGGAGGGCCGGCGGCCGTAAGGGAGCCGTCAACGGCGATCGTTTCCGGCCAGGAAGGAGGTTTGCTCAAGGCGCCGGATACATCGCATCTCATCTCTCTCACCTAGGAGCACACGATGGCCGACGTGGCCTTCGTCGTCACCACGATCGCGGTTTTCGCGCTGGTGGCGTTCATCGCCAAGGGGGTGGCGAAGCTGTGACTGCCGAGAACATCGTCGGTCTCGTCGTGGCCGTCGCCCTGCTGGGCTATCTCGTCCTCGCTCTCGTGTTCCCAGAGAGGTTCTGAGGACGGATATGAGCCCTGTTCTTGCTGGTGTGCTCCAGTTCCTGGCGCTGATCGTGGCGCTCGCCCTGGCATACCGTCCGCTCGGCGACCACATGGCCAAGGTCTACTCCTCCGAGAAGCATCTGCGCGTCGAGAAGTGGATCTACAAGGGCATCGGCGCCAACCCGAACGCCGAGATGCGCTGGCCCGCCTACCTGCGCGGGGTGCTCGCCTTCTCCGCCGTGAGCGTGCTGTTCCTGTATCTGCTGCAGCGGCTCCAGGGCTCGCTGCCCGGGTCGCTCGGCTTCAGGTCCATCGACCCGGACCAGGCCTTCAACACCGCCGCGTCGTTCGTGGCGAACACCAACTGGCAGTCGTACTACGGCGAGCAGGCCATGGGCCACGCCGTGCAGACCGGCGGTCTCGCGGTGCAGAACTTCGTGTCCGCCGCCGTGGGCATCGCCGTCGCGGTGGCCCTGGTGCGGGGCTTCGCCCGGTCGCGGACCGGGGAGTTGGGGAACTTCTGGTCCGACCTGGTGCGCGGTGTCGTACGCATCCTGATTCCGGTCTCGGTGATCGGCGCGGTCGTCCTCGTCGCCTGTGGCGCGATACAGAACTTCTCCGGCGTCCACGGGGTCGGCCAGTTCCTGGGCGGCAGCCAGGAGTGGAACGGCGGCGCCGTGGCCTCGCAGGAGGTCATCAAGGAGCTGGGCACCAACGGAGGCGGCTACTTCAACGCCAACTCCGCCCACCCCTTCGAGAATCCGAGCGGATTCTCCAACCTGTTCGAGGTCTTCCTGATCCTGGTGATCCCGTTCGCGATCACGAGGACCTTCGGGCGGATGGTCGGTTCCCTCAGGCAGGGGTACGCGATTCTCGCCACGATGGTGACCATCTGGATCGGGTTCACCGCGCTGATGATGTGGACGGAGTTCCATCACGGGGGCCCGGCCTTCGGTATCGCGGGCGGCGCGATGGAGGGCAAGGAGACGCGGTTCGGGATCGCGGGTTCGGCGATCTTCTCGGTCGCCACGACACTGACCTCGACGGGAGCGGTCAACTCCTTCCACTCCTCCAACACCGGCTTCGGCGGCGGGCTCGATCTCCTCGGCATGCAGCTGGGCGAGATCGCGCCGGGCGGTACGGGGTCGGGTCTGTACGGCATGCTGATCATGGCGATCATCGCGGTGTTCATCGCCGGGCTGATGGTGGGCCGTACGCCGGAATACCTGGGCAAGAAGATCGGCACCCGCGAGATCAAGCTCGCCGCCTGCTACATCCTCATCACCCCCGCCCTGGTGCTCGGCTTCACGGCGGTGTCGATGGCGCTGCCGACGCCCAAGGACTCGATGCTCAACTCCGGGGCGCACGGCTTCTCGGAGATCCTCTACGCCTACACATCGGGCGCCAACAACAACGGTTCGGCGTTCGCCGGGCTGAGCGCGGACACGAACTGGTTCAACACCACGATCGGTCTCGCGATGCTCCTCGGCCGGTTCCTGCCGATGGTGTTCGTCCTCGCGCTCGCGGGTTCGCTGGCGGAGCAGAAGCCGATCCCGGCGACGGCGGGCACCCTGCGCACCGAGAAGCCCCTGTTCACCGGGCTGCTGGTCGGCACCATCATGATCATCACCGGCCTGACCTACTTCCCGGCGCTCGCCCTCGGGCCGCTGGCCGAAGGGTTGGCGTCATGACCACCGACGTGAAGAACACAGCCGTAAAGAACACAGCCGTAAAAAACACAACCGACACAGTGAAGCCAGAGGAGCCCGGCTCCATGTCCACCGCTACTCCCACCCGTGCGCCGCACCAGGACGTGCCCGGCGGGCACGCGGAAGGCGGCCGTGTCGGCGGGGGTCTGTTCGACCCCAAGCAGCTCCTGAAGTCCTTCCCCGACGCCGTGCGGAAGCTCGATCCGCGGGTGATGGTCAAGTCGCCCGTCATGTTCGTGGTGCTCGTCGGCTCGGTGATCACCACCGTCCTCGCGGTCAAGGACCCGGGAGACTGGTTCGGCTGGGCGATCGCGGTCTGGCTCTGGCTGACCACGATCTTCGCCAACCTCGCGGAGGCGGTGGCCGAGGGGCGCGGCAAGGCGCAGGCGGACACGCTGCGCAAGGCCAAGACCGACACGGTCGCGCGCCGCCTCGACGGCACGGCCGAGGAGCAGGTGCCCGGCACCGCGCTGCGCATCGGCGACCTGGTCGTCTGCGAGGCGGGTGATGTCATCCCCGGCGACGGTGACGTCGTCGACGGTGTCGCGAGCGTCGACGAGTCGGCGATCACCGGTGAATCGGCCCCGGTCATCCGGGAGTCGGGCGGTGACAGGTCGGCTGTCACCGGCGGCACGAAGGTCCTCTCCGACCGCATCGTCATCAAGATCACGACGAAGCCCGGCGAGACGTTCATCGACCGCATGATCAACCTGGTCGAGGGCGCCGCCCGGCAGAGGACGCCCAACGAGATCGCGCTCAACATCCTCCTCGCGTCCCTCACCATCGTCTTCCTGCTCGCCGTCGTCACGCTCCAGCCGTTCGCCGTGTACGCCGGTGCCGAGCAGTCCATGATCGTGCTTGCCGCGCTCCTGGTGTGCCTGATCCCGACGACCATCGGCGCACTGCTCTCCGCGATCGGCATCGCGGGCATGGACCGCCTGGTCCAGCGCAACGTCCTTGCCATGTCCGGGCGGGCGGTCGAGGCCGCCGGCGACGTCTCGACGCTGCTGCTCGACAAGACGGGCACCATCACGCTCGGCAACCGGCAGGCCGCCGAGTTCGTGCCCGTGCGCGGGACGACCGAAGCCGAGCTCGCGGACGCCGCCCAGCTCTCGTCGCTGACCGACGAGACGCCCGAGGGCCGCTCCATCGTCGTACTGGCGAAGGAGAGGTACGGGCTTCGCGAGCGCCACCAGGGGGAGTTGGAGGGCGCCGAGTGGGTCGCCTTCACCGCGCAGACGCGGATGTCGGGCGTCGACCTCGTCGAGGGCGGCAGCGGGCGCAAGGTCCGCAAGGGCGCGGCCGGTTCGGTCGTCGCCTGGGTCACGGAGAACGGTGGCACCGTGTCCGCGGACGCCCAGGCCCTGACCGACACGATCTCGCAGGCCGGCGGCACACCGCTCCTGGTCGCCGCCAGGGACGACGAGGGGGCGCGGGTACTCGGTGTCATCCACCTGAAGGACGTCGTCAAGGAAGGCATGCGGGAGCGGTTCGACGAGCTGCGGCGCATGGGCATCAAGACGGTCATGATCACGGGTGACAACCCGCTGACCGCCAAGGCGATCGCGGACGAGGCGGGCGTGGACGACTTCCTCGCCGAGGCCACGCCCGAGGACAAGATGGCGCTGATCAAGCGGGAACAGGCAGGCGGCAAGCTCGTCGCGATGACCGGTGACGGCACGAACGACGCACCCGCCCTTGCCCAGGCGGACGTGGGTGTGGCCATGAACACCGGCACCTCGGCCGCCAAGGAGGCCGGGAACATGGTGGACCTGGACTCCGACCCGACCAAGCTCATCGAGATCGTCGGGATCGGCAAGCAACTCCTGATCACACGGGGTGCGTTGACGACCTTCTCGATCGCCAACGACGTCGCGAAGTACTTCGCGATCATCCCCGCCATGTTCGCCGTGGTCCATCCCGGCCTCGACAAGCTCAACATCATGGGCCTGTCGTCCCCGGAGTCGGCCATCCTGTCGGCCGTCGTCTTCAACGCGCTGATCATCGTCGCCCTGGTGCCGCTGGCCCTGAAGGGTGTGCGCTACCGGCCGATGAGCGCGGACCGGATGCTGCGGCGCAACCTCGGCATCTACGGGCTCGGCGGTCTCGTCGCCCCGTTCGTCGGCATCAAGATCATCGACATGATCATCTCCCTCATACCCGGGCTGTAGTTCCTGAAAGCGTGCTGATCGTCATGAACAACTCCGTTGGAAGTACGGCACGGTTGCTGGGCGCCGGTCTGCGCGCCCTGCTGGTGCTGACCGTGATCTGCGGTGTCATCTATCCGCTCGCCGTCACCGGGATCGCCCAGGGCCTGTTCAGCGACAAGGCCAACGGCTCCGAGATCAGGAGCGAGGGCAAGGTCGTCGGCTCCGAGCTCATCGGGCAGCGGTACGACCTGCCGCTGAAGAAGGGCCAGGAGAGGGCGGATCCGGATCTGAAGTGGTTCCAGCCCCGGCCGTCCAACGGCCTCGGCTCCAACCAGGACGCGGGGGTGAACACCCAGTACGACCTGATCCTTTCGGGTGCGACGAACCTGTCCGGTGACAGCAAGGACCTGGTCGCGAACGTCAAGGCGGCCAAGGCCGCCGTCGTCAAGGACAACTCCACGGCGGGCTTCAAGGTCAGGCCGTCGGACGTGCCGGCCGAGGCCGTCACCTCGTCCGGCTCAGGTCTGGACCCCCACATCTCCCCGGAGTACGCGCAGCTGCAGGCCCACCGAGTGGCCGAGAAGAACGGCCTCGCCGTGAACAAGGTCGAGAAGCTGGTCGACGAGCACACGGACGGACGGAGTCTCGGCTTCGTGGGCGAACCCCGCGTCAACGTCCTTCAGCTCAACATCGCGCTGAAGGGGCTCGTCACCGGCAAGAGCTGAGGCTCTTGGCCTTCGAGAGAAAACTGACGCTTCCTCAAATCGCTTGTGACACAAGGTGATCCGGTCCTCCTGACCGGACCGTTGCGGGCCACAATCGGGTACGTCCATACTGTGCCGGTCACGCGGGGGGAGACCGGTGCGGTGAGCGGACGGCGCGTACCCGCCGTGGTGCGGAGCGGCCGGTATCACGGGATGGTGCTCGGGGCCGCCGGGCTCGCCGTCCTGCTGGCGGCCACGGTGCTCGCCGCCCTTGCCGCGCTGACCGAGAAGGCGGTCGAGGGCGGGGTGCGGCAGCGGCTCTCCGCTGACCGGGACGCCGTCGTCGAGGTGGCCGGGCGGTACGGCGCCGACAGTGTGCGGCGCCTGGACGCGGACGCACGGGCCGCGGTCGACCGCACCTATCGCGACGTACCCCACCGGACGCGGCTCGCGCTGCGGGCGCCCGGGGCACGCAACGACGAGCTCGCCGTGACCGAGGCCGGGGGACAGCGGCGTGAGGACGCCACCGTGTCCGTGGTCGCGCTCGAGGGGGCTCGGTCCCACGCAGGCCTCGTGGCGGGCCGGTGGCCGCGCGGCGGCACTGGCGGCTCGTCGGGTGGGATCACGGAGACCGTGCTGACCAGGGCATACGCCGCCGAGCTCGCCGTGCGGACCGGCGACGACGTGGTCGTGCGCGGCGCCGGTGAGCGTCTGGTGCGGATGCGGGTCGTCGGGCTCTACACGACCGAAGGGCGCGCGCCCGCGCTCTGGGCAGGCCTGAGCAGCACGTTCGGGACGGCCGAGTCCATCGCGCTGGTGCCCCGCGGCGCGTTCACCGCCCGGCCGGGGCTCACGAAGGACGCCGACGCGCTGTGGCTCGGCGTGCCCGAGGCGCGGGGGCTGCGGCTCGGCGACATCGGGCCGCTGGCCGAGCGTGCCCGGCGGTTCGGCGGCAGCGACGCCTCGCTCTCGGTGCTGCGGGGGAAGGGGGCTGCGGCCGACCTGACCGTCTCGGCAGGGCTGCGCAGGGCCCTCGACCGGCTCACCACGCCCATCGCCGTGGCCCGCGCCGGGCTCTATGTCCCCGCCACGCTGCTCGCCGCCCTCGCGGTCGCCGCCCTGGTGCTCACCGGGCGTCAGCTCACCGAACACCGGCGCCCGGAGCTGGCGTTGCTGGCCGCCCGGGGCGCGGGGACGCGGCGGCTGGTGATGTCGACGGGAGTGCAGTGGGCGGTGATCGCCCTTCCGGTGGGGATTGCCGCACCCTTTCTCGCGGGTCCGCTGCTGCGGCTGCTCGAAGGGGCGGGGCTGCTGCACGGCGGGGTGCCGGACGCGGCCGCGATCGGGGCCGCCTGGGTGGCCGCCGCCTTCGCCGTCGTGGTGCACGGGTGCGCTGTGCTGCTGCCGACGGTGCGGGTGGTGCGGGACCGGCGGGCGGTGCGCCGCCTCCGTCTGCGGGTGGGCAGGTTCGCGGGAGCGCAGCGGGTCGGGGCCGATGTGGTCCTGGGGGCGGTGGCCGTCCTCGGATGGCTTCAACTGCGCCAGTACCGGTCGCCGGTGACCGGCGACGGAGTCGACCCGGTGCTCGTGTTCGCGCCGGTGGTGATGACCACCGCGGCCGCTCTGCTGGCGCTGCGCCTGCTGCCCTTCCTGACGCGGGCCATCGACCCGCTCGCCCGGCGTGGCAGGGGGCTCGTGCTGCCGCTCGGCGGATGGCAGATCGGGCGGCGCGCGGCACGGCACGCCGGACCCGCGCTTGTCGTGACGCTCGCCCTGGCCGTCGCGGCGCTGAGCAGCACCGCCCTCGCCATTCTCGACCGGGGGGACCGCGACCAGGCCGCGTTCGGGGTGGGCGCCGACCTGCGCGTCGAACCGGGGGAGAGCGTGCCGAGCGGGGAGCGGCGTGCGACGTACGGTGCGCTGCCGGGGGTCGAATCGGTCACTCCGGTGGTGACCACTGAGGGCTACATCGGGCAGGACGCGGTGGCCGTCACCGGCGTCAACACCGGGCGGGGGCCGGTGCCTTCGCTGCGGGGCGATCTCGCGGAGCGGCCCATGCGGGAGATGGTCGCGCCGCTGGGGAGGGGCATTCCGGCGCACGGTCTTGCGGTCGGCGACGTTCCTGCCGGGGGTGAACTGCCGCTCCGGGTGCGGCTGTCCGCCGGTGGTCCCGGACGCGGCCCTGCTGTGCCGGTCCGCCTGACGGTCTTCTTCGAGGACCAGGACGGCCTGATCCACTCAAGTGCTGCTCTTCTCAAGGAGGGTGGCACTCGGGTGGTGCCGCTGCGCGTACCGGTGCGCGGCGGCGGCTTGCGGATCCTGCAGGTCGATCTGAGCATGGCGGGCGAGACGGTGCGGCGTACGTACCGTCTCCGCGTCGACCGGGTGCCGGGGCTCACCCAGGAGGCCCGCTGGCGCGACCTGCGCGAGGACGCGCCGGACCGGTACGGGGCGGGATGCCCCGGGGCGGAGCCGCCGCGCGGGGCGGTGGGCGAGGCGCCGGGGCCGGTGCTCTGCGGCGACAGGCCAGGACCCGGAGTACTGCTCGACGCGGTACTTCGGGGGCCCGACACGCGGCTGAAGTACCCGACGTGGAGCGTGCGTCTCGGCACGGACACCTGGCGCGGGACCAAGGGCCGTCCCGCGGCGCCCGCTCTCGCCGATCGCGCGCTGCTGGACTCGGGAGCGGTACGGGTGGGGGACGTGGTGACGGTACGGCGAAGTACGGGCGGCAGCGCACGGCTTCGGGTCATCGGGCGCATCGCGGCGGTGCCGGGCGAGGCGCGCGACCGGCCCCGACTGCTCGCAGACTCGCGGGCGATGGCCGCGCAGTTGGTGCTGGGCGGGGCGTTGCCGGGGGCGGAGAGCGCGTGGTGGGCGAGGGCGGCGGGGGGCGACGCGAGCGCGGCTTGGGAGGCGGTGCGGGACAGTCCTCGGCTCGGAACCGCCGTCGATGTGCCTCGCGCGCGCGAGGAGCTCGCCGAGGACCCGTTGCGGCGCGGGGCCCGCGGCGGCCTCTGGCTCTGCCTCGCCCTGGCACCGGCGTTCGCCGTCATCGCCTTCACGCAGCACACGGTGCTCGCGGCGCGGGCGCGAGGGCGGGAGTTCGCGCTGCTGCGGGCGTTGGGGGTACGGCGGGGCCAACTCGCCGCGTACCTATGGACGGAGCAGCTGGCACTGGCGGGGGTGGCCGCGCTCCTGGGCACGGTGCTCGGAGCGGGCCTGGCCGTCGTGATCATGCCGGTGGTGACGGTGGACGCGGAGGGCGACCCGGTCTTCCCCGGCCTGCTCACGGAGGTGCCGTGGGTGCGGGTCTGTCTTGTGGCGGGCGGGGTGACGGTGGTGATCTGCGGGGTGGTGAGTGGGGTGGCACGGGTTTTGGGGCGGGTGGATCTGGGGCGGGTTTTGCGGGCGGGGGAGGACAGGTGAGGGGTCCCTGCGGGGCTGGGGCGGGGCTTGGGCGGGGCTGGGTGGGGCTGGGAGGGCTGGGGGGGCTGCGGTACTGCCCTGGGCTTGGCGCCGTGGGCTTGGCGCCCTGGGCTTGGTGTCCTTGGCCTGGTGTCCTCGGCCTGGTGTCCTTGGACCGCCCGGCCACTTCGGCGGGGCCGTGCCGGTATGTCCGTCCTCGCTATCGTCCGGTGGCCGTGGGGTTGCTTCGGCGCTGGAGTGCCGCGAACCGTGCTCCGGGCGGACATACCGGCACGTCCCCTCGCGTCTCGTTGCCGTCTGCGGGCGTGGCGCACCTCTGTTGGCGAGTACTGCCCACCCGGCGGGCACGGGTCACCCTCGACTGTGCGTCTTCAGCCCACCCCTATTCGTGCCCACCCACCAGGCGTGTACGGATCTCCGCCATCTGTGCGTCTCCAGCCCTCGCCCAGCTGTGGCGCTCCGGGGCAATCGGGTGGGTGGGTGGGAAAGGTTTGTTCGGGCATGGGGGGTGCGGGGTGATCGGGTGGGTGGGTGGGAGGGGGTGACTGACACGTGGTCGGGGCGGAGTTGTTCAGAGGGGGGCCCATGAGGCGTGGGGAGTTGGGGCTCTGGGGGTGCCTCGCCGCGATTGTGCTGGTGCTCAGCGCCGTGGCCATCGGGGGGCCGGGGATGTTGGAGCGTGCTGCCGGGGGCGCCCTCGGGGACCGGCTCGGGCAGTTGCAGCGGGACGCGCCCGGCGTCACCCACCGGGTGCGGTTCGGGGTGGAGGACGAGCGGGGCGGGGCGAAGAGCTCGCTGGGTGAAGATCTGCGGCGGGTCTCCACCGCCGTCGAGAACGCCACCCCCGCCCCCCTCCGCGGCAAGCTGGTGCGCGACTCCACCCGGATCGCCCTGCCCGGCGTACGGACCCGTGACGGCACCTCTCTGTCGCTGGTGTACGCCTCCGACGCCCCGCCCCGTTCCGCGTACGCCGCAGGGAGGCCCCCTGCCGCGAGGGGCCGCGTCGTGGAGATCGCCGTCTCCACCCGCACCCGCGACGCCCTGAAGCTGCGCCTCGGGCAGGAAATCAGGCTAGGGCGGGGCGCGTTGGAGATCGTGGACGCGTCGGCACGGGTGGTCGGGTTCTACGCCGCCGAGGGCGAACGGCGGCTCTGGCGCGAGCAACCCCTGCTCGCGCGCACCGGACGGGCCCCGCAGGGCGGTGCCGCGCGGTACGCAGGCGCCCTCCTCGCGCCGCGCGGCGTCGAACTGCTGCAGAGCCAGGCGGAGGCCGACCTCACCGTGATCTGGGGCATGCGCCTCGACCTCGGCGACGATGCGCGCTACGTCGGGGATCAGGGGCAGCGCGACTTCGAGCGCATCATGCTCCGCTACCCGGATTCCGTGCGGGGCGTCACGTGCGACCTGGGCATGGTCAGCGGCGGGATGCCCTGCGCCTTCGGCTCACATCCGGCCACCGAGTCGGAGACCGCCACCGAACTGCCGGACACCTTGGAGGAGTTTCAGGCGCAGTGGCGCCAGGCCAGTGTCGTGATCTCCTTCGCGCTCGCTTCGGTGACGGCGGTCGGGCTCGCCGCCCTGGTGGTCGGGGCGCTGCTCTCCGTACGCCGTCGCCTCGACGTCCATCGACTGCAACGCGCGCGTGGGGCATCGGCCCTGGGAATCGCCCTGGGACGTGCCGTGGCGTCCGCGCCGGCCGTGCTGCTGGGGTTCGTGGGCGGGTGCGTTCTCGCCTCGGTCCTGCCGGGGGCGTCGTCCGCGTACGGGCGAGGGCTGCTCGTCACCGTGGGCGCGTGGCTGATGCTGCCCCTGCTGACCTGGTGGGCCGTCCGGGACCGGGCCCTGCTGCGTGCCGAGGAGACAGGCGGTGGGCGCCGCGTCGTCTTCGAGGTGAGTGTGGTGGTCGTCGCTCTGGCGGGCGTGTTCGCGCTGCGGGCGCGCGGGACGGCGGGCGGGGCGGGAGATGATCCGCTGCTCGCCGCCGTCCCCGTGCTGCTCGGGCTCGCCACGGTCGTGGTGCTGGTGCGCCTCTACCCATGGCCGGTACGTCTCCTCGCGCGCCGGTCCGCCCGTGGACGCGGAGCCGTGGCCCTCATCGCGCTCTCCCGCGCGGCCAAGGAGGCTCCCGCGCGGGCGCTCGCGTTGCTCGTCCTGGTGGTGACGCTGGCCGGCGCCGTGTTCGGCGGTCTGGTCGCGGGGACGCTGACGGAGGGGCGCCGGGACGTCGCCGCCTGGCGGGTGGGCGCCGATGCCTCCTTCCTGGGGGCGGGGCGCGACCCGGACACCGCGAAGCGGCTGGCACGCGCGCGTGGCGTGCGGGAGACAGTGGCGGTGCGGCAGTTGCGGGTCGATCCGGTGAGCGGGACGGACGGCGGGCGGTACGGGATCGCGAGCCTGGTGGGCGTCGACGGCACGAAGCTGCGCTCAGCGGTGGGGAGTTCGGCCGCCGCCCAAGCACTGCGGGACGCGGGGCTCACCGAGGGCAGGGGCAGGGACCTGGATGCGGGCAAGGACGTGGGCGCGGGCCAAGGCCAGGATGTGGGCGCGGGTGAGGGTGAGGCCAAGGGCGGGCGCGGCGGCGGCCGTGACATCCGCGTGCTCGCCGACGCCGCCGACGCGGGGGACCTGCTGACCATCACGGTGCACGGCAAGGAGCGTCGCCTGCGTGTCGTGGGCACCCTCCCCGAAGCGGTGCGACGCGACCCCGCACTCGGCCCCCTGCGCGCCGCCACCGAGGGCAGGGACCACCTCCTGCTCGCCGACAACGGCGACCTCGATGCCTTCGGCGCGAGCGAGTTCGAGGAGTCGGCCCTGCTCCTCTACGGCCCGCACCTGAACGTCGGTGAGCTGCGTTCGGTCGTCCCGCGCGCCGCGCCCGGCGGCGCCACCGGAGAGCTGCGGATCCGCGCCGAGGAGCAGACAGAGGCCGACGAGGACGGCCTGATCGCCGCCCTGACCGCCGCGCACACCGCCTGCACCGCCCTCGCCGTGTTCCTCGCGCTGCTCGCCCTCGTGCTCGAACTCCTGCTGTCCGCCCCGGCACGCGGCAGTACGACGGCCCGGCTGCGCACGCTGGGACTCGGCGGCCGCGCCACCGCCGGGCTGCATCTGCTCCAGCTGCTGCCCCTGGTGCTCGCGGCGGTGGCCGGCGGCGTGGCGCTCGGTCTGACCCTGCCCGGACTGCTCGGCCCCGCCCTCGACCTGAGGGAGCTCACCGGCGGCCCCACCGAGCCCGCCCTGCGGACCGACGCGCTGTTCACCATCGCTCTGGCGGCCGGAACCGTCGCCCTGATGGCCGCTGCGGTGGGCGTGGAGACCTGGCTGGGGCGGCGGCGTGGACTCGGAGCTGTGCTGCGACTGGGGAGGAACGATGACTGAGCTCGCCGATCTGGAGGCCCGCGCGAACGCCGCGCGCCACCGCGCGAGGGACGAGGGCCTTGTCGTCTGCGACAACCTCGTACGCGTCTATCGCACCGACAAGGTGGAGGTGCAGGCCCTCCAGGGGCTCGACCTGGTGGTCGGGGAAGGGGAGTGCGTGGCCCTCGTGGGCGCGTCCGGGTCCGGCAAGTCCACCCTCCTGTCGATCCTCTCGGGGCTCGATCTGCCGACCGCGGGCCGGGCGCGGGTCGCCGGGCACGACCTGCTCGCCATGGGACGCCGCGAGCGTCTGGGCTACCGCAGGAACACTGTCGGGTTCGTGTGGCAGCAGACAGGGCGCAATCTGCTGCCCTACCTCACGGCTGTCGAGAACGTGGTGCTGCCGATGAAGTACGCGTGCGTGCCCCGTCGCGAGCGCGCGGCGCGGGCCGCCGAACTGCTCGGCGTGCTCGGTGTCGCGTACTGCCACGACCGGCGGCCCGCCGAGCTGTCGGGAGGTGAGCAGCAGCGCGTCGCCGTGGCCGTCGCCACCGCCAACTCCCCGCGTGTTCTGCTCGCCGACGAGCCCACAGGGGAGCTGGACACGGCCAGTGGTGAGGAGGTGTTCGCCGCCCTGCGCCGCGCCAATGAGGAGCTCGGCGCGACCGTTCTGGTCGTCACGCACGATCCGCTCGTCTCGGGTCAGGTCCGCCGCACGGTCCGCATCCGGGACGGCCGTACCGCCACGGAGACGTTGCGTGAAAAGGGCGGCGCGGGTGAGGAGTTCACGGTTCTGGACCGGGCGGGGCGGTTGCAGCTGCCCCGCGACCACGTGGAGCGCTACGGGCTGAGCGGACGCGTACGGCTCACGGAGGAGCCGGACCACATCGGTGTCTGGGGCGAAGGGCCGGAACCAACCTCGCCCTCCGCCTGAAACCTTGACGGCGGACTGGTCCGTACCTATGGTCTCGGCCCAACACGCGTGTTCAGAAAGGCACTTGAAGTTCACATACAAGAATGGATGGCCCTTCGCATGGCTGACACCCCCACACCCGTGCGCCACCACCGCAGATCCCGCACGGCAGTCCTCGCGACCCTCGCCTCCGTGGTGACCGCACTGGTCGCCGCCCTGCTCGCCTGGCCCGGCTCCGAGCGCGCCGACGCCGCGCCCAGCAGTTTCGTCCACCCCGGAGTCACCGTCTCCCGCGGACAGCTCGACTTCACCAGGGAGAAGGTCAACGCCGGCGCCCAGCCCTGGAAGGGCGCCTACGACCAGATGATGGGAAGCAAGTACGCCTCCCTCTCGCGCACGCCCAAGCCCCGAGCGGTCGTCGAGTGCGGTTCCTACTCGGACCCCAACTACGGGTGCACCGACGAGCGCGAGGACGCGATAGCCGCGTACACCACGGCACTCGCCTGGTACATCACGCGTGACGACCGCTACGCGAAGAAGTCCATAGAGCTGATGGACGCCTGGTCCGGCACCATCAAGGACCACACCAACAGCAACGCCCCCTTGCAGACCGGCTGGGCGGGCTCTTCCTGGCCCAGGGCCGCCGAGATCATCAAGCACACGTACACCGGCAGTTGGGGCAACTCGGGCCGCTTCGCGACGATGCTGCGCAACGTCTACCTGCCCGAGATCATCAACGGCTCCAACTCCAACGGCAACTGGGAGCTGTCGATGATGGAGGCCGCCATCGGCATCTCCGTCTTCATCGAGGACAAGGGGTCGTACGACAAGGCGATGGCCAAGTTCCGCACGCGCACCGCCGCCTACGTCTACCTCGCCTCCGACGGCGAGCTGCCGAAGACCGTGCCCAGCCAGAACCTCGACACCCGCGCGAAGATCGTCAAGTACTGGCAGGGGCAGGGCACCTTCACCACCGGGCTCACCCAGGAGACCTGCCGCGACTTCACCCACACCGGATACGGACTCTCCGCGATCTCCCATGTCGCCGAGACCAGCCGCATCCAGGGCGAGGACCTCTACAAGACGGACGTCGGCGAGCGGCTGCGCCAGGGCCTCGGCTTCCAGGCCAAGTACGAACTGGGCGAGGCGCCCCCGAGCTCGCTCTGCGGCGGCTCGGTCCACCGGGGCCTCGGGCCGATCACCGAGGTGGGCTACAACGCGCTCCACAACCGCCTCGGCCACGCCATGTCCAACACCCAGAAGCTCACCGAGCAGAAGCGCCCGGCGGGTTCCAACAACCTCTTCGTCGCCTGGGAGACCCTGACCCACGCGAACAACCCCAGCTGAACCGGGCCTTGTTGGGCCGGGCGTGCCGTGACCATACTGGCGCCCGGCCCCACAGGACCGCACGGGGGAGTGGGCATGACCGCGAGCGCAGTCGTCGTCGAGGACCTGCACCGGACCTACGGCAGTGGCGCGTCCGCCGTGCACGCCCTGCGCGGCGTCTCCCTCACCGTCCCGCGCGGTGAGCTGGTCGCCCTGAAGGGGCGCTCGGGATCCGGCAAGACCACGCTGCTCAACCTCGTCGGCGGGCTCGACACCCCGGACTCCGGGAAGATCACCGTGGAAGGGCTCGAACTGGCGGGGCTCGGCGAGAACGGCCTCCTGGAGCTGCGCCGCGACCACGTCGGCTTCATCTTCCAGTCCTTCGGACTCATCCCGATCCTCACCGCCGCCGAGAACGTCGGCGTACCCCTTCGGCTCCGAAAGACCGACCCCCACGCGCGCGAGGCGCGCGTCGCGCTGCTGCTTGCCCTTGTCGGCCTCGCCGACCACGCCGAGCAGCGGCCGGGCGAGCTCTCCGGAGGACAGCAGCAGCGCGTGGCGATCGCCCGCGCGCTCGCCAACAAGCCCTCGCTGCTCATCGCGGACGAGCCCACTGGGCAGCTGGACGCCGAGACCGGGCTGGCCGTGATGGAGCTGCTGCGTGCCGTCGTCCGCGGCGAGGGCGTCACCGCCCTGGTCGCCACGCACGACGCCGCGCTGCTCGACCTCGCCGACCGGGTCCTTGAACTGAGCGACGGCGAGATCGTCGCGCGCTGACCCACGTGACTGCCGCATCGATCCCCGTGACCTGCCACATCAGGGTTGCGTCAAGGAGCACCCGCGGTCGCCCCTTCGCCCCCTTTGCGGGAATTGTTGGCCGTAAGGTCGACGCTGCGTACACAGCAGTTTCGGGAAGACAATGGGGCCATGGCACGCGGCAAGCTTCGGATATACCTCGGTTCGGCACCGGGCGTCGGCAAGACCTACGCGATGCTGTCCGAGGCGCACCGCCGTATCGAGCGCGGCACCGACTGCGTGGTCGCCTTCGTGGAGCACCACGACAGGCCGCGCACCGAGGTGATGCTGCACGGCCTGGAGCAGGTGCTGCGCAAGGAGCTCGAATACCGCGGCACCCTCTTCACCGAGATGGACGTCGACGCCGTCCTGGAGCGCGCGCCCGCCGTCGCCCTCGTGGACGAACTGGCGCACACGAACGTCCCCGGCTCGCGCAACGCCAAGCGCTGGCAGGACGTCGAGGAACTCCTCGCCGCGGGCATCGACGTCGTCTCGACCGTGAACATCCAGCACCTGGAGTCCCTCGGCGACGTCGTCGAGTCGATCACCGGCGTACGCCAGCGCGAGACCGTGCCGGACGAAGTGGTGCGGCGCGCGGACCAGATCGAGCTCGTCGACATGTCGCCACAGGCGCTGCGCCGCCGCATGGCCCACGGCAACATCTACAAGCCCGACCGGGTCGACGCGGCCCTGTCCAACTACTTCCGGCCCGGCAATCTCACCGCCCTGCGCGAGCTCGCGCTGCTCTGGGTCGCCGACCGGGTCGACGAATACCTCCAGCAGTACCGCGGCGAGCACGACATCCGCTCCACCTGGCAGGCCCGCGAGCGCATCGCCGTGGGCCTCACCGGAGGCCCCGAGGGACGCACCCTGATCCGCCGCGCGTCCCGCATGGCGGCCAAGGGCTCCGGCAGCGAGATCCTCGCCGTCTACATCGCCCGCAGCGACGGCCTGACCGCGGCATCGCCCAAGGAACTCGCCGTTCAGCGCACCCTCGTGGAGGACCTGGGCGGCACCTTCCACCACGTCATCGGCGACGACATACCCGCCGCGCTGCTCGACTTCGCCCGCGGCGTCAACGCCACCCAGATCGTCCTCGGCTCCTCGCGCCGCAAGACCTGGCAGTACATCTTCGGGCCCGGCGTCGGCGCGACGGTGGCCCGCGAATCGGGGCCCGACCTGGACGTCCACATCGTCACGCACGACGAGGTCGCCAAGGGCCGCGGCCTGCCCGTGGCGCGCGGGGCGCGGCTCGGGCGGTCCCGGAGCATCTGGGGCTGGCTGGTGGGCGTGGGCGGCCCCGCGCTCCTGACGCTGCTCCTGACCCATGTCGACGCGGACCTGGGCCTCGCCAACGACATGCTGCTCTTCCTGACACTCACGGTCGCCGCCGCCCTCCTCGGCGGCCTCCTTCCGGCCCTGGCGTCGGCGGCCTTCGGCTCACTGCTCCTGAACTACTACTTCACGCCGCCACGGCACCTGTGGACGATCTCCGACTCCAAGAACATCGTCGCGATCATCGTCTTCGTGGGCGTCGCGATCTCCGTCGCCTCCGTCGTGGACCTCGCGGCCCGCCGTACCCACCAGGCCGCGAGGCTGCGCGCGGAGTCGGAGATACTCTCCTTCCTCGCGGGCAGCGTGCTGCGCGGCGAGACCAGCCTGGACGCCCTCCTGGAGCGCGTGCGCGAGACCTTCAGCATGGACTCGGTGGCGCTCCTGGAGCGCGCGAGCGACGTCGCTCCCTGGACCTGCGCGGGCCGGGTCGGTGGCGGCCGCGTGCTGGACCGCCCGGAGGACGCGGACGTGGACATGCCGGTCGGCGACCACATGGCGCTCGCCCTGTCCGGCCGGGTGCTGCCCGCCGAGGACCGCAGGGTGCTGGCCGCGTTCGCCGCGCAGGCCGCCGTGGTCCTCGACCGCCGGCGCCTCCAGGACGAGGCACAGCAGGCCCGCACCCTCGCCGAGGGCAACCGCATCCGCACCGCACTGCTCGCCGCCGTCAGCCATGACCTGCGTACGCCCCTCGCGGGCATCAAGGCCGCCGTCTCGTCCCTGCGCTCCGATGACGTGGCCTGGTCCGAGGAGGACCAGGCCGAGCTCCTCGAGGGCATCGAGGACGGCGCCGACCGCCTGGACCACCTGGTCGGCAACCTCCTGGACATGTCCCGCCTGCAGACCGGCACCGTCACCCCGCTGATCCGCGCGATCGACCTCGACGAGGTCGTCCCGATGGCGCTCGGCGGCGTCCCCGACGGCAGCGCGGACCTCGACATCCCCGAGACGCTGCCCATGGTCTCCGTGGACAAGGGCCTCCTGGAGCGCGCGGTCGCCAACATCGTCGAGAACGCCGTCAAGTACAGCCTCGACGCCGAGCCGGTCCTGGTCTCCGCGAGCACGCTCGGCGACCGCGTCGAACTGCGCGTCGTGGACCGCGGCCCGGGCGTCCCGGATGGGGCCAAGGACCGCATCTTCGAACCGTTTCAGCGCTACGGTGACGCTCCGCGCGGCGCGGGCGTGGGACTCGGCCTCGCGGTCGCGCGCGGCTTCGTCGAGTCCATGGGCGGCACGCTGGAGGCCGAGGACACCCCCGGCGGCGGCCTCACCATGGTCCTCACCCTGCGGGCGGTGACGGGCGGACCTCCGGCCCTCCCGGACCTCTCCGCGCAGGCCGTCTCATGACCGCCGAGACGGCCACAACTGACAAGCCCGAAAGGCAGGTACCGATGACCCGGGTGCTCGTGGTCGACGACGAGCCGCAGATCGTACGCGCCCTCGTGATCAACCTGAAGGCACGCAAGTACGACGTGGACGCGGCCCCGGACGGAGCCACCGCGCTCCAGCTCGCCGCCGCTCGCCACCCCGACGTGATCGTGCTCGACCTCGGCCTGCCCGACATGGACGGGGTCGAGGTCATCAGGGGCCTGCGCGGCTGGACGCGCGTCCCGATCCTGGTGCTCTCCGCGCGGCACAGCTCGGACGAGAAGGTGGAGGCCCTCGACGCGGGCGCCGACGACTACGTCACCAAGCCCTTCGGCATGGACGAGCTCCTGGCCCGGCTCCGTGCCTCCATCCGCAGGGCCGAGCCCACCGGAGCGGGCGAGGACGACGTGATGGTGGACACGGAGGACTTCACGGTCGACCTGGCCGCCAAGAAGGTCAACCGCGACGGGCGCGACGTACGCCTGACGCCCACGGAGTGGCATCTGCTCGAAGTCCTGGTGCGCAACACCGGGCGCCTGGTCAGCCAGAAACAGCTGCTCCAGGAGGTCTGGGGCCCTTCGTACGGTACGGAGACGAACTACCTGCGCGTCTACATGGCGCAGCTGCGGCGCAAGCTGGAGGCGGACCCCGCGCATCCGCGGCACTTCATCACCGAGCCGGGAATGGGTTACAGGTTCGAGCGGTGAGTCAAGGGTCAGGGCCGGACTGAGCGGGCATAAGCACAGATGAGCGCACCCATTGCGGCGCTGTCGGCGACCCCCGGTACGCTTCCTGTATGAGTGCTGTTCCTGGTTCCGAGAAGCCGGCAGGCCGTTTCCGGCGCATGCTCGACCGGCTGTCCTCCTCCCAGGAGGATCTGGAGTCGGAGGAGCTGCGCGAGGACGCCGAGACGGCTGGGTGCACCCGCATCGGAGACTGCCACGACCGCCAGATAGTCACGGTTACTGGTACCTTGCGCACGGTCACCCTGCGACCACGCGCCGGCGTCCCCGCCCTGGAGGCGGAGCTGTTCGACGGCTCCGCGGCTCTGGACGTGGTGTGGCTCGGCAGGCGCTCCATCGTGGGAATAGAGCCGGGGCGCAGGCTGATCGCGTCCGGCCGGATCTCGATGAGCCGCGGCCGCCGGGTGCTCTTCAACCCGAAGTACGACCTCAGACCCCTCGGACGGGAGTAGCCGGTGACGTCCCTCGACAAGCCGACGGACCAAGGAACCACGGATCAGGACGCCGATTCCAGGGCCGTGACCGAGGCCGCGCTCTTCGAGGCCTTCGGCGGCGTGCGGGGCATGGTGGAGACCGTCGTCCCGGGCCTCCTCTTCGTGACGATCTTCACGATCAACAAGGACCTGCACATGTCGGCCATCGCGGCCCTCGCGGTGTCCCTGGTGCTCGTGGCGGTCCGCCTGGTCATGAAGGACACCGTCAAGCACGCCTTCAGCGGCGTCTTCGGTGTCGCCTTCGGTGTGGTCTTCGCGATGATGACCGGCAACGCCAAGGACTTCTATCTGCCGGGCATGCTCTACACCCTGGGCCTCGCCCTCGCCTACATCATCACGGCCGCGGCGGGTGCCCCGCTGATCGGCCTGATCCTCGGACCGGTCTTCAAGGAGAACCTCTCCTGGCGGACCCGCAACCCGGGCCGCAAGAAGGCGTACACCAAGGCCAGTTGGGCCTGGGGACTGATCCTGCTCGCCAAGTGCGCGATCCTCTTCCCGCTCTACTGGTGGGCGGACACCACCCAGTTCGGCTGGGTCCTGATCGCCCTGAAGATCCCGCCGTTCCTGCTCGCCGTCTGGCTGACCTGGGTCTTCCTCGCGAAGGCTCCGCCGCCCATCGACGTGTTCGCCGAGATGGAGGCCGAGGAGAAGGCGGCGAAGGAACGCGAGCACCGGGCCGCCCCGTAAGGGGCGCGGGGAACTGCGCGACCAGCCACGACGCACCCGCAGGCGTTCGACGACAGCTGGGGGCGCCCGGAATCTTCCGGGCGCCCCCAGCTGCGTACAAGCAAGCGCAGCGACTAGCTCGCCGCGTCCTCCCGCCGCACGGAGAGCAGGTCCTCCAACTGCTCCTCGCGAGCCTGCGCCGCGACGAACAGCAGCTCGTCCCCCGCTTCAAGGGAGTCATCCGCGGTCGGCGCGAGGACGCGCGTGCCGCGGATGATCGTCACAAGGGAGGTGTCCTCGGGCCACTGGACATCGCCGACCTGCGTGCCCGCGAGGGCCGACTCGGGCGGCAGGGTCAGCTCGACGAGGTTCGCGTCGCCGTGGCTGAAGCGCAGCAGGCGTACGAGATCGCCGACGCTGACCGCCTCCTCGACGAGCGCGGACATCAGACGCGGGGTCGAGACCGCGACGTCGACGCCCCAGGACTCGTTGAAGAGCCATTCGTTCTTGGGGTTGTTCACGCGGGCGACGACCCGCGGGACGCCGTACTCGGTCTTCGCGAGCAGCGAGACGACGAGGTTGACCTTGTCGTCGCCGGTCGCGGCGATCACCACGTTGCAGCGCTGGAGCGCCGCCTCGTCGAGCGAGGTGATCTCGCAGGCGTCGGCGAGCAGCCACTCGGCCTGCGGTACGCGCTCGACCGAGATGGCGGTCGGCGCCTTGTCGATGAGCAGAATCTCGTGCCCGTTCTCCAGGAGCTCACCGGCGATGGAACGTCCCACCGCGCCTGCTCCGGCAATGGCGACCCTCATCAGTGACCGCCTTCCTCGGGGCCTTCGGCGAACGCCGCTTCGACCTTCTCGACCTCGTCGGTGCGCATCATCACGTGCACCAGGTCGCCCTCCTGGAGCACCGTCTGCGAGGTCGGCAGGACCGCCTCGCCCAGCCGGGTGAGGAAGGCCACGCGGACGCCGGTCTCCTCCTGGAGCTCACTGATCTTGTGGCCGATCCAGGACGTGGACGCGTGCACCTCGGCGAGCTGTACGCCGCCGGTGGGGTCGCGCCACAGCGGCTCGGCACCGGAAGGCAGCAGCCTGCGCAACATCTGGTCGGCGGTCCAGCGGACCGTGGCGACGGTGGGGATGCCGAGGCGCTGGTAGACCTCGGCGCGGCGCGGGTCGTAGATGCGGGCGGCGACGTTCTCGATGCCGAACATCTCGCGGGCCACGCGGGCGGCGATGATGTTCGAGTTGTCGCCGCTGCTGACCGCGGCGAAGGCGCCCGCCTCCTCGATGCCGGCCTCGCGCAGCGTGTCCTGGTCGAAGCCGATGCCGGTGACGCGACGGCCGCCGAAGCCGGAGCCCAGACGGCGGAAGGCGGTGGGGTCCTGGTCGATCACGGCGACCGTGTGCCCCTGTTGTTCCAGGGTCTGCGCGAGAGCGGATCCGACTCTCCCGCAGCCCATGATGACGATGTGCACGCCCGTCCTTCCGGCTGTGTCAATACTTTTTGCTCAGGCTGAACGGTAAAAGCGTCTCAGACCGACGCCCAAGCTACACACGCACGGTCCGCGGAGGGCACCCCCGTGCACCTGCCGGTGCTCGCGGGGGTCAGTACGTGGGCCGGGGGCGGGTCAGTCCACGCTGCGCAGCAGGCCCTCGACGTTCTTGAGCCGGTAGCTGAGCTCGACGAGCTGCAGCCGCGCCGCCTCCTGCTCGGTCCTGGCGCGCTCGACGACCTCGCGGTACTGCTCCATCGCCTCGGCCCACTGGCGGTCGCGCTCGCGGTTGCGCTGCGACTGGAAGTAGGCGACGGCCACGACCGCGCCGGCGAGTATCAGGAAGAAGGCGACCGGGATGATCACGTCGTCCATTAAGACCCCTCTGATGAGTGCTGTCCGTCCTCGTCCGACGCGTCCTGCCGGACGGCCGCGAGGATCGTGTCCACGTTCAATCGCACGTCGAACGGCGCCAGTTCGAAGTACTTGAGCGCCTTGCCGTCGTCGGAGAGTTCCAGGCGGCCGACGACGAGACCGGCCTTCTCCAGACGGTCGAGGTGCATGTAGAGCAGGGGGCGGGAGACACCGAGCCGCCGCGCCAGTTCGCTGACGTACAGCTGTCCCGGGGCGAGCTCGGTGATGATCCGGATCCGCTGGGCGTGGCCGACGGCGGAGAGGAAGGCGAGCAGCTCTTCGCTGTCCATGGCCCGCCTTCGCGCTGGTCCCGAAACCTGTCAGCCAAGACTTACGTATGACGGGATCCACTGTCAATCCGCCCACTCGCAGTCTCGAATGACAGTTGACGTCTCGCTCCTTCACCTGTCAGTCTCCACTTACACATGAAGGCTGGGGAAGGACGAAGGGGCGGGGATGGTCATGAGGAAGCGATCGGTCACGGTGCGCGTGGCCCGATGGAGTGCGCTGCATCCAGGGCGCGCGGTCGTCGGCTGGCTGGTGTTCGTGGTGCTGTGCCTGGGCGGCGGGATAGCCGCCGGCATGAACAGCGCGACCTCACAGGACTTCCGCGTCGGTGAGGCAGGCCGCGCCGAGGCCCTGGCGACCGAGGGCGGCGTCCAGATGCGGCCCACGGAACAGGTGCTGATCCGCGCCGAGTCGGGGCCGCTCGACAAGGTGGCCGCCGACGCCGCCGTGAAGGACATCACCGCCCGGATGAAGTCGCTGCCGGAGGTCGCATCGGTGGCGGCGCCGGTGAAGTCGGCCGATGGGCGGGTCCTGCGGGTCCAGGTGGAGCTGAACGGCTCCGAACAGGAAGACCAGGAGAGCGTCCCTCCGCTCCAGGCCCAGGCCGAGGAGGCCGCGAAGGCCCACCCGGGACTGGTGATCGAGGAGACCGGCGACGCCTCCGTGAGCAAGGGCGTCGACGACCAGCGCGACAAGGACCTGCAGTTCTCCGAGGCGATCACGCTGCCCATCACGCTGATCACACTCGCCGTGGTCTTCGGCTCGGTCGTCATGGTCGGCGTACCGCTGCTGCTCGCGGTCACCTCGATCATGGCGACGATGGGCCTGGCGATGCTGGCCTCGCACCTGCTGCCGGACACCGGCGTCGGGATGAGCATGATCCTGCTCATCGGCATGGCCGTCGGCGTCGACTACACGCTCTTCTACCTCAAGCGCGAACGCGAGGAGCGGGCCCGCGCGGGCGGCCGCCTCACCTCCGAGGCCCTGGTCGAGGCCGCCGCCGCGACGGCGGGCCGCGCCATCGTGGTCTCCGGACTCGCCGTGATCGTCTCCACCACCGCGCTCTTCCTGGCCCGTGACGTCATCTTCGACTCCCTCGCCACCGGCACCATCCTGGTCGTCGCCGTCGCCGTGGTCAGCTCGGTGACGGTGCTGCCCGCCCTCCTGGTCAAGCTCGGCCGCCGTACCGAGCGCCGCGCCGCCAAGCGCCTCGCGCGGGGCAAGCCGGTCCGCACGACGTACGGCGAGAAGAAGCCGGGCCGCGCCTGGAACGCGCTGCTCGCGCCCGCCCGCAAGCGCCCCGCGCTCACCCTGTGCCTGTCGGTCCTCGTCATGCTGGGGCTCGCGCTGCCCGCACTGAACATGAACCTCAAGAACCCGGCGCGGGACAGCTTCTCGCGCGACATCGAGGCGATGAAGGGGTACGACAGGCTGCTCGACGCCTTCCCGGAGCAGCGCGTCAGGCACCTGGTCGTGGTGCGGGCCGAGGCATCGCGGGCCGCCGACGTGCGGCAGGCCCTGACGGATCTCGACCGCGAGGCGAAGGCCGACCCGCTCTTCTCGCACTCCTCCGGTGCTCCGCTCCTGCGCTCCTCGGAGGACCGCAGGACCACCACCCTGGAGCTCAACGCCCCGCACCCGACGTACTCGAAGAAGGCCGAGGACTCGCTCGACCACCTCCGCCACGACCATCTCCCCGCCACCGTCGGCAAGCTGCCCGGCGTCGAGACGGCCGTCACCGGCGAGGTGCCGCGCGGCACGGACTACGTCGATCACCAGAACCAGAAGCTGCCGCTCGTCCTCGGCTTCCTGCTCCTGATGACCTTCGCCATGACGGTCTTCGCGTTCCGCTCCGTCGTCCTTGGACTGCTCGGCATCGTGCTCAACCTGCTCTCCGCCGCGTCCGCGCTCGGACTGCTCGTCCTGGTCTTCCAGGGGGAGTGGGCCGAGGAACTGCTCTCGTTCATCTCGCTCGGCGGGATCTCCTCGCGGGTGCCGCTCTTCCTCTTCGTGATCCTCTTCGGGCTCTCGATGGACTACCAGGTCTTCGTGGTCAGCCGGATCCGGGAGGCGGCGCTGAACGGCGTACCCACCCGACAGGCCGTCATCGAGGGCATCAGCTCATCGGCCAAGGTCGTCACCAGCGCCGCGATCGTCATGGTCACCGTCTTCGCGAGCTTCGTGATGCTGCACATCCTGGAGATGAAGCAGATGGGCTTCGTCCTCGCGGCGGCCGTCCTGCTCGACGCGTTCGTGATCCGCATCATGATCCTGCCGGCGGCACTGCTGCTCCTCGGGCGTGCCACCTGGTGGCCCTCCCGCGCGATCCACCGAGCCGAGCAGCGGGTGGCCGAGCGGTACGGGGCGCGGGAGGTGCCGCACGCACCGGAAGGCGTCGACGGGCGTCCGGTTTCCGGGCATTGGGCGGAGCCCCCGGCGGCGCGTCGTGGCTAACCGGAGCGCTTAGGGGGTGGTGGGTGGGCGGGCACCCAATCGAACGCTTACGATCCTCTGCGTGTCCAAACTGACCGACGTGCCCAAACGGATCCTCATCGGGCGCGCACTGCGCAGCGACCGGCTCGGAGAAACCCTCCTGCCGAAGCGCATCGCTCTACCCGTGTTCGCGTCCGACCCGCTCTCCTCCGTCGCCTATGCGCCGGGGGAAGTGCTCCTCGTCCTCTCGATCGCGGGTGTGTCGGCGTACCACTTCAGCCCCTGGATCGCTGTCGCGGTCGTCGTGCTGATGTTCACCGTCGTCGCGTCGTACCGGCAGAACGTGCACGCTTATCCGAGTGGTGGTGGCGACTACGAGGTCGCCAACACCAACCTCGGCCCCAAGGCCGGACTCACCGTCGCGAGCGCGCTGCTCGTCGACTACGTCCTGACCGTGGCGGTGTCGATCTCCTCGGGCATCGAGAACCTCGGCTCGGCGATTCCGTTCGTCGTCGAGCACAAGGTGCTCTGCGCCGTCGCCGTCATCGTGCTCCTCACGGTGATGAACCTGCGCGGCGTGAAGGAGTCGGGAAAGCTCTTCGCCATCCCGACCTACGTCTTCGTGGCCGGCGTCTTCATCATGATCGCCTGGGGCGCCTTCCGCGGCATCGTCCTCGACGAGACGATGAAGGCGCCCACCGCGGACTACGAGATCAAGCCCGAGCACGGAGGCCTGGCGGGCTTCGCGCTCGTCTTCCTGCTCCTGAGGGCCTTCTCCTCCGGCTGTGCCGCGCTCACCGGCGTCGAGGCGATCAGCAACGGAGTCCCGGCCTTCCGCAAGCCCAAGAGCAAGAACGCGGCAAGCACCCTGGCCCTGATGGGTGCCCTGGCCGTCACCATGTTCTGCGGCATCATCGCGCTCGCCATGACGACCAAGGTCCGCATGGCCGAGTATCCGGGCAAGGACCTGTTCCACAACGGCGTTCCGGTCGGCTCGGACTACGTGCAGAACCCGGTGATCTCGCAGGTCGCCGAGGCCGTCTTCGGCAACGGCAGCTTCCTGTTCATCGTCCTGGCCGCCGCCACCGCGCTTGTCCTCTTCCTCGCGGCCAACACGGCGTACAACGGCTTCCCGCTGCTCGGCTCGATCCTGGCGCAGGACCGCTACCTGCCGCGTCAGCTGCACACCCGCGGCGACCGCCTCGCCTTCTCCAACGGCATCGTGCTGCTCGCGGGCGCCGCGGCCCTCCTCGTCGTCATCTACGGCGCGGACTCGACCCGTCTGATCCAGCTCTACATCGTCGGCGTCTTCGTCTCCTTCACGCTCAGCCAGATCGGCATGGTCCGGCACTGGAACCGCCATCTGCGCAAGGAGAAGGACCAGGCCAAGCGGCGCCGGATGATCCGCTCGCGGGCGATCAACACCTTCGGTGCCTTCTTCACGGGCATGGTCCTGGTCGTCGTACTCGTCACGAAGTTCACGCACGGCGCGTGGGTCGCCCTGCTCGGCATGGTGATCTTCTACGCGACGATGTCGGCGATCCGCCGCCACTACGACCGCGTGGCCGAGGAGATCGCCGCCCCGGAGACGCCGTCCGACGACAGCGTGCGCCCGTCCCGCGTGCACTCGATCGTCCTGGTCTCCAAGATCCACCGCCCGACGCTGCGCGCCCTGGCCTACGCCAAGCTGATGCGCTCGGACACGCTCGAAGCGCTGAGCATCAACGTCGACCCGGCGGAGACCAAGGCCCTGCGGGCCGAGTGGGAGCGGCGCGGCATCACCGTCCCGCTGAAGATCCTCGACTCGCCCTACCGCGAGATCACGCGGCCGATCATCGAGTACGTCAAGGGCCTGCGCAAGGAGAGCCCGCGCGACGTGGTCAGCGTGATCATCCCGGAGTACGTGGTGGGCCACTGGTACGAGCACCTGCTGCACAACCAGAGCGCGCTCAGGCTCAAGGGCCGGCTGCTCTTCACGCCGGGCGTGATGGTGACGTCCGTCCCCTACCAGCTCGACTCCTCCGAGGCCGCGAAGAAGCGGGCGCGGAGGCGGTCGGAGTGGAACGCGCCGGGTGCGGTGCGCCGGGGCCCGGTGGAGAAGCGCCAGAAGGAGCCGAGCAACAAGGCCTGACCCCTGCTGCTGGTGAGCGGCCGGGCAACACCCACGTAGACTGGTGGGCTGTTGTCCGGCCGTTTCCTTTCGGCCGATCCCCCCTTACGTAGTGGAGTCACCCCGCCATGCAGGCAGAACCGAAGAAATCGCAGGCGGGGAACGCGAAGGACTCGCACTCGGAGGCGTCGCGGGCGGCCTCCCTGGTCGGGCAGGAGTACGAGGTCGAGGTGGGCCCGGTCGCCCACGGCGGCCACTGCGTGGCCCGCACGGCGGAGGGCCGCGTCCTCTTCGTCCGGCACACGCTCCCGGGCGAGAAGGTCATCGCACGCGTGACGGACGGCGACGAGGACAGCCGCTTCCTGCGCGCCGACGCGGTGACGGTCCTCGACCCGTCCAAGGACCGCGTCGAGGCTCCCTGCCCGTACGCGGGCCCCGGCCGCTGCGGCGGCTGCGACTGGCAGCACGCGAAGCCGGGCGCACAGCGCCGCCTCAAGGGCGAGGTCATCACGGAGCAGCTGCAGCGCCTCGCGGGCCTGACCCCCGAGGAGGCCGGCTGGGACGGCACGGTCGTCCCGGCCGATGGCGACAAGCTGCCGCCGGGCGAGGTCCCGGCCTGGCGCACCCGCGTCCAGTACGCGGTCGACCCCGACGGCAACGCGGGCCTGCGCCGCCACCGCTCGCACGAGGTCGAGCCCATCGAGCACTGCATGATCGCCGCTCCCGGGGTCTCCGAGCTCGGCATCGAGAAGCACGACTGGGCCGGCATGGAGTCGGTCGAGGCGATCGCGGCCACCGGCTCCCAGGACCGCCAGGTGATCCTGGAACCGAAGCCGGGCGCGCGTCTCCCGCTCGTGGAGCTGGACAAGCCGGTATCCGTCCTCCGCATCGCCGAACAGGACGGCGGCGTCCACCGCGTCCACGGCCGCCCCTTCGTCCGCGAGCGCGCCGACGGCCGCACGTACCGCGTCGGCAACGGCGGCTTCTGGCAGGTGCACCCGAAGGCGGCCGAGACCCTCATGCTCGCCGTCATGCAGGGCCTGACGCCCCGCAAGGGCGAGACGGCCCTGGACCTCTACTGCGGAGTGGGCCTGTTCGCGGGCGCCCTCGCCGACCGGGTCGGCGACCAGGGCGCGGTCCTCGGCATCGAGTCCGGCAAGCGAGCGGTCGAGGACGCCCGCCACAACCTCGCCGCCTTCGACCGCGTCCGCATCGAACAGGGCAAGGTCGAGGCAGCCCTGCCGCGCACGGGCATCACAGAGGTCGACCTGATCGTCCTGGACCCGCCGCGCGCGGGCGCGGGCAAGCAGACGGTGAAGCACCTGACGGGTCTGGGCGCGCGCCGGATCGCATACGTGGCCTGCGACCCGGCCGCACTGGCACGGGACTTGGGGTACTTCCGGGACGGGGGGTATCGGGTGCGGTCGTTGCGGGCGTTCGATCTGTTTCCGATGACGCATCATGTGGAGTGTGTGGCGATTTTGGAGCCTGCCTCAAAGGGTGCCTGACCTGCGGTTTTCCGAGCCTCTCAGGTGTGGCACGGTGAGATCGACCTGCTTCCCGGAGTACATGACGAGGAGCCTGCCATGTGACAGATGCGTGTCTCTGGCCTGCGGCTCTGTGGACACCATGCTGGACGAAGGGTTCGCTGGCCCGGTCGTCGCGGGCACGGCGCGGAGCCATCTCGACGCTTGTCTGACGCTGCTTCTAACGATGTGTCAGGCATATCGGCCTGCCGCCCATGCTCTGTGGAGTCCTCCTTCTCGACTCGTTCCATCGTCGGTGGGCATACGGAGGTCTTCCTCCGCGTCCTGAACCCGAACTCTGTGTCACAACCGGCGCTGAGGTCTCACCCCGGGTCGAACAGGCGACTCGGAGGACCACACCTGGCGACGGGCCGGGGTCGGGCGTGGAGAGGCAAGGCGGTGCGGCCCCGTGGCATCAGCCACGGGGCCGCACTGTGGCGGAGGGCACGAAGCCCGCCTCTTCTTCCCGGTCAGAAGCCGACTCCTGGGCCCTCCGTGTCCAGTTTCAGGTCCACGCTGTACAGGGGACGGTCCTCGATCCCCAGGGCGCGCATCAGCTCGTTGGTCGGAATCCTGTACCTGCCTCCGACGCGGCGGACGGAGCAGGGGAACTCCCCCTCGCGGATCAGTCGGTACGCGGTCGTCGAACCGATCCCGAACGCTCGGCACGCCGTCCGCAGGTCCACTGTCACGGGCAGGTCGAACATCTCGGAGAAACTGAGTCGGCCCTCTGCCGGGTCCTTCATGTTCGCCTCCCTGCAGGGCGGACCGGCCGGGTACCCGCGCGGCGCTCGGACCGTCGGTTCTTCCGGGGGGCGTGGTGCGTCGAACGGTCCCTCGTCCCGTCGTCGGTGTCGGCGAGGGCATCCTTGCGCAGATACTCCGGGCGCACCCGGAAGCGCAGTGGGGCGCGCAGCCCGTCCGGGCCGTCCGGACGGTCGACCCGCACGTCCAGGCGCTCCTCGGCCGAAGCGTCCGCCTCCCCGTCGGACGCCCTGAGCGCGCGATCCTGGGCGATGCGCTCGACATGGGTGGAGGGGAGTTCCCGCAGGCCGTCGCGAGCGAAGCACCACGCCCTGGTGCGCGCGGCGTGGATCAGGGACGAGTCGGAGAGGCGGCTCGCGGCGTCCGGAGCCGCCAGTTCCTCCAAGAGGGCCAGGATCATCTCGGCCTCCACGTCCGACCGATCGGCGTGCAGGCGCGTGCAGACGCGGTGGACCGTCCCGGTCAACCGGGGCAGGGCCAGCCAGATCGCCAGGAGCTTCCCGGTGCCGTGTGGAGCGAGGTCGCTCAGCGCGGTGCTGAGTACCTCCTTCCAGACCGCGGCGGCGAACTGCGGGTCAGAGCCCGGCCCGTACAGGGCTTCGTATGTCTCGACAGCGGTCAGCCGGCCCGGCTCCGCCCCCTCGATGTCCGTGGGAACGGTCACGAGGACCGCGTCGCCGCCCCGGGGTTCGTCGAAGTGCCGCCTCACCAAGGCGAACAAACTACTAGATAGTGGATACATCAGTAAATGTCCTTTCTCTGGGTTGAAGGTGCCGAAGGCGCCGGAGATGTCGATGTGCTGGACGTGCTGAAGAGCCGCCGGTGTCGGTCCTGTCGACCGGGTTTCGCCGCCTTCGACCACGAGCGTGTGACAGTGCGGAGAGGCCGTGAGCTCGCCGGTCGGAGTAGTTCAGAGGGGCGGGGCCGCAGTGGGTGGGTGCCCGCCCGGGACGGGCACCCACCCATGAGCTGTGGAACTCAGGCGGTCTCGGCGGGAGAGTCGTCCGGCGCTTCGGCGCGCGGGGTCGCTGGCGTGGTGCCCTCGGTCCGGTCGGCCGCCCGCCGGCGCCGGGTCGGCGGCCAGTCGGGGGATTGGCGCAGACGGCTCGCCCGGCGGTTTCGCTGACGGTTGTTCATAGGGCCTGTGGTTCCTTCCTGATGGGTCGATGGATGACTACGCTGCCGTCTCGCTCTTCTGCGAGCGGGCTGGTGCCATCGTGCCCGGGGATGGGAGGAGGCCGCGGAGCGGAAACTGAGGGAAAACTGAGGCATGGGGGCGTGAAGAAGTACTTGCGTGTGAAGCGGCGCATCGCAACGTACAGATGAAGGGGGCGCCGTCGCAGGGCCCGGACCACTGCTTCCGGTGCGGAGAGGGGAAGGGCGATGGAGGGGTATGTGCTGGGCCCGGTAAGAGCCGAAGGGGACGGCGGCGGAAGGGTCTGCGCAGGTTCGAAGGCAGCCGGGCTGTTTGCGCTTCTGGCGACATCAACGGGCTGCCGATGCACCAGGAAGGAGATCGCCGAAGTCCTCTGGGAGGGCGAGGAGAACACCCGCGGCCTGGTGGACCGTGCTGTCTCTGACCTGCGGAAGCGACTGGGCCCGGAGGCCGTGCCCCATGGTGGCAAGTCGGGCTACTGCACGCTCCGCGCGCCGGAGGGCGGCGTCGACCTGCTCCGCTTCCGCGACCGGGTGGCGAGGGCTGAAGGGCTGAACCATCCGGAGGGGTTCGAGTTGCTCGGCGCGGCCCTGGAGGAGTGGGACGGCGGTGATCCGCTGCGCGGGCTGACCGAGAGCGGCTTCCAACTGCGCCGGGAGGCGCTGCGGGCCGAGTTGATGGCCGCGGTGCACGCCCGGATGGACGCCGCCTACAAATCGAGGGAGGAGAAGTGGCTCCGTGAGGAGACGGAGAAGTGGTTCGAGCGCGCACCGGAACTGCCCCAGGTCTTCCGGTTCTACCTGCTCGCCCACGACGACCTGGCGGAGCGCCGACGTGAACGGCTCATCAAGGAGTGGACGAGGCGCAATGGAAAGCCGGACACCGACTTGCGGAGTGCCTTCGACCAGGTCCGGGGAGTCGCCCACCGGTCCGGCGGGACGCTCCTGCCGCCCGTCCCAGACCAGTTGCCCGGCAGCAGCCGCAGGCCTGTCGGGCAGGACGAACTGATCCGTGGCCTCGTGGCGGCCGTGTGCGACGAACAGGACGCCGGCAACCTGGCCTTGGTCCTCATCAGCGGCATGGCGGGTGTCGGGAAGAGCACGGTGACCAACCACCTCGCCCGTCAGCTTCGAGAGCGGTTCCCCGACGGAGTGCTCCGCGCCGAACTGAACGGGTTCGCCGACGGGGACGCGCGGCCCGCCGAACCGGACGAGGTTCTGGACGGGTTCCTGGCCGCGCTGCCGCCGTACACCACGGTGACCGGACCGGAGAGCAAGAGCAACGCGCTGCGGTCGGCACTGGCCCACCGCTCGGTACTCGTCGTCCTGGACGACGCGCTCAACGCTAAGCAGGTGCTGCCGCTGCTCCCCGGAGACGGCACCTGCGCCGTGATCATCACCAGCCGCAACGATCTGTTGCGCCTGCAGTCCGAGAGAAAGGTGCTATTTCGCAAGATGGAGCCGCTGCAAGAGGCGGATGCCCTGGAGGTGCTCCAGGAGAAGGTCTCGGTCGAGGATCGAGCGAAGCACGCCCAGGCTTTCAGTGAGCTGGTCAGCCTCTGCGGACGGCTGCCGTTGGCGCTCACCGTGGTGGCTCGACTCCTGGAAGGCGGTGCGCGTCCGTTGCGTACCCTCCCCGCCCTGGTGCGGGACATGAAGGAGGAGCGGGAGCGGGCGAGGCTGGACACCCTGCACCTGCCGGAGCATGAACTGTCGGTCCGCGCAGCGCTGAACTGCTCTGTACGCGTGCTCGGTGCGGAGGCCCGGATGCTGCTGTGGCAGCTCGCCGTCCACCCCGGGCCCACCGCCTCCTGGGAGGCGGTGATGGATCTGGGAAGGGCGGCAGGGGAAGGAGCGCGCACCGACCGGGCCTTGATGGAGCTCGTGGCGGCGAACCTTGTGGAGCGCCAGGGCGACCGGTACGGACTGCACGACCTCGTGCGGGCCTTCGCCCGTCGGCATGTGCAGCCGGGGGCGGACGGAGAGACAGCGGACATCGAGCAGGCGACCGTACGGCAGGTGCTGGAACACCAGCTGCACAACGTCCGCGCCTGCGACCGGGTGCTCGACCATGAGCGCGCCCTGCCCATCGGCGAGCCCGACGGGGTCACGGTCACCGACCCCGCGGAACCGGGGCAGGCGATGGCGTACCTGGACGAGGAGTACGCCGCTGTCCAGCGAGGCATCCGAATAGCCATCGACCAGGGCATTGACCGGTACACATGGCTGCTTTCGATGGCCCTGGTCACCTATCAGTGGCGTCGGCACCTCCTCGGCGACGCACTGCGGAACCTCCTGCGCGCCGTCGAATCCGCCGAATCCGCCGCTGCCCCGGTCGATTGCGCCATGGTCCACCGGATGCTGGCGGGGACACAGTGGCGGTTCGGCGAGTACGACGCGGCCGTGGGCCACCTGCGCCGTGCCGTCCGGCTCAGCAAGGAGGACGACAGTGAGGCGGGCCGGCTGAGTCTTGCCCGTTCGTTTCACCGGCTCGGGATCACCCTGCGCAAGCAGGGCGACCGGACGGGGGCGGAGGAAGCGCTGTGCCAGGCCCTGGAGTTGTGCCGGGGGGTGTCCGACGCTGTCGGGGAGGCCGCCGCCCTGAACGCCCTCGGCGCGCTTCACCACGACCGGGGTGAGTACGCGCAGGCGCTCCGTCGATGCGCCGACGCCTTGGGCGTGGTGGAGCGCACGGTGGAGCGCAGCGGCCTGGCCGATGTGCTGTTCACCCTGGCCAAGGTGCACCTGGCCCGCGCCGAACGGGACGAGGCCATCTCCCTGTACCGGCAGGCGTGCGACATCTACCGCGAACAGGAGAACTGGCCCAACGAGGACAAGACGCGGATGCTCTTCGCGGACGTCCTGGTGTCCGCCGGTGAAACCGACACAGCGGTACGGGAGTTGGAGAGAGTCATCGTGCTGCGTGAACTGATGGGCGGCGAAGGCGTACGCGAGGTCCAGGAGTTCCTGGAAGGGTTGAGGTGACCCGCCCGGTCGGTACCCTCCGGATCACCGTCACAGCCGAGGCGGATGCGTGCGGTAGTACTCGGTCGGGTCGGGACGCAGCCGCCTCGACGGACGCCGCGAGCCCAGCCGGGGCAGGTGCGGGCGGAGTTGGTCGAACACCTCACGGACATCCGCCGGGCGCTCCCTCGCCTCACACCGGACCATCCACAGCGCGAGAGGGGCGAACTCCGGTGGGAGCTCGGCGAGTTTGTCGGGCGGCAGCACCGGGCCGCCCGGTTCCGCCCGCTCCTCCAGTCCGCCGTAGGGCAGCCGCATGACGGTCATCTCCAGCAGGATGCAGCCAAGCCCGAAGATGTCCGCCCGCCGCGTCAGACCCGAGGGGCACGCGTCGGACTGCTCGGGAGAGGCCCAGCCGCGCGTGCCGCGCTCGAAGGATGTCTCCTCGCCCGCCGTGATCGCGTGGCCCATGTCGATGAGACGGAGACGGCCGTCCGGTTGCACGATGACGTTCTCGGGTTTGAGATCGCAGTGCACAAGATTCCGTTCGTGCACCTCCCACAGAATTTCGCACAGCTGGCCGATGACGGATGCGACGGTCCCGGGGTGCCTGACGGGCCGGGCTGCCAACAGGACGTTCTGCAGTTGGTGTCCCTCGATGAATTCCATGACCAGGCATCGGCGTCCTCGGTGCGTCCCGGTGGCGAAAACCTTGGGAATCTCCTGAATTCCCGTAAGCATCATCATGCGGGAGCCCTCTTCGAGAAGGTTGCTGCCAGCCGAGCGGAAGTAGCTCTCGGGGCCGAGGTCACGGGACTTCTGGAGCTTCAGCGCCACTCTCTCCCCGCTCCTGCGGTCACGGCCGAGGAAGAGGTCGCCCTGGCCGCCGTCACCGACCATGTCCAGCACTTCGTAGCGCTTCTCCACATCGCCGATCTCCTCGATCTCCCTCTTGGCCACCCTTCTTTCCTCTCTTTCCTCCGTGCAGAAATGGAGCAGAAAATGTCACAGCCGTGGCTGCCCCCCGACGGGGTGACCCGCACCTCCGAAGTCATCACGGTATCCGCCGGAATGTTCAAAGGAGGCGAATTCCGGTGCCCTGCCGCTGACGCTCTCAAGACTCGTGGCTACCACACCGCCGACCCCGTACCGCGCCGCCGCGAGCGGTTGGAGCACTTCACTCTGGGCCCCTTCATGGCCGCCTGCGACGCCCGCTTCCGGCCCTCCGGCAGCCTGCCCCGGACGCGTACCGCGCCCTTGCACGACGGCCTGAGGACATGGTCGGACCATGGTGTGAAGGCGTACGAGGCGGCCTTCCCCGCGGACCCGGAACGCCCCCTGAACGAGGTCCCCGAGCCGTGGACGTACCGCTACCGGCCGTCCGGCCCCGACTCGCGGAACGCCCAGGAGTACCGCTTCACCGTGTGGGGCCGCTGCCTGGCCTCCGCCGACGGTGCCTACCGTGAACTCCGTCTGCCCGTGCACCGCCTGAACCGGGAGCTGCCGCCTGACGGGTTCGTCGCCGCCGTCGCCCTGGTGCTGGCCGAGGGCACCCCCGGGCCGCCGCCGGAGCATGTACGGATCGTGGAGTTCGCGCTGTTCGACGGCCGTACGCGGGAGCTCTTCGCCGGCAGCCGGGAGCAGGCGCTCGCCCGGTACCGCGAGCACGGCCCCGACGCCCTGGCCGGCGTACTGGACGGACGGGAATACCGCCCTGGCTCCGCCTGCGGCGGATGTCCCTACCTGTCGGTCTGCCCGGCGCTGCGCGCGGCGCCCGGACTGCTGGGCATCGAGTCGCCGAACCGGCCCCGCCGCACCTGGTCGGTGACCAACGGGCGCAACTATCGGGCTTGTCCGGCCCGCGACCACATGCGCCGGCTGCACCTGCCCACGGCGGACTCCGTCGAGCGCGAGGTGACGGCCGAGCGCGGTCGGGCCCTGCACGCCTACCTCGCCGACCGGCACGGCCACGGATCGCCTCGACCGTGCACGGTCGAGGTTCCCGAGGAGTGGGTGCCGGACGAATTCGACCTGCCCGACCGCGAACGCACCCTCGGCGCAATCCTGTTGCGGCGGCACGCCGCGGTCTGCCCGCTGCGGTGCGTCGGGGACGGGACGGACGTGCGGACCGAACCCAGGGTGGTGCGGCACGACACCGTCGCCGACGTGGTGGTGATCACCGCACCCGACCTGCTCTACCGGGAAGCCGGCTCCTGGGTGTGGCGCGAGACCAAGACCTCCGCCACCGACCGGCGGTCCAACCTTCCCCTGCTGGAGCTCTACCCTCAACTGGCCCTGGCAGTCGTGCTGATCGGCCGCGGTGACCTGGGCGGCGCTCCGTCCCGTGCCCGGGTCGAGCTTGAGGTGCTGCGCCCCGGCGGTGCCGACCTGGAGATCATCGACCCCTTCGCCTCCGCCAACCGGACCGCGGCTGAGGGAGTCCTGCGGACGATGGTGACCGACTGGCACGGGGACGACCACTACACGGCCGTGCCCGGACGCTCATGCCAGCGGTGCGAAGTGGCCCGCTGGTGCTCGGTGTCGGCCGCCACCGAGGTGGCGGCATGAGGGCGGGGGCGGCCCGCCGGGCCGACCGGCCGGGCACCGGGGAAGAATCTGAGGGCGCGGGCAGCGAACTCTTCCGCGAGCTTGCCCGCATGGTGGCTGCCCTCGCCGAGGTTCAGGGCCTGCGCTCGTTCGCCCTGCCCTATCCCGGCCTCGCCCAGCGTGCGCTGGACCGCACGGTGATGCACTGCCTCGACGTCGGGGAGACACCGCCGAGGAGCCTTCCGGAGTTGTGGGAGTGGTGCCGGACCAAGCCGGCGGGCGATCCGTTCTTCGCGGTTACCGCCTCCCTGGTCACCCCGGGCGCGACGCTGGTACACCCGGTCGGCCGGATGCCGACGCGGTCGTGCCTCGAAGTCGCCTCGCGCGGGCCGGACGGGGGCGTGGCGGCGCATGCTCGCGCGCTTCTGGGCGACTTGGAAGCGCGGTGCGGAACGGGCGAGCGCTACCGGCAGTGCCGGGGCTTCCTGGCCCGCCACCCGGTGGTCCACCGGCAGGACCGCTTCAGGCCCGGCTGGAGCAAGGCCGTCTGGAGCCGCGTCAAGGACCTCTACGGGCCGCTGCCCGAATCCCTGCTTGTCGACGGCGACTTCCTGCGCTGTCCCTCGTGCGGGCTCCCCGCGCTGCCCAGGGACCGGGCCGTGCCCGTACCCGGGCCGTCCGCCACCGACACGGACATCTGGTGCGAGGGAGAGGAATGCCCGCGCGACGATCCTCCGGAACTGATCCGCGAGCCGGACCAGACATGGATCCTGCGGCGTTCGCTGCGGACGTTCCTCGCACTGCCGTGCCGGACCGAAGAGGCCGCGCTGGACGCGCTGGATCGCGCCGGGATCGACCATGAGCCCGTGTCGGGGCCTCTGTCCGCCTACCGGTTGAGGGACACCGGTGCCGGAATCGTCGACATCCAGATGTACGACCGCCTGCAGCCGGCCCTCCTCGCCGCACATCTCACCGACAGCGCGCCCCTCGCGGACCGCACCCTCGTCGTGGTCCCGGACGCGCTCGCCGGACGGGGCGGCTACCGGGAGGCCTTCACCGACGCCCTTCCCGCGCTTCTGCGGGACCGGCTGGTGCTCACCACACCCGTGGACCTCGTGCCCGATCTGGGTCGGGCCCCTAGAGAGGAGAAGGACGATGCGTAGCATCACCCCGCCGCTGACCGACGTACTCCGCGCTCTCAAGGCGTTCCTTGGGCCGTCCGTCCCCAAGGCAGCCCTGGAAACCCTCTGCCAGGTGGAACTCGGCCTGTATCTCCAGCAGAAGCTGATGCCGGGCAGTCCCGCGGGCAGCGCCTGGGTACTGTTCAGCGGATACGGGTTCGCTGAGGCACACGAAGCGCAGCTGCCGCCGGACACCGCGCGGACGTTGCGTGTCGCCCGGTACTCGATGTGGACACTGCGCAGGGGCCGCACCTGGCGCGAGGCGCTGGAGAGCTACCAGCTGTTCGACTCCAGGGTGCGCGGCTACGACGTACCGGACACCGAGTCGCCCGCCACCCGCCGCGAACTCTCTCTCGCCAGTGACCGCTTCTCCGTCTACGAGCAACTGCTGTGTGCCGCACCGCCGTTGGCGGGCAAACGCATGCCGATCGCGGGCCAGGGTCCGCACGCCTTCCCCGTCAGTCGCACCCTGGCCGTCGTCGACCTGCCGTCCGTCCCCCACACCCCCCTCGTCGCCCACGACTTGGACCTGGAACCGGCCGGCGGTGGAGAGCCTCTGCTTTTCACCCGGAAGAGCCTGGAGCGCACCGCGGCGGAGATGGACGCCACACACGCCCGCGTTGGTGAGGGAAGGCCGCCGCGCTGGCTGGAGCGGCTGCGGGCCTTCGACCTGTCCACCAAAGCGAACGGCACGTTCCACAAGACCGGCAAGGACGAGGACTTCACGTTCACGGTCGACGGGATCCAGCACCTGCTCGGCATCGTCGGCGCGGGCAAGAGCACGCTGCGCGACCTCATCGCCGTCCATCTCGCCAAGCTCGGTAAGCGCACCACCATCGTGGTCACCGACGTCGCAGAGGTACTGAAGCTCGTTCGGCTCTACGATCTCTACACCGACGGCGCCGCCGCGCCCGTGCTCGGGTCCTCCGGCCGGGAGCGGCACGCCCAGCGGCTGCACCGTCGGCTGGCGGGCCGAGGCGAGCACCGTCTGCTCGCCCACGACGACCCCGCCTTCGCCTACCTCGGGACCTCCTGCGTGCTCAACGCCAGGCGGCAGGGGGCAACTTCGTCCACCGAGCCACTTGCCTTCGGTGAGGCACCCTGCTCCCGGCTCCGGCCACCGTCGGACCCGCGGCGCGACAAAGGTGGCGGCCGGGCCTCCGATTGGCAGAAGAGCGCTGCGAGCTGCCCCTACTGGTCCGCCTGCCCCCGGTACCACGGAGCCCGCACCCTGGTCGGCGCCCTGATCTGGGTGGCCACGCCGGCCGGACTGATCGACGCCTCACCGCCCCGCCCCCAGAACGGCGAGCGCATCCGCTACCTCGAACTCGCCTGCCGCCGCAGCGACCTCGTCATCATCGACGAGGTCGACCGGGTGCAGATGCAGTTCGACCAGACCTTCGCACCCGCCGTAGTCCTCGCCAGCGACGAGGACAAGGGCCTCATCGACCAGCTGAGCCGGCACAAGATCCGGGAGCTCGCGGCCAGCGGGCGCACCCAGCTCTCCGAACGGGACGTGGAGACCTTCGCCGCCGCCCTCAACACCGCCGGATCGGCCACCGACCGGCTGTACGCGATGCTCGTCGCCAGGTACGACCTGCGCAGGTGGGTGCGGACGGGCTACTTCAGCGCTTGGACGCTGCAGCTCGGACTGCTCGACGAACGCTACGAACTCCCCGACGGCAGCGGGCCGGAACACCGGAACCACGTCCCCAGACAGGCTCTCGGTAAGCTTCTCGACGCCTTTCGCGACAACCCCTTCGGCGACCGCCGCCGCAGGATAGAGGAGGACTTCAGCGAGCTGACCGCCCTCCTCAACGAACTGCTCCACACCGGCAACCCGGAGAATACCCGGCGCCACCTGGCCGAGGTCATGGACGAGGTCTTCCACATTGACCCGCGGTACATGGCCGCCCGGCAGCAGACGTACAAGGAGGAGTACGACGAGTGGCAGCGCGCGGAGGAGGAACGGCAGAAGGGGCGAGGCCGCCGCCGGAAGCCCAAGCCACCGCCCCAGACCCCCGAGCAGTGGCACCAGGAGCTCGCCGAACGCTTCGAGTTCACGCTGCTGCTCAGCGCCCTGGAACCCCGACTTGCCATGATCAACGCCATGTGGCCCCGCGTCGAGGCCGCCCTCAGCCTGGGCTACAACACGATGTACCGTCGGCCGCTCGACTACGGCCCGATGGTGCCCGAGGCCCCGATGGGCAATGTACTCGGCTTCCAGTTCCGGGTCCCGGGCGAGGACAAAGGCGGAGTCCGCAGCGGCGAGCTGACCTTCTTCCGCTGCAGCGGCGTCGGACGTGAACTGCTGCGCGCCATGCCCCGCCTCGCCTCCGTCGACGGCAGGCCCGGCGCCCATCTGCTGCTCATGTCCGGCAGCAGCTGGGCGGGCGCGTCCAGCCGCTACCACGTCTGCGTCCCAGTCGGCGTGATCATCGAGCCGCCGGCCAAGGTGACCGAACGTATCGCGAACGAGAGCCTGATGCGTTTCGAGTTCATCGACGACGGCGACGAGAAGCTGCGCCTGTCGGGAACCCACCCGGACGACCGCCCCGAGAAGCTGCGCCGCATCGCCACCCACCTCGGCGCGGCGGGGGAGTGCGACGCGCCCGAAGGAGGTCCGCTGGAGCGCGAGTTGCTCTCCCTTTGCGCAGGCAAGCGCGACCAGATCCTCCTGCTGGTCGGAAGCTACGCCGAGGCGCGCATCGTGGCCGACACCCTGCACAACCTCAACTCCCGCTGGCGCGACAGCGTGCTGTGCCTGGTCTCGGACGACGAGGAGATCGCCCCGGAGGACGAGGCGCCGTCCGTCTACCGCGCCCGGTCACTGCGCCGGGGCGACGTCGAGCACCTGAAGGACCTCGACGCGAACATCCTCGTGGCGCCCCTGCTGGCCGTGGAGCGGGGCCACAACATCCTCAACGACGACGACGAGGCGGCCATCGGCACGGTCTACTTCCTGGCCCGGCCCAATCCGCACCCCGAGGACCTGTCCCTGGCCGTCCACGCCGTCAACGACTGGATCGTCCGCGCCGTGACCGGCGGTGACTTCGACACCTGGGTACAGGGACAGGCCACTGTCGAGGAAGGTGCCGACGAGGTCCGCCGCCTCGCTCGTTCGCGCTGGTACAAGGTACTCGCGCGCTCGATGGCTTGGAGCCACCTCGGAGAAGAGACGCGGGAGCAGGTCACTTGGGACATGTTGGTCCTGATGTGGCAGGTGATCGGGCGGCTGGTGCGCGGCGGCGTACCGGCCAGGGTGGTCTTCGTCGACGCCGCCTTCGCCCCGAACCGCGGGGCCGTACCACCGCAGGCCGACACCCCCAAGTCCAGCCTGCTGCACAGCGTCCTCGACGTGCTGGACCCGTACTTCGAGGGCGAGACGAAGAGCGCGGAGGAGCAGTTCATCGCCCACGCCCTGTACGAACCTCTCCGGCGCATGCTCACCCGTCTGCTCGCCCCTGCTCCCGACCCGGCCCACCCGTAAGCGCCGAACTCCGGCTTTCAGGAGGAAATTTCGTGTATCACACCATCCGCAACGCGGCCTATGAATCCGACCCGCTCCATGGACCGTGGCGGGAGGAGATGAGTGTGCTGCGGCTCGGAGAGGAGTTGCACACCGAGCTGACCAGGATGCACACCGAGGCCGACCAGGGCTCCGTCCGCCCTGATCGGCTCCCTGTACGCAGGCTCAACTTGCTGCTCCAGGCGATGGCCCCCGGTGTCATCGCGACCGGCCGCAATGCCGGAACGGACGGCCGCCTGCCGTGGCTCTACGCACGGGAAGCCGTCCCGCCGGAGGTGCTGGCCCCGGTGATCGGCACCTGGGCGGCGGGCATGTACCGGCAGGAGGACGACACCGAGGGCCCCGATCTGGAGGAGAGGCTCCGCTCCGACGACCCGGCCGAGGCCGTCCAACTGCCATATTGGGAGACCGAATCAGTCGACCTCACCGAGACCGTGACCTCGGCGGGCGGAACAGCCGAACCCACCGCACGGCTCTACGGCTTGCTACCCGAGTGGGTCGCCTTCCGGTTGGCCGCCCGGACGTTCCGCACCGGGGGCACCACACTCCACTTCCGCGTCGAGAGTTCGGGCAACGGCGCGCGACTCGTCTCCTGGCCGCCACAGCGGTACGAGCGCCGCGGGCAGACCTGGTACTACTCGGCCTGCCTCAACATCACCGTCCACACCGTGCCGTTCGCCCCACGGTTCCGCGTCCATGTGTCCGCTCAGGTACGCCGGTGGGCCACCCAGCTGGACGTGCGCCCCCACCAGCTCGGCGGCACGACCGTTCTGCTCGACGCTCCGCTGCCATGGCCGGGAGGGCCGGACCGGGGCCACCGGTTGATGGTGAACACCCTCGGCTACGACCGGCGGCTGAAGGAACTGGCCTGGCGCCACCACAGCCCCGCACCGCTCCTGCCCGAGCTGGATATCGTACGCAACTATCCGCAGCCCGAGGCGCTCTTCTCCCATCCGGAACGCTGGATCAACGGGTCCGGGGACGTGGCCGCCGGCATCGTCTACCACCCGTCGATCGGCCCGCATGAGGTTGGACCGGGGCTGATGGCACGGGAGCGGGCGGATCTGGACGCCTGGGTCGAGGAAGGGCTGCGCCCCATGCTGACCCGGGTTCCCGACCTCACACGGGTTACCCGGAGTAACACTCCCTCGCTGCTGCCCCGTTCGGGCGCCAAGCGTGGTCCGGGCGTCCGGGACACGCAGCTGGCCCTGCAGCGGCGGGCGGCGTTGGCACGCGCACTCAACGGCCGTCCCCTGGAGATCGACGTCTTCTGGCAGTCCCCGGAAACCCGTGCCGCCCTGCTCGCGGAACTGCCCAAGCTCATCGGCTTCCCTCCCGGGGAGAGCGAGGGGCGGGCCGACGACGACACCTGGCGGTGGCGGGGCGAGGGGGTCGAGATCCGCGTACGGGCCCTGCCCGCGGGACCCCTGGCCGACGCCCTGCCGGTCTCCCGGGAGCGCAGTCGCCCCAGGGCCGCCCGGCTGGCCGAAGCCGTCGAAGGGCGCTGCCGACTTGTGGCGGACCGAGTGGTTCCGCGTCCCGACGCGGCCGGAGTCGTGATCACGGAGATCGCTGGCAAGGAGCGCTTCGCCGCCGTCTCCGACTCCGATCCCAAGCATGCGCTGCGCATCGCCTGGGCGCGGCAGGGCCGGCTGAGCCAGTTCGTCAACCTGCCCGACGACACCGACAGCGGCCTGGAGCACCGGGCCAAGTGGACCTGGCTGGACGCCTTTCGGCAGCTCGGCGCGATCAGTCCGCCCGCCCATCGAGTGGGGGCCGGAGTTCCCGGCGACCTCCAGTACGTGGCGCTCTGGCTCGTACGCCACACCAGGAAGGGGCCCACGCGGCGCCCCGTCCATCGGCTTGTCGCGGTGCGGGTCCGCCTCGGGGACGAAGGAGCGGGCGTCATCGAGGGGTGGGACGCCGAGCGCGCCGAATGGGTGCCGTACCCGAAGCTGTTGCTGCTGCTCTCCCAGGCAGTGGAACCAGTGGCGGAGTCGGGGAAGGAGACTGATACGGGTCGCCCTGGCGACGGCGTGACCGCCAGGGGCGGGCTCCGGCCCGGTGCCCGCCCAGGTGTGGAGCAGCACAGGCAGCGGGAGGCCGAGCGGCAGATCCGCGCGCTGCTCTTCCAGCTCCGCGGTCGCCCGACCCTCGTGCTGGCGGACGCAGGCAATCTGCGCCAGTGCTGGCCTCGCCTGCGCAACGGCGAGCTGGACCGCGACATGCTCGGCTTCGGCACCGAACCAGCCCAGCGCCACACGCTCTACGGTGACGACCTGCGGGTGGTGCTCGTACGGGACGCCAACGCGCGGGAGGAAGTGGCGGAGTGGTACGCCCACGACGCCAAGGGCAGCGTCGGCTTCGCCGAGGGCGTGTGGGGGTCGGCAGAGACGGAGAGCCGTGTCTTCGCGAGTACGGCCTCGAAGCCGCATACGGTGGCGAAACTGCCGAAGGGGCTGATGAAGCTGGCGCCCACGGCACAGGGCCGGACAGCACCCGGGAAGACGGCCTGGAACCCCGGGCAGCTGGAGATCACCGTGCTCGGCTGCCTGTCGGAGAAAGCGCTGGCGGACTCGGGGCGTGAAGGGGACCTGCCTGACCGGCCGGCGGAGTGGGCGACGCTCACGCACCAGCTGCGCTACCACGATGACTACGCGCCGCTCGCCCGGCCTCTCCCGCTGCACTTGGCGCGTCTCGCTGGTGAGTACGTGCTTCCGGTGGCCGGAACGAAGGAAGAAGAGAGCACGTCATCCGCTCCATGAGCGAGGCGCCGCCTGCATGGGGCGTGCCAACGGCAGACTCTGATAGGCGTCATTGCTCCCTCGCGTGAGTGCCAAAGGCTGTACCTGACCACGGTTGAGGGGGCCTGACCCACAGACCCGCGGGCCTTAAGCCCCGTGGTCGTCTGCCGGAATGCGCCGCGTCCTGAAGCACGGGACAGTGAAGAACGTCGTTTATCGGGGGTCGAGGCCGAGGGAGCGTGCGGATCGTGGCAAAGGAAAGGATGCTCAGCAAGGGTGACCAGGTTTCCTGGAGCAGCCATGGGCAGACCGTTCCGGGGAATGTGAAGAAGAAGATCACGGGACGCGCTCAAGTGGCGGGACGTACCGTCGACGCCTCTGAAGAGGAACCGCAGTACGAGGTCGAGAGTGACAAGTCCGGTCGCCATGCCGTCCACAAGCCGCAGTCATTGTGCAAGAAGGGCAAGGGCGGTGGCGTGACCCGGACTGAGGGAAACCCGGACTGAGGGAAGCTCGGACTGAAGGAACAGCACGTGCAGCAGCCGGCCGCGGAACCCGGCTCGGGAAAGCCCGAGCAGCAAGCGCTCTTCGGGTGGGCGGACACCGCGCCGGCGGCGCAGACTCCGCAGCAGGTGTTTCGGGACAGTCCGGAGGCGCGCAGAATGCTCGACGTACGCGAGGTCTACGCCGAGCCCGCCGCCCTCGACTCTCCGCGCGGCCAGCAGATCATGGCCCGGCTGCCGGGCGTGCGCGTGACCGAGGTCGACAGTCACTGGCGAATTCCCGCCCTGCACGGCGATGACGGCAACGTGGGCCGGTGGGTCCGCAGCAAGACCGAGACGCTTGTTCTCGGGGTCAAGCACACTCTCGCGACGCGCCCCAACGGAAGGTCCGCCGACTGGGATCGCGCCCGGCCCCTCCAACGGCTGCGCGATGGCCTGCGCCTACTGCTACGTCTCCCGACGCAAGGGCTTCGCCAACCCCATCACCCTGTTCACCAACATCGAGGCGATCGTGGCCCACGTCCGGCGCCACGTACGGGCCCAGGGTCCCAAGACGGAACCCAATCAGTGCGATCCCGAAGCCTGGGTCTACGACATCGGCGAGCACGGTGACTGTTCCGTCGATGCTCTGGTCTGCGACAACACCGCTGATCTCGTCGCTGCGTTCCGCGGCTTGCCGACGGCCAAAGCTTCCTTCGCGACCAAGTTCGTCAACCCTGATCTGCTCGCGCTCGATCCGCAGGGGCGTACGCGTGTGCGCTTCTCCGTCATGCCCGCCGACGATGCCCGGCTGCTCGACATCCGCACCAGTCCGGTCGAGGAGCGGATCGCGGCAGCCGCCGATTTTCTTGATGCCGGGTACGAGGTTCACTTCAACCTCTCGCCCGTCGTGCTGCGCCCCAGGTGGCAGCAGGCCTGGGCAGAACTGCTCACCCACCTCGATGACGTCCTGCCCGCCCGCGTGAAGCAACAGGCAGCCGCCGAGGTCATCATGCTGACCCACAACCAGGCGCTCCACGAGGTCAATCTGGGCTGGCATCCTCGCGCCGAGGACGTGCTGTGGCAGCCGCAGGCCCAGGAGACCAAGCGCTCGCAGAACGGCGCGCTGAACGTGCGCTACTCCCTTGAGGTCAAGCAGCAGTCCCTGGAGCGAATCCGGCAACTGCTCGCGACACACGCGCCGTGGCTGCGCGTCAGGTACGCCTTCTGACTCACTTCGGCCTCCGGTGCGCGCGCACTTTCACGATCCTGGGAAAGTGGGCGGCGTCGCACAGATCAACTGACCAGAAGGGGCGCCATGACCACCGAGACGCTGGAGTTTCAGGCCGAAGCTCGACAGCTCCTGCAGCTGATGGTCCACTCGATCTACTCGAACAAGGAGATCTTCCTCCGCGAGCTCATCTCCAACGCCTCTGACGCCCTGGACAAACGGCGCCTCGCCGCGCTCACGGACGCGAGCCTGAGGGCCGATGATCCGCACATCGCCATCGAGGTCGACCAGGAGGCCCGCACTCTGACCGTGCGGGACAACGGCATCGGCATGTCGCGTGACGACGTGGTGGGACTCATCGGCACCATCGCGAAGTCAGGCACCGCCGAAGCCCTGCGCAAGCTTCGCGAGAACAAGGAAAAGGAATCGGCCGAGCTCATCGGGCAGTTCGGGGTCGGCTTCTACTCCGTCTTCATGGTCGCCGACAGGGTCACCCTGCACACCCGCAGGGCCGGCGAGGCGTCGGGTGTGCGCTGGGAGTCGGACGGCGACGGCACGTACACCATCGAGGACGCCGATGAGGTGCCGGAGGGCACGTCCGTGACCGTGCACCTGCGGCCCGCCGACGAAGAGGACGCGCTGCACGACTACGCCGACGAACGGAAGATCCGGGAGATCGTCAAGCGGTACTCGGACTTCATCTCGTTCCCCATCCGGAGGGGAGACGACACGCTCAACTCGATGAAGGCCCTCTGGGCCCGCCCGCGTTCCGAGGTCAAGGACGAGGAGTACCGGGAGTTCTACCGGCACATCAGCCATGACTGGACGGACCCGCTCGACACCATCCAGATGCGGGCCGAGGGCACCTTCGAGTACGAGGCCCTGCTGTTCATCCCGTCGCGCGCCCCGCACGACCTCTTCCAGCGCGACGCCCGCCACGGCATTCAGCTGTATGTGAAGCGCGTGTTCATCCTGGACGACAGTCGTGACCTCCTGCCCGGCTACCTCCGCTTCGTCAAGGGAGTCGTCGACGCGGCCGACCTGTCGCTGAACATCTCCCGCGAGATCCTCCAGCAGGACCGGCACATCCAGCTGATCCGCCGGCGCCTCACGAAGAAGGTCCTCTCGACGATCAAGGACCTGATGAGGAAGGACACCGACAAGTACCGCACGTTCTGGCGCGAGTTCGGTGCCGCCGTCAAGGAAGGCCTGCTCGACGGGTCCGAGGACCAGAAGGCGATCCTCGACATCGCGTCGTTCGCCTCCACCGTCGGCGACGAGCCCACCAGCCTCGCCGACTACGTCGGCCGGATGAAGGACGGCCAGGACAAGATCTACTTCATGACCGGCGAAAGCCGCGCGCAGGTCGAGAACTCCCCGCACATGGAGGCGTTCAAGGCCAAGGAGTACGAGGTCCTGCTGCTCACCGACCCGGTGGACGAGATCTGGGTCGAGGCGGTGCGGGAGTACGAGGGCAAGGAGTTCCAGTCCGTCGCTCGGGGCGCGGTCGACCTGCCGTCCGAAGAGGAGCCGTCCGAGGAGAAGTCCGGCGCCTACGCGGCCGTGCTCACCTGGCTCAACGAAACGATCGACGAGGTGCAGGACGTACGCCTGACGACCCGTCTGACCAGCTCGCCCGCGTGCCTGGTCAGTGACGCCGACGGCCTCACGCCGACGCTGGAGAAGATGTACCGGGCGATGGGCCAGGAGGTCCCGCCGGTCAAGCGCATCCTTGAGCTGAATCCCGAACACCCGTTGGTGAGCGGGCTGAAGTCGGCGTACGAGCAGCGGGCCGCGGACCCGGATCTGGCCGAGACGGCAGAGCTGCTCTACGGCACCGCGCTGCTCGCGGAAGGGGGAGACCTGGCCGACCCGGCGCGCTTCGCCATGCTGCTCGCCGATCGCCTCAGCAAGACGGTGTGACCATCGGTCGATGACGACGCATGCCGCGAGCACATCCGTGGTCGCGGCATGCGTGGTCGCGGCATTCGTTTGCAGGGCATGCGTGTGCGGGGCATGCGTGTGCGGGGGCCGGGGGACGGGCCGGCCCCGGCCCCGGTGTCCCGGACAGTGTTCTCAACAAGCCTTGGGGAAGGCGGCGCGCAGTGCCGCGCCCCTGACGGTGACCGCGGCATGGACGAGGGACAGGGCGGAAACACCCTGCATCACGGTGAACCACGCCGGGCAGAGGCCGGGGATCAGATCCACGCCGATGATCGCGATCGGCAGGATGACGGTGAGCGCACTCAGACGCTCGTACGCCCGGCGCGAACCCTTGGAGACGTCGACGGCCATCCGGTGGAGCAGCGCGGTGACCGTGAGCAGGACGGCGGACCGCACCCACATGAACGGCGTCGCGGTCTGACCGCTGATCGCCATCACGGCGACCGTGCCCAGGATGACGGCGCTGACAGTGCCGTAGAGCGCGATGCCCTTCTTCAGTGTGCCGACGGCCTCCTGGGCCTGCAGTGTGCCGACGGCCTCCTGGGCCTGCAGTGTGCCGACGGCCTCCTGGGCCTGCAGTGTGCCGACGGCCTCCTGGGCCTGCAGCGTGCCGACGGCCTCCTGGGCCTGCGGGGCGCCGAGCTGCGTGTCTTCGGCCCTGACCGCGGCGGTCGTGGTGGTCTTTCCCATGGCTTTCGTCCTCCGTGTCGATGTGATGCTGACGCTACGGAGCGCATGAGGTGCGCGGTATGAGCCTGAACGTACGGGTGGGTGGGCCCAGGCCCACTCCCGCCGGTGGCCGGTGGCCGGTGTTGCGGTCGGGCTAGTGCTGCGGGCGGCCGGTGCTGGTGGCGGTTCCCCGTGGGTCGGCAGGAGCCGCATCACCGACGGCGCGGCTCCTGCCGGCGCCCTTCGTGGTGGGAAATCCCGCCTCTCACCCATGGAGGGCACTGCGCGAGGAAGCGACGAGGGGGAGCCTCGTTCCTCGCGTCCCGGTCGATCGTCGCCACCCGGGACGCGGCGGCTGCCAGAACCTGGCCGCTCCGGTCGCACCCTCACGACGCTACTCCGGCTTCGCTCCATCGCTCGTACAGATGTGCGGAGTTGGTACGAAGCGGTGCGCTCTGTCGGTCTCTCACCGGCCGGGCAGTGACTTCAGCTGGTCGGCGCGGGTGTCGGCGATGCGGGCTGCCAGGCGTCGGACCGCGCCGCTGCCGGCCGAGTGGGCGGCGGAGCGTGAGACGCGTTGCGAGTGGCCGAGGTGGTCGCGGAGTTCCTTGAGGAGGAAGCGGTCGAAGGCGGTGCCGGTGAGCCGACGACCGCGGGCGAGGTCGCTCCCGCTCACCATGCCGGGCATGTCGTGACCCTTGTGCACATTGGTGTCGGGCAGGCCCATGCGGTGCAACAGCGGGCGCAGGAGGGCGAGTTCGGCTCGGTGTTCCTTGGTGCGGGCGGCCGCCCAGGTCTCCAGGCCCGGCGCTGACGCGCGGCCGGCGGCGAGTTCGAGGAGCCGCACAGCCTGGTCGTCCATCGGGATCATCAGCTGAATCCAGCCCGTGTCGGTGGCTGTGGCTCCGGGGAGGGGCGGGCTGTCGCCGGGGGTAGTGGGAGCGGTGGGAGTGGCGGGGGTGGTTGGGGCCGGTGGCGTCGAGCAGGCGCCCAGCAGCAAGGCGAGACATAGGGCGAGAGCGGGTGCCTGCTTCATCTGCGCTTCCTGTGGGCGGGCCCGTGCCCGGCCGGAGGGGAGTCCGGCCGGGCACGAGGTGCGGGAGGGAACAGGAGTTGAGGGTGCGTCAGTCAGGAAGGATGTCCGTCGATGCCGCACTTGATGATGGGGTTGATGCAGTCACGCACCCGGCGTTCCATCTCGGCCTCGGGCCATACGTTGATGAAGTCGCCGTGCATCGTGTACCCCGCTCCCGAGGCGAGCCGAAGGTCCGCGGGGTTGCCGTTGACGGGGTAACGCAGGACCTGACGGAGCTTGGGCACCGGAACAGGGTGGGTGCCGGGGCAGGCGCCGTTGACCGGGTAGGACATGTGGCTCTTGTGGTCCGCGGAGTCGAGATCCTTGCCGTTCCAGCACTGCGGGAAGTCGAGATAGGACTCCAGCATCGAGCCGGCCGGGCAGTTGACGAAGTCGGGGGACGATCCGACCTCGCCGTGGTGCAGGCAGGACCAGCGGGAGATGGTGTTGTCGTTCGGGCCGGTGGCCTTGGCGTTGCCGGCCACGATGCGCAGACCGCGGGGTATGGGCTGCGTCTTGGCGATGATGTCGTCCCTGACCCCCTCGCCGAGGTAGTAGAAGGTGGTGCCGGTCGGCTCGATCGGAGTGTTGCCCTTGTAGAGGGTCGGCACCCAGTAGGCGGAGAGATCGGTGTCGGGCGAGCAGGTGCTCGCGGAACCGTTCAGGCTGCCCAGGCTGGAATGGGCGTTGGTCGAGGTGTTGCCGAAGAAGCTGTGCATGTGGGAGGCGCCGGGCAGGCCGGGAAAGATGATCGGGTCGTCCGGCGCGCGGTGGCTGGCGGGACACTCGGCCAGGAACTCGGCCACGCGCACGACGTCCTGCTTGGGGGCGGTTGCCGCCTGCGCGCCGCTCTCGGGGAGCGTGAGGCCCAGGAGCGGCAGGACCAGCGCCGCCAAGACCATGGGCAGCCGGCGGCGGCGGTGGCGCCGGGGTGGTTCCGGCTTCGGGGGAGCGGGGTGTCTGTTCACGGAAGCTCCTGTCGGGATGGATGGGTTGGAGGAATTCTGAGGAGGAGGGTGATGAGGATTTGGATGAGGCGGGGTCAGCTCTTCTGTTCCACTCGCACCCAGTCGACCTCCGCCTTCACCCCGCCCGCCGCGACCCTGTCGACGCTGGACTGCGGAAGGCCCCAGTAAGGCTGGGTGACCTTGTTCCAGCCGGCCGGGTAGGCGCCGCCGAGGGCGAGGTTGAGGATGACGTACTGGTCGTGGTCGAAGACCCACTCGCCGCGGGTGGACTCCAGCTTGTTGCGCGTCGTCTCCTGGACCAGGCGGTCGTCGACGTAGAAGCGCATGGCCGTCGGTGTCCACTCCACCGCGTACGTGTGCCACTGGTCGGCTCTGCCGCCGTTCGGGTAGGCCTGGCGGGCGCCGATGTTGCCGTCCGCCGAGTAGCCGGGGCCGTGCAGGGCGGAGCTCGTCCAGTCCGCGTAGCCGATGTTCTCCATGATGTCGGTCTCGCCGGAGGCGGGCCACGAGACGTTCGGGTCGTCCACGTCGCTGCCCAGCATCCAGAAGGCGGGCCAGAATCCGTCGCCGACCGGCAGCTTCATGCGGGCGCTGACCTTGCCGTACGTGAAGTCGAACTTGGTGTTGGTGTCGATGCGGCCCGAGGTGAAGTCATAGGTGCTGCCGCCCGCGGTGGTGCAGTTGTCGCAGTAGTCGGACTCGAGGACCAGACTGCCGTTCTCCGTACGGATGTTGTTCGTGGAGTCGACGTACGCCTGCGCCTCGCCGTTGACCGAGCCCATCTCCTGACCGGTCCTGACAACGCGCCACTTGGAGCGGTCCAGGCCCCCGGCGGTGAAGTCGTCGAAGAACGTCGTCCGGTACGTACCCGACTGGTCGCCCGGCAGCGACGGATACGCGGCGGACGCGCTGCCACCCGTGCCCCACACCTCGAACTCGTAGAGGGAGTACCCGAATTGGGCGGTGGCCGGAGCCGGGTTGTAGAAGGACCGGCGTTCCTTGCCGAGCATCCGTACATAGCGGCCGGTCGCGGGCTGCGAGAGCCGCACGTTGTCGTGCCGGCCCACCGCGTCGGCGGGGGACTTCACGTCGGCCCGGCGCGCGGCGACCTCCGCGGCGGAGGGCTTGTGGACCGTGCGCCAGGTCTGGTTGTCATCGGAGACCTGCAGTTCGTAGTCGACCGCGTAGGCCGCCTCCCAGTACAGGTCCACGGTGTCGATGGTGGAGCGCGCGCCCAGGTCGACCGAGATCCAGCGGTTGGCGTTCCAGTCGCTGGACCAACGGGTCTGATCGGCCTTGAGGTCCGCCGGCCGACCGCCGTCGGTGGCGAAGGACGGGGAATTGCCCGCGTGCTGGTAGCGGTTGGTGTAGGCGGGGTGGTTCAGGGCGAGGTTCGCGCGGGTCGTCGAGGCCGGGGCGGGTGCGCCGCCGTAGACCTTGAAGGCGTGCAGGGAGTAGCCCCAGGGCGTGGCTCGTTCGACGCCGCGCATCCTGACGTAACGGCCCGTCACTTCCTGCGGGTACGTGTGCGCGGTGACGGAGCCTCCGGTGCCCGCGGTCTCGGTGTAGAAGGGGGTCCAGTCGGTGCCGTTCACGGAGACTTCCAGGACGTACTGCTTGCCGTACGCGGCTTCCCAGTCCAGTACCACGCGATCGACGCGGAGGGTGGCGCCGAGATCCAGGCGTATCCACGCGTCGTCGGCGAACTGGCTCGACCAGCGCGTCGACGCGTTGCCGTCGAAGGCGGCGCCAGGGCCGGGGGTGCCGGACTCATTGCCGGACGCGGTCGCGGAGGCCGGGTTCGCGGTGTACGCCTCGGCGGCGCGGTCGGTGTCCCAGGCCGCGGCGGCGACCGCGCCGGGAGGGTCGGCCGGCGCGGCGGAGGCGAGTCCGGTCAGCAGGGTCAGGACGCAGGCCGTCGCGAGCGCGAGGACCGGGGTGAGTCTTCCTCTCCGGGAGGCGCTGGTTCTGCGGGGCTCGCCGGTTCTGCGGGGCTCGCTGGTTCTTCGGAAAGTGCCGGAGCGCATGCTGCTCTCCTTGCGGGTGGGGGCGTAACTGGCGTCAGGGGTCCGGCGGTTCAGGGGAAGGAGATCACCGTGGACGGCACCGTGTTGGAGCCCGATGTAGGAGCGCCGGTCGCGTTGATGACATGCGCGTACTGGCCCTTGCCGCCGAGCGAGACGACGAGCAGGTGGTGGAACTTCACGCCGGGTTTGTTCGGCGCGGCGAAGCCGTGTTCCTGCACGATGGTCGGGTCGACGTTGTAGTAGCAGTAACTGCCGAGGCCCCAGCCTTCGTGGGTGTTGACGGAGTCGGCGACCTTGTACGCGGCGAAGCCCCGGATGCTGCCGTTCTGGATGGCTGCCTGGTTGGGCGCGTCGTACGCCTTCTCGTTCTGGTAGAAGATCGTGCGCCCGCGCTCGCCGTTCCACTGCACGTCGTACTTGTTGAAGTGCTCCACGAACAGGCCGGTGGCCAGCACGTCAGCGCCGTTCACGACGACGCCGTAGTCGGCCCGGTTGGTCTCCCAGCCGACGCCGTCGCCGTGGTCGGCACGCCAGACCCAGGTGTGGTCGACGATGGTGTGGCGGCTGTTGACCACCATGCTGGTGGTGGCCTTGCCCGCGCCCGCGCCGCCGATACGGATGAACACGTCCTGGACCGTGGTCGGGTTTCCGACGTGCGAGGCGCTCGCGCCCTGTGGGCCGATCTCGACGAGCGTCCGGGAGTTCTGCGGCCCCGCGTCGACCAGGAAGCCGGCGAGTCGCACCCCGTCGACGTCGGCGGTCTTGACCGCGGTGACCCCGTTGTCCGGGATGAGGGTGGCGTAACCGATGCCGAGGACGACGGTGTTCGCCCGCTTGACCTCGATCGGCCGGTCGAGATGGTAAATGCCGGGCGTGAGAAGGAGGTTGAGCCCTTGGGCGAGCGCGGCGTCGAGGGTGGCCGCGCTGTCGCCCGGCTTGGCGACGTAGAAGGCGGAGAGGGAGAGGGACTGCCCCTGCGGGGTGCCGTGGCCCCAGCTGGTGCCGCGGGCGTTGGTGCGCAGGGCGGGCAGGAAGACCTTGTACTCCGCGCCGTCGAGGTAGAGGAAGGGCTTCTCCCGTGAGTACGGGGTGTTGTTCAGGGTGGTGTAGGGAGGGTTGGGGAAGGAGTCGCCGGGGGCGCCCTCCACCCCGGAGAAGACCATGTTCCACACCGCGTTCAGCCAGCCGCCGATCGAGCTGTCCCGGGTGTACCACTGCTGCTGGGAGTACGGCTGTACGGTGCCGTCGATCCGGCTGTCGGCGATGTAGCCGCCGCTGGCCCAGCCGTAGCCGTTGGGTGCGAGGTTCAGGTCGCCGCGTATGTGCATGCGGCGGAACGGGGCTGCCTGGGAGACCGCCCAGCGGTTGGCGCCGCTGACCGGGGACAGGGAGAGGTTCTCCGCCGAACGCCAGAAGTTCTGCGTCGCGTTTCCGTTGAACCAGCCCGCGTCGACGGTGACGTCGCCGTTGAAGTGCGTGTCGTCGGGGGAGAGGCCAAGACCCATGATCGAGGTGTAGAAGCCGATCTGGGCGTTGAGTCCGCTGTAGGTGCCGGGCTTGAACAGCAGGGCGTAGCGGGCCGAGCCGAACTGCGCCGACTCCTGCTTCTTGAAGATCTCGTCCAGCTTCGCCTGGATGCCGCCGGTGGACGGGTCGAACACGATGACGTTCGGGCCCAAGTCGGGAGCGAGGGCGTTCGCCGGCTGCGGGCGGCGGGCTGCGGGAGCCTGCGTCGACGGCGCGTCGGGAGCGGCTACCGCCTGCGAGGCGAGCAGGCCGGTGGCCGGGACCGCGAGGGCGGCGGCCAGGGCGGAGCGGCGGGAGAGGGTGGATCTCGCGGCGGGCGAAGGCTGGTGCTCGGACATGGCAAGTCCTTCTGTCGGCTGGGCGGTTGGCGCGCTGAAGTGCCGTTGGTGGGGGGCGACGCCGCTCCGGAGTGATCGGGGCGGAACGGTGCCGTGCGCGTGCGGTTCAGTTCGGTGCTTAGGTTCAGAACCTGAACGGTGATCTCCGAGAGAGCGCTCTCTCGCGTTGGATAGTTGTGTCTCGGACCAGGCACGTCAAGGGGGTGCGCACGATGTCGCACTGACTCGGCGGGGAGAAGTCAACTAGGTGCCGCTGTGGGCAAGTTGACGTCAATCGATGGTACGTGGGTGATATGTCCGCCGGAGTGGGCGCTGACGGAGCAACCACCTGCGTGGTACGCGGAGTTGACGTTCCATCAGGCCCGGAGAACCGAACGACCGCCCACCCCGGTTGCTATAAAGACCCGGTGACTGCCGACGCCCTGCGCCCCGCCCGCCCCGTGACCCTGGAGGATGTGGCCCGCACCGCCGGGGTGTCGCGCGCCACCGTCTCCCGGGTCGTGAACGGCGCACCCACCGTCGACCCGGTGCTGCGCCGCAAGGTGGAGGAGGCGGTCGAGGCCACCGGCTACGTACCCAACCAGGCCGCCCGCTCCCTGGTGACCCAGCGCACCGACTCCATGGCCCTGGTGGTGTCCGAGCGGGAGCGTCGGCCGGTCGAGGCTCCCTTCGTCGGCCGGATGTTCACCGACCCCCACTTCGGGCGGGTGGTCGGCGGTCTTCTGGACGTGCTGCGCCCGGCCGGGGTCCAGATGGTCCTGATGCTGGTCGACGACGACACCTCGCGCCGGCAGTTGCTGTCGTATCTGCGCCAGGGCCACGTGGACGGTGCGGTGCTCGTCTCCTCGCACGCGTCCGATCCGCTGCCCCGGCTGCTCGCGGAGACGGGCCTGCCCGCCGTGCTCGCGGGGCGCCCGGCGGAGACGGTCCCACTGCCGTATGTGGAGGTGGATCAGCGGGCGGGGGCGCGGATGGCCGTCGAGCGTCTGGTCTCCGGGGGGCGCCGCAGGATCGGCACCGTCGCCGGACCGCAGGACATGCCGGCCGCCCAGGAACGCCTCGAAGGCTTCCGTGAGGCGCTGGCCGCACACGGAGTGAATGACGCGCCCTGGGCCGAGGCGGACTTCACCCGGGCGGGCGGGGCCGATGCGATGCGGCGACTTTTGGCCCAACACCCCACCCTGGACGGTGTTTTCGTCGCATCGGACCTGATGGCGCAGGGCGTGCTGCAGACCCTGCTGCGGGCGGGCAGGCGGCTGCCGCAGGACGTGGCGGTGGTGGGCTTCGACGACAGCGAGGCCGCGCGATCCTGTGAGCCCGCGCTGACCACGGTCCGGCAGCCGGTGGAGGAGATGGCCGCGGAGATGGCCCGTCTGCTGATCGGCCGGATCAAGCAGCCGGGAGAGGCGCCGCTGTCGATGGTGTTCCGCCCGACGCTGGTCGAGAGGGCGTCGGCGTGAGGGGAGCGCGGGTGACGAGGCTCGGCCGCTGCGGCGGGTGTGGTGGCCACGGTCGGTGGAGGACACCACCTGCTCGTGGCATCCATGGGGCAGAGCCCGGGAGCCCGGGGTCCGTGCGAGGCGCCGGGGCCTTGGTGATCACCGCGACAGAAGTCGTGCCGCTCGCTCGACGACTCGACGACTCGAGAACTCGAGAACTCGAGAACTCAACGACTCGACAACTCGATAATTCGTTGCGCGGCGAGATCGCAGGGGGCGATGATCCCCGTATGGTTCCGACGCCTGCTGGGGTTCCGACGCCTCCCGTGGATCCGAGTTCTCCCGTGGTTCCGACGCCTCCTGACGGCCGCGCCGGAATCGACGCCGCCCTGGTGCAACGCCTGGTCGCCGCCCAGTTCCCGCGCTGGCGCGACCTGCCGGTCAGGCCGGTGGAGGTCGACGGCTGGGACAACCGCACCTACCGCCTGGGCGACACCCTGACGGCCCGGCTGCCCACCGCCGCCGGATATGTCCCCGCGGTGGCCAAGGAGAACGAGTGGCTGCCCCGGCTCGCGCCGTCCCTGCCGTTCGCCGTCCCGCTGATCCTGGGCGAGGGCGCCCCGGGCGAGGGTTACCCCTTCCCGTGGTCCGTCCGCGGCTGGCTGGACGGTGAGACGGCCGCTCGCGGACGCATCGACGACATGGAGCAGTTCGCGCACTCCGTCGCCGACTTCATCCTCGCCCTCCAGCGCTGCGACGCCACCGGGGGTCCGCTCGCCGGCGAGCACAGCTGGTACCGAGGGGCGTCCCCGGCGTACTACGACGAGGAGACCCGGCGGTGCCTCGCCGCACTCGAAGGCCGCGTCGACACGGGCAGGGCGGCGGCCGTCTGGGATGCCGCCCTCGCCGCCGAGTGGCGCGGGGAACCCGTGTGGTTCCACGGCGACATCGCATCGGGCAACCTCCTTGTCGCGGAAGGCAAGTTGACCGCCGTCATCGACTTCGGCACATCGGGCGTCGGGGACCCGGCCTGCGACCTGGTGATCGCGTGGGGGATGTTCTCGGGCGAGAGCCGGGAGACGTTTCGGCGCGCGGTCGGCCAGGACGAGGGCACCTGGGCGCGGGCCCGCGGCTGGCTGCTGTGGAAGTGCCTGTTGACCCTGACCGGGTACGTCGACAGTGATCCGGAGCGGGCGGCCGTCGACCAGCGGCTGATCGCAGAGGTGTTGGACGACCACGAACGCTTCGGCTGACCCGGCGCGCAGCCCGCACGCCCCGCGCCCGCAGCCCGCACGCCCCATGCCCGCAGCCCCCCACGCCGCGCGCCCGCAGCCCGCAGCTTCCACGCCCCGCGCCCGCAGCCTGCACGCCCCGCGCCGCAGCCCGCACGCCCCATGCCCGCAGCCCCCCACGCCGCGCGCCCGCAGCCTGCAGCCTGCACGCCCCGCGCCCGCAGCCCGCACGCCCCGCGCCCGCAGCCCGCACGTCTCAGGTGGGCACGACCGTCGCCTCCGTCGCCTTCACGCTGGTCCACACCGACGTCCCGTCGGTGAGGCCGAGTTCGGCGGCGGCCTGCGGGGTGATCTCGGCCACCAGGTCGGGGGCCTGGGGCGAGGTGATAAGGAGGCGGAGCCTGCTGCCGCTGGTGGTGATCTCACGGATGGTGCCGGGCCAGACGTTGCGCGGACTGCCGGTGGGCTTGTCGCGGTGCACGGAGACCGCCTCCGGAGCGATGATCGCCAGCGCCTCCGTGCCCGGCGGCAGCGGCTCGGCGATCACGAGGGTCCCTCCGCCGGGCAGGGCGAGCCCTTCGGGCCCCGCGATGCCGGGCCAGGCATTGCGGCCCAGCATCCTGGCCACCCACGGAGAGCGGGGGTGCCGGGTCACCTCGGCGGGCGCCTCGTCCTGGAGGGCGAGCCCCTGGTCGAGTACGAGAACCCGGTCGGCGAGGGACACAGCCTCGACCGGGTCGTGTGTGACGATCAGGCAGACGCCCCCGAAGGTGTCGAGGTGCGTACGCAGGGTGTGGCGCACATGAGCCCGGGTCGTCTGGTCGAGCGCGGCGAGCGGCTCGTCCAGGAGGAGCAGCCGGGGGCGGGCCGCCAACGCCCGTGCCAGCGCGACCCGTTGGGCCTGACCGCCGGAGACCTGGGCCGGTCGGCGGTGCGCGAGGTGGCCGACGCCCAGCCGGTCGAGCCACTCCTGCGCGCGTCGCCGGGCCTCGGCCCGCGGGACACCCAGCGCACGCGGCCCGTACGCCGTGTTGGCGAGGGCGCTCATGTGCGGGAACAGGGCGCCGTCCTGCGGGACCCAGGCGACGTGGCGGCGGTGCGGCGGCAGCCCGGTGACGTCGGTGCCGCCGAGCCGCAGTTCGGCGTGGGCGCGCGGGGTGAGGCCGAGGAGCGCGCGCAGCAGCGTGGTCTTGCCCGCGCCGTTGGGCCCGACGACGGCGATCGTGGTGCCGGGTTCCGCGTCCAGGGTGAGGCGGTTGAAGCCGGTGACCTCGGCGTGCAGGGACCAGCGCTCCGTCGACGGCGGCGCGGGTCCGTCCGCCACCGCCTCGGGGAGCCCGAGGTCGAGCCCGGACCCTGACCCGGCCCCGAGCCCGGACCCTGACCCGGCCCCGAGCCCTGACCCGGACCCGGCCCCGAGCCCTGACCCGGACCCGGCCCCGAGCCCTGACCCGGACCCGGCCCCGAGCCCTGACCCTGACCCGGCCCCGAGCCCGGGCGCGACCCCTTCGTCCGGCAGCCGCACCGGTGACCGCCCCCGGCCCCGCCCGCCCGGCGTGCTCATCCACCGGCCGCGCAGCGCGACGAGCACCGCCATGGCGATGGCGAGCAGCAGCAGCGACACGGACGTCGCGGCCTCGGGGGAGTCCTGGAGCAGCAGGTACACCTGGAGGGGCAGGGTCTGGGTGGTGCCGGGGAGGTTGCCTGCGAAGGTGATGGTCGCGCCGAACTCGCCGAGGGCCCGCGCCCAGGTCAGGGCCGCTCCGGCGATGAGCCCGGGGGCGACCATGGGCAAGGTGACGGTACAGAACACCCGTACCGGCGAGGCCCCCAGGGACGCCGCGGTCTCCTCGTAACGAGGGCGGAGTCCGCCGAGCGCGCCTTCGAGGCTGATGACGAGGAAGGGCATGGCGACGAAGGCCGCGGCGATCACCGCGCCGGAGGTGTGGAACGGCAGGGTGATCCCGAACGTGTCCTCCAGCCACGGGCCGAGCAGCCCGCGCCGTCCGAAGGCGAGCAGCAGCGCCACGCCGCCCACCGTGGGCGGAAGCACCATCGGGAGCAGCACGAGGGAACGTACGACCGCCTTGCCGGGAAAGTCGACGCGGGCGAGCAGCCAGGCCAGCGGCACCCCGAGCAGCAGGGAGATGCCCAGCGCCCAGAAGGAGACGACAAGAGACAGCTTCAGCGCCTGCGTGGTCCCTTCGCTGGTCAGATGGGCCCCGAGCTCGCCCCACTCCGTACGGACGAGAATCCCGAGCAGCGGCAGCATCAGGAACGCGATGGCGAGCAACGCGGGGATGGCGAGGGCGATCGGGGTGCGGGGGCCGGTGGTGCGGCCGCGCAGGCGTTTCATCGTGGTCCCTGGGGTGCGCGCGGGATGGTTCGCGAGGTGAGGGGGCGTACGGGGCGTTCCGGGGGACGGCCCGGAGGGCCCCGACCGGGGAGGCGGTCGGCCCCCTCACCTCGACATGCGGGCTACGGCTTCTCGAAGCCCGCGTCCTGGAGGATCTTCTGCGCGGCGGGCGTCGAAAGCCACTTCACGAAGGCGTTCGCGGCCTCCGTGTGCTTCGACGTCTTCAGGGTGGCCGCGGGATACTGGGCGATGGCGTTCTGACCGTCGGGGATCTTGACCGCGTCGACCTTCTTGGGGGCGGTGGCGGCGTCGGTCCTGTAGACGAGCCCGGCGTCCGCCTCGCCCAGTTCGACCTTGCTCAGGACCGACCGGACGTTGGGCTCCTGGGAGACCGGCTTCACATCGATCTTCTGGTCGTCCAGGATCTGCTTGCTGTAGCGGCCGACCGGCACCTCGGACGCGGCGAGCACGACCTTCAGCTTGCTGTCGGAGAGGTTCCTCAGCTCGGCGACCTTCTTCGGGTTGCCCTCGCCGACCGCGATGACCAGGCGGTTCTTGGCGATGACGGACGGCTTCCCGGTGTCGGCCTGCAGGCCGTCCATGGTCTTGGTGTCGGCGGTGACCAGGGCGTCGGCCGGAGCGCCCTGCTTGACCTGGGCGGCCAGCTCCTGGGAACCGGCGAAGGAGAAGTTGACCTTCGTCCCCGGGTTCTCCTTCTCGTACGCGGTACCCGCGGTCTCGAAGACATCGGTGAGCGAGGACGCGGCGAGCACGGTGAGGTCGGCCTTCGGGGCGGCGGCGCCCGCGGGCTGCTTGCCGCTGCCGTCCTTGCTGTCGTCGTTGCCGCAGGCGGCAAGCGGGACGAGCAGGGCGGCCGTCAGTACGGCGGCGGTGCGGCGCCGGGCGGGGCTGAGAGTGAGCGACATGAGCGTGGAACTCCTTGGGGAGCGGCCGGCGGCGCGGTCCGGCCCGTGGTTGCGGACCCTGGGGTGCGGACCAGGGGATCAGGGGATCAGGGGATCAGGTGCGATCGATGTGCACGCTGGTGGACTTCACGCGGGCGGTGGCCTGCATGCCGACCTCCAGGCCCAGCTCCTCCACGGCCTCCCGGGTCAGGAGCGAGACGAGCCGGTGCGGACCTGCCTGGATCTCGACCTGGGCCGCGACGTCGCCGAGCTTCACGGCGGTGACGATGCCGGGAAAGGCGTTGCGGGCGGAGGTGTAGGGGATGTCGTCCTCGCCGTTGCTCCCCTGTGCCTGCCCCTGCGCGACCTCGACGGAGAACGCGGCGAGATCACGGCCGTCGATGAGCCGGCGGCCGCCTTCGTCCCGGTGGGTGGCGACCCGTCCGGCGTCCGCCCAGCGACGAGCGGTGTCGGGGCTGACTCCGAGCAGGCGTGCCGCCTGTCCGATGGTGTAGGACTGCATGCGCGACACGATAGGCCGCTTCACCTGGCATATGCAACACTTCTGGGTCTTTCTACGTGGCAGATGCGACCCCACTTGGAGGAAGTGTCAAGAGGAGAGAAGAAGTGTCAAGAGGAAGTGTCATGAGGAGTGAACCCAGCGGGTCACAGCGGGTCAGGCGCCCTCTTCTCCACGGAACTCGCTCTTCCGTACCTGTGGCACCTGCTCCAGGGTGATGCCGAAGTACGTGGCGTACGCGTCCAGCACCTCGGCGTCCGTGGCCAGTTCGGCGGTCTCGCGCTCACCGCCCGTCGTCGTGGTGAGGGTGCGGCCGCTGAGGGTGATCCGCCCGGTCCCGGTGAGCATCGAGCAGACCAGTGACCGTGTGAAATGGGACCGGGGCGACGTGCGGTGCCACCAGGCGCCGGACGTGAAGTCGTCGAGGGCGCGCGGGCGCCGGTCGACCACGTACTGCGGTGTGCCGTCCCTGCTGACGGCCAGATCGCCTTCGGGGGTCTCGTCGATACGGAAGGTACCGCCGGGGTCCGGCTGGTCGGCGCGTTCGCCGAAGACCAGCGGGAAGTGGCTGTGGGTGCCGAAGCCGACGTCCGCGAGCCAGTCACCGCCGTCGGAGGTGCGCACATGCAGCGCCAGGTGGTCGTAGGGGATTCCGGGATGCCCTTCGGCGTCGTACACACGGGCCTGCAGCAGGGTGACCTCGAAGCCGAGTGCGGTGAGCAGCGCGGCGAACGCGCCGTTGAGTTCGTAGCAGAAGCCGCCGCGGTGGGCGCCGACGACCTTGGCGACCAGGGAGTCCTCGGTGAGTTCGATGTTCTCGCCGAGGTGGATGGAGAGGTTCTCGAAGGGGACGGCGCGCAGGTGCGCGAGATGCAGATCGTGCAGGGCCCGCGTGGTGGGAGCGGCGGGGCGCTCGGCGCCGATGCGGCGCAGGTAGGCATCCGTCTGATCAAAATCCATGGGCAGATTCTCGCGCGTCGCGCATCATGGGCCTGCCCGCCGCGTCGTCGCCGTTCCGGTGCCGCGGCGACTTCTGCCTCCCGCCCGAAGGAACCATGACAGCCGAACCCGCTCCTTTTCGGACCTCCGTCTCTGACGACGTGCTCAACGACCTGCGTACGCGCCTGAAGCGCACCCTCTTCACCCAGCCCTCCGACTCCACGTACTGGGCGGCGGGCGTCGACCCCGGCTGTCTGCGCGAACTCGTCGCCCATTGGGCGGACGGCTTCGACTGGCGTGCCGCCGAGGAAGCGCTCAACGCCTTTCCTCAGTACGTCGCCGAAGTCGCCGGTCGGCGCGTGCACTTCGTCCATCTGCGGGGCCACCGCCCCGAAGGTGCCCCCGCACCGCTGCCGCTGGTCCTGAGCCACGGCTGGCCGAGCAGTTTCGTGGAGATGCTGCGGGTCGCGGGGCGCCTGGCCGACCCGGGCGCGCACGGCGGTGACCCGGCCGACGCCTTCGACGTGGTGATCCCCTCACTGCCCGGTTTCGTCCACTCGGAGCTGCCGCGCGAGCCGTTCACCCGCAGCGGGGTCGCGGAGATCTGGCACGAGCTGATGACCGAAACCCTGGGCTACGAACGCTTCGGTGCCTTCGGCGGAGACATCGGTGGCGGTGTGACGCAGTGGCTCGGCGCCCGGTATCCGCAGGACGTGGCCGGGGTGCACATCACCTCCGCCGTGGTCACGGAACAGTTCGACGCGAAGCCGCCGACTCCCGAGGAGCAGTCGTATCTCGACGCGCTGGCCGCGTACGACGTGGGCGACCAGGGCTACAGCGAGATCATGTGCACCCGCCCCGACACGATCGCCGCGGCCCTGATGGACTCACCGGCCGGGCTCGTCGCCTGGATCGCCGACAAGTACCGCGACTGGAGCGACTGCGGCGGCGACCTGGAGGCCCGCTGGGACAAGGACACCCTGCTCACCGTCGCGACCCTGTACTGGGCCACCGGCAGTATCGGCTCGTCCTTCCGGCAGTACTACGACTACCCCCGGAACCAGCCGGTGCCGCCCATCACCGTCCCCGCGGCCATCACCCTCAGCCATGAGCCGGCGTACGAGAACTACCCGAGGAGCCTGGCCGAGCGCACCTTCACCGATCTGCGCCACTGGAGCACCCCGAAGCGGGGCGGGCACTTCATGGCGCACGAGGAGCCGGAGCAGGTGGCGCGGGAGCTGCGAACGTTCTTCCGGCCGTTGAGGAGCTGAAGCGCCTTCTTCGGGACCCGCACCCTTCTTCGGGACGCGCAGTTCTTCGGGGCCCGCACCTTCTTCGGGACCCGTACCCTCTTCCAAACCCACGATCGCATCACTTAGGTTAGGCTAAGCTAAGTTGATGTTGTTCTTGTGTGCTGGACCAGGAAGGCGGGGAACGATGCGGGTCCTCTTCGTGTGCGGATGAGCGCCACCACGGGGGTGCTCGCGGCCGACGCGGCGCCCCGCAGGATCGCGGCCGCCGTGCCCCGCGTCGAGCGCGTCGCCGCCCGTGCCGCGGACGCGGCCGAAGCCGAACGCGCCGTCATCCTGGAGGAGTTCTGGGCGGATGCCGCGCGCCGCGGCACTCCCCTGATCGAGGCGCTCGACGGCGACCCGGACCACTGTGCCGTGACGTTCCTGTGGCGCGGCCATCGTGCCACCCGGCAGGTCCTGCTGTTCGCCGAGGGCATCGCGGACCCCGCCGACCTCGCCGCGTCCCGACTGAGCCCGCTGCAGGGCACGGACATCTGGCACCTCACCTATCGGCTGCGCGCCGACCACCGCTGCTCGTACCGCATGGCCGCCGACATCTCGCCCGGCGAACCGCCCGCCTCCGCCGAACTCCTCCAGCGACGGCTGCTCTCCTTGTCCGCGCACGCCGCGCCCGACCCGCTCAACCACCGTCGGACGCCCGCCCGTTGGCCGGACCGCGACACCTCTGTTCTCGCACTTCCGCAGGCGCCCGCGCGGGCATGGGCCGAGCGGCGTGCCGGGGTGCCCCGGGGGAGGGTCGAGCGGCACCGGCTGCCCGCGGGGGTGCTCGGCGCCGAGCGGGACGTGTGGGCGTACCTCCCGCCGGGCGATCGGGCGGCCGAGCTGCCGGTGCTCGTGCTCAACGACGGCGACATGTGGTTCGGGCGGCTCGCCTTCCAGGACGCGCTGGACGCCCTCATCGCCGACGGAGCCGTGCCGCCGCTCGCCGTCCTCGCCCCGGACACCGTCGACAGGGCCACGCGCAGCCGGGAGCTGGGCGCGCGCGACAGCCACGTGCGCTTCCTCGCCGACGAACTGCTGCCGTGGGCGGCCGGCCGCTGGCCCCTCACCACCGACCCCGCGCGCACGCTCGTCGCGGGCCAGGGCCTCGGCGGACTGACCTCCCTGTACGCGGGTTTCCTGCGGCCGGAGCGGTTCGGCAACGTCCTTGCCCAGTCCGTGCCGCTCTCCGCGCCCCTCACCGACCCTCTCTCTGCACCTCTCTCTGCAGCCCTCTCAGGTCTCGGTGGCGGCGCGTTCCGGCCCGTGGTCGTGCGCCTGGACGTCGGACTGCGCGAGGATGCGATTTTCGGACACCATCGCGATCTGTACGAGATCCTGCGCTCGCACGGCTGCCCGGTCACCCTGAACGAGTACAACGGCGGCCATGACTGGGCCTGTTGGCACGCCTGCCTGACCGAAGGGCTTGTGGGACTCCTGGGACACTGACCCGCCGGCCCTGGCACACTGGTCCGCCCGCTCCGTGTCGCTGTTGGGCCGAACGGGTGAGGTCGCGTAAGAATGAGCCAGTGCAGATATCGAGTGCGAGCCAGGACGGGGTGGAGCGTTGAACAGCCACGACGTCACCGATGAACAGTGGGAAGGGCTCGCCCAGGTCGTACCGCTGCGCAGCCGCAACGAATGGCCGTCCTGGCCCGGCCACCGCGCGATGCCCGAAGCGGAGACCGAGGCGCGGCGGCGTTTTGTGGTGATGCGGGTGAACATCTTCGCGGACGCCCGCGAGGTCGCCGAGACGGTCATGGCGCAGATCCCGGTCCTCCTCGACCTGACCGGGGCGGAGACGGAAGTCGCCAAGCGCGTCCTGGACTTCAGCAGCGGCGTGGTCCTCGGCCTCGGCTGCGGTATGCACCGCGTCGACAAGAACGTCTTCCTGCTCGCGCCGCCCGGCACCGAGGTGCAGGGGCTCGTCGCGGCGGCACAGTCGTAGGTGGTGCGGGAGCCGCTCCCCGGCGGAATCCCTCATTCGTAGGAAGGTCACTCGGGCGGAACGGTTCACCAGACCCGTCGCCGCCTACCGTCCGGACATGACAGTGCACCTCCCGGAGGCGGGCGCCGAGCCACCGTCGGGTCCGGACCGCAGCCGCGTCACCGAACTGCGGCTATCGGCATTCGCCTCGCATCGGGGCGCCGTGTTCCCGCTCGGTCCGCTGACCCTCGTCGCGGGGCCGAGCGGGAGCGGCAAGTCCACCGCGCTCGCCGCGTACGAGGCGCTGGCGCGGCTCGGTGCGGGTGAGGAACTCGTCGATGTCTTCGCCGATCCCGTGGCCTGCGTGCCCGATCGCGCACGGGGCGACGGGCAGCAGCGGCGCGGGTTCCGCATCGGCTGCACGGTCGACGGTCCCGTCGGCGCGGTGCGGCTCGACGTCGCCGTACAGGCCGAGCCCGAACTGCGCGTCGTGGGGGAGCGGCTGACCCTGGGCGGGCTCACACTGCTCGAGACGGCGCTGCGCGATCCGGGGCGGCGCGCGGTGCAGGCCGCCTGGCACACGGCGGGCCTGACGCCGGTGACGCGCGGCCCGCTGCCGGACGACCGGCTCGGCACGGCGCTGCTCCCGCTGCGCGTAGCGGGCAAGACCGAGGGGCAGCGTCTGGTGCTCGCCGCGGCCGAGCAGGTGGTGGTCGCGCTGCGCTCCGTGTTCCCGTGCGCTCCCCGGCCCGGGCTCATGCGGCTGCCCGTGCCACCCGGACTGATCGGCGCGGGGCGTCTGTTGAGCGGCTGCGACAACCTCGCCGAGGTCCTTCTGCGTACGAGGCAGGAGTGCGGCCACCGTCATGCGCGGCTGGTGGCCGCGGTGCGGGCGGGGTGCGCGGGGCCGGTCGCCGATGTGTTCGCGGAGGTGGCCGACGACGGGTCGGTCCAGGCGCTCATCGACCGGGGCGGCGGAATCAGGTCACCCGTCGGGAGGCTGGGGGACGGCGAGTTGAGGTATCTGGCGCTCGCTCTGGTGCTGCTCACCGGACCCGGAGTGCTGGCGGTGGACCCGGTGGCCGAGGTGCCGTCGGCCTACCAGAACCTCACCGTACTCGCCGACGGCCTCGACCACTTCCTCGACCAGCGGCAAAAGCGCGCACTCGCCGAACTGGCGGCGAGCACCTGCCAACGCGGGCACATCCGCCTTGTCGGGACGGTGAGCGACGCGTCGTGGGCCGCTCAGGTGGGCGGGGCCGCGATGGTAGACCTGGAGTCGTGACCGAACTTGATGTAGCGGGACTGCAGCGCAGGCTGGCCGACTTCGCGGCGAAGCGGGACTGGGAGCAGTACCACACGCCGAAGAACCTGGCAGCCGCGCTCAGCGTGGAGGCGTCCGAACTGGTGGAGATCTTCCAGTGGTTGACCCCCGACGAGTCGGCGCGAGTGATGGACGACTCGGACTCGGCGCATCGGGTGAAGGACGAGGTCGCCGACGTGCTCGCCTATCTGCTGCAGTTCTGCGAGGTGCTGGGCATCGACGCGCTGGCGGCGCTCGACGCGAAGATCGACCGGAACGAACAGCGCTTTCCGACGAGGTGATCCATGGATCACCCATGGATCACCCATGGGTCTTCCGTGGTGTTCCGTGTGTCCTCCGTGGCCTTCCATGAACCTCTCTACGGTGCGTAAATTCGTCACTCTCCGGAGTGGACGCGTTGTCCACACTCGATAACTTGTCCACAGATTTCCGGGTTGCTCTGGCTTTTCGTCCGGCTGGCACTCACTCTGGGTAGTGGGCAAGGGAGTTCGGGCGAACGTGCGGCGGTTGCGCGCGGGATGGATGGGGGTGCGCATGGAGGCGATGCGGCTCATCGAGGCGAGCAGGCACGCTCTGGCGCGGAGCCAGGAACCGTCGGACATCGTTGCCGAGGTGTGGCAGTCCCAGGCCCTCGCGCAGGCGATCGGCAGCCGGCTCGCGGTCGCGGGACCTCCGGAGTTACGGGGCGAGGCGCTCGGCCTGAGCGAAGTCGGCGGCAGAGGCTGTGGGGTCCTCGTCGTCCCGGGCCTCGGGACGGAGGGCATACGGGCCTCGCGGCTGACGGGCATCGGCCGGCCGCACGAGGTGCTGCGAGGACTGGACGAACTGCTCGGCGAGGTGGCCATCGCGCTCGTCGGCGTGGCCATGGGCGCGGAGGACGAGGGGGTGTACTGGCAGTGCATGGAAGCGATCGACGCCGCCGACGAGTCGAGGGACCGGGTGCTCGAGATGCTGCGCAGGCTCGCGGTGCGCGAACAGAGCCTGCCCGAGCCCGACTCGGCGGCGGGGTCGCCATGATGCGGCGCTGTGACGGGGGCCGCGGACGGCCTGGTGGCACGAACGCCCGGGGAGGGCCGGTGCCGTCAGAAGCGGGTGGGGTCGCCGCCGGCGGGGGGACGTGGGGCGGGGGGCGCGCTGTCGCCGGTCGTCGTCGTGGACTGCTGCAGATCCGCGTCGAGCTGAGTCAGATCCGCGTTGAGCGCGGCCATCAGCTCCTCCATCTGCTGGAGCAGGCCCTTGGGTGGGCCCTGCTGATCGGGCACGGAAGGTTCGCGCGCGGCCTCCTGCTCGGGTACGGCTTCCTGGGACATGGCGGCCTCCTCGGCCCTCGCCCTCCCGGTGCTGGAGGGCAGCTGATGCAAGCGACGCACCAGCAACGGCCGGCGGCGCGGGTGCCGGGCGGTCCGGCTCCGCCCGAGCCAACGATCACCCGCGGCGGCGGGTCACTGGGGCGGAGCCACACCGGAGCCCGGGTTGACGGAATTTCACCCGGCCGGGGTCGCGCGAAACCGGCGCGACCGGCGGAGTTGACGGGAGCGCGCCCGGGGCCGGCTCCCTCGGGGGCGGTCGCGTGGCGGCCAGGTCAGTCGCGGCCAGGTCCGGTGTGGCCGGATCGGGCTCGGTCAGGGCGCACGCCGCCAGGTCGGGCGCGGTCAGGTCAGCTGCGACATGACCTGCGAGGAGATCAGCTCCAGGTGGTCGAGGTCGTCCAGGTCGAGGATCTGGAGATACATGCGCTGCGAACCGACGGCCTGGTAAGCGGCGATCCTCTCGACGACCTCCGCCGGGGAGCCGGCGAGCCCGTTCGCCTTCAGGTCCTCCACCTCGCGCCCGATCGCGTCGGCTCGGCGCTTCACCTCCGCGTCCGTCTTGCCGACGCAGGCCACCAGGGCGTTGGAGTAAGTGAGGTCGTCGCCCTTGCGGCCGACTTCATCCGCGGCGGCGCGTACGCGCTTGAACTGCTGCTCGGTATCGGGGAGAGAGGCAAAGGGAATGTTGAACTCGCTCGCGTAGCGGGCCGCGAGGGCGGGTGTCCGCTTGGCGCCGTGGCCACCGATGAGGACGGGCACCTTGGGCTGCGCGGGCTTGGGAAGGGCGGGGGAATCGGCGAGTTGGTAGTAGGTGCCGTCAAAGGTGAAGCGCTCACCGACCGGGGTCTCCCACAGGCCGGTGACAATGGCGAGTTGCTCCTCCAGGCGACCGAACTTCTCCTTCGGGAAGGGGATTCCGTACGCCGAGTGCTCGGCCTCGTACCACCCCGAGCCGAGGCCGAGCTCGATGCGGCCGCCCGACATCTGGTCGACCTGCGCGACCTGGATCGCGAGGACACCGGGCAGCCGGAACGTACCCGCGGTCATCAGCGTGCCGAGCCGGATCCGCCGGGTCTCACGGGCCAGGCCGGCGAGGGTGATCCAGGCGTCCGTGGGGCCGGGAAGGCCGTCGGAGGAGCCCATGACGAGATAGTGGTCGGAGCGGAAGAAGGCGCTGTAGCCGAGGTCGTCGGTGGCCTTGGCGACGCGGAGAAGCGTCTCGTAGGTCGCACCCTGCTGCGGTTCGGTGAAGATTCGAAGGTCCATGCACCCATCTTGCCCGGATGCCGGAGCCAGTCTCAGTCCCGCGCAGGCCGTGTTGCCGCTGCTCGCCGACGGGACGTGAGGGGCCGCTCAGCCGTACGGCACCGAGGTCCCGGGGTTAGGCTTCGGCACTGGCTGTCCGGGCGAGGGGCCCGGAGATGGTGGCGGGGTTGGGGTCGAGATGGTCGCTGGCAGGGTTGTTCGGTTCGACGGGGCGCGGGGGTACGGGTTCATCGCTCCGGAGCATGGTGGGGAAGACGTGTTCCTGCACGCCAACGACCTGCTGATTCCGGAGCCTTTGGTGCACACGGGGGCGCGGGTCGAGTTCGAGATCGAGGAGGGCGAGCGCGGTCCCAAGGCGTCGTCCGTCCGTCTTTCCAAGGGGGCGCAGGCGTCTACGGCACCGGCGTTCGCGGGCGGCGTGGCACAGGTGCCTCCGTCGATCCAGGCGTCCGCCCCCGGGTTCGACGACGGCGAGGAGCCGACCTGCGATGTGCTCAGCGTCGCGGAGTACTCGTTCGAGATGACCGAGCTGCTGCTCGGTGCGGCTCCGTGGATGACCGGTGAGCAGATCAAGCAGCTCCGCGAACAACTGGTGCAGCACGGCAGGAGCCACGGCTGGGTGGAGGGCTGAGCCGGGTCAGCGGGAGATCCGGGGAGAGATCGAGAGGGAGATCCAGGGGGAGCGAAAACCCCTGAGTGCGTCAGTGATGTTCGCTGTACGGTCTAGAGGCGCGCTGGAGCCGCAACCGTAAGTTCCCGCAGTTCAGATTGCGTTTCGAGGCATACCCGTGTTCCTGACGATCAGTACCTCCGGTACCCCCGACAGCCCCGCGACCGACCTCGGGTTCCTGCTGCACAAGCATCCCGACAAGGCGCAGGCGTTCTCCACTTCCTACGGCACCGCGCACGTCCTCTACCCCGAGGCTTCCGTGGAGCGTTGCACGGCCGCGCTGCTGCTCGAGGTGGATCCCCTGGCGTTGGTGCGGCGGGGAAAGGGAAAGGGCCGGGGCGGGGCGCCCGACGCGGCGCTCGCGCAGTATGTGAACGACCGGCCCTACGCCGCTTCGTCGCTGCTCGCCGTGGCGCTGAGCGCGGTGTTCTCCAGCGCCATGCGCGGGCTGTGCAACGCGAGGCCCGAGCGGGCGGGGCAGCCGCTGCCGTTGCGTATCGAGGTGCCCGCGCTGCCCGCGCGCGGCGGCGCGGACCTGGTGCGCAAGCTGTTCGAGCCGCTGGGCTGGACGGTCGCGGTGACGCGGATTCCGTTGGACGAACAGTTCCCGGAGTGGGGCGACTCCCGCTACGTCCACGTCGTACTCGACGTGCCGGACGGGAAGTTGACCCTGGGCGAGGCGCTTCGGCACCTCTACGTCCTCCTCCCCGTGCTCGACGACGCCAAGCACTACTGGGTCTCGCCGGACGAGGTCGACAAGCTGCTGCGCGCAGGGGAAGGCTGGCTCGCGGATCACCCGGAGCAGAAGGTCATCACGAGCCGCTATCTGGCGCGGCGCTGGTCGCTGACCCGGGAGGCCACGCAGCGCCTCGAACTGGTGCGGCTCGCCGACGCGGACGATGTGGATGTCGACTCCATCGACAACGCGGTCGACGAGGAGAGCGCTGCTTCCGACTCCGAAGAGGGGGCGGACAAGCCCGCGCCGCTCGCCGTGCTGCGGCGTGAGGCGATCCTCGCGGCGCTGGCCGGGGCCGGCGCCGGGCGCGTGCTCGACCTCGGGTGCGGGCAGGGGCAGTTGGTGCAGGCGCTGCTCAAGGACACGCGGTTCACCGAGATCGCCGGTGTCGATGTGTCGATGCGGGCGCTGACCATCGCCTCGCGGCGGCTGAAGCTCGACCGCATGGGCGAGCGGCAGGCCGAGCGCGTCAAGCTCTTCCAGGGCTCGCTGGCGTACACCGACAAGCGGCTCAAGGGGTACGACGCCGCTGTGCTCAGCGAGGTCATCGAGCACCTCGACCTGGAGCGGCTGCCCGCTCTGGAGTACGCGGTGTTCGGCTCCGCGAGGCCGCGCACGGTGCTCGTGACGACGCCGAACGTCGAGTACAACGTCCGCTGGGAGACGCTGCCCGCCGGGCACGTCCGGCACGGCGACCACCGGTTCGAGTGGACGCGCGAGGAGTTCCGCGGCTGGGCCGAGCGGGTGGCCGGACGGCACGGGTACGGCGTGGAGTTCCTGCCCGTGGGGGACGACGACCCCGAGGTGGGGCCGCCGACCCAGATGGCCGTGTTCACACAGGCCGACAAGAACGACAAGAACGACAAGAACGAAGCGACCCGCAAGACCACGAAGGAGGTGCGGGCAGCATGACGCACGAAAGCGGCACCAGCACCGAAGCCGTACGCGCCGGACGCGTGCTGCCCGTCACCGACCTCTCCCTCGTCGTCCTCGTCGGCGCCACCGGCTCCGGCAAGTCCACCTTCGGCCGTAAGCACTTCAAGCCCACCGAGGTGCTCTCCAGCGACTTCTGCCGCGGCCTCGTCGCCGACGACGAGAACGACCAGGGCGCGAGCCGCGACGCCTTCGACGTGCTGCACTACATCGCGGGCAAGCGCCTCGCCGCCGGCCGCCGCACCGTCGTCGACGCGACCAACGTGCAGAGCGAGAGCCGCAAGCAGCTGATCGAGCTGGCCAGGCAGTACGACGTGCTGCCCATCGCCATCGTCCTGGACGTGCCCGAGGAGGTCTGCGCCGCGCGCAACGCCGAGCGCGCCGACCGGGCCGGCCTGTCCCGCCGCGTCATCCAGCGCCACCAGCGCGAACTGCGCCGCTCCTTGCGGCACTTGGAGCGCGAGGGGTTCAGGAAGGTCCACGTCCTCAAGGGAGTGGAGGAGGTCGACCACGCCACCATCGTCACCGAGAAGCGCTACAACGACCTCTCTCACCTCACGGGCCCCTTCGACATCATCGGCGACATCCACGGCTGCGCCGCCGAGTTGGAGACTCTGCTCGGCAAGCTCGGTTACGTCGACGGCACGCACCCCGAAGGGCGTACGGCCGTGTTCGTGGGCGACCTCGTCGACCGCGGACCCGACTCCCCGGGCGTGCTGCGCCGCGTGATGTCGATGGTCGCTGACGGCACCGCGCTGTGCGTACCGGGCAACCACGAGAACAAGCTCGGGCGGTACCTCAAGGGCCGCAAGGTCCAGCTCACCCACGGACTCGCCGAGACCGTCGAGCAGTTGGGGTCGGAGAGCGAGGAGTTCCGCGCGAGCGTAAGGGAGTTCGTGGACGGGCTCGTCTCCCACTACGTCCTCGACCGCGGCAAGCTCGTCGTCTGCCACGCGGGCCTGCCCGAGAAGTACCACGGGCGTACGTCGGGCCGGGTGCGCTCGCACGCGCTGTACGGCGACACCACCGGCGAGACCGACGAGTTCGGCCTGCCGGTGCGCTACCCGTGGGCGGAGGACTACCGAGGCAGTGCCGCCGTGGTCTACGGCCACACCCCCGTGCCGACCGCGACCTGGCTCAACAACACCATCTGCCTGGACACCGGCGCCGTCTTCGGTGGCAGCCTCACCGCGCTGCGCTGGCCGGAGCGCGAGCTCGTCGACGTACCGGCGGAGAAGGTCTGGTACGAGCCCGCCAAGCCGCTGCGCACGGAGGCGCCCGGCGGTCACGACGGCCGGCCGCTCGACCTGAACGACGTGCGCGGACGCCGGGCCGTGGAGACCGGCCACGCCGGACGCGTCGCGGTGCGCGAGGAGAACGCGGCGGCGGCCCTGGAGGTCATGAGCCGGTTCGCCGTCGACCCGCGGCTCCTGCCGTACCTCCCGCCGACGATGGCGCCCACCGCGACATCGCAGCGCGAGGGCTACTTGGAGCATCCGGCCGAGGCCTTCGCGTCGTACGCCGAGGACGGGGTCGCCCGGGTCGTGTGCGAGGAGAAGCACATGGGCTCGCGCGCCGTGGCCCTGGTGTGCCGCGACGCTGACGTGGCCCGCGAGAGCTTCGGCGTGGACGGCCCGACCGGCTCGCTCTGCACCCGCACGGGACGCCCTTTCTTCGACGATGCCGAGGTCACCGAGGAGATACTCGGGCGGCTGCGCACCGCCGTCACCGATGCGTGCCTGTGGCAGGAGCTCGACACGGACTGGCTGCTGCTCGACGCGGAGTTGATGCCCTGGTCGCTGAAGGCTTCCGGCCTGCTCCGCTCGCAGTACGCGGCCGTGGGCGCGGCGTCCCGAGCCGTCTTCCCCGGCGCGATCGCCGCCCTGCAGGCGGCCACGGCTCGCGGCGTGGACACCGGCCCGCTCCTGGCAAAGCAGCGCGAACGAGCCGTGGACGCCGCCGCGTTCACGGAGGCCTACCGCCGCTACTGCTGGCCGACCGAGGGCCTGGAGGGTGTGCGTCTCGCGCCGTTCCAGATCCTGGCCGTCCAGAGCCGCAGCCTCGCCGCGCTCCCGCACGACGCCCAGCTCGCCCTGATCGACCGCATGGTGGAGCACGACGGCAGCGGCCTGCTCCAGACCACCCGGCGGCTCTACGTCGACACGGGCGACGAGGCGTCGGTCCAGGCAGGTATCGACTGGTGGCTGGAGATGACCAGCCGCGGCGGCGAGGGCATGGTCGTCAAGCCGGTCGAGGCGCTGGTCAGGGACGGGAAGGGCCGGATCGTGCAGCCCGGCATCAAGTGCCGCGGACGCGAGTACCTCCGGATCATCTACGGCCCGGAGTACACCCGCCCCGACCACCTCGACAAGCTGCGCGGCCGCTTCCTGGGCCACAAGCGCTCGCTCGCGATCCGTGAGTACGCGCTCGGCCTCGAGGCCCTGGACCGCCTCGCGGCGGGCGAGCCGCTGTGGAGGATCCACGAGGCGGTGTTCGCGGTCCTGGCCCTGGAGTCGGAGCCGGTGGACCCGCGGCTCTAGGCAAGCCCGACGGCTCGGGCGAGCCCGACGGTTTTGCGAGCCCGACGGCTTTGGGCAACAGCGGGCGTCGGCCGCCCGGCAGGGGAAAGATGGGCTCCATGGGATTCCATGTCGACTCCGAGGCCGGGCGGCTGCGCCGCGTGATACTGCACCGCCCCGATCTGGAGCTCAAGCGGCTCACCCCCACCAACAAGGACGCGTTGCTCTTCGACGACGTCCTGTGGGTCCGCAGAGCCCGCCAGGAACATGACGGATTCGCCGACGTACTGCGCGATCGCGGGGTGGCCGTCCACCTCTTCGGCGACCTGCTGACCGACGCCATGGACGTGCCCGGCGCGCGCCTTCTCGTCCTCGACCGGGTCTTCGACGAGAAGGAGTACGGTCCGCTGGCGACGGACCACCTGCGGGCCGCGTTCGAGAGCATGCCGTCGGCCGAGCTCGCCGAGGCGCTGGTCGGCGGGATGACCAAGCGGGAGTATCTGGAGCGCCACCCCGAGCCGACGTCCGTGCGCTTCCACTGCATGGACCTGGACGACTTCCTGCTCGGCCCGCTGCCCAACCACCTCTTCACCCGCGACACCTCGGCGTGGATCTACGACGGCGTCTCGATCAACGCGATGCGCTGGCCCGCGCGGCAGCGCGAGACCGTGCACTTCGAGGCGATCTACCAGCACCACCCGCTCTTCCGGGCCGAGCAATTCCACATGTGGTCCCGGGGGCAGTCGGACTACCCCTCCACCATCGAGGGCGGCGACGTCCTGGTCATCGGCCGGGGCGCGGTCCTCATCGGGATGAGCGAGCGCACCACGCCACAGGCCGTCGAGATGCTCGCGCACAAGCTCTTCGCGGCGGGCTCCGCGCAGTCGATCGTGGCCCTGGACATGCCGAAGAGACGCGCGTTCATGCATCTCGACACGGTGATGACGATGGTCGACAGCGACACCTTCACGCAGTACGCGGGCCTTGGCATGCTCCGCTCGTACACCATCGAACCCGGTGTCGACGGACGGGAGTTGAAGGTCACCGACCACCCGCCCGAGCACATGCACCGGGCGATAGCGGCGGCCCTCGGGCTGAGCGGTATCCGGGTCCTCACGGCCACCCAGGACGTGCACGCGGCCGAGCGCGAGCAGTGGGACGACGGCTGCAACGTGCTCGCGGTCGAGCCGGGCGTCGTCGTGGCGTACGAACGGAACTCGACCACGAACACGCATCTGCGCAAGGAGGGCATCGAGGTGATCGAGATCCTGGGCAGCGAGCTGGGGCGCGGCCGGGGTGGCCCGCGGTGCATGAGCTGCCCGGTGCAGCGGGATCCCGTCGACTGAGCGGCTGCGGGACGACCGGCTCCGCGCGACAATGGGCCTGTATATAAATGTGTGGTGTCGTATAGACTTCCAGTGTCCCCGTACGCGTACCCCTGGAGCGCCATCATGGCCATCGACCTCACCGGCCGCCACTTCCTCAAGGAGCTGGACTTCACCGCCGAGGAGTTCCGCGGCCTGATCGATCTGGCCGCCGAGCTGAAGGCGGCCAAGAAGGCGGGGACCGAGACGCAGCGGTTGCGCGGCAGGAACATCGCGCTGATCTTCGAGAAGGCCTCCACGCGGACGCGCTGCTCCTTCGAGGTCGCGGCCGCCGACCAGGGCGCGTCGACGACGTACATAGACCCGGCCGGATCGCACATCGGCAGCAAGGAGTCCGCGAAGGACACCGCGCGGGTGCTCGGCCGGATGTTCGACGCCATCGAGTTCCGCGGCGCCGCCCAGTCGACGGTCGAGGAGCTCGGCGCCCACGCGGGCGTGCCGGTCTACAACGGCCTGACCGACGACTGGCACCCCACCCAGATGCTCGCCGACGTGCTCACGATGACCGAGCACAGCACGAAGCCCCTCACCGAGATCGCCTTCGCCTACCTCGGTGACGCCCGCTACAACATGGGCAACTCGTACCTGATCACCGCCGCGCTCCTCGGTATGGACGTCCGCATGGTCGCGCCCAAGGCCTACTGGCCCGCGGACGAGATCGTCGCTCGGGCGCGCGAGCTCGCCGAGAGCAGCGGCGCCCGGATCACGCTCAGCGAGGACGTCACCGAGGCCGTAGCGGGCGTCGACTTCGTCGTGACCGACGTCTGGGTCTCCATGGGTGAGCCCAAGGAGGTCTGGGACGAGCGCATCGCGGCCCTCGCGCCGTACGCCGTGACCATGGACGTCCTGCGCGCCACGGGCAACGCCGACGTGAAGTTCCTGCACTGCCTCCCGGCCTTCCACGACCTGGGCACGCAGGTCGGCCGCGAGATCCACGCCCGGCACGGTCTAAGCTCTCTCGAGGTCACCGACGAGGTCTTCGAGTCGGCGCACTCCGTCGTCTTCGACGAGGCCGAGAACCGCCTGCACACGATCAAGGCGATCCTCGTCGCCACGCTTGCCTGACAGAAACTGTTCACACTGGTGGGGCCGGGGAACACCATCCCCCGGCCCCGCTTCTTTGCGGCACTTCCCCAAGCTCTCAACTTCGTTCGAGCAGGGGAGGCCCCAATCGCCGCGCCCCAGCACCACCGAAATGAGAACCACCGCATGCGCTCGACCGGTCCGGCAGGACTCCGCATCAAGTCCCCCGAACTCCTCGTCGCCGAATCGGGCGCCGACCTGGAAGGCCACGGCCTCAAGCGCACCATGGGCCTGTTCCAGCTCGTGTGCTTCGGCGTCGGCGCGATCGTCGGCACCGGCATCTTCGTCGGCCTGTCCGACAGCGTCGCCGAGGCGGGCCCCGCGGTCGCTGTCTCGTACTTCCTGGCCGCCGTCACCTGCATCTTCACCGCCTTCTCGTTCGCCGAGCTCGGCGGTGCGATCCCGGTCTCCGGCAGCTCGTACTCCTTCGCGTACGCCTCGCTCGGCGAGCGCACGGCGTTCCTCGTCGGGTGGTGCCTGCTCCTGGAGTACGGCGTCTCCGTCTCCGCCGTGGCGGTCGGCTGGAGCCAGTACCTCAACGAGCTGCTCGAAAGCCTCACCGGCTGGCACCTGCCGGACGCGCTGTCCGCGGGACCCGGCGAGGGCGGCGTCGTGAACCTGCCCGCAGTCGTCGTGATCCTGCTGGCCGCGGTGCTGCTCGTGCGTGGCATCCGCGAGAGTGCGCGGGCGACGGCCGCCATGGCCATGCTCAAGATCGGGATCCTGCTCTTCTTCCTCGCGATCGCGTTCACCGCGTTCAAGGCCGGCAACCTCACCCCCTTCGCGGGCGCCGGAGCCTCCGGGATCACCGCGGGCGCCTCGCTCGCCTTCTTCTCCTTCATCGGCTTCGACGCGATCACCACGGCGGGCGAAGAGGTCAGGAACCCCCGACGGAACATCCCCATCGCCATCCTGATCTGCATCGGCGTCGCCACGCTGCTGTACGTCGCCGTCGCCCTCGGAGCGATCGGCGCACTGGGCGCGGACGCGGTCGCCGACAAGCCGGCCGCGCTCTCCCTGGTCGTCAACCAGGTCACCGACTCGTCGGTCGGCGGCGGCATCATCGCCTTCGGCGCGGTCGTGGCCATCGCGTCCGTCGTGCTCGCCGTGATGTACGGGCAGACCCGCATCCTGATGTCGATGTCCCGCGACGGGCTCATCCCGCGCGTCTTCGAGCGCGTCTCGCCGAAGACGTCGACGCCGGTCGCCAACACATGGATCGTCGCCGCGGTCTTCGCCGTCCCCGCCGCCTTCTCGTCGCTCGACGTGGTGGTCAACCTGACGACGATCGGCACGCTGGCGATCATGGTCGCGGTGAATGTCGCGGTGCTCGCGCTGCGCCGCTCGGCGCCGGAGCTCAGGCGCACCTTCCGGGTGCCGCTGTACCCCGTGAGCCCGGTCCTGGGCGTGGGCTTCTGCCTCTATCTGATCTGGGGCACGGGCTGGACGACGTGGGTGCAGTTCGCGGTGTTCCTCGTCGTGGGTTCCCTGGTGTACGCGCTGTACGGGCGCCGTCACTCACGGCTCGGCAGGGCCGCCGAGGCCGATTCGCCTACGCCGCGGGAAGGGTGAACCAGACCGCCTTGCCGGAGTCGGTGGGGCGGTGACCGCAGGAAGAGCTGAGGGTGCGGATCAGGAGCAGGCCGCGCCCGTGCTCCTGCCAGGGGTCCGGCGCGCTCATCGGCGCGGGGTCGCTGAGATCGCCGGGCGGGATCGGGTTCGAGTCGTGGACCTCGACCTGGCAGCCGGTCGGCAGGAGCTCGATGACGAGCTCTATCGGGTCCTGCCCCGAGGTGTGCTCCACCGCGTTGGCCACCAGCTCGGCAGTGAGCAGCTCGGCGGTGTCGCTGTCGGCGGACGACTCGATCTCCGCGAGCGCGGTACGCACGAGCGCACGGGCGATCGGTACAGCCGCCGTGGTGTGCGGCAGCGCGATGCGCCACGAGGCAGGAGCGGGAGGTTCGTGCAAGGCGGGTCCGTTCAGGGCAGCAGGCGATCCTGCTTTCAACCGTACGAATCTTAAGCGCTATGTCGACAGGGTCGACGGTCGGGCTTGTCCGGGACGTCCGACCCTTGAGCGATACCCCGCTTATCGCGCAGTCATGACGACAGTCACGGATGAGTGATAAGTTCGAAGGACAGAGAGAACGTCACGAGGTAGCAAGAGGTAGACCGCCGCCGCCCCGACCGAGGAGGCCGCACGTCGTCATGAGTCCCTTCACCGGCTCCGCCCCCCGCACCCCCGACTGGCAGCACCTGCGCTTCGAGGTGGACGACGGGGTCGCCACGGTCACCCTCGCCCGACCCGACAAGCTGAACGCGCTCACCTTCGGCGCCTACGCCGACCTGCGCGACCTCCTGGCCGAGCTGTCCCGCGACAAGTCCGTACGCGCCCTGGTGCTCGGCGGAGAGGGGCGCGGCTTCTGCTCGGGCGGTGACGTCGACGAGATCATCGGCGCGACCCTCGGCATGGACACCGCCCAGCTGCTCGACTTCAACCGCATGACGGGACAGGTCGTACGGGCCATCCGCGAGTGCCCCTTCCCGGTGATCACCGCCGTGCACGGGGTGGCCGCGGGCGCGGGCGCCGTGCTCGCCCTCGCCTCGGACTTCCGGGTGGCGGACCCCTCGGCGCGGTTCTCCTTCCTCTTCACCCGGGTCGGCCTGTCGGGCGGCGACATGGGGGCGGCGTATCTCCTGCCCCGCGTCGTCGGGCTCGGCCACGCCACCCGCATCCTGATGCTCGGCGACCCGGTGCGCGCCCCCGAGGCCGAACGGATCGGCCTGATCAGCGAGTTGACGGACGAGGGCAAGGCCCCCGAGGCCGCCCAGGCCCTGGCCCGCCGCCTCGCCGAAGGACCCGCCCTGGCGTACGCGCAGACCAAGGCGCTGCTGACCTCGGAACTGGACATGCCGCTCGCCGCCGCCGTGGAACTGGACGCGGCGACGCAGGCCCTCCTGATGACCGGCGAGGACTACAAGGAATTCCACGCGGCGTTCACGGCCAAGCGCCCGCCCAAGTGGCAGGGGCGCTGACGATGGACACCCCCGCGCGCGACTCCGCACACCGCATCGCCGTCATCGGCGGTGGCCCCGGCGGGCTCTACGCCGCTGCTCTCCTCAAGCGGCTCGACCCGGAGCGTGAGATCACCGTCTGGGAGCGCAACGCCCCTGACGACACCTTCGGCTTCGGAGTCGTCCTCTCGGACGAGACGCTCGGCGGCATCGAGCACGCCGACCCCGTCGTGTACGCCGCGCTGCAGGCGGAGTTCGTGCGCTGGGACGACATCGACATCGTCCACCGGGGGAGTCGCCACACCTCGGGCGGGCACGGCTTCGCGGCGCTCGGCAGGCGCACCCTGCTCGGCATCCTGCACGAGCGGTGCCGGGAGCTCGGCGTCGACCTGCGCTTCCGCGCGGAGGCACCGCCCGCCGACGAGCTCTCAGGCGCGTACGACCTGGTGATCGCGGCCGACGGTGTGCACAGCCTCACGCGCGACGCGCACGCCGAAGCCTTCGGGCCGAGCATCGAGACGCACCGCTGCCGCTACATCTGGCTCGCCGCCGACTTCGCCTTCGAAGCCTTCCGTTTCGAGATCGCCGAGACCGAGTACGGCGTGATGCAGCTGCACGGCTATCCGTTCTCCACGGCGGGCGGCGGCGAGTCCACCGGGCAGTCCACGGTCATCGTCGAGATGCGCGAAGAGGTGTGGGAGGCGGCCGGGTTCGCGGAGCTCGACGAGCGCGACTCGACCGAGCGCTGCGCCAAGATCTTCGCCGACGCCCTCGGGGGCCGGGCCCTGCGCGGCAACAAATCCGCCTGGATCAACTTCCGCACGGTCGTCAACAAGCGTTGGTCGCACGGCAATACAGTCCTCCTCGGAGACGCCGCCCACACCGCCCACTTCTCCATCGGCTCCGGCACCAAACTCGCCGTCGAGGACGCCCTCGCACTCGCCGCCTGCCTTCAGGAGCAGCCCGGCATCCCCGAGGCTCTCGCGGCGTACGAGACGGAACGCCGTCCCGTCGTCGAGTCGACGCAGCGCGCGGCCCGCGCGAGCCTGGAGTGGTTCGAGCGGCTCCCGGACCATCTCGGCCAGCCGCCGCGCCAGTTCGCGTTCAACCTCCTCACCCGCAGCCGCCGCGTCACCCACGACAACCTCCGCCTGCGCGACGCGCACTTCACCGAGTCCGTCGAGCGCGAGTTCGGCTGCCCGGACGGTACGCCGCCGATGTTCACGCCCTTCCGCCTCCGCGGCCTCACCTTGCGCAACCGCGTGGTCGTGTCCCCCATGGACATGTACTCCGCGGTGGACGGCGTCCCAGGCGACTTCCACCTCGTCCACCTGGGCGCCCGGGCGCTCGGCGGCGCGGGCCTGGTCATGACCGAGATGGTGTGCGTCAGCGAGCGGGGCCGCATCACGCCGGGCTGCGCCGGGCTCTACACCGACGGGCAGGCCGACGCCTGGCGCCGGATCACCGACTTCGCGCACACGCAGGCGCCGGGTACCGCGATCGGCGTCCAGCTGGGGCACTCGGGCCGCAAGGGATCGACGAAGCTGATGTGGGAGGGCATCGACGACCCGCTCGACGACGGCAACTGGCCGCTGGTGGCCCCCTCGCCGCTCCCGTACAAGGAGAACAGTCAGCGCCCGCACGAACTGGACCGGGCCGGGCTCGACGAGATCCGCGAGCAGTTCGCCGACGCGTCCCGGCGGGCCGAGCGCGGCGGATTCGACCTCCTCGAACTGCACTGCGCGCACGGCTATCTCCTGTCCGGATTCCTCTCACCGCTGACCAACCGCAGGACGGACGAGTACGGCGGCTCGCTGGAGAACAGGCTGCGCTTCCCCCTCGAAGTCTTCGACGCGATACGGCAGTTGTGGCCGGAGGGCAAGCCCATGTCGGTCCGCATCTCGGCCACGGACTGGGCGGACGGCGGTACCACCGCGGACGACGCCGTCGAGATCGCCCGCGCCTTCGCCGCGCACGGAGCCGACGCGATCGACGTCTCGACGGGCCAGGTCGTCTCCGACGAGCGCCCCGCGTACGGCCGCTCCTACCAGACCCCGTTCGCCGACCGCATCCGCAACGAAACCGGCGTACCCGTCCTCACTGTCGGTGCCATCTCCTCCTGGGACGACGTCAACTCCCTGATCCTGGCGGGCCGTACGGACCTGTGCGCGCTAGCTCGCCCGCACCTGTACGACCCGCACTGGACGCTGCACGCCGCGGCCGAGCAGGGGTACGCAGGACCGGGTGCCGTCTGGCCCCAGCAGTACCGTGCAGGCAGCCGCCGCCCGCAGACGGGACGTACGGACGCGCCCAAGCCGCGCCTCACGCTGGGGAGTTGACGAGCCCGCGGGCAGGAGGATCACCGCGACGGCGGCGAGCACCAGGGCCAGATCGTCCTGCTGCCTGCCCGCGGCCACGAACCCCGGCATCGCGGCGGGCACCCGTACGTGCAGGATCTGGTCGAGCGAGTTCGCGACACCCGCGGCGATCGAGGGCACCGCGCCGAGCAGCACCACGGCGTACACGGCCCACTCGCTCTCGCCGAGCGCCGAAACGTCCGCGTTCTCGGATCTGCGCGGGTAGGGGATGTCGACGTCCCAGACGTGCGCGACGCGTCCGGGCCGTGCCGTCATCAGGACGACCCGCTGCCCCAGCCGCACCGCCTCGCGCACGTTGTGCGTAGGCCTGAGGACGCTGAGGGTTCCCTCAGCGCGCCCTCAGGGAGTCCTCACGTTCCCTCGGCCGTCACGAAGCGCGCCCCCGCGCCCCGCAGCCGTCCGTCGAGTGCCGCGAACACCTCGGCGGACCGGTCCCCGGGCCACCCTTCCGGGAGGAGCTCTCCCGGCAGCCCGGGGTCCGCGTAGGGCAGCCGGCGCCAGGAGTCCAGGGCGAGGAGATAGTCGCGGTACGCCTCGTCCGGCGGGGTGTCCGCCCGCCGCTGCCAGGACCTGAGCACCGGCTCGTGGCGGTCGAGGAACGCCTCGTGCTCCTTGGCGATGGAGGACAGGTCCCACCAGCGGGCCACCGCGTCCGCCGTCGCCGCGAAGCCCAGGTGCTCGCCCCGGAACAGGTCGACGTACGAAGCGAGTTGGAGGCGCTGCAGGGTGTGCCGGGTCTCCTCGTAGAGGTGAGCCGGGGCGATCCACACTCCTGGAGCGGCTGTCCCGAAGCCGAGTCCGGCCAGGCGTGAGCGCAGCACGTGCCGCTTCTGGCGTTCCGACTCCGGCACGGAGAAGACGGCGAGGACCCAGCCGCTGTCGCGTCGGGCAGCCGGGGGAGAGGCGTAGATGCGCCGGTCGCCGTCCTCCAGGAGCTGGCGCGCGTCCGGCGACAGGGCGTACCCCGCCGCGCCCGCCGCCGTCCGCGCCGGGACGAGGAGTCCGCGCCGCTTGAGCCGGGACACGGACGAGCGCACGGACGGGGCGTCAACGCCGACCGGGGCGAGGAGCCTGACCAGCTCGGCGACGGGCACCGGGCCGGGGGCCGCGCGCCCGTAGGCGCCGTAGAAGGTGACGATCAGGGACCGTGGAGTGTGCTGCTCGGACACGTGATCACTCTACGGGGCCGGGCTCCCGCAGCCGGAACCGTTGCAGCTTGCCCGTCGCGGTGCGCGGCAGTGCGTCCAGATAGACGATCTCGCGCGGGCACTTGTACGGCACCAGCTCGCCCTTCACGAACTCGCGCAGCTGGTCAGGGTCCCGCCGCGTGCCCTCGCGCTGGACCACGTACGCGACGACTGACTGGCCGCGCAGCTCGTCGGGGCGCCCCACGACGGCCGTCTCCAGGACGTCGGGGTGGCGCATGAGCGCCTCCTCGACCTCGGGGCCCGCGATGTTGTACCCGGCCGAGATGATCATGTCGTCCGCGCGGGCCACGTAGGTGAAATAGCCGTCGGCGTCGCGGACATAGGTGTCGCCGGTGACGTTCCAGCCGTGGCGTACGTACTGCAGCTGCCGCTCGTCGCCCAGATACCGGCAGCCGACCGGACCGCGCACGGCGAGCAGACCGGGCTCGCCGTCCGGTACAGGCGCCCCCGAATCGTCGACCACGCGCGCGTGCCACCCCGGGACGGGGCGGCCCGTGGTGCCGGGCCTGATCGCCTCGTCGGCGGCGGAGATGAAGATGTGGAGCAGTTCGGTCGCGCCGATGCCGTTGATGATGCGGTGCCCGGTGCGTTCGTGCCAGGCCCGCCAGGTGGCGGCGGGCAGATTCTCGCCCGCGGAGACGCACCGCCGCAGCGTGGAGACGTCGTGGGTGTCCGGCTTGCTCAGCTCGTCGAGCATCGTGCGGTAGGCGGTCGGCGCCGTGAAGAGCACCGTGACGCCGTGCTCGGCGATCGCGGGCAACAACTGCTTGGGGCCCGCCTGTTCGAGCAGGAGCGACGAGGCACCGACCCGCAGCGGGAAGATGACGAGCCCGCCGAGCCCGAAGGTGAAACCGAGCGGAGGGCTGCCCGCGAACACGTCGTCGGGCCCCGGCTTCAGGACATGGCGACCGAAGGTGTCGGCGACGGCGAGCACGTCACGGTGGAAGTGCATGCAGCCCTTGGGGCGGCCCGTCGTGCCGGACGTGAAGGCGATGAGGGCGACGTCGTCGGCGGAGGTGTCGACGGGTTCGTAGACCTCCGGCTGCCGGGCGGCGCGCGCGAGCAGGTCGTCGTCCGCGTCCCCGCCGAAGGTGGTGACACAGAGCCCGGGGATCCCGGCCTTGATCAGGTCGTCCACGGCGCGGGCGTCGCACAGCGCGTGGCGGACCTCGGCGATCTCGCAGATCGTGGTCAGTTCGTTCGGGCGCTGCTGGGCCAGGACGGTGACCGCGACGGCGCCCGCCTTCATCACCGCGAGCCAGCAGGCCGCGAGCCAGGGGGTGGTGGGGCCGCGCAGCAGGACGCGCTGGCCGGGCCGTACGTCGAGTTCGCCGGTCAGTACGTGCGCGATCCGGTCGACGTGCCGTTGCAGCTCGCCGTACGTCCACAGGTCGCCGGAGCCCGCACGGAAGGCGGGGCGCTCGCCGCCGAGCCGCTCCACCGTCCGGTCCAGGAGCTCGGCGCCGCAGTTGAGGCGATCGGCGTAATGCAGCTCGGGCCGGTCGCGGACGAACGCGGGCCACTGCTCCGGCGGCGGGAGATGATCCCGGGCGAAGGTGTCCACGTGTGCCGATGGGTGGAGTCGGAGTGCACTCTTGGCGTCCACAGCGGGTCGCCCCCTTGCCGTTCGGGCTTGTGGTGAGCTCGCGCAACGAGCGTATCGTGATGGTGACGACAGTCAACGGTGCGCGATAGAGGAGGGGCCCGGCATGACGGCATTCTCGCTCAATCCGGAACAAACCGCCTGGTGTGCGGAGCTGCGCACCCTCGCCGACGAGCGGCTGCGCCCGCTGGCGGAGAAGGGTGAGCCGGGGCGCGTGAACCGCCCGCTGGTGAAGGCGCTGGGGGAACTGGGGCTCCTTGACCTTCTGTTCGCGGGGGAGGGGCCGGGTGACTCAACCGCCTCGCGGGCCCCACAGACCGCACCTCGCGACCCACAGGCCGCATCTCGCGCCCCGCTCGCCACATCAGGAGCCCTCGGTCTGTGCCTCCTGCGCGAGTCCCTCGCCTACGCCTGTACGGAGGCCGAGACCGCACTGGCTCTGCAAGGGCTCGGGGCGCACCCTGTCGCCGCCCACGGCTCCGCGCGGCAGCGCGAACAGTGGCTCGCCCCCGCCCGCGCGGGACGCGCCGTCGCCGCCTTCGCTCTCTCCGAACCGGGGGCGGGCTCGGACGCCGCCGCGCTGGCCCTGAGCGCCGCACCGGACGGCCCCTCCTCCTGGCGGCTCACGGGCGAGAAGTGCTGGATCTCGAACGCCCCCGAAGCCGACTTCTACACCGTCTTCGCCCGTACGACCCCCGGTGCCGGCGCCCGCGGGGTCACCGCCTTCCTCGTGCCCGCCGACCGGGCCGGCCTCACCGGCACCCCGCTGGACATGCTCTCCCCGCACCCGATCGGCGCCCTGGCCTTCGACGGTGTGACGGTCACCGGCGAGGACGTCCTCGGCGAACCCGACCGCGGCTTCCGCGTCGCCATGACCACCCTCAACCGCTTCCGCCCCAGCGTCGGCGCCTTCGCGGTGGGCATGGCGGCAGCGGCCCTTGCCGCGACCGTCGCCCACACCGCGGGGCGGGACGCGTTCGGCGGCAAGTTGAAGGACCTCCAGGCCGTGGCCCACCAGGTCGCGGAGATGGCGACGCGGACCGAGGCGGCCCGTCTCATGGTCCACGCGGCAGCCGCGGCGTACGACCGCGGCGAACCGGACATCGCCCAACGCGCCGCCATGGCCAAGCTCCTGGCCACGGAGACGGCACAGTACGTCGTGGACGCCGCGGTCCAGCTGCACGGAGCGCGCGCCTTGCAGCGGGGGCACCTCCTGGAGCACCTCTACCGGGAGGTGCGGGCGCCGCGCATCTACGAAGGCGCGAGCGAGGTCCAACGGACCATCATCGCCAAGGAGTTGTACGCGGCGCAGGCCACTGCCCAGCCCACCCCGCAGACCACTTCCCAGTCCACCCCGCAGGCCACTGCCCAGCCCACCCCGCAGACCACTTCCCAGTCCACCCCGCAGGCCACTGCCCAGCCCACCCCGCAGGCCGTCCCCCGTGAGGAGCCCTCCGTATGAGCATCGAACGCGTCAACCCCATCGAACTCTCCCCGCCCACCGGCTTCTCGCATGCCGTCACCGCGACCGGCGGCCGTCTCGTGTTCCTCGCGGGCCAGACCGCGCTCGACGCCGACGGCAAGGTGACCGGCGGCACCCTCCCCGAACAGTTCGAGCGGGCACTGACCAATCTCCTCACCGCCCTGCGCCACGCGGGCGGCACCCCCGCCGACCTCGCCCGCGTCACGGTCTACGCCACGGACGTCGCCGACTACCGCGAGCAGGCCCCGCAACTCGGCCGCGTCTGGCGGAAGTTGGCGGGACGCGACTACCCCGCCATGGCGGTGATCGGCGCGGTCCGCCTCTGGGACGAGCAGTGTCTGGTCGAGCTGGACGGGGTGGCGGTCCTCGACTGAGCCGCATAGCGTCAGGGTCACCATCGGCGAGGAAACGGGGAGGCCATGGCACGGATCGAGCTCACCGCAGGACCGGTCGAGTACGAGGACACCGGAGGGACGGGCACCCCGCTCGTTCTTCTGCACGGCCTCGTTCAGGACGGCAGCGTATGGCGCCACGTGGTCGAGCAACTCGGCGACGCGTTCCGCTGCCTGGTGCCGACCCTCCCCTACGGCAGCCATCGCGTCCCGCTGAAACCCGGCGCCGAGCTGACGCCCCTGACCATGGCCCGGCTGATCGGCGAGTTCGCCGACGCGCTGGATCTCGGCGACGACGCGGTGTTCGTCGAGAACGACGCCGGGCGGCTGCAGCAGCTGGCGGCCGAGCGCCCCGACCGCGTCGGCCGGATGGTCATCGCGGGCTGCGAGGCCTTCGACAACTATCCACCGGGCGCGGGCGGCAAGATGCTGGACACCGCCGCGCGCGTCCCCGGCGGTATCGCGCTCCTGGCTCGCGTCCTGTCCGTACGCGCCCTGCGCCGCGTCCCGGGCACGGGATACGCCCTGATGGCGCACCGCCCCGTCCCCCACGACCTGACGGACCGCTGGATCGCCCCGCTGCGCACCGACCCCGTGGCCCGCCAAGTCCTGATCCACTATCTGCGCTCGGCGCGCAGGACAGAGATGCTGGAGGCGGCTCAGGCCCTGCGCACGTACGACAGGCCGGCCCTGGTCGTCTGGGGCAAGCAGGACAAGATGCTGCCTCCGGAACACGGCCGCAGGTTCGCCGAGTTGCTTCCCAAGAGCCGCCTGGTGGAACTGGACGACTGCCGCACGCTGATCCCGCTGGACCGCCCCGACGGCCTGGCGGCGGCGATCCGGGAGTTCGTGGCGAGCACCTGAGCGGTCGGCTGGAAGTGCGGCGATGGACCCGCGGGCCGGCGGGGGCTGGTCGCGCAGTTCCCCGCGCCCCTTATGGGGCGCGGACCTCAGCCCCGCCCCGCGTCAGGGGTGTCGGCCGCACCGCGCCCTCGCCCTCCTCCAGTGACGACCGGTGGTCGTTCCCCAGTCGTAGCGGGGGAGATCGCTGCGGAACCGGGCCTAGATGTCCCGGAACGTCTCGATCTGGGCGCCCACGGAGTTGAGCCGCTCGGCCAGCTCCTCGTAGCCGCGGTTGATCACGTAGACGTTGCGCAGGACGGACGTGCCCTCGGCGGCCATCATCGCGAGCAGCACGACCACGGCCGGACGCAGCGCGGGCGGGCACATCATCTCTGCGGCACGCCAGCGGGTCGGGCCCTCCACCAACACCCGGTGCGGGTCGAGGAGTTGGAGGCGTCCGCCGAGGCGGTTCAGGTCGGTCAGATAGATCGCGCGGTTGTCGTAGACCCAGTCGTGGATCAGTGTCTTGCCCTGCGCCGCCGCCGCGATGGCCGCGAAGAAGGGGACGTTGTCGATGTTCAGGCCCGGGAACGGCATCGGGTGGATCTTGTCGATCGGCGCCTCCAGCTTGGAGGGCCGGACGGTGAGGTCGATCAGGCGCGTGCGGCCGTTGTCGGCGAAGTACTCCGCCGTGCGGTCGTGGTCGAGCCCCATCTCCTCCAGGACCGCGAGCTCGATCTCCAGGAACTCGATCGGGACGCGGTTCACCGTCAGTTCGGACTCCGTGACGACCGCAGCGGCGAGCAGGCTCATCGCCTCGACCGGGTCCTCGGAGGGGGAGTAGTCGACATCGACCTCGATGCTCGGGACGCCGTGCACCGTGAGGGTCGTCGTGCCGATGCCCTCGACCTTCACGCCGAGCGCCTCCAGGAAGAAGCACAGGTCCTGGACCATGTAGTTCGACGAGGCGTTGCGGATGACGGTCGTGCAGGCGCTGCGCGCCGCGGCGAGCAGGGCGTTCTCGGTCACGGTGTCGCCGCGCTCGGTCAGCACGATCGGACGGTCCGGGACGACGTCACGCGCGACCTCCGCGTGGTAGAGCCCCTCGGTCGCGGCGATGTCGAGCCCGAAGCGGCGCAGCGCGATCATGTGCGGCTCGATGGTGCGGGTGCCGAGGTCGCAACCGCCCGCGTACGGCAGCTTGAAGCGGTCCATGCGGTGAAGCAGCGGACCCAGGAACATGATGATCGACCGGGTCCGGATCGCGGCCTCCGCGTCGATCGCCTCCATGTCGAGCTCGGCCGGCGGCACGATCTCCAGGTCGACCCCGTCGTTGATCCAACGGGTGCGGACGCCGATCGAGCCGAGCACTTCGAGGAGGCGGTAGACCTCCTCGATGCGCGCCACGCGGCGCAGCACTGTGCGTCCCTTGTTGAGCAGGGAGGCGCAGAGCAGCGCCACGCAGGCGTTCTTGCTCGTCTTGACGTCGATGGAGCCGGAGAGCCGACGGTTGCCGACCACTCGCAGATGCATGGGCCCCGCGTACCCGAGCGAGACGATTTCACTGTCGAGAGCCTCGCCAATACGGGCGATCATCTCAAGGCTGATGTTCTGGTTGCCGCGCTCGATGCGGTTCACGGCGCTCTGACTTGTGCTGAGCGCCTCGGCGAGCTGCGACTGCGTCCAGCCCCTGTGCTGACGGGCGTCGCGGATGAGCTTGCCGATACGTACGAGGTAATCGTCTGCCATGTTCCGCAGGTTATCTCAGATATGAGATGACGCACGAGCTGGGGTGGGCCATATGGGAAATGACCGATTCAGTACGGAAGTTCCCGTACGTCGCTCCCGGGTCGTTCCCGGCTCACTCCCGAGTCGCTCTCGTACGAGGTTCCCGTACGCCACGTGCCCGTACCGGTCAACCGCATCCGCACGAGGCGTGCCGCCCACCGTGCACCGCGGCCTGCGCCGTGGGCCGCGGCCCGGCCGCCGCGCGCGTCACCCGGGCGGCGGCAGCGCGCCCGGCCGACGAGTCGGCGTCATGCACCACTGTGCCTCCGGTCAACGTCAGACGCACTTCGGAGGAGCTGATGTCAGCCACCGGACACCGCGTCACATCCCGGTCGAGCAGCACCAGATCGGCCGACTTTCCCGTTTCGACGGTCCCCGTCAGGTGGTCCATACGGAGCTGACGCGCTGTCCCGAGGGTGTGCATGAGCAGGGCGGACGAGCGGCTCAGCCCCTCCTCGTCCCGGTAAAGATCACCCTCGCCCTCTGCTCCGAACCGGTCGACGGAGGTACGCACCTGGTTCCAGACCTGGAGCGGATCGACAGGCCAGTCCGAGCCACCGGAGAGCCGCGCCCCATGCCGCTCAAGGCTGCGCGCCGGGTACTGCCAACGGTGGCGCCCGGCACCGATGTAGGGCAGCAGGGCGTCCATGGTCCAGGTGTTGCGGGTGGCCCACTGGAGCTGCATGCAGGGGATGACGCCCAGCCGGGCGAAGCGGGGCAGGTCGGCGGGGTCGACGAGTTGGAGATGGGCGGTGGTGTTGCGCAGGCCGCGCGCCCCGGTCTTGCGCAGGGCGTACGCGTACCCGTCGAGGGAGGTGCGGACGGCGCGGTCACCGATGGCGTGCGCGTGCATCTGCCAGCCCTCCTTGTTGAAGGCGGCGGTCAGCCGGCCGTAGTCCGCCGCCGACACGTACAGGTCGCCGCGGTGGTCGGTGGGCCTGCCGTCCTTGTCGAGATAGGGCTTGAGGAGCGCCGCGGTCTGCGCCGGGTACTCGATGACGCCGTCGAGGAACACCTTGACGGTGCCGAACCGCAGCGCGCGTACGTCCTTGAAGTCCTCTCGGAGTCCCCGCGCGTACGCCACCGCGGCCGCCGGGTCCTTCGTCTTGTCGGTGTCGATGCGCAGGGCGGGCACGATGCGCTGCGGCAGCTTCCCGCTCTCGGCGAGCGCCTTGTAGAGGGCCAACTCGCCCTTGCCGACGACGGCTTCCATGAACGTGGTGATCCCGGACGCGGCGGCCTCGGCGAAGGTCTTCGCGGCGGCGGCGACGAGCTGATCCTGGTCGGGCTCGGGGATGTGCCGGGCCACCAGCGGCTGGGCGTCGTCCTTGAGCACGCCGGTGGGCTTGCCGTCCTGGCCCTTGACGATCTTGCCGCCGACCGGGTCCGGAGCGGAGGCGGTGATGCCCGCGATGTCGAGGGCACGCTGACTGACCCACATGTTGTGCCCGTCGCCGCCGCGCAGCGCGACCGGCCGCCGGGTCGGCAGCGCGTCGAGCATGGAGTGGTGCGGAGCGGTGCCGTGCGGAAGGAGCCCCACGGGGTTCCAGTCCTCCACCACCAGCCACCCGTCGGGTTCCTGGTCGGCGGTGTCCTTCAGGAACGCGGTCAGGGTCTTCTGCAGCTCCGCGACGGTCTGCTCGGCTCCGGCGAGCGAGGGCCGCAGCGAGCGGCTCGCGGCGTCCATGGGGTGGGCGTGCCCGTCGTGGATGCCGCTCATCAGGGTCCCGCCGGCCCCGTCGACGACTTCGGTGTCCCGCCCGATGAACCGCTTGAGCGAGGAGTCGCTCCCCACAGCAAGGATCTTCCCGTCCCGCCCGACGGCGACGGCCTGCGCGTGGTCGTGCTTCCGAGTGCCGCTGAAGACACGGGCGTTGTGCACGACGAGGGCGGCGGAGCGCCGGGGGGACGCGGAGGCGGGCGTGCCCACCGCCGCGAGCAGGCCGGTGGCGCCGGCGGATGCGAGGAGGTTGCGGCGGGAGAGGGGGGAGAGGTGCGGAATCGTCATAGGTCACTCCGGGGTGATCGGGTGAGTGGGCGGCAGATATCCGCCGCGAAGCGGCGCCCCGAAGACTTCGTGAGTAACCCGTTAACCAGAACCCACCGCCCACGACGGAATCCGCATCCGTACGATGTGCCGCGTGCCAGGGCCCACCCTCACCGACATAGCCCGCGCAGCCGAGGTGTCGACCGCGACGGTCTCGCACGCCCTGAACGGCACGGGCCGCATAGGCGAGCCCACGCGCCGCCGCGTACGCGAGGTGGCCACCGCCCTCGGCTACGTCACCCGCCGCACCGCCCCGCGCACACGGACCCTCGGCGTCGCGGTGACCACGTACCGCAGAGCCTGGAACTACGCCGAGGTCGCCTACTTCTCCCGAGCCCTCACCGCGGCCACGTCCGCCGCCCACGCGCGCGGCTACGCGCTGACCACACTGCCCGCCGACCGCGCCGCGGACGACGCGTGGCACGGCCTCGCCGTCGACGGCATGCTGATCATGGACAGCCCGCGCGGGGACCCGATGGTCCACGCGCTGCGCGCCCGCGGCATCCCGCTCGTCTTCGACGGCGTCCCCGGCGACCCGCGCCCCGGCGACCACTGGGTCGACAACGACCACGAGAGGACCACCCGCGAGGTCCTCGACCACCTCGCGGCCTCCGGCGCCCGCCGCATCGCCCTGCAGTCCGGCGACGGCGACGAGCACTACGCCCGCGCCGTGACGGCGGCCTACGCCGGGTGGTGCGCGCAGCAGGGCGCCGATCCGCTGGTCGTGCCCTTCGACGTGACGGACGACCAGGGGAGGGCGTTCGACACGCTGTTGCGGGGCCCGGACCGCGCCGACGCCGTGTACGCGGCGTACGACCCGGGCGGCCGTCAGCTCCTGGCCGCCGCGACCAGGCTCGGTCTGCGCGTCCCGGACGAACTACGTGTGGTGTGCGCGAGCGAGGACCCCGGATACGCGACGACACGACCGCCAGTGACCACGGTGACCCTCGACCCGGAACGAACGGCACGCGCAGCCGTCGCCCTCCTCGTCACCCTGATCGAGGGCGGCACAGCGCCGACCCCGGTCGTCGTACCGGCGGGCCTCCTGGTGCGCGACTCGTCGCGCGCTCAGCCGACGGCCGAATAGTCGACATATCCCTGCGCGCCGCCCTGGTAGTACGTGGTGGGGTCACCGGCAGCCAGTTCCCGGCCCAGGGCGAACCGGCCGACCAGGTCGGGGTTGGCGATGAAGTGTGTGGCGAAGGCCACGGCGTCGGCGCATCCCGCGGCCACCAGGGCGTTGGCGGAGTCCCTGTCGAAGCCGTTGTTCGCGATCAGCGGTCCTTCGAACCGCTTCCGGTAGCGCGTGAACGCCTCGAAGGCGGGAGTCTCGCCGGGCCCCGCGGGGTCGGGGCCGCGCAGGTGGAGATAGGCCAGGGGCCGGTCGTTCAGCGCCGTCACCAGTTCGTCGTAGTCGGCGAGCAGCTCCTCGTCGACGACGAAGCGGTCGGTCGCTGCCATGTACGGCGAGAGGCGCACGCCCACCCGCCGCCCGTCCCACTCGGCGGTGACCGCGTCGACGACATCGAGCAACAGGCGCCGTCGGCCCGCGCGGTCACCGCCATAGGCGTCCGCGCGGGCCGTGGCGGACGAGACGGTCCTCCTCAAGCGCAACGCCCGCTTCGCGCAGGCCGCGCTCGTCGACGGTGCGGTGGGACTGGTCGTGGCGCCGCGGGGCAGGCTGCTCCTCGCTCTCGTCATCAGGGTCGAGGACGGGCGCGTCGCGGCGTACGAGGTCGTCGCCGATCCCGCGCGGCTGAGGGCGCTCGATGTGGCCGTACTCGACGACGTGCCCGGCATACCCGAACGAGGGCATGCCGGACTGTGAGCGGGCGCACTTCGTCGTCACGCCGGGGCATGTACTAGAGTTATCTCGACATCGAGATATCTGCCGAGGCGCACCAGAAGCCGCCACTCGGTAAGGGTTACCTAACTAAGCCTTACCTTAGCGGATCGACGAGGAGTCGTGGCGGCAGGATGTGACGGAAACGCGCACATATATGAAGGAGACTGTCGTGTCGGCGAACAGCTTCGACGCCCGCAGCACGCTGCGCGTGGGCGACGAGTCGTACGAGATCTTCAAGCTGGACAAGGTGGAGGGCTCCGAGCGCCTCCCTTACAGCCTGAAGGTGTTGCTGGAGAACCTGCTCCGCACCGAGGACGGCGCGAACATCACCGCCGACCACATCCGTGCGATCGGCTCCTGGGACTCCCAGGCCCAGCCCTCGCAGGAGATCCAGTTCACGCCGGCCCGCGTGATCATGCAGGACTTCACCGGCGTGCCCTGCGTCGTCGACCTCGCCACCATGCGTGAGGCCGTCAAGGAGCTCGGCGGCGACGCGGACAAGGTCAACCCGCTCTCCCCGGCCGAGCTGGTCATCGACCACTCCGTCATCGCCGACAAGTTCGGCACGGCGGACGCCTTCGGCCAGAACGTCGAGCTGGAGTACGGCCGCAACAAGGAGCGCTACCAGTTCCTGCGCTGGGGTCAGACCGCCTTCGACGACTTCAAGGTCGTCCCCCCGGGCACCGGCATTGTCCACCAGGTCAACATCGAGAAGCTGGCCCGCACGGTCATGGTCCGTAACGGCCAGGCCTACCCCGACACCCTGGTCGGCACGGACTCGCACACCACGATGGTCAACGGCCTGGGCGTGCTCGGCTGGGGCGTCGGCGGCATCGAGGCCGAGGCCGCGATGCTGGGCCAGCCGGTCTCCATGCTCATCCCGCGCGTCGTCGGCTTCAAGCTGACCGGTGAGCTGCCCGCGGGCACCACCGCCACGGACCTCGTCCTCACGATCACCGAGATGCTGCGCAAGCACGGCGTCGTCGGCAAGTTCGTCGAGTTCTACGGAGAGGGCGTCGCCGCCACCTCCCTCGCCAACCGCGCCACCATCGGCAACATGTCGCCGGAGTTCGGCTCCACCGCCGCGATCTTCCCGATCGACGACGAGACGCTGAAGTACCTGCGCCTGACCGGCCGTGACGCGCAGCAGGTCGCGCTCGTCGAGGCGTACGCCAAGGAGCAGGGCCTCTGGCTCGACCCGGCCGCCGAGCCCGACTTCTCCGAGAAGCTGGAGCTCGACCTCTCCACGGTCGTCCCCTCCATCGCCGGTCCCAAGCGCCCGCAGGACCGCATCGTCCTCGCCAACGCCGCGCAGCAGTTCGCTCTCGACGTGCGCAACTACGTCGAGGACGACGACGAGGCGGGCAAGGAGTCCTTCCCGGCCTCCGACGCCCCGGCCTCCACGAACGGCGTTCCCACGCGTCCGACCACCGTCACCGCCCCCGACGGCTCGACGTACGAGATCGACCACGGCGCCGTCACCGTCGCCGCGATCACCTCCTGCACCAACACCTCGAACCCGTACGTGATGGTTGCCGCCGCGCTCGTCGCGAAGAAGGCCGTGGAGAAGGGCCTGACCCGCAAGCCGTGGGTCAAGACCACCCTCGCCCCGGGCTCCAAGGTCGTCACCGACTACTTCGACAAGGCGGGGCTCACCCCCTACCTCGACAAGGTCGGCTTCAACCTCGTCGGCTACGGCTGCACCACCTGCATCGGCAACTCGGGCCCGCTGCCCGAGGAGGTCTCCAAGGCGGTCAACGAGCACGACCTGGCCGTGACGTCCGTCCTCTCCGGCAACCGGAACTTCGAGGGCCGCATCAACCCCGACGTCAAGATGAACTACCTGGCGTCCCCGCCGCTGGTCGTCGCGTACGCCCTCGCCGGTTCGATGAAGGTGGACATCACCAAGGACGCGCTCGGTGCCGACCAGGACGGCAACCCGGTCTTCCTGAAGGACATCTGGCCGACCGAGGCCGAGGTGAACGACGTCGTCGCCAACTCCATCGGCGAGGACATGTTCAACAAGTCCTACCAGGACGTCTTCGCGGGCGACGCCCAGTGGCAGGCGCTGTCGATCCCGACCGGCAACACCTTCGAGTGGGACCCGCAGTCGACCTACGTCCGCAAGCCCCCTTACTTCGAGGGCATGACGATGGAGACCACCCCGGTCTCCGACATCGAGGGCGCCCGCGTCCTGGCCAAGCTGGGCGACTCGGTCACCACCGACCACATCTCCCCGGCCGGTGCGATCAAGGCCGACACCCCGGCCGGCAAGTACCTCACCGAGCACGGCGTCGAGCGTCGCGACTTCAACTCCTACGGCTCGCGCCGTGGCAACCACGAGGTCATGATCCGCGGCACGTTCGCCAACATCCGCCTGCGCAACCAGATCGCGCCGGGCACCGAGGGCGGCTTCACGCGTGACTTCACGAAGGAGGACGGCCCGGTCTCCTTCATCTACGACGCCTCGCAGAACTACCAGGCGGCCGGCACCCCCCTCGCGATCCTCGCGGGCAAGGAGTACGGCTCCGGTTCGTCCCGCGACTGGGCGGCCAAGGGCACCGCGCTCCTCGGCGTCAAGGCCGTCATCGCCGAGTCGTACGAGCGCATCCACCGCTCGAACCTCATCGGCATGGGCGTCCTGCCGCTCCAGTTCCCGGAGGGCCTGTCCGCCGAGTCCCTCGGCCTGACCGGCGAGGAGTCCTTCTCCTTCACCGGCGTGACCGAGCTGAACGAGGGCCGCACGCCGAGCACGGTGAAGGTCACGACCGACACGGGCGTGGAGTTCGACGCGGTCGTGCGCATCGACACCCCCGGTGAGGCGGACTACTACCGCAACGGCGGCATCATGCAGTACGTGCTGCGTTCGCTGATCCGCAAGTAAGCGCGGTAACCGCATAGTTGGGCCCGCATCCCCCTCGCCGGGGGGTGCGGGCCCTACGCTTTGTGTGCGGGGGAACGCGCGGCGGCGACGGGGGTTGTTGTGGACGCTGGAGCAGTCGGAATCAAAGTCGCGTCCTCGGTCGTGGTGCCGTTGCTGAAACGGCTGCTCCTTCCGCCGCCCAAGGCACCCGGAGCCGAGTACACCGAACAGCCCGTACGCATCAAGGGGTTGCTGTCCTTCGCCGGGGACCACCCCTCGCTCAGCAAGGACGACATGCACCGGCTCGCCCGGGAGCTGGTGCGCCGGGCGGTGCGCGCCGCGGGGCCGCACGAGCGGCCGATCGCCGACGACGAGCACGACGCCGTCGGCCAGGCCCTGACCCGCACCCTGTTCGCCCTCGGCGAGCTCGACATGGACGACGTGCAGGTCTTCGTGCTCGGGCCCGAGGAGCTGGCCGGGGAACTGTCCCGGAAGGCTGGGCCCGACACCCGCAGGCTGCTCACCCGCGACGCGGCGCTCTTCCACGACGTACTCCTGCGGACCGCCTGCGTGCACCTCGTGCGGTTCTTCACCCAGCGCCCCGGATTCGCGGCCCGCGCCCAGCTGGAGGAGTTCCAAGAACTGCGCCGCCAGCGCGACCAGTTGGAGGTCATCCTGCGCCGCGTATCAGGAGACGACTGGACGGCGGCGGACGCCCGCTTCGAGGAGGACTACGCGCGCTACGTCGTCAAGCGCCACGGCAGCCTCACCCTCTACGGAGTCGATCTGCGCGACCCCCGCGGCAAGGAATGGCCCCTGGAGAGCGCCTATCTGAGCCTGCGGGCCGTCGCGAGCGCCGCCGCGGACGACGAACCCGACGTGGACCGCGAGGGAACGCCCGCACAAGTCGAGGAGAGCGTCGAGACCGTCCTCGTCGGTCACCGGCGCGTCCTGCTGCACGGGCTCGCCGGTACGGGCAAGACGACGCTCGTCCAGTGGCTGGCCCTGACCACCGCGCAGCAGGACTCGGTGCCGGGCCACCTGCCGCAGCTCCTCGGGCGCGTTCCCTTCGTCCTGCCCCTGCGCACCCTGGTCCGCGAGGGGACGGAACTGCCGCTGCCCGACGACTTCCTGCGCCGGATGGGCTGCCCACTCACCGGCACCGAACCCGCGGGATGGACGGCGCGTCTGCTGCAGAACGGCCGCGGCGTCCTGCTCATCGACGGCCTCGACGAGATTCCCGCAGCCGACCGCACGCGCACCCGGGACTGGCTGCGCGGCCTCCTCGCCGCCTTCTCCGGCAACCTCTGGCTCGCCACCACCCGCCCCTCCGCGCTCGCCCCCGGCTGGCTGGAACGCGAGGGCTTCCACGAGTTCACCCTCAACGCGCTGCGCCCCGACGACCTGCGGCGCTTCATCCAGCGATGGCACACGGCGGCCGACGCGCGCGAGGGGGAGGACGACGCGCTGATCCAATCCCTGCGCGCACGACCGGAGTTGAGCAGGCTCGCCACCAACCCGCTGATGTGCACCCTGATCTGCGCCCTGCACAGGGAGCGCAACGGCTATCTGCCGGCGGGCCGCGCCGCCCTCTACAAGGCGGCCCTGTCCATGCTGCTGGAACGGCGGGACGTGGAGCGCGGCCTGCGCGGCCTCAAACTCAGCGAAGAGGCCGCCGCCGAACCTCTCAAGCGCCTCGCGTACTGGCTGATCCGCAACGAACGCACCCAGATCGAGCGCCCCGACGCCGTGGATCTCGTGCACAGGCTCCAGCCCCAGGTGCCGAGCCTGCAGAAGATGGGCGAACCCGAAGACGCCCTGCAGTACCTCATCGAACGCACCGGGGTGCTCCGCGAACCCGCATCGGGTGCCGTGGACTTCATTCACCGCACCTTTCAGGATTATCTCGGGGCCAAAGCGGTGCTCGAAGAGCGGGACTTCGGCATTCTGGTGAAGAACGCCCATGCCGACCAGTGGGAGGACGTGGTGCAGATGGCCGTCGCGCAGAGTGATCACAACGGACGTGCCGATCTGCTCATGCGGCTCAACGACCGCGGCAACCGCGAGAAGGACGCGACGATCCAGGCCAGGCTGCGGCTGCTCGCCCTCGCCTCGCTGGAGCAGGCCACCCGCCTCGACCCCGCCGTGCGGCTGACCATCGAGACCGAAGCGGCGCGCATGGTCCCGCCGCGCAGCCTGCGCCAGGCCAGGGTCCTCGCGCGCACGGGGCCGCTGCTGCTCGGGCTGCTGCCCGGAGCACACGACCTGGACGGCGACGAGGAACTCGCGACCGTCCACGCGATCTGCCAGATCGGCGGTGACGCCGCCATCCCGCGCCTGCGGGAGTTCCTCGGCACCCGCCAGCCCGTCGTGCGGGCCCAACTCCTCGGCCACTGGGACCGGTTCGAGACCGGCGTGTACGCCGACGAGATCATCAGGCCGCTCCTCACCGCCGACCCGTCGCAGCCCGTCACCGTACGGTCGAGCGCCGAACTCGACGCCCTCGCGGACCTTCCCGGCTGCGAACGCGTCGGCATACACGGCGACTTCGCCCCGGAGGCCGTACGCGCGGCGCTGGATCCGCGGCGCCTGCGCGAGCTCAGGCTGCGCGGCACGCTCCAGCTGGACGACCTCGGTCTGCTCGCCGACTTCCCGGCCCTGGAGAGTCTCACCCTGCAGGGCTGCCGCAACCTCAGGGAACCCGCGCCGCTCACCCGGCTGCCCAGGCTGCACACCCTCGTCCTTGAGGACCTCCCGCAGTTCGAGCCACTGACGAAGCTGGCGGAGTGCCCGCGTCTGCGTGCGCTGCACCTGGGGCTGCAAGTGCCGTGGCGCGGCCTCGCCGATCTGTCCCGCCTCGGGGATCTGCGGGTCCTCGCGCTGCCGATGGGCACGGTCGATCTGACGGAGATCAGGCACTTCCAGGCACTGGAGGAACTGCGCCTGCACGAAGCGGGGGAGCGGCTGCTACCGGACGGCTGGGGCGCTCTGCTCGCCCGACTGCCCGAGCTGCGCACACTCACCCTCTCCCCGGAGCAGCTGAGCACGCTGCTCTTCGACCCCAAGGCGCAGGTCTCGCAGGTCACACACCTTTACGTGTACGCCAAGCCGGGCGCGCTCGTGTCGTTGCGGCGCATCGCCCGGCGGCTGCCGGGACTCGTCGAGATCCACCTCACCCAGGGCACCGACATCGATCTCTCGCATCTGGCGGGCCTGTCCGAGCTGCGGAGGGTCCGGCTCGCGTATCCGGGAGAGGTGCGCGCGGCGGCGAACCTCCCTGACCGGGTCGATCTGGAGATTTACCCGCAACCCTGAAGGGAAGGGGGGTAAGTTCCAGTGTTCCGAGCGGAGTTGGCGCTCCCAGGGGGAAGCGGGAAATCGTCGGATGGGCAAGCCGCAAACGCCACTGCTGTACGGTCGCGGTCCTCTGGTGGGCTCACTCATTCCGTCGCTCACGGGCCTTGCGTACGACGAACGGGCGCGCAGGAAACGGGAGTTCGGCGACGACGTGCCCGTCGTCCTGCTCACCGGGCAGCACGGGCTCGGCCGCAGCGCCGTCCTCGACGGGCTCGCGCGGAACTACCACAAGAGGCTGCCGCTGGCCCATGTGCGGGTCGTGGTGCCGGGGACGCCGGCCGCCGCACCCGTCGTGAGCTCACAGAGCGAGGGCGTGCCCGCCGCGCCGGCGGTCGACTTCGTGCAGATCCTCGAGCGGATCGTGTGCGCGCTCGCACCCGGTATCGGCCTGTTCCCCATCCTGTTGCCCGGCCTCTTCGCGGTGTCCGGCTGGTCCCTGGACGACGCCGACGCACGGGACGCCGTGTGCGCCAGGCACGCCCGGCTCCTGATCGCCTGCGGGCTGATGGCCGGGGGCGAGCGCGACGTGGCACGGCAGTGGTCGGAGCAGGTCGGGGCCTCCGTCGACGCGGTGACGGAGGCGGCGGCCTCCGGTGCCGACGTGCCGGACGACGACGCCACGCAGCCGGTCACCGCGGCGATCCTGCGTGAACTCCACTCCCTGCGCCCCCTCGCCCAGGCCGGCAACTGGTACGGACAGCGGCACACCGCGCCCGAGGGCGTCACCGGGAAGCCCGACGCCCTCCTGGAGCTCGGCAGGCGCTTCCACCGGGGCGGCGACTACCGTGACGTCGTCGAGAACACCCTCATGGCCGCCTTCCTTCAGGAAGTGGCCGCCGCCTACGGCCTGCTGCGGCACCTGAACCGTGAGCCCTGGCCGCTGATCCTCCTCGACGAGGCGCACGCCCCCGCGGGGCAGCGCTTCCTGCACCTGCTCCTCGAACACCGCGCGGGTGTGCAGCGGCCCCACCGCGACCGGATCACCGTCGTCGCCACGCGGCTCGGGGACATCCCTGAGGAGGAGGCGCCGCAGGCGGTGCGCCGCGAACTGGCCGACCTGCTGCCGCCCGTGAGCAGCGCGCGGCGCAAACAGGCCACCGCCATCTGGCAGCGCACCGGACACGATCCGTCCGCGGGGCTGCTCGTCGTGCCGCTCACACCGCTGGGCAGGGACGACGTCCTGTCGATGCTGGACCGGGCGTCCGCGCGGCTGCTCCACCCGCACCTGGCGTCGGCTCTGCACTCGCTGACCGGCGGGCACCCGGCGGCCGCCACCGTGTTGTGCGACGCCGTGGTGCACGCGGCCCGGCAGAACCGCACGGTGGCCCCCAGGGACCTGCTCGACCTGCCCACGCCGCAGGGCCGCCCGGTCACCCAGGTACTCCTGGAGGACCTGCTGCCGGACCGGCGCCAGCGCGACCGGCTCCTCGTGCTGTGCCTGGCCCGGGACAACGCCTCCGCGGAGGCCCTCGCCGAGGACCTGCGCCTCGACGGGCCCGAGCAACTGCCGGCCAACGCGGCGGCGCAGTATCTGGTGGAGCGGCAGTGGCAGCGGTCCGTGCCCGTCGAGGCGCCGTTGGTCGAGAGCAAGCTCCTTCAGGCGCTCCTCGTCCACGAGGCACGCCGCACCTCGCCGCCCCCCGACGATCCGCACAGCTGGCACGAGATCCACCGCTTCCTGCACCGGTACCACGTGCAGCGCACCGCCAAGGGGGAAGCGGACGCGTTGCGGCACAACCTGGCCGCCGGGAACGCGGCAGGGGCGGTCGAGATGCTGGCGGACGAGTTCGGCGCGGAAGAGGCGGTGCAGAGCGTCGAGCACTGGCTGAAGTGCCTGCGGCACTGCGCCACCGCCCCGATTCCGCCGTCGAAGAACGCCGCGGCCGCCCAGTACAGCTCGAACACCCAGGACAGCTCGAACACCCAGGACAGCGCGAACACCCAGGACAGCGCGAACGCCCAGGACCACACGGGAGGTTGGAGCGATCACCGCGTCGAGATCGCGTTGGGTGAACGCGCCGCCCAGTTCGCCCACCTCGACGAGGCGGGACGCAGTATCAACCGGCTCCTGCACGCCCTGTGGTACCTGTCAGAGCCGTACGCCGACGCGGCGATCGACCCGGATGCCGAGACTCTGTGCCAGGCGATGGGCGACGAACTCGGATTCCTCTCCCGTCGCCACCGCACCTGGTACGCGGCCCTCGGCGGAGCCGCTCGCGACTGGCCGGCGGCCGCCCGCAAACGGCAGGTCCTGCCCGTCCCCGCCAGTGAGGGGTCATGATGTACAACCACCCGCCCAAAGAGTGGGGCCCCCTCGAATGGCTCGTGGCCGCGGTGGTGGTCATCGCCCTCGTCGCAGGCTTCATCACCTGGAACAGCTCGCGCCCCGGTCCGTGCGGGGAAGGCCTGGAGGAGATCGCCGGGGAGTGCGTCGGGGTCACCGACCGGGCCTTCGACGCGGACGAGCGGACCAAGAGCCTCATCAAGGCAGTGGCGGACGAGAACGCCCGGGTCGCGAAGGACTGGGAGGACCCGGACGGCAAGGCCCGCATTCCCTACGTACGCATCGCCCTGATGATGCCCTTCACGTCGGACGAGTCGAGCGCGATGACCGGCGACATGATCCGGCGCGCGCTGGCGGGCGCCCTCGCGGCGCAGCTGGAGGCGAACAGCGCCAGCGGTCCGCACTACCAACTGCTCTTCGCCCCCGACGGCAAACACCTCAGCGAATGGCAGCCGGTCGTCGACCGTCTCGCCGAGCTGACGCGGGACAAGGAGGCCCCGCTGGTGGGCGTGACGGGCATCCCGAGCAGTACGACGGAGACCCGCAAGGCGGTCGCCGAGCTCACCGGGCGCGGCATCCCCACGGTCGGCCCGGTGATCACCGCCGCCTCCATGAACTTCCGGTACTTCTTCAAGACGTCTCCGAACAACGAACAGTTCGCCGAGGCCCTGTCCCGCTACCTCGACCGCTATCCGCAGAAGGAGAAGGGCCTGCTGCTCTGGGACAGCCGCGAGGGCGACGTGTACTCCCAGAACCTGCGGGAGGTCTTCGACCGGCACTTCGGCAAGACCTACGACCTCAAGAACCACAACTCCCACTACATCGGTTCCTCGGGCGACGACCAGGGCATCCCGCAGCGCTTCGCCGACGCCGTCGCGCGGATCTGCCGCGACCAGGCGGACACCGTCTTCTTTGCAGGCCGAGACCAGGACCTGCCCGCGTTCATCAACCGCCTCGCCAACGAGGGTGGTTGCGACCGAAGCGGCGGCAAGCTGCGGATTCTCAAGGTCGGCATCGGCCTCGAGCCGACGCTCACCTCCGCCGACATCGAACGCAGCCTGCGCAGGGCCAACGCCACCGTCGTCGACGCATCGGCGTACAACCCGGACTGGGTGGAGGACCCCGGCGAAGCACCCTCGGGCTTCTCCCCCTTCCACGCGCGCTTCAAGAAGATCGAGAGCGAGCACGAGCACGGGCTGGGGGACAAGGCCCTGGAGGACGGGTACGCGGCCATGTACTACGACGGGTTCGCTCTCCTCGCGTCCGCCGTCGACCGTGCGTACAGCGAGATCAACGAAGACGGCGGCTCCGGCCGGCTGCCCTCCACCAAGGACGTGTACAGCACGCTCACCTTCTCGACGATCAACGGCGGGACGTGCACCGGCTGCCTCGTCGGGGCGGGCGGCACCTACGGGTTCACCGGCCCCGGCGAGAACAACCAGTGGGCCGTCTGCAAGCCCGTCCCGATCATCGAGTTCCCCCCGGTGGCCCGCTCCGGCGACAAGGAGAAACTGCCGCTGTACCGGACGTTCCGGGGGGACAAGGAGAAGAGCTGCCCCTCCTGAGCTACGCGGGAAAGCCGCCGTACGGCACGGTGATGATCTCCATGGCGTGGCCCGACGGGTCCAGGAAGTACACGCCCCGCCCGCCGTCGTTGGTGTTGATCTCACCGGGCTGCTTCTGGTGCGGATCGGCCCAGTGCTCGATGCCGCGCGCCCTGATCTTCTCGTACGCCGCCTCGAACTCCGTCTCGGAGACGAGGAACGCGTAGTGCTGCGGGGTGATCTTGTCCGCGGGGATGGTGGCGAAGTCCAGGGTGACGGAGTTGCTCAGCTGCACCGCGATGAACGGGCCCCACTCCGAGGCGATTTCGAGCCCCAGAAGGTCCGAGAAGAACTCGGCGGACTCCCGGTGGTCCCGGGCGTGGATGATCGTGTGGTTCAGTTCGACTGACAAGGAATGCCTCCAGAAGGCATCTCCCGACACCTCCATGCCTCACCCAGCCGGTGACCGACACGCGATGTCGTCGTGGATCTTAGGCACGGCGACATCACGCTGTCGAGCTGTTTCCTGCGGAAGGTCAGCGCCAGGCCCACCGCCGCGATGAGGAGAAGTCCCGCCGACCGGCCATGAGCTCGGCCGGTCGGCGGGACTTCTCTGCAACGTGCCTCAGCTGAGCAGCTCCACCTCCGCCAGCGTCGCGGACCCGTCAGGCACGAGCCGGTAGTGCCGGTACGTCCCCGGCTCGTCGACGGTGAACACCCGGGTCTGCTGGTCCCAGGCGAAGGACTCGCCGGACCGCTGGTCCAGCTCCTTCCACTTCTCGCCGTCGGATGAGCCCTCAAGGACCCAGCCGCGCGGCGCCTTCGCCTTGTCGGAGGACGACGTGAGCGTGTACTGCACGGCCTTCGTGTCCTTGGCGACCGGCAGGTCGACGGCAGCGTCCGAAGTCGCGTCCGTGGCTGAGGTGTTGTCGAAGAGCGCGCCGTCACCCTTGATGGCGTCACCGCGCGGTGAGGGCACCTCGTCGTCCTGCGTGACCGACGTCGGCTGGGCGTTCTTGCCCGTGCCCCACGCCGACGGCTTCGGGCCCATGTCGAACTCCAGGACACCGCCGCGTGCGATCTCCTTGTGGGGGAGGGCTGTTGACGTCCACTTCTTGCCGTTGACCTTCAGGCCCTGGACGTACACGTTCTTCGCGCTGTTCTTCGGCGCCTTGACGACCAGGTCGCGCCCGCCGTCCAGGTGCACGGTCATCTTGGTGAACTGCGGGGAGCCGATGGCGTATTCGCCGCTGCCCATGACCAGCGGATAGAAGCCGAGCGAGGAGAAGAGGTACCAGGCCGACTGCTCGCCGTTGTCCTCGTCGCCGTGGTAGCCCTGCCCGATCTCGCTGCCGGTGTAGAGACGGGAGAGGACCTCGCGGACCTTCTCCTGCGTCTTGGACGGCTCACCGGCCGCGTCGTACATGTAGGCGGCGTGGTGGGCGACCTGGTTGGAGTGCCCGTACATGCCCATGCGTACGTCGCGTGCCTCGGTCATCTCGTGGATGACGCCTCCGTACGAGCCCGCGAACTCCGCGGAGCCCGTCTCCGGAGTGGCGAAGTACGTGTCGAGCTTGTCGCCGAGGCCCTTGCGTCCGCCGTAGAGGTTGGCGAGGCCGCGCGAGTCCTGCGGGGCCGTGAAGGCGTAACCCCAGGCATTCGTCTCGGTGTAGTCGTAGCCCCACACGCGCGGGTCGAACTTGTCGGAGGGGACCCGCCATTCGCCCTTCTCGTCCTTGCCCTGGAAGAAGCCCGGCGCGGTGCCTCCGCCCGCGGCCTTGCTGTCGAAGAGATGCACGTAATCCCGGGCGCGGTTGAGGAAGTACTCGGACTCCTCCTTGTAGCGCTTCTCGCCCGTCTTCTTGTAGAGGGCCTGGCCCATGCGCGAGATGCCGTAGTCGTTGAGGTAGCCCTCCAGAGCCCAGGACAGACCCTCGTGGGTCTCGCTCGGGGTGTAGCCGAGGAAGGGCGACGTCTCCATGCCCTTGCGGCCGACACCCGAACTCGGGGGCACGACTGTCGCGTTCTTCAGTGCGGCGTCGTACGCGTCCTTGGCGTCGAAGTCCACGCCCTTGACGTACGCGTCGGCGAACGCCACGTCCGACGAGGTGCCCGTCATCAGGTCCGCGTAGCCCGGCGACGACCAACGCGACGTCCAGCCACCGTCCTTGTACTGCTGTACGAAGCCGTCGACCAGCTCACCCGCCTTCTTCGGCGTGAGGAGCGAGTAGGCGGGCCAGGTCGTGCGATACGTGTCCCAGAAGCCGTTGTTGACGTACGGCTTGCCGTCGACGATCTTCGCACCGGTGTGGGTCGGGGTGTCCGGGCCCGTCTGCGGCGAGAAGGGGGACGCGTACTGGTACTTCGACTTGCCGTTTGCCGAAGTGACCTTCTCGAAGCCCGAGTTGGGGTAGAGGTAGAGGCGGTAGAGGGAGGAGTAGAGGCTGGTCCGCTGGCCCTCGCTCGCGCCCTGGACCTCCACCTTGCCGAGGATGTCGTCCCAGCTCTTCTGCGCGCGGTTCTTCACGCGCTCGAAGGGCGTGCCGGAGGGAATCTCGCTGTTCAGATTCGCCTTGGCCTGGTCGAGGCTGATGAGCGAGGTCGCGAGGCGCAGGTTCACCGTGCGGTCCTTGCCGGGCTTGAAGCGCAGATAGCCGGTGACGTCACCGCCGCCCCCGCCCTCCAGCTTGCCGCCGGCCGTCACGGGCGAGTCGAAGGTCCCGTACACGAAGAGGCGAGTGGCGCCGGTGGACAGGCCGGACTTGACGTCCGAGTAGCCGCTGACGATCCCCTTCTCCTCGTCGAGAGTGAGGCCGCCCTTCTCCGAGACGTTGTCGAAGATGACGCTCGCGTCGTCACCGGGATAGGTGAACTTCATCATCGCCGCGTGGTCGGTCGGGGCCATCTCGGCCTTCAGACCGTTCTCGAACGTCACGCCGTAGTAGTGCGGGCGCGCGGTCTCCTTCTCGTGCTTGAAGGGCAGCGCGCGCTTGGTGCGGGACGCGGACGGGGTGTCCTTGTCGACCGACGGCATCATCTGGAACGTCTGCCGGTCACCCATCCAGGGGCTCGGCTCGTGGCTCGCGCTGAACGCCTGGATCGTCGGCAGGTTGTCCGCGTTGTTGCCGCGGGCGTAGTCGTAGAGCCAGCTCAGGGAACCGGCGTTGGTCACCGGCGTCCAGAAGTTGAAGCCATGCGGGACGGCCGTCGCGGGGAAGGTGTTGCCGCGAGAGAAGCCGCCGCTGGAGTTGGTGCCACGGGTGGTGTCCGCGTAGTCCGAGGGGTGGGCCTTCGGCTTCGCCGGGGCCTTCTCCTTCAGCGATACGTCGTCCACCCAGCCGCGGAACTTCGCCGGGCCCTTGGGGGAGTCGTACGCGACGAGCACCCGGTCCACGGTCTTGCCGCGCGCGACCTGCCCGATCCGCGCCTGGACGTTGTTCCACTGGTTGACGTAGAGGCCCTTCGCGGCGCCCTGGCCCTGCGGGGTCAGCGGGAAGCCGTGCTGGTCCATGGCCTTGAGGTCACTCAGATAGGTGCCGTCGGTGAAAGCCAGGTCCATTGACACGTTCGTGGCGTCGTAGTCGAGGTCGCCCTCCGCCATGGACGGGAAGATCCGGTAGGACAGCTCGGTGTCACGCCGCACCGAGACGTTCACGTCGAAGACCTTGTTGTACGAGTAGCCGCGCCCGTCCACCTTGTGGGTGCCCGCGTAGCGCAGCGCGCGCTTGCCGGTGAACCCGGCGCCCGACTTCGCGGTCGGGGAGCCGCTGGGTCCGCGGTCCACGAGGGAGAGCATGTCCTCGGGGTCGGGCGTCTGACTGCCGCCGACGGAGAGGTGGACGTCGGAGAGCTGGAGGGCGTCGGACGCGCCGTTGTTGGCGGTGACCTCCAGGCGGTAGTGCGCGTACGCGGTGCCGTTCTCGAAGTCGTACTTCTTCGTCTGGTGGCGCTTGTCGAACGCCTCACCCTTTCGGGTGTCGAGGACCTTCCAGTCCTTGCCGTCCGTGGAACCCTGCAGGGTCCAGTCCTTGGGGTCGCGTTCGGCGTGGTCGTTCGCGGACGTCAGCGCGTACGTCACCGCCTTGGCGGGCTCGTCCAGGTCGAACTCGACCCAGCCGGTCGGCTCGAAGGTGAGCCACTTGCTGGTGGGCTCCCCGTCGACCAGGTTCTCCTTGACCTCGCCGCTCCCGGAGTTCTCGCCGCTGGCGCGGACCTCCGTGACGTGGTCGTTCACACTGCCGGGGATTCCCGAACTGAACGCGCCGTTGACACCGGCGGTCCGCTTCTTGCCGTCGGGGCCGGTCTCCACGGTGTTCAGCCAGTCGGGCTGGGCCTCGCCCTCTTCGAACGAGGAGACGAACTCCTTGGCCGCTTTGGGCGGTTCCTCCGGCTTGGCGACGGCGGCGCCCTGGGCTGTCGCGACGAGCGTGAACGCGGCCGCTCCCAGGACCGCGGCCGAACGATGGTGTCTGAAGCGAGGTCTGCGTGATCTGTGCGGCATCCCCGAACCCCTCCCTGCGAGTTGGACAACGTTGTCACATCGCTGCGCAGGGTCCAGTAGGGCGGCAAGTGGTGTGTGGTGTCAAGGCTGTTGAAAGCGTCGGTGGAGCCGGCCGGTGCGACGGCGGCCCGGGGAAAGTCCAAGGGGAGCCGGGAGAAAGTCCAATGAGGTGCAAGTGAGCGCCAGGGAAGATCAATGGAGAGGAGTGAAGGCGGGTCCGGGATGCGGTCGATTCGTTCGGCTGAATTTGCTCACGCCGTGAACGAACCAGGCCGTATCTCCGCGAGGTCTCAACTCGGGAAAGACTGCAGGCCCAAGCTGCGTTCGATCTTGCTCTGCCGCCGAGAAGTGGACTATACCTATCGGCACCCTGAGTGGCGGGTGCGAGCCCTTGCCATGTAGTTGTCGCACGTAACGCACCACAGACGCTTCAACTGACCCGCGGTGTCGGGCCCTTCGCCTCGGCGAGCTGTCGGGAGCCCCGTACGCCGCCTGAGTCCTGGAAGGCGAGGACTTGAGCATGGGATCCACCAGCATCAACCGTCGTGACGTGATGAAGAGGGCGGCGGCCACCAGCATTCTCGCAGTGCCGGCCGTCGGCGCCCTGAGCTCCTGCGCGAGCGGTGGCGGGGAAGAGAACAAGGCGGAGAAGGGCGAGAAGTCCAAGAAGAACCCGCTCGGCGTGAAGACGGACGCCGCTCTCGGCGTCTACATCTTCAACGGCGGATACGGCGACAAGTACGCCCAGTTCGTCACCGACATGTACAAGGAGAAGTACCCCAAGGCCGACCCGGAGCAGAAGGCCACCACGAAGATCGCCACCCAGCTGCAGCCGAAGATCGTGCGCGGCAAGCCGACGGCGGACGTGGTCAACAACTCCGGCGCCGACCAGATGAACATCGGCAAACTGGTGCACAACAAGCAGGTCGCCGACCTCGGCGAGGTGCTCGACGCCCCGTCGTGGGACGACCCGAACGTCAAGGTGCGCGACACCCTGGTGCCCGTGGTCGAGACGATGGGCCAGTTCGGCGGCAAGGAGTGCTACCAGCTGAACATCGCCGTGACCGTCTACGGCAACTGGTACTCCAAGAAGCTGCTCGAAGAGGGCCTCGACTCCGAGTACCCGAAGACGTGGGACGAGATGCTCGCGGTCTGCAAGAAGGCCAAGGGCAAGGGCATCCATGGCTGGAGCTACCCGGGCGGGCACCCCCGCTACATGTTCTTCAGCATGTACGCGATGTTCGCCCAGCGCGGCGGGCGCGACGTCACCGACGCCATGGACTACCTGGAGCCGAACGCCTGGAAGCACGACGCGGTCAAGGAGGTCTTCGAGGCCTGGGAGGAGCTCGTCGCCAAGAAGTACGTCCTCACCGGCTTCGACGGCACCGAGGCGCACACGGAGATGCAGACCGCCTGGACCAAGGGCGGCAAGTGCCTCTTCGTGCCCAACGGCTCCTGGGTGGAGAACGAGGCCAAGGACACCACGCCCAAGGACTTCCAGATGTCGGTCGGCGCGACCCCGTCCCTGGACTCCAGCGACAAGCTGCCGTTCGGCACGCTCTACGCCCCGGCCGGCGAGCCGTTCGTCGTCCCGTCCAAGGCCAAGAACGTGCAGGGCGGCCTGGAGTGGCTGCGGATGATGTACAGCAAGGAGGCCGCCCTGAACCTGTTCAAGGAGGTCGGCTCGATTCCCGCGGTCAAGGGCGCCATCGACGGGCAACAGTTGCCGTCCGGTACGGCGAGTGCACAGGCGGCCATCGACGCGGCCGGCGAGAACGTCGTCATTCCCAAGTTCTACGACTGGTACAACGAGCTGTTCCGCGAGGACTTCAACAACATGGTCGCGAAGTTCATGCTGGGCCAGATCGGTACCAAGCAGGCGATGGACGCGATGCAGAAGGCGTCCGACCGCATCATGAAGGACCCGGACATCAGCAAGATCAAGAAGTCCTGACGGGTATGTGACGGTGAACGGAACCGGCAACGGAACCGGCGACGGAACCGGCAACGGAACCGGCAACGGAACCGGCAACGGAACCGGCAACGGAACCGGCGACGGCACCAGTAGCGGAACCGAGAACGCGGGCACGTGAGCGAGGCGGGGCGGAGTGGCGTGAAGAGTGACACCCGGGTGGACGATTCCCCACCTTCGAAGAAGGCACGCAAGGCACCGGACCGGCCGGGCCCGCGCAAGGCGCCGAACCGGCTGTTGTTCCTCCTGGCGGTGCTGCTGCCGCCCCGCTTCACTCCGGAGAGCGTGCGGTACGACCGGCGCTACCGCACGCTCGACAAGTACCGCTTCATCGCGGGCTTCCTGTCGCTGCCGCTCGCGTTCTACGCCCTGTTCGTCATCTCGCCCTTCGTCCAGGCGATCTACTACTCGTTCACGGACTGGTCCGGCGGTCCGGAGGCGAACTTCATCGGCTTCGACAACTTCACGAAGATGTGGAACGACGAGCGCTTCTGGGAGTCCCTGGAAGTGAGCGTCACCCTGGCGGTCGTCGCCCCGGTGCTCACGCTCGTGCTCGGCATGTTCTTCGCGTACATGATCACGTCGGGCGGCCGGCACCGTAAGGGCCAGGCCATCGCCGGGGTCGCGGGCTCGTCGTTCTACAAGGTCGTCTACTTCTTCCCCCAGGTCCTTTCCGTCGCCATCATCGCCGTCGTCTGGGGCCGCGTCTTCAACACCAACAGCGGCCTGATCAACGGCGGGCTCGACAAGGTGGGCGTCGACGGCCCCGCCTGGCTGGGCGGCGACCGCTCGCTCGCCCTCATCGCGGTGATGGTGGTGCTCTCCTGGAGCTTCGTCGGCTTCTACGTGGTGCTGTTCTCCGCCGCGATGGGCGCGATCCCCAGGGACGTCTACGAGGCCGCGCTGCTCGACGGCGCGGGCCGGGGGCGGACCTTCTTCAGCGTGACGCTCCCGCTGATCTGGGACACCGTGCGGACCGGCTGGATCTATATGGGCATCCAGGCCCTCGACTCGTTCGCGATCGTGCTCGTGATGGTGCCCGAGCACGTCCTGAAGGTGACTCCCGTCTTCCTCTACGAACGATTCCGTGACGGTCAATACGGCTATGCCACCTCCATCGGCGTCGTCCTCCTCGTCCTCAGTATGGCGTTCTCACTGATCGTCATGAGGATCGGGAATCGCGACCGGATCGAATACTGAGACCAGCGGGAGCCACTGCATCATGACCACGACCACCGTGCCCCGCGAAGACTCCGCCGCCGTACCCCGCCGTGAGGCCGAATCGGTAGGCGGAGCGACCCTGAACGTCTTCTCGCACGCCTTCCTCGTCCTGTGGGTCATCCTCGCGGCGGGCCCCCTCGTCTGGGTCGCCCTCACCGCGTTCCGTCCCTCGACCGAGATCCTCAGCGATCCGATGGGCTGGCCGGCCTCCTTCCACTGGGAGAACTTCACCAACGCGTGGACCGAGGCCAACATCGGGCAGTACGCCGTCAACTCGCTGATCATCCTGGCGGGTTCGCTGACCGGCACGATGCTGCTCGGTTCGATGGCGGCGTATGTGATCGCGCGCTTCACCTTCCCGGGCAACCGGTTCATCTTCATGCTCTTCGCGGGCGGCATGATGTTCCCCGTCATCCTCGCCCTCGTCCCGCTCTTCGCGGTCATGGAGAACTTCGGCCTCCTGGACACCCGACCGGGCCTGATGATCGCGTACATCGCGTACTCGCTGCCCTTCACCACCTTCTTCCTGACGTCCTTCTTCCGTACGCTGCCGACCGGCGTCCAGGAGGCGGCGATGGTCGACGGGGCCTCGCACACGCGCACGTTCTTCCAGATCATGCTGCCGATGGCCAAGCCGGGCCTGGTGAGTATCGGAATCTTCAACTTCCTCGGCCAGTGGAACCAGTACCTGCTTCCGCTGCTGCTCAACAACGAGGAGGAGAGCAGGTACGTGCTGCCGCAGGGGCTCGCGTCGCTGGCGGTGTCGCAGGGCTACCGGGGTGACTGGGGTGCGCTCTTCGCGGGCCTGACGATCGCCATGCTGCCGGTGCTCGTCGTGTACGCGGTCTTCCAGCGCCAGGTGCAGGCGGGGCTCACCGCGGGCGCTCTCAAGTGACCCTGCCCGGCTGTGATTTCAGCTTGGCCACGAAAGTGGTCTAGGCCTGTTGCGGCAATTCCGGCCGTGAGTAATGTCGGCGCCACGGCGCCGCGGGGGGTCCTTTGCCCGCGTTCAAGTCGACACCGATGTCGAAGGGTTGAACAGCATGAGGAATCGAGTAATCGCCACCGGTGCGGCAACGCTCGCCATGGCAATGGGTCTTACCGCGTGCGGCGGTGACAGCGACAGCGGCGACGGCAAGACCATCAAGCTCGTCGCCGCGGACTACGGCGACAAGGCCTCCAACGCCTCCAAGAAGTACTGGGACGGCGTGAAGAAGGAGTTCGAGAAGGAGAACAAGGGCTACAAGGTCGACGTCCAGGTCATCAACTGGAACGAGATCGACAAGTCCGTCAAGAACATGATCCAGGCGGGCAACCAGCCCGACCTCCTGCAGACCGGTGGCTACGCCGACAAGGTCGCGGACGACCTGCTCTACAAGGCCGACGAGGTCCTCTCGCCCAAGACGCAGGAGAACCTCATTCCCACCTTCGCCAAGGCCGGCGAGGTCAAGGGCACCCAGTACGGCATCCCGTGGGTCTCCTCCAGCCGCGTCATGTTCTACAACAAGGACGTCTTGAAGAAGGCGGGCGTGAAGACGCCGCCCAAGACCTGGGACGAGGTCGCCGCGGCTGCCAAGAAGATCAAGTCCTCCAAGGCCGCCGACACCCCGTACGCCCTCCCGCTCGGCCCCGAGGAGACCCAGGGCGAGTCGATGATGTGGGAGCTCGGCAACGGCGGTGGCTACACCGACGCGAGCGGCAAGTACACCCTCGACAGCGCCCAGAACGTCGAGACCTTCGACTGGCTGCAGAAGAACCTCGTCAAGCCCGGCCTCACGTACTCCAACCCGGCCTCCACCGACCGCAAGACGGCCTTCGCGGACTTCGCGGCCGGCAAGGTCGGCATGCTCAACGGCCACCCGAGCCTCATCCAGATGGCCAAGGACGGAAAGGTCGACTACGGCGTCGCGCCGATCCCCGGCAAGGACGCACCGCTGGAGTCCACCCTCGGTGTGGCCGACTGGATGATGGCGTTCAAGGACGGCGGCGCCGAGAAGGAAGGCGTCAAGAAGTTCCTGGACTTCACGTACTCCAAGAAGATGCTGGCGTTCGACGAGATGTACAACCTGATGCCCGTCACCCAGGACGCGCTCAAGACGATGCAGACCAACGGCAAGCACAAGGACCTGGAGCCGTTCTTCGAGGTCCTGCCGAACGCCAAGTTCTACCCCCTTGGCGACACCGCCTGGGACGTCATCTCCGCCGAGATGAAGAAGACCGGCGGCAAGGCCGCGAGCGACGACCCGAAGACGGTCCTCGGTGATCTGCAGAAGAAGGCGGAGGCGGCGGCTGCCGAGAGCAAGTAGCGGGCAGACAGCCCTACTTCGCCCCCTCCATCCCGTTCGCTAGGAGACCTTGTGTCACTGAAGGCCCCTCCGCCCCCGGCCGACACCGGCCGGGGACGGAGCGGGCGCGCATCCAGGCCGGTGAGCCGCCGCAGTGGCATCGCCCGGCTCGGCCCGCTGCCCTGGATAGCGCCCGTCATCCTGCTGATCCTCGCCGTGGTCATCTGGCCGGTCGTCGAACTGATCCGCACCTCGTTCCTCAACATCTCCATCGCCGGCATCGTGCGCGGCAGCGCGGGGACCGACAAGTACAAGAAGCTCTTCGAGGAGACCGACTTCGGGGCTGTCCTGCTCTGGACGGTCGTGTGGACCGTCGTCGTCGTGTCCGTGACGATGCTGCTCTCGCTGGCCCTCGCCCAGCTGTTCAACCAGAAGTTCCCCGGCCGCACCGTCACCCGCTGGGCGCTCATCGCGCCCTGGGCGGCATCCGTCCTGATGACCGCCATCGGCTTCAAGTGGATGCTCAACCAGACCGCGGGCGTGCTCAACACGCTGATGCTGGACCTCGGCCTCATCGACAGGTCCAAGGACTGGCTCGGCAAACCGGAGACGGCCTGGCCGTGGATGATGGCCGTCGCGATCTTCGTGTCGCTGCCCTTCACCACGTACACCCTGCTCGCCGGCCTGCAGACCATCCCGGGCGAGGTCTACGAGGCGTCGCGGATCGACGGAGCGGGCGGCTGGCAGACGTACCGGCACATCACGCTGCCGATGCTGCGGCCCGCGTTCCTGGTCGGCGTGGTCATCAACCTCATCAACGTCTTCAACTCCTTCCCGATCATCTGGGCCATGACGCAGGGCGGTCCCGGCTATGACACCTCCACGACCATGGTGTTCATGTACAAGCTGAAGGAGACCGACATCGGCGAATCCGCCGCCATGTCCGTGGTCAACTTCGCGATGGTCGTCGTGCTCGTGCTGATCTTCCTGAAGGTCAGCCGATGGAACGAGGAGGACTGATGGCCACGGCGACGGAGACCCGCGCGGGGTCCCCGAAGAGCCCCGCGCCCCGGCCCAGGGCCAAGCGCACGTTCCGGCCGCGCACACTGGTCATCACCGTGGTCGCCTGGGCCCTGGCGGCGATCTTCCTGGCTCCGTACCTGGAGATGGTGATCACCGCGCTCCGGCCCAAGAGCGAGCTGCGGGACCGGACGTATCTGCCGCAGAACCTGGAGTGGTCGAACTTCATCGAGGTGTGGAGGGAGTCCGAGCTCGGCCAGAACTTGCAGGTGACGCTCCTCGTCGCGGGCGGGGCGACGCTCCTGGTGCTCCTGGTCTCGCTGCCCGCCGCGTACTACACGGCGCGCATGCGCTACCGCGGACGCAAGATCTTCCTGCTCCTCGTCCTGGTCACCCAGATGTTCCAGCCCACCGCCCTGCTGGTCGGCCTCTACCGCGAGTTCCACCAGCTGGACATGCTCAACTCGGTCTGGACGCTGATCATCACGAACGCGGCGTTCAACCTCGCGTTCGCGGTGTGGATCCTGACCGCCTACATCAGCTCCATCCCGCCGGAGCTGGAGGAGGCGGCCATGGTCGACGGCACCAGCCGGTTCGGGGCGATGGTGAAGGTGACCCTGCCGCTCGCGCTGCCGGGCGTGGTCACCGCGGTGATCTTCACCTTCATCACCTCGTGGAACGAGTTCGTGATGGGCCTCACGCTCACCACCGAGCCCGACAAGCAACCGCTGACCGTGGGAATCAACAACTTCATCGGCGCCTACACCGTGGAGTGGAACTACCTCTTCGCGGCGTCCGTGGTGGCGATCGTGCCGGTCATCGTGCTGTTCGCCTTCATCGAGCGGCACGTGGTCTCGGGTCTCACCGCGGGATCGGTCAAGTAACGGATCGGCCCGCACAGGCCGGGTCTGGGTGGTTTGGGGTGCATCCTCGCCGCTTGGGCCCGGCCTGTCCGCTGTTGAGAAGCGTCGATTTCCGTCAAGGACTTGACTGCGCTAACCCCTTCAGCAGAGCTTGGAGTTCACAACTTGTACGGGCGGCGAAGGTGCCGTTACGTCATACCGAAAAGGGTGGCTGAGTCAATGGAGACTCCGGGGTCGCAGTCGTCGCTGCACCGGGCCAATCTCGAGCGGGTCGTACGTGCCGTACGGCTCGCCGGATCGCTCACTCAGGCGGAGATCGCCAGGACGACGGGTCTGTCCGCGGCCACGGTCTCCAACATCGTCCGGGAGCTCAAGGACGGCGGAACGGTCGAGGTCACGCCCACCTCGGCAGGCGGCCGCAGGGCCCGCAGCGTCTCGCTCAGCGGCGACGCGGGCATCGTCATCGGCGTGGACTTCGGCCATACGCACCTGCGCGTGGCCGTGGGCAACCTCGCCCACCAGGTGCTCGCGGAGGAGTCCGAGCCGCTGGACGTGGACGCGTCGGCCGCGCAGGGCTTCGACCGCGCCGAACAGCTGGTCAGCAGGCTGATCGCGGCGACGGGCGTGGACCGCGGCAAGATCGCGGGCATCGGCCTCGGCGTGCCGGGGCCCATCGACGTCGAGTCCGGGACGCTCGGCTCGACCTCGATCCTGCCGGGCTGGACCGGCACCAAGCCCGCCGAGGAGCTCAAGGACCGCATCGGCGTCCCCGTGCACGTCGACAACGACGCCAACCTCGGCGCGCTCGGCGAGCTGGTCTGGGGGAGCGGCCGCGGGGTCAAGGACCTGGCGTACATCAAGGTCGCGAGCGGTGTCGGCGCCGGCCTGGTGATCAGCGGGCGGATCTACCGCGGGCCCGGCGGCACCGCGGGCGAGATCGGGCACATCACCCTGGACGAGTCGGGCCCGGTCTGCCGCTGCGGCAACCGCGGCTGCCTGGAGACCTTCACGGCGGCCCGCTATGTGCTGCCGCTGCTCCAGTCCAGCCACGGCACCGAGCTGACCATGGAGCGCGTCGTCGCCCTCGCGCGCGACGGGGACCCCGGCTGCCGCCGCGTGATCGCCGACGTCGGCCGGCACATCGGCAGCGGCGTGGCCAACCTCTGCAACCTCCTGAACCCCAGCAGGGTCGTCCTCGGCGGTGACCTCGCGGAGGCCGGTGAGCTGGTCCTCGGGCCCATCAGGGAGTCCGTGGGGCGCTATGCGATCCCCAGCGCGGCGCGGCAGCTGTCGGTGCTTCCCGGGGCGCTCGGGGGCCGCGCGGAGGTGCTCGGCGCGCTCGCGCTCGCGCTCAGCGAGATGGGCGATTCGACCCTTTTGGACGGTTCGCTGCCTGTGACCGCACCTGCCTTCACTTAGATAACGCATGGCACCGTTGTCATCTCGTTAAGGATTTACTCCTTGACGCTGGTGTGGCGGCCGAGTTGACTTCGAGCCACCTCGGCCGCAACGACGCGGCCACGTCAGGGAGGTTCCCAAATGAACACGCGTATGCGTCGTGCCGCCGTTGCCGTTGCCGCCAGCACCATGGCCGTCACCCTCGCCGCCTGTGGCAGTGCCAAGGAGTCCGGCGGTGACAAGGACGAAGCGGGCTCGGGCTCGAAGAAGGGCAACGCGCTGAACATAGGTCTGCTCCTGCCGGAGAACCAGACCGCGCGTTACGAGAAGTTCGACAAGCCGCTGATCGAGAAGCACGTCAAGGAGCTGACCGACGGCAAGGCCAAGGTCACCTACGCCAACGCCAAGCAGGACGCGAACACGCAGAACCAGCAGGCCGACACCATGATCACCAACAAGGTGGACGTGCTGATCGTGGACGCGGTGGACTCCAAGGCCATCGCCGGTTCGGTCAAGAAGGCCAAGGACGCGGGTATCCCGGTCGTGGCGTACGACCGCCTTGCCGAGGGCCCCATCGACGCGTACACCTCCTTCGACAACGAAGAGGTCGGTCACGTCCAGGGCAAGGCCCTCATCGAGGCTCTCGGCGACAAGGCCAAGGGCGGCACGGTCGTGATGATGAACGGCGCGATCACCGACCCGAACGCCAAGCTCTTCAAGAAGGGCGCCGAGGCCGAGCTCAAGGGCAAGGTCAAGATCGGCAAGTCGTACGACACCAAGGAGTGGAAGCCGGAGAACGCCAACGCCAACATGGAGGGCGCGATCTCGGCCCTCGGCAAGGACAAGATCGACGGCGTCTACTCCGCGAACGACGGCATGGCGGGCGGCATCATCACCGCCCTCAAGGCCGCGGGCGTCAGCAAGCTTCCCCCGGTCACCGGACAGGACGCCGAACTCGCCGGTGTGCAGCGCATCGTCGCGGGCGAGCAGTTCATGAGCGTCTACAAGTCCTACCCGCAGGAAGCCGAGATCGCCGCGAAGATGGCCGTCGCGCTCGGCAAGGGCGAGAAGCTCGACTCGATCGCCAAGACGACCGTCGACAGCCCCACCGCCAAGGACGTTCCCACCGTGCTCGTGCCGGTCGTCTCGCTGACCGACAAGAACATCAAGGAGACCGTCATCAAGGACGGTATCTACGCGGTCGACGAGATCTGCACGGCCAAGTACAAGGCCGACTGCGGCAAGGTCGGCCTGAAGTAAGTCCCGCTGATCACACGGGACTTCGCCACCATTGAGGCCTGTCCGGCGCCCCGCTCCACCAGCCCCGCAGCTATAGGCGGGGCGCCGGACAGAAACGCGCTCAGGTCGCTCTTCGGCCTCTCTCGTACTTCCCGTTCTTCTGCTTCTTCTGCTTCTTCTGGTTCTTCTCGTTCTCTTCTGTTCAACCTCCCGCCGGTCAGGCGGCGAAGGAGATGGTTCACGTGTCCGCTACGCCCGTGTTGGCGTTGCGCGGGGTCTCCAAGCGATTCGGTGCCGTCCAGGCGCTCACCGACGTCGAGCTTGAGGTCCACGCCGGTGAGGTGGTCGCCCTGGTCGGCGACAACGGCGCAGGAAAGTCCACGCTGGTCAAAACGATCGCCGGCGTGCACCCCATCGATGACGGCGTCATCGAGTGGGAGAGCAAGGCCGTCCAGATCAACAAGCCGCACGACGCCCAGAACCTGGGCATCGCGACCGTCTACCAGGACCTCGCGCTGTGCGACAACATCGACGTCGTCGGCAATCTCTACCTCGGTCGTGAGCTGCGCAGGCGCGGCGTGCTCAACGAGGTCGAGATGGAGCGCCGCGCCCGCGAGCTCCTCACCACGCTGTCGATCCGCATACCCAGCGTCCGCATCCCGATCGCCTCGCTCTCCGGCGGTCAGCGCCAGACGGTGGCGATCGCCCGTTCGATGCTCGGTGAGCCCAAGCTCGTCATCCTCGACGAGCCCACCGCGGCGCTCGGCGTCGAGCAGACCGCCCAGGTCCTCGACCTGGTGGAGCGGCTGCGCGAGCGTGGCCACGCGGTCATTCTCATCAGCCACAACATGGCGGACGTCAAGGCCGTCGCGGACAAGGTGGCGGTGCTCCGGCTCGGCCGGAACAACGGAGTCTTCGACGTGAAGGCCACCTCGCAGGAAGAGATCATCTCCGCCATCACGGGCGCCACGGACAATGCCGTGACCCGTCGCGCGGCGCGCAATGGGGAGGCCCAGAAGTGAGCATCGACAAGACCTCCACGCCCGGCGACGCATCCGTCGACGCCCCGGCGGCCGCCGCCGACGCCGTCACCGCGGTGGACCCCCGCCTGCTCGTGCGCGAGCAGGGCTTCGCGGGCTACATCACCGAGTTCAAGCGGAAGATGCGCGCCGGTGACCTGGGTTCCATCCCGGTCGTCGCGGGCCTCATCATCATCTGGGCGATCTTCGCCTCGATGAACTCGCGCTTCATGACCGCGGAGAACCTCAGCAACATCTCCGTCGCCATGGTCGGCACCGGCATGATCGCGGTCGGCATCGTCTTCGTACTGCTGCTCGGCGAGATCGACCTGTCGGTCGGCTCGGTCAGCGGTGTCGCGGGCGCGGTCGCCGCCGTGCTCGCCGTCACCCATGGCGCACCCGAGTGGATCGCGCTGATCGTCGCCATCCTCTCCGGCACCGTGATCGGCACCATCCACGGCTTCTTCTTCGCGCGGATCGGCGCCCCGGCGTTCGCCGTCACCCTGGCGGGCCTGCTGTTCTGGCAGGGCTTCATGCTCCAGATCCTGGGCGACAACGGCACCATCAACCTCGACTCCGAGGGCCTGATCGCCAAGCTGACCTCGTACTACTTCACGGACGTCGCGGCGGCCTACGGCCTGGCGGTCGTGGCGGTCGCGGCCTTCTTCCTCGCCTCCTTCCTGGACAGCCGCCGCCGCGAGGCGGCCGGCGTCCCCTCCAGGCCGCTGAGCGAGATCATCGTGCGCACGGTGGTCCTCGCCGTCGTGGCCTTCGCCGCCGCGATCATGTTCAACCAGTACAAGGGCCTGCCGCTCGCCCTGGTGATCTTCCTGGTGGTCCTGGTCGGCACCGACTTCGTGCTGCGCCGCACCGGCTACGGCCGCAAGGTCTTCGCCCTCGGCGGCAGCGTCGAGGCGTCCCGCCGCGCGGGCATCAACGTCACCCTGATCCGTACGTCGGTCTACGCGATCGCCGGTACGTTCGCCGCGGCCGGCGGCCTCTTCATGGCCTCCAAGATCGCCGCCGCCAACCAGGGCGCCGGCACCGGTGACCTCCTGATGAACGCCATCGCGGCGGCCGTCATCGGCGGCACCAGCCTCTTCGGCGGCCGGGGCCGCACCTGGAACGCCCTCCTGGGTGTCATGGTCATCACCTCGATCCAGTACGGCCTGGCGCTCGAAGGCATCGCGACGCCGGTCCAGTACATGATCACCGGTGGCGTACTGCTCGCCACGGTCGTGATCGACTCCGTGACCCGCAAGACCCAGAAGACGGCAGGCCGCGCCTGACCTGCCAGAACCTCGACCAGGGCTGCCCGGCACCGCAATGGCGCGGTGCCGGGCAGCTCTCTGTCCACCGGCTGTCTACCGCCGATCGCGTGATACGGAACTCACGGCCCGGACGCCGTCCGCAACGGCGGAACATTAGACTCAACAGGCCCGGCAACATTCCGGTCACCGCTCGAACAGCTCTACTGCAAGGAGGCACGGGTGCCGCTGCTGACCCGCATCAGGGGACCGCGCGATCTGGACCGGCTCAGCCTGGAGGAGCTGAACCAGCTGGCCGGCGAGATCCGCGCCTTCCTCGTCGACGCAGTGTCCAAGACAGGCGGCCACCTCGGCCCCAACCTCGGCGTGGTCGAGCTCACCATCGCCATGCACCGCGTCTTCGAGTCGCCGCAGGACAAGGTGCTCTTCGACACCGGCCACCAGAGCTATGTGCACAAGCTGCTCACCGGCCGCCAGGACTTCGGCAAGCTGCGCACGAAGGGCGGCGTCTCCGGCTACCCCTCGCGCGCCGAGTCCGACCACGACGTGATCGAGAACTCGCACGCCTCCACGGTCCTCGGCTGGGCCGACGGCCTCGCCAAGGCCAACGAGGTGCGGGGCAAGGACGACCACGTCGTCGCCGTCATCGGTGACGGCGCGCTCACCGGCGGCATGGCCTGGGAGGCGCTGAACAACATCGCCGCCGCCAAGGACCGCCCCCTGGTGATCGTCGTCAACGACAACGAGCGTTCGTACGCCCCCACCATCGGCGGCCTCGCGAACCACCTGGCGACCCTGCGCACCACGGACGGCTACGAGCGCTTCCTGGCCCGCGGCAAGGACCTCCTGGAGCGCACCCCGGTCCTCGGCAAGCCCCTCTACGAGACGCTGCACGGCGCGAAGAAGGGCCTCAAGGACTTCATCGCCCCGCAGGGCATGTTCGAGGACCTCGGCCTGAAGTACGTCGGCCCCATCGACGGCCACGACATCGAGGCGCTGGAGTCCGCGCTGGTGCGCGCCAAGCGCTTCGGCGGCCCGGTCATCGTGCACTGCATCACCGAGAAGGGCCGCGGCTACAAGCCCGCCGAGGAGGACGAGGCCGACCACTTCCACGGCATCGGCCCGATCCACCCCGACACGGGCCTGCCGATCGCCGCGGGCGGCATGGACTGGACGTCCGTCTTCGGCGAGGAGATGGTCAAGCTCGGCCACGAGCGCGAGGACATCGTCGCGATCACCGCCGCCATGCTCCAACCGGTCGGCCTGCAGAAGTTCGCCAAGGCGTTCCCCGACCGGGTCTACGACGTGGGCATCGCGGAGCAGCACGCGGCCGTCTCCGCGGCCGGCCTCGCCACCGGCGGCCTGCACCCCGTCTTCGCCGTGTACGCGACGTTCCTCAACCGCGCCTTCGACCAGCTCCTGATGGACGTGGCCCTGCACAAGTGCGGCGTCACCTTCGTCCTGGACCGGGCGGGCGTCACCGGCACGGACGGCGCATCGCACAACGGCATGTGGGACATGTCGATCCTGCAGTGCGTGCCGACCGTGCGGATCGCCGCCCCGCGCGACGCCGACCAGGTCCGCCTCCAGCTGCGCGAGGCCGTCGAGGTGGACGACGCCCCGACCGTCGTGCGCTACTCGAAGGGCGCGGTCGGCCCGGCGGTCAAGGCCGTCGGCAAGGTCGGCGGCATGGACATCCTGCGCAAGGCGGGCACCAGCCACCCCGACGTCCTCCTGGTCTCCGTGGGCGCGCTCGCTCCCATGTGCCTGGAGATCGCCGACCTCCTGAACAAGCAGGGCATCACGACGACGGTCGTCGACCCCCGCTGGGTCAAGCCCGTCGACGAGGCGCTCGCCCCGCTCGCCGAGAAGCACCGCGTCGTCGTCACCGTCGAGGACAACTCCCGCGCGGGTGGCGTCGGTTCGGCCATCTCCCAGGCCCTGCGCGACGCGGGCGTCGACGTACCGCTGCGCGACTTCGGTATCCCGCCGCGCTTCCTGGACCACGCGTCCCGCAAGGAGATCATGGCCGAGATCGGCCTGACCGCCCCGGACATCGCACGCCAGGTGACCGGTCTCGTCGCCAAGCTGGACGGCCGTTTCGAGCGCACGGCCGCCGTGGACTCCGTCGAAGCCGGGGAGCCCGCGCGCGACTGACGTCAACGACCACCGCCGATGGGCCGGTTCCGACACCCTGTACGGGTGGTGGAACCGGCCCATTCGCGTGAATAGGCTCGCGCCGGGGCCTACGGGGTACCCGCCCTCTCGATCATGTCGAGGACGACAAGCGTGGAGGTACGTCCGTGGCAAGCAGCCTTTTCAGAACGAAGAGCATCGAGCAGTCCATCCAGGACACCGAGGAGCCGGAGCACCAGCTCAAGAAGTCGCTGTCCGCCCTTGATCTCACGGTCTTCGGTGTCGGCGTCGTCATCGGCACCGGCATCTTCGTGCTGACCGGGGCGGTGGCCAAGGAGACCGCGGGGCCCGCCACCGCGATCGCCTTCGCCGTCGCCGGCGTCGTCTGCGCCCTCGCGGCGCTCTGCTACGCGGAGTTCGCCTCCACCGTGCCGGTGGCCGGTTCGGCGTACACGTTCTCGTACGCCTCGCTCGGCGAGCTGCCCGCCTGGACCATCGGCTGGGACCTGGTGCTCGAATTCGCGCTCGGCACCGCGGTGGTCGCCGTCGGCTGGTCCGGCTATGTGCGCTCGCTGATGGACAACGCGGGCTGGGAGCTGCCCGCGGCGCTCTCCGGGCCCGATGCCGCCGAGGGCTTCAGCTTCGACATCCTCGCCACCGCGCTGGTGCTCGTCCTGACGGTCGTCCTGGTCCTCGGGATGAAGCTCTCCGCCCGCGTCACCACGGTCATCGTCGCCATCAAGGTGGCCGTCGTCCTGATCGTCATCATCGCGGGCGCCTTCTTCATCGACGCCGACAACTACAAGCCGTTCATCCCCAAGGCGGAGGAAGTGCCTGCGGGCAACAGCATCGATTCCCCGCTCATCCAGCTGATGTTCGGCTACGCGCCCACCAACTTCGGCGTGCTCGGCATCTTCACGGCCGCCTCCATCGTCTTCTTCGCCTTCATCGGCTTCGACATCGTGGCCACCGCCGCCGAGGAGACCAAGCTGCCCCAGCGGGACATGCCGCGCGGCATCCTCGGGTCGCTCCTCATCTGCACCGTCCTGTACGTCGCCGTGTCGGTCGTCGTCACGGGCATGCAGCACTACAGCGAACTGTCGGTGGACGCCCCGCTCGCCGACGCCTTCAAGGCCACCGGGCATCCCTTCTACGGAGGCGTGATCAGCTTCGGCGCCGCCGTCGGCCTCACCACCGTCTGCATGATCCTGCTGCTCGGCCAGACCCGCGTCTTCTTCGCGATGAGCCGCGACGGACTGCTGCCGCGGTTCTTCTCGCACGTCCACCCGAAGTACCGGACGCCGCACCGGCCGACCATCCTGCTCGGCGTCCTCATCGCGATCCTCGCGGGCTTCACCAGCCTCGACGAACTCGCCGAACTGGTGAACATCGGCACGCTCTTCGCCTTCGTCGTGGTCGCCCTGAGCGTCATCATCCTGCGCCGCACCCGCCCGGACCTGCCGCGCGCCTTCCGCACCCCGCTGGTGCCGCTGGTGCCCATTCTCTCGGTGGCCGCCTCGGTGTGGCTGATGCTGAACCTGCCGGCCGAGACATGGCTGCGGTTCGCCGTCTGGATGGCGCTCGGCTTCGTCGTCTACTTCGTGTACGGGCGCTCGCACAGCCGGCTCGGCAAGCAACTCGGCAAGCAGGGGACGCAGCCCCCGGCCGGTGACGTCCGGTAATCGCATCGGTCACTTCCGGCCAATCACCCGGCCCCGTATGTCCCGGTAAGGAAGGGACTGCGGGGCCGGATAGCGTGCTCACCATGCTCGCCGAGCCCTCCGCCTCACTACGCTCCGTACGCGGGCTCCGGTCGCCGCGTCCGCAGAGGGAACACCCCTGTGCGCCGTACTGGCCGCGTCTGCTCCCCTTGCTGGCCGCCCTCGCCTGCGTCACCCGGATCCCTTCCTTCCGGTGGCCGCTGTGGAGCCCGGACGAGGGCTATCTCGCCGTCCAGGCAAGGATGCTGGCCGACGGGGGAGAGCTCTACGAAACGGTCGTCGACCGCAAGCCGCCGCTCGTCCCCTGGCTGTACGAGGGGGCGTTCGCGCTGTTCGGCGACGGGACGCTGCTCCCGCTGAAGATGCTCGCGGTGGTGGCCCAGCTTTTGACCGCCGTGCTCCTCGTCTGCATCGCCCGGCGCCGCTGGGGCGACGGCGCGGGCCGCACGGCGGGCGTGCTCTACCTCCTCGTCTCGGTCGGCCTGAACCCCGAGGACGCCCAGGCGGCCACCTTCGAGGTCTTCATGCTGCCGTGCACGGCAGCCGCCCTCTGGTGCGCGGACCGGCGCCGCTGGGGGGCGGCCGGCGCCGCGGTCGCCTGCGCGTTCCTGGCCAAGCAGACCGGGGGAGCGGTCCTGGTGCCGGTGGCGTGGCTGCTGTGGCAGGCGGGCGGCGCCCGTAGGGACGTACTGCGCTTGGGAGTTGGGCTGACCGCCCCGGTCCTCGCGGCGGCGGCGGTCACGCATCCCGCGGGGTTCCTGTTCTGGACGGTGACCGGCTCAGGGGCGTACGCCTCCTTCACGGGCTCCGAACTCCACGTTCTCTTCCGGGGTTTGACGAACGGGGCCATCCTCGCCGCGGCCTGCGCCGGGATCATCCCGCCCGTCGTACGGGTCCTGCGCGTCGCCCGCACGGGCTCCACGGAACTGTGGCTCTGGCTCGCCTCATCGGCGGGAGCGGTCCTCGTCGGTTTCCACTTCTTCGGCCACTACTACCTCCAACTCACCCCGCCCCTCGCGCTGTTGGGCACGGCCGCGCTCCAGATCCTGCCCCGGGAGCGCACGTGGACGGCGGTGTCGGTCTCCGCCGCCGCGTGCGCACTGTTCCTGACCTGGGGGATGCTCGCGCCGCGCCCCGAGCTGGCGCACGCCACGCGCCTGGCGGAGACCGTTCGCGCGCAGACGGCACCCGAGGACAAGGTGCTGTTCTGGGGGATACACCCGGAGGCGTACTGGCTGTCCGACCGCTCTCCCGCGAGCCGGTACCTGACAGCAGGGCTGCTCACCAACTACAGCGGGGGAAGAAACGGGCCACAGGTGGGCGAGAGATACGCGGTCGAGGGTTCCTGGCGGGTCTTCCGCCAAGAACTGAGGGAACACCCGCCGGCGGTCGTCGTCGACGACTCCCGGGGAAAGCCGTTCACCCCGGGCCGGCTGCCGTCCCTGCGGCGGGTCCTCACGGTCGGGTACGAGCCGGTGGCGCGGGTGGGGGGAGCGGTGGTGTACGCGCGAGCCGAGCGGTGACGCGGGCGCGAGTCCCCCGGGCAGGTCCGGGTGCACCGCCGTCTCGCGCGCGACCCGGGCGAGACAGATGTCCCGTCCCCGCTCCCGCCGCGGGGCGGCGAGGAAGAGTGTCCCGCCGGAGATCCTGTGCCACCCGGTCGCATCCCCGCGCCGCGCCCGACGGAGAGCCGTGCGAGACCCACTCGGCCCCATCAGGGCCCGCCCTGCCCGAGCCGCGAAGAGGTCAGGCGTCGCGCACCGTCCGGGGGCCCACGCACTGTGCCCCCGACTCGCCGACCCTGCGGCGCAGCTCGCGGTCGGCCGTGACGACGACACACGGACGGCCCGCGGCCTCGGCGGCCAGTTCCACGATGCGGTCGTCCCCGCTGCCGGGCGCGGAGACCACCCGTACGCCCTCGACGGACTCGACACCCCGGGCGGCCCCCTCGACGACGAGTACGACATCCAGCGGCCCCGGATGCCCGGCGATACCCTCGGCGGCGTAAGCAACGAGCCCATCTCTCAGGCGCTTGGCGGCCCCGTGCCGGTCGCGCCACCAGCCGTCGGGGATGGAGCCGACGACGTTGGCGGCGTCCACGACGAGGAGAGTTCTCATGGCGCAACCCTGGCACACCGGCGGCCGGGCCCCGGCCGGAAGCCGCGTGCGTCAAACGTAGACTTATGGCCATAGGCGGCCACGGTCACAGGCCGGCCGCAGCAGACGACCACTCGCAGGAAGGCCGACGCCGAGTCATGCCGCAGAGGTCCGCCCCCAGGCCCGAGGAAGAGTCCTCCCGCCAGGTCGCAGCTGGCTGCGCCGCGACTGGCACCCTCGCGACAGGGCGCTGGCTGTTGCGGGGCGGGGACGGCAGGCTCACCGCGTACGCCCGCGCGGGCGAGGGCCTGCTGCGCTGGACGGAGACCCGCCCCGGCGGCCCGGAGTGGTCGGGCCCGGAGTTCTTCGAGGCACCGGACCTGACACACCTCACCCTGGCCCAGGGGGCCGACGGATACGTCCACTTCATCGGCCTGCGCAAGCGCGGGACGGAGGTCGACGTGGTGCACAGCATCCAGTACCAGTCGGGCCGCCCGCTCATGGACTGGCGCTCGCTCGGCAACCCGCACACCAAGATGGTCGAGCGCGCCCCGCACCTCGGCGCCCCGACCGCCGCCGTGGACGCCGCGGGCACGGTCCACGTCTTCGTGCGCGACGCGGTGAACAGCGTCCGGCTGCGGCGCGAGGGCAAGGGCGGCAAGTGGGAGGGGTGGAAGGACTTCAAGGTCCGCGAGGTCCTTGACGGCATCACGGCGGTAGCCACCTCCACGGGCCGGGTGGAGATCTTCGGCCCGGCACAGAACAAGACGCTGCACTGGGCCCAGGAGAAGCAGGGCGCGGACTTCCAGCGCACCGACGACATCCCGCTGCCCCCGTCCCCCGGCTCGGGCACGGCCCTGGAGACGGGCCCGGACCGCCTCACGTACTACGCCACCGACGCCCGCGGCAGAGGCGTACTCGCCCACCGCTGCGAGGACGAGGACACACGGCCCCTCGGCGGAGCCCCGGACACCGGCCACACGGCAGCCATCCGCGCGACGATCGAGGGACACGACTGCACGGTCCTCGCCCACCGCGGCGCGGACGGCCGGCCCGTCATAGCGGCCTACCCCACGGAGGACGAGAAGGCGGGCGTCTGGTGGGCCGAGACGGGTGAACCCTGCCGGGGCTCCCCGACGTTGGCGCTGGACGCGCAGGGCCGCGTGGTCATGGCGGCCATCGGCATCGACGGCACGCTGCGGCTCGCGCGCCAGAAGGCGGAGTCGGGGCTCGCGCTGGAGGCGTGGACGCGGGTGTGAGCAGGCGCGCGAAACGGGTGATGCCCGGCAGGCCACCTGGCCTGCCGGGCATCACCCGTATACGGAGGTGCTACGCGGGCACGCTGGCCACGCCCGGCGCCAGGAACCGCTTGCCGTTGACCCGCTCGCTGACACCGGCCCGGTCCAGGTACGGCGTGACGCCGCCCAGGTGGAAGGGCCAGCCGGCGCCCGTGATCAGGCACAGGTCGATGTCCTGCGCCTCGGCGACGACGCCCTCGTCGAGCATCAGGCCGATCTCCTGCGCCACGGCGTCGAGCACGCGGTCGCGGGTCTGCTCCTCGGTCAGGACGGTGTCGCCCTGCTTGAGGAGAGCGGCGACCTCGGGGTCCAGCTCCGGCTTGCCGGAGTCGTAGACGTAGAAGCCGCGCTTGCCGGCCTTCACGACCGCCGCGAGGTTCGGCGAGACCGTGAAGCGCTCCGGGAAGGCGCGGTTCAGAGTCTCCGACACGTGCAGGCCGATGGCAGGGCCCACCAGCTCAAGCAGCACCAGCGGCGACATCGGCAGACCCAGCGGCTCGACGGCCTTCTCGGCCACCGCGACCGGGGTGCCCTCGTCGATGACGTTCTGGATCTCGCCCATGAAGCGGGTCAGGATGCGGTTCACGACGAACGCCGGGGCGTCCTTGACCAGGACCGCGGTCTTCTTCAGCTTCTTGGCGACACCGAAGGCCGTGGCCAGCGAGGCGTCGTCCGTCTGCTCGCCGCGCACGATCTCCAGGAGCGGGAGGATCGCGACGGGGTTGAAGAAGTGGAAGCCGACGACCCGCTCGGGGTGCTTCAGCTTCGACGCCATCTCGGAGACCGAGAGCGACGAGGTGTTCGTGGCGAAGATCGCGTGCGCCGGGGCGACGGCCTCCACCTCCGCGAACACCTGCTGCTTGACGCCGATCTCCTCGAAGACGGCCTCGATGATGAAGTCGGCGTCGGCGAAGCCCTCGGCCTTGTCGAGCACGCCGGAGACGAGCCCCTTCAGACGGTTCGCCTTGTCCTGGTTGACACGGCCCTTGAGGAGGAGCTTGTCGATCTCCTCGTGGACGTAGCCGACGCCCTTGTCGACGCGCGCCTGGTCGATGTCGGTCAGCACGACCGGCACCTCAAGACGGCGCAGGAAGAGCAGCGCGAGCTGCGAGGCCATCAGACCGGCGCCGACGACGCCCACCTTGGTGACCGGGCGAGCCAGGTTCTTGTCCGGGGCACCCGCCGGGCGCTTGGCGCGCTTCTGGACGAGGTTGAACGCGTAGATACCGCTGCGCAGTTCGCCGCCCATGATGAGGTCAGCGAGCGCGACATCCTCCGCGTCGAAGCCCTTCTGCAGGTCGCCGTCCTTGGCGGCCGCGATGATCTCCAGGGCGCGGTAGGCGGCCGGGGCGGCGCCGTGCACCTTGGAGTCCGCGATGCCACGGCCACGCGCCACAGCGGCGTCCCAGGCCTCGCCGCGGTCGATCTCGGGGCGCTCCACCGTGAGCGAGCCGTTGAGGACGGAGGCCGTCCAGATCAGCGACTGCTCCAGGAAGTCCGCGCCCTCGAAGAGCGCGTCCGCGATGCCGAGCTCGAAGACCTGCTTGCCCTTGAGTTGACGGTTCTGGTTCAACGAGTTCTCGATGATGACCGAGACCGCGCGGTCCGCACCGATCAGGTTCGGAAGCAGCGCACAGCCGCCCCAGCCCGGCACGAGGCCGAGGAAGACCTCGGGCAGCGAGAAGGCGGGCAGCGCCTTGGAGACGGTGCGGTACGAGCAGTGCAGACCGACCTCGACACCGCCGCCCATCGCGGCACCGTTGTAGTACGCGAAGGAGGGAACGGCGAGCCCGGAGAGCCGCTTGAAGACCTCGTGCCCACCCTTGCCGATGGCGAGCGCGTCCTCGTGCCGCTTGAGGATCTCGACGCCCTTGAGGTCGGCGCCGACGGCGAAGATGAACGGCTTGCCGGTGACACCGACACCGACGATCGTGCCCTCGGCCGCCTCCTTCTCGACCTGGTCGATCGCGGCGTTCAGGTTCGCGAGCGAGCCGGGACCGAAGGTGGTCGGCTTGGTGTGGTCGAAGCCGTTGTCGAGCGTGATGAGCGCGAAGCGCCCGGCGCCCGCGGGCAGGTCGAGGTGGCGTACGTGCGCCTGCGTGACGACCTCGTCGGGGAACAGCTCGGCCGCACCCTTCAGAAGCTCGGTGGTGGAGCTGCTCACTTGTCGCCTCCGGCGTCCTTGTGGTTCGGGTTCTCCCAGATGACGGTGGCGCCCATGCCGAAGCCGACGCACATCGTCGTCAGGCCGTAACGGACGTCCGGCTGCTCCTCGAACTGCCGCGCCAGCTGCGTCATCAGACGCACGCCGGAGGAGGCGAGGGGGTGGCCGTACGCGATGGCGCCGCCGTACTGGTTCACGCGCGTGTCGTCGTCGGCGATGCCGTAGTGCTCCAGGAAGGCGAGCACCTGCACGGCGAAGGCCTCATTGATCTCGAAGAGACCGATGTCGGAGATGGAGAGCCCGGCCTGGGCGAGGGCCTTCTCCGTGGCGGGGATCGGTCCGTACCCCATGACCTCGGGCTCGACACCGGTGAAGGCGTACGAGACAAGCCGCATCTTGACCGGCAGGTCGTGCTCGCGGGCGAAGTCCTCGGAGGCGATGATCGACGCCGTGGCGCCGTCGTTGAGGCCCGCGGCGTTGCCGGCGGTGACGCGGCCGTGCGTACGGAACGGCGTCTTGAGACCGGCGAGGCTCTCGAGCGTGGTCCCCGGCCGCATCGGCTCATCGGCGGTGGCAAGACCCCAACCGGTCTCACCGGCTTCCTCATTGGTCCGCCGTACGGAGACGGGCACGAGGTCCTGCTGGATCTTGCCGTTGGCGTACGCCTTGGCGGCCTTCTCCTGCGAGCGCACGGCGTACGCATCGGCACGCTGCTTGGTGATCGTGGGATACCGGTCATGCAGGTTCTCGGCGGTCATGCCCATGAAGAGGGCGGACTCGTCGACGAGCTTCTCGCTCACGAACCGCGGGTTCGGGTCGACGCCCTCGCCCATGGGGTGGCGGCCCATGTGCTCGACGCCACCGGCGATGACGGCGTCGTACGCGCCGAACGCGATGGAGCCCGCGGTCGCCGTCACGGCGGTCAGGGCGCCCGCACACATGCGGTCGATGGAGTAGCCCGGCACGGACTGGGGCAGGCCCGCCAGGATCCCGGCGGTGCGGCCCAGCGTCAGACCCTGGTCGCCGATCTGCGTGGTCGCGGCGATGGCGACCTCGTCGATCTTGGCGGGGTCGAGGGCCGGGTTGCGGCGAAGGAGCTCCCGGATGGCCTTCACGATGAGGTCATCCGCACGGGTCTCGTGGTAGATGCCCTTCGGGCCCGCCTTGCCGAACGGGGTGCGGACGCCATCAACGAAGACGACGTCCCTGACGGTACGAGGCACGATGGCTCTCCTCCAGGGTGCGGGTGCGCCTGCCGGCGCGCTTCCGAGCTCCATGCTACTTGCCGGTAACTATGCTGCCCAGTCCCGCCTCGGGGAGGCGAAGGTCACACTTGGGGACGGCTCTGCTGTACCGGGGGCGTTGCTGTGTGCCGGGGCCATCCGGTTGTCGCGAGGTTGGCGGTTGCGGGCCGGGAGTCAAGGGCGCTCCGCTGCGCTACGCGTCGGCTGCGCCGATTCCGCTGCGCTCCACCCTTGACACCCGTCCCTCCACCGCGCGAGGGAAGACGACCGGACGGCCCAGGGGCGAGACTCTCGGAGACTCCCGTGGGGCCGCCCGGCTTTCCTGCCGGGTGCGGACTGGTTCGTCGCAGGGCACCCGGCGGTGGCGGGGTGCGCGGTCGGCTCGGGGATGGATGAGGGTGTCGTCAAGCGGGTGCGGACTGGTTCGTCGGGGGCGGCCGTCACGTGAGCCGGTGCGCAGTTGGTGCGGGGAGGGGCGACGCCTCGGCCGGTCGGCTGTCTCTGCGAGCCACCGTTC